>NZ_JAMOHM010000003.1 GCF_024448335.1 Stutzerimonas frequens
TACGCAACGATTGCACTCAGCCTCCTGAAAGGGGCGATTGGCGTTGCTGTTTAGTCAGTGCAATGTCCCGAAGCGGCGCGGTATCAACTGGTTTGTGGATCCCACGCTCCGGTGCTGGAGGTCAAACTTTGGCTTTCCAGCGCCATGATTGGCGCAGGTTCTCCTCGTAGGAGCTTGGATCGGATTGCAAGGAGTGCTCCCCGGCTTTTACTTGCAGTGACCATCAGGCGACACCCGACGCCCCTTCAGGAGGGTGAGCGGAATCGCTGTGTAAGGGGGTGAGCCGCATGGATGCGGCGAAAGGCTTAAAGGGCCATGGATGGCCCTTGTAAGCCGACCCCTGGAGCAGCGATGTAGCGAACGAACCCCGCGCGTAGCGCGGGGCCGTATGCAGGGGCAAAGCGTTTTTGGTTACTTTTTCCGCGTCTGGAAAAAGTGACTCGCCCAGCAGGGCGAAACAGGATCTTTCGCCCCCTTCAAAAAACGGCTCTGGCGCGCAGCTCGCTTTGAAAACAGGTCATATCAGCTCAACCCCACCTCCAAAATCCCCCAAAACCCACCTTTCCAACCCCTCCCCAAATCCCCTGTCACAGAACCGCCATATCCCCCACCTACCGTCCGCTGCAGTTCCGGGATGGACCCGGCAAACACCATTCGGGGGAATCGTTCATGAACACATACCGCAGCGGCATCCGCCATGCAGGATTCCGCATCAGCCTGCTGGCCCTGGCTGTCAGCGCCGGTTCGGCCTGGGCTGAGGAGCCGCTGGTCATGGAGCACGTCGAGGTCATCGGCCAGGCCGTCAGCATCGACGAGGCACTGAAGGACCAGCGCAATTCCGACAGTGTCGAAAGCGTCGTTCACGCCGATGGCATTGGCCAGCTGCCGGACGACAACGCCGCCGAGGCGCTGCAGCGCATTCCGGGCATCTCGGTCGAGCGCGACCAGGGCGAAGGGCGTTTCGTCAGCGTGCGCGGCATCGCGCCGGACCTGAACAGCGTCACCATCAATGGCACCCTGGTCCCATCGCCGGAGAGCGATCGCCGTGCCGTGGCGCTCGACGTGCTGCCATCGGAGCTGGTGCAGTCGCTGTCGGTGGTCAAGACCCTGACGCCGGACATGGATGCCAACTCTCTGGGGGGCACCATCGAGGTACAGAGCCTGTCGGCCTTCGACCATGACGGGTTGTTCTACAGCCTCAGCGGTGAGGGCAGCTATGACGACAACGTCGACAAGACCAGCCCGAAATTCTCCGGCGCCATCAGCAACCGCTTCAGCCTGGGCGATGGCGTCGACAATTTCGGCGTCGCCGCGGCCGTCAGCTGGCAGGAGCGCGATTTCGGCTCGGACAACGTCGAGACCGGCGGCAAGTGGGACTTTGCCGACGACGGCGCGCGGCTGGAGGAACTCGAGCAGCGCGACTACGCGATCACCCGCGAGCGCACCGGCTTCGGGCTGAACTTCGACTACAAGCCGGACGATGTCAGCAGCTACTACCTGCGCACGCTGTACAGCCGCTTCAAGGACACCGAAACGCGTAACGCCGCCGGTGTCGCCTTCGAGGATTCGCAGCTGCCGGGCGAGACCGGTGACGCCGAGGGCTGGCGCGAGCTGAAGTCCCGCGAGGACACCCAGACCGTGCAGTCCTACGTGTTCGGCGGTGAACGCATGATGGGCCTGTGGACCCTGAGCGGGCAGGCCGGTTACAGCCAGTCGCGCGAGCGCAATCCGGGCGGCATCGCCAGCGCGACCTTCGAGGGCGATTTCGCCGATGCCGGTTTCTCCAGCAGCCGCAAGCCGCGCCTGATGATCGATTCGTCCTTCTACGACCCGGCGTCCTTCGAGCTGGATGAAGTGGAGTGGGAGAAAAGCGACACCCGTGACCGCGAGAAGAACATCCGCCTGGACCTTGCGCGTGAGTACGACATCCAGGGTTACGCCGCGCAGGCCAAGTTCGGCGGCAAGCTCAGCCGCCGGCACAAGGACAACGATAACGAAGTCTGGAAGTACGACGATTTCGACGACCTGACCCTGGCCGATTTCCAGGGCGGCAACGTCGACTACGCGCTCGGCCGCTTCGGCCCAGGCATCAGCGCCTCGGCCATCGAGGGCGCGATTGGCGGTCTCGATGCCAGCGAGTTCTACGATGAGGAGGAGTCGCGCATCAATGACTTCGACATGCACGAGGACATCAACGCCGCCTACCTGATGAACACCGTGGACATCGACCGCTGGCGCGTCATCGCTGGCCTGCGCTACGAAGGCACGCGCTTCAGCGCCAAGGGCACCGGCCTGCGCGACGGTCAGTTCGAGTCCATCCCCAGCAGCAATGACTACCACCATTGGCTGCCCGGGCTGCACGTACGCTACCAGCTCACCGACGACACCATGATCCGCGCCGCCTGGACCAACAGCGTGGTGCGCCCGACCTTCGGCCAGCTGGCGCCCGGTTTCGTCATCGAAGACGACGCAGCCGAGTTCGGCAACCCCGATCTCAAACCGCTGGAATCGATCAACTACGACCTCGGCATCGAGCACTACATGGGCCGCGCCGGCGTGGTCTCGGCCTACCTGTTCTACAAGGACATCGACAACTTCATCTACAACACCGACCTGGCCGGCACCGGCCAGTGGGCCGCGTTCGACGAAGCGCTGAGCTTCCAGAACGGCAGCAGCGCGAAGCTCTACGGCCTGGAGCTGGCCTACTCGCAGAAGCTCGACTGGCTGCCGGCGCCGTGGAATGGCCTGCTGCTGGGCGCCAACGCCACCTTCAGCCAGTCCGACGCGGACATCGAGGGGCAGGGTATGCAGCGCAGCATCGACCTGCCGAACCACTCCGACACGGTCGGCAACCTGATGCTCGGCTGGGAGAACGACCGGCTCAACCTGCGCCTGGCTGCCAACTACAAGTCGGACTACCTCTACGAGGTGGCCGGTATCGACGACGAGGCGCACGACCTCTATGTCGACGATCAGCTGTTCGTTGACTTCAAGGCCGGCTACTTCATCACGCCGAGCCTGCAGCTGACCTTCGAGGCGCTGAACCTGACGGACGAGACCTACTACGTCTACAGCGGTCGCCACGCCTACAACGCCCAGTACGAAGAGTACGGCCCGACCTACAAGCTCGGCCTGACGCTGACCCACTTCTGACCCCTATGCCGCTCCGGTGCCCGCCGTTCCCCTTTACGGCCGGGCGCCGGCCCGCGGCAGCCTGAATGGATACACCATGAACGCACTACCCAAAACCCTGTTGCTCGGCCTGTGCATCGCATTGGCGGCCTGCCAGTCCACGCAACCAGATACGCCGGCGAAGTCGGCCCGGTTGAACATCAGCGAACCGCTGCTGGCCGGCCTCGAGTACGCCCAGCTGCTAAACGGCGACGCCCCCTGGGCTGGCGCCGACCGTGTGCAGGTCGATGACCAGGGCCTGCGCCTGCTGGACAAGACCGGCAATACGCTGGCCCAGCACGCCGGGCGCTTCGAAGGGCTGGACCATCGCGTCGACGATAAAGGCCTGTTGCTCGCCACCGTCGAGCGCAAGCGCCAGCAGGCGATGCTGATCGGCCTGAATCCCGCGCGTGCCTGGAGCCAGCCGCTGTACCTGCCGCGCACTGCATTCGCCATCGAGGGGCTGTGCCTGTACCGCGACAGCGCGCGCAACGACTTCCTGTTCCTGCTCGGCGAGGAGGGTGTCGGCGAGCAATGGCTGGTCGGCAGCCAGGGTCGCCTGCTCGGTGAGGCACGGCGCGTGCGCGGGCTCAGCCTGCCGCCGCAGAGCGCCTTCTGCCAGACCGATGACAGGGCTGGGCAGCTCTATGTCAACGAGGAGGCCATCGGCTTCTGGCGCTACCCTGCCGACGCCGAGGCGCCGTTGCAGCGCGAGCCGGTCGATCTGCGCCAGCCGTTCGGCAGCCTGACCCATGCCGCAGCGGGCATGAGCCTGGTGCCGGGCGGACTGCTGGCGCTCGATCCCGAAGCCTCGGTGCTGCATCTGTACCGGCAGAACGAAGCCGGCTGGCAAGCCGATGAAGTCATCGCACTGGACGGCTTCGACGAACCGGAACGCATCAGCGCGCGCCGCGGTGCCGAGGGCGTCGAGCTGCTGCTGGCGGACGAACGCGGCTTGCAGTTGGCCCGTCTGGACTGGCAGCCGACCGCGCTGTCGCAAGCCGAGCCGATCGTAAGCCTGCCGGCCGCGGTGGAGACCGGCCCGGTGCCGAGCCTGGGTGATGCCGCCGATGATCCGGCGATCTGGGTCCATCCGCGCGATCCGGCGCAGAGTCGCGTGCTCGGCACCGACAAGAAGGGCGGCCTGGTGGTGTACGACCTCGACGGCCGTCAGGTGCAGGACCTGCGCGTCGGCCGGCTGAACAACGTCGATGTGCGCAGCGGCTTCCGCCTTGGCAGCAAGCGCGTGGACCTGGCCGTGGCCAGCAATCGCGATCACAACAGCCTGCACCTGTTCGCCATCGACCGGGCGAGCGGGGTGCTCCGCGATGTCGGCGAGATCGCCACGCCGCTGAGCGAAATCTATGGCCTGTGCATGTTCCAGGATCGCCAGGGCACTACCTACGCCATCGCCAACGACAAGGACGGCACCTTCCTGCAGTACCGCCTCGATGGTCGCTCCGGCCAGCCGCGTGGCGAGCTGGTGCGGCGCTTCAAGCTGGACAGCCAGCCCGAGGGTTGCGTGGCCGACGACCGCAGCGAGCGGCTGTTCGTCGGCGAGGAAGACGTCGCGGTGTGGGTGGTCGATGCCCGCGCCGAGGTGCCGGCGGTGCCGGAACAGGTCATCGGTGTCGGCGGGCCGGTCTACGACGACATCGAAGGTCTGGCCATCTACCACGGCGAGCGCGGCGACTACCTGGTGATTTCCAGCCAGGGCAACGACAGCTATGTGGTGCTCGATGCCCAGGCGCCCTATGCCGTACGCGGCGCCTTCCGTGTCGGCCTGAACGCCGAGCGCGGCATCGACGGCGCGTCCGAGACCGATGGGCTGGAAGTCACCTCGGCAGACCTCGGCGGCATCTGGAACCGCGGCATGCTGGTGGTGCAGGACGGCCGCAAGCGCATGCCTGAAGGCACGCAGAACTACAAGTACCTGCCCTGGTCGGCGGTTGCCGATGCGCTGGGGCTGGACTGACGTCATCGCCCGGTAACCGGCCCGCCATCCAATAGCAGCTGCCCCAGTCGGGCAGGAGGAAACGATTCATGCAAACGACTCTCGAGCACATGTCCGTCTGGGGCCTGATCAGCGAAGCCAGCCTGGTGGTGCAGGCGGTGATGATGATTCTGGTCCTGGCCTCGGTTTCGAGCTGGTACCTGATCATCCGTCGCAGCGTGGCGTTGCGCAGCGCCGAACGGCTGCAGCGCGGCTTCCTGCAGCGCTTCCGACAGGGCGGCGATCTCGCCCAGCTCTATCGCGAAGGTCAGGCGCAGCCGTTGCCGGACGAGGCCGCGCTGCAGCGCATCTTCCTCGCCGGTTACGGCGAATTCGCCCAGCTGCAACGCCAGCCGGGGATCGCGCCGGATGTAGTGGTGCAGGGTGTCGAGCGCAGCCTCTACGTGGCCGTCGCCGAGGAGGAGGAGCGTCTGGAAAAGGGCCTGCAGTTTCTCGCGACCGTGGGTTCGGTGAGCCCCTATATCGGCCTGTTCGGCACCGTGTGGGGAATCATGAACTCCTTCCTCGGCCTGTCGCAGGTGCAGCAGGCGACGCTCTCGACCGTCGCGCCGGGCATCGCCGAAGCGCTGATCGCAACGGCCATCGGCCTGTTCGCGGCGATTCCCGCGGTGATGGCCTACAACCGCTTCGCTGCCCGTGGGCAGACGCTGGTCGGCCGTTACTACGCATTCGGCAACGAGCTGCAGGCGCGCCTGCATCGGCGCCTGCACGCCGCTTCACCCAACGTCGCCGCAGCCGCCTGAGGAGGACAGCCATGCTAGTCAGGCCACAGCACAAACACGGGCCCAAGGCGGAAATGAACGTGGTGCCCTACATCGACGTGATGCTGGTGCTGCTGGTGATCTTCATGGTCACCGCGCCGATGCTGGTGCAGGGCGTCAAGATCGAGCTGCCCAAGGTCGCAGCCGAAGCGCTGCCGGTGGAGAACGAGCGGCAGATCCTCACGCTCTCGGTGAAGGCCGATGGCGGCTTCTACTGGAATCTGGGCAGCGAGCTGGACATCGACAACCAGACCGACAGCGCCGTCGACCTGGCCGAGCTGCAGGCCAAGGTCGGCGCGATCATCGCCGAGCGCGGCGACACCCAGGTCTATGTCCGTGCCGACGAGGCGGCGGACTACGGTCGCGTGGTCGCCGGTATCGCCGAGCTGCAGCGCGGCGGGGTGGTCAACCTGGGGCTGATCACCGAGGCGCCGGCCGGAGCCGGGCAGCCGTGATGATGACCTTCAGCACGCCCGCCGCGCATGGCAGCGAAGTTGTCCCGCGACAGTGGATCGGTCCGGCCGGGGCTGCATTGCTGACCCTCGGGATGCACGCCGGACTGTTCGCGCTGTTGCTCGGCAGCTGGTCGCCAGCGCTGGAAATGCCGGTCGCCACCCAGGTGATGCAGACCCAGTTGATCAGCCTGCCGCCGCCGGCGCCAACCGAGAGCGCAGTGTCGGTCGAACCGCCCGTCGAGCCCGCGGTCGAACCGCCGCCGCGCGAGCCGCAGGTCGATACCCACGCCCAGCAGCAGCGACTCGAGCAGGCCGAGCTGGCCTTCAAGCGCGCCGAAGAGGAGCGCAAGGCCGAGCAGCTGAAGCAGCAGCGCGAGCAGTTGGAACGCCAGCGCGAACAGCAGCGTCAGCGCGACGAGCAACGCCGCCAGGAACAGGCACAGGAGCGGGAACGGATGGCTCAGGAAGAGGCACGGTTGCAGGCGGCGCGCGAAGCCGAGGCATCGGCACGCGCCGAAGCGGCTGAGCGCGCACGACAGGCTGCAGCGGCCGAGGCTGCCAGCCGGCAGTACCTGCCGATCGCCAAGAAGCCGCCGGTCTACCCGCAACGGGCGCTGGACGCCGGGCTGCAGGGTTCCTGCACGGTCAGCTACACGGTGGGCGTCGACGGGCGCGTGCGCTCGCCCGAAGTGGTCGGCGACTGCCATCCGCTGTTCATCCGCCCATCACTCACCGCCGCCAAGAGCTTTCGCTACCAGCCGCGCATCGTCGACGGCCGCGCGGTTGCCGTGCCCGACGTAAAGAACACCTTCCATTACCGCATCGAATGATGCCGTTACGACTCAGGAACCGTTTTCGATGAAACAGGATTTCACCGATTTTCACGCGAGCGTGGGCGCTCATGACGACCAACCGGTCAATCCGAGCGGCAACGTGCCGTTGCAGCAGGCGATCGATCAACGCCGGCGCGGGCTGCTCAAGGGTGGCCTGGGCCTGGCCGGCATCGCCTTTCTCGGCGGTGGGATGGCCGGCGCGCGAGCTGCAACCCGGAGCGATTCGCTGCTCGGCTTCGAAGGCATTCCGACCCGGCTCGACCCGCACTTCGACCGGGTCGAGGTGGCGCCGGGTTACAGCGCCCGGGTGTTCTTCTCCTGGGGCGATCCGGTGCATGCCGACGCACCCGAGTGGCAGCCGGATGCCAGCGACGATTGGCACGCCCAGCTCAAGCAGGCCGGCGACAACCACGACGGCATGCATTTCTTCCCGTTCCCCGACGCGCCCGACAGCCGTGGCCTCTTGGCCATCAATCACGAATACGTCAACCCGACGCTGCATCCCGACGGCATTGCCGTAGTGGCCGGCCGGCGCCCGCTGGAGCAGGTGCGCAAGGAGCAGGCGGCCCACGGCCTGAGCGTGATCGAGGTGCGCAAGGACGCGCGGGGCGAATGGCAGCGGGTGATGGATTCGCCCTACAACCGCCGCATTTCCGGCATGACGCCGATGGCCATTGCCGGGCCGCTGGCTGGCCATGCAGCGATGCAGACCATGGACGATCCGGAAGGAACGACGGTGCTCGGTACGCTGAACAACTGCTCCAGCGGCTTCACGCCCTGGGGCACCTATCTGGTCTGCGAGGAGAACTGGCACAACTACTTCGTCAACCACGACGCCGACGATCTTGCCGCGCGCGTCTCGCACAACCGCTACGGCATCGCCGGCAGCGGCATGAGCAAGCTCTACGGCTGGGGCACGGTCGATCCGCGTTTCGATGCCACGCCGCAGGCAGGCCAACCCCATGGCGGCTTCGTCAACGAGCCGCACCGGTTCGGCTGGGTGGTGGAGGTCGATCCGTTCGATCCGCAGAGCACGCCGGTCAAGCGCACCGCCTTTGGCCGCTACTGCCGCGAGTGTTCGGTGCTGTCGCTGGGCGAGGACGGGCGCATGGCGTTCTACTCGGGCGACGATACCAAGGGCGAGTACGTCTACAAGTTCGTTCCCAGCGGCCGTTACGTGCCCGGTGCGGACGCGGCCAACCGCCGCTTGCTGGATGAGGGCACCTTGTATGTCGCGCGTTTCGATGCTGACGGCAGTGGCCAGTGGCTGGCGCTGGTGCACGGTGAGCATGGCCTGACCGCGGAAAACGGCTTCCCCGGCCAGGCCGAGGTGCTGCTCAATGCCCGCGCCGCTGCCGACCGCGCCGGCGCGACGCCGATGGACCGGCCGGAGTGGGTCGCGGTGCATCCCGATACCCGCGAGGTCTACGTCACCCTGACCAACAATGACGGGCGCGGCACCAAGCAGCCGCTGGACAAGGCCAACCCGCGACCGAACAACCTGCACGGACAGATCCTGCGCTGGCAGGAGGAGGGCGGCGACCCGGCGGCGACGCGTTTCCAGTGGGAGGTCTTCCTGCTCGCTGGCGAGCGTCGTGGTGCGCGAGATGCCCAGGGCCGGCCGGTTGCCGCCAACCTGATCGGCACCATCGACGGCGACTGCTTTTCCTCGCCGGACGGGCTGGCCTTCGATCGTGACGGGCGCTTGTGGATCGAAACCGATTTCGACGATGACGAATCGGTGATGCAGGCCATGGGCACCAATCAGCTGCTCTGCGCCGATCCGAAAACGCGCGAGGTGCGGCGTTTCCTGGTCGGGCCGCGGGGTTGCGAGATCACCGGCATCACCTGGAGCCCGGACTACCGCGCCATGTGGATCAACGTGCAGCACCCGGGGCTGAGCTTTCCGGCCAGCGACGGCCAGTCACGCCCGCGCTCGTCCACGGTGCTGATCACCAAGGATGACGGCAGCGTGATCGGCAGCTGACGATTACGCCGGCGCCATCTGTTCAGGAGCCGCCACGCAGCAGCTCGATGGCGTCGAGCAGCTGCTCCGGGGTGAAGGGCTTGGCCAGCCGGTGCAACGCTAGCGCAGGTGTGGTGGAGGGCAGTTCGGCGTAACCGGACACCAGCAGAACCGGCAGCTGCGGGCGCGTTTCCCGCACCACGGCCGCCAGCTGCGCGCCGCTCATCAGCGGCATGGCGTGGTCGGTGACCAGGATGTCGACCTGGTTGACCCGTAGCAGGTCCAGCGCTTCGCCGGCCGATCGTGCGGTGAACACTCGATGTCCGGCTGCTTCCAGGATGCCGGCGGTGCTGAACAACACCAGCTCGTCGTCGTCCACCGCCAGCAGCGTCAGCGGCTTCGTCGTGCGCCGCGGGATCTCCTCGTGCGCCGGTGTGGCAGGCGCCGACGCCGGACCGTTTTCCGCTTTCAAGGCCGGTAGCCAGATCTCGGCGGTGGTGCCCGCGCCGGGCGAACTGCGCAGCACCAGGCGGCCGCCGGATTGCTCGGCCAGCCCATGGACCATGGACAGCCCGAGCCCGGTGCCCTTGCCGACACCCTTGGTGGTGAAGAAGGGCTCGACCGCGCGCTTGAGGGTCGCGTCATCCATACCAGCGCCGCTGTCGCTGAGCTCCAGGCGCACGTAGCGTGCGGCGGGCAAGCCGTTCTGCTCCTCGGCCAGGCTCAGTTCTTCGGCGGTGATGCGGATATGGCCGACGCCGGCCATGGCGTCGCGCGCATTGGCGGCGAGGTTGAGCAGGGCGGTTTCCAGCTGGTTGGGATCGGTCTTCACCCGCGCCAGCCGGGTCGGCAGCTCGACCTGAAGCTGGATGGTCGGGCCGAGTGAGCTGTGCAGCAGTTCCTTCATGCCTGCGATCAGTTGCGCCAGGTCGATCGGCATCTTGTGCAGTTCCTGCTTGCGGGCGAAGGTGAGCATGCGCGCGGTGAGCGAAGCGCCGCGCTCGGCACCGGCCCTGGCATTGTCCACCAGGCGCAGCAGCGCGGGGTCGGCGGGCATGCGCCGACGCAGCAGGTCGAGGCTGCCGAGGACGGCCATCAGCAGGTTGTTGAAGTCGTGGGCGATACCGCCGGTGAGGTTGCCCAGCGCCTCCATCTTGTGCAGCTGCTGCAGTGCCTGTTCGGCATTCACCCGTTCGCTGATGTCCAGCGCTTCGGGTACCAGGGCGAAGATGCTGCCGTCCTCGCCCGTGACCGGGCGCACGGAGAAATCGAAGACGCGCACGCCCTGCGGCATGTTCAGGGTCATGGTCTCGCGCTCGGTGGCACCGGCCGCCACCCGCCGCGTCATCTCGCGGACCCTCTCTGGCATGCCGGGTGTCGCGGCGAACCAGGGCGATTCCCAGAATGGCAGGTAGGCCAGTTCGTTGAAGCGGGCGCCGATGCCCGCCAGCGCCGTGGCGTTCACATAGAGAATCGCGCCGTCCGGCGCGAGCATCGCCATGTACAGGTGCGAGGTTTCCAGCACCGCACGAATGTTCGCCTCGCTGCGGGCCAACGCCGCGGTGCGCTCGGCGACCTTGGCTTCCAGCTGTTCCAGAAAGCACTGCTCGCGTTGCCTGACTGCCGCAGCAGAGCGCACACGCTCGATGTGCGCCCAGGAGCGATCGGTGACTTCTCTGAGCAGGGCGAGCTCGCAGGCGCTCCATACTCGAGGCACGCGGTCATGAATGGCCATCAGTGCGGTCAGTCGGCCCTCCTTGACCAGCGGCAGGCAGATGGTGGCGGCGATATCCAGTTGCTGGAAGGTCGCCGCGTCGGCGGCGGGCAGGCGGGCGAGGTGATCGTCGACGATGAAGGCTTCGCCAGCGCGCAGCTTCTGGACCGCGAGGCCGCCGAACGCGGCGAGCCGGTAGTGGCCGACGATGCTCATGCAGCCCGGCGCCGACCAGTCGCCGCGGATGGTGAAGCTGTCCTGGTCGGGCTCCATGTCGGCGTAGGCGCAGCTGGACAGGCCCAGATGCTCGCCGAGCATGCGTGTGGTGATATTCAGGATGGCGTCTGCGTCGACGCTGCGGGCGGTTTCCTTGGCCAGTGCGTCGAGGAAACGCAAGCGTTGTTCGTTTTCGCGCAGGGCCTGTTCGGCCTCGGCGCGCTCGGTGACGTCATGACCCTCGACGAAAATGCCGCAGACATCGCCATTCGCATCGGTCACCGGCTGGAAGACGAAATCCAGCAGGCGCTCTTCCTCCGCCTCTCCCTGGATGCGCTGCAGGCCAACGCGGATACCGGAGCCGACGAAGGCGGTGCCGCTGCGATAGACCCGGTCGAGAATGTCGATGAAGCCCTGCCGCTCGACTTCGGGTAGCGCCTCGCGCACCGGCTTGCCGATGACCTCGCGTTCGCCCACCACCCGCAGATAGGCCGGGTTGGCCATCTCGAAGACATGTTCCGGGCCGCGCAGCATCGCCATCAGCCCGGGTGCCTGTTCGAACATCTCTTGCAGGCGTGCTTGCTGGCCCTGCAGCTCACGCTCGGCCATTACCCGTTCCGTGGTCTCCACGACCAGCGCGATCACGCCGGCCGGCTGCGCCTGATCATCGAACACCGGCGAATAGTCCAGGTTCAACCAGGCGCGCTCGGGGCGGCCGTTGCGGTACAGCACCAGCTCCTGATCCTTGTACGACAGCGTGCCGCCAGCCAGGCCGACCTTCATCACGTTGTCGTTGAAATCGGCGACTTCAGGCCAACCCTCGCGTACCTCCGAGCCCAGCAGTTGCGGGTGCCGGCTGCCGGCAAACAGGGAGTAGGCGTCGTTGTAGATCATGATGCCGCGCTCGCCCCAGAGCAGGACGATGGGTGTTGGCGAGAGCAGCAGCATGGCCGTGACGGTCTTCAGGCTCGACGGCCAGTCAGCCAGAGGCCCCAGCGTGGTTTGCGACCAGTCGAAGCGGCGAATCAGCGCGCCGAGCTCGCTGCCAGCGGGGAGAAATGCGTGGTTCGAGTCGTCAGGCGAGAGGTGTGCTGCTGGGTCCATCAGTAGCGATCCGTATCCGGTGTGTAGGCAGGGCAGGGTGGACCAGACGAGAGCTGGTTCAGCTCGGACAGCCGATTGCCCGGGAAGTCGTGCCGGCAAGGCAAGCGATTGATGGTGCGATTCGCTGCAGTTCGTCCTTGCAGCGGCCAGAGTACAGGGAAAAACCCGTACCATATCAACGATATGCAATGCCCACGGTGATTTCGGATGCTTTCTGCCGTCAAGCGTTACAGGGCCCTGGTCGCCGGGGTGCTGCAGCGCTGTTTTCCACGTACCTCGGCCCATCTGCGAGAAGAGGACGAGCTGTTGTTTCGCCGCTGGGGCGGTGCGCCTGGCAAGGCGAACAAGGCCGCGGCCAGCAAACGCAAGGGCAAACCTGCAGCCAAGTCAAAGAGCACCTCGGAAGGACCGCCGCGTGCCGCCGCCAAGCCGCGCAAGGCGGTCGTTCAGGGCATCTATGCGGCTGCGCAACTGAAGGTCGAAGATGCGCAGGTCCGCGCGATGCGCGACCGCGTCGAGCAGGCGGTGGCTGCCGGGATCATCAGCGCACCATCGCAGGAGCAATGGGCGATGATCCTCAGCCGCAGCCCGGTGACGCGAATCTTCGCCGGCGCCGGCTCCGGCAAATCCACCACCTTGCTGCTGCGGGTGGTGTTCATGCTCTGCCACATAGGCGTCGAGCCTGGGCGACTGACAGTCATTTCCTTTACCAATGCCTCCTGCGCGCAGCTGCGCGAACAGCTGGTGCGGGTGCTCGGCTTCTGGCAGGTGCCGTTCGATGCGCAGCAGGCGCGCCAGTGCGTGCGCACCTTCCATTCGGCCATGGCGCAGCTGGCGCGTGAGGTGCTGGCCCGGCCGGTGTGGTTCGAGCAGTTGGACGACAAGGCCGCCGCGGCGGACGATCCGGACAACCCGCTGGCCACCGGACGCCTGCGTCCGGCGCAAGTTCGCCTGCTCAAGCAGGCCTATCAGCAGTGCTACGCCGAGCAGGCGACATTCCGCGAACGGGTGCACCGCCTGCTCGATCTGCCTGAGCCTGCGGCCGAAGCCGAGCAGAGCAAACGCGCCGCACCAAAAGCGCCAGGGGATGCCTTCACCCTAGCCGGCGAGTTCACGCCACTGCCGCTTTACGAGGCCTTCTACGCCCAGGCTGGGTTTATCGAGAGCATCGGCATTCGCATCGACCAGCTGCAAGCGGCCAGATTGCAGTGCGCGTCGCGCGAAAAGGATTTCATCGAGGCGCTGGTGAGCTTCCATGGCTACTTCAGGGCCGCGCTGCGTGAGCAGGGGCTGCTGACCTTCAACGAGGCCTTTCAACAGCTCACCGAGCGCCTGGCCTCAGGCTCGGATATGCCACAGGCCAGCCTTGCCCCGTTCGAGCACCTGCTGATCGACGAATTTCAGGACATTTCCCCGCAGATCGTCCAGTGGCTGCAAGCGCTGCATCGCCAGCTGGCGCGACAGAAGGTCGGCCCGAGTCTGATGGCCATTGGTGACGACTGGCAGTCGATCTACGGCTGGCGCGGCAGTTCGCCGGAGTTGTTCATGGACTTCGACAAGTACTTCCCGCGGCGTGGCGCCAAGGGCAGCGAGACGCTGCTGCTGGAGACCAACTACCGCTCCATCGAGCCGGTGATTCGCGATGGCGAGGCGGTGCTGGCCGGCGTGCAGTTCAAGCAGATCAAGACCAGCCGGCCATGCAAGCCGACGCAGCCCGGCGACCACGGGGTAAAGCTGGTCACCGGTTTCGAGCTGAACAAGGGCCTGCCGAAGCTGATCGAGGCGATCACTGCGCAGTGCGCCCATGTGGCCGAACGGCAAAGCCGCGAACGCACCGCGGTGCTGCTGCTCAGCCGGCGCAACGAGCCGCTGCGGACCATTCAGGCGCAGCTGGACCGCAAGCTGCCGGTCAAGGCTTACACCATCCACCGCGCCAAGGGACTGCAGGCCGAGGTGGCGATCATCATCGATGACTGCGCCCCGGTGCAGCCGCACCCGCTGCGCAATGCGCTGTATGCCTACTCGGGTTTCTTCCGCAACAGCTATGACCAGGCCATGGCCGATGAAAGCCTGCGCCTGGGCTATGTGGCGATCACCCGCGGCGTCAGCCGGGTGTTCTGGTACACGCGCAAGCCTCAGGGTGCCACGGCACTGTTGCGCCAGCGCAGCTAGCGCAACAGCAGCGCAACTACTGTACCGGCCAGCAGCAGCGACAGGCCCTTCCAGAACAGCAGCGGATTGCGTTCCAGCAGCGGCGGGCGGGCCCGGTTGAGAAACGCCGGGTTGGGCTGGCGCAGCTCGAAGACGAACTCCGACAGTTCGGCATAGCGCCGCGCCGGGTCGGGATGCAGCGCCTTGCCCAGCACTTCGTCGATCCACGCGGGGATATCGCGCTGCGCATGGCGCAGCGGCTGATAGCACAGGCGTTTCTGCGCTGCAGTGGTGCGTGCCCTGGCGACGTCGGCGCCGTAGGGCAGGCGACCGCTGAGCAGCTGATAGGCAATCACCGCCAGCGAATACTGATCCGAGCGCGGCGTGCCGGCCTCGCCGAGGAAGTACTCCGGGGCGGTATAGGCGGCGGTGCCGAGCAGGTTGTCCTGCGTACCCGGCGCGTTGCGCTCGGTCAGCCCGGCGACGCGGGTCGAGCCGAAATCGATGATCTTCAGGGTGCCGGTGGCGTCGATCATCAGGTTCTGCGGGCGCAAGTCCTGATGCAGCATCTCCAGGCGGTGGAAGGCGCGCAGGCCGCGGGCGATCTGCTCGACGATGCCGCGCACCGTTTCCAGGTCCGGCAGTGGATGGTCGAGCATCCACTGCGCCAGCGTCTGGCCATCGATGAATTCGCTCACCGTGTACAGGTAGCGGCGCTGCCGCGGTGGCGGACAGGCCTTGACCACATGAGGATTGTCCAGGCGGCGGGCGATCCACTCCTCCAGCAGGAAGCGCTCCAGATAGGCCGCGTCGCCTCGCAGATCCATCGACGGTGTCTTCAGCACCACGGTCGCGCCGCTGGCTTCGTCGACGGCCAGATGCACATGGCTGCGGCTGCTGATGTGTAGATCACGGACGATGCGGTAGCCGTCGAACTGCATGCGCGGCTCCAGCAGTGGCGGCAGCGCCAGTTCGCCGAGTTGCCGCTGCACGTCGTCGACGGCCTGCTCCGGCAGGCTGTCGATGCGCACCAGCTGTGCGGTGAGGTTGTCGTCGCTGCCGTTGGCCAATGCCCGCTCGACGATCCGGCGCGCCGCCAGGTCGAGGTCGTCGCCATGCTCGGCGACGAGCTGCGCCGCATCCCGCGCGCCGATGTGCTCGTAGACGCCATCGGTGGCGAGCAGGAACAGATCGCCGACCGCCAGCGGCAGGGTGCGGTAGTCGATCTCCAGGTGCCGGTCGATGCCCAGCGCGCGGCCGAGGTAGCTGGTATCGGCCGACACGCGCACGCGGTGATCTTCGGTCAGCTGTTCGAGGCCGCCGTCGCGCAGTCGATAGATGCGCGCATCGCCGATGTGGAACAGGTGCGCGCTGGCGGACTTGAGCACCAGCGCGCTGAAGGTGCAGACATAGCCGCGGTCGCGGTCATAGCGGTGCGGGCTGTGGCGGGTCTGCGCATGCAGCCAGGAATTGATCGCCACCAGCACCCGCTGCGCCGACTGCTTCACCGACCAGGCGTCGGAGGTGCAGAAGTAGTCGGAAAGAAAGCTCGCCACCGCGGTTTCGCTGGCGACATGGCTGACCTCGCTGCTGCTGATGCCATCGGCCAGCGCGATGGCGATGCCCTTGCTGGCGAGCTGGGCGTCAGCGGGCACGCAGGCGCCGTGAAAGTCCTGGTTGGCCGGTTTGCGTCCGCGGTCCGAATGCTGGCCGAGGGAAATGGCGAGTTGGCTGGGCATCTTCAATCTGCGCAAAAGCCCCGGCGCGCATGCGAGCCGGGGCCTTCGTTCACTCCAGGGTCAGTAGACGGTGCGCTTGGGTGCGGTGCGCACGTGGGTGGTGTAGAGCGTCAGGCCGGTGAAGGCCAGGCCGCCGACCAGGTTGCCCAGCGCGGTGGGGATTTCGTTCCAGAGCATGTAGTCCATCACCGAGAAGTCGCCGCCCATGATCATCGCCGAGGGGAACAGAAACATGTTCACCACCGAATGCTCGAAGCCCATGAAGAAGAACAGCATGATCGGCATCCACATGGCGATCACTTTGCCGCTGACCGAGGTGGAGATCATCGCGCCGACCACGCCCATCGAGACCATCCAGTTGCACAGCATGCCGCGCAGGAAAATGGTCGCCCAGCCCGCCGCGCCGAACTCCGCGTAGCCCAGTGTGCGCGCCTCGCCGATGTGCGAGATCTTCTCGCCGATCGGCCCCGGCTCCGTGGAAAAGCCCATGGTGAAGACGAAGGCCATCATGAAGGCCACGGCCAGCGCACCGCCGAAGTTGCCCAGAAATACCCAGCCCCAGTTGCGCAGTACACCGCCGACGGTTACCCCGGGGCGACGGTCGAGCAATGCCAGCGGGGTGAGCATGAACACCCCGGTCAGCAGGTCGAACCCCATCAGGTAAAGCATGACGAAGCCGACGGGAAAGAGCATGGCGCCGATCAGCGGTGAACCGGTCTGCACGGTGATGGTGACGGCGAACACCGCGGCGAGGGCGAGGATCGCTCCGGCCATGAAGGCGCGGATCAGGGTGTCGCGGGTGGACATGAATATCTTCGATTCGCCGGCGTCCACCATCTTGGTGGCGAACTCCGAAGGGATTATGTAGGACATGGCGGATGCTCTCGAGTAGTGGGCAGAAACTTGCAAGTTGTGGGTTGTGCCGCGTCGCCGGCGGCGGATTCAGGCGACGGCGATTTCCACGGCATCGCCATTGAGGCGCACCGGCCAGACCCGCAGGCTTTGTTCGGGGTACTCCAGGCAGCTGCCATCGGCCAGGCGGAAGTGCTGCTTGTACAGCGGCGAGGCGATCACCAGTTCGCCCTTGAGACTGCCGACGATGCCGCGGCCGATGACGTTGGCGCCCGACTTGGGGTCGCGGTTCTCGATGGCGAACAGCTGCTCGCCGTCGGCGTTGTCAGGCAGGTGGAACAGCGCCACCTGGGCGCCATCGTGCCAGGCCACCACACCGGAATTGGCGACCAGATCGGCACGGCTGCACAGCGTCTGCCAGGCCGCCGGCGCGTTGGAACGGGAGTCGAGACGAACGACGTTGGACTGGCTCATCAGAGCACCTCCTGGGTAAGTGGGATCAGGTGAAGTTCGCTGGCGCGCACCGGCCGACGCTGGCCACGCTCCTTGACGAAGTGGATGTCCGGGTCGGCGCGCCCGTCGTTGACGAAGGTGCGGAAGCGCTTGAGCTTCTCCGGATCGGAGATGGCGTTGGCCCATTCGCACTGGTAGCTGTCGACCACGTGCTGCATCTGGCTCTCCAGCTCGGCGGCGAGGTTCAGGCTGTCGTCGAGGATGACGTCCTTCAGGTAGTCCAGGCCGCCTTCCAGGCTTTCGCGCCAGACCGAGGTACGCTGCAGCTTGTCGGCGGTGCGCACGTAGAACATCAAGACGCGGTCGATGATGCGGATCAGCGTTTCGTCGTCGAGGTCGGTGGCGAACAGTTCGGCATGCCGCGGGCGCATGCCGCCGTTGCCGCAGATGTAGAGGTTCCAGCCCTTGTCGGTGGCGATCACGCCGATGTCCTTGCTCTGCGCCTCGGCGCATTCGCGGGTACAGCCCGATACGGCGAACTTGATCTTGTGCGGCGCACGCAGGCCCTTGTAGCGGTCCTCCAGGCGCAGCGCCATGCCGACGCTGTCCTGCACGCCGTAGCGGCACCAGGTGCTGCCGACGCAGGATTTCACCGTGCGCAGGCTCTTGCCGTAGGCGTGGCCGGTCTCGAAGCCGGCGGCGATCAGCTCGCCCCAGATGTCCGGCAGTTCGTGCAGCTGAGCGCCGAACAGGTCGATGCGCTGGCCGCCGGTGATCTTGGTGTAGAGGTCGTATTTCTTCGCCACCTGGCCGATGGCAATCAGCCCCTCGGGCGTGATCTCACCACCCGGGATGCGCGGCACCACCGAGTAGGTGCCGTTCTTCTGCATGTTGGCCATGAAGGTGTCGTTGGTGTCCTGCAGCGGAATCAGCGCCGGATCGGTGATCGGCTGGTTCCAGCAGGAGGCGAGGATCGAACCCACCGTCGGCTTGCAGATGTCGCAACCGACATGCCCGCGACCATGCTTGGCCAGCAGTTCGGCGAAGCTCTGGATGCCCTCGACGCGGACGATGCCGTACAGCTCCTGGCGGGTGTAGGCGAAGTGCTCGCACAGGCTCTTGTCCACCGCCACGCCGCGCGCTGCCAGTTCGGCGTCGAACACCAGCTTGAGCAGGGCATTGCAGCCGCCGCAGCCGGTGGCCGCCTTGGTCACGGCCTTGAGCTCGCCGAGGTCGGTGACGCCAGCGTCGACCTGGCAGCACACCGCGCCCTTGCTGACGTTGTGGCAGGAACAGATGGTCGCGCTGGCCGGCAGGGCGTCCGGGCCAAGGGTCGGAGCGCCCTCGGTCTGCGGCAGGATCAGCGCGGACGGATCGGCCGGCAGCTTGATGCCGTTCTGCGCGTACTGCAGCAGGGTGTCGTAGTAGCTGTTGTCGCCGACCAGCACCGCGCCGAGCACGGTCTTGCCATTGGCGGATACCACCAGACGGCGATAGCTGGCGGTCGCCTCGTCGATGAAGCGGTAGCTGCGCGAGCCCGGGGTCGCGCCATGGGCATCGCCGATGGAGCCTACATCGACGCCGAGCAGCTTGAGCTTGGTCGACATGTCGGCGCCGTAGAACGGCTCGTGCGGTTTCTCGGCCAGCTGCGCGGCGACACTGCGCGCCATGCTGTAGCCCGGCGCGACGAGGCCGAATACGCTGCCGTTCCAGCTGGCGCATTCGCCGATGGCGAAGATCGCCGGGTCCGAGGTGCGGCATTCGCTGTCAATGACGATGCCGCCGCGCGCGGCGATCTCTAGGTCCGCGACTCGGCCGAGGGCATCCTGCGGGCGGATGCCGGCGGAGAACACGATCAGGTCGGTTTCGAGAAACTCACCATCCTGGAAAACCATGCGGTAGGCGTGTTGCTCGCCGGCGACGATTTCCTGGGTGGCGCGCGACAGGTGCACACCGACGCCCAGCGCCTCGATGCGCGCCTTCAGCGCCGCGCCGCCGGCATCGTCCAGCTGCACCGGCATCAGGCGCGGGGCGAACTCGACCACGTGGGCTTCCAGGCCGAGCGACTTCAGCGCGTTGGCCGCCTCCAGGCCGAGCAAGCCGCCGCCGACCACCACCCCGCGGCGTGCGCCGCTGGCGGCAGCGCGAATGCCATCGAGATCCTCGAGGGTGCGGTAGACCAGTCGCGAGTTGCCCTCGGCACCTGGAATCGGAGGTACGAAGGGGTAGGAGCCGGTGGCGAGGATCAGCTTGTCGTAGGGCTGGCGACCGCTGCCGGTGACCACTTCCTTGCGCTCGCGGTCGATCTCCAGCACTTGCTCGCCCAGGTGGACCTTTACGCCGTGGCTGCTGTAGTAATCGGCATTGCACATCGCCAACGATTCGGCATCGCGGCCGCCGAAGTACTCGGACAGGTGCACGCGGTCGTAAGCGCGCTGGTGTTCCTCGCCGAAGACGTGCACGTCGTAGCGGGCGAGGGCGTCCTGTTCGATCAGCTGTTCGATGCAGTGATGCCCGACCATGCCGTTGCCGACAATGACCAATGTCTCGTGCTTGAGCGGGGTGACGGTTGAACTCATAGCCTTTCCTCTCGAGCGGCTGCGGCACGCGGCCGGCAAAACGCAAAAAGGCGCCTGGAGCTGGGGGTCAGCTCCAGGCGCCTTTGCCTGGTTTCAAATATGTGTGGGGGCGATTGGCCTGGCGTCGTTGCCTGCGTCACCCGGTCCCGTGCCTGCTGGCAGGCGGTCGTCGGTGACCGCCTGGGACGTGCTGCCGTGGTGGCAGCTGTTGCAAGGGATTTAGCAGGTTGCGTGCCAGCTGCGTTGATGCACCGCTGCAGGCCACAGTTGGCGGGCCCGCGCGGGTTTGTCTGGGGGGTTGATTCGCAGCCTGCCGCACGAGGCGGCTGAACCACTTCGGTGCGACAGGCGCGGTGCGCTCACTGATTTGGGGCGATCTGCATGCTGCCGTTAGCTACCGAAGGCCTCGCGGAGCAGCTGCGGCAATGCCTGGCCGGCGGGCAGCGCGAGCAGGTGTTCGCGGCGGCCCTGCGGCGCGTCACCCTGCGGGTTGATATGCACCACCGTGGCGCCGGCGTCGCGTGCCCGATGTGGCACCTCGGCGGCCGGGTAGACCATTCCGGAGGTGCCGACCGAGAGCAACAGGTCGCAGTCTTGTGCGGCGGCGAAGGCGGCGTGCAGTGCATCATCCGGCAGGCTCTCGCCGAACCAGACCACGCCCGGCCGCAGCGATCCGCCGCAATGAGTGCAGCGTGGCGGCTCGAGACGACGCCCGCCTTCCGGCTCGTCGGGCACGGGCAGCGGCTCGGCCGGCTCGCGGGCGCAGTCGAAGCAGCGCGGCCGGTGCAGGCTGCCGTGCAGGTGGATCACCTCGCGGCTGCCGGCGCGCTCGTGCAGGTCGTCGACGTTCTGCGTGATGAGCGTGAGCTGCGGCACATGGCCGGCCAGCTCGGCAATAGCCTGGTGCGCCGGGTTTGGTTGTGCCTTGGCCACCTGCATGCGCCGCCATTCGTACCAGCCCCAGACCAGCGCGGGATCGCGACGGAAGGCCTCCGCCGTGGCCAGCGCGGCGGGGTCGAAGCGCTCCCACAGCCCACTGAGCGCGTCGCGAAAGGTCGGGATGCCACTTTCGGCAGAGACGCCGGCCCCGGTAAAGACGACGACACGGGTCGCCGCAGCCAGCGCCGCGGGCAGCTCGGTTGCTTGCATGTTCGGCTCCTGTCAGCAGAGTAGGGCTACCAATACCACCTGCCGCGCGTTTCCCAAAGCCCGCCGGCCAGCGCCGAATGCGTGGGGTGTCGCCGGCTTTCTGACCGTCCGGCTGATGGTTGGCGCCATTTGTCACCTACTTGACGGGGGTCAACGCCGCCCGTGGCGGCTCACGGATGATGCGTCCAAGGCGGCCGTGAGCGTTGTTGCGCTGGCCTGAAACGCCACCACCGGCGTAGGCACAGCTGTGGCAATGCGGCTGGCGATGAAACTTCTACGACTGCAAAAGCGCTATTCGATGCCGGGAGGCTCTTATGCTTGGCTCAGTGAACTGGGACGACGGCCTGGTGCAACGTTACGGTCAGATCGGTCAGCTGCAATGCGGCTATCCGGCCGTATTCGATTTCACCGACCGCATCGCGCCGCTGGACCTGCTACGTGCGCTACGAGAAAGCCGGCGCGCCGGTCGGCCGTTGTCGCTGTCGGTCCGGCAACCCGTCGGGCCAGCCCTGCCGGCCGACGATGCGGCTGCGTATCAGCTGAGCCTGCAGCATGAGATCGAACAGCTTGCCTGCCATGTCGGGCCGTCCCAGCAGGTCGAGCAGTTGCACCTGTCTGTCGGCACGCTGGGTATCGCGGCGCTGCGCCGGCTGGTCGGCGTGCTCAAGTCGCGCTTCCAGCTGGCCGAGAGTGGCGCGGCCAGTTTCACCGCCGAAATCGAGTTGGCGCACGCCGACTGGCCATTGATCGGTGCGCTGCATGAGCTGGGCTTCAACCAACTCAGCGTCAGCGTTCCGGACCTGCGCGCCGACGACGGTGGCACGGTGGCCTACTTCCGCAGCTCCGCGCGTATTCGTGCGGTGATCGAGGCGGCACACGCGCTGCACTATCGCTCGGTGAACCTGGATCTTGGCTACGGCCGGTCCTGGCAGACACCGGCGAGCTTCGCCCGCAAGCTGGCCTCGATCATCGAACTCGCACCCGATCAGGTGACGATGTTCGATTACCGTGATGCCGCGCCGGTGGGTGGCAGCCGTCTGGGGTTGGCCTCGATTGCCGATACCCTGGCGATGTACCGGCATGGTGTCGAGCAGCTCAGCGCGGCCGGCTATCGCTACATCGGCCTGGGCAAGTTCGTTCTGCCGCACGATGACCTGGCCATGGGGCAGGAGATCGGCGTGCTGCACCACGATGTCGCCGGCTACACGCTGCATGGCGACTGCGATCATCTCGGCATTGGCATCGGTGCCATCAGCCGCATCGGCGAACTGTACTGCCAGAACGCCGATACGCTGCCCGCCTATCAACGAGCCATCGAGCAGGGCCAGCTGCCCAGCACCAGTGGGCTGCACCCGCTTCATCTGGACCGTCTGCACCGCGCGCTGTTCGAGCGCCTGGTCTGCACCTTCGAACTGGATTTCGCGGCGCTCGCCGCACAGCACGGCGTCGATGTCCGCCAGCGCTACGCGCGGCACTGGCCGGCGCTGCGGCGACTGCATGCCGATGGCGTGATCGAGCTGAACGACTACGGGCTACGCATACCGTCCCATGCGCGCCTGCTGGTGGCCGCGGTATGTGCGGCCTTCGAGCAGTTCGATGCCGAAGCCATCGGCAGCTCGGCTGGGCGCGGCTGGCACAGCTGAGCGCGGCGTGGCCGTCACTGCACGATGAAGCGGGCGCCCAGGCTTCCGAGACGGGCGGCCAGTTCATGCAGCTGACGGCCATCGTTGTCCAGCTGACTGGCACCGTCGGCATTGCGTTCGGCGACCTGCTGCACGCTATGCAGGTGCCGACCGACATCGGCCGATACTGCAGTCTGTTCGTGGGTGGCCGCGGCGATCATCTCGTTCATCCGACTGATCGCTTCTACCTCGCTGGCGATAGCATCCAGTAGCGCGGTGGTCTGCTGGCTGCTGCTGACACAGCGGGCGACGCTAGCGCGGCTGTTCTGCATGGCCTCGGTGGCCTTGCGACTGCCGTGCTGCAGGCGGCTGATGATTTCCTGGATCTCGGTGGTGGAGGCAGCGGTCTTCTGCGCCAGGTTGCGCACTTCGTCGGCGACCACGGCGAAGCCGCGACCCTGGTCGCCGGCCCGTGCGGCTTCGATGGCAGCGTTGAGCGCCAGCAGGTTGGTCTGCTCGGCAATCGTACGGATCACTTCCAGCACCCGGTCGATCTGTGCCGATTGCGTGGCCAGCTCCTGCACCACGAGTTCGGTGCCTTCGATGTGTTCGGCGAGGGTGCCGATCTCGCTGCGCACGCCGCTCACTGCACTGCGCCCCTGACCGGCCTGCTGACTGGCGCCCTGCGCGGCCTGTGCGGCGCGGTCGGCATGGGCGGCGACGTCATCGATGGCTACCGCCATCTGCCGCATGGCTTCGACGATGTAGGCGGTTTCGTCGAGCTGTCGGCTGGCACCGTCGCGAAGCTGGCGTGTCGCCTGGCTCAGGCTGGTGGCGGTGCCGCCGAGGCCGCCGGTGTCGCGTACCACCGCACCCACCAGGGCACCGAGCTGGTCGAGCAGCAAGTTGAAACGGCGCGCTACCGGCCCGCTGACTTCGCTGCGGTGACGCAGGTCGATGTGCTCCGGGTTTGCGCTGATGGCTCCGGCGGTGCTCAGCAGCGCATCGCCCTCACGGGCTTCTGCGTTGGCACGAATGGCCAGGTAGATCAGGATCGCGCTCTCCAGCACGACATAGAAGGCATGCAGGAATACCGCAGCCCAGCTGCCTTCGGGCATCAGGTACACACCGGCACCGTGTTGTTGCAGGGCGAAGAAACCGAGGTGATGCACGGCAATGGTCGCTGCCGCGACCACGATCGGCAGCCAGTCGCGGTAGTACACCAGGAACGCCAGCAGGGCGAAGATGCCGAAGTGCATTTCCAGCATGCCGTGGGCTTGGTTGATGTGCAGCGCGGCGAGCACCATGAACGCGGCGCCGATCAGGCAGCGCAGCAGGCGTGTGCCGGGAATGAGCAGGTACAGCGCGGTGAGCGCGATCCCGGTAAGGCCTCCGATCACCAGGGCCTGGGCCCAGTTTTCATAGAACACCGCGATCGCCAGGCCGTACGCCACCAGAAACCAGATGACGCCGAGCATGATGCGGTCGGCCTTGAGGTAATACGCTTGCAACGTGACGCTCTCGCTGCTCATGAAAGACTCCGGTAGGTAGGCGCAGGTGTTATCGGGTCTCGGCGCTGCTGCTTGACGCTACATAGAGCGGTTTCCGACGAGCGCCCGGTTTGGCCAGCAGCAGCTGCGCAGTACCGATGGCGCGCTCGAGGAAGCCGCCTTCGCAGTAGCACAGGTAGAACTCCCACAGCCGGTAGAAGTAGTCGTCGTAGCCGTGGCGCTCCAGCTCGCCGCGGGCGCGGCGGAAGTTTTCGTGCCAGAGGCGCAGGGTGCGTGCGTAGTGCTCGCCGAAGTCCTCCATGTGCAGCAGGTTCATGTCGGTGTCCTGCGACACCACGTTGAGCATGCGCTGCAGCGAGGGCAGGGCGCCGCCGGGGAAGATGTAGCGCTGGATGAAGTCGACGTTGCGCCGTGCCTGCTCATAGCGCTGGTCACGGATGGTGATGGCCTGCAACAGCATCAGGCCGTCGTCCTTGAGCAGCCGCGCGCACTGGCGGAAGTAGGTCGGCAGGAAGTCGTGGCCGACGGCCTCGATCATCTCGATGGACACCAGCTTGTCGAACTGGCCGTCGAGATCGCGATAGTCCTTCAGCAGCAGGGTGATGCGGTCCTGCAGGCCCTGCTCTTCGATGCGTCGCTGGGTGTAGGCGAACTGCTCGCGCGACAGGGTGGTAGTGGTCACGCGGCAGCCATAGTGGGTCGCTGCGTACAGCGCCATGCTGCCCCAGCCGGTGCCGATCTCCAGCAAGTGGTCGTCGGGCTGCAGGTCGAGCTTTTCGCAGATGCGCTCGAGCTTGTGCAGCTGGGCCTGCTCCAGATCCTGTTCGGCGCTGGTGAACATCGCCGCCGAGTACATCATGGTCGGGTCGAGAAACTGCTCGAACAGCTCGTTGCCGAGGTCGTAGTGGGCGGCGATGTTGCGTTGCGAGCCGCTGCGGGTGTTGCGGTTGAGCCAGTGCAGGGCCTTGATCACCGGCTGGCCGAACAGCGCCAGGCTGCCGCGCTCGATGTTGTCGAGCACATCCAGGTTGGCAACGAACAGGCGGATCACCGCGGTGAGGTCCGGGCTGTGCCAGTAGCCATGGATGTACGCTTCGCCGGCGCCGATCGAGCCGCGCGCGGCGATCAGGCCCCAGGCGGCACTGTCGGTCACATGGATGTCCGCCTTGAGCGGGCTCGCCAGATCACCGAACAACCGGCAGACATCGCCATCTTGCACGCGCAGCAACCCGTGACGCAGGTGCTCGAGGTGATTCAGCACGGTACGGCGCAGCAGGCTGCTGGCCAGGCCCACGCCGGCCAGCGGGCGGGCTTTGACGGTCAGGCTAGGGCTTTTCATGACGGTCTCCGGAGGGTTGCGTGACGGCCAGCCCGTAAGAAGTCGCGGCGGGCTGGTGGGTGAAGATCGGCGTGCGCTTGAGCAACAGGCGCAGGGCCTGCCAATAGATGGCCAGCAACGTCTTGCCGGTCATCCAGGGGAAGCCCAGCAGGTAGCGGTATACGGCGCCGCGGGTCAGCGCCTCGCGCTGCAGGCCAAGGGTGGCGTCGAACAGCTTGCGGTCGCCCTGCCAGTCCTCCATGTGCACGCCGATGCGCTGGCCGGGCGGGTTGAAGCGCATGCGGTATTCCAGATCGCCGGGCAGGAACGGCGACACATGAAAGGTCTTGGCTACCGAGCAACGCAGGTTGCGATTGCCGCTGGCCGGCAGCACGTAGTGATAACGTTCGCGCCAGGGCGTATTGCTGACTTCGCAGAGCACGGCAGTCAGCTGCTCCTGCTCGTCGAAGCAGTAGAAGAAGCTCACCGGGTTGAAGCACAGGCCCCAGCTGCGCGGCTGGGTCAGCAGGCGCACGGCTCCGCTGACCGGTCGACCCAGCGCCTCGCTGACACGTTGACGCACGGCATCGGCCAGGGCGATGCCCTGGCGGGTGTATTCGGGCAGATAGTCCTGCTCGCGGAAGGACAACGGCGCGAACCGGCCGCGGCCGCTCAGGGCGGACAGGCCGAGCACGGCGTCCTGCTCGGCGAGGTCCAGGTACAGCAATCCCATGCGGTAGCTGAACGCATGCACACGGGGCGCGAAGCGACGATGCTGCACCCAGCCGCGGTACAGCGCGCTGTGTACGATGACGCCGCTCACAGCGATTCTCCGAAGGCGCCGGCCACATGCAGGGCGCTGACCACGCCATCCTCGTGGAATCCATTGCCCCAGTAGGCGCCGCAGAAATAGCTGTGGTTGGCCCCGAGCAGCTCATTGGCGCGGGCCTGCGCTGCGACGCCAGCCAGGCTGAACTGCGGGTGATCGTAGGTAAAGCGCGCGAGGATCAGCTCGGGATCGATGGCCTGGGTCTGGTTGAGGCTGACGCAGAAGGTTTCCGGCGCCTCGATACCCTGCAGAGTGTTCATGTTGTAGGTCACGGCGGCGGGCTGCTCGCTCGGCCCGCCGAGTCGATAGTTCCAGCTCGCCCAGGCGCGGCGGCGTTCGGGCAGCAGGCGGGTGTCGGTGTGCAGCACCACGTCGTTACTGGCGTACTCGAGCGCGCCGAGGATCTCCCGTTCGGCGCGGCTCGGCTCGGCCAGCAGGCGTAGCGCCTGATCGCTGTGGCAGGCGAAGACCACCTTGTCGAAGCGCTCGGCACCCGCGGGGCTGTGCAGCGTCACGCCATGGGCATCGCGCAGCACCTCGAAGACCGGGCAGTTGAGGCGGATATGCTCGCTGAAACTCTTGGTCAGGGGCGATACATAGGCCCTCGAACCGCCCTCGATCACGTACCACTGTGGCCGCGCGCTGACCGATAGCAGCCCGTGGTTCTTGAAGAAGCGGATGAAGAACTCCAGCGGAAACGCGAGCATGTCCGCCAGCGACATCGACCAGATTGCCGCGCCCATCGGCACGATGTAGTGGTCGATGAAACGCTGACCGTAACGGCCCAGTTGCAGGTAGGCGCCCAACGTCAGGTGCGGGGCGATGCGACCGTTGCGATAGTCATCTAGAGCTTCGCGATTGAAGCGCAGGATGTCGCGGATCATGCCCCAGAACGCCGGTGAAAACAGGTTGCTGCGCTGGGCAAACAGGGTGTTCAGGTCGTGCCCGTTGTATTCCAGGCCACTGATCGGGTCGCTTACCGAGAAGCTCATCTCGGTCGGTTTGTAGCTCACGCCCAGCTGGCTCAGCAGCTTGATGAAATTAGGGTAGGTCCAGTCGTTGAAGACGATGAATCCGGTGTCCACGGCATAGTCCTGCCCGTGCACGCGGACGTCGACGGTATGGGTATGCCCGCCAATCCAGCTGGCCGATTCGAACACAGTGACCTGATGCTGGCGGCGCAACAGGTGTGCACAGGTGAGGCCGGCAATGCCGCTGCCGATGATGGCGATCTTCATGCTTATCCTTCCTTGAGCTGCGAGCGGGCCATTCGCCGGCCCAGGGCGAGTTGCAGGCGCGCGGGCAGCAGTGAGAGCAGGCGCAGGCCGCCGATGAATACAGCGGGGAAGCTGATGTTCAGCGGGCGACGCTCCAGGCGCCTGGCGATATGCCGCGCGGCCTTTTCGACCGGCCAGCGCAGGGGCATCGGGAAATCGTTGCGGCGGGTCAGCGGGGTGTCGACGAAGCCCGGGCTGACCAGGGTGACATCGATCCCTTCGCCGGCCAGGTCCAGGCGCAGGGATTCGAGCAGATAGCGCAGCGCGGCTTTCGAGGCGCCATAGGCGCCAGCCCGCGGCAACGGTAGCCAGGTGACCGAACTGCCGATGCCGACCAGTTGTGGCCGCACGCCCCGGCGCAACAGGGGCAGCGCGGCTTCGATGCAGTACCCGGCCGAGATCAGGTTGGTCTGAATCACGCGCTCGAGCAGTGCCGCTTCGAAATGCTGCACCTCGATGTACTCGCAGGTGCCGGCATTGAGGATCACGCTGTCCAGCGCGCCCCAATGCGACTCGATGGCCGCGCCGATGACACGTACCTGCTCGAGATCGGTGAGGTCGCCGGGGAGCGCCAGGACCTGCCCCGGATAGCGCCGGGCGAAGGCCTCGAGTGGTTCCGCGCGCCGCGCCGAGAGGGCCAGGCAGTGACCAGCGGCCAACAGCTGGCGCGCAAGCTCCTGGCCGATGCCACTGCTGGCACCGGTCAGCCAGATACGGCGTGACAGGTTCATGCGAGTCTCCGCTGCAACCAGCGTATGGCGCTGCCGAGCAGCGGCACATGCTGATAGATGAGCGCGCCGGCATCGAAGTAGTCGCGGTGCCGCTCGACCTTGCCTTCGGCGTTCCAGCGCAACAGCGAGCAGCCTTCCAGGCTGATCAGCCGGCCCCGATTGAGCCGCGGATGGCGGTAACTCATGACCCAGCGCAGATAACCTTGGCCGTCTGCGACCAGATCGTGGCCGATGAACTCGAAATGCAGCTGCTCGACGTTGGCGTACAGCTCGCTGAAATAGCGCTGCAGTTCATCCAGGCCGCACACCTCGTGCAGCGGGTCGGTGAAATGCACATCAGCGCTGTACAGGTCCGCCAGGCGCTCGAGATTGCGCGCGTTCAGGCGGGCGAATTCTTCTGCGAAACGTTGCAGGAAGACGCTCATGCCCGACCCTCCGGCAGATTGCGGAAGGCATCCAGGGCGCGCGCGCGGCTTTTCCCCAGATCGACGATCGGCGTGGGGTACTCGATGACGCCGAACAGGTTGTGATGCGTGGCCGGGCTGTGAATGTCCCGGCTGCTCAGGTGTTGCAGCTCAGGCAGCCAGCGACGCAGGAACTGCCCGTCCGGATCGAAGCGCTGCGACTGGCTGGTGGGGTTGAACAGGCGGAAGTAGGGCACTGAATCCGTGCCGGTGGACGCGCTCCACTGCCAGCCGCCATTGTTGGCGGCCAGGTCGCCATCGATCAGGTGGCGCATGAACCAGCGCTCACCCTCACGCCAGTCGATCAGCAGGTTCTTGCTGAGGAACATGGCGGTGATCATGCGCAGACGATTGTGCATCCAGCCGGTTTCACGCAGCTGGCGCATGGCGGCATCGATGATGGGAAAGCCGGTGCGGCCCTGCTGCCAGGCTTCCAGCTCGTACGGGGCGCGCCGCCAGGGCAGCGCCTCGGTTTCCGGGCGGAAGGCGCGGTGCATCGACACCCGTGGGTAGCCCACCAGGATGTGCTTGTAGAACTCGCGCCAGAGCAGCTCGTTGATCCAGGTCGTGGCACCGCTGGCGCCGCTGTCCAGTTCGCCCTGGTTGTAGCAGAGCGCGGCATGCAGACACTGGCGGATGGAAATCACGCCCGCCGCCAGATAGGGCGAAAGCTGGCTGGTGCCCGGTTCGGCCGGCAAGTCGCGGCGCTGGTGGTATTGCTCCAGGTCGTCTTCGATGAACGAGGCCAGGCGGCGCTGGGCGAAGGCCTCGCCGGCCGGCCAGAGCGCGCGTAGATAATCGGTCGGCGACGGGAAGCCGGCCACTGCCGCGGGTAGCGGATCGCTGACGATGGGCAAGGGTGGCTGAGCCGCCGGTCGCGGGATACAGAGTGGTGGCGAAACGCTCAGCCGCGCCAGGCAGGCCTTGCGGAACTGGCTGAACACCTTGAAGTAGCCGCCGGACTGAGTGCGCAGCGTGCCTGGCGCGAACAGCAGCTGATCCAGATGCCGGCGCAGGCTGACGCCGACGCCCTGCAGGCGCTCGGCCACTGCCTGGTCGCGGCGCTGCTCGTTGACGCCGTACTCGTCGTTACAATGCACGCCCTGCACGTCCAGCTGCTGACAGACCCTGAGCAGGGCGTCGGGAGCCGCCGTCCAGTCGTCCACTTCACGAATCAGCAACGGCACGTTGAGTGCGTGTAGCTGCTCGGATAGCGCGACGAGGTTGCGCAGCCAGAAATTCACCTTGCACGGGGCGTCGTCGTGGGCGAGCCACTGGCACGGTGTGATCAGGTATAGGGCGACGGTCGGGCCGGCTGCCATCGCAGCGGCCAGCGCGGTGTTGTCGCTGACGCGCAGATCGCTGCGCAGCCAGAGCAGCTGGGTCATGATGAACGTCCTTCACTACCGGGCAGCAGGCCGGCTTCATGCAACTGCTGCAGTGCGCCGAGCGGGTGATCGGCCAGTAGCAGCTCGCGGTGGCGGCGCAGTTCAAGCGCGTGGATGTGGGCAGCCGGCCCGGTCAGCAACAGCGGCGCGGCACTATGTTCGAGCAGGCGTGGCAGTTGGCGCTGCAGGCAGTCGCCAGGCAGCGCCTTGCTGGCATGCAGGAGGACGCCGCGTGGCCGCATGCGCTCCAGCGCCAGGGACAATTCGGTCAGCGGAACCGGCCATTCCACGACATCCACCGGGCAGTCGGTGCTGGAAACCAGCCAGGCGGCTATCCAGAGATCGGGGCTGAAGGCTTCTTCGTCGAGGTTGACGATCAGTAGCGGCCGGCCGGCCTGCTGGCGGTTGTTGAAGTAGATGCGCGTGCCCAGCTTGCTGCGCAGCCAGGAGCTGAACATTGCCCGCTCCAGCGCGGCGCCGTACTGCCCCTGCCAGCGCAGGTCGAGCCGATCCAGCAACGGATGCAGCAGGTGCTGGCATAGCGTGCGTGGCGGATACAGCGCCATGGCGCGATTGAAGGCATCGTCCAGCCGCCGTTCGCTGAGGCGTTCGATGGCCTGCAGCAGTTCCTCCAGTAGCTCCGACCACTGGTTCGCCTGAGGCAGTTCCGGGGGCGTGCTGGTGTCCAGCAGCGGCTTGATCTGGCTGACTGCCACGCCGCGGTTGAGCCAGGTGAGGATGTCGCGGATGCGCTGGATATGCGCCTCTTCGTACAGCCGATGGCCCTTGGCGGTGCGCAGCGGCACGATCAGTCCGTAACGCCGCTCCCAGGCGCGCAGGGTCACGGCGTTGACACCGGTGATGCGGGCGACTTCGCGGATCGGCAGCAGGCCGTCCGCAGTCATCTGGCTCTGGTCCAGTGGTTCGGGCATGGTCAGATTCCGTTGCGCAGGCTGAGGCTTTCCGGGTGCGGTTGCAGGTAGGCCTGGCGTGCGATGTAGTGATCGGGATGGCGGCGGAAGTGGTGCTTGAGCAGCGTCAGCGGCACCACCAGCGGAATCACCCCGGCGCGGTATTGATCGATGAGGTGGCGCATCTCGCGGCGATCCTCGGAGCCCAGGGCATCCTTCAGGTAGCCGCTCAGATGCAACAGCACGTTGCAGTGCGTGCCGCGGGTGGCAGGCTTCTTCAGCGCCTGCATCATCTGGCTGAAGTAGCGCGCGGCGAATTCGTCCAGATCGTGCTCGGCCAGGTTCGCCACCAGCCGGCCAAGGGCCTTGTACTGCAACGGATTGCTGGCCATCAGCTGGTACTTGTACCGGGAGTGAAAGTCGACGATGGCGCGGCGCGTCAGACCGCCGTGCAGCAGTCGCTGCCAGTCGGCGTAGGCGTAGACGCGGGTCAGGAAGTTCTCGCGCAGCACGGCATCGTTCAGCCGGCCGTCTTCCTCTATTGGCAGGTCCGGCCGCGCTTGCATCAGCGCCTGGGCGAACACGCCGGTGCCGCCACCGGGCAGGGTATGGCCGTTGGCGGCGTAGACCTTCACTCGCTCCATGCCGCAGGACGGCGACTTCTGCATCAGGATGTAGCCACTGATGTCGTGCAGCTGTTCGGCGATCTGCCGGCCATAGGCGGCCAGTGCATCGGTCACGTCCAGCTCGGGTCGAACGGTGCCTACAGCCCGCGGCATTTCGGTGTCACCTACCAGCCGAATAGGCTCGCGCGGCGTACCGAGACCGATAGCCACTTCAGGGCACACCGGCACGAATTCGAAGTGCTGTGCGAGGGTTTCGCTGCACAGACGCGATTCCTTGTGGCCGCCGTTGAAGCGCACCGGATTGCCCAGCAGGCAGGCGCTGATTCCGATCTTGGGCGTGGGGAGTGTGGTGTGCATGACGTACCTCACTTGTACAAACAGGATTGATGTACAACTTGAGGTCATCATATTGCAGGTGTTGTACAAGTCAATATCAGATGTACAAGTAACCTGTATTTCCTGTACAAAGTAACCATCGAACACGTCTGTAACCGCCGTCCCTTCTTCGCTGGAACGATTTGGCGAGGGCCGATCTTGATCGGAAGACGGGTCTTGAGGCGGCGAAAGGCAGGGGTGTGAGGGCTAAAGTGCTGTACGTTTGCCTTCGTCTGTATAGGTGTATGCTGAATGTAGCTGTCCGTTGGGCGCGGCTGCATCGCACAGGAGCTCACCATGAATATCTTGTTGACTGGCGGTACCGGACTGATTGGCCGAGCACTTTGCCGGCGCTGGTTGGCGGAGGGGCATCGACTGTGGGTCTGGAGCCGTACGCCGGATCGCGTCGCCCGGCTGTGCGGCGCCGAGGTCCAGGGCGTTGGCAGTCTTGAACAGCTCGACAGGGTGCCGCTGGACGCAGTGATCAATCTGGCCGGGGCACCGATCGCTGATCGGCCCTGGACCAAGTCACGCAAGGCGCTGCTTTGGGATAGCCGAGTGAAGTTGACCGAGCAATTGGTCGACTGGCTGGGCAAGCGTGAGCAGAAGCCGGCCGTGCTGATCTCCGGCTCTGCAGTCGGTTGGTACGGTGACGGCGGCGAGCATCGCCTGACGGAAGCCGATCAGCCGGTCACCGCGGATTTCGCCAGCCAGCTGTGCAGCGCCTGGGAGGAGCGGGCGATGGAAGCGTCGGTGCTGGGCATCCGCGTGGCGCTGGTGCGTACCGGGCTGGTCCTCGCTCGCGACGGTGGCTTCCTGAAACGGCTGCTACCGGCTTTCAGGCTGGGGTTGGGCGGGCGTCTGGGCAGCGGCCGGCAGTGGATGCCCTGGATCCATATCGAAGATCAAATCGGTCTGATTGATTTTGTTCTGCGGCAGCCGACCGCTGAAGGCCCCTACAATGCCTGCGCTCCGGCGCCGGTGCGCAACGCCGACTTCACCCGCAGCCTTGGGCGGTGCCTGCATCGGCCGACGTGCTTGCCGGTGCCGGCGGTTGTGCTGAAGGCGACCCTCGGGGAGCTGGCGGGTTTGTTGCTCGGTGGCCAGCACGCGTTGCCGAAAAAGCTGCAGGACGAAGGCTACCGCTTTCGCTTCGCCGAGCTGGATCAGGCGCTTGCCGATCTCTTGACGCATCGCTGAACGCGGGTCCCTGTGTGAAAATAGCGCGCCTGCCGCTTGGAGCCGGGCGTCAATCCTAATCATCAGTCGTTGGAAAAGTTGCATGACAAAGCAGGCGTTGTTGTTGGTCAATCTGGGTTCGCCGGCCTCCACGGAAGTCGCCGATGTACGCCGCTACCTCAACCAGTTCCTGATGGACCCCTATGTGGTCGATCTGCCCTGGCCGCTGCGGCGCCTGCTGGTTTCACTCATTCTGATCAAGCGCCCCGAACAATCGGCGCATGCTTACGCCTCCATCTGGTGGCCGGAGGGGTCGCCACTGGTGGTGCTCAGCCGACGCCTGCAGGAGGCGGTCCGTCCGCACTGGACGCAGGGGCCGGTGGAGCTGGCGATGCGTTACGGCGAACCTTCCATCGAAAGCGCACTGAAGCGCCTGGCGGCCCAGGGCATCACTCAGGTCACCCTGGCCCCGCTGTATCCGCAGTTCGCCGACAGCACCACCACCACGGTCATTCAGGAGGCGCGACGGGTCGTCCGCACACATGATCTGGGCGTGCAGCTGTCGATCCTGCAGCCGTTCTATGAAGAGCCCGAGTACCTCGAAGCGCTGGTGGCCAGCGCCCGTTCGTACCTTGAGCAGCCGTTCGATCACCTGCTGCTGAGTTTCCACGGGTTGCCGGAGCGGCACTTGCACAAGAGCGATCCCACCGGCGCGCACTGCCTGAAGGGCGACGATTGCTGTCAGCGCGCCGAAGGTGAAGTGCTGGCCAGCTGTTACCGCGCACAGTGCATGCGTACCGCGGCGGGCTTCGCCGCTCGCGCCGGTCTGCGCGACGATCAGTGGTCGGTGTCCTTCCAGTCGCGTCTGGGCCGCGCTAAGTGGATCGAGCCGTACACCGAGACGCGACTGGACGAACTGGCCGAGCAGGGCGTCAAGAAGCTGCTGGTGATGTGCCCGGCATTCGTGTCCGACTGCATCGAGACCCTGGAGGAGATCGGCGACCGCGGGCGTGAGCAGTTCACCGAGGCCGGCGGCGAGGAACTGGTGCTGGTGCCCTGCCTGAATACCCATGAAGACTGGGTGCAGGCACTGGTCAAGCTCTGCGGCCGTGCGCCACTCGCGCTTTGAGCCCGTGCCAGAAGGCGCCCGCCCGGGCGCCTTTTTATTGCCCGGCGGTGCCGCTCAGGCCACGTGATCGATGAACATTCGCTCGAACTCGTCCAGCGCCATCGGTCTTCCGAACAGATAACCCTGAAAACGGTGACAACCGTTGCCGAGCAGCACTGTCCGCTGGGCCTCGCTTTCGACCCCTTCGGCGACGACTTCCAGCCCAAGCCCGGCTGCCAGGGCGCAGATGGCGCGCACGATGGTCAGGCTGCTGGCATCTTCGGGCAGGCCGCGAATGAAGGTCTGGTCGATCTTCAATTGATCCAGCGGCAGTTGCTGCAGATAGCTCATCGACGAATAGCCGGTACCGAAGTCGTCGATGGCGAAGCGGATGCCGTGCTGCTTGAGCTGCGTCATGCGGGCGATCGCCTCGGGCATGTTGTCCAGCAGCAGGGTTTCGGTCAGTTCGAGCTTGAGCCTGGACGGATTGGCACCACTGCTTCGCAACAGTTCGAGCAGGTTGGCGACGAAGCTGTCCTGATAGAGCAGATGGGCGCTCAGGTTCACTGAAAGGGTAAGCCCGGCGAACGCCGGTTGTTTCTCCCAGAGTGCCAATTGTTCGCAGGCCTTGCCGAGCACCTGTTGGTCCAGCGCATGGATCAACCCGGCGTGTTCGGCCTGGGCGATGAATGCACCGGGCGCGAGCAGCCCGCGCTGCGGATGCTGCCAGCGCACCAGTGCCTCGGCGCCGACGATGCCCGCGTGCTGTTCCAGCTGGGGCTGCAAGTGCAGGATGAACTCGCCGTTCTTCAAGCCCTGGCGGATCTCATCCTCCAGGCGCAGACGCTCCTGCACGGCCAGTTGCATGCGCGGGTCGAAGAAGCGCAAGGCGTTCTTGCCGGATATCTTGGCTTCATACATCGACATGTCGGCACGTTTCATCAGCTCGTCGCTGGTGCTGCTCTCCGTGCCGAACAGCACCACGCCGATGCTTGCGCTGCTGTAGAGACCGAGGTTGTCGATACGGTACGGTCGATCCAGCGAACTGAGCAGCTTCATGCCGATGTGTTCGGCCTGTGAGGCCGCCTGTAACGGGTCGGGGCCGAGATTCTCGAGCATTACCACGAACTCGTCGCCGCCCAGTCGAGCCACGGTATCGCTGCCGCGGACCTCTTTGTGCAGGCGCTCGGCAGCCAGGCGCAGCACCTGGTCACCGGTCTGATGGCCATGCAGATCATTGATGTTCTTGAAGTTGTCCAGATCGATGAACATCAGGGCGCCGAGTTCGCCGTTTCGCCGGCTGGCGGCCATTGCCTGGTGCAGCCGATCCAGCAGCAGCCGACGATTGGGCAGGCCGGTGAGTGGGTCATAGAAGGCAAGGTTGTGAATGCGCTCTTCGGCCGCCTTGCGATCGGTGATGTCGGTGAAGGCGGCCACATAGTGCGTCACCTCGCCAAGGGAATTGCGCACAGCGCTGATCGTCAGCCACTCGGGATAGATCTCGCCGCTCTTGCGCCGATTCCAGACCTCGCCTTCCCAGGCGCCGGTCGTCTCGATGCTGGACCACATCGCCCGGTAGAACTCGCGGCCGTGCTTGCCGGAAGCGAGCAGGGCGGTGGTGTTGCCAATGGCTTCTTCGGGCGTGAAGCCGCTGATACGCGTGAAAGCGCCGTTGACACGCAAAATCCGGTTCTGCGCGTCGGTGATGAGCATGCCTTGCTGGGACTCGAAGGCAATCGCCGCAATCCGCCGCTCCAGTTCGGTGTTGAACCGCTCGGTGATGTCGCGGCTCAGCCAGACGACTGCGCGCTTGTATCCTGGCGGTTGCTCCAGAGGCAGCGCGCGACCTTCGAACACGCGCTGACCGACCCGTGTCGGCAGGCTGTATTCCATTAGTTGAGGCGTGTCGCTTTCGAGCGTCTGCTGGATGAAGTCAAGAAAGCGCTGCTGCTCTGCCTCTGGCATCACTTCTTGCACCTTCTTGCCGCGCAGCCGGATGGCGTCGCCATACAGCAGGTTGCGTTCGGAGCAGATGACCTCCAGGCAATGGCCGTCCTCGTCGACCACCAGCAGCGGATCGGGGATTGCCTGGCCGATGGCGCGCAGCCGCGCTTCGCTCAGCCTGAGTGCCTGTTCGATCTGGCTGCGTTCGAGCAGGTCCTTGAGCAGTACGCCGAGGATTGCGGTCGCGAGGGGCAGAGCCAGCAGTACCGGCACGGCGATTTCTCGCACCGCAGCGGGCCCGAGGTCGCCGGGTGCCATCAACGCTACCAGCGCCAGCACACCCAGATGCAGCAGCACGCCGAAGGCGAGCAGCTGCCAGAAGCCGATGCCGAACAGGCGCTTGCGATACGCGCAGCAGTAGGCCAGCCCGAGCGCGATCGGCAGCAGAATATTGGCGATTCCCGGGACTACGCCGGGCCCGCCGAGCCACAGGCGGTAGGCGGCCGCCAGCGTGCCGGCGATGGCAGCCACCAATGGCCCGCCAAACAGGCCGGCCATGCTCAGCACCACGGTGCGCGCGTCGAGAATGATGCCGGTCTCGCTGACGCTGGTCATCAGCATGCCGATGATGCAGGCACTGCCGAACCAGAGCCCGGCAAGCAATTGTGCAGAGAGCTGACCGCTCCGGTTCCAGCTGCGGGTGGTGAACGCGAGCAGCCAGCAGAGAGCGAGCAGCATGACCGCGTTTTGTACAACGGAATTTAGGGTTAAGACATCATCCTAGGGTATGCATACCCACATCAGGATTGGTGAAATGGCTATCTGCCATTATTCCACAGTCAAGCGACCGGACGATCACTACTAAAGAAGGAAGTCGCGCCGCCGAGGCTCGGCGCGACGGGGCGTGCGGTGGGGTCAGGCTTGCGCGAGCTGCGCCTTGAGTTCGCGGATCTCGGCCTCGAGTGCTTCGACCCGCTGCAGTGCGTCCACCTCGGCGGTGACGTCCTTCTGGATGCCGATGAAGTACGTCAGCTGATCGGCCTCGTTGAACACTGGCGTGATGGAAAGCTCATTCCAGAACGGTGTGCCGTCCTTGCGGTAGTTGCGGATGATCTGACGGCACGGCTGGTTGTTCTTCACCGCCTCGCGGATGGCCTGCAGGCCCGGCTGGTCGCGGTCGTCGCCCTGCAGGAAGCGGCAGTCGCGGTAGAGGATATCGTCCACCGCGTAGCCGGTCAGCCGCTCGAACGCCGGGTTGGCGTAGATCAGGATGTTGTCGTCGCCCTCCTGCTCGGCGACCACGATTCCATCGTTGGAGGCTTCGATAACCAGTTGCAGCAGCTTGGCGTTGATCATGTGGCGACATCCTGAAGGGTCATGCGGCGCATTCTAGAACAACTTGACCCAATCAGTGCCCTGCCATGCGGCTCGTTCAATCACCGCGCTTGCGGAAAAACAGCGTGACCTGGCCCACCTCAACGCCGAACTTGCTCATGAACGAACGGTTGGCCAGCGTGTTTTCGTCGATCAGGTACATCCAGTCGTCCAGGTGTACGTCGTAAACCTTGCCATCCACCGGCAGGCTGAGTATGTAGCGCCAGCGCAGGGTATTGCCGGCCACTTCACCAACGGCTTCGCCGACGACGTCTGCGGCCGTGCCGCGCCAGTGTCCGGGGCGTTCCTCGGTCAGGGTCCAGACGCGTTGCTGGGTGGTGCCGTCGCTGTAGCGAAAGTGTTCGTCGAGGATCAGCTTGTCGCCATCGAGGCTGCCATCGATCTCGACATGAAAGCGCTTGACCACCTCGCCGGAGCGCTTCTGGAACATGCCCCAGGCATCCACCGTGCCGACGAAGTACCGGCGCAGATCCAGCTGCGGTTCCTCGTTGCGGTAGTGTTCGACGTCGACGGCGGTGCAGCTGAGCAACATCAGGCAGCAAGCCAGGATCAATAGCTTTTTCATGGTTGCGTTTCTCCGCAGGGCAGGGATGTGAGCAGCCGCGCCGCCAGCAGCTTCAGCAGGCAGGGCAGGCCGGCGTAGACCAGCGCAAGGTTCCAGCCGGCCGCAGTGCCCGGTTGGTAGTCGCTTAGCGCCAGCAATGGCAGAGCGAGACCGGCGAGTGCCAGCGCCAGCTTGGCGAGAAAGCTCCACAGGCCGAAGTAGGCAGCGGTCGAGTCGCGCTCATCGACCGGGATGATGTCGGCCAGCAGTGCCGGTGGCAGCGCCAGGTCCGCCCCGAGGGCGAGGCCGGAAAGGATGCATACCGCCCCGTAGGCCCACGCGGAACCGGGTTCCAGCAGCACCGCCCAGATAAACGCGGCGCAGGCGGTGAGCATGCCGATCCGCCAGCTGCGTCGTTTGCCGATGCGATCGGCCAGGCGGGTCCAGAGTGGAAGGCCAAGGGCGCCACTGACGAAGTAGAGCGCCAGGAAGAGTCCGGTCAAGCGAGCCAGTTGCAGGCGATCAGCAATGAAGAAAAGCGCCAGCGTGGCGGGAATTGCCACGGCGACCGCATTGATGAAATACACGCCCGCCAGCCGTCGAAAGGCCGGGTTGCGCAATGGCTGTCGCCAGTTGCCAGTATCGGCGCGTAAGGCTCGCTGCGGTCGAGGCGCGGCGAACAGCAGCGCCCCGGTGCCGATGTAAAGCAGTACGGCGAAGGTCACCGCGAACGCAGCGAGTCCGGTCGCCATGCCGTATCGATTCGCTATCGCGCTCGGCAGCACGCTGGCCAGCACCACGCCGAAAAGCCCGGCGCCTTCGCGCCAGGCGGCGACGCGGGTCCGAGTGTTGGGGTGATCGGATAGCCGCGCGCCCCAGGCCAGATAGGTGATGTTGACCAGGCTGTGCAAGGTGTAGGTGAGTGCCAGCAAACCACCCAGCCATGCGGCAAGCGCGAAGGTGCCAAGGCCGCCCGGTGGAATCAGCAGGGCCGCCATAGCCAGGCTCAGCAGCACGGCGGCAGCGGCGAGCAGGGCGGTCCAGCCGCGCGGCGAGCGGCGATCGATCAGGCGACCGAGCCAGGGGTCCTGCACGGTGTCCAGCAGCCGCGCTAGGAACAGCACGGCACCGGTCAACGTGAGCCCAAGCCCGAGGTCCGCTGCATAGAAATTCGGCACCAGCACGTAGATCGGCAGCATGGCCATTGCCAGCGGCAGGCCGAGTACGCCGTACGCTACCAGCGCCCTGTTCTTCACGGCTCACCCAGCAGGTTGCGCCGCAGTTTCTGGTCGCGGCTGCGTGGATCGAGCCAGATGGCGAAGAAGGCATCGGCGAACAGCGGATCCGCCACCTCGTGATGTAGGCGGTCGTTGACGTAGAACCGACAGCCCTGGCCGGGCAGGTAAACCCCGGTGATGCGTTCGCCCGGCGTGACGTCGACGAAGGCCTGCTGCATCTCGACACGCCACTGGCGAAGCTGCGTGGAGTCGAGCATTGTGCCGGCCAGCCTCTGGATTTCTTCCAGACTGGTACGGACGAAGTCGTCACGGCTGATGGCGCGGTGATAGGTCAGTTCCAGGGCGAAGGGCGTTTGCGGTCGCAGCGGGCTCGTGGCGCTCCACAGTCGTGCATCGTAGATGCGAAAACCGAAGAAGCGCAGCTGGCCTTCGCCCACCAGCCGGGCGTCGGGCAGCACCTCGCGCCAGCTGGCTGACGCGACGGCGGGCAGCAGCCACAGCGTGCAGAGCAGGGCGATCAGCGGTCGGCGGCTCATGGCACGGACTCAGCGGCTTCCCGCCAGGGTTATCGATACCGAGTCGGCGAAGCGCAGCGCATGGGGCTTGTCGACTTCCACCTCGGCATAGCACACCGCTGGGTGCGCCATCACCAGGTCGAGGATTTCCTGGGTCATGCGCTCAAGCAGGGCGAAACGGTTCTGCTCGACATGACGAATGATCGATTTGGTGATGGTGCGGTAGTTGAGCGCCTGCTCGATGTCGTTTTCACGCACCGCCTCCACGGCGCCGTAGAGAATCGTCAGATTGATCAGCACATCCTGTCGGTTGAGGATCTCGTCCTCGTTGATGCCGATGTATGTACGCAGGCGCAGGTCCTTTACGCGAATGCGCGCCATACCGGGTTCCAGGCGCGGCATCACTGGCCCCGCCCGATCAGCTGGAGGAATTCCATGCGTGTGTTGCAGGAGCTGCGGAAGGCGCCGAGCATCACCGAGGTGTTCATCACCGAGTTCTGCTTCTCGACGCCGCGCATCATCATGCACATGTGCTTGGCCTCGATGACCACCGCGACGCCAGCCGCGCCGGTGACTTCCTGGATGGCCTCGGCGATCTGGCGGGTCAGGTTTTCCTGGATCTGCAGGCGGCGGGCGAACATGTCGACGATCCGCGCGACTTTCGACAACCCGAGTACGCGGCCGGTAGGGATGTAGGCCACGTGCGCCTTGCCGATGAAAGGCAGGATGTGGTGTTCACACAGCGAGTAGAGCTCGATGTCCTTGACGATCACCATCTCGTCATTGTCCGAGGCGAACAGCGCGCCGTTGACGATTTCCTCAAGGCTGCGCTGGTAACCACCACACAGGTATTGCATAGCCTTGGCCGCGCGCAGCGGGGTATCGCGCAGGCCTTCACGCTCAGGGTTCTCGCCGAGGCCGGACAGTATTTCGCGGTAGTGACCAGATAGATCGTTCATGACGAATTCCTTTGTGAAATGCGCTTGCCTTGGTGGGCACGCTTGGAAGCGAAGCGCTGGTGCCGATAAAGCTATACGAAGATATATTCTTGTACAACTAAATGTATAGGAATACGTTGCGCTTCAACGAGCATAAGCCTATGGGCGGGCATCCCAGCGCTGCCTGCACCGACCTGCGTTGTGCAAAGCGGGAAATCTGTAAAGGAATCGACGGTGAAGAAGCTATCCAGATTCGGATTGCGTTTGGCGCTGCTCAGGGGAAAAGTCGCACGAGTCGAGCTGCATGGCTTGCGCTGATGCGGATACAGCGCCTGGGTGATCGACCGACAGGGCCAGCGACGGCAGTTTGCCGAAGGTGAACGTAGCGTCTGGCCTGATCAGGGCAGCCTGAAGCGGGTTTTGCGCGGCGTGGGTGTGCGTGAAGTCTATTGGCGTCAGGTGGTCAGCCATGACGAGATGATCGGCCGCCCCGGTTGCAGTGAGCCCGAGGCAGGTCTGCCGGTGCCGTTGCGTGCAGAAGGCTAGTCCGGCTTGTCGGCTCGCCCCGGCATCTCATGCGGTTTGTCGGCAAGATCGCATTGCGTGCCGCAGCGGCTGGCACCGTCGGGGTGCGGCAGCCAGTCCAGGTGCGGTCTCGCCAGGCTGAACAGCCAGTAGGCCAGCAGTAGCAATGGGCGCAGTGGCCGCCAACCGAGCGGGGCGGCCCAGACGCCATGCCCGGCCAGCCGCCAGCTCCAGTAGGTCGCGTCGACGCCGGTCAGCCACTGGCCGCTGGCGCTGCATGCATGCAGGCGCCGCTGTAGCTCGCTCAGCTCGCGCCCGAGGTCGTCCGGGTTGAAGTCCGGTGCACTGATATCCACCAGCAGGAGCTTCGCGGGGTCTGCCTGACGCTCCAGCCAGCGCACCTCGCGCGCGCAGAGCGGGCAGCTGCGATCAACGAAGAGCGTCAGCGGCAAATCGGGCGACATTTCATCGCATCTCACGTTTGTACAACGTTTGTAGAGGGTATGTCGGGAAACGCTGAGTTACAATCGCTGCACTCTTTTCGAACGAGCCGCCCTCATGACCGATTCTTCCGGCGCTTCGACCCTCGCTGGCAATGCCTTCAATCAGCAGGACCTGTTCCCCATACGCGAGGTTTCGCGGCTGACCGGTGTCAATCCGGTCACGTTGCGTGCTTGGGAACGTCGCTATGGCCTGATCCGGCCTACCCGCACCGATAGTGGCCATCGTCTCTACTCGATGGCCGACGTGGAGGCGGTGCGCAGCATCCTCGCCTGGACCGAGCGAGGCGTGGCGGTCAGCAAGGTCGGTAGCATCCTCGCCCGCAGTGCGGCTGGGCGTGATGCCGACGAGCCGGTCGTCGCGGCGAACAACGAGTGGGGCGAGTGGCAGGAGCAGCTGCGCGAGGCGGTAAGCAGCTTCGATGAGACTCGTCTGGAGCAGCTCTACGGTCAGATTTTCTCCACCTATCCGCCGACGGTGGTGTTTCAGGATGTGCTGCTGCCTATCTGGCAGGAGCTGCTTTTGCGACAGGACGAGTTCGGCCGCACCAGCGAGTGGCTGTTTCTCGATGCGTTCCTGCGGGCCCGCGTACTGCAACGCTTGCAACTCTCACGTATTCACTCTGCCGAGCGCGTCCTGCTCGCAGCCATGCCGGGGCAGGGCCGCGAGCTGGAGCTGCTGGTCACCGGGTTGATGCTGAGTGGCGACAGCCTGGCTGTCAGCGTGTTGCCCATCGGCCAGCCCCTCGAGGAACTGGCGCTGGTCTGCGACAAGATGAAACCGCAGGCACTGGTGCTGTTTTCCAACGTTCCCCATCGCGAAGCGCAGTTGCGTCAGCTCAACAAGCTGTCGCTCGGCATCGATTGTCCGCTGGCGTTGGCTGGCGAGGCGGCGGAGCTGGCCCGTGAAGCCCTGACCGGATCACCGATAGCCTGCCTGGGCAACTCCGGCAAGCTGATGCAACGGCGGCTACGGCAGTTCCTTGCCGGCCAGCTGGATACCTGATCGATACGAGCGCATTCCGCGCTCGCCGGAGGCGAACCATGACTGCGAGCGGCCTGCCGACCTCCTCACCTCCCGAGCGAGTGACGCTGCCCGGCGGGTTGCAGCTGGGATTCATCGCACTACCAACCGGCAGCCAGGCCGCCGCGCTGGTGCGTGTGCACGCCGGCTCGCATGACGCGCCCGAACAGTACCCGGGACTGGCGCACTTTCTCGAGCACCTGCTATTTCTCGGCAGTGAAGCCTACCCGCAGGATCGGAGCCTGATGCCTTTCGTGCAGGGCTGTGGCGGGCAGCTGAATGCGTCGACGCGCGAGCGGCACACGGATTATTTCTTCCAGGTCCCGGCTGATGCGTTTGGCGAGGCGCTCAAGCGATTGCTCGAAATGCTGGCCCGTCCGCTGCTCGACCCGGCGGCGCAATTACGTGAGCGGGAAGTCCTGCAGGCGGAGTTCCTCGCGCGCGGCCGCGACCGGGAAACCCTCAGCGATGCCGCAATCGGTACCGCGCTGGAATCGCACCCGTTCAGCGCTTTTCACGCCGGCAATCGCGAAACCCTGCCCGTGGAAGAGCCGGCTTTCCAGCAGGCACTGCGCGACTACCATCGACGCTTCTATCATGCGGGGCAGATGGAGCTGCTGGTCGCGGCGCCGTGCAGCATCGAGGTCTTGCAGGCCTATCTCGACTGCAGCGAATGCCGGCTGCCCGCTGCGCCGCCGGTCCGGCGAACGGTCCCTCCACTGCCCGCCGGTTGCGGTGCCTCGCTGAGGCTGATGGTCACCAACGCTCGTCCTTGCCTGATTCTGGCGTTCTCGCTGGACCAGATGCCGGATGCAACCTGCGTCGCGCTGGATCTCCTTGGCACCTGGCTGACATCACAGGCGCCCGATAGCCTGCTGGCCACGCTGCGCGAGACAGGCTGGTGCGAAACGGCGACGTTGCGCGTGCCTTACTGGCATGAAAATCAGGGCGTGATCAGCCTGGAGTTGCAGCTGACCGGCCAAGGCATGGCCGCCCGTGCGCAGATCGTCGCGGCGGTCCGCGAATGGCTGTGCTTCATGACCGAGCAGGCTGACTGGGGCAGGCTCTGGGATGACTTCGTGCGTATCCGCGAACGAGGCCTGCTGGGCAAGGAGCCCTTGGCGCGCCTGCGCTACTGGATCGATCCCGCTGCCTGGCGACCATCGATCGAGAGCGCTGGCGTGCAGCGCGCATTCGTGGCTCTGGGCTCACGGTTGCAGAGCCAGCCGCCAATCGTGCTGACAGTTACCGACGGGGCCGATGGGCAACAGATTGACTGTTCCGCTGCACATGGCGGCTTCACCCTGGCGTTGGGGCACGAGCCGCTGCCGGAGATGGAGCCGCGCACCTGGCCCTGGCGCCTCCCCGCGGCCAATCGCTGGCTGACGGAGCGACCGACGCCACGCGTGGCATCGGTATTGCCGCCGAGCTTGTGCTGGCTGGAACCTGCCGCTGATTCAGGGGGGCAGGCTGCGCTTTACCTTCGCTGGCGCTTTGCCCCGCACGCTCCTGGCGAGTGTCTTTGGCACATAGTGCGGTCGGCGTTGCGGCCCTACCTTGCGGCTGCGACGCAGGCGGGGGTGGAGGTGCGCTTCGAAGACTTTGGCGGCAGCTGGTGTCTGGCGCTGTTCGGCTATGCCGAAGCGCTGCCACTCGTGCTGCAAGACCTGCTTCCGCTACTGCGGGCGCCTTCGCCGGATGCCGTGCGCGAAGGTCTACGCCTGTTCGATGAGGCCCGGTCGCCTTCCGCCGACGAGCTCCTGATTCGCCAACTGATGCGGCGTCTGCCACTGCTGCTGGAGCGGACTGCAGACGAAAGTGGGGTAGCCGAAGGCGAGGCCGATCTTGCTGACGCCTGGCGGCATGCGCACTGGGATGCGTTGGTCATGGGGCTTCCCGCAACACTGAGTGGGCCGCTGCAGGATGTTCTGCAAGCGCTGCCAGGCGTGCCCGAGGTCGCTGTTGTGGGTGCGCTAGGAGACACTTCCGCGCGCTACCTCTGGTCTCGCTTCGGCGACCCTGGCGAGGAAACCGCGCTGGTGCTGTTCTGTCCGTTGCCGACACGCTCAATCGCCATCGAGGCCGGCTGGCGGCAGCTGGCCCTGCTGATGGAAGGGGCGTTCTTTCGCCGCCTGCGCAGTGAATTGCAGCTGGGCTACGCGGTGTTCTCCGGCTTCCGTCAGTTCGGTGAGCACGCCGGTATCGTTTTCGCCGTGCAATCGCCGACGGCTTCGGCTGCGGAAATTCTGCGGCACATCGAGGAGTTTCTCTGCTCCTTCGATTACGCCCTGGGCTCTGCGGAGGCAGACGCGCTCGCGGCAGGCGGTGACTCGGCAGGCGGTTCGACCCAGAATTTGCGTCGCCGCGCCGAGGATAACTGGCAAGCCCAACTGACCGGGTTGGGGCCGGAGCATCCGGCTGCTGTCGCCGCCGCGATGAAGACGCAGGAGCTCCGGGATATCGCCGCACAGCTGCAGGCGCTGCGCAGTGCCGCAGGCGGTTGGCGAGTCATCGCCAACACCGATGCGCCGGATGCGCGCTGGCTACAGCGCTGATATCAGCTCGTCTCTCTTTTCGTCGATCCAGTTCATCGCCACTGCATGGCAGTCGGTATCCGGCACTGCTTTGGGTGTAAGACCCATGGTTCGTTCGGTGGGTGTGGGGGAGGGCATGCTTTGCGCGCAAGACCAGGACCGCGGCGAAAGTACTAGCCTTTCGCCGCTATCGCAGCGTATGTCCACCCATGAGGCCTTTCGATAATCGCTCCCGACACGACTGCGAGTCGTCAATACAGCGGAGAGCGCCATGCACAACAACAAGAAAGCCGTATCAACCCTGCTGCCACTGGCCCTGGCCAGTGCTGTTGCCATGACCGTGAGCCAGTCGGCCATGGCTGAGATCGTGCTCTATGACGAGAACGACACTACCTTCTCCACCGATGGTTACTTCAACACCTTCTACGTCCACAGCGACGTGGAACGGGACGGCGAGCAGTTCGATCGCAAGCAGTCGCGGGTGAAGATGGGCTTCCTGCCCAACTGGATCGGCTTCAACTTCGGCAAGCAGGTCGGCGACCTCAAGCTGGGTGGTCGCTCTTCGTTCTGGGTGACCATCAACGACAGCGAAAGCAACGGCACCGAAACCGGTATCGACGTTCGTCAGTTCTACGCTACCGCCGGCAACGAGCAGTGGGGTGAAGTGCTGTTCGGTAAGGACTTCGGTCTGTTCGGGCGCTCCAATATCCTGCTCGACGAGATGCTCAGCGGCTATGGTCAGGTCAGTGACACGCTGGGCCTGGTCGATGGCGGTGGCGTCTCCTTCGGCAACATCGGTACCGGCTACCCGTACCCGTTCCCGACCTCGCAGATCACCTACCGCTCGCCAAAGATGAACGGTCTGCGCATCGCTGCGGGCATCATGGATCCGGTAGATACCACCGACGACACCAGCACCGCGTTGGATAAGGCCTACCAGGAAGCCCCGCGCTTTGAAACCGAGGTGACTTACGAGTTCGAACTGGGTGGTACCCAGTTCTACACCTGGATCAACGGCATGCAGCAGAGTTCGGACAATACCGACAGCAGCATCGAGAAAGTTGACTCCAAAGGCTTGGGCTATGGCGTACAGGCGAAGATGGGCAACCTGTCGCTGACCGCCTCCGGCTTCCAGGCTGAGGGCATCAACCCGTTCTTCACCAACAATGCTGGCGAGGCGCTGCTGCGTGAAGTGGATAGCGACGGCTACCTGCTGCAAGGCTCCTACCGCTTCGGCAAGAACCGCCTGGCATTGTCCTACGGTCAGACCAAGGACGATGGCAACGGTCTGGGCAGTGAAGCAGATTACGAAACCCGCGGCATCGCGCTGTTCCACAGCATCAACGACAACCTGACCCTGGTCGCCGAGCTGAACCAGTTCGAGATCGAAGGCAAGGACACCCCGACGCTGGACGAGGAAACTCGCACCTTCGCAGTGGGTGCGGCGCTGAGCTTCTAAGCCGAGTACAGGGCGCGGATGGCAGCCGAACCGTAGGTCGCGTCATCCGTTGCGATGCAGTGGTAGGTACGTTGATCGTCCCCACGCCCTCGATGCAGAGATAACCGCTGCATCCTGAAAGGCTGGCCCCCGCGAGGGGGTCAGCCTTTTTCGCTATCTGAAAGGGCTCAGATGAGCACTGTCGACAGCGGAACTGTTGCTAGCCCGCGTTGTTTCGTCGCGATGCTACCTAGGCAGGCCTTTACCGGTACTCAAGTAGCATTTTCGGGCCATATGCCCTGGCCAAGAATGGGGTCATCCGATTCAGGTGGTGCGGGGTATCGTGCGTGACCGAACAACAAGGCGAAGTTATCCGCACCGCGATGTCCGAGGCCCGGCTGCCCGAGACGGTGGCCCAGGACCTGGCGCGCCAGCTGATGCATCCGCATCTGGGCTTCGTGCTGTTCTTTTGTTCGGCAGAATACGATCTTCCGGCGCTGGGCGATGCGCTGCGCCAGTACTTCGGCGGTGTGCGTCTGGTCGGTTGCACCTCGGCGGGGGAGATCACCTCGCAAGGCTACGGTCGCAGCTGCGTGACCGCGGTCGGCTTCGACCATCGAAGCTTTTCCATCGCCTGCGAGCTGATCGACGAGATGGATCGCTTCAGCCTGATCGAGGCACAGCAATTGGTCGAACGCCTGGGTAGCGACTGCCGCAGCAACTCGCTGGCGCCGATCAAGGACCACAGCTTTGCGCTGACGCTGCTCGACGGGCTGTCCAGCCGTGAGGAGATCGTGTTGTCTGCGCTCAGCGCCGCGTTCGGCAGCATTCCGCATTTCGGCGGTTCGGCTGGCGACGACAATCACCTCAGCGATACCTATGTCTATTACGACGGCCGGTTCTACAGCGGTGCGGCGATCGTAGTGCTGATCAACACCTGGCTGGATTTCGAGGTGTTCACCACCCATCACATCCTGCCACTCGAAGACAAACTGGTCGTGACCCGCGCCGACAGCAACAGCAGGCGGGTCTACGAGCTGAACGCCGAGCCGGCCGCCGAGGAATACGCCCGGCTGATCGGTGTGCCGGTCAGCGATCTCGATCACCGTCTGTTCGCCGCCCATCCCCTGGCGGTGAGGATCAACGAGCACTACTACGTGCGCTCGATTCAGAAGGTCAACGAGGACATGAGCCTGACCTTCTATTGCGCCGTGGAGAACGGCATCGTGCTGACCGCCATGGAGCCGGGGCCGCTGATGCCGAACCTGGAAGCGTTATTCGAGCGACTGGAACAGCGCCTCGGCCCACCGCTGCTCACGATCGGCTGTGATTGCTTCCTTCGCCGCCTGGAAATCGAGGCCAACGATACCAGCGAACAGACCTCGGCTTTTCTCCGACGCCAGCAGGTGATCGGCTTCAACACCTACGGAGAGCAGTTCAATGGCATGCATATCAACCAGACCTTCACCGGCGTCGCCATTGGCCGACCGGGAGGCCGGGCAGGTCGCTGAGCTGCTGGCGCGCCAGGCCGAACTCGAGCGCGAGAACCTCAAGCTCAAACGCATCAACGCTGCGCTGATCGAGCGCGTCGAATCCAGCGGTGCCGGCCGCGATGCCTCCTACGCGGCCTTCCAGCACTCGGTGGAACTGGCCGAGCAGGTGCGCGAGCGCACCGATGCCTTGAATCAGGCGATGGCCGAACTCAAGGGCAGCAACCAGCTGCTCAGCGATGCGCGGTTGCGCGCGGAAACCGCGCACCAGCACCTGGTCGATGCCATCGAGAGCATTTCCGATGCGTTCGTGTTGTTCGACCGCGACCAGCGCATCGTCCTGTTCAACCGCCGCTTCAAGTCGCTATGGACGCGCACGCGCGCGCGCATCAACGCCGGTACGCGGCTGGCAGAGGTGCGGCGGCTGGCGGAAAGCACCGGGCTGATCGTCGAGGAGCATCGCGGCAAGGGCGATGAGCCCACGGTGTACCGCCTGAACAACGGGCGCTGGGTGCAGGTCAGCGAGCGCCCGACCCGCGAAGGCGGCCTGGTGATTCTCTACACCGACATCACCGAGGTGAAGGTCAGCGAAACCATGCGCCGCGAGCAGGCGCTGGCGCAGAAGTCGCGTCTGCTGCAGCGTGCGGTGGACAACCTGTCCCAGGGCGTGGCGATGGTCAGCGCCGAGGGTGCACTGGAGCTGTGGAACCGGCGCTTCCTCGAGCTCTGCGGGCTGGCGCCGATCGAGGCACATAGGCCGTTCGAAGAGGTCATGGCCGACAGCGAGCTGACCCTGCTCACACCCAACAGCCGTGACGCCCGCGGCCGGCCGATTCGCGAGCTGGAACAGCGCCTGTTCGACGGCCGCGTGCTGGAAATTCGTACCCACGCGCTGCCCACCGGCGGCTTCGTCAATACCTTCACCGACATCACCGAGCGCTACCGCCATGCCGAGGCTCTGCGCGAGAGCGAGCGCTGGATTCGCCTGATCACCGACCATGTGCCGGCGTTGATCGCCTATGTGTCGGCCGACCTCACCTACGAGTTCACCAACAAGGTCTATGAGGAATGGTACCGCTGGCCCAGCGACGGCATGCTCGGCCAGTCGCTGCGCGAGGTGCACAGCGGCGAGCACTGGCGGCAACTGGAGCCCTACATCGATCGCGCATTGTCGGGCGAGAGCGTCAGCTTCGAGATGGCCGAGCGCAACCATGCCGGCCAGCAGCGCTACATGCTGCGCTCCTATGTACCGAACCGGCAGGCCAATGGCGAGGTGGCCGGCATCTTCGTGCTGATTCAGGACATTACCGATCGCCGGCGCACCGCCGAGGCGTTGCACCAGGCCTATCAGAATCTCGAACAGCGAGTGCGTGAGCGCACCGCCGAGCTCACCAGCCTCAACGACCAGCTGCTGCGCGAGATCGACGAGCGCAGCCACGTCGAGGCGCGGTTGCGCGAAGCCAAGCGCGAGGCGGAAGTGGCCAACCTGTCCAAGACCAAATTCCTTGCCGCGGTCAGCCACGACCTGCTGCAGCCGCTCAATGCTGCGCGGCTGTTCACCAGCGCCTTGCTGGAACAGCCGGGCACGTCCAGCGGCGGGCTGATCCGCAACATCAGCAATTCACTGGAGGACGTGGAGAACCTGCTCGGCACATTGGTCGATATTTCCAAGCTGGATGCCGGGGTAATCAAACCGGATATCGCCCCGTTCGCTGTCAGTGAGCTGCTGGAAAACCTGGCCATGGAGTTTCGCCAGATCGCCGGGGCCGAGCAGCTGCAGCTGGACTTCATTCCTTGTTCGGCGCTGGTACGCAGCGATATCCAGCTGTTGGCGCGCATCCTGCGTAATCTGCTGACCAACGCGATTCGCTACACGCCCAATGGACGCGTGCTACTGGGCTGTCGCCGGCACCGGCAGAGCCTGTCCATCGAGGTCTGGGATACCGGCGTCGGCATCGCCTCGGACAAGCTCGAGGAAATCTTTCAGGAGTTCAAGCGCGGCGAGGGTGTGCGACCGAATCAGGATCGCGGCCTCGGTCTGGGTCTGGCCATCGTCGACAAGATCGCCCGCATGCTCGGCCATCGCATCCGGGTCAGTTCGCATCCGGGGCGAGGCTCGTGCTTCGCCATCGACGTACCGCTGGCCAAGCGCGCACCCAAGGCGAGGCCGGAGCCGAGCACCACAGAACTGGTGCTGCAGCGGCTGCAGGGCGCTCGGGTGTGGGTGCTGGACAACGACACGGCGATCTGTGCGGGTATGCGCACGCTGCTGGAAGGCTGGGGCTGCAAGGTGATCACGGCGCTGTCCGAGGAAGACCTGGCGCGGCAGGTGGATAACTTCCATGCCGAGGCCGATCTGATGATCGCCGATTACCACCTGGACAACGGCCACACCGGCATTGACGTGGTGGCCACCGTCAATGCGCGGCGCGCCAGCCCGCTCCCGGCCTTGATGATTACCGCCAACTACAGCAACGAGCTCAAGCAGCAGGTCCGCGAGCTCGGCCATATGCTGATGCACAAGCCGGTGCGGCCGATGAAACTGAAGACCGCCATGTGCCATATGCTCGAGCACGGTACGGCAAGCTAGGACAGGGGTGATCAGCGCAGTGTTGCGCCCCTGATCAGCGGCAAAGGATTGGCCTTAGCGCGACCATATCCCGCGTCCCGGTAGCCGCTCGCGATCGTGTGGGCGATCCAGGCCGAGCAGTGGCCCTTGCGGGACGATGCCGTTGGCGTTGATCTGCCGGTGGCTGGCGTAGTAGTGGTTCTTGATGTGGGTGAAATCCACGGTCTCGGCAATCCCCGGCCACTGGTACAGCTCGCGTAGCCAGTTCGACAGGTTCGGATAATCCTCGATACGGCGCAGATTGCACTTGAAGTGGCCGTGATACACCGCATCGAAGCGGATGATGGTGGTGAACAGGCGCCAGTCGGCTTCGGCCAAGTACTCCCCGGTCAAATAGCGCTGCTTGTCCAGGCGTCGCTCCAGCCAGTCGAGCTCGCGGAACAGGTCGTCGAAGGCTTCCTCGTAGGCGTCCTGAGTGGTGGCGAAACCAGCGCGGTAGACACCGTTGTTGATCGCCGGATAGATCCGCGCATTCAGTGCATCGATTTCGCCATGCAGTGCCTCCGGGTAGAAATCCAGCGTAGAGCCGGTCAGCTCGTCGAACGCGTCATTGAAGATGCGGATGATCTCGGCCGACTCGTTGTTGACGATGCACTGGCGCTCACGATCCCACAGAACGGGAACGGTGACTCGACCCGAATACTTCGGATCGTCACGGCTGTAGCGCTGATGCAGGTAGTCGAGGTCGTCCAACGCGTCGCCGCTGGAGCCGGTGGACTTGTCGAAGGTCCAGCCGTGCTCGGCCATCAGCCAGCTGACCACCGAGACATCGATCAGCGGCTCGAGACCCTTGAGCTTGCGGTAGATCAGCGTGCGGTGCGCCCACGGACAGGCGAGTGAAACATAGAGATGGTAGCGACCTGCCTCGGCCTTGAAGCCACCCTGGCCGTCGGGCCCGGGCGCGCCGTCGGGGGTGACCCAGTGCCGGCGCTTGGCCTGTTCGCGTTCGAATTTGCCGTCGCGGCTTGCGTACCAGCGGTCGTGCCACTGGCCATCGATCAGTAGTCCCATGGTGCCCTCCTGTTACGGAATAGGAGGCCAGTCTAGGAAGCATCGTTCGATCGATGTGACCGAATGGCGGGTTAATCCTATCGCTTAAATCGATGAATGGCGGCTGTGCCAGTAACCACGCGCCTGCTCGAAAGCTGCGTCCCGTGTCGCGCCAAGGCCTCGCAGAGCCAGGGCCATGGTGGCGATCACGGCGAGTTCGCCATAGGCATCTTCTTCGCGACCTTCCCACACGGCCAGCAGATGCCGAGCGTCCAGCTGGTCCGGTTTCACATGGCGGCGCTCGGACAATGCCGGCCATTCTTCATCCCAGGGCAGCCCGCCAGTGGTGCCGTAGAGGTGGGAGATATTGTCCGGATTCATCTCGACCTCACCGCCTTCGCCCTTGATGACGATGGCGTGGTCGCCGAGCAATGTGCTGGCCTGGCGGTGTGTGTCCTGATAGCCGGGGTGGAAGATGCTCTGCAGGCCGCAGCGTGCGCCGAGCGGGTTGAGCAGGCGCGCCAGCGAGTGGATTGGCGAGCGCAGGCCGAGCAGGTTGCGCATGTCGATCATGCGCTGCAGCACCGGCATCCAGGCACCCAGCGGAATGAACGCGAGATTGCTCTGGTCCAGTGCAGCGCTGACCTGTTGCCAGTTCTCGCAGCCACGGATGCCCAGCAGCTCAAGCTGCTGTTCGCTATAGATGCGCCCGGCGGTGTGGGCGCCACCGCCGTGCATGAGGATGCGCACGCCGTTGGCTGCCAGGCACTTGGCTGCCAAGAGATACCAGGGCAGGTGGCGCTTCTTGCCGGCGTAGCTTGGCCAGTCGAGGTCGACGGCCATCGTCGGTGCCTGCACCCGTTCGCGTACCGCTTCGGTGAAGCCGGCCAGCTCGTCGGCGCTTTCTTCCTTGTGCCGCAGCAACATGAGGAAAGCACCGAGCTGGGCCTCCTCGACCTTGCCGTCGAGCAGCATGCCCATGGCTTCGCGGGCTTCTTCACGCGTCAGGTCGCGGGCGCCACGCTTGCCTTTGCCAAGGATGCGCACATATACGGCGAATGGGTGTTCGGCTGGAGTTTCGAGGTTCATAGGCAATTGCTCGGTTTCGGCAGTCCCGCCAGCTTGGCGGCCAGCTTGGCGGGGGTACCCTTGAACAGACGGTTGAGGTGCAGGCTGTTGCCTTTCTCCGCACCGAGTTTCAGCGCGGCGTACTTGATAAGCGGTCGTGTGGCCGGGGAGAGCTGGAACTCGGCATAGAAGGCGCGCAGCAGGTGAATGATTTCCCAATGCTCGGCTTCGAGGGCCAGTTCCTCCCGGGCCGCCAGGGCCTCGGCCACGGCTTCGTTCCAGTCGCTCAGATCGACCAGAAAACCATCCTTGTCCAGCGCGATCTCGCGCCCTTCGACGATCAGGCTCATAACCAGCTGTTGACCCGCGGATAGCGACAGGTCAGTTCGACGAAGCCGGGATAGTCCAGCAGCTGGACGCGCTGCGGCAGGACGGCGATCGCGCGGGCCTGAACGTCCTCTTCCAGAGCGAACAGCGCGACCTGCTCGGGCAGCTGCTCCAGCGCCTGGCACGGTTGGCTGCCAGGCTGTAGCGCATAGGTGGCGTCACCGGTCAGCAGCAGGGCGTCGGCATCGTCCAGCAGCGGCAGGCAGCTGGCGAAGCGGCTGTCGCTGAACGGCGAATGAGAAAGCAGGTGCAGAGTAGCCATCAGATCGTGATCACATGGTCGTAGCGGTTGATCAGGGTGCGCAGGCCGGCATCGTCGAGGATATCGACCGGCAGTGCCAGCGCCGATTCGGCGAGGTTGCGCTCGCTGAGGCTGCGTCGTGCGGCGAACAGGGCATCGATACCGAACAGTGGCAGTGCCTGCAGATTCGCAGTCAGATCCTTCTGCTCGACGGATGCCGCCAGCTGCGCGGGGGCGAGCTGGAATACGCCGTCGTCGAGGAACAGCATTCCCAGCGGCAGCTCGAAGGCGCCGCCGGCCAGCACGATGTCCAGCGCCTCGCGGGCGGATGGGCCGGACCAGGGCGCCTGGCGGCTGATGATGAGCAGGGAGCGCGTCATCAGTGACCTCCGAAGCAGATGAGACGATCGGCTTGCTGCGCCGCCTCGTGCAGTTGGCCCAGTCCGGACAGCTCCCAGCCGGCTGCAAGGTTTGCCGCGGGTCGCTGATAACGCTGCGCCTCGCCGGCATCCAGCACGCCGCGCCGCAAACCCGCGGCGATGCAGACCACGCCGTCCAGCTGGTTAGCGCTGACGAAACGACTCCATTCGGCCGCCACGTCCAGCTCATCCTGGGCCGCGACGATGTTCGCCGAGGCGCTGTGCACGCCGTCCTGATAGAAGAACAGGCGGCTGATCTCGTGGCCGCCAGACAGCGCGGCTTCGGCGAAGCGCAGCGCGCGACGCGCGGCCGGCGAGTGGGGCGGGGCGAACAGGGCGATTACGAATTTCATCGGGGCACCATTGCGAAACAGCCGACATGATACGCCAGCCAAGCGGATGAAGAATCCGTCGGCGCCCATTCCGGCGCTCGTCGGGGGAAAAGGCACGCCAGATTGCCGAGCAACGTTGTTGGTCCGAGAGCGGCCGGCCGGGCCAGCATTGCTCGGGTCTTCGCCACTCCGGTAGATTGGCCGGCTTTCTGCCCGTACCGGGCCTGGCTGTCTGGATATCCCATGTCTGTAGCCGACACTTCCGCTTTGCCTGATTCCGTCTACCGCCAGCCAGGCTTTCTGCCGTTTCTGATCAGTCGCGTGCTGGCCATGTTCGCCGTGCAGATCCTCGCCGTCGTGGTGGCCTGGCAGGTGTACGACATGAGTCGCGATCCGCTGTCGCTGGCCTATGTCGGCCTGGCGCAGTTCGTCCCGATGTTCCTGCTGCTGATGCCTGCCGGCGACCTGATCGATCGCTACGATCGCAAGCGCATCCTCGCCCTGAGCTGGGCGCTCGAGGCGATCTGCGCGGCGGCTCTGTTGTGGCTCTCGCTCAGCGGCGGAGCGGTGCCGAGCTTCTATATCGTGCTGGTGTTCTACGGTTGCGCCCGCGCCTTCACCGCCCCGGCGTTGTCCAGCCTGTTGCCGCAGATCGTGCCGCGCGAGCGCCTGGCTGCAGCCATCGCCGCCAACAGCATGATCGTGCGCGGCTCCACTATCGCCGGCCCGGTGTTCGGCGGAGGCCTGTACGCACTGGGCGGCGGTGGGCTGACCTATGCGGCCTGCCTCCTGTTCTTCCTCGCGGCAATCGTGCTGTTGCAACGGGTACCGGTGCGCTACGGTGAGGCCATGCGGGCGCTGGAGGCTACCGCATGGCAGCGCTTCACCGCAGGCGTCCGCTTCATTCGCTCGCGGCCGATCATCCTCGGCACCATCTCGCTGGACCTGTTCGCCGTGCTGCTCGGCGGTGTGGTCGCGCTGTTGCCAATCTACGCCCAGGAGGTGCTGGACGTCGGCCCGACCGGCCTCGGTGCACTGCGCAGCGCCATGGCGCTGGGTGAGGTGATGGTGGGCTTCTACCTGAGCACGCGGCCGTTCAACCGCCATGTCGGCATGACCATGTTCATTGCCGTGGCGGTGTTCGGCCTCGCCAACATGGTCTTCGCGCTATCCAGCCTGTTCTGGCTGTCGTTCGCCGCGCTGTTCGTCGCCGGAGGTGCGGACATGGTGAGCATGTACATCCGCTCGTCGCTGATCCAGTTCTCCACGCCTGACGCCATGCGTGGACGCGTCAATGCCGTGAACATGCTGTTCATCGGTTCGTCCAACGAGCTCGGTGAGTTCCGCGCCGGCACCAGTGCCGCCTGGCTCGGTGCGGTACCGGCGGCACTGCTGGGCAGCTTCTGCACGCTGGCGGTGACCGGCGGCTGGATGCTCGGATTCAGAAGCCTGCGACAGGTAGACCGCTTCGAGGATGCCTCGCCCGAGGCTCAGGCCTCGCGCGCCGGCTGAAACGCGACGGATTGACCGCCCAAACGAAAACACCCTGCGAAAGCGTTGCCTTCGCAGGGTGTCGGATTGCTCGCCGAGGCGGGCAGGTTCAGCGCTGAATCAGTCGTCGCCGCCGAAGATGCCCAGCAGCTGCAGGAGGCTGATGAACAGGTTGTACAGCGAAACGAACAGGCCGATGGTGGCCATGATGTAGTTGCGCTCGCCACCATGGATGATCGCGCTGGTCTGGAACAGGATGCAGGCCGAGGAGAACAGCACGAAACCTGCGCTGATCGCCAGCTGCAGCCCGGTGATCTGGAAGAAGAAGCCCGCCAGCATCGCACCGATCAGCACGAAGAAACCCGCAGTGATGAAGCCGCTGAGAAAGCTCATGTCCTTGCGGGTGATCAGCACGTAGGCCGACAGCCCGAAGAACACCAGTGCGGTCATCGACAGCGCCGAGCTGATCAGCTCACCACCGTTGGCCAACCCCAGGTACATGTTGAGGATCGGGCCGAGCGTATAGCCCATGAAGCCGGTCAGGGCGAAGGTGGACACCAGGCCCCATACCGAGTTGCGCAGTTTGGCGGTAAGGAAGAACAGGCCGTAGAAGCCGATCAGCACCACGAAGATATTCGGGTAGGCGGCGTTGGCCTGCATGGACAGGTATGCCACCAGGCCGCTGAACGCGAGCGTCATGGCCAGCAGCCCGTAGGTGTTGCGCAGGACCTTGCTGACCTCACGCTGTTCGACCTGCGTGTGGCTAAGCGCGTATTCGTGTTCGTGCATGGCGACACTCCTTGGATGAATTCAAGCCTGAGACGATTTGTCCCGGATCATAACAGAGGCAAGTTGGATGCCTAGCATCAGTGTTTGACAGTGTATTTCTATCCGGTACTATTGCGCCCGCTTTATCCGGAAGTGTGGCCGAGTGGTTGAAGGCAGCGGTCTTGAAAACCGCCGAAGGGGAGACCCTTCCCAGAGTTCGAATCTCTGCGCTTCCGCCATCTGTGATCCTGAAGGCCCCGTATTCCGGGGCCTTCAGCGTTTCTGAGGTGCGGAAAATTGGGTGAGAGTGTTCCCATATTGTTCCCATCCGCATCTGACTTTTCCTGGCCCCCAGCGTCGAGCCCGACGTTCCGTTTGGTGCCTGTCCCACCGCGTGCCCGTGATATCTACATCCGGCTTGTGGCGCTGTTGGCAATCGGGCCGCCTGCGAGGCGGCCGGTGCTGCTAGAATCCGCGCCCCGACAAAAGGAGTTGTCGCCATGAAACGATTCAGACAGCCGGAGGCCTTTGCTCTGGTCCAGCAACATTACGAACCGCTGGTGTTCAACGCACGGATGGACTCGCCAACCACGGTGCGCGTGATGTTGCTCGATGAGGCTACTGGCGAATCCCTGTTGCTGACTGGCCTGCCGTGCCGCATCTCGCTATCGCGCGCTGAAATCGCCGGTCTGATCGCCGCCATCGACGCCGATGCTGCCGCGCTCCGCCCCGGGTTGCTGAACAAGCTCAAGCGTTCGCAACGACTCGGCTGATCACAGCGTTCCGCTTGTCTTCTCTGCTGTCTCCAACCCTGGCGCCATCGAGCTCAACAGGCGCCTGGTGAGAAAAGGTGCCTGTTCCCTCAGCGAAAAGAGCTTGGGCGACAGCAGCCAGGTGTGGGCGATACCCATCAGGCTCGAATAGAGCAGCAAGGCCAATGAGCGCGCCGATCCTTCATCCGCGTGCGCCTTGGCAATCAGGTCTTCCAGCAGCTGCACCATGGCACGGGTGAGCTTGCGTTCGCGTTTCAGGGTGCTCGCCATCTGCGCGGTGAGTTCGGTCTTGTTCAGCAGGATCTCGAAGGACTGCCGATACCAGCGCTCGTCCAGCAGCAGGCGAAACCATTCGCCGACGAAGTGCTCCAGCGCAGCCTGTGGGCTACCGGCCAGCTGGCGACTCTGCTCGATCAGCTGCTCCAGCGGCACCTGGGAGTAGGCCAGCACCGCTTCGTACAGCTCGTCCTTGCTCTTGAAGTGCCAGTAAATCGGGCCACGGCTGAAGCCGGCGGCCTCGGCGATCATCGCCAGGGTGGTGTTCGAATAGCCGTTGCGGCTGAACAGCTCGAGAGCCGCGGCGATGATCTTGAGGCGGGTCTGTTCGGCGTCTTCTTTGGTACGGCGCATGAGGCTCCTCGAAATGCGCGGCGGCCACGCAGCGTGCCGGCAAGGCCCGCTGCGTGGCAAGCCCTCACAGGGCGCCGTCGGCGGCCATCTGCATGTAGGTGGTGTCGAAGCGCAGCTTGAGATTGCCCTGATCACCGAGCGCGCCGGCCGGCATGGCGATGCCGACGAAGTCCGCCGAATCGGCACCGTCGCCCAGCAGGCCGTGGTCGAAGGAGAACTTGCGCACGCTGTCCATCGCTTCGTGGGCCGGTTCGCCGGAGATGAAGGCGACCGCTTCGGCTGGCTGATAGAACATGTGGGTGCCCTTGAGTTGCGCCTCGTAGCCGGCCTGGTCGGTGCCGGAAGCTGCGCCCAGCTGGGCGCGCAGCTCGGCGCCTTGCGGCGTGTCGCTGGCCATGATCGCCATCACCTCGTACCAGGCGCCGGTGACCGCCTTGCCGAACGCGGGGTTGTCGGCCAGCGTCTCGCTGTTGACGATCAGCAGGTCCTTGACGTGGCCCGGCACGCTGGCCGAGTCGAAGACCTGATGTGCATCCGGTGTGGCGGCGACTTCCTGCAGCAGCGGACTCCAGGTCGCCACGTTGCGTACATCGGCCGTGCTGAAGGCAGCGACGATGTCGGCGTCCGAGGTGTTGACCACCTGCACGTCCTTCTCCGACAGGCCTACGCTGTCCAGCGCCTTGGCCAGGATGTAGTGCGACACCGACAGTTCCACCAGGTGCACCTGCTGGCCCTTGATCTGTTTGAGATCGCTGGTGCCCTTCATCACCAGGCCGTCGTTGCCGTTGGAGTAGCTGCCGACGATCAGCGCGGTGGTGTCGACGCCACCGGCCGCCGGAATCGACAGCGCATCCATGCTGGTGGCGACCACGCCGTCGAACTGGCCGGCGCTGTACTGGTTGATGGACTCGACGTAGTCGTTGATCTGGCTGATGTTCACCTCGATCCCATACTTGTCGGCCCATTTCTTCATGATTCCCGACTCGTCGGCGTACTTCCAGGGCATCCAGCCGACGTAAATGGTCCAGGCCAGGTTGAAGGTCTTTTTCTCCTCCGCCTGGGCCAGCGGGGAGAGGGCGGCGAGGGCAATGGCCCCGGCGCAGAGCAGCTTTTTCATCATCGTGCCGTGCATGGCGGTACTCCCGGGTCAGAAGAACTTCAGATAGCGCTGGATTTCCCAGTCGGAAACATGGGTGTGGTAGGCATTCCATTCGTCGCGCTTGAACTCGACAAAGGCCTGGTACATGGCATCGCCGAACACCTGGCGCGACAGCGGGTCGGCCTCGAAGGCGTCGATGGCTTCGCTGAGGGTGCGCGGCAGGGTCTCGATGCCCATCTGCGCGACCTCCCGTTCGCTGTAGTGATACATGTTCTCGCGGTGCGGCTGGCCCGGATCGAGCTCGTCGCGGATGCCCTCCAGGCCGGCGGCGAGGATCATCGCGGCACCGAGGTAGGGGTTGCAGCCGATGTCGGCGGCGCGGCATTCGACCCGCGCGCCCTGGGATGGAATGCGCAGCATGTTGGTGCGGTTGTTGTTGCCGTAGCAGCAGAACACCGGCGCCCAGGTCGAGCCAGACATGGCACCCTTGCGGATCAGCCGCTTGTAGCTGTTGACCGTAGGCGCGATGACCGCGCAGATGGCCTTGGCGTGTTTCAGCACCCCGGCGATGAAGTGATAGGCCAGCGGGGTCACGCCGCAGCCGTAAGGGTCTTCGCCATCGACTTCGAACAGGTTCTTGCCGGTCTCGATGTCGGCGAGCGACATGTTGTAGTGCGCGCCGCTGCCGGTGCGGTTGGCCGAGGGCTTGGGCATGAAGGTGGCGAAGGCGCCGTGCTTGCGAGCGATCTCGTTGGCCATCATGCGGAAGAACACGAAGCGGTCGGCCATGCCGAGGGCGTCGGTGTACTTGAAATCGGTTTCGAACTGGCCGTTGGCGTCCTCGTGGTCGAAGGAGTAGACGCCCCAGCCCATCTCGTTCATCGCCTGCACCAGTTCGTCGACGATGGGCAGGTTGTCCATCAGCAGGCGCGGGTCGTAGCAGGGCTTGGCCATGTCGTCGCGCTCGGAAATGGGCGCGAAGCCGCCATCCGGGGTGTCCTTGAACAGGAAGAACTCGGTCTCGATGCCGAGGTTGAAGGTATAGCCCAGCGCTGCAGCGGCTTCGGTCTGGCGCTTGAGGATGCCGCGCGAGCAGGCGTCGAAGGGCTTGCCGTCCAGGTAGAGGTCGCTGGCGAACCAGGCGAGATCGCGGTTCCAGCTGCACTGGGTGGCGGTCGCCGGGTCTGGCATCGCGGCCACCTCGTTGTCGCTGATCTCCTGCGGGACGCCGTCCAGCGCCGCACCGGTGTAGAGCTCGGAGCCGCGGAGCATCTGGCCGAGATGGGCGATGGGGACGAACTTGCCCTTGATCACGCCGTGGATGTCGACGTAGCTGGCCATCGCGTACTTCACACCCTTGTCCTGCAACTGCTGTTTCAACTCCTCGACGGAGGAGAGGGGAAAGCTGGTCATCGGCTTGCGCTCCTTGGAGTCATGAATGGCGGCCGAGGCCGCTGGCACGATTCCTTCATCCAATATACATGCCAGTGTGTATAGAAACGGGCCGACGCTGGTGCCGCCTGGCGCCCTCCGTGCCACTGCAGGAGTCACGCAGATGATTGAAATAAAAAGGGAAAAGAAATTTTTTGCGCTGGGCGAAATGCGCCTCGAAAACGGCGAACGCCTGCGCAATGCGCGGCTCTGCTATCAGGTAGTGGGCACGCCGAACCGCGCGCGGGACAACCTGGTGCTGATTCCGAGCTACTACGGCGGCACACATTGGGGCAGCCTGCCCCTGCTTGGTGCGGATAGCCCGCTGGCAGGCGGCGATTACTGCGTGGTGCTGACCAACCTGTTCGGCGCAGGCTGGTCGACTTCGCCGAGCAACGCAGCGCCAGGGCAGGAAGGTGCGGACTTTCCACAGGTGAGCCTGCTGGACAATGTGCACGCACAGAAGGCGTTGCTCGATCGGTTGTATGGCGACGACTGGCAGCTCGCCCTGGTCAGCGGCTGGTCCATGGGCGGCATGCAGACGCTGTTCTGGGCAATGGCCTATCCGGAACGGATGCGTGCCATCCTGCCGTTCTGCTGTACGGCACGCTGCTGGCCGCACAATCGGGTGTTTCTCGAAGGGGTGAAGGCGGCGCTGTGCGCCGACGCCGCCTGGCTGGGAGGGCGCTACAGCGTGCCGCCGGAACGAGGTCTGCGGGCTTTTGGCCGTGCCTATGCCGGCTGGGCCTATTCGCAGGCGTTCTATCGTCATGAGCTGTGGCGCGAGCTGGGTTTCGAGAGCCTTGAGGCGCTGCTCGACTACTGGGAACAGGATCATCTGGAGCAGGACGCCAACGACCTGCTCTGCGTGCTGCATACCTGGCAATCGGCCGACCCGGCCCGCAGTTTCGCTGCCGGCTCGCTGGCCGAAGCGCTGGGGCGCATCCGTGCGCGGACCATCCTTATGCCCGGCAGCAGCGATCTGTATTTCACCGTCGAGGATGCCCGCCACGAGGCCGCGCTGATTCTGGGTGCCGAGCTACGGGTGCTCGAATCGGACTGGGGCCATTGCGCCGGCGGGCCGGGCCGCAGCGCGGCGGCCATGCGCCAGGTGTTCGCGGCAATGGCCGAACTGCTTGGCCGCTAGCCTTCAGCCGGCCACGGCGCTGAGTTTGGCCAGCTGCTCGAGGTCGGTCTGCATGCCAGAGGTTTCGCGGATGCGGGCGAGGATCTCGCGCTTGAGCTCGGTGAATTCCGGCGAGAGCTTCATATCCTGGTGGCGCTGGGCCGGCAGCGGCACCTCGTAGATGGAATCGATGCGCCCGGGGCGGGGCGCCATCAGCACGATGCGGCTGCCCAGATAGATGGCTTCTTCGACATCGTGGGTGACGAACAGGATGGTGCTCTTCTCCAGCCGGTGCACGTGACGGATCAGGTCGTGCATGACTTCGCGGGTTTGCGCATCCAGCGCGCCGAACGGCTCGTCCATCAGCAGTGTCGCGGGTTTGGGCAGCAGGGCGCGGGCAATGGCAACGCGTTGCTGCATGCCGCCGGAGAGCTGGCTGGGGTAGGCATCGGCGAAGCGCGTCAGACCCATCAGGTTGAGCAGGGCATCGGCGCGGCCGGCGGCGGACTCCACGTCTCCATCGTGGCGCACGGTATCGCCGATCACCTTGAGCTGGCGGCAGAACTTGATGTTCTGCATCACCGTCAGCCAGGGGTAGAGGCTGTAGTGCTGGAAGACCATGGCGCGGTCGACGCCAGGGCCGTCGATGGGCTTGCCGTCGAGCAGGATCTCGCCACGGCTCAGCGTTTCCAGCCCAGCGATGATTCGCAGCAGCGTGGATTTGCCACAGCCCGACGCGCCGACGAAGGTGACGAACTCGTTGGACTGGATATCCAGGTCGATCGACTGCAGCGCCTGCACCTCGCGGCGCTCGCTAACAAAGGTCTTGCCGACCTGGCGGACACGAATCTTGGCATCGGACATGGTCATTTCCTCATCCAGGGAAAGGCGCGGCGGTGCAACCAGCGGAAGGCCTGGTCGGTGAGCAGGCCGATCAGACCGATCAGCAGGATGCCGGCGAAGATCTTGTCGGTGTGCATGTAGCGCTGCGCCTTGAGGATGGCGTAGCCGAGGCCGGAGTTCGCCGCGACCAGTTCGGCCACCACCAGATAGGTCCAGGCCCAGCCGCAGGTGATGCGCAGGGTGTCGAGCAGCGCCGGTTTGGCCGACGGCAGGATCACCAGCTTGACGATCTCGCTGCGGTTGGCCCCCATGGTCTGCGCCGCCTCGATCTGCGCCATGGGCACGCGGCGCACATCCTCGGCGACCATCAGCACCATCTGGAAAAAGGTGCCGATGAAGATGATCAGCACCTTGGAGCCTTCGTCGATGCCGACCCAGAGCATCACCAGCGGAATGAACGCCACTGCGGGCATGTAGCGGATGAAGTCGGTGAGCGGTTCGAGAAAGGCCTGCACCGGCCGGTAGGTGCCGATGTACAGCCCCAGCGGCAGGGCGATCAGCGCCGAGGCGCCGAAGCCCGCCATGACCCGCCAGACGCTGATGCCGATGTCCCCCAGCAGCCCTTCGCTTGTCCACCAGCGGCCGATGCGTTCGAGCACCGCGCCGGGGCTGGGCATGAACATCGGGTCGGCAAGGCCAAGCGCGGTCCACAGCCACCAGATGATGAAGGGCAGGCTCAGCCCGGCGCCGGTCAGCAGCCAGGCGCTGCGCCGGGATATCTCGCCGCGAATGCGCCAGAAACTGCTCTTGCGCACCACCTGTTTGGCCGGTGTGGCCGGTGTTGCCGTATGTCGCTGCTGCGCGGCAGTGGCAGCGGAGGGGATGCTGATCTGCGCTGTCATGCGGGAACCTCCTGTGAAACGGTGGGCACATCCAGTTCGACGCGTTGCCAGCCGCCGGCCGCCGGATAGCGACCGAGGGCGGCAAGGTCCGCGGCGGGCAGGCTGGCGGGGTCGGCGAAGTTCCAGTAGCTCGACAACAGGGCGTCGCCGACGCGGCCGGGCAGCGTCGAATGGGTGATCTGCCAGGGTGTGGCGCCGTTGCGGTGGCGGCCGAAGGACAGCTCGCAGGCCAGCAGCTGCGGCCGCAGCGCGGGGCCGACGGCGGCCAGCTGGTCACGCAGATGCCCCGAGCTGGCCGGCAGCAGAATCGGCCGCTCGGCGGCGAACAGGAAGTAGTCGCCCGCTACCAGCAGGCAGGCCTGGCGGGCTGGCTGCTCCGCCGCGCGCAGCCAGATCCCCCAGTTGCGCCCCTGCGATTCCGGCAGGCGCTGCCAGCTTTCGTGATAGCTGCCGTCCAGCCCGTCTTCCAGTAGCCGTTCCGGGTTCTCGAAGCGCATCAGGCCGATGTCCGCAGGCCCGCCCGGCGGCTGGAAGTCGATCAGCCGATGCCACTGGCAGATATCGCCGTTGACCTCGGTGATGCCGGCAAAGCCGGCCTGTTCGCTCAGCGCCAGCTGCTGGGCATGGCTGCAGGTTTCAAGCGAGGCGGCTGGCGGCAGTGTCTGTGGTCGCGGCAGGCGGATATCGGCGTGCAGACGGGCGGTCTGCAGCCAGTAGACTTCGCTGGTTTCGTCGCGCAGGCCGGCCGTGGTGGTCAGCAGGCGGCGGCGCCAGACGCCGAGATAGGCATCGGGAACGGTTTTCATGGGTAATGCTCCGCAAATAGCGTGCTTCGGACGCGATCAGGCTGAGAAGTCATGGCGATACATCCAGCTGGTTCAGCAGCCGATGGCTGTCGATCACGCTGCCGAACAGGCCGCCTTCCACCTCGATCATCGCCAGCGCAGCCGCATGCAGTTGCGGGTCGGACGAGGCGCAGGCGTCGCGGACGGTCAGGCAGTCGAAGCCAAGGTCGATGGCCTGGCGCAGCGTCGAGGCCACGCAGACCTCGGTGGTCACGCCGGTCAGGATCAGCCGCTCGATACCGCGACGGCGCAGGATCAGTTCGAGATCGGTATGGGCGAAGGCGCTGTAGCCCGGCTTGTCGATCACCGGCTCGCCGGCGCGCGGTTGCAGCTCGTCGATCAGGTCATGACCGAATTCGCCGCGCACCAGCAGGCGGCCGAGGGGGCCGGGGCTGCCGATGGCAGCGCCGGTGGCCTGGGCGCGGCGGCGTTTGGGCTCGGGCAGGTCGGAAAGATCCGGTCGATGGCCTTCACGGGTGTGCACCACCAGCATGCCCACGCCGCGGGCGCGATCCAGCAGCGCCTGGATCGCCGCGATCGGTGCGCGCAGGCGGCTGACGTCCATGCCGGCCTGGTCGGCGTATCCGCCCAGCGCGCAGAAGTCGCGCTGCATGTCGATCACCAGCAGCGCCGTATGCTCGAGGAACAGCGGGTTCGTCGTCAGGCTCACAGGGCGAACTCCTTGCACACCGCGGCGGCGATGCCTTCGACGATGTCGTGGGCCAGCCGCTGGCCTTTCGCCGCGCTGGAGCCTCTGGCCGAGGACAGCACCCCGGAGGGCGGCACCCATTCGGTACGGGTGGGGTACATGTCGTAGGGCGGAAAGTCGGCCGGGGCGTCGTCGGGAATCTTCTCCAGCGCGACCAGTTGCGGATGGAAATGCAGCATCAGCGAGGTCTCGATCACCGCGGCATGCTCTAGCGCGAAACCGGGAAAGCCGTTCGGGAAGACATCGGTCAGGGTCTGCTCGCGGCAGAAGTCCCAGTGTTCCAGACGCATCACTTCCAGCCCGGCGCCCGGTCCGAGGTCGCGCAGCGCCAGCTGGATGCCTTCGGCGACGAACCACTGGTTCTCGTAATGGCCGAGCACCAGCACCAGGCGGCGCACGCCGTGGCGGTGGAACTCCCGCACGGCGTCGCGCACCAGAGCGCTCAAGGTCGCGCCATCCAGGCTCGTGGTGCCGCAGAAGTGCTGGCCGCCGCCGCATTTCGGTTGCGACTTGTAGCCGTATGACAGCGCCGGTGCCACCAGACCGCCGACCCGCGCCGCCACGTCGGCGCTGATGGCGCTGGCCAGCAGCGCGTCGGTGCCCAGCGGCAGGTGCGGGCCATGCTGCTCGGTGGCACCGCAGGGCAGAAAGACCACGGCGCCTTCGCGCACGCGGCGTTCGTAATCGACCCAGCTCAGTTGATCCATGTGCACGGTCATGCGCAGGTGCTCCTTGTCTCGATTGAAAGGGGACGTTCCGGCCAGCCGGCGATCAGCGCGGCGGTGGTGATCAGGGCGGCGCCGAGCCATTCGTTCGGGCCTATGGCGTGGCTGCCGAACCAGGCGGACGACAGCACCGCGGCGATCAGCTCGAACACCACCAGCACTGCGGCGCGGCCGGCTTCCAGATGAGTCAGGCCGTACTGCACGGCGGCCATGCTGACCAGCCAGCCGAGCGCGAGCAGGGCGATCTGCCAGCTCAGGGTCAGATCAAGGGGCGGAAGTGGCTGGCGCAGCAGCAGGCAGAACAGCCCACCGAGCAGCGCGCTGCCGACGAAACTGACCAGCGCCTTGCTCGCCAGCGGCACCCGGTCGGCGGCACGAGTGGCGAGATTGTTGAGGCTGAAGGCGAGGCCGGCGGAAAGCGCCAGCCAGTCGTTCGCGCCGGGCGCGTCCAGAGTTTCACCCGTGATGCCGAGGGTCAGGCCGATGCCGAGCATCGCCAGCCCGAGGGCAAACAGCCGTGTGCCGCTGAGGCGTTCGCCCAGCAGCAGCCAGCCGCCGACCATCGCCCACACCGGCGCCAGGTAGAACAGCAGCATCACCCGCACCACGTTGCCCTCGGCCAGGGCGGTAACCAGGGCGGCGGTGGCCCAGCCACCGCACAGGCCCATGGTGAGCACCTGGCGATACTGGCTCGCCCACTGGTGGCGCTGCTGCCAGAGCACCGGCACAGCCAGCAGGCTGAGCAGCGAATAGGTCAGCAGCACCAGCGGCATGCCGGCCAGGCCGCGGGCTGCGAAGAACTGCAGCGGCAGCCAGCCCAGCCCCCACATGATGGCGCCGCCGATCAGCATGCCCTGTGGCATCAGGCTGTTCATGCGCCCATCCAGGAGCCGCCGTTGGGCCCGAGCAGCTGTCCGGTGAAATAGCTCGCCTGCGGCGAAAGCAGGAAGACGATTGCCGCCGCGACTTCCTCCGGCGTGCCCAGGCGCGCCATGGGGATCGCCAGCTCCTTGGCCATCCACTCGTCGCTCATGTGCTCCGGGCTGACCATCGCCGTGGCGATGGGACCGGGCGCGACGCCATTGATGCGGATGTCGTCTGCAGCGAACTCGCGGGCCAGTGAGCGGGTCAGGCCGATCACCCCGGCCTTGGCCGTGCAGTAGGCGGCGTACTGTTCGCGGCCGAGAAAGCCGAGGTCCGAGGCGACATTGACGATGGCGCCGCTGCGCCGCGGCTGCATCTGTGCCAGTGCATGCCGGCAGCAGCGGTAGACGCCGGCGAGATCGACGCCCAGCACCCTTGCCCAGTCGGCCTCGCTGGTTTCGAGAAAGGGCTTTTCCAGGATCACCCCGGCGTTGTTGACCAGCAGATCCAGCGGTCCCTGCGCCTCGATGGTCTCGAACATTGCCGCGACTGCAGCCGGATCGCTGACATCGGCCTCGATGGCCCGGGCGCAGCCGCCGCTGGCGATGATCTGCTCGACCACTCGTTCCGCCAAATCGTGTTGATCGCGATGGTTGATCCAGACCCGCGCGCCTTCGGCGGCCAGCGCGAGTGCGGTGGCACGGCCGATACCGGTTGCCGCGCCGGTGACCAGAGCGGTCTGTCCGGTAAAGATGGCAGCCATCAGTGCATCACCTCGCCGTGGCTGACCGACAGCGCCTGCCCGGTCAGGGCGGCGGCCAGCGGTGAGCCGAGGAACAGGAAGGTGCCACCCAGATCGGCCGGTGTCAGCAGCTCCGGAATGGCCTGGTTGGCGAGGATCGCCGCCAGCTCGGCGCTGTCGCTGCGGCCGTTGGCATCCGCCATCACCTGCAGCGAGCGCATGGCTGCATCGGTGCCGATCCAGCCGGGGCACACCGCGTTCACCCGGATGCGCCGCGGGCCCAGCTCCCAGGCCAGCGAGCGGGTCAGGCCGACCACCGCGTGCTTGCTGGCGACATAGGCGGAAAAGCCCGGCACGCCTTTCAGACCCCAGATGGAGGCCTGGTTGATCACGCTGGCGCCGGCGCGCAGGCGTGGCAGCAATGCGCGGGTCAGGCGCTGCATGGAACCGACGTTGTTCTCCAGCAGGGCCGACCAGCGCTGATCGGCCTCGAAGCTGCACTCGCCCAGCGGCGTGGCGTACTCGACGCCGGCGTTGTTGATCAGCACATCGGCGTTGAGGCCGCGGCAGGCGAGGTCATCGGCGTACTGCTGCACCGCCTGGCGATCGCCCAGGTCCAGAGCGGTGCAGTGCAGCGGCGTCTCGCCAGCGAGTTCGTCGGCGAGCCGGGCGAGGGCGTCGGCGTCACGGTCCAGCAGCTCCAGGGTGGCGCCGGCAGCGGCGAAGCTCTGCGCCAGACCCTGGCCGATGCCCCCGGCGGCGCCGGTGATGACCACGCAACGGCCTCGGTAATCCAGTGCCTTGTGCATGTCACACCGCCGTCAGGAACGAGACGCCCACGGCGCCGTAGAAGTTGTCGGCCTTGTTCGGCCCTTCGCTGACCACCCCGTAGTCATCGTCCAGCACGCGGCGTACGCGGTAGCGGTGGAAGCTGCCGAGCAGCTTGCGCATCGGGATGACCTGGTTGTAGGTGCTGCCGTACAGCTCGGCGTGCAGCTTGGGCAGGCGATACCAGGGCGCCACCGGCTTCTCGTGGTGGGCGTTGTGGAAGGAAAAGTTGAGCAGCAGCAGGTTCAGCGCCGGCCAGCGCTCGGAAACCACGTTGCTGTAGGTGTTCTGCTGCTCGTAGCTGCGGTCGCGGCGCTTGTCCTCCGGCAGCTTGCCACCGTCCTCCAGTACGGCGAAGGCCTCGTAGGTGTGCTGATAGGCATCGGCGAAACGCAGCACGCTGAGCATGATCATCCATGCAACGGCGTAGAGCAGCACGGCCTTCGGCGATAGCACCGCGAGCCCGGCAAAAAGCAGCGTGCGAATGGCCAGCACCGCGGCGACCTTGCCGCGCCGGGCGCGGTGCTTGTCGTTGTCGGTGATGAAGGGCAGGGCGATCACGTAGAAATGCATGATCAGTTCCACCGCCGGCACATAGGCCCATTCCAGCGCCAGCACCAGCTTCTGGAACCACAGCGGGCGTGCCTTGAGGAAGGACTTGCTGTCGAAGGTGATCACGTCGGCGCGGTCGACGTGGTGGCGCATGTGCTTCTTGCGCAGGTCCTGGAACTCGGCGTAGCAGCTGCCGCACAGCCAGCTGCAGACATTGCCGGCCCATTCGTTGTGCTTGGGCACGCTGAAGATGGCGCCGTGGGCGAATTCGTGGATCAGGTAGGCGGCGATGATCATGCCGTGGGCCAGCAGCAACGTGCCCAGCGCGTTCAGCCAGCCATTCGGGGCGAACAGCAGGGCCAGGCCACCGCCGTAGGCGAGTGCGGTATAGAGGATCGCCAGGGTATTTGGGACGCGGCCATCGGCGTAGCGGTACAGAGGTTTGGCGTTCATGGTTTTCTCCAGCACGGGCGGGCTTGCGGCCCGCCCGGCGTCGGCTTACTGGGCGAGCGCTTCGGTGAACTGGGCGTCGTAGGTCTGGCTGAAATCGGGGATGCTCGGGATCTGCCCGTTGTCCTTGAGCAGCTTGGCGATGATCGCGCCGCTGCCATGGAAGGAATGGGTGTCGTCGCCCGGGGTGAAGCTCTTGCCCATCTCCGCGAGCGGAATGTTGTAGGCGCCGGCCATCTGCTCGACGGCTTCTTCGGCGCTGACGCCGAGTACCTCGCCGATGATCTCAGCCGACTCCTCGGGGTGCGCCTGCATGTAGGCCAGGCCGTCGAGATAACCCTGGATCATCGCCTTGATGGCGGCAGGCTTCTTGGCGATCACCGCCTCGTCGAAGACCAGCACATCGGTGATCAGCCCCGGTGCGTCCTTGGATGAATAGACCACCTTGAATTTGTCGCCGCCGCCCATGGAGAGGATCTGCGAGACGTTGGGCTCGTAGGTCACGCCGACCGGCAGGTTGCCCGAGGCCATGGCGCCGGGGATGCCTTCCGGGGTCATGTTGACGGCATCGATGTCCTTGTCGCTCATGCCGTTCTGCTGCAGCGCGTAGGCCAGCAGGAAGTCCGACGGCGACAGCGGGTTGAAGCCGACCTTCTTGCCCTTGAAGTCAGCGACCGACTGAACCGAGGCGTCGGCGACGATGGCGTCACCGCCGTTGGAGAAGTCGATGGGCATCACCACCCGGTGCTTCAAGCCCTTGGCGACCGAGGCCACTACCTGGTCGTAGGTGAGCATGCCGCCGTCCAGCGCGCGGCTGAGCATGGCGGTGGGGATCAGTGCCGGGTCGTTGAAGAACTGCAGCTCAACGTCCAGGCCATGGGGCTTGTACAGGTCGAGCTTGTCGGCGACGTAGAAGGGGCCATAGCCGGCCCAGACCACGGTGCCGATCTTCAGCTTCTCGGCGGCCTGGCTGGCCAGCGGTGAAAACAACGTTGCGACGGCCAGGCCGGCGGCGAGGAGGGTCTTGTTCAGCGAGCGCAGTGTGGACATGGCGTGATTTCCCTACACATTGGAATGACAGGCACGGGATGACATCGCGTCTCCCGGGCTTTTATCCCTCCGTGTAGTCCCGTCCCTGGGACCGGAGAACTCTCGGACCAGCGCCCACTCCCTGTGAGCCGGAACCCTAGTTCTCCTTGAAGTTGCTCCTGATTGTGCCAAGCGTCATGAGTGCCGGAGGCGACTCATCCCGTGCAAGGGGGATAGAGCAGTTTGCGTGCCAGATACCGTGAAATTGTCGCCAGGCCACGTCTGGCGCTGCTTGCCCGCGCTTTGCGCTTCCAAGCGAGGCAAGCCGCGTGCGCGAATGCAGGTCAGCGCAGAGGCTTCGCGCGCTGCAATGGTGCCGCGCAGACGGGTGGCGACGCGCAGTACCGGACGGAAAATCCTGAACGATGGGGATAAGGCTCAGTCGGAACAAGTGAACCCACGCAAAAACGGGAGCACCGCAATGCTGAAATTTCTCGGAAGCACCGTCGGCATCATCTTTCTCATCGGCCTGATCGTCGTCTTCGGCCTGTTCGCGCTGATCTTCTGACCACTCCTCGAGCCCTGAGCCGCGGCCGTCCTTCGGCCGACTCGGGGTTGCGCATCCATCCAGACCACCGTTCGCGCTTTCATCCATGACCGCTTTTTCGTCGCCTGCCCTTGCATTGCTGCTTGCACTGTTGGCGCTGCTGTCTCCGCCGCCGGTCAACGCTCAGGTCGATGACGGTCTGGCTACGGTGCGCCTGGATGGGCGCGCACTCTTTCGCATCGGCGGTACCGGCGAGCTGGAGGCGCGCCAGCGGGCCCGTCTGATCGAGCGGCAGCTGCTGGCCGTGCTGGAGGTTCCCGAAGGCATTGCCAAGGCGCGCATTGCCCCGGCGGGGGAAAACGGTGAGGCGCGGCAGATAAGCGTCGCCGGCCGCACCTTGATGCAGGTGTTCGAAGACGACGCACAGGCCAACGGTCAGACGCTGGATGCCCAGGCCCGGAAGTGGGCCTCGGTGCTGGAGACCGCACTGGTACAGGCCAGTACACGTCGTACCTCGGAGCGCGCGCGCTTCGTTACCGATGTGCGCGCCAGCGTCGATACCGCCTTCGCACGGCTGGTGGAGGCGGCCGTCAGCATCGTGCCTCGGGCACTCGCTGCGCTGCTGGTCATCGGCGTATTCTGGGCCCTGGCGGCCGGCGTGCGGGGGCTGACCCGGATCATTTCCGAGCGGTTGGTGCGCGATCGTACGGTCGAGAACCTGATCAAGCAGGTCAGCTACTACACCGTCTGGTTGCTGGGCCTGATCGTCGCGGCCACCGCTTTCGGATTGGAGCCCAGCACGTTGGCAACTGGCCTCGGCCTGACCAGTCTGGCGCTCGGCTTTGCGCTGAAGGACATCCTCTCAAACTTCGTCAGCGGCCTTCTGATCCTCACGCTGCGGCCGTTCAAACTTGGCGACCAGATCGTCATCGGCGATACCGAGGGCACCGTCGAACGTATCGAACTGCGTGCCACCCAGATCCGTACCTACGATGGTCGCCGCGTACTGGTACCCAATGCCGAGACCTTCACCTCGCGGGTGACCAACAACACCGCCGCTCCGGTGCGCCGGGCCAAGGTTTTGTGTCATCTGGGGTATGGGGTCGAGGTTGCGCAGGTGATGGCGCTGTTGAACGCAGCAGCCCTGGAAACCGAAGGGGTGATCGATACGCCGCCACCCCTCGTCGTGTTACTGGAACTGCGGGCTGATGGGCTGACGTTCCAGCTCAACTTCTGGTGCGACTCGAGGCGGTCCGACTTCATGCAGACTGCCTCGCGGGTGCGCATCCGCGTCATCCGTGCCCTGCGCGACGCCGGCGTGGACCTGCCGGACCCGGGCGCGAGTACCGTAAGGTTGCTGGACGAGCCGCCTGAACAGTCGTGATCACCAGAGAAGATGGCTGCGTGGCAGTGCTTCAGTTACGGCTGGCCAGCCAGGCTTTCCAGCCGCCAAAGCGCGTGATGTCTTCGGCGCCGTCGAGGCCGTAAGCGTCGCAGATAAACCCGGTTTCCCAGCGCCCATCCGCCAGCTGCACCTTGCCCAGGCCCAGCGGCGCGGGAATGCCAGTCAGTAAGGAGCCCAGCTCGCTGCTGGGAATGTCCCAGACCTCCACGGCAATCGCCGCGCCATCCTCGGCGACGCGCACCATCCCCGGACGCAACAGCGGGCCGCCGGCCAGGGCGTAGAGCCTGTAATCCGGCGAGCTTTGAGTGGCTTCGAGCAGCCGACCGCCGCGCTGGCGCAGCTGCCAGTTCAGCGGTAGACCATCGAGGTGCGCACCGCAGACCACCACGTTCGCTCGGTCGTTGCGTGCCGGATTCCGCGGCACGGGTCCGGTGATCGCGTTGCCGCCGACCAAGGTGAGATCGGTCTGGCGTTGCAGCGCATCGGCCAGACTCAGCAGGTATTGGTCGGTGAACACGCGCCCGAACAGCGTCACGCCCCAGGGAAGGCTGTTGTGCATCACGGCGGCCGGTACGGCTACGGCGGCGTAGTCCAGCATGTTCATGAAGTTGGTGTAGTAGCCCAGGTCCGAATTGCGCTTGACCGGTTCGGCATGAAGTTCGGCGAGCGTCACCGGGCGCGGGTAGGCCGGGGTCAGTACGCAATCGACTTGAGCCATGATCCGGTCGCAGATGGCCTTGAGCTGCTGCAGGCGGTATTGCGCGCGGAACAGCCCGACCGCCGTGGTCCCCGGGGCCTTTTCCAGTACCGCCCTGATGACCGGCAGCACGGCGTCGGGCTGCTGCTCGATCAGCGCGCCCGCCACGCTGTAGCGCTCGGCGACCCAGGGGCCTTCGTAGAGCAGGCGTGCAGCTTCGAGAAAGGGCTCGAAGTCAATCTCCACCGGCTCGCCGCCGATGGCTTTCAGATGCTCGATTGTGGCGGCGAACAACGCCGGGCTTTCCGCGCAGCCGAGAAATTCGGGGTGCTGGGGTATGCCGAAGCGGAAGGTCTTGATCTGGCCGAAGGCCGAGCCGTCGTTCCACAGCGGGTTGGCGCGGCTGTACTCGTCGCGCGGATCGAGCCTGGCGGTGAGCGCCAGCAGCTGGCTGGCTTCGGCCGCCGTGGCGGTGAAGAAGGTCACGCAGTCCAGCGTGCGGCAGGCCGGGACAACGCCGGCGGTGGAGATCAGCCCTTTGCTGGCCTTCAGGCCCACCAGGTTGTTCAGTGCCGCCGGCACGCGGCCGGAACCGGCGGTATCGGTGCCCAGGGCGAAGCTTGTCAGCCCCAGCGCCACGGCCAGCGAGGAGCCAGCGCTGGAGCCGCCGGAGGGGTAGTCCGGGTGCACCGAGTTGCGGCATTCGCCATAGGGCGAGCGGGTGCCGTTGAGGCCGGTGGCGAACTGGTCGAGGTTGGTCTTGCCCAGCGGCACCGCGCCCAGGGCGATCAGCTGCTCGACGATCGTCGCGCTGGTTTCGGGCGTGTAGGCGAAGGCCGGGCAGGCGGCAGTGGTGGTGACGCCGGCCAGGTCGATGTTGTCCTTGATGGCGAAGGGGATGCCGTAGAGCGGCAGCTCGGCGGGCGTCTTGCCGTCGAGGGCGGCCAGGTAGGGCTCGAGCTCCTCGGCGCTCAGCAGGTGGATGAAGGCGTTGAACTCGCCGTTAAGCGCCGCGGCCCTGTCGCGCAGTTCGAGGATCAGCTGGCGCGGGGTGGTGGTGCCTTCGGCATAGGCGGTGCGCAGGGTGGCCAGGCGCAGGTCAAAAGTCGTGGTCATCTCATGTCCCTCGTAGGGTGGAAAACGGCGAAGCCTTTTCCACCGCGATGTTCGTTGCCGGCCCGCTGGGCCGGTTGGTGGACAGGTAAAGCGCTGTCCACCCTACAGTTGCTTGGGCTCACGCCTCCTCGATCACCACCACCCGCTGGCCGGCGCGCACCGGCGAGCCGGGCTGGGCGCGGACTTCCTTGACCACGCCGGCAACCGGCGCGGTGAGCGGGATTTCCATCTTCATGCTCTCAAGAATCACCAGCACGTCGCCGACCTCGACCCGCGCACCCTCGGCCACAGAGACCTGCCAGAGATTGCCGGCGATATGGCTCTCGATGCCGTGCTGGCCGGCGCCGAGCGGGGTGTCTTCGCCCAAATCGGCGGCGACTTCCTCGCTCTCGAAATGCGCCTGACCCGATTCGATCCAGCGCTGGCGCTCGGCGTCGAAGGCGCCGCGCTGCTGGCGGCGGAAGGCCTCGATGCTGTCGGCCTCGGCGGCAAGAAAGTCCTGGTAGTCGGACAGGCGCAGCTCGGTGTTCTCGATCTTCAGCGGGTAGCGGCCCAGCGGGAAGTCGCGGCGGATCCTCAACAGCTCCTCCGCCGAGACCGGGTAGAAGCGGATCTGGTCGAAGAAGCGCAACAGCCACGGCTGGCCGCCGAACGCCTCGACCGCGCGGTAGCGGTTCCACATCTGCAGGGTGCGGCCGACGAACTGGTAGCCGCCCGGGCCTTCCATGCCGTAGATGCACATGTAGGCGCCGCCGATGCCCACCGAGTTCTCCGCGGTCCAGGTGCGCGCCGGGTTGTACTTGGTAGTGACCAGGCGGTGGCGCGGGTCCAGCGGGGTGGCCACCGGCGCGCCGAGGTAGACGTCGCCCAGGCCCATCACCAGGTAGCTGGCGTCGAACACGGTCTGAAACACCGCCTGCAGATTCGGCAGGTCGTTGATGCGGCGGATGAACTCCAGGTTGCTCGGGCACCAGGGCGCGTCCTTGCGCACCGTGGTCATGTACTTCTCGATGGCCAACTGGCAGGCCGGGTCGTCCCAGGACAGCGGCAGGTGGACGATGCGCGACGGTACTTTCAGATCCTGCGCGGCGCACATCGCGTCCCATTCACCGGCGACGATGTCGAGCAGAGTCTGCAGCGCCAGGGTTTCCGGCTGGTAGTGCACCTGCAGGGAGCGGATGCCGGGAGTGAGGTCGATGACGCCGTCCAACTGCTTGGCCTCCAGCGCCTGCATCAGCGCATGGCCACGGAAGCGCAGCACCAGGTCCAACTCCGGTTGGCCGATTTCCAGCAAGAGGTGGGTGTCGCCGGAGAGGCGCGCGACCAGGCGCGTATCCGCCTCGCCGATATCCAGCACGATGGGCGATTGCAGCGCCACCGGCACGCACGGCACCGGCGCGGCGGCAAGACTGGCGCACTCGATGTTGGCTGCCTGGGCCAGCTTGCGTGCGGTAGCTACGTCCACCGGTACGAAACGCACTCTGTCGCCGGCCTTGAGCTGGCCGAGCTGCCAGAGGTCGGCTTCGATAATGGTCACCGGGCAGACGAAGCCGCCCAGGCTCGGGCCGTCCGGGCCGAGGATCACCGGCATGTCGCCGGTGAAGTCCACCGCGCCGATGGCGTAGGGGTTGTCGTGGATGTTCGACGGGTGCAGGCCGGCCTCGCCGCCGCTCTCGCGCACCCACTCGGGCTTGGGTCCGATCAGGCGCACGCCGGTGCGGCTGGAGTTGAAGTGCACTTCCCAGTCGGTGCCGAAGAAGGTCTGGATATAGCCCTCGGTGAAATACTCCGGCGCGCCGTGGGGGCCGTAGATCACCCGGATCTCGCGCACCGCCGGCAGCTCGCTGCACAGCTCGGCGGCGAGCCTGGCGCCGGCAGACGAGTCGCTCAGCGGAGCCAGGTGCAGCACGTCGCCGGCGCGCAGGGCGCGGCCGCCGTGGCCGCCGAACTGGCCGAGGGTGAAGGTGCTCTTGCTGCCCAGATACTCCGGCACCTGCACCCCGCCGCGCACGGCCAGGTAGGAGCGCGCACCGGCGCCGGCAATAGTGCCGATGGTCAGGGTGCGGCCGGCCGGGACGAAAATGGCGGTGCACATCGGCTGTTCGACGTCATCGAGCTTCACGGGGATCGCGGCGCCGGTCAGCGCCACCACCGCGTCGGTGTTGAAGCGCAGGATCGGTCCGCTCATGGTGATCTCCAGCCCGGCGGCGTCCTCGGGGTTGCCCACCAGGGCGTTGCCCAGGCGCAGCGCGCGGCTGTCCATCGGGCCGGACGGCGGCACGCCCACCGCCCAGTAGCCGAGGCGGCCGGGGAAGTCCTGCACGGTGGTCTGGGTGCCGGCGCTGATCACCTCGAAGGTATCGGCCTTGTAGCTGAGGCCTTCCAGACAGCGGGTCCAGGGGTTGCCGCTGGCGAATGGGGTGAAGGCAAGAATCTGGCGCAGATAATCGCGGTTGGTTTCCACACCGTAGAGCAGGGTGTCGCCGAGGGCGGCGTCCATCGCGACGCGGGCATCCTCGCGGCTCGGGGACCAGGTGATGACCTTGGCGATCATCGGGTCGAAGTAGGGCGGGATTTCGCAGCCGGCCTCGACCCAGGTGTCGATACGCAGGGCTTTGCCGTCGGCTGCAGGGAAGCTCGCGGCGGTGAGCAAACCGGGGCTCGGCTGGAAATCCCGGCCCGGGTCTTCGGCGTAGACGCGTGCCTGGATCGCGTGGCCGCTGGGCTTGAGACCCTTCACCAGCTCGGCCAAAGGCGGCAGGTCGCTGGCGGCCAGCTCGATCATCCAGCGCACCAGATCGACGCCCCAGACCTGCTCGGTGACGCCGTGCTCCACCTGCAGACGGGTGTTCACCTCGAGGAAGTAGAAGCGCTGGGCTTCGGCGTCGTAGACGAACTCCACGGTGCCGGCGCTGCGATAGCTGACCGCCTTGGCCAGGGTGATCGCCGCCTCGCACAGGGCCTCGGCCATGCCGGTCGGCAGGTTCGGCGCCGGGGTTTCCTCCAGCACCTTCTGGTTGCGCCGCTGTACCGAGCAGTCGCGCACGCCCAAGGCGATGACTTCGCCGGCGCCGTCGCCGAACACCTGCACCTCCAGGTGGCGGGCGCGTTCGATGTATTTCTCGATGAACACGCCCGAATCGCTGAAGTTGTTCTGCCCCAGACGCTTGACCGCGTCGAAGGCATCAGTGAGCTCCGCCGCCGAGCGGCACACGCGCATGCCGATACCGCCACCGCCAGCGGTGCTTTTGAGCATCACCGGGTAGCCGACCTGCTCGGCTGCGCCGAGGGCATCGGCGAGGCTGCCGAGCAGCTCGGTGCCCTCCAGCATCGGTACGCCGCGTTGTTTGGCCAAGGCGCGGGCGGTGTGCTTGAGGCCAAACACCCGCAGCTGTTCCGGCGTCGGGCCGACGAAGGCGATCCCGGCGGCCTCGCAGGCTTCGGCAAACGCCGCGTTCTCGGAGAGAAAACCGTAGCCGGGGTGGATGGCTTTCGCGCCGGTTTCACGGGCGATGCGGAGAATTTTCTGCGCGTCCAGATAAGTCTGTGTGGCCGGGCCTTCGCCCAGGCTGTGGGCCTCGTCGGCCTGCTGCAGATGCAGGCTGGCGGCGTCGGCCTCGGAGTAGACGGCGACGCCGTTCACATTCAGGTTGCGCAGCGTACGCAGGATGCGGCAGGCAATGGCGCCGCGGTTGGCGATCAACAGTTTGTCGAACATGGTCAATAACCCTCGAAGGGCTGGCGGGCCGTCCCGCCTTTATTCATCAGTGCCACGGCCGTCCGTGGTTGGGGAGGGTTTCTTCTTTGCCGGCCGCTGGGGTCGCTGCCCGGCGCGTGCCTGCAGCAGCGGCAGCAGGTAGCGACGCAAGAGCGGGATCAGTTCCACACCAACACCTCGGCCGGCGTCGGGTTCCAGCCGTTGCAGGGGTTGTTCAGCTGCGGGCAGTTGGAGATCAGCACGATCACGTCCTGCTCGGCCTTGAGCTCCACATACTTGCCTGGCGCGGAGATGCCGTCGGCGAACGTCAGGCCTCCTTCGGGCGTCACCGGCACGTTCATGAAGAAGTTGATGTTGGCGCCAATGTCGCGCTTGGTCAGGCGACCGTCGTTGAGGCTCGCGCGCAGGAAGTTGTCACGGCAGCTGTGCATGTAGCGCTTGTCCAGCGCGTAGCGCACCACGTTGCTCTCCTGGGCGCAGGCCCCGCCGAGGGTGTCATGGCGGCCGCAGGTGTCGGCGGTGATGGTCAGAAGCGGATTGCCGAGGTTCGAATAGAGCACCGTGCCGGTGGTGAGGTAGACGCGGTTCTGCCGGCGCAGGGTGCGCTGCGGGTCGTAGCGCTCGCGCGGGTTTTTCGCGCTGAAGAACAGGGTGTCCACCGCCTGGTTGCCTTCGAGATCGAGCAGGCGCAGGGTCTGTCCGGCCTTGACTTCGAACAGGTACGGTTCGCCGGCCGGGATCACATGGCGGAAGGCGGCGGTTTCGGGGTGCAGGCTGCTTTCGGTAAGGCTCATCGCGGCCACCTCCTCAGATGTACAGGCGTTCGGTGTTGTGAAAGGCACGGCCGTTTTCCGGGCGCGAGGTGCGGCAGAGCACGCTGATGCCATCGCTCTCGACCTTGTGCCAGGACAGCTTGACCGGCCTGGGCGCGTACGCCGGGTTCGGGTCCAGCGGATGTTGCAGGGCGGTGAGGATCACCAGGGTGTCCATCGGTGCGTACAGTTCTATGTAATCGCCGGCCTTGGAGTGGCCCTGGTGGAAGGCGAAGGCGCCGTCGGCAGTGACGTCCACCCGGCTGAACAGGTTGAGCACCATCAGCAGGTCCTGGACGTTCAGGTTCCACTTGCCCATTTCCACCAGCAGGTTGTCGGTGCCATTGCGGAAGAAGCCGTTGCGCAGTTCCTGATAGCGGCCGATGCCGTACTTCTCGCCGACTTCATCGGCGTTCAGCACGCCGCCGAAGCTGTCGTGCCAGCCGCAGGTGTCGGCCGTGATGGCGGCGAGTACGCGCCCCATGTCCGAGTACAGGCAATGCCCGGCGGTGAGCTTGGCGGTGTGCTGGCCCTTGAGGGTATCCGGCAGGTTCAGTCGCTCGCTCTTTTCCTGGGCGTTGAGCAGCATCAGGCTGACGTTGGCGCCGCCTTCGAGATCGGTCAGACGCAGCAGTTGGCCACGCTTGAGGATGAAGGAGGTGTGGCCGCCGCCAGGAACGGTTTCCTCATACAGCGTGGGGCGGATCGCGAGTGAAGCACTCATGTCAGGCTCCTTGATAGGCAGTGCGAAAAGAGTCGGCGAGGGCGGTCGGCAGTCCTGCGGACGCGCCGGGAGCATGGCGGCCCTCGTGCAGCGGAATGTCGTAGGTCACCCGTGCGCCATAGGCACCCGGGGCGTGGGGATCGATGCGCGGCTTGTCGAAGACCAGGATGCGGCTGCCGAGGGTGAAGCCTTCCGAGAGGTCATGGGTGACCATGAACACCGTCAGCCGGGTTTCCCGCCACAGTTCCAGCAGCAGCTCATGCATGTCCTTGCGAATGCCGGGGTCGAGGGCGCCGAAGGGCTCGTCCAGCAACAGCACGCGGGGCTTCATCACCAGCGCCTGGGCGATGGCCAGTCGCTGTTGCATGCCGCCGGAGAGCTGTGCCGGGTACTTGTCCAGCGCATGGCCGAGGCCGACCTTGTGCAGCATCTGCGCAGCCTGCTCACGAGCATCGCGCTTGCGGCGTCCGAGCAGACGACCCAGCAGCGGGGCGCGCGGCAGTTCCAGGCCGAGGGCGACGTTGTCCAGCACCGTCAGGTGCGGAAATACCGAGTAGCGCTGAAAAACCACGCCGCGGCTGGCGTCCGGTTCGTCTGCCAATGGCTGGCCATCCAGCAGGATCTCGCCACGGCTGGGCGCCTCCTGGCCGAGCAGCAGCCGCAGGAAGGTCGACTTGCCGCAACCGGAGGCACCGACCAGGGTGCAGAACTCACCTTCGGCAATCTTCAGGTTCAGGCGCTCCAGCACCACCTGGTCGCCATACTGCTGCCAGACATTCCTGACCTGGATGAACGGTCTGGAATCGCCTGCGCTGCGGCTTATAGGTGCGTCGTGCTCCAGGTGGGCGATGGATCCGCCCGCAACGGCTGCGCTCTTTCTGTCGCTCATGCCTTGGCTCCTTCATACCAGGGGAACAGCAGCTGGGTCAGGCGCCGCAGCGAGAAATCCATGGCCCACGCCAGCAGGGTGATCCAGGCGACGTAGGGCAGGATCACGTCCATGGCCATGTAGCGGCGTACGAGGAAGATGCGGTAGCCGAGCCCGTCCGTGGAGGCAATGGCTTCGGCGGCGATGAGGAACAGCCAGGCCGAGCCGAGCACCAGGCGCAGGCTGATGAGCAGGCGCGGCAGCAGCTGCGGCAACACCAGGCGCAGGATCAGCGTCCAGGTGTTGGCGCCGAGGGTCTGCGCCTTGATCAGCAGTTCGCGGGGTATCTCGCGAGCACGCTGCTCGAGGTCGCGGGCGAGGATCGGGGTGATGCCGATGACGATCAGCATCACCTTGGACAGCTCGCCCAGCCCGAACACGATGAACAGGATCGGCAGGATCGCCAGTGGTGGCACCATCGACAGCACGGTCAGCAGGGGCGACAGCGGCGCACCGAACAGCGGCAGGGTGCCGGCGGCGACGCCCAGGCAGAGGCCGGCCACGGCGGCGATGGCCAGTCCGCTACCGAGGCGCTTGAGACTCGCGGCGGTGTCCTGCCAGAACAGGTAGTCGCCCGAGCGTTTGTCCGGGGTGAAGGCGAGGCGTTCGACAGCCGCGCTCATCTGGCCGAAGCTGGGCAGGAGCTTGTCGTTGGGATTGATTTCCAGGCGCTGGGTAGAGCTGGTCAGGTACAGCGCCAGCAACAGGGCGAAGGGCAGTATGGCCAGAGCAAGCCAGCCGCTGCGGCTCGGCGTTCGATTGATCAGGCGCATGGGCAGGTGCCCCACTGCGAGGCAGCCGCGGGGGCGGGTTGAGCGGCGAGTGGCAGAGCCGATACGAGCGGGCACATGGCAAACCCTCCAGTGTTTGGGGATGGCGCAGGAGCTGCGTGCGGATCACGCTGTTCTCCCGGGCTTTTATCCCGCCGTGTAACCTCACTGGAGGTCGCCAACTCTCGGACCAGCCACTCGCGAGCGAGTCGGAACCCTAGTCGGCTATTTCGAATTGTCGCAGCAGCTTCGCCTGCATGATCGACAAAGCAAGAGCGGTGCCAAGGCGCGATGGACAGGCGTCAGCGGCTTTTGCGCTGAACCAAGGCTGGCGAGGTGCCCTTTCATGGGGCATGAGACGGGGTGCTGCCTGTTTTTCGGGCAGGCCGCGCCGCGTTGTGGTGCGCGCGGCGCGGGGCGTACCTCAGAGTCTGAGCTGGCCGATAGCGCGACTGAGGTCGGTGGAGAGCGCGGCGAGTTCGGCGCTGGTGCTGGCGGAGCTGACGGTCTGCTCCACGGTGCGCTCGGTGACGTCGCGAATGCCGGTAACCGAGCGGTTGAGTTCCTCGGCGACCTGGCTCTGCTGCTCGGCGGCCACGGCGATCTGCGTGTTGCTTTCGCGCATCTGCGCCACGGCTTCGGCGATGGCTTCCAGGGCTTGGGCGGCCTCGTGGGCCTCACGCACGCAATCGTCGGCCTTGAGCGAGCTCTCCTGCATGAACTCCACGGCGTCGCGGGTCATCGATTGCAGTCCGGTGATCATCTGGGTGATCTCGTCGGTGGAGTCCTGAACGCGTTTGGCCAAGTTGCGTACCTCGTCGGCCACCACCGCGAAACCGCGACCCTGCTCACCGGCGCGGGCGGCTTCGATCGCAGCGTTGAGCGCCAGCAGGTTGGTCTGCTCGGCGATGCTGTGAATCACGCTGACCACACCGTTGATCTTCTGGCTGTCGGCAGCGAGCTGCTCGATCATCTCGCCGGTCTGCTGCACACCCTGGGACAGGCTGGAAATGGATTTCTCCACCCTCCCGACCACCCGATGGCCGTCGCCTGCAAGGCGATCGGCGTTCTGCGACAGGTCGCGGGTTTCGCGGGCATGTTCGGCAATCTGATGCACCGTCGCGCTCATCTCGTTGATCGCCGTGGCTGCCTGGTCGGTTTCGCCTTGCTGGCCACGCATACCGCTATGCACATCGTTCATGCTCGAGGCCAGCCGGCTGGCGCCCTGATCCAGGCGCGCGGCGGCCTGGGCGACGGTGCTGACGACGCGCTGATAGCCGCCCTGCATCGCATTGAATGCGCCGGCCATCTGACCGACTTCGTCACGGCTGTCCAGCGGCACGCGGGCCTGCAGGTCGCCGCTGCGCTCGACGTGCAGCATGACGTCCTTGAGCGTGTTCAGGTGGCTGAGCAGGAAACGGATCAGCAGCTGCGAGGCGGCGAGCAGACCGAGCATCAGCACGGCGACGGCGGCGGCATAGCTGAAAAAATGTTGCCCCAGCACCTGGATCACGCTGGGAGCGCGAGCCATAACCGCGAGCTTCTGACCGTCGGGCCGGGACAGCATTTCCACACCGATCAGCGGATGGTTGGAAAACAGGCGGTCGTGGTCCAGTGCTGTCCAGCCGGAGTCGGCCAGTGACTGACGTCCGATCACGGCGCGCTGCCCCGCGGGATAGAGGGTCAGATCAGCGGCCTGCGGCAATGCCGCGTCATTCGGCCAGGCTGCCAGCACGCTTGCGCGCGCCTGGGCGGCACTGCGGGCATCGGCACTGCGTGCGCTCTGCTCCAACTGCACGGCGTAAAGCACCAGCAACAGGGCGATGACGAAGCTCACCATGTTGAGCGCCCAGAACTTGTACTTGAGCGACAGATCGCGAATCCAAACGGCCATGGCTGCTCTTCTTCTATTGAGGGTTGCCGGAGCGCATTAGCGCTTTCGGCGCGACGGAATAATTAACGGCTGGCTGGCGCCGAGCTTGAGTGGATTTTTGTGAATCAATCGAGGTCAGGCAGGCCGAAGAATCGGCGCGCTGTCAGTGTCGTTTGTTCTGCCAACTGGGCTTCGCTTTCACCACGATGCAAGGCCACCTCACGCAGCACCTCTGGCAGATAGGCCGGTTCGTTATGCCCGCTTTTCGGCTTCGGCCGCAGGCTGCGTGGCAGTAGGTAGGGGGCGTCGCTTTCCAGCATCAGTCGGTCCGCGCGGATGTCGCGCACCAGCGGATGCAGATGGGTGCCGCGGCGCTCGTCGCAGATCCAGCCGGTGATGCCGATGTGCAGATCGAGGTCGAGATAGGCATACAGCGCCCGCTTGTCGCCGGTGAAGCAATGCACGACCGCTGCACTCAGCCGATCACGGAATGGTTTCAGGATCGCCACCAGTCGTTCGCTGGCGTCCCGTTCGTGGAGGAACACCGGCATTGCGCTTTCCACTGCGAGTTCCAGCTGCTCTTCCAGAGCGCGTTCCTGTTGCGGTCGGGGCGAGAAGTCGCGGTTGAAGTCCAGCCCGCACTCACCGACGGCACGCACCTCGGGCTCGGCCAGAAGAGCGCGCAGCTGGCTGGCGTTGTCCCCGGTCCACTGGCTGGCGTCATGTGGGTGCACTCCGGCGGTGCTGAACAGGTGCTGGCGGGATTCGTCGAGTTCACGGCACAAGGTCAGGGCGGCTTCGCTTTCCGCGAGGCTCGTGCCAGTCAGCACCATCTGGGTCACACCGGCGGCTCTGGCGCGCTCCACCACCGCGGAGGGGGCGGAGGCGAACGAGCGGTGAGTCAGGTTGACGCCGATATCCACGAGTTGCATGAGAACCTCTAAAAAGTAAATGTTATTTAAATCAAATAGATAGGAAATATAGCTAAACCAGTTTTTCAGGCGAAACTGGCGCATTCGTTCGAGCTGTGCGAATCTTTGCCACCTTTTGCGGGCAGGGAGCACCGCATCAGCGTTCTTCGTGTCCCAAACCGGTACATCTTCGATGTCACGATTGCTGCCACTTCTGCTCTGTCTGTTGCTGGGTTCGCTGCCGCTCACGGCAAGCGCCCGCATGGCCGGACCGGAGGCCTGGCAATCGAGCGACAAGGTACGTGATCTCGCCGAAATCCGCCGCAGCGGCGTGTTGCGAGTGCTGGTCAACCAGAGCCGCAACAGCTCCGGTGAGATCAAGGGCGAGGCGATCGGCGTGGAGTACGCCCGCTTGCGCGCCTTCGAACAGTACCTGAACCGCAACGCCGCATCCGGAAAGGCCATCACCCTCAAGATCGTTCCCAAGGCTAAGGACCAGTTGCTCGGAGCGCTGCAGCGCGGCGAAGGGGATCTGGTTGCGCCCGGGGAGCTGCTTCCACTGAACGGTATGAAGGGCATCAGCCGCAGCCGACCGGTGGTCAGCGACGTTGCCCTGGTGCTGGTCAGCCGCCAGGGTGGGCCGCGCTACCAGCGCCTCGAACAGCTCTCCGGGCGCAGCCTGGCGCTGCCGCCGGGCAGCGCGGCCGGGCCTGCACTGGCGCAGCTGAACAAGCAGCTGATGGAGCGCAAGCTGGCCCCCATTGTCGCCGAGTGGGTCGACCCGACGCTGGCGGTGGAGGATGTGCTGGAGATGGTGCAGGCCGGGGTCTACCCGGCGACAGTCGTCGAGCAGACCATCGCCCAGCGCTGGGCCAAGGTCATGCCGAAGCTGCGCATCGAGCAGCACCTGAGCCTTGGCGAGAAGACCAGCATGCACTGGTTCGTGCGCAAGGAGGCCAGCATGCTCCGGGCCAGTGCCGATCGGTTTCTGAAGGACTATGACCTTCCCGACAATCAGGATGCAGCCTTCGAACGGGTCTACCGGCGACTGTACAAGGTGCAGTATCCGCTGGATCGGGTTGGCCGCCAGCGCCTGGAAAAGGTCCGCCCAACCCTGCAGCGCTACGCCGAGCAGATCGAGCTGGACTGGCTGAATCTGGCCGCGCTGGCGTTCAAGGAGTCGACGCTCAACCCCGCCGCACGAGGCGCAGGTGGTGCCACCGGCCTGATGCAGGTGACGCCGGCGACCGCGCGCGCAATGGGCGTGAGCAACGTCCAGCAGCTGGACAACAATGTGCAGGCCAGCGCCAGGTACCTGGCCAATATCCGTCGCAACCATTTCGCCAGCCCGCGGTTGAACGAGCGCGAGCGCATGGCGTTCATCCTCGCTGCCTACAACCTGGGCCCGCAGCGCGTGCAGAGCATGCGCGCCGAAGCCAGGCGGCGCGGCCTCAACCCGGACCAGTGGTTCTTCCAGGTCGAGCGCATCGCCATGGAAACAGTCGGCATGGGAGTCGTGGCCTACGTCAACAGCGTCAACAAGTACTACCTGGCCTACCAGCGCGAACGCTATCTGCTGGAGGCGGACCGCAAGACCGCCGCCAACTGACTCGCTCAGCGAGTCCGATCCTCCTGCACAACAGCGAGCAGACGCAGGCGCTCACTGTCGCTGAAGCGCTGTGCTTCAAGCCGTTCGACGGCAGCACGGCGTTCGACCTCATCCAGCCCGCGGGCGGTTTCGATACGGGTACGCTCCTCCTGGTAGCTGGCGACGCGCTGCTGCCACTGCCGTCGTTGCAGATCCAGTGCCTCCAACCGATCCGCTGCCTCGCTGCCGACCAGTTGTTGGCGCAGCTGATGCAGCTGCTGCGGGCCTGCCCCGCTCGCCAGCAGAGCTTTGGTCTGCTCACGCAGCTCGGTCTGTAACTGAGGGATCAGCACGTCATGCAATTCAGCGGGCAGCCCAGCACGCAGCTGATCGATGGCACGGCCCTTGGCATCGCTGTCCAGCGCTGGATCGAAGCGGATGGCCAGCCGCTCCAGACTGAACTGGTCATAGGCTTCCTCCAGGCCGAAGAACGCCTGGTGAACCGTCGGATCGAGCACGCGCGCGCGTAGTGCCCGTACCGTGCTCAATCGCTCCCGCATCGCAGCGAGATCCGCTACTCGGGGATGATCGGCTTCAAAATCAAGGAGTTGGCGCTTGTAGTTGAGATACTGGTTGAGAGCGGAGAGCGCTTGCGCCTTCGCGGGCTCCGACAGTTGCGTGGTGATTTGGCGACGCAGGCGCTCGATGCTCTGTTTGAGCGGCTCCTCGCCAATGGCGCTGAGGAAGTAGTCGAACAGCTGACGCAGCTCTGGACTGATGATCAGGTTGCCTGCGGCGTCCAGCTGGAACTGGCCGTCGACCTCGGTGCCCTTGAAGGAGGCGGGCAGCTTCGCCATGACCTGCGGTGCCGCGCCGGTCGCTGTGCGCTGGGCAGGACGAGCGGCAGTGACGTTGGCGGCGGGAGACGATGCGGGTGCTTCTGCCACCGGCGTCACGGTAAATTCGGGCCGGGCGATAAAGAAGCCCAGGCCCAGCGCGATGGCCAGCGGCAACAGAAGGATGGATCTGCTCATGGACTCGCCTTTCGGTAGCGGCCGGGATCGATGATCCCGGCCTGGTTCAAGGAAACGGCTGCGTCAGAGCCCCGCGTTCTTCAATCGGTTCGCGTGCTGGCGGTAGACGCTGACCGGATCGGTCTCGAACAGGCTGGTCAGCCCCATGAACTGGTTGACCTCGTCCAGATGGTTCATGCGGTAGTTGTCGCGGATCACCATCCCCAGGTGCGAGCTGCAGCGTCCGACCAGCCCGTCATTGGGTCCGCTGAAGGCCAGCGAGCCGGCGCCCATCATGGCGTCGCTCACGTCCAGCGGATTGGTCAGCGGACTGGTGCCGCTCCAGGAGTAGTAGTGCACGCCATTGACCTTGTAAGCGCCTTCGCCGCATGCGGTGGTGGGTATGCCCTGGGGGAACTTGGCATTGAAGCGGGCCGCGCCCTCGCTGTTGAGCGATTCCAGCGAACCCAGGGAGTTCTGCGGAGCGGTGCTGGAACTGCCGGAGACGAAGTTGATGAACGCGCCCATGGCGTTCACCAAGCCGGCGATTATGGCCTCACCGGATGAACCCTCTGGAACCTTGCGGATCAGATCCGCCACGTCCGAGCCCTTGTGGGGTGCGCCGACACTGGTGACCGAGGCGATCAGGTCCGGCCGTACGCCTGCCACGTACCGGATGGTCGGTCCGCCGTGGCTGTGGCCGATCAGGTTGACCTTCGGCTTGCCGCTGATAGCAACGATTTCCTCGACCTGGGCCAGCAGTTCCTCGCCACGCAGTTCCGATGTGTTGAGCTGGCTGACTTCGGTGACGTAGACCTGCGCGCCGTCTCGGCGCAGCGCACTGGGGATGCCATACCAATAGTCGATGCCCAGCAGACTGTCGAAACCCAGCATGCCGTGGGCGAGCACGATCGGGTACTTCGTGGCGGTGTAGCCGCTGCCGGTGGCAGCGAATGCCTGACCGGAAAGCGCCAGGGCGCTTCCGAGACAGAGGGCGAGCAAGGTTTTGTTCTTGTTCATGGACGCACTCTTCGAATGTGAATCGGGCTATGGGGCAGTCCCTTGCCGTTCACCGCGCATGGCGCGTACTGCGCCCTTGCCAGCGCAGCATTCGTGCCAGAGCCGACCCACTCGGCAGCGTCCGCTCTAACTGGCGGATCGCAGCGATGCGGCTAGCGTTGCGCTATCAGGCATGTTGGGTGTGCCTGTTACGAAGCGAAACGCCGGAGTGGGTGATTAGGTGATGATCTGGCTTTTTCGCAGAACATGCGTGTTTAAAGCCTGCATGATCGACGATTATCGTGACTAAATGTTCTGTATCTGACTGCCTGGTCATGGGTAATCGATGGCGACGACGTACCAGAGCTTTGTTCCGGTCGGCGTCTGCACCTGCACCTCGGCGTCCAGCGCCTTGCCGACCAGTGCGCGGGCGAGGGGTGAATCGATGCTGATCATGCCCTGGCGCAGGTCCAGCTCATCGGGACCGACGATGCGGTAGCGCGCCTGCTCACCGTCTTCATCCTCGAGCGTCACCCATGCACCGAAGTACACCTTGTTGGGGTCGCTGGGTCGTTCGCTGACGACTTTCAGCTTTTCCAGACGCTTGGTCAGAAAGCGAACACGGCTGTCGATCTCGCGCAGCATCTTCTTGCCGTAGGTGTACTCGGCGTTCTCCGAACGGTCGCCCTGGGCGGCGGCTTCGCTGACCGACTGGGTAACCTGTGGTCGCCTGACATGCCACAGTTCGTGCAATTCGGCGCGCAGCCGGGCCTCGCCTTCTGGTGTGATCAGCGGCGTGCCGGCCGGGCGGGGTGGGCGATAACGGCTCATTGAATTCCGACCTCGCTGCAAAAGCGCCGATTGTAGCGCTTCAGTTCTCGCGCAGTACGCTCAGCGGGCTCGCGTTGAGGGCGCGACGCGTGCCGATCAGCCCGGCGCTGCCGACCAGCAGCGCGCCGATCAGCGGCATTAACAACAGCCAGGGATGCGGCTGCCAGCGTAGGTCGAACGCATAGTGATAGAGCAGGGCGCTCACCAGTTCGCAGCCAAGCGCGGCAAGCAGGCCGCTGGCAGCGCCGAGCAATCCGAACTCGGCCCGGCGCGCCCTCAGCAGCAGACGCCGTTCGGCCCCTAGCGCACGCAGTAGCGCACCCTGGCGGATGCGTTCGTCCAGTGTCGCTTGCAGACCGGCGAAGAGCACGGCCAGCCCCGCCGCCAGCACGAACAGCAGTACGTACTCCACCGCCAGCGAGACCTGCGCGAGGATGCTGCGTAGCTGGGCCAGCAGCGCCTCCACCTGGAGCAGGGTCACCGACGGGAACGCCCGCGCAAGCTCCACCAGTTCGCGCTCGTTGCCTGGTGGCAGGTGAAAGCTGGTCATGTAGGTGGCCGGCATGCCCTGCAGGGTGTCGGGCTCGAAGATCATGTAGAAGTTGGGCTGGAAGCTGTCCCAGTTGACCTCGCGCAGGCTGGTGACGCGAGCCTCACGCGTCAGCCCGCCTATGGTGAAGCTCAGCTGGTCGCCCAGCTTCAGCTGCAGGCTTTCGGCCAGTTCGGCCTCGACGGACACGCCTGGCAGCTCCGCCTCGGTCCGCTCATGCCACCACTGGCCAGCCACCAGATGATTGTCGTTGGGCAGGTCGGCCGACCAGGTCAGACTGAGATCGCGACGAATCGCGCGTTCGCCCTGGGACTCCTTGCTGACCAGCTGGTGGACCGGCTCGCCATTGATCGCCACGAGTCGGCCCGGCACCACCGGATACAGCGGCGCGGCATGGCTGGAGAGTGCGTCGATTCGCTCGGCGAAGGCATCCTTTTCTGCAGGCAAGACGTTGAGTACGAAATGGTTGGGTGCGTCGTCCGGCAACTGGTCCTGCCAGGTGTCCAGCAGCTCGCCGCGCAACAGGGCGATCAGTGCCATGGCCAACAGGATCAGGCCGAAGGCAAGCGCCTGTCCCGCCGCTGCAAGCGGATGCCGCAGCAGCTGACCCAGACCCAACCGCCAGCTCAGCGAAGCGCCGGCAAGCAGGCGACGCATACCCTTCAGGCCGAGCAGCAACAGGCCTCCCAGCACCAGTGTGGCAAGCAGGCCGCCGCCCAGCAGAGCCAGGGTGATCTTCAGGTCCAGGCTCAGCCGCCACATGATCAGGCCGAGGGCCAGGATCGCCGTGCCGTACACCAGCCAGGCGCTGGGTGGCACCGGCAGCAGGTCGCGGCGCAGTACCCGCAATGGTGGTACGCGACCCAGTCCTGCCAATGGCGGAAGGGCAAAGCCCGCCAGTGCCACCAGACCCGTGGCCACACCGGCTGCGGCGGGCCAGATGCCGCCGGGGGGAATCTCCTGCGCCAGCAGATCGCGCAGGAGGTAGAACAGCCCGTGCTGTGCGGCCCAGCCGAGCAGGGCGCCGACAAGGCTGGCCAGCAGGCCAAGCATGCCTAGTTGCAAGGTATAGAGCAGCAGCGCGTCATGGCGGGAAAGGCCCAGACAGCGGAGCAGCGCACTGGCATCGAAGCGGCGCGTGGCGAAGCGGGCAGCCGACAGCGCGACGGCAACGCCCGCCAACAGAATCGCAGCCAGGCTCGCAAGGTTCAGATAGCGTTCCGCACGGCCCAGTGCGCCCCCTATCTGCCGGTTGCTGTCGCCGGCGGTTTCGATGCGTTGATGGGCTTGCAGCCCGGGCTGCAGTGCCTGCTGGTAAGCCGCCAGTGCAGCGCTTTCGCCGCGCCAGAGCTCCCGGTAGCGCACTCGGCTGCCAGGCTGGACGACACCGGTCGCGGCAAGATCGTCCAGGTGCATCAGCACGCGTGGCGTCAGGCTGTAGAAATCACCGACCCGATCGGGCTCGTAGGTCAACACGCGGGTCAGGCGCAGCAGCTTGTTGCCGACTTCGATGTCGTCACCGATTGCCAGGTCCAGGGCGGCGAACAGCCTGGCCTCGGCCCAGGCTTCACCAGGGGCCGGACCGGCACCGGCTTCTTCGGCGCCGTAGGGCTGCGCCGCACTGCGCAAGGCGCCGCGCAGGGGATAGCTGCTGCTGGCCGCTTTGACACTGGCGAGCTGCAAGTCCTGGTCGGTGGCGATGACGCTGGAAAATTCGACCACCTGGGCATGTTCCAGCCCCTGTGCCTTGCCGGCGTCGATCTGTTGCGCCGAGGCGGGTGCGCTGCCGCCCAGCACCAGGTCGGCGCCAAGGAACTCGCTGGCCCGCAGCAGCATGGCGTCGTTCAGGCGTGCACCGAAATAGCCGATGGCGGTGCTGGCGGCGACGGCGATCAACAGGGCGAAAAACAGCACGCGCAACTCGCCGGCGCGAGCGTCGCGCAGCAACTGCCGGTAAGCCAGAGCGAACAGGCGCGCCTTGGGTAGGCCCATCATTCGCTCGTCTCGCTGGCGATCTGGCGCCCGCCCTCGAGGCGAAGCACGCGATGGCAGCGCCTGGCCAGGCGCTCGTCGTGGGTGACCAGCACCAAGGTCGTGCCGCGCTCGCGGTTAAGCTCGAACAACAGTTCGGTGATATGCGCGCCAGTATGGGTGTCGAGGTTGCCGGTGGGTTCGTCGGCAAACAGCACCTCGGGCTCGGCGGCGAAGGCGCGGGCCAGTGCGACGCGTTGCTGCTCGCCACCGGATAGCTGGCGGGGATAATGCTGCAGGCGCTCGCCCAGGCCGACGCGAGAGAGCAGCTCGGTGGCGCGCTCGCGAGCGTCGCGGCGCCCGTCCAGCTCCAGCGGCAGCATGACATTCTCCAGGGCGTTGAGGCTGTCGAGCAGCTGGAACGATTGAAAGACGAAGCCGACGTGTTCGGCACGCACCCGCGCCCGCTGGTCTTCGTCGAGCGCCGCCAGCGCATGGCCGGCCAGATGAACTTCGCCCGAACTCGGTAGATCGAGCCCGGCCAGCAGGCCGAGCAGTGTCGACTTGCCCGACCCTGAGGTGCCGACGATGGCCAGGCTGTCGCCCTTGGCCAGCTGCAAAGAGAGGTCGGCCAGGATGCTCAGCTCGCCTTCCGCGCTGGGTACCACTTTGTTAAGGTTCCGGGCGTCGAGAATATTGCCGCTCATGAGGGAATCCGATGCGAAGGTGGCTGAAATGCGGGGCCCTGGCGCTGCTGTGCTGGACTCAGGGAGCCCTGGCCGGAACCGTACTGGTGGTCGGCGATAGTATCAGCGCCGCTTTCGGGCTGGAAACCAGCCAGGGCTGGGTACATCTGCTGCAGGAACGCCTCGTCGAGGGCGATGAATCCTGGCTTGTGGTGAACGCCTCCATCAGTGGCGATACCACGGCTGGCGGGCTTGCCAGGCTCGATCCGCTGCTTGAGGAACATACCCCTGAAGTGGTCATTCTGGAGCTGGGCGGCAATGACGGATTGCGTGGGCAATCACCTGTGCAATTGAAACAGAATCTTGCCGACATGATCGATCGCAGCCGCGAAGCGGGTGCCGAGGTTCTGTTGCTCGGGATGCGCATGCCGCCTAATTTGGGGCAGCGCTACACCCGCGCATTTGCCGATGCATTCGACTCGCTTGCAGCGGAGAAAAGCGTTGCTTACGTGCCGTTCTTGCTGGATGGCGTCGGCGGCGTCAGCGGCATGATGCAGGCCGATGGCATTCACCCGACGGCCGAGGCGCAGGGTCAGCTGCTGGAGACGGTCTGGCCGGCACTCGAACCCTTGCTTTGATGCGTGGGCGCAGCTACTGTCGCGCCCTCGATTGGAGCCTCAGATGTCGCGCTCAGCCAGGACCCTTTACGCTTATCGACTCATCGTGCCGGACGAGCAGTACGACATGTTCGCCTGCCGCGAGAATCGACTGCACCTGGCGTTGCGGCAGCTGGAACTGAACGGCAATGCCGACCGCACCCTGTGTGGCGGTTTGCTGCCGGCTCAGCCGCGCTGGAGGGAGCTCGAGCGGGCTACGCTGAAGGATCGGCAGCTGTGTCCCAACTGTCGCCAGTTGCTGGAGGCGCGACGCAAAGGCCTTCCGTCCGCCACGGCTGCCTGGTAGGTCACTGTTTCCGCGGCTTCAAGTACAATCGTCGTCATTTTACTAAGCCACATTTTCCAAGGATTCTCCGAATGCTCTCGCGCGCGTCCGCTGTCGCCTCCTGTCTGTCATTCGCTGTGCTGTTATCGGCAGGCACGTGCGCCGCACTTGAGCTGCCATTGCCGCCCGAGGGTGACGATGTCGTCGGTCAGATCCAGGTCATCAAGGCGAAGTACGAAGATACCTTCGCTGCCATCGGTGAAGCCCACGATCTTGGCTATCTGGAGTTGGTCGCGGCCAACCCGGGGGTCGATCCGTGGTTGCCGGGAGAGGGGACGGACATCATTCTCCCGACCCGCTTCATCCTGCCACCGGGACCTCGCCAGGGTATCGTGATAAACATCGCCGAGTACCGCCTGTACTACTACCCGGAAGGCCAGAACGTGGTGCACACGTTCCCGCTGGGTATCGGCCGTGAAGGATGGGGGTCGCCTGTTGGCAATACGCGCATTTCGGCAATGACCAGCAATCCGGCCTGGTATCCGCCGCAGTCGATTCGTGAGGAGCACGCCGCCGATGGCGATCCGCTGCCTACCGTCGTGCCGCCAGGTCCGGACAACCCCCTCGGCCCTTACAAGATGAGCCTGGCCCTGCCGGGCTACCTCATCCACGGCTCGAACAAGAAGTTCGGCATTGGCATGCGCGTCAGCCATGGGTGCTTCCGCATGCTCAATCACAACGTGCTTGAGCTGGCAAAGATGGTTAAGGTCGGCACGCCGGTACGGATTATCGACGAGCCTTACAAGTTCGGTGTCAGCGATGGCAAGGTCTATCTTGAAGCGCATGCCCCGCTGGAAGAGAACGAGGAAAAGTCGCTGACCCTGATGGATAAGCACGCCATCGTCATCAATACCTTGCTCAAGCGTGACGAGGCGGCCGGCAATCTGCACCTGGACTGGGAGATGGTGCGTGAAATCATCGCAGGCGAAGACGGTCTGCCTATCCAGATCGCCGAGCAGCGCAACGAGGTCGAGGTGGCCGCTCAGAACGATCAGCTGTTCTGAGGCTCTATCTGGAGGCAAAAAAAAGCCGACCTGCAAAGGTCGGCTTTTTCATTTCGTGAAGCTTACTTGCGGCTGGCGCGTTCCAGCATACGCAGAGCACGCTCGTTGGCTTCGTCAGCAGTCTGCTGAGCCTTCTGAGCGGCGGCCAGAGCTTCGTCGGCCTTGCTGTACGCTTCGTCAGCGCGAGCCTGGGCGCGGGCAGCGGCGTCTTCGGTCGCGGCCAGGCGAGCTTCGCTTTCTTTGGTCATGCTGTTGCTGCAACCGGTAGCCAGAACTGCGGCCAGAGCCAGAGCAGAGAATTTCAGAACGTTGTTCATCTTGTTCCCCTTAAGGTGGAAATCCATAAAGCAACTTCCGTTATGGAAAGTTTGCGCGCACATACTACCTATAACTTAGCTTAAGTAAACTGAGCCGACAGCGGCGCCGAGGGTTTTTTTTCAATTGGCCGCTGCTTTGATGCTTGGCGAGGCAAGTTGGATAAAAAACAGCCAACGCCTGGCTCGTTCACTTGGAGCTTCTAGTTGCATGATCCACTCGTTGAAAGAAAGTTCCGCTATTACACCGAACAAATAATGATCAATCGGAGGCTGGCCGAATTGCACGGAAACAGGTAGAAAAGACAGCCTATGCAAGTTGTAGGCGGATGCAGTGACGTGCGCCCCAGCTAATCGGAGAACAAGAAGACAGGGCAACCTGCTGAGGAGACGAGATGAGCGATACGGTGCGCGTTCGCCACGACCAGGCTGGCCATCGCTTCGAGGCTGAGATCGATGGTGACTGTGCTTACCTGGCATATGTCGATCTAGGCAAGCAGACATTAGACATGTATCGCACCTACGTGCCCGACGCCCTGCGCGGCAAGGGCATCGCGGCGATTCTGGTGCAGCATGCGCTCGAGTATGCCGAGCGCGAGGGCTATCAGGTGATCCCGTCGTGCTCTTATGTCGAACGTTATATCGAGCGCCATCGCCCGAACGTGGGTGGTCGCTGAGTTGAATGAAAAAACGCCGGAGACCGGCGTTTTTCGTTTCAGCTGCGCTGCCGTTTGGGCAGCACGTCCTTGAGCTTGTTGTGCATGCTCATGACTGCCTTCTCGGTTGTATCCCAGTCGATGCAGGCGTCGGTAATGGAGACGCCGTACTTGAGGTCGCACAGGTCCTTCGGGATCGCCTGATTGCCCCAGTTCAAGTGGCTTTCGACCATCAGGCCAACAATCGAGCTGTTGCCTTCAAGAATCTGGTTGGCGACGTTCTCCATGACCAGCGGCTGCAGCGCGGGATCCTTGTTGGAGTTCGCATGACTGCAGTCGATCATGATGTTCGGCCGAATGCCGGCCTTGTTCAGCTCCTGTTCGCACAGCGCAACACTGACCGAGTCGTAGTTGGGCTTGCCATTGCCGCCGCGCAGCACCACGTGGCCGTAGTTGTTGCCCTTGGTGGTGACGATGGAGACACCGCCGGACTGGTTGATGCCAAGGAAACGATGGGGGCTGGAAACCGACTGCAGCGCGTTGATGGCGACAGTCAGGCTGCCGTCGGTGCCGTTCTTGAAGCCGACCGCAGAGGACAGCCCGGACGCCATCTCGCGGTGCGTCTGTGATTCGGTGGTGCGTGCGCCGATGGCCGACCAGCTGATCAGGTCCTGCAGGTACTGTGGAGAGATCGGGTCGAGCGCCTCGGTGGCGGTGGGCAGGCCCATTTCCGCCAGATCGAGCAGCAGCTTGCGACCGATGTGCAGGCCATCCTGGATCTTGAATGAATCATCCATGTAGGGATCGTTGATCAGGCCTTTCCAGCCGACCGTGGTGCGTGGCTTCTCGAAATACACGCGCATGACGAGGAACAGGCTGTCGGAGACCTTTTCCGCCAGTACCTTTAGGCGCTCGGCGTACTCATGGGCGGCTTTCAGGTCATGGATGGAGCAGGGGCCGATCACCAGAAACAGGCGGTGATCCTTGCCGTCGAGAATGTCGCGTACGACCTGACGCCCGTGGGAGACGGTCTGCAATGCCGAGGCGGTCAGCGGGATTTCACGCTTCAATTGCTCCGGCGTGATCAGGGTCACGTTGGACGCAACGTTGAGGTCGTCGATTGGTAAATCAGCCATTTGTCACTCGTCAGGAATCACGGGAGCCGTCCGCCAGCGATCCCGGTGCGGCGGAACAGGGCTTGAGGGCGCAGCGGGGAAACGGAACCTTAGCGCTAAAGGGATGAATCGACAACGAGATTGATAGCGTATTTGGGGCGATCCGCCTGTCGAACTTCGCAACGCCGAGCGGGACGCTGTGATGCGCATCGCCGGGCTGCTATCGTTCAGGTTTTCAACCGGTTGGCGCGATGGACGCGGCCAGCCGCCTGATCTGGAGTGCGTATGTCTGCAGCCAATCCACGTATAGGCATCATCGGCACCGGCGCCATCGGAGGTTTCTACGGCCTGATGCTGGCGCGCGCGGGCTTCGATGTGCATTTCCTGCTGCGCAGCGAATACGATGCCGTGCTTGCCCGGGGTCTGCAGGTCAATAGTGCGGTGCACGGGCCGCTGCTGCTCGAGCAGCCGCAGATCTACCGCGATGCCGCCCTGATGCCGAAATGCGACTGGCTGCTGGTCGGGGCGAAGAGCACCAGTAATCAGGAACTGGCGCCAGTCATCGCCCAGGTCGCTGCGCCTGGCTGCAAAGTAGTGGTGCTGCAGAACGGGCTGGGCGTGGAGGATGTGCTCAGGCCGTTCCTGCCGGAGAACGTGCACCTGCTGGGTGGGCTTTGCGCGATCTGTGCACATCGCTCTGCACCGGGCGTCGTCGAACACCAGGCGCTGGGTGGGGTGAACCTTGGCTACCATTCGGGGCCTGCCGCCCTGGATCCGCAGGCGCAGCAGGCACTATTGGGCGAAATGGCCGAGATGCTGCGGCAGGCCGGAGTAGATTCCTCGCCGATGCCCAGCCTCGCGCAAGCGCGCTGGATGAAGCTGGTGTGGAACGTCCCGTTCAACGGCCTCTCGGCTCTGCTTGACGCTGGTACCCAGTCGCTGTTGGCCAGTGACGATACGCGGGCGCAGACCAAGGCCATCATGCAGGAGGTCTGCACCGCGGCGCAGGCGCTGGGGTGTTCGCTGCCCGAGGACTTCCCGGAAAAGCTGCTGATGGGGACCGCGCGGATGCCCGACTATCTGCCCAGCATGTACCACGACCGTTTCCAGAATCGGCCGATGGAGCTCGAGGCGATCTATGCGGCGCCACTTGCCGCGGCGGCTCAGCAGGGCGTCTCCATGCCCTGCACCGAAATGCTCTATCGCCTGTTGCGTTTTCTGGAGCAGCGTAACGGCGCCTGACGCAAACGCCGGGTCCGGTTTTCACCGCGCTGCTAAGCTCAACGGCAGTCGCGGCGAGTCAGACCAAAGGTCGCACAGCAAAAGCCGGACGGAACATCTATCATCCGTTGGCGCACCGTTCATAAGGTTATAAGTGTTGCGGCAGGCGCAGTGGTGCCTTTGCCTTGAGGGATTTCTATGAAGCTTCAACAACTGCGTTACATCTGGGAAGTGGCGCACCATGACCTCAACGTTTCGGCAACCGCCCAGAGCCTGTTCACCTCGCAACCGGGTATCAGCAAACAGATTCGCCTGCTGGAGGACGAACTCGGCGTTGAGGTCTTCGCCCGCAGCGGCAAGCATCTGACGCGAGTGACACCGGCGGGGGAGCGGATCATCACCACGGCCGGCGAAATCCTGCGCAAGTGCGAAAGCATCAAGCAGATCGCCCAGGAGTTCTCCAACGAAAAGAAGGGCACCCTGAGCATCGCCACTACCCACACCCAGGCACGTTATGCGCTGCCCCAAGTGATCAGTAGGTTCATCAAGCAGTACCCGGACGTTTCGCTGCACATGCATCAGGGCACGCCGATGCAGATCGCCGAAATGGCCGCCGATGGCACGGTTGATTTCGCCATCGCCACCGAGGGGCTGGAGCTGTTCGGCGACTTGGTGATGATGCCCTGCTATCGCTGGAACCGCTGCGTGATCGTGCCTCGCGGTCATCCGCTGGCGAAGCTGGACAGGCTCACTCTGGAAGCGCTGGCCGAGCACCCGATCGTGACCTACGTGTTCGGTTTCACCGGGCGCTCCAAGCTCGACGAAGCCTTCGGCCATCGCGGTCTCGTGCCGAAGGTGGTCTTCACTGCGGCCGACGCGGACGTGATCAAGACCTATGTCCGGCTCGGGCTGGGAGTGGGGATCGTGGCGCGCATGGCGGTGGACCCGAACCTGGATTCGGATCTGGTGGTGCTCGATGCCAGTGAGCTGTTCGAGTCCAGCGTGACCAAGATCGGTTTCCGCCGCGGCACTTTCCTGCGTGGCTTCATGTGCGACTTCATCCAGCAGTTCGCCCCGCATCTGAATCGGGACATGCTGGAGAAGGCCATCCAGTGCCGCAACAAGGCGGAACTGGACGAGTTGTTCGACGGAATGCAGCTGCCGACATACTAATCGGCTGAAACGGGTTGAGAGTTTGTCCAACCCGTCAGAGGTTTTTACCGCTACGGTGTGCGGTCAGCTTTTGGCGATCAGATTGCCGGCGTGCAGCCCGCATTCCTTATGCGTCGCTTCCTCCCACCACCAGCGTCCTTCGCGCTCGTGCTGGTTCGGCAGAACCGGACGGGTGCAGGGCTCGCAGCCAATGCTGATGAAACCCCGCTCGTGCAGGCTGTTGTAGGGGATTTCCAGCATGCGGATGTAACCCCAGACTTCCTCGCTGGTCATCTGCGCCAGCGGGTTGAACTTGTATAGAGCGTTGTCCGGCGTCGAGAACGCGCTATCCAGCTCCAGCACCGCAACCTGGCTGCGCGTGCCCGGGCTCTGGTCGCGCCGCTGGCCGGTGGCCCAGGCACGGACGGTCGACAGCTTGCGTCGCAGCGGCTCGATCTTGCGGATACCGCAGCACTCGCCATGGCCGTCGCGGTAGAAACTGAACAGGCCTTTTTCGTTGACCAGCGGCTGCAGCAATGCCGGATCCGGCGTCATGATCTCGATGGCGATGCCGTAGTGATCACGGACCTGCTCGATGAAGCGATAGGTCTCGCTGTGCAGGCGCCCGGTATCGAGGGTGAATACCTTGACGCTCTTGTTCAGCTTCCAGGCCATGTCCAGCAGCACCACGTCTTCGGCACCACTGAAGGAGATCCACAGGTCATCGCCGAACAGATCGAAGGCGAGCTTAAGAACGTCTTGTGGCGATTTATCGGCGTAGGCGGCGGCCAACGCTGCGACGTCGATGGATGGGCTCATCAGGCGGCTTCCTTATAGATGACAATGGCGCTTTGGCGCTCTGAGGCCGGGGATGGTAGCAAACGCCGTTTATGCCGCTAAATAACGTTTAGGTACGCCTTTCAACCTTTTCAGGTATAAGCCCTGCGTTGCTTCGGCTGCGAGCTGCCGTTAGAGTGCCGCCTTCAATTTTCTGCATTGAGGAGTGGCCCGTGGAAATAGCCTGTCTCGACCTGGAAGGTGTGCTGGTTCCGGAAATTTGGATCGCCTTTGCCGAGGCCACCGGAATCGAATCGCTCCGGGCGACCACACGGGACATCCCCGACTATGACGTGCTGATGAAGCAGCGCCTGCGTATTCTCGACGAGCATGGCCTGAAGCTCGCCGATATCCAGGAGGTCATTGCCACCCTCAAGCCGCTGGACGGGGCTCGGGAATTCGTCGACTGGCTGCGCGAGCGCTTCCAGGTGGTGATCCTTTCCGACACCTTCTACGAGTTCTCCCAACCGCTGATGCGCCAGCTGGGCTTCCCGACGCTGCTCTGCCATCGCCTGATCACCGACGAGACCGATCGCGTGGTTGATTATCAGCTGCGCCAGAAGGATCCCAAGCGTCAGTCGGTCATCGCACTGAAGAGCCTGTACTACCGCGTCATCGCCGCAGGCGACTCGTACAACGACACGACCATGCTCAGTGAGGCGCACGCCGGCATCCTGTTCCACGCGCCGGATAACGTCATCGCCGAGTTCCCGCAGTTCCCGGCGGTGCACACCTTCGATGCGCTCAAGCAGGAATTTCTCAAGGCGTCGAACCGCAAGCTCGCCCTCTGACGCAGCCACGAGCTGCAGGGCATAAGCGGCAAGAAAGGGGTCTGGATGCGCTGTGTAGGGTGGGCTTTAGCCCACCAGCTACAGGCCCTGCCGCACGTTGGCAGTACCAACGAGGGGCAGGTTTCAGAGAGTTGATGGTTACCCGTCCCTGAAACTGATCTGCTCGCAGCTTACAGCCCTTCCAGCGTTCTCATCAGAACGCTCACCTTGTCGATCGACTCCTGGTACTCCGACTGCCAGTCCGAGTCGGCGACGATGCCACCACCGCCCCAGCAACTGACCTGTTCATCACGGACGAGCAGGGTGCGGATGGCGATGGAGCTGTCCATCTCTCCTCTGACATCGATGTAGAGCAACGACCCGCAATAGATCGAGCGGCGGGTAGGTTCCAGTTCGTCGATGATCTGCATGGCGCGGATCTTCGGCGCCCCGGTGATGGAGCCGCCGGGGAAGCTGCCGGCGAGGAGGTCGAAGGCATCGTGGTCAGCGGCCAGTTCGCCGGTGACGCAGCTCACCAGATGATGAACATTGGGGTAGCTTTCCAGCGCAAACAGCTGCGGCACGCGCACGCTGCCGATGCGACAGCTGCGGCCGAGATCGTTACGCAGCAGGTCGACGATCATCAGGTTCTCGGCGCGGTCCTTGTCGCTGGCCAGTAGCGCCTGCGCCTGTGAGGCATCGCTCTGCTCGTCGTGGCCGCGGGGCCGCGTGCCCTTGATCGGTCGCGTCTCCACAAGGCCACGCTCTAGGCGCAAAAAACGCTCCGGCGACAGGCTGACGATGGCGCCGTCGTCGAGGGCAACGAAACCGGCGAACGGCGTCGGGCACACCTTGCGCAGCGCCTTGTAGGCACTCCAGGCATCACCCGAACAGGTGGCGCGAAAACGCTGGGTGTAGTTCACCTGGTAGCAGTCACCTGCCTGGATATACGCCTGGATGCGCTCGATGCCGCGGCGATAGGCGTCTCGGGAGATGTCCGCAGTGAATCGGCCGTGCAGCTTGAACGGCGGGGCTGCGGCGGGCGTCGTCGCTTCGAACAGACGGATCAGGCGCTCGCGGTCGACCGGGGCGCAGGCAGGGTGAAACAGCAGCTGACTGGTCTGACGTTGGTGATCAGTGATCAGCGCCCATTCATAGAGCCCCAGTCGCGCCAGCGGCAGGCTGTTGTCATCGCGAGCGTGATGTGGAAGCGTTTCCAGGCGCGCGCCGAAGTCATAGCTCAGCAGGCCGATCAGCCCGCCCGTGAATGGCAGTTCGCAGTTGTCGGGCAGCTCTGCCGGCCCCAGGTCGTGCAATGCCTGGCGCAAACGCTGGAAGAAATCGCGCCCCGATTCGTTTCGGGCAGGCTCGAAGAGTGCCGCTGGCCAAGCGCTGAGGATGTCGAAGCGCCCGCGCACGGCTTTTGGTCGGCCGGAATCCAGCAGGACGGCACCGTAAGCATGGCGGATGCGTTCGAACCATGGGGCGGGGTCAGCCAGATAAGGCAGGGCGTGCAGCGTGCAGGTCGGCATGGTCGAATCGATATGGGCCGGCCCGCGAGATGCACGGGCCGGCCAATGGGTCAGTCGTGCGGCGGAACGTGGCCGAAGAGCTCCTGGGAGAACTTCACCCGCTCCTCGACGGTTTCCTGAATGCCTTTCGCCTTGAGCTCTTCCAGGCGATTTTCTACCGCGTGGGCGCGGTGGGTCAGGCCGCAGTCGTTGGCGATCTGGATGTTCAGCCCCGGACGCGCGTTCAGCTCGAGGATCAGCGGACCCTTGTCCTGGTCGAGCACCATGTCGACACCGATGTAGCCCAGGCCGCAGAGCTCATAGCAGCCAGCAGCCAGCTTCATGAAGCCATCCCAGTTGGGCAGCTGCACGCCATCCACCGCATTGGTGGTATCCGGGTGCTTGGTGATCTTGTTGTTCAGCCAGGTGCCACGCAGGGTGATGCCGGTAGCGAGGTCGACGCCGACGCCGATCGCGCCCTGGTGGAGGTTGGCCTTGCCACCGGATTGACGAGTCGGCAGGCGCAGCATGGCCATGACCGGGTAACCCATCAGCACGATGATGCGGATGTCCGGCACGCCCTCGTAGCTGATGCTCTTGAAGATCGGGTCCGGTGTGACGCGGTATTCGATCAGTGCGCGGTCACGATGACCGCCCAACGAATAGAGTCCGGTGAGAATGTTGGAGATCTGATGCTCGATCTCCTCATGAGTCATGATCTTGCCCGAGACGGTCTTGTAGCGGCCCTCGAAGCGGTCGGCAATCACCAGGATGCCGTCGCCGCCAGCACCCTGGGCCGGCTTGACGACGAAGTCCGTGTGGTCCTTGACGATGTCCTTGAGCTTGTCGATGTCCTTTTCGGTCTCGATGATGCCGTACATCTCCGGCACATGGATGCCGGCCTCGATGGCGCGCTGCTTGGTGATGATCTTGTCATCGACGATCGGGTACAGGCTGCGCTTGTTGTACTTGAGCACGTAATCCGCATTGCGGCGGTTGATGCCCATGATGCCCTTGGCTTCCAGGGCCTTCCACGTCTTGATCAGACCGAACATGGCTCAATCCTTCAGAAAGGCTTTGAAGCGGAACAGCTCGGTCAGGCGGTAGCCGCGGTAGCGACCCATCGCCAGCATGAAGCCCACCATGATCAACAGCACCGCCGGGAAGGTGAAGATGAAGTAGGTCAGCGCCTGGATGTTCATCAACATGAATGCCAGGCTCGCGGCGATCAGCGTGCCAACCGCGACCTTGAAGGCGTGGCCGCCGCCGCGCTCTTCCCAGGTGATCGACAGGCGTTCGATGGTCATGGTCAGGATCACCATCGGGAACAGCGATACCGATAGCCCGCGCTCGAGGCCGAGCTTGTGGCTCAGGAGGCTGATTACCGCGATCAGCACCACGACGAAGGTCAACACCACCGACAGGCGCGGCAGCATCTGCAGCTTGAGGTGCTCCAGATACGAACGCAGCGACAGGCCCAGTGCGGTGATCAGGGTGAAGAGGATGATGCCGAAGCCGATCTGGGTTTCGCGGAAGGCCAGGGCGATCAGCACCGGGGTAAAGGTGCCGAGGGTCTGCAGGCCGCCGAGGTTGCGCAGGATCAGGATCACCAGTACGCCGATCGGGATCATGATCATGATCTGGTAGGTCTGCTGGGTTTGCAGCGGCAGGCCGTACAGCGAGTACTCGAGGAAGTCGGCGTCGGTGTTCTCGTCGGTCAGTTTGGCCAGGCGGATGGCATTCATCTCACTGTTGTTGAGAGTGAAGGTCACCTGCGGGTTGCGTCCGCCTTCGAGGTTGATCAGCGGCTCGTTGCCGGTCCACCAGACCAGGCGGTCTGCCGGCAGGCCCTGCTCGCCGGTCCCCGGATTGAAGTACAGCCACTTGTCACCGTTGAAGCTGCGCAGCCAGAGCTCGGGCGTCTGCGGCTGGTCGGCGTTCAGCCGGACGGTATGGACGCGCTCCATCGGGACATGGGCGATCGACAGCAGCAACTCGATGACGCTGGCCTTGTTGGCGATCGAGGCATCGCCGCCGAGCAGCAGCTTGACGTTGTCATCGTTGGGATTGTTGACACGCTTGATGGCTTCGCTGATGAACGTCTCGACGTCCGCCGAGTGCTGGCGGATCGGTGAGAGCAGAGCTTCGGCAGCAATCTTTTCCGGGCCCTCTACCGGGATGCTGTCGCGGAAGATCGGGCCGGTCGCCTTGGTCTGCTCGCCGCTGTAGCGCTTGGTGAGCACAAGGCGGTAGTAGAGCGTCTGGTTGCCGCTGGCACGGCGCGCGGACCAGGTGACGCGGCGGTTGCCGTCGGCCCGGTTGATGCTGACGCCGTAGTTGTTGGAGATGAAGCTTTCGTTGAGGCTGACGAACTCCTGATTCAGCGGCGGCACGAACATCTGCAGCTTCACCGGCTCGCGGGGGCTGGCCTGGAATTCGATCTTCGCGTCGATGTTCCACAGGTCGTCGGTTTCATCTTCGGTAACCGGGATGCCCAGTACGAAGATCTGGTAAGCGGTGATCGAAACTCCCAATGCGACGAGCAGGAAGATCAGGACTTTCAGATGCAGAGTGAGAGCGCGCATGGGTATTACTCGTCAGCGTCAGATTCGTTGAGGCAACCGGGTTTGCCGGCAATAAAGGTGCGACTCGGGTCGACCAGGGCGCCGAAGCGGGTGAGCGCGTCGGAACCGATCAAAAGTGGGTATTGGAAAGCGGTACGGTCCGTGAGGTTCACTTCGATCGTGCGTTTGGCCTTGCCCATGCACAGATCGAGCTCGATAACGGGGCGCGCCGTATAGGTTTTTTCCTCTTCAGGATCGTAGTCGCCAGCCCGACGCTTGATCTTGCTGATTCGTGCCAGCGGCCGCTCGATCGGGTGCGCGTGGGCGTCGTCCAGAGCCAGGTAGAACCGTACCCAGGATTTGCCGTTGCGCTTGAACCGCTCGATATCCCGGGCGCTGAGCGAGGCGGTCTGGGCGCCGGTATCGAGTTTGGCTTCCACCTCGAGGCCGAAGTCGGGCAGGCCGACGTATTCATTGAGGCCATAGATGGTGTTGTCGGCAGCCTGGGTGGCTGTGGGCAGGATCGAGATGCAGAGCAGCAGAAATAGAACTTTTACTCTCATGGACCTGATATCTAAGGGAAGGGACGAAACGGAAATGACGTACGGCCTGGCGCGTCTGGTAGCGGTGGCGAGCGAGCGGGCTGGGCGCGAAAGGCTGGCATTCTAGCATGGCGCTTTCAACACAGGACAACGGCGAGCGAGGACCCGAAGCGACGCCTTCATGGTTACGACTTTAGTAAAGGTGTCGACAATCCATCCGGCTTTCTTGTTGACTGCGGGTTTCTTCAGGCGTAGTTTCGCCGGAACGATCTGGAGATTGTCGACAATCATGTTGGATACCGTTGAAGTCGCCCCGGCAACGCAACAGATAGATAGTGGCACGCTTGCCGAGCACGTGTTCCGCCTGATCCAGGCTGCCATCGTCAAGGGTGAGATCGCTCCGGGAAGCAAGATTTCCGAGCCGGAACTGGCGCGCACCTACGGCATCAGCCGCGGACCGCTGCGCGAAGCGATTCATCGGCTTGAAGGGCAGAAGCTGCTGATTCGTGTGCCGCATGTGGGCGCGCGAGTGGTTTCGCTGAGCCACGCCGAGCTGATCGAACTCTATGAAATTCGCGAATCACTCGAGGGCATGGCCTGCCGCCTCGCCGCCGAGCGCATGAGCGAGGCGGAGATCGACGATCTGCGCCGGGTACTGCGCACCCACGAGCGCGACGAGGCATTTCAGGCTGGCGTCGGTTACTACCAGCAGGAAGGCGACTTCGATTTCCACTACCGGATCATCCAGGGCAGCGGCAACCGCACGCTGGCCAAACTGCTGTGCGACGAGCTCTACCAGCTCGTGCGCATGTACCGCATCCAGTTCTCAACGACGCCGAACCGGCCGCATCAGGCCTTCGCCGAACACCACCGGATTCTCGACGCCATCGCCGAGCGCGATGGCGAGTTGGCGGAACTGCTGATGCGCCGCCATATCGCCGCTTCCAAGCGCAATGTCGAGCGCCACTTCAAGGGCGCTCTTGAGCAAACACCACAACCAAGAGGTGAGGCATGACACTCCCAACCCCCGGTCAGCGATTCCGCGATGCGGTCGCCAGCGAACATCCCCTGCAGGTGGTCGGTGCGATCAACGCCAACCATGCGTTGCTGGCCAAGCGTGCCGGCTTCAAGGCGATCTATCTGTCCGGCGGCGGCGTTGCGGCCGGCTCGCTGGGTCTGCCTGATCTTGGCATCACCGGACTCGACGATGTGCTGACCGACGTACGCCGGATCACCGACGTCTGCGACCTGCCGCTGCTGGTGGATGTCGACACCGGCTTCGGCTCCTCGGCCTTCAACGTGGCCCGCACCGTCAAGTCGATGATCAAGTTCGGCGCGGCGGCGATCCACATCGAGGATCAGGTCGGCGCCAAGCGCTGCGGTCATCGTCCGAACAAGGAGATCGTCTCGCAGCAGGAGATGGTCGACCGCATCAAGGCGGCCGTCGATGCGCGTACCGACGACAGCTTCGTGATCATGGCGCGTACCGATGCGCTGGCGGTGGAAGGGCTGAACTCGGCGCTGGATCGTGCTGCCGCCTGCATCGAGGCCGGCGCCGACATGATCTTCCCCGAGGCGATCACCGAGCTGGACATGTACAAGGTCTTCGCCGACCGGGTGAAGGCGCCGATCCTGGCCAACATCACCGAGTTCGGTGCCACGCCGCTGTACACCACCGAGCAGCTCGCCAGCGTCGACGTGTCGCTGGTGCTCTATCCGTTGTCGGCGTTCCGCGCCATGAACAAGGCTGCCGAGAACGTTTACACCGCGCTGCGCCGTGATGGCACCCAGGCGAACGTGATCGACACCATGCAGACCCGCATGGAGCTCTACGATCGCATCAACTACCACGCGTTCGAACAGCACCTAGACGCGCTGTTCGCCCAGAAGAAGAGCTGACGAGTAGCGCCCGATCGATTTGCCAGCGGGCGCTTTGCGATCCATTTTTCAACGTGATTTGCGGTATCCAGAACAAATCCAATAAGGAGATAGCAATGGCTGAAGCAAAAGTATTGAGCGGCGCGGGTCTGCGCGGACAGATCGCCGGACAGACTGCCCTGTGCACCGTCGGCAAGACCGGCGCCGGGCTGACCTATCGTGGCTACGATGTCCGCGACCTGGCCGCCGAATGCGATTTCGAGGAAGTCGCCTACCTGCTGTTCTACGGTGAGCTGCCGAACGCTCAGCAGCTGGCTGATTACAAGAATCGCCTGAAGACCATGCGTGACCTGCCGCAGGCACTGAAGGAAGTGCTCGAGCGCATTCCGGCCAGCGCGCATCCGATGGATGTGATGCGCACCGGCTCGTCGGTGCTCGGCACTCTTGAGCCGGAGCTCAGCTTCGACCAGCAGCGCGACGTGGCCGAGCGCCTGATGGCGGCCTTCCCGGCCATCATGTGCTACTGGTACCGCTTTACCCACGACGGCGTGCGCATCAACTGCACCAGCGACGAAGACACTCTGGGTGGCCACTTCCTCGCGCTGCTGCACGACAAGAAGCCGAGCGACCTGCACGTCAAGGTGATGAACGTCTCGCTGATCCTCTATGCCGAGCACGAATTCAACGCCTCGACCTTCACCGCGCGGGTTTGCGCATCGACTCTTTCCGACCTCTATTCCTGCGTGACCGGTGCCATCGGTTCGCTGCGCGGCCCGCTGCATGGCGGCGCCAACGAAGCGGCGATGGACATGATCGAGCAGTGGAAGAGTCCGGAAGAGGCGCGTGAAGCGATCCTCGGCATGCTCGAGCGCAAGGACAAGATCATGGGCTTCGGCCACGCGATCTACAGCGTCTCCGACCCGCGCAACGAAGTCATCAAGGTCTGGGCAAAGAAGCTCGCCGACGAAGTGGGCGACACCGTGCTCTACCCGGTATCGGTCGCGGTCGACGAAACCATGTGGGAGCAGAAGAAGCTGTTCCCCAACGCCGACTTCTACCATGCCTCCGCTTATCACTTCATGGGCATTCCCACCAAGCTGTTCACGCCGATCTTCGTCTGCTCGCGCGTAACCGGCTGGGCGTCCCATGTGTTCGAACAACGCAGCAACAACCGGATCATTCGGCCGAGCGCCGAATACATCGGTCCGGAACAGCGCAAGGTCGTACCGATCGCTCAGCGCTGATCGGAACGGGGAGCCCGCTGTGCGGGCTCCTCAGGCCTCGCCCCTCGGAACATTATTGAATTGAGTTCTTCCGGCATGAATACAGAACACCGCAAACCTTTGCCAGGCACCGGGCTTGACTACTTCGACACCCGCGAGGCGATCGAAGCGATTCAGCCGGGCGCCTACGACAAACTGCCCTATACCTCCCGCGTGCTGGCCGAACAGCTGGTGCGCCGCTGTGAGCCCGAAGCGCTGACCGATTCGCTGAAGCAGATCATCGAGCGCAAGCGCGATCTGGACTTTCCCTGGTATCCGGCTCGCGTCGTCTGCCACGACATCCTCGGCCAGACCGCGCTGGTCGATCTCGCCGGCCTGCGTGATGCGATCGCGGAGCAGGGCGGGGATCCGGCCAAGGTCAACCCGGTGGTGCCGACGCAGCTGATCGTCGACCACTCGCTGGCGGTGGAATATGCCGGTTTCGATCCGGATGCCTTCGAGAAGAACCGCGCCGTCGAGGAGCGTCGCAACGAGGACCGCTTCCACTTTATCGAGTGGACCAAGACCGCGTTCAAGAACGTCGACGTGATTCCGGCCGGCAACGGCATCATGCACCAGATCAACCTGGAGAAAATGTCCCCGGTGATCCAGGCCCGCGGCGGCGTGGCCTTCCCGGACACCTGTGTCGGCACCGACTCGCATACGCCGCACGTCGATGCGCTGGGCGTGATCGCCATCGGTGTTGGCGGCCTGGAAGCCGAAACCGTGATGCTCGGCCTGCCCTCGATGATGCGTCTGCCCGACATCGTCGGTGTGCGTCTGACCGGCAAGCGTCAACCGGGTATCACCGCGACCGATATCGTCCTCGCGCTGACCGAGTTCCTGCGCAAGGAACGTGTCGTCGGAGCCTGGGTCGAGTTCTTCGGCGAAGGCGCCGACAGCCTGACCATCGGTGATCGCGCGACCATCTCCAACATGTGCCCGGAGTATGGCGCCACCGCTTCGATGTTCTACATCGACCAACAGACCATCGATTACCTCAAGCTGACCGGTCGCGAGCCGGAGCAGGTTGCGCTGGTCGAGCAATACGCCAAGGAAACCGGTCTGTGGGCGACTGCCCTGGAAGGCGCCGAGTACGAGCGCGTGCTCGAGTTCGACCTGTCCAGCGTGGTGCGCAACATGGCCGGTCCGAGCAACCCGCACAAGCGCCTGCCGACCTCCGCCCTGCACGAGCGCGGTATCGCCGACGAGGCCAAGCTGGCCGCAGCCCGCGCCGAGGAAGCCGAAGGCCGGTTGCCGGATGGCGCGGTGATCATCGCCGCCATCACCAGCTGCACCAACACCTCCAATCCGCGCAACGTGGTCGCCGCCGGCCTGCTAGCGAAGAAGGCCAACGAGCTTGGCCTGGTGCGCAAGCCCTGGGTGAAGACATCCTTCGCGCCGGGCTCGAAGGTGGCCAAGCTGTACCTGGAAGAGGCGGGCCTGCTGCCGGAACTGGAGAAGCTCGGCTTCGGCATCGTCGCCTATGCCTGCACGACCTGTAACGGCATGTCCGGCGCACTGGATCCGAAGATCCAGCAAGAGATCATCGAGCGTGACCTGTACGCCACCGCGGTCCTCTCCGGTAACCGCAACTTCGATGGCCGTATCCACCCGTATGCCAAGCAGGCATTCCTCGCCTCGCCGCCACTGGTGGTCGCCTACGCCATCGCCGGTACCGTGCGCTTCGATATCGAACAGGATGTGCTGGGCACCGACAAGAACGGCAACCCGGTTACCCTGAAGGACCTGTGGCCATCCGACGAGGAGATCGACGCCATCGTCGCCGCCTCGGTCAAGCCGGGGCAGTTCAAGCAGGTCTACATCCCGATGTTCGACCTGGGCAGCATCGAGGAAGCCAAGAGTCCGCTGTACGATTGGCGTCCGATGTCCACTTACATCCGTCGTCCGCCGTACTGGGAAGGCGCCCTGGCTGGCGAGCGCACGCTCAAGGGCATGCGCCCACTGGCGATCCTGCCGGACAACATCACCACCGATCACCTGTCGCCATCCAACGCGATCCTGCTGGATTCGGCCGCCGGTGAGTACTTGGCGAAGATGGGCCTGCCGGAGGAGGACTTCAACTCCTACGCCACCCACCGCGGCGACCACCTGACTGCGCAACGGGCGACGTTCGCCAACCCGCAGCTGGTCAACGAGATGGCGGTCGTGGACGGCAAGGTGCAGAAGGGTTCGCTGGCGCGCGTCGAGCCGGAAGGCAAGGTGATGCGCATGTGGGAAGCCATCGAAACCTACATGAACCGCAAGCAGAACCTGATCATCGTGGCCGGTGCCGACTATGGCCAGGGCAGCTCGCGTGACTGGGCGGCCAAGGGCGTGCGCTTGGCCGGCGTGGAAGTGATCGTCGCCGAAGGCTTCGAGCGCATCCACCGCACCAACCTAGTGGGCATGGGCGTGCTGCCGGTCGAGTTCAAGCCGGGCACCACCCGCCTGACCCTCGGCCTCGACGGCACCGAAACCTTCGATATCGAAGGCGAGCTGTCGCCGCGTTGCGATCTGACCCTGGTCGTGCATCGTAAGAACGGTGAGGAAACCCGTGTGCCGGTGACCTGCCGTCTCGATACCGCGGCCGAGGTCAGCGTCTACCAGGCTGGCGGTGTACTGCAGCGCTTTGCCAAGGACTTCCTCGGTCAGGCCTGAGGCACGCCAGTTCCGCGCGTGCTCTGTGGTTCGTCCGCAGAGCACGTGCGCAGCGGCGATATTTCATTTCTGCGCGACCGTCCGGTGGCGCAGCTTCATGAGGACCAGATTCCCATGGCTCATCTTCCCCAGATCAGGATTCCTGCCACCTACATGCGTGGCGGCACCAGCAAGGGCGTGTTCTTCCGCCTACAGGACCTGCCGGAGAGCTGCCAGGTGCCGGGCGCTGCGCGCGACAAGCTGTTCATGCGCGTGATCGGCAGCCCTGACCCGTATTCGGCGCACATCGATGGCATGGGCGGCGCGACGTCCAGTACCAGCAAATGCGTCATCCTTTCGAAGAGCAGTCGGCCGGATCACGACGTCGAATACCTCTATGGTCAGGTGTCGATCGACAAGTCCTTCGTCGACTGGAGCGGCAACTGCGGCAACCTTTCCACTGGCGCGGGCGCCTTTGCCTTGCATGCCGGCCTGGTGGATGCCGAGCGCATTCCACAGAACGGCACCTGCGTTGTGCGGATCTGGCAGGCCAATATCGGCAAGACCATCATCGCCCATGTACCGGTCACCGACGGCCAGGTGCAGGAAACCGGCGATTTCGAGCTGGACGGCGTGACCTTTCCGGCAGCCGAGATCGTGCTGGAATTCCTCGATCCGTCCGATGATGGCGAGGAGGGCGGCTCGATGTTCCCCACCGGCAACCTGGTCGACGAGTTGGAGGTGCCCGGTATCGGCACGCTCAAGGCGACCATGATCAGCGCCGGCATTCCCACTGTATTCGTCAATGCAGAGGACATCGGCTACCAGGGCACCGAGCTGCGTGAGGACATCAACGGCAATCCGGAGGCGCTGGCACGTCTGGAGGCGATCCGTGTGGCCGGTGCACTGCGCATGGGCTTGATCAAGACCGCAGAGGAGGCGCTGACCCGTCAGCACACGCCGAAGGTTGCGTTCGTTTCCCAACCGAAAAGCTATCGGGCGTCCTCCGGCAAGAACATCGAAGCGGGTGAGGTCGATCTACTCGTCCGTGCACTGTCCATGGGCAAGCTGCACCACGCCATGATGGGCACCTGTGCAGTGGCCATCGGCACCGCGGCGGCGGTGCCCGGCACGCTGGTCAACCTCGCGGCGGGTGGTGGCGAGCGTCAGGCCGTGCGCTTCGGGCATCCGTCCGGCACCCTGCGCGTCGGTGCCGAGGCGAAGCAGATAAACGGCCAGTGGACCGTGACCAAAGCCATCATGAGCCGCAGCGCGCGGGTGCTGATGGAAGGCTGGGTACGTGTGCCAGGCGACGCTTTCTGATGCGCTTCAGCCGCCGGAAAGCAAATTCTTCCGGTTGAAAAACGCAAAAAGTCCGCACCAAGCGGACTTTTTGTTGTCTAGCGAAGCGGCACTTATTTGAGTCGACGCTCGACGCCTTTCTCCACAAGGATCTTTGCCGAGATTTCCTCGACGGAGAAATGGGTCGAGTTGATGTAGTTGATGTTCTCGCGGCGGAACAGACTTTCCACCTCGCGGACTTCGAATTCGCACTGAGCGAAGCTGGCATAACGGCTGTTGGGCTTGCGCTCGTTGCGGATGGCAGCCAGGCGGTCCGGGTCGATGGTGAGCCCGAACAGCTTGTCCTTGTACTCCTTGAGTGCACTGGGCAGCTGCAGGCGCTCCATGTCGTCCTCGGTGAGCGGGTAGTTGGCGGCGCGGATGCCGTACTGCATCGCCATGTACAGGCAGGTCGGTGTTTTGCCGCAGCGGGAAACGCCAACCAGGATGAGGTCCGCCTTGTCGTAGTAGCGGGTGCGCGCACCATCGTCGTTGTCGAGGGCGAAGTTGACCGCCTCGATACGCTCCATGTAGTTGGTGTTGTGGCTGATCGAGTGGGATTTGCCCACGGAATAGGAGGAACGTGACATCAGTTCATGTTCCAGCGGAGCAAGGAACGAAGAGAAGATATCGATCATGAAGCCATTGGATTCGGCGAGAATGTCACGGATTTCCTGGTTAACCAGCGTGTCGAAGATGATCGGCCGACCACCGTCCTTTTCCGCGGCATTATTGATTTGCTGTACCATGGCCCGCGCTTTTTCTGCGGTGTCGATATACGGGCGCGTCAGTTTAGTGAAAGTGATGTTCTCGAACTGCGCCAGAAGACTCTGGCCCAGGGTTTCCGCGGTGATGCCTGTGCCGTCCGAAATGAAGAAAGCAGTTCGTTTCATGTGCCTTGGGCCTTAAGTCGAGAACGGTTCCCAGCTATAGTAGGCCCTTCGCCGAGCCCGGTTGGCGGGCATTGTTACTTATTTTGCAGGGTCGGGCCACAGTCGTGCGGCCCGGCTCCGGTTGAGTTTCCAACACTAATGTGGAGAGATCACCTTGGTAGAGTACGTAGTTTCCCTCGATAAGCTCGGCAATCATGACGTTGAGCGTGTAGGGGGCAAGAACGCCTCCCTGGGCGAGATGATCAGCAACCTCGCCGGTGCCGGCGTTTCCGTACCGGGCGGTTTCGCCACGACGGCCCAGGCCTATCGCGACTTCCTCGAACTCAGCGGTCTGAACGATCAGATCCACGCGCTGCTCGACGCCCTTGATGTGGATGACGTCAACGCCCTGGCCAAGGCCGGCGCGCAGATCCGTCAGTGGGTCATGGATGCTGAATTCCCGCCGCAGCTCGACGCCGACATTCGCAAGGCCTTCGCCGAAATGTCCGGCGGCAACGACAACATGGCCGTCGCGGTCCGCTCCTCGGCCACTGCTGAAGATCTGCCGGATGCCTCCTTCGCCGGCCAGCAGGAAACCTTCCTCAACATCCGTGGCGTGGACAACGTGATCCGCGCGGCCAAGGAAGTGTTCGCCTCGCTGTTCAACGACCGTGCCATCGCCTACCGCGTGCATCAGGGCTTCGATCACAAACTGGTCGCCCTGTCTGCCGGCGTGCAGCGCATGGTCCGCTCGGAAACCGGCACCGCTGGTGTGATGTTCACCCTCGACACCGAATCGGGCTTCCGTGACGTGGTGTTCATCACCGGCGCCTACGGCCTCGGCGAGACGGTGGTACAGGGTGCGGTCAATCCGGACGAGTTCTACGTCCACAAGCAGACCCTGGAAGCCGGTCGCCCGGCTATCCTGCGCCGCAACCTGGGCAGCAAGGCGATCAAGATGGTCTATGGCGACGAAGCCAAGGCCGGCAAGTCGGTCAAGACTGTCGACGTCGATGCCGCCGACCGCGCGCGCTTCTGCCTGACCGATGAAGAGGTCACCAACCTAGCCAAGCAGGCGATGATCATCGAGAAGCACTACGGCCGCCCGATGGACATCGAATGGGCCAAGGACGGTGACGACGGCAAGCTGTACATCGTCCAGGCCCGTCCGGAAACCGTGAAGAGCCGCAGCAGCGCCAACGTAATGGAGCGCTACCTGCTGAAGGAGAAGGGCACCGTACTGGTCGAGGGTCGTGCCATCGGCCAGCGCATCGGCGCAGGCCCGGTCAAGGTCATCCACGACGTGACCGAAATGGACAAGGTCCAGCCGGGCGACGTGCTGGTCTCCGACATGACCGATCCGGATTGGGAGCCAGTGATGAAGCGCGCCAGCGCGATCGTTACCAACCGCGGCGGGCGCACCTGCCACGCAGCGATCATCGCCCGTGAGCTGGGTATTCCCGCCGTCGTCGGCTGCGGCAATGCCACCGAAGTCCTCAAGGATGGCCAGCGCGTCACTGTTTCATGCGCCGAAGGCGATACCGGCCTGATCTTCGATGGCGAGCTGGGTTTCGACATCCGCCAGAACTCCATCGATGCCATGCCGGAGCTGCCGTTCAAGATCATGATGAACGTCGGCAACCCGGACCGCGCCTTCGACTTCGCCCACCTGCCGAATGAAGGCGTTGGCCTGGCCCGTCTCGAGTTCATCATCAACCGCATGATCGGCGTGCACCCCAAGGCGCTGCTGAACTTCGACGGCTTGCCGGCCGACGTGAAGAGCAGCGTGGAGAAGCGCATTGCTGGCTACGACGATCCGGTCAACTTCTATGTCGAGAAGCTGGTCGAGGGCGTCAGCACCCTGGCAGCAGCGTTCTGGCCGAAGAAGGTCATCGTGCGCCTGTCGGACTTCAAGTCCAACGAGTACGCCAACCTGATCGGCGGCAAGCTGTACGAGCCGGAAGAAGAGAACCCGATGCTCGGCTTCCGCGGTGCTTCTCGCTATATCAGCGACTCGTTCCGTGACTGCTTCGAGCTTGAATGCCGCGCGATGAAGAAGGTCCGCGACGTCATGGGCCTGACCAACGTCGAGCTGATGGTCCCGTTCGTGCGCACCCTGGGCGAAGCCTCCCAGGTTGTCGATCTGCTGGCGAAGTACGGCCTCAAGCGTGGCGAGAATGGCCTGCGGGTCATCATGATGTGCGAACTGCCGTCTAACGCCTTGCTGGCCGACGAGTTCCTCGAATTCTTCGATGGCTTCTCAATCGGCTCCAACGACATGACCCAGCTGACCCTGGGCCTGGACCGCGACTCCGGCATCATCGCCCACTTGTTCGACGAGCGTAATCCGGCGGTGAAGAAGCTGCTCGCCAACGCCATCCAGGCGTGCAACAAGGCCGGCAAGTACATTGGTATCTGCGGCCAGGGTCCGTCGGATCATCCGGATCTGGCCAAGTGGCTGATGGAGCAGGGCATCGAGAGCGTTTCGTTGAATCCGGATTCCGTGCTGGATACCTGGTTCTTCCTGGCTGATCGCCAGATCTGACCGTTGCGGTAGATCGAAAACGGGGCGTCAGCCCCGTTTTCATTTGTGCCGGAAATCCGTGTCCGTTCCGCCACTGGCCGCTTGCGGCTAATATGTCGCGCCAGATGGTTCAAAGGTCGTTATCCCTAGCAGAAGGAGCTTTCCATGCAATACGTCACGCCTGATCTGTGCGACGCCTATCCTGACCTGGTGCAGGTCGTCGAACCGCTGTTCAGCAATTTCGGTGGCCGCGACTCCTTCGGCGGAGAGATCGTGACCGTCAAGTGCTTCGAGGACAACTCACTGGTCAAGGATCAGGTTGATGTCGATGGTACTGGCAAGGTGATGGTTGTCGACGGCGGCGGCTCACTGCGTCGCGCCCTGCTGGGTGACATGCTTGCCGAGAAAGCGGCACGCAACGGCTGGGAAGGCCTGATCATTTACGGCTGTGTGCGCGACGTCGATGTTCTCGCGCAGACTGAGCTGGGCGTGCAGGCGCTGGCCAGCCACCCGATGAAGACTGACAAGCGTGGTATCGGCGATCTCAACGTTCCAGTGACTTTCTGCGGCGTGACGTTCCGTCCGGGCGAGTACGTGTATGCCGATAACAACGGCATCATTGTGTCGCCAGAGCCGCTGTCGATGCCGCAGTAATCCGCTGCACTGACGGGCATGCCCGTCATCTGTTCCGAGCCCGGCTTCGCCGGGCTTTTCATGAGTGACGACGGTACATCGATGCGGGAATCTCATAGCGAGCAAAACGGCCTGATCCACGCGTTTGTTCTGGATGGCAGCGGCGGTGCCCGACAGATCGGCTATCAGGCCCTGCCGACCTTGCAACTGAACGCGCATGAAAGCCTCTGGTTGCACTGGGATCGCAGCCAACCCCAGGCGCAGCAGTGGTTGCGCAGGCAGAGCGGACTCAGTGCCTTTGCCTGCGATGTGCTGCTGGAAGAGAACACGCGGCCTCGCATGCTGGCCTTGCCTCAGGAAGAGCTGCTGCTTTTCCTGCGCGGCGTCAATCTGAACCCCGATGCAGAACCGGAAGACATGGTGTCGGTGCGCGTGTTCGCCGACCGGCAACGGGTCATTTCTCTTCGGCTGCGACCATTGCGCTCTACAGAGGTGGTCATACAGCTGCTGTCGGAGGGAAGGGGGCCGAAAACCGCGTCTGAACTGCTGATCTATCTCGCTGAGGCGATGACCGATCGCGTCGATGATCTCGTCATGCAGCTCTCCGAGCGGATCGATAAGGAAGAAGAAGCGCTTGAGGCGAACGAGCGCTACACCCCCGAGCACGATTCGATGCTCTCCCTGCGTCGGCAGGCGGCTGGCCTTCGCCGGTTCCTGCTGCCCCAGCGGGAGCTCTACGGTCAGCTGACGCGTAACAGACTGAGCTGGTTCGTCGAGGACGACACCGAGTATTGGAACGAGCTCAGCAACCGCTTGACCCGTTATCTCGAAGAGCTCGAAATGGTCCGGGAGCGGATCAATCTGGTACTGGAGTCGGAACACCGCAGGCTGAGCGAGCGGATGAACCGAACCATGTATCTGCTTGCTATCATTACGGGCTTTTTTCTGCCGCTCAGCTTTCTCACCGGACTGCTCGGAATCAACGTCGGAGGCATACCTGGTGCCGACTTCCCGTACGGGTTCGCCGTAGCCTGCGCGCTGATAGGCAGTATCGCCTTGCTGCAATGGTGGATGCTACGGCGCCTCCGCTGGCTCTGAATGTGACTCCCGACCGGCCATAGACCGTCTAGGCCACATACTTTAGCGAGGTTTGCATGCGCGATCCCTTTGAAGAATCCCTGCGAGATCTGCTCAACAAGCCCTCCGTGCACGATGACGACGCCTGCCTGGGGCGAGTGCTGAAAACGGCCAACCGGCAGGTGGGTGCTGGCGACCTGTTTGCACTGGTAGGGCACTGGCTCGAAGCATTGCTGATGGCCGTCAATAGCGGCTCGCGACATCTCGCACCGGTTTCCCGCCGGGCTGCTTCCAACCGTTCTTTCGATAAGGCTGATTGATCATGGAATTCGATCCCTGGACCCAAAGTCTGCTGTCGGCGATGAGCTCGCTTTGGGCATCTGTAGCGGCCTTCATTCCGCGTCTGTTCGGCGCCGTGGTCGTTGTATTGCTCGGGTTCGTGGTAGCCAAACTGCTCGATACCTTGTTATCCAAAGTGTTGGCCAAGGTCGGATTGGATCGGCTGATGGCCGGAACCGGGCTTACCAAACTGTTGGGCCGAGCGGGCATACGCATCCCTGTCTCGGCGTTGATCGGTAAGGTGGTGTATTGGTTCGTGCTGCTGATCTTCCTGGTCTCGGCCGCCGAATCGCTGGGGCTGGAGCGCGTTTCGGCAACCCTCGACATGCTTGCGCTCTATGTGCCGAAGGTCTTCGGCGCTGCGTTGGTTCTGCTCGCTGGTGTCCTGCTGGCGCAGCTGTTGAGCGGTCTGGTTCGAGGCGCCGCCGAGGGTGTCGGCCTTGATTACGCGAACGGTTTGGCGCGAATGGCGCAGGGCCTGGTGATAATCATCAGCATTTCCGTGGCGATTGGGCAGCTCGAGGTCAAGACCGAGCTGCTCAATTATGTGATTGCCATCGTACTGATCACGGTCGGCCTCGCGGTTGCGCTGGCCCTTGGTCTCGGTAGTCGTGAGCTGGTAAGTCAGATCCTGGCTGGAATCTATGTGCGTGAACTCTACGAAGTGGGCCAAAAGGTACGGCTGCCTGACATGGAAGGCCAGATCGAGGAAATCGGTACGGTGAAAACCTTATTGCTTACCGATGACGGCGAGCTGATGTCCGTGGCGAACAAAGTGCTACTCGAACAGCGAGTCGGCAGCCGCTAGCCCTGAGTATCTGGTAAAGTACGTCGCCTTTTTTCCGGTTTCCATGATTGGCGGCCGAGATTTTGACTGCCGGCTCGAAGCGTCTTGACTAAAACCCCAACGTCCATTTCGCGCTACGATCCACGCCAGCTCAGCGATGAAGAGCTGGTGCGGCATGCTCACGTCGAACTGTTTCATATAACCCGAGCGTATGAAGAGTTGATGCGTCGCTATCAGCGCACGTTGTTCAATGTTTGTGCGCGTTACTTGGGGAACGAGCGGGATGCCGATGACGTGTGCCAGGAAGTTATGCTCAAGGTGTTATATGGGTTGAAGAACTTTGAAGGCAAGTCCAAGTTCAAGACCTGGCTATATAGCATCACTTATAATGAGTGCATTACCCAATATCGCAAAGAGCGCCGCAAGCGACGCCTGCTCGATGCGCTGAGCCTGGATCCGCTCGAGGAAGCCTCAGACGAAAAGGCGCCAAAGATCGAAGAGAAGGCCGGTCTCGACCGATGGCTCGTACATGTGAATCCAATCGATCGCGAGATATTGGTGTTGCGTTTTGTTGCTGAACTCGAGTTCCAGGAAATTGCCGATATCATGCACATGGGTTTAAGCGCGACGAAGATGCGATACAAGCGCGCGCTCGACAAGCTGCGAGAAAAATTTTCGGATACCGCTGAAACTTAATCCCGGAAACTTGTCTTATACCTTGCGAACAGCTTGGGCATACAGACAGCCGGTTTCCTTAGATTGTTCTGATTCTAACCACCAGATGGGGATTTACGGATGAAACTTAAAAACACCTTAGGCGTCGTTATCGGTTCGATGGTTGCCGCCACTTCTCTTAGCGCGCTGGCCCAAGGACAGGGTGCCGTAGAGGTGGAAGCGTTCGGCAAGCACTACTTCACCGATAGCTCGCGTGACGTACAGCGTGACGGCGAGCTCTACGGTGCTGGCGTCAGCTACTTCCTTACCGACGATGTTTCGCTGGGTCTTTCCTATGGCGAGTATCACGACCTGACCTCCAAGGATCCGGTTGGCGCCGATGGCAGCCACAAGAACATCAAGGGCAGCCTGACTTCCCTCGATGCTGCCTATCATTTTGGCGCTCCGGGCGTTGGTCTGCGTCCGTACGTCTCCGCTGGCGTTGCTCATCAGAGCATTGGCCAGGCCGCCCGCAGTGGTCGTGACCACAGCACCTTTGCCAACGTGGGCACCGGCCTGAAGTACTACTTCACCGAGAACTTCTTTGCCAAGGCCAGCGTTGATGGCATGTACAACATCGATGCTGATGAAGCCGAGTGGATGGCTGGCGTTGGTGTCGGTCTGAACTTCGGTGGCGGTGCCCGTCAGGTTGCTGCCGTTGAGCCGACTCCGGAACCGGCCCCGGCTCCGATCGTTGACACCGAGCCGGAACCGGCTCCGGAAGTCGTACGCGTCGAGCTGGACGTCAAGTTCGACTTCGACAAGTCGCGCGTCCGCGAAGAAAGCTACAGCGACATCAAGAACCTCGCTGATTTCATGCAGCAGTACCCGCAAACCACCACCGTGGTCGAAGGTCACACCGACTCCGTTGGCACCGACCAGTACAACCAGCGCTTGTCCGAGCGTCGTGCTGAAGCAGTACGCAACGTTCTGGTCAACGAGTATGGCGTTGAAGGCGGTCGTGTGAACTCCGTCGGTTATGGCGAATCCCGTCCAGTTGCTGATAACTCCACCGAGGAAGGTCGTCAGATCAACCGTCGTGTTGAGGCCGAGGTAGAAGCTCAGGTTCAGTAATGCTGGGCTGAAGCCTTCAAGCTCGAAAAGCCCGGCTTAGTCCGGGCTTTTCTTTGTCTGTAGCAAAAGTGCCGCCGCTGCGCTGCGCTTCGGGCCGCGGCTGGCGGTTGCGATGCTGCCGTATACAAATGGCTGACCGGATAAACATCAGCCGGGCGAAGAAATCCGTGGGCATAAAAAACCCCGCCGAAGCGGGGTTTTTTATTGCATTACAGCGTCATCAGACTTCGACGACCTTGATCTTGGCCTTTTCCGCAGCCTCACGGAACTCGGCGATCTGGTCGAAGGAAAGGTAGCGATAGATGTCGGCAGCCATGCTGTCGATGTTCTTCGCGTACTCCATGTACTCCGCAACAGTCGGCAGCTTGCCGATGATGGAGGCTACCGCTGCCAGTTCGGCCGAGGCCAGGTATACATTGGTGGCGTCGCCGAGGCGGTTCGGGAAGTTACGGGTCGAAGTGGAGACGACGGTCGAACCGGTCTGAACGCGAGCCTGGTTACCCATGCACAGGGAGCAGCCCGGCATTTCCATACGCGCGCCAGCCTTGCCGTAGATGCCGTAGTAGCCTTCTTCGGTCAGCTGGTGAGCGTCCATTTTGGTCGGCGGAGCCAGCCACAGACGGGTCGGAATACCACCCTTGACCTTGTCGAGCAGCTTGCCGGCAGCGCGGAAGTGGCCGATGTTGGTCATGCAGGAGCCGATGAAGACTTCATCGATCTTCTCGCCAGCAACGGTGGACAGCAGGCGGGCATCGTCCGGGTCGTTCGGTGCGCAGAGCACGGGCTCTTTCACTTCGGACAGGTCGATCTCGATCACAGCAGCGTATTCAGCGTCCTTGTCGGCTTCCAGCAGCTTCGGATCGGCCAGCCAGGCTTCCATCGCCTGGGCACGACGCTCGAGGGTGCGGGCATCGCCATAGCCTTCGCTGATCATCCAGCGCAGCATGGTGATGTTCGACTTCAGGTACTCGGCGATCGACTCTTCCGGCAGCTTGATGGTGCAACCGGCAGCCGAACGCTCGGCGGAGGCGTCGGACAGTTCGAACGCTTGCTCGACGGTCAGCTGGTTCAGACCTTCGATCTCGAGGATGCGGCCGGAGAAGATGTTCTTCTTGCCCTTCTTCTCGACAGTCAGCAGGCCTTGCTGGATGGCGTAGTACGGGATGGCATGGACCAGGTCGCGCAGTGTGATGCCCGGCTGCATTTGGCCCTTGAAGCGCACCAGTACGGATTCCGGCATGTCCAGCGGCATGACGCCAGTGGCGGCAGCGAAGGCGACCAGGCCGGAACCGGCCGGGAAGGAGATACCGATCGGGAAACGGGTGTGCGAGTCACCACCGGTACCAACGGTATCCGGAAGCAGCATGCGGTTCAGCCAGCTGTGAATGATGCCGTCGCCAGGACGCAGCGACACGCCGCTGCGGTTCATGATGAAGTCCGGCAGGGTGTGATGGGTATTGACGTCGATCGGCTTCGGATAGGCCGCGGTGTGGCAGAACGACTGCATGACCAGGTCGGCGGAGAAGCCGAGGCAGGCCAGGTCCTTCAGCTCGTCGCGGGTCATCGGGCCAGTGGTGTCCTGGGAGCCGACGGTGGTCATCTTCGGCTCGCAGTAGGTGCCCGGGCGAACGCCTTGGCCTTCCGGCAGACCGCATGCGCGACCGACCATCTTCTGTGCGAGGGTGAAGCCTTTGCCGCTGTCAGCCGGCGCTTCCGGCTTCTTGAACAGGGTGGACGGAGCCAGACCCAGCTCGGCGCGGGCCTTCTCGGTCAGGCCGCGACCGATGATCAGCGGGATACGACCGCCAGCACGGACTTCGTCCAGCAGTACGTCGGTTTTCAGCTCGAAAGTGGTGATCACTTCATCGGTGCCGTGCTTGCAAACCTTGCCAGCGTACGGATAGACGTCGATCACGTCGCCCATGGCGAGGTTGCTGCAGTCGAACTCGATCGGCAGTGCGCCGGCATCTTCCATGGTGTTGTAGAAGATCGGAGCGATCTTGGTGCCGAAGCAGAAGCCACCGGCGCGCTTGTTCGGTACGTTCGGAATGTCATCACCGAAGAACCACAGCACGGAGTTGGTGGCCGACTTGCGCGAAGAACCGGTACCGACCACGTCGCCGACGTATGCAACCGGGAAGCCCTTGGCTTTCAGTTCTTCCATCTGCTTGATCGGGCCAACCGAGCCCGGCACGTCCGGGTTGATGCCATCACGGGCCATTTTCAGCATGGCCAGGGCGTGCAGTGGGATGTCAGGGCGCGACCAGGCGTCCGGAGCAGGCGACAGGTCGTCGGTGTTGGTTTCGCCAGTGACCTTGAACACGGACAGGGTGACTTTTTCGGCAACTGCCGGGCGGTTGGTGAACCACTCGCCTTCGGCCCAGGACTGCATGACGGCCTTGGCGTGCTCGTTGCCGGCTTTGGCTTTCTCGGCCACATCGTGGAAGGCGTCGAACATCAGCAGGGTGTGCTTCAGCTGCTCGGCGGCGACAGCGCCCAGCTCGGCGTTATCCAGCAGCTCGACCAGGGTGGCGATGTTGTAGCCGCCCTGCATGGTGCCCAGCAGCTCGACGGCGCGCTGCTTGCTCAGCAGCGGCGAGGAGGTTTCACCTTTGGCCAGGGCGGACAGGAAACCGGCCTTGACGTAGGCGGCTTCGTCGACGCCAGCAGGGACGCGGTTGGTGATCAGGTCAACGAGGAATTCTTCTTCGCCGGCCGGCGGGTTCTTCAGCAGCTCGACCAGGCCTGCGGTTTGCTCGGCGTTCAGCGGCTGGGGCACGACGCCCTGGGCGGCACGCTCTTCTACGTGTTTGCGATAGGCTTCAAGCACAGTTTTTACCCTCATCATTGGTCCCTTGGGTGTTTCGGGACGCGCATCCGGAAGCTGTTTTCAAAGTTTTACGCCGGGCGGGCGACGCCGGATGGGCAGGAGAAAGGCAATTCTGCGCATCCGGCACGCAGCCGGTTCAACTGTGCTCGTGACGCTTTGAAAACAGCTTCGTATGGAATGTGGCGCCAAAAACGGCGGGCTAAGTCTACTGGAAATGGCTCGCGAAGTTAAGTCGAGGACCGCCTGCTATGGGTGTTGCGCCAACGCCTGTCGGCTCGCCTCGAATGCGCTGAGTACCGTCTGGCCTGGGCTTCAGCGTGATTTGCCGCCATCCGGATGTCAGCGCGAGTGACCCTGGTAGGACAAAAGTCTAAGATGCTCAGCCCGTACTCCATGCCGCTTTTCTGCTCATGTCCACTCAGCGCATCAAAACTCCTTGCGTAGGCCTCTGTTCGACCGTGTACGGTGATGTCGTCTGTCGCGGCTGCAAGCGCTTTCACCACGAGGTGGTCAACTGGAACGCATACGCTGAACAGGAAAAGTTGGCCGTCTGGCGGCGCCTCGAGATTCTTCTCGCTCAGGTGATGATGGCGAAACTCGAGATCTTCGATGCCGTGCTGCTGCGCCAGCAGTTGGAAGCAAGGCAGATTCGCTTCGTGGCCGAGCAGTCTCCCTACTGCTGGGCTTATCAGCTGATCGCGCGCGGCGCCCGGCTTATCCAACAGCTGGACGCATACGGAGTCAGTCTGTTGCCCGAGTTTCGCGACTGGGCGCTGCCTGAGCTGCGAGATGCCATTGACCGAGAGTTTTTTCTGCTTTCCGAGGCCCACTACGATCGCTATATCGCTCCGCAATTCATACGCCAGGGTATGGATCTGAGGGTGTGAAGGCGAAAGCCTCTGGCGAGGCTTCCGCGCGTTGGATCAATGGCGCACAAGGTCTTCCAGGTGATCGATGATGTCATCTGGCTTGAGTACCAGGACGTCGCTTTCCAGCGTATCGAGTACCACTTCTGCAGTATTGCCCATGAGGGCGCCCGAGAATCCGGTTCGTGCCACGGTTCCGATGATGGTTACGACCGCATTGAGCTGATGGCAAACGCGGGGAATCAATGCATCGGCCGGCCCTTCGACAACATGCAGACGTTCGTTCGGGATAGCGAAATCTTCCTGAAACTGCTTGCAGGCGTCGCGATATCTCGCCTCGATGGTCTCTTTCAGCTGAAAGGCCGGATCTGCGGCAGACAACATCGCCGACGGATGGGCGCTGATGACGTGGAGATTGCCATCGGCGAGGTTGGCGATCTCGAATCCGTGATTGACGATCGTCGTATGCAGCGTGCGGTGTTCGAGGTCGGCGTTGCCAACGTCCACGGCGGCGAGGATGTTGCCGCCGGTCCATGGCTTGTCGGTTTTCACCATCAGCACCGGGCAGGGGCAGTAGCGCAGCAGCTTCCAGTCCTCCGGAGTCAGCAGGGCGCGCTTCAGTGGATTGTCCGGCACGTGCTGCTTGACCACCAGGCCGCAGCCTTCTGCTTGTTGCACGCTGATAATGGTCTGGTGGACGCTCTCGTGCCACGCCTGTTGCGTGGTCGTCTGATGGCCTTCGGATTCGAGCTGCTCTCGCAATGCGCTCAGGTGTGCACTGTGGTCGTGTCTGGTGTCGCAGATCAGCAGATGCAGGTGAGATTGGCTGACAGTCGAGATCAGGCGCGCGCGCTTGAGGGCCAGCTCTTGTGGCTGGTTCGGGTCAATTACCACGAGGATGCAGCGAATGGCTTGCATGATCGGCTCCATTTCCTGATGCGGGTTGGTCAACTATAGACAAGCCTGCGACGCCAGTTGTGATGTATATCAAGCAAGACTGGCTGCTCCGCGCGGCATTCGTATAATGCCCGCGCGGTGTCGGGCGGCACCACGCGATGACCCACTATTTTGTTCCTGAATATGCAAGGTTCGACATGCTTCCTGATCTGAATGAGTTCCTCGCCTGCGTCACTCCCGCTGCCTGGGTAGACGCTGCCTTGCAGAATCAGGACGTGATGCTGATCGACCACGGCAACTGCGAAAAAAAGGCAGCGGGGTCGGCGTTCCAGTTGATGTTCCGCTATGTCGACAAGCCGGATCTGCAGAACAAGATGTCGCGTCTGGCGCGCGAGGAGTTGCGCCATTTCGAGCAGGTGCTGGCGATCATCCGTCGCCGTGAGATCGAGTTACGCAATGTCGGCTCGTCTCGTTATGCCGCCGGGTTGCGCGAACTCGTACGCAATCATGAGCCCTATCGACTAACCGACACGCTGGTGATCGGTGCCTTTATCGAGGCGCGCTCTTGCGAGCGCTTCGCCATGTTGGTACCGCATCTGGATGAAGAGCTGGGCAAGTTCTATCACGGGCTGCTCAAGTCGGAAGCGCGGCACTTCCAGGATTACCTGAAGCTGGCCTATCAGTACGGCGACGCCGCCGATGTGGATGCCACCATCGTTCGGGTGCGCGAGCGGGAACGGGAATTGATCGAAAGCCCGGACAGCGAGTTCCGGTTTCACAGCGGCGTGCCGCTGGCAGCCTAGCTCAGGGCGAATGGCGCCTGGTGGTAGCCGTTTTCATCCACCTGCAATGCCCAGCCCTGCCGATCCCAGTCGCCCAGCACGATCCGTTTGGCGGGTTGGCCATCTACCTCGAAGTCATGTGTCGCCGGTCGATGAGTATGACCGTGGATCAGCGTGCGAACGCCATGTTCGGCCAGCACGCCGGGTATCAGTTCCGGGGTGACGTCGATGATGTCGCTGGCTTTCATTCGGGTCTGGCTGCGGCTTTCGTTGCGCAGCTTGCGGGCGAGTTTCCGGCGAGTCGCGAGCGGCAGGTTGCGCAGAACGAACAGGCTGAGGGGGTTGCGCAGCAGCCGGCGTAGCCGCATGTAACCTTCATCGCGGGTACACAGACTGTCGCCGTGCATCAGCAGTACCGGCTCGCCGCAGAGCTGGACCACACTCGGATCAGCCAGCAGCTTGCAGCCGGCCTTGCGGCAGAAGGTCTGGCCGAGCATGAAGTCGCGGTTGCCGTGCATCAGATAGATTCTGACGCCGCGCTCGCGCAACGCACGCAGGGCGCGGGCAATCGATTCCTGGAACGGCGTCATGGCGTCGTCGCCAATCCAGACCTCGAAGAAGTCACCGAGAATGTATAGGGCTTCGGCCTGGGTAGCGCGCGTCGCGAGAAAATGCAGAAACGCCCGGGTGATGTCCGGGCGTTCCTCTTCCAGATGCAGATCTGAGATCAGCAGGATCACTCGCGATTACTCGACGATCTCGGCCTTCTCGATCACCACGTCCTCGACCGGGACGTCCTGGTGGCCGGACTTCATGGTCGTTGCCACACCCTTGATCTTCTCGACCACATCCATGCCCTCGGTCACCTCGCCGAACACGGCATAGCCCCAACCCTGTACGGTAGGCGCACTGTGATCGAGGAAGTCGTTGTCCTTCACGTTGATGAAGAACTGCGCGGACGCCGAATGCGGTTCCATGGTGCGCGCCATGGCCAGAGTGCCGGTTTTGTTCGACAGACCATTGTTGGCCTCGTTCTTGATCGGCGCGCGAGTGGACTTCTGCTTCATGCCTGGCTCGAAACCGCCGCCCTGGATCATGAAATTGCTGATCACGCGATGAAAGATGGTGCCGTCGTAGTGGCCGCTCTTCACATATTCCTTGAAGTTGGCAGTTGTTTCCGGAGCCTTGTCTTCGAACAGATTGACGGTGATGACGCCGTAGTTGGTGTGCAGTTTGATCATCGGGAGGGGTTCCGTTTCGTTGGTGCGGGCGCGCCGCTGCAAGGGTCGTCGTTACCGAGTGCCGCCAGTCACTGATGGCGGTATCCCCTGAGCGCATTGCTCTGTCAGGGGGTTGACGGGTCCGCTATGATAGGCGCTTTGATTTGGTCGGCCTACCCTGAGTGGGTATTTACAAGCTACTGCACTCGGCCCTGCGACGTTGAAATGGTCTCAAAATGCTTATGTACGACTTTGTACATTCCGCTTTTTGCGCTGATCTCATTGCCTGGCCATCGCTCGTTATATTTGTAAGCCTCTCTGTTAAGCCGCACACTCGCTGACGTTAAGGACATCATGAGCAAGCCCGAGACTCCCGCCGCTAGCAATTTTCTCCGTCCGATCGTCCAGGCTGACCTGGACTCCGGCAAGCACGCCAAGATCGTCACTCGCTTCCCGCCGGAGCCCAATGGCTATCTGCACATCGGGCATGCCAAGTCGATTTGCCTGAACTTCGGCCTGGCGAAGGAGTTCGGTGGCGAGTGCAACCTGCGCTTCGATGACACCAACCCGGCCAAGGAAGACCAGGAGTACATCGACGCGATCAAGAGCGACGTGCAGTGGCTGGGCTTCCAGTGGGCCGGCGAGGAACGCTACGCCTCCAATTACTTCGATCAGCTGCATGACTGGGCGGTAGAGCTGATCAAGGCGGGCAAGGCGTATGTCTGTGACCTGACACCCGAGCAGGCCCGTGAGTACCGTGGCAGCCTGACCGAGCCTGGCAAGAACAGCCCGTTCCGCGAGCGTTCGGTGGAGGAGAACCTCGACCTGTTCGCCCGCATGAAGGCAGGCGAGTTCCCGGATGGCGCCCGTGCGCTACGGGCGAAGATCGATATGGCCTCGCCGAACATGAATCTGCGCGACCCGATCCTCTATCGCATTCGCCATGCGCACCATCACCAGACGGGCGACAAGTGGTGCATCTATCCGAGCTACGACTTCACTCACGGGCAGTCGGACGCCATCGAGGGCATCACGCATTCCATCTGCACCCTCGAATTCGAGGATCATCGCCCGTTGTACGAGTGGTTCCTGGCCAACCTGCCGGTGCCGGCCCAGCCGCGCCAGTACGAGTTCGCCCGTCTCAACCTGAACTACACCATCACCAGCAAGCGCAAGCTCAAGCAGCTGGTGGATGAGAGGCATGTGAGCGGTTGGGACGACCCGCGCATGTCGACGCTCTCCGGCTTCCGGCGCCGCGGCTACACCCCGGCCTCGATCCGCAACTTTTGCGACATGATCGGTGTGAATCGCGCAGGCGGCGTCGTCGACATCGGCATGCTGGAATTCGCGATTCGCGAAGACCTGGACGCCAACGCTGCGCGTGCCATGTGCGTGCTCAAGCCGCTCAAGGTGGTGATTACCAACTATCCGGAAGGGACGAGCGAGAACCTCGAGCTGCCGCGTCATCCGAAGCAGGACATGGGGGTGCGGGTGCTGCCGTTCAGCCGCGAGATCTACATCGATGCGGGCGACTTCGAAGAAGTCCCGCCGGCGGGCTTCAAACGACTGGTTCCTGGCGGCGAAGTGCGACTGCGCGGCAGCTACGTGATCCGTGCCGATGAGGCGATCAAGGACGAGGCCGGAAACGTCGTCGAGCTGCGCTGCAGCTACGACGAAAATACCTTGGGCAAGAACCCCGAAGGCCGCAAGGTCAAGGGTGTGATCCACTGGGTGCCGGCTGCCGAAAGCGTCGAGTGCGAGGTGCGTCTGTACGATCGTCTGTTCCGTTCCGCCAATCCTGAGAAGGACGAGGAGGGCGGCAGCTTCCTGGACAATATCAACCCCGAGTCGCTCGTCGTGCTCAAGGGGTGTCGCGCCGAGCCTTCGCTGGCGGATGTGGCTCCTGAAGAGCGCTTTCAGTTCGAGCGTGAAGGCTATTTCTGCGCCGACATGAAGGACAGCAAGCCCGGCGCTCCTGTGTTCAATCGCACCGTCACGCTGCGTGACTCCTGGGGTCAATGATGGCGCTGGCGATCTACAACACCCTGACCAAGACCAAGGAAGCGTTCCGCCCGCTGGAAGGCAACAAGGTGCGCATGTACGTCTGTGGCATGACGGTCTACGACTTCTGCCACATCGGTCATGCACGGGTGATGGTGGCGTTCGACGTGGTCACCCGCTGGCTGCGCCAGCGCGGCTACGACGTGACCTACGTGCGTAACATCACCGACATCGATGACAAGATCATCCGCCGTGCCACTGACAACGGTGAGCCGTTCCAGGCGCTGGTCGAGCGCATGATTGCGGCGATGCATGAAGACGAGACGCGCCTCAACGTGTTGCGTCCGGATCTCGAACCTCGCGCCACCGACCATATCGCCGGCATGCATACGATGATCCAGACCCTGATCGACAAGGGCTTCGCTTATGCGCCGGGCAACGGTGATGTCTACTACCGGGTCGGCAAATTCGTCGGTTACGGCAAGTTGTCGCGGCGCAAGATCGAAGACCTGAAGATCGGCGCGCGTATTGAAGTGGATGAAGCCAAGGAAGATCCGCTGGACTTCGTGCTGTGGAAGGGCGCCAAGCCGGGCGAGCCTAGCTGGGATTCGCCGTGGGGTGCTGGGCGTCCCGGTTGGCATATCGAGTGTTCGGTAATGTCCACCTGCTGCCTGGGCGAGACGTTCGACATCCATGGAGGCGGCCCGGATTTGGTGTTTCCGCACCATGAGAACGAGATCGCGCAGAGCGAGGCCGCGACCGGCAAGCAGTACGCCAATGTCTGGATGCACGCGGGCGCGGTGCGGGTCGATGGCGAGAAAATGTCTAAGAGCCTGGGCAATTTCTTCACCATCCGCGAAGTGCTGGAGAAGTACCACCCGGAGGTGGTGCGCTACCTGCTGGTATCCAGCCACTACCGCAGCCCGATCAACTACTCCGAGGACAGCCTGCGCGAAGCCAAAGGCGCGCTGGAGCGCTTCTACAACGGCTTGAAAGGCCTGCCTGACGCGGCGCCTGCCGGTGGCGAGGCGTTCGTGGCGCGCTTCGGCGCGGCGATGGACGACGATTTCAACTCGCCAGAAGCGTGCGCGGTGCTGTTCGATATGGTGCGTGAGGTCAACCGCCTGCGTGAGACCGATCTTGCTGCTGCTGCCGCGCTGGCTGCTCAGCTCAAGGTGCTTGCCGGTGTGCTCGGCGTACTGCAGTTGGAGCCCGATGCCTTCCTGCAGGCGGGAGCTGCTGGCAAGGTTGACGCTGCCGAGGTCGAGGCGCTGATCGCCGCGCGTTTGGCGGCGAGAGCGGAAAAGAACTGGGCCGAGTCCGACCGTATCCGCGATCAGCTCAGCGCCATGGGTGTGGTGCTGGAGGACGGTAAGGGCGGGACGACCTGGCGTCTGGCTGAATAGTCCAATGCAACAAAAAACGGCGCCGAAGGGCGCCGTTCTTGTTTGCGTCGTTCACGATCAGTCGTGCAGATGTTCTGCGGCGTGCAGGGTATTTTCCAGCAGGCAGGCGCGGGTCATCGGGCCGACGCCGCCCGGTACCGGGGTGATCCATGCGGCGCGCTCGCTGGCTGGTTCGAATTCCACGTCGCCGAGCAGACGGCCATCAGCCTGGCGGTTGATGCCGACGTCGATGACGATTGCGCCGGGCTTGATCCATTCACCCTTGACCAGGCCAGTGATGCCGGTTGCGACCACGACCAGGTCGGCCCGCCGTACGTGCTCTTCGAGATTGCGGGTGAAGCGGTGGGTTACGGTAGTGGTGCAGCCGGCCAACAGCAGCTCCAGCGCCATAGGCCGACCGACGATGTTCGAGGCGCCGACCACGACCGCATCCAGCCCATGCAGGTCGACACCGGTGCTTTCAAGCAACGTCATGATGCCTTTCGGCGTGCATGGGCGCAGCAATGGCATACGCTGCGCGAGGCGGCCGACGTTATAGGGGTGGAAACCGTCCACGTCCTTGTCCGGGCGGATGCGCTCCAGCAGCTGGGATGCATCCAGATGCTTGGGCAGAGGCAGCTGGACGAGAATGCCGTCGATCGAAGAGTCGTCATTGAGCTGATCGATCAGGGCCAACAGGTCTTCCTGGCGGGTATCGCTTGGCAGATCATGGGCGACAGAGTTGAAGCCCACCTCCTCGCAATCTTTGCGCTTGTGCGCCACATACACCTGGGAGGCTGGATCGCTGCCGACCAGAATCACGGCGAGGCCGGGTGCGCGGAGCCCTTGGGCGCGACGTTCGGCAACACGACCGGAGATCTGTTGGCGAATGTTGGCAGCAATCGTTTTACCGTCGATCAGTTTTGCGGTCATGACGCTTGGTTAACCATTGGAGAGGACTTGGAAAGGGCGCGTATTCTCGCATGTCGTAGCGATACGGCAAAGGCGAAGCAGCGTTCGTCACCTGTAACCCCTTTATCTAACTGAAATTTTTTTCAATTTGCTGTTGACGACTGTTTGGGGCCTCTATAACATTCGCCCCGCTTGTCGAGCACAGCCTGCTGCTGGGTAAGATGGCTTACGAAGAAGGCGACTTCTTTCAATAGCCGGAGCTTCAAGTCTGCGCTCCGAACAGAATGCAGATAAAAGCGCCCGTAGCTCAGCTGGATAGAGCATCCGCCTTCTAAGCGGATGGTCGCAGGTTCGAGTCCTGCCGGGTGCGCCATTTCGGGCTCTGGCACAAGCAAATGCAATATGGTGGGCGTAGCTCAGTTGGTAGAGCACAGGATTGTGGCTCCTGGTGTCGAGGGTTCGATCCCCTTCGTCCACCCCATATTCTCGAGAACGCCAGGCGCTGCCTGGCGTTTTCGTTTAGCCCGCTTGGCGGACGTGGTGAAATTGGTAGACACACCAGATTTAGGTTCTGGCGCCGCAAGGTGTGAGAGTTCGAGTCTCTCCGTCCGCACCATGTGAAAAGCTGAAAGCCCCGGATTCCGGGGCTTTCGCGTTTCTGGGGGCGGCAAATTAGTGTGTGTTTGGTCCCAAAGGAAGAGAGGCGGCGGACCAAAAACACGCCGGCCGGCGATCACCGCGTTTTATCTTGACCCTTCGAAAACGAGTAATTTTGGTAATCTCGTTTGCCGGAAAGCCTTCTAGAGGCTCTGCCGCTGCGCCCATCTGCGATCGCGCTGCTGCAGTTCGACAAGGAGCTGGCGATAGACGGTTTCTCAGGCGACCAGGTGGCGTATCACTGCAAGCTGACCCTGGAAGCAGCATTCGTTGAGCAGCCGGGGACAGCGCCCAGGATCGCTTCGCCTTTCGGTGCCTGACTTGGGAAGGCCACGACTGCGAGGATGCTGTCAGAAACGAGAATGTCTGGCAGAAGACCAGAAATGGGGGCGCTAGCCGCCGGTGGCTGGAGCGTTGAGCTGATTGGTGATCTGGCCAAGAGGCTTCATCCGCAAGAAGACTGCGGAGCTCACCGGGATCCAGTTGTAAAAGAAACGGTGCCTGCTGCTCTGATGCGGAGACTAAGGATCTATCCCGCCGCCGTTTGCGTGCTCACTGGCAGGGTCGGCAGGGCGGCAATGGGTTCATCCCCATCGCCACAGGCGGCTCACTCGATGCCAGGCGGAGCGTTGTAGCTCTGGTGGTTCAGGCCAGTGGGCCTTCTTGCTTTCGCATTGCACGATGCCGTTGGTGCCAAGCCTCAGGCGCCAGCGCTGGGCCGATGGAAAGTGCTCGCCCGGATCGGTGTGCAACAGCAGCAAGTTGTAGTCGTGCTGTTTCTCGATGGGGTGGGCCTGGACTGAACCTTTGTCGCCCTCGCTAGCGAGATCATCACCTTCGGCACGGACAAACAGCTTGTTGTGGCTCGCCTGGATTATTGCGCAAAGCTGTTCGCAATCCAGCGTGAGCCGCTCGCGAATCTCGTCGTGCTCCAGGGCCGCCTTGTCCAGCGTCAGCAGAACGCGATAGCAGATGATCTGCCGCTCCTCGTTAGTCGCCCACTTCCCGGAGTGTTCTCGAACCAGTACCGGCAGGTCGGGCAGCTTGCGATAGTCGAGCCAGACCCGTTGCTGTGCGAGCACCTTGCGGGTGTAAGGCATCAGCAGGCGAATCTTCCAGCGCGGCTTGCCTTTGCGCAGTCTGCGGGTGATGGCTGTGATCATGTCGTCGCGCAGCAGGTCGCGAACGGCATAGACCAGCGCGATCACCAGCAGGAGAGTGAGCGAGAGTTTCTCGCTGGCGTCGCGCGCGTTGAACAGGAAGTAAGTGAAGAGCGACATGATCAGCATCGTCGACATCGCTTTGACCAGCTTGTGGGTGCCGGCGCCCAGCTCTGTGACCTTCGAGCGCAACATCACCGGATACTCCAGCAGCCGGTGATACAACGCCATGCGGTTCCATATCCGAGTCGGGGTTCCGTGAAAGTCGCTCAGGTACTCGCGCTCCTTGCGGTATCTACGTTCCTGGCGCAGGAATTCCGCCACCGATTGCTTAAGTTCTTCATCGACGGTTGCGTAGCCCTCAAGGGTCATGCTTTCCAGCAGGAACTGCTCGGCATGCCATGAGAAATAGATGTCCATCTGACGGAAGTAGCGCTGCTGATTGCTCTGCTTCGGGCTGGACCTGCGCAGACGTTGCGCGAAGTTCTGGCTGAGCCGCAGGCCGCGTGCGACGGGCTCTGCCACAGCCCCGGACGTGAGCATCTGCTGGCGCAGCCGCTCCATCGAAGCCTGGTACTGGAAGAACCAGGAGCCGTACATGATTTCGTAGTGCGGAGAGAGCAGGACGAAGGAATGGTCGGCCTTGATGAGGCGGTCCTTCGATGGCATGCCCATCAGCCCGAAACTGTGCGTCAGGGCCTTAAAGAAAAACTGCTCTTCCGACAGGGTCCATGCCGACAGGTTGCTTTCGTGCGGAGTAAACAGATACAGCTCGATCTTGTGTCGGCCAGGCTGCTTCAGCGTGCGGGTCAGCTGCAGTCGGAAATCACCTTTGCGCTTGAGTGAAAACACGGAACCCCCAATGACCGTGGAACGCGGCCAGCTTACCAAGCTTCCGCTGGGAGGTACGCCAAGTAGCGGGCCTATGTTTGAGCAAGGCTTTGACGATTTCGATGACGACCACCGTAGGGGATTTTACCCGGCTGCACGCGTGAAGGCCTGCGGTCGGGGATCTGGTCGTCAGTCCTGGCAATGCTTGCCCAACGACATGGTGAAGGAGTTCGTTACTCGGATTCATGGCGCGGCCGTGATGGATCCCTGGTCGCCGGGGATAGCGGTCACGGCGTTCGGGCCTATCGCCGCTCCGGAAGCGCCGGCCTTCATGGAGGTGCTGCGAGCCGCTTTCGAGGCGGAGCCCGTATGGCTGGACGCAGCCGAAGACCGCGGCGTGCGCTGATGTTTCTGTTGCTCTGTCGCGAACGCCTCGGCAACGAGCTCGGGATGGATTCATCTTGAGCGCATCGAGGTGAGCTTTCAGTGTGATGGGTAAAGCTCCACGACTACGCCAGATTCCGGCCGATTCATCGCCTGATTCATCGCATGCACCAACGCTGCCTGATTGAAGGGCTTGGCCAGTGTATGCAGGCGGCGGTTGCCTTCGGCCAGATCGGCGTAGCCACTGACCAGCAGAACGGGAAGGCCCGGTCGCTCGGTGCGTATGGTCTCGGCCAATTGAGCGCCGGTCATGCCGGGCATCATGTGATCGGTGACCAGAATGTCGAAGTCGTCCTGCCGTCGGAGCAGGCAGAGGGCGGCCTCACCATTGTCAACGGCGGTCACCCTATAGCCGAGATCCTCGAGCAGCGCCGACGTATTTTCCAGAACCAGTGGATCGTCGTCGACGACGAGCACGGTAAGAGAAGCCTTGGCTGCCGTGCGTAACCATGGGCTTGCAGCCGCCGAGGTGCTCTTGTCTTCGGCGCGTTCTTGCGGCTTGGCCACTGGAAGCCAAAGCTCGATCGCCGTGCCTTCGCCCGGAGTGCTGCGGATCTCAAGACGCCCGCCCGATTGCTCAGCCAGACCGTGTGCCATCGACAGCCCGAGACCGGTGCCCTTGCCGGGGCCCTTCGTGGTGAAGAAGGGTTCTGTGGCACGGGACAGAATCTCCTGGGGCATACCACAGCCATCGTCCCGTACCAGTAGCACGACGTGCTCGTTTCCAGGCGGTGCGTTGTCGTTGGCTGCGGGGTGGTATTGGCCCTCGATGCAGATCGTGCCGCCGCCCGGCATCGCGTCGCGTGCGTTGACGACCAGATTGATCAGCACCATCTCCAGCTGGTTGGCGTCCACGAAGGCCGGCGGCAGATTCAACGGAAAGCGCATGTCGACGGTAATGTTGGCCTCGACAGAACGCTGTAGCAGCTCACGCATGCCCATCACCAGATCGGGAAGCAGCACCGAGCTTGGGCGTAGCTCCTGCTTGCGGGCAAACGTGAGCAATCGTTGCACCAGACCCGCTCCGCGCTGGGCGGCTTGCAAGGCGTTCTCGATTAGGCTGTCGATGCGCGGCTCGCCATCCGGAAGGCGCTTGCGTAGCAGCTCAAGGTTACCGCCGACCACCGCCAGCAGGTTATTGAAGTCGTGGGCAATTCCGCCGGTCAGCTTGCCGATGGCCTCCATTTTCTGCGCCTGGCGCAATGCCGCTTCGGCCTGCCTGCGCTCGGTGACGTCCACCAGGCCACCAAGGATCAACGCGCCCTCAGCAGCGGCTTCGATCCGGGTGGACGCCAGCACGTCGACGAACAGGCCGGCCCGGGCAACGAGGCGATATTCGGCGTTCAGGCATTCACCCGTGGCGACTAGCCGCGGCCAGTCGTGCTCGACCAGCTGGCGAGCCGATTCTGGGGTCATGAAACTGATCAGCTTGCGCCCGATGACGTCCTGACGACGGTAACCGACCAGCGCGAGCCAGGCGTCACTCACCGACCGCAGGTGTCCATCCGTATCCAACGAGTGCAGCGGCAGCGGCGTCTTGCTGTAGAGCTCCTTGAAGCGTCCCTCGCTACGCCGCAGCGCGGCCGCCTCCTGCTCGCTGACCATCGCGCGGCGTCGATCATGCAGGGAGGCGGCAAGGCCGAAGAACAGAACCACGAAGGTCGAGCCCGAGACGGCCGATGCGAGGGACACGAGATCCAGGCCGTCACCCGGCAGGGCAGGTTGAGTGGCGTCCAGGGTGCTGAAGTGCGCGCCGACCATGGCGGAGTAGTGCATGCCGGCGATTGCGAAGCCCATCGCTATCGCTGACACAGCCTGCAGAAGGGGTCGGGTCCCCTTGGCCGCCAGCCACAGGGCCACGGTCGAGGCGCCAATGGCGATGGCGAAGGAAATTGCCACCCACAACCCGTCGTAGCTGAGCTCGGCGTTCATGGTCATGGCTGCCATACCCATATAGTGCATTGCACCTATGCCGAGCCCCATGAACAGCCCGCCGGTGCCAAGCGTGGAGCGCTTCGAGCCCCGGATACCTACCGCAAAGAAACTGAGGGCCGTCACCACCATCGGCACGATGAAGGACCAGAGCGTCAGACGCAGGTCGTAGCGGATCTTCATGCCCGGCATGCCGAACGCGAGCATGCCGATGAAATGCATCGACCAGATGCTGCCGCCCATGCAGGCGGCTGCGGCGGCCAGCCAGGCGTGGCGGGCCCAGCCTATGGCGACCTTGCTTCGACTGGCAAGGTCCAGAGCCGTGAACGAGCCGGCGATGGCGATCAGGATGGACAGGCTGACCAGAGCAATGTTGTAGGTGGTGTGCATAGGCATCTCGCTGGCAAGGCTATCGATGCCTCTTCAGTTTTGCAGACCTGGCCGTGCCTTTGTCGGTTGCCGACCAGCGGAGGTTAGTCTTCTTGAGCCACGTTCTACAGAAGTCTAGGCGTCGAAATCGGTTCTCTCGTTGTCGCTGCTGATAATTCATCCTATGATCGGCTCAATTTGTAGGGAGTGGTCGATATGGCTCTGCAGCAAACGGCGCGTTCGTCATTGGTTGAACAGGTGATTGGACAACTGCGTTCGCAGATCACAGTGGGGCAGTGGCCATGCGGTGCGCGGATCCCCACGGAAAGTCAGCTCAGCGAGTCGTTGGGCGTTGGACGCAACACGGTTCGCGAAGCGGTAAGGGCGCTGGTGCATACCGGTGTCCTGGAGGTTCGCCAGGGCGCCGGAACATTCGTGCGCTCTGTCCGCGACCCTGCTGGCCTGCTCCAGCACTTGGAGCGCGCGGCCCTGCACGACCAGTTGGAGGTTCGTCGTGCTCTGGAGGTGGAGGCGGCGCGCCTCGCTGCGTCTCGCCGCAGCGAAGAGGATCTGCAGGCCATCCACGACGCGCTTGGGGCGAGAGGAAGCTGGAGCGATGACGCCTCGTTGGCGGACTTCGCTCAGCGAGACGCGCAGTTTCATCTGAATATTGTCCGGGCCAGCCATAACGCTACGTTGCTGGAGATGTACCAGTTTTTCTGGGCTGGCCTGCAGAACACCATCGTCAGAACGGAAGCGGAGCATCAACTCCCCGAGCCGACCTATCAGGCCCATGCCGCACTCTACGAGGCCATCCGCAGCGGTTGTCCTGAGCGAGCCGCCATAGCGGCCAGCGAGCTCCTGACCCCCGCGCTGGAAGCCCTCGCCAGATCGCTCGATCACGCCACCCACCCATTGAAGGAACAGGAGTAAGTAGCGCATGGACCATTCACTCACCACCTGGCTAATTCTGCTTGTGGCGGCATTTCTCGGCGGCGGCTTGAACGCTATCGCCGGTGGCGGGAGCTTTTTCACCTTCCCGGCTCTGGTCTATGCGGGGGTGCCCGCCGTCGCGGCCAATGCATCCGGAACGCTTGCGCTCTTGCCCGGCTACTTCGCCAGCACCTGGGGATATCGCGAGGACCTCAAACCGCCGGTCACGCTGACGATGGGCGCAGTCATTGCCATCAGCCTGGGCGGCGGCGCCATTGGCGCGGCTCTGCTGTTGACGACTCCTGACGAAATGTTCCGCGCCATCGTGCCCTGGCTCCTGCTGTTCGCCACGTTGCTGTTCGCGTTCGGCCCATGGCTGTTGCGCATGTTCAGCGGCAATGCCCGTGAAGGCGAAGCCGGCGCCTGGCTGCAAGGTTGCACACTGGCAGTGGTGAGTATCTACGGAGGCTACTTCAACGGCGGATTGGGTATCGTCCTGCTGGCCGCGTTCAGCCTGCTCGGCCATAGCAGCATCAACTCCATGCAAGGGCTAAAGAATCTGGTTTCGTCGGTACTGACGGCCATCGCGGTGTCGGTCTACGCGTTTGGCGGGGCCATCCTGTGGAAAGAGGCGCTGGTCATGATGCTGGCTGCCAGTGTCGGGGGTTACTTCATGGCGCGCGTCGGCCGAAAGTTGCGGCCGGCATTCGTGCGGGCTGTCGTGATCGTCACGGGTTCGGTCATGACGGTGCTGTTCTTCCGCAGTTGAGCACCTCGAGACGACGATATTTCGCTTTCGTCGCTAGGTGATGCATCGTGAGCGAGCCAGGGCGTCTGCGATGCGGCCGTTGGCTTGAGCAAGCGATCGCTCCTCCTGTGCCGCCGGTAACGATCCCTGCCTCGACGCAGAAAAGGCCCGTACCAACGAACTGGGTTTCGAGTTCCGCTGCGGCGGGGCGGAGCTATCACCACAACGACGTCGAGCTCGACGGCGACGATCTGAATGTCTATGAGCACAACGGTCTCGGCACGACGGTCGGCGATACCTGGACCGGTTTTGCCGACTATCGCGCCAGTGATGCTTTGTCCTTCGGTTGGCAGGGGCGCTTCGTCAGCCGCGTCGATTCGCTGCGTACCGGTGTGGGCACGCTGGACAAGCCTGGCTATGCTGTGCACGACCTCTACGCCCAATGGTCAGCGCTGAGCAATGAACGGCTGGTGGTGATCCTGACGCTGAAGAATATCTTCGACAAGCAGTACCTGGATCACGCTAGTAACGAGGATTTCGAACACATCCCCGGGTACGAAGGCGTGCGTGGTAGCTACGAGCCGGGCCGCGAGCTGCGCCTCGGTGTAGCACTGCGGATCTGAAGTCCGCCTGCTGAGCCCGGAGGTACCATGCCTCCGGGCTGCCTGGGACCGTGGCGTCAGACCAGCGACAAGCTAACCTGGATATTTCCGCGGGTTGCGTTGGAGTAGGGGCATACCTGATGGGCGGCTTCGACCAGCCGCTGGGCCAGCTCTCGGTCCAGTCCCGGCAGGCTGACCTGCAGCGCGACTTCCAGGCCGAAACCACCCGGAATCTGGCCGATCCCGACGTTGGCGGTGATGGACGTTTCTGCCGGAAGCGCCTGCTGCTGTTGGCCAGCGACGAATTTCAAGGCGCCGATGAAGCAGGCCGAGTAGCCTGCCGCAAAGAGCTGCTCCGGGTTGGTCGCGTTACCGCCCTGACCGCCAAGCTCCCTTGGTGTGGCCAGCCTGACGTCAAGGTTGCCGTCCGTCGATATGGCGCGACCGTCGCGTCCGCCGGTGGCGGTAACGGTGGCGGTATACAAGGCTTGGATGGTCTGCATGGTACTCTCCTCACGTGATACGCAAAATAATTGCGCGCTAAATAATGTCGGGGAAAGCTAGCCGGCAATTTCTTTGTGCGCAAGTTAATATTTCGTTTCGAACCCGGGCTATCGTTGCGAGACGAGCCGCAATGGCTCAGAGCAGCTTCAGCAGAGCGCTACGCAAGGCAACTACCTGGTCCTTCAGCGTTGCAACGGCTTCGGTAGACTGACCGCTGGCACCGAGGATGCTCGCGGGAATGCACTCGGCCTGTTCCTGCAGCGCGCGTCCTTTATCGGTGAGACGCAGCTCGACAACACGCTCGTCGTCGCTACGGCGAGTGCGGGTGATCAATCCTTCCGTTTCCAGCCGCTTGAGCAAGGGTGTCAGTGATCCCGGGTCCGTCATCAGGCGGGAGCTGATATCGCCGACGGTGATGCCATCGGCTTCCCACAGCACGAGCATCGCCAGGTATTGCGGGTAGGTCAGGCCGATGCGCTGAAGCATCGGCTTGTAGACCTTGGTCATCAGCAACGAGGTCGAATGCAGGGCGAAGCAGAGCTGGTTGTCCAGTTGCAAGGCCGGGCATGAAGGGGGCTTGGTCATGGGAAGCGTGATCGGATGCGGTGGCCGCTACGTTAGCGTTCCTGAGCGCGTCGAGCAACGCATCCGCCGCTGGCTGGGCGCCTTGCAACGATCCTGAGTGTGCACTGTTCATTCTTTCTTGCGCCGGATATTCCTCGCCGGCCGTTACATGCGACTCACCGGGCCCCGTTTTGCGCACCGCCATAACCATCTGTCGGCCAGTTGAATATATATTTTCGAAGGACGTAATTAATCCTGCCGTTCGCGCCGGAGTTGCTCGATTTGATCAGCGTCAATTTAATCAAGCAGAGCGGATTAATACCGCATCAATGATTTTCGATATTCGGATCATTAAATCTGATATGTGCAGCCTGGGCGTGGATGTGACTGCTGGCGGACAGGTCTTGGCCGTCTAGAATGGCCCCTGTAGCTGTTCGGTATTCGAGCAAGCGTCGAATGAAGGGAGAGACTCTAGCAATATGGCTTATTAAGCCAGCGACTCATGTGCAACGGCCGAATAGAAGTAACTTCGAATTTCGCCAGCAAGCGGCCTGCAATAACGATGAAGTTAATCATCGGGCAGCAGTGCTTCGTCAAATCAGTCTTTAACCGGGCAATCGAGGGTGGCGGAGCGATAAAAGCTCAGCCGCTTCTCGGAGCGGCGCAGAGGCACGGCGCAACGCAGTGCTGAACTCATCGTTCCGGAGAGGCTTGAGCGCTGTTGTACCGAACTCTGACAGCCCGACGGTGGGTAGCGATTGCCGTCAAAGGAGAACCGCATGCAAGCCAAAAAGCTCTACGGTCCGGTGAAATTGTTGAGCTTCGTCGTGCTGCTTCTGATGCTCGGCGCAATGCTTTACGCGTTCTCGATGACCCTCATTCACTGGACCGGCATCAATGTCTGAGGGGGTGAAATGAACAACCGCCAAGCCAGGCTTTTCGCGATTGCCGCAACCGGAGTGGCCGCGCTCGTGTTCATCGGGCTGACCGTCGACAGTCATCGGCAGTTTCCCGCGTTGACCAACGCTGAGAACATCACGCCGCAGGTCCGGCACGGCATGGATGTATGGCACAAGTACAACTGCATCAACTGCCACACCTTATTCGGCGAAGGAGCGTACTACGCACCGGACCTGACCAAGATCACCCAGCATCGCGGCGAGCCATATCTGAAAGCGTACATGCGCGATCCGTCCAAGTTCTACGACGAGCAGGTCCACCGCCGTCTGATGCCCAAGCAGGACCTGGCGGAGAGCGAAATCGATGACCTGATCGCATTCCTCGATTGGGTCAGCAAGGTCGACAACCAAGGTTGGCCGCCGCGACCGATCCTGGTCACCGGCAGTTTCGTTCCGGGCGCCGATACGCTGAAGACTGGTGGCACGCAACGTAGCGACTTGCCTCCTGGGGCGCGGCCAGTGGACGCAGAGGACGACGACCGCGCACTGGGAGAGCAGGTGTTCCGCGCAGCGGTACCGGCTTGCAACGCCTGCCACTCCACCGCGCCGGGCGCCGACATGGCAGGGCCGACTTTATCCGGCATCGCGACTCGCGCCGCGCAAGTGATCGCTTCGCCCGACTACCAGGGGCAGGCCCAGGACACACGCGGCTACATCCGCGAATCGATCGTCGCCCCCAGCGCGCACATCGTTGCAGGCGCGATGTACTCGGCTGACGGCACCTCGTTCATGCCGACCGGCTACGGCGAGAGCCTGACGGACGAACAGATCGATCAGCTGACAGCCTATCTCGAAACGCTCAAGTGACACGCGCACGGCACAGGCCCGGCCTGTTCCATGCTCGCTGCAAGGGGAAACTAAGATGCGCTATCAGTCCCAATCGGTCGCTTACTGGTATTTCGCCGTGGCGATGGTCCTGTTCGGTCTTCAGCTGGTTTTCGGCCTGTTGTCTGCGACCAAGTACATCGGACCGGACCCATTGCTGTACATCCTGCCATTCGACGTGACCAAGGTTATCCATACCAACCTGCTGATCGTCTGGGTGCTGACCGGATTCATGGGCGCGACCTATTGGATGATTCCTGAGGAGTCGCGTACCGAGTTGCATAGCACCAGGCTGGCCTATGTGCAGCTAGTGCTCTGGACGCTGATGGGTGTCACCGCAATCATCGGTTACCTGTTCCGCTACGGGACGGGCAACAAGCTGCTGGAGCAACCGCTGCCGCACAAGATCGTGATCGTCATCTGTATGCTGATCTTTCTCTACAACGTCGGCATGACGATCCGTAAATCCGGGCGCTTCACGACCACCGAAGCGGTGCTGATGATCGGCTTCGTCAGTGCCGCGCTGTTGTATCTGCCTGCATTGCTGCACTACGAGAACTACACCGTTTCGATCTTCTATCGCTGGTGGACCATTCACCTATGGGTCGAGGGTGTCTGGATGATGATCATGGGTGGCTTTCTGGCGTACCTGCTTATCCGCTTGTCCGGCGCGGACCGAGAGGTCATGGAGAAATGGCTGTACGTGATCGTCGGCCTGGTGTTTCTTGCCGGCATCCTCGGTACGGCGCACCACTATTATTGGGTCGGTGTGCCCACTTACTGGCTGCCCATTGGCGGATTCTTCAGCGCGCTCGAGCCGCTTGCGCTGGTCGGCATGGCCGCTTACGCCTATGGAGCCATGCGCCGCTCAGGCCTGGCGCATCCGAATACGCTGGCGCTGCACTGGACGATCGGCAGCGCGGTGTTTGCGCTGTTCGGCGCGGGGCTGCTCGGCTTGGCTCATACCTGGCCCAGCGTTAACAAATGGACCCACGGCACGCTAATCACCGCGATGCATGGTCACGCCGCCTTCTATGGGGCCTACGCCATGATCGTGCTGGCGATGATCACTTACGCTTTGCCATCGATGACCGCTGGCCGAAGGGAGCAGGGCAGCACGCTGGGCTACTGGGCGTTCTGGCTGCAGATCACCGGCATGTTCGGCATGACGTTGTCATTTGCCACGGCAGGTATCGCTCAGGTCTACCTCGAACGGATCATGGGCATGGGCTACCTGGATGCGCAGCTGAAGATCCAGATTCACTTCGTCATGCTGATCGCCACCGCTTCGCTGTTTACCGTGGGCGTTGCCTTTTTCATCTACGACTTTTTTCGCCATGCGCCGCGCTTCAGCACGGATGGGGCCGATCCGGCCTTGGCAGAGGCGCGCGCGACATGACGTTGCCAGAGCGCGCTCCACTGTCCCAGGCCTGTGCGGGCGAACCGTTCTATTTACCCGGTGGCAACGAAGTCGCGGTGTTCGAGCGCTGCCACGCGCGTGGTCTGGCCGTCATGCTCAAAGGTCCGACCGGCTGCGGCAAAACGCGTTTCGTCGAACACATGGCCTGGAAGTTGGAGCGGCCATTGATCACCGTAGCGTGCCACGATGACTTGTCCGCCAGCGACCTGATCGGCCGCTTCCTGATCCGCCATGACGGCACCGTGTGGCAGGACGGCCCGCTCACCCGAGCGGTACGCGAGGGAGCCATTTGCTATCTGGACGAGGTCGTCGAGGCGCGGCAGGACACCGTGGTGGTTCTGCACGCGCTGACCGATCACCGGCGACTGCTGCCCATCGACAAGACCGGTGAGTTACTGGTCGCCTCACCGGGCTTTCAGCTGGTGATTTCCTACAACCCAGGCTATCAGCGGATGCTCAAGGACCTGAAGCCCAGCACGCGTCAGCGCTTCGTGGCAATGAATCTCGATTTTCCGGGCGAAGAACAGGAAGCGAGGATCGTACAGCGGGAGAGCGGGGCGGACGCACCCACCTCAAGGGCGCTGGTCGCGCTGGCGCATCGGCTGCGAGCCTTGCGCGACCGAGGCCTTACCGAGGTGCCCAGCACTCGTCTGCTGATCGCCGCGGGTGCGCTGTGTGCCGATGGCATACCGGTACGTGAGGCCTGTCTGGCGGCGATCGTGGCACCTCTGTCGGACGACGAAGCGCTGGCCGAGGCGATGCAGGACCTGGTCTCTGGAATGTTCGTCTAGGACATGGCCGAAGCAGAGGAAGTCCTGACCGATGCGGCACGTCACGCCACCGTGTTCGTCCAACGTTTGTGGCGGCGCTTCGGTCCAGCCTCGCCGGAGCCGAAAAGTGTTCCGCTCAGCGAGGTGGCCGAGCGGTTGGAACTGCTGCTGGCGGCGGTAACCAGTCATAGCTATCGACTACGCATCGCGCAACCGCCGCCACGCCCCACATTGCTGGCGGAGATGTTCGGCCGCAGCCCTCGACCGCACCGCCTGGCGGCGGTGCCGGCGACCGACGGTGCGAGCATCTGGTTGCCACGGGCGGTGCATATTCCAGACCGTACGCTGGCAACGTCGCTATACAAGGTCATGGCCCTGCAGCAAGCGATGCGGATCCGCCGGGGTAGCGCCCTGATCGACTGGCGCAGCCTCACACCCATGACCGGTGCGCTTTATCGACTGCTCGAAGCTCACGCGGCCGAGCAGGAGCTGTTGCGGGAAATGCCGGGGCTGGCGGAGGCGGTGCGAACGCTGCGAGCCCACGCGTTGGCATTCCGCCCGCCGTTGAGTGCATTTGGGGCGGCGCGTCGGCCACTGGAGATTCGCGTGCGAGCATGGCTCGGCGGCGAGCTCGACGAGTTGCCGCTTCCTTCATCAGCCGAAGATTCTTGCGGCTGGGCCTCACGCCTGGTGGATCGCTGGCAACTGCAGCCAGCCGCAGGCGGCCGGATCGGCCTCGACCCGCTGTTCGCCGACTACTGGTCGGGCGCCTTGCTTGCGCCAACGACGGATCATCGCGCCGCTGGTTGTGCGGAGGCCGACCGGGACCCAGCGCAGTCTCCGCCGCGCAGCGTACGGATGTGGCGGCGACCCGATGTCCGTCAGGCGCAGCCGGACGAGGACGAGTCGCCGCAGAGCGGACCATTGATGATCCAGCTCGATGAGCCGCATCCCCATGCGGAAGATCCGCTGGGCCTGCAGCGCCCGATCGATCGGGACGACGCAGGCGATACCGAACTGTTCGGCGAAATGGTCGGCGACTTGCCCCAGGCGCGCCTGGTCGCTTCTTCCGGACAGCCGAAGGAGGTACTGCTCAGTGACGAGCCACCGGACGGCTCGCCAGCGTCCGCAATTGCCGGCAACGCTTCGCAGGCTGGCATCCTTTATCCGGAGTGGGATTACCGGATAGGTCGTTATCGGGACCAGGGCGCGTTCGTGCAGGTGCATGCCGCGCTGCCGGGCAGTTCTGCCTGGGTACGAGACACGCTCGAATCCCATCGCGGCATGCTCGACGGGATTCGTCGCCGTTTCGAGATGCTGCGCCCGCATCGCGCCTGGGTGCGCGGGCGCGTCGACGGTGAAGAGCTGGATCTGGACGCCTATGTCGCTGCCGTGGCGAACCTGCGAGCCGGAGCGGGTCTGGACGACCGCCTGTACCGAAGTCAGCGGTCGATACAACGTGATCTGGCGATCATGTTGCTGATCGATGTGAGTGGCTCGACCGATAGCTGGATATCGCAGGGGCGGCGCGTTATCGATGTCGAGCGGGAGGCCCTGTTGCTGGTAAGCATCGCGTTGCAAAGCCTGGGGGCGCCGTACGCGATACAGGCGTTTTCCGGGCAGGGGCGGACTGCGGTCGTAGTACGCGACATCAAATCGTTCGACGAGGCTTTCGGGCAGGACATCGCATTACGCATCGCCGCCCTGGAGCCGGAACACTACACGCGTTGTGGTGCGGCCATACGTCATGCCAGTGCCTCACTTATGCGTCAGCCCGCTACACGTCGATTGTTGCTGGTGCTGTCCGACGGCAAGCCAAGCGACAGCGACGACTACGAAGGTCGTCACGGTGTCGAGGATTCCCGCCAGGCCGTGCTTGAGGCGGTGCTGCAGGGGATATCGCCGTTCTGTCTCACTGTCGATCGGCAGGCCGGAGCCTATCTGCCGCGGATGTTCGGCACGAGCCGCTATGCGCTGCTTCCTCGGCCTGGCCTCTTGCCAACGGTGCTGCTCGACTGGATGAGACGCCTGGTGCAGAGCTAGCCGCTGCGGCAGTCGCAAGGTTCAGCCATATGGCGAAGCGAACGGCGGCGACCTGGCAACCGTACTGGTCATTCGGCGGCCATGAAGGGCAGGGTGACTTATGCCAACCGAGCCACTAGAATGCTTGCCCATTCTGGGGCCGGAACGCCCGGCTTATGTCTGTGCAACGAGGAAAATCCATGCAAGTTTCTGTTGAAAGCACCTCCGCTCTTGAGCGCCGCATGACCATCGGCGTGCCGGTCGAGCGCATCGAGACCGAAGTCAACAAGCGTCTGCAACAGACCGCCAGCCGTGCCAAGATTCCTGGTTTCCGTCCCGGCAAGGTGCCGATGAGCGTGATTCGCCAGCGCTATGAAGAGGCCGCTCGTCAGGAAGCACTGGGCGACCTGATCCAGTCGACTTTCTACGAAGCCATCGTTGCCGAGAAACTGAATCCGGCCGGCGCTCCGTCCGTCGAACCGAAGGTGTTCGAGAAGGGCAAGGACCTCGAGTACGTCGCCACCTTCGAAGTATTCCCCGAGTTCGAGGTGGCTGGTTTCGAGGCCATCGAGATCGAGCGCCTGCAGGCTGAAGTGACCGACGCCGACGTCGACAACATGCTGGAAATCCTGCGCAAGCAGAACACTCGCTTTGAGAATGTCGAGCGTGCCGCCGAGAACGGTGACCAGCTGACCATCGACTTCGTCGGCAAGATCGACGGCGAAGCCTTCGCCGGCGGCTCGGCCAAGGGCACTCAGCTGGTGCTGGGCTCAGGTCGCATGATCCCGGGCTTCGAAGACGCCCTGGTGGGTGCCAAGGCCGGTGAAGAGCGCGTGATCAACCCGACCTTCCCTGAGGATTATCAGAACCTCGAACTGGCCGGCAAGACTGCTGAGTTCACCGTCACGGTGAACAACGTCGCCGCTCCGCAGCTGCCGGAACTCAATGATGAGTTCTTCGCCCAGTTCGGCGTTCAGGAAGGCGGTGTGGAAGGTTTCCGCGCCGAGGTGAAGAAGAACATGGAGCGCGAACTGCGTCAGGCCATCAAGACCAAGGTGAAGAATCAGGTCATGGAAGGTCTGGTCGCTGGCAACCCGATCGAGGTGCCGAAGGCGCTGATCGACAACGAGGTGAACCGTCTGCGTACCCAGGCTGTTCAGCAGTTCGGCGGCAACATCAAGCCTGACCAGCTGCCGGCCGAGCTGTTCCAGGAGCAGGCCAAGCGCCGCGTCGTGCTGGGTCTGATCGTCGCTGAGGTGGTCAAGCAGAACGAGCTCAAGCCCGACGAAGCACGCGTTCGCGAGCTGATCGAGGAGATGGCGTCTGCTTACCAGGAGCCGGAGCAGGTGGTGGCCTGGTACTACAAGAATGCCGATCAGTTGAACGAAGTTCGCTCGGTTGTGCTCGAAGAGCAAGTTGTAGATACTGTTCTGCAGCAAGCCAAGGTGACCGACAAATCGGTCTCCTACGAAGAAGCTGTCAAGCCTGCGGAAGCTCCGCAAGCCGCCTGATTTCTTCATCTTTCCGAGTGCACCAACATAAGCCAGCCTCGTGCTGGCTTATGTCTTTTGAGGCATGACATAGGGAGTATCGTTGGAACATGTCCCGCAATCCTTTTATGCAAGCTCCGGACATTCAGGCCGCCGGTGGCCTGGTCCCGATGGTGATCGAGCAGTCCGCACGCGGTGAGCGCGCTTACGACATCTATTCCCGCCTCCTGAAGGAGCGGGTGATCTTCATGGTCGGCCAGGTCGAAGACTACATGGCCAATCTGATCGTGGCGCAAATGCTCTTTCTCGAGGCGGAAAACCCTGAGAAGGACATCCATCTTTACATCAACTCCCCGGGCGGTTCGGTCACTGCCGGTATGTCGATCTACGACACCATGCAGTTCATCAAGCCGAACGTGTCGACGATCTGCATCGGCCAGGCCTGTTCCATGGGAGCCTTGCTGCTGACCGGCGGTACGGCTGGCAAGCGTTACTGTCTGCCGCACTCGCGCATGATGATTCACCAGCCGCTGGGCGGTTTCCAGGGGCAAGCGTCGGACATCGAGATTCATGCCCGCGAGATCCTCACGATCCGTGAGCGCCTGAACAAAGTCCTGGCACACCACACCGGTCAGCCGATGGATGTGATTGCCCGAGATACCGACCGCGACAATTTCATGAGCGGCGAAGAAGCCGTCAAGTACGGCTTGATCGATCAGGTACTGACTCAGCGCCAGCTGGCCCTTTGATCGCTCGCAGCCTGCGATATGCGGCCACTCCGTGGGCTTGAAAAAGCCCACGATTGCCTTCATCTTGTGTTTCAAGCCTTCCCGATTGGATCGACCGAATGACTGACACCCGCAACGGCGAGGACTCCGGCAAACTGCTCTATTGCTCTTTCTGCGGCAAAAGCCAGCATGAAGTACGCAAGTTGATCGCCGGGCCCTCCGTTTTCATCTGCGACGAGTGCGTCGACCTGTGCAATGACATCATCCGTGAGGAGGTGCAGGAAGCGCAGGCTGAGAGCAACGCGCATAAACTGCCCGCGCCCAAGGAGATCAGCGCCATTCTCGACCAGTACGTCATTGGTCAGGAGCGTGCGAAGAAGATCCTGGCGGTGGCCGTTTACAACCATTACAAGCGGCTGAACCAGCGCGACAAGAAAGAAGAAGTCGAGCTGGGCAAGAGCAACATTCTGTTGATCGGTCCGACTGGTTCGGGCAAGACACTGCTCGCTGAGACATTGGCGCGCCTGCTGAATGTTCCGTTCACTATCGCTGATGCGACGACCCTCACCGAAGCCGGTTACGTGGGCGAGGATGTCGAGAACATCATTCAGAAGCTGCTGCAAAAATGCGACTACGACGTAGAAAAGGCGCAGATGGGTATCGTCTACATCGACGAGATCGACAAGATCTCGCGTAAGTCCGATAACCCTTCGATCACCCGTGACGTTTCCGGTGAAGGTGTCCAGCAAGCGCTGCTGAAACTGATCGAGGGTACGGTTGCGTCCGTGCCGCCGCAGGGTGGTCGCAAGCACCCGCAGCAGGAGTTTCTGCAGGTCGACACCCGTAACATCCTGTTCATTTGTGGCGGGGCTTTCGCCGGCCTGGAAAAGGTGATTCAAGGGCGCTCGACTCAGGGCGGCATTGGCTTCAATGCCGAGGTGCGCAGCAAGGATCCGGGTAAGAAGATTGGCGAATCGCTGCGGGCGGTAGAGCCGGATGATCTGGTCAAGTTCGGCCTGATCCCCGAATTTGTGGGTCGTCTGCCGGTAATCGCTACACTCGACGAACTCGACGAGGCGGCACTGATCCAGATTCTTACCGAGCCCAAGAATGCACTGACCAAGCAGTACGCCAAACTGTTCGAGCTTGAAGGCGTTGATCTGGAGTTTCGTGCCGACGCACTGAAGGCCGTGGCCCATCGCGCGCTGGAGCGCAAGACTGGCGCGCGCGGTTTGCGTTCGATTCTGGAAGGCGTGTTGCTGGATACCATGTACGAGATCCCTTCGCAGAAGGATGTCAGCAAGGTAGTGATCGACGAAAGCGTGATCGAAGGTACCTCCCAGCCGCTGTTGATTTACGAGAATACGGAGCCACCAGCCAAGGCTGCGCCTGAGGCGTGATCGAACAAAGGGGCCTGCGGGCCCCTTTGTGTTTGCTTGCTGCCTTGTTTTTTGCGGGGCGCGCCCTCATCTTTGGTTAAAGGGCACAGCCCGTCCGTTTACCGCCGTATGGCCGTCGTAGAGCTGAATTTATGAAGACAACCATCGAATTGCCCCTTTTGCCGCTGCGAGACGTGGTGGTCTATCCGCACATGGTGATCCCGCTATTCGTTGGCCGTGAGAAATCCATCGAAGCCCTCGAGTCCGCCATGTCCGGCGACAAGCAGATCCTGCTGGTTGCGCAGAAGAATCCGGCGGACGACGATCCGGCCGAGGACGCGTTGTATCGCGTTGGTACGGTCGCCACCGTATTGCAACTGCTGAAGCTGCCGGACGGGACCGTCAAGGTACTGGTCGAGGGGGAGCAGCGCGGCGCCATCGAGCGCTTCGCCGACGTGGACAACCATTGCCGCGCGGAGGTCTCGCTGATCGAAGAGGCCGAAGTCGAGGCCCGCGAATCCGAGGTCTTCACCCGTAGCCTGCTCAGCCAGTTCGAGCAATACGTCCAGCTTGGCAAGAAGGTTCCGGCAGAAGTTCTGTCCTCACTGAGCAGCATCGACGAGCCTGCCCGCCTGGTGGATACCATGGCGGCGCACATGGCGCTGAAGATCGAACAGAAGCAGCAAATTCTCGAGATTACCGACCTGCCGGCGCGGGTCGAGCATGTGCTGGCGCTGCTGGATGCGGAAATTGATCTGCTGCAGGTGGAGAAGCGCATTCGAGGTCGCGTCAAGAAGCAGATGGAGCGCAGCCAGCGTGAGTACTACCTGAACGAGCAAATGAAGGCCATTCAGAAAGAACTCGGTGACATCGATGAGGGCCATAACGAAGTCGATGATCTGAAGAAGCGCATCGAGAACGCTGGCCTTAGCAAGGACGCCTATATCAAGGCCCTGGCCGAACTCAACAAGCTCAAGCAGATGTCGCCGATGTCTGCAGAGGCGACGGTGGTTCGTACCTATATCGACTGGCTGGTGAATGTGCCGTGGAAGGCCGCGAGCAAGGTGCGGCTGGATCTTGCCAAGGCTGAGGAAGTGCTCGACGCCGATCATTATGGCTTGGAAGAGGTCAAGGACCGCATCCTCGAATATCTCGCCGTGCAGAAGCGCGTCAAGAAATTAAAGGGGCCTGTGCTCTGCCTGGTTGGTCCTCCCGGGGTTGGTAAGACCTCCCTGGCTGAGTCGATCGCGCGTTCGACCAATCGCAAGTTCGTGCGCATGGCATTGGGCGGCGTGCGGGACGAAGCGGAAATCCGTGGTCACCGTCGTACTTACATCGGTTCCATGCCTGGGCGCCTGATCCAGAAGATGACCAAGGTCGGCGTACGTAACCCGCTGTTCCTGCTCGACGAAATCGACAAGATGGGCAGCGACATGCGAGGTGATCCAGCGTCGGCACTGCTGGAAGTGCTCGATCCCGAGCAGAACCACAATTTCAACGATCACTATCTGGAGGTCGACTATGACCTTTCGGACGTGATGTTCCTCTGCACCGCCAATTCGATGAATATCCCTGCGCCGCTGCTCGACCGCATGGAAGTCATCCGCCTGCCGGGCTATACCGAGGACGAGAAGGTCAACATCGCCATACGTTATCTGGCACCCAAACAGATCGAGGCCAATGGTCTGAAGAAGGGTGAGCTGGAGTTCCAGGAAGGCGCTATCAGGGACATCATCCGCTACTACACCCGCGAGGCCGGTGTCCGCAGTCTTGAGCGCCAGCTGGCCAAGGTGTGCCGCAAGGTGGTTAAGGAGCATGCGGCCGAGAAACGCTTCCATGTGGTTGTGGACGCCGATTCTCTCGAGCATTTCCTGGGTGTGCGCAAGTTCCGCTACGGTCTGGCTGAGCAGCAGGATCAGATCGGCCAGGTGACAGGCCTGGCCTGGACGCAGGTTGGCGGCGAGCTCCTGACGATCGAGGCCGCCGTGGTTCCGGGCAAGGGGCGGTTGACCAAGACCGGCTCGCTCGGCGAAGTGATGGGCGAGTCGATCACGGCTGCGTTGACGGTCGTTCGCAGTCGCTCGGCCAGTCTGGGTATCGCAGCAGATTTCCATGAGAAGCAGGACATCCACATTCACGTCCCGGAAGGTGCGACTCCCAAGGATGGCCCCAGTGCCGGTATTGGTATGTGCACAGCGCTCGTATCGGCTCTTACGCAAATCCCGGTGCGCGCAGATGTCGCAATGACCGGTGAGATTACATTGCGTGGACAGGTACTCGCCATTGGTGGGCTCAAGGAGAAACTTCTCGCAGCGCATCGCGGCGGGATCAAGACAGTCATCATCCCGGAAGAGAATCAGCGTGATCTGAAAGAGATTCCTGAAAATATTAAGCAGGACCTGCAGATTAAACCGGTGAAGTGGATTGACGAGGTCCTGCAAATTGCGCTGCAATACGCGCCGGAGCCCTTGTCCGATGCGGCTCCCGAGATTGTTGCAAAGGATGACAAGCGCGAGCCTGATTCCAAGGAGCGAATCAGCACGCATTAGTCTGGATGGCCACGTTGACACATTTCAGGTGCCCTTGTTTAATCGGCCTCTTGTGTCATTGCCATCTAGCACCGCTTTGCTTACACCCGAAAATTAAAGATACGACTCAACAGAAATAAGGGGACTTAGAGTGAACAAGTCGGAACTGATCGATGCCATCGCTGCATCTGCTGATATCCCAAAAGCTGTTGCTGGCCGCGCGCTGGATGCAGTGATCGAATCCGTCACCGGCGCCCTGAAGGCAGGTGACTCCGTGGTACTGGTTGGTTTCGGTACTTTCGCTGTCAAGGAGCGCGCTGCTCGCACTGGTCGCAATCCGCAGACCGGCAAGCCGATCAACATCGCCGCTGCCAAGATCCCTGGCTTCAAGGCTGGCAAAGCTCTGAAAGACGCCGTCAACTAAGCGTTTTTCATCCAGCCAGTCAGCATGCGCTGCGCTGGCTTGGGGCGGTTGCAGGGCAGGTAAGGCCTGCCTGATCCGGCTTGGGGGAATAAGCCCAACCGCTCCATAAGCTCCGAGAAGGCGCATCCCTGGATGCGCCTTTCTTTTATCCGGTTTCCACCCGCGTTGCGCACCCATCGCGCCGCAGACTCCTGGGGGTCGCATGCTTCAGAACATCAGGGACAATTCTCAAGGCTGGATAGCCAAGACCATCATCGGCATCATCGTGGTGCTGCTGGCGCTCACTGGTTTCGACGCCATCTTCAATGCCGCGAGCAACAGCCAGACTGCAGCCGAAGTCAATGGCGAAGAACTCTCCCGCTACGACCTCGATCAGGCGATGAATATGCAGCGGCGGCAGCTGGCTCAGCAGCTGGGTAGCGACTTCGACCCCTCCATGCTCGACGAGCGCCTGCTGCGCAACGCAGCGCTCGGCTCGTTGATTGACCGGATGCTGCTCTTGCAGAGCGCTAAGAGCGCCGACTTCGCTTTTTCCCGTGAGGCGCTCGACCAATTGATCCTGCAGACACCCGAGTTTCAGGTGGACGGGGTCTTCAACGCTGCGCGTTTCGACCAGGTCCTGCAGCAAATGGGTTATTCCCGTGTTCAGTTCCGTCAGCTTCTCGAGCAGGAAATGCTCATCGGTCAGCTGCGTGCCGGCATCTCCGGCACCGGTTTTGTAACCGATCAACAGGTCGAGAACTTCGCGCGGTTGGAGATGCAGACGCGGGATTTCGACACGCTCACCGTCCCGGCTCGCAGTGACACGATAGAGGTCAGCGACGAGCAGATCAGCGAGTACTACGAGGCCAACGCCGATCGGTTCCGTACCCCCGAGCAGGTCATCGTCGAATACGTCGAGTTGAAGAAGGAGTCATTCTTCGACCAGGTCGAGGTGTCTGATGAGGAGCTGCAGGCGCTCTACCAGAAGCAGATCGCTAACCTGGCGGAGCAGCGCCGCGCCGCGCATATCCTCATCGAAACCGGTGCAGAGTCGGGCGATGACGAGGCCAAGGCCAAGATCGACGAGATTGCTGCGCGTGTGAAGGGTGGGGAAGATTTCGCCGCCGTCGCCAAGGAGGTTTCGCAGGACCCAGGTTCTGCCAAAGAAGGTGGCGATTTGGGCTTCGCAGGACCTGGCGTATACGACCCAGCGTTCGAAGAAGCGCTTTACGCGCTGAAGGAAGGGGAAGTATCGGCGCCGGTCCGGTCCGAATTCGGCTGGCACATTATCAAGCTGCTCGGTGTTCAGTCGCCGGAAGTGCCTTCCCTCGAGAGCATGCGGCCCGAGCTGGTTCGCGAGCTCAAGGCGCAGCAGGTCGAACAACGTTTCGTCGAAGTCAGCAAGCAACTGGAAGACTCTGCGTTCGAAGCATCCGATCTTGCTCAGCCTGCGCAGGAACTCGGTTTGATGGTGCAGACCACCGAGCCGTTCGGGCGTGACGGTGGACAAGGCATCGCTGCCAATCGCCAGGTTGTCCAGGCTGCATTCAGCGACGAAGTGCTGGTCGATGGGGCCAACAGTAGCGTCATCGAACTTGACCCTGACACATCCATCGCTCTGCGTGTGAAAAAGCATCTGCAGCCGGCAGCCATTCCGCTTGCCGATGTACGTGACGATATCGTCGAGCAGCTGCAGCAGATTCTGGCTGCCGAGCGCGCCCGCGAGAAGGGCGAGCGGCTGCTGGCCGATCTGCGCGATGGCAAGCAGACTGATGGCCAATGGCAGACGATCGAGGCGGCTGGCCGGAACCAGGAGGGCGTTGCACCGGCACTGCTGCAGCAGGTGTTCCGCATGCCTCGCCCGGCAGAGCAGGGCAAACCGAGTTACGCAGGTGTCGCCTTGAGCAATGGCGACTATGCCGTGGTGCGGCTCAATGGCATCAACGAGCCTGAAGCCTCGTTGTCCGACGAGGAGAAGCTGAATTTCCGGCGTTTCCTCGCCTCCCGGATGGGACAGCAGGATTTCGCTGCGTTCCGCCAGAAGCTGCAGGCCCAAGCGGAAATCGAACGCTTCTAACAGCCATGACAGCCTGAGCCGATACGACAACGCCCCGAATCATTCGGGGCGTTTTCGTTTCTGACCTCAACGCAAAAGGCGCCGCGCGACCCAGGGCCCCTGACGCAACAGCGCAGCGTGAATCTGAACAAGACGGGCACCCGCCTGCAGGCGCGCCGCCAGGTGCTCTGCGGTCTGGATTCCGCCAACCGACATCAGCGCCATGTCGTCGCCACAGAATCGATGCAGCTGTTGGATCTGTTCGCAGGCAAGGGCCTGTTGATGCTCATTGCGCCAGGCGTCGTAGCGCTGTCGTGTGGCTGGCGGCCCCGGATCATGAGCCGCCAGTACGCCGTCATAGCTCAGCTCCAACAGCAAGCCCGTCAAAGAGAAGGGAATCTGTCCGGGCAGACAACGCAGTTTCACCGCCAGTGGTACGTGGCGGCCGGCTGAATGATTCAGCACTTGCTGTTCCTCGCGCAGCGCAACGAGCAGCCCCCGCAGCCGTGCGGGTTGATGCAGCAGCGGTGCGCTTGCTGGGCCAATCAGATTGAGCATCAGGTAGTCGGCCTGCCGCCACGCATTTCGCAGCTGGCCACGGCATTCGGCCGATGAGTTTCTCGCATCCAGTGTCAGGTTGATCCCTAGTAGCGCAGGGCCTTGCGGAATGTCGCCGAGGTCATTGGTTTGCGCTGCCGTCATGCTGCCGATTTCGGTGAAGCCGAAACCCAGGGTGGCGACGCGCCGTGCCAGACGTCCGTTTCGATCAAAACCGGCAGCGATCCCAAGAGGAGAGCGGAAGCTCAGTCCCATTGCCGCGACTGGCTGTGTGAGGTCGCCCCGGGTAACGCTGCAGGCAGCGCTGGTGATGCCTAGCGCAAGACGCTGCAGTGCCCTGCGGCCGAGCATTGCCCAGCGCATGTCGCTATCCATGCTGCCGCTCGAATGCTGTCATGAACGAAACCAGCCGCCGGACCCCAGCCACTGGCATGGCGTTATAAAGGCTAGCCCGTACGCCGCCGGCGGCGGGATGTCCAGCCAGATTGGCGAGACCGTTCTGCGCTGCGTCCTGCAGGAAGGTTTCGACAAGCGCCGTATCAGCAAGCTGGAAACAGACGTTGATCGCCGAGCGATCCTGGCGACGCTGCAAGCATTTGAAGAGGCGGCTGCCATCTATGTATTCATACAGCAACCGGCTTCGGACTCGTGCCGCTGCCGCCATCGCCTCAAGCCCGCCGTTATGCCTGATCCAGCGCAGCATCAAGCCGGTCACATAAAGGGCGAACGTCGGAGGTGTGTTCAGGCGACTCAGATGCTCTGTCTGCATGGCGTAGCTGAAAACGCTGGGAAGCCCTGGGGGCGGCACGCGCAGCAGATCGTCGCGCACGATGACGACGCATAAGCCGGACACGCCCAGATTCTTTTGTGCGCTGGCATAGATCAGCCCGAAGCGTTCGACTGGAATCGGGCGGGTCAGGAAATCGGAGGTCATATCGGCCACCAGTGGCACGGCTAGGCGGGGGAACTCCTGCATCTGCAGTCCGTTGCCGGTCTCGTTACTGGTGATGTGGCAGTACCCGGCTCCAGCGTCGAGCCGCCATTGATCAAACGCCGGGATGGCGGTAAAAGCCTGATCCGCGCCGCTGGCGATGACGCTCACCTCGGCGTGGCGACGGGCTTCACGGATTGCCTTGCCGGCCCAGTGCCCGCTCTCCACGTAGGCGGCGTGCTGCCCAGGTTGCAACAGGTTGAGCGGCAGCAGGCCGAACTGGGCACTGGCTCCGCCCTGCAGAAACAGTACGTGATAACCGTTGGGAATCCGCAGCAGCCCACGCAGATCATCCTCCACTTCTGCCATGAGTCGCTTGAAGAGCGGCCCGGTAAAGGGCTGCTCGAGTATCGAAAAGCCGGTGTCGCCCCAACTCGGCAGCTCCTCGCGGATCTGCGCCAACACCTCGGCCGGAACCATTGCCGGCCCTGCGGCGAAGTTGTAGCGCTCGGGCCGCTCAGAAGAGATGCAGGCCATGGCCACCAGCCGCCATCAGGAACAACAACGGGAAAGACAGGATGGTATTGCTGCGTGACGAGAGAAAGGTGATGCGTGAGCAGCGCACGCGCTCCTCGAGCGTCGCCGGAACGAAGCCCAGCAGCTTCTTCTGATGCGGCCACAGCACCAGCCAGAGGTTGAGCAACATTAACGTGCCGATCCAGGCGCCAAGACCGATCACAGCAAGCGGCCCTTGCAGTAGCAATGCATCGGCAAGCCAGCCGCGTTGCCAGAGCATGGCCATCCCGGACAGCCACACCACCACAGACGCATAGCGGAAAATGCCGTGCTCTCGCTTCATTCGCACTTCCAGATCGCGATTCAGCGTGGCGGTGTCGATGCCGTTCTGCAGCGGTAAGAAGCGCGGGTTCTGGATGAAGTTGGCGTAGTTATGACCAATCCAGACCAGGGCGAACAGGAGGTGGGCATAGCGTGCCAGCACGTCGATAACAGGCAGTTGCATGGCTCAGCCCACCAGCCAGTAACGCAGCAGCAGGTAGCAACCGAGGGTCAGTGAAAGCCCGGCGCTTATGGTCCCGGCAAAGGAATCATGAGGCAGCTTCATAATCGACTCCCTGGCTGGCCTGTCGGGCGATCAGCGTGCCTTGCGGGCGCGCGGCGTCTTGCGCGAGTTCCACGGCCTGGCGAATCAGCTGATGATGCGGGGATTTATTGCAGGCCGGATCGGTGTTGGCGCCGTTGCCGGTCAGCAGCAATGCCTGGCAGCGGCAGCCGCCAAAGTCCTTTTCCTTCTCGTCACAGCTGCGACAGGGTTCCGGCATCCAGGCGTCGCCACGGTAGAGGTTGAATACCGGTGAGTCGTGCCAGATCTGCTCCAGCCGGTGTTCGCGCACATTGGGGAAGGTCAGGTCCTTGAAGTTGCTGGCCTGAGAGCACGGCAGCACGTTGCCGTTGGGTGCGATGGTGACATGTATCGCGCCCCAGCCATTCATGCACGCTTTTGGACGTCCCTCGAAGTAGTCAGGGATGACGAAGAATATGGTCAGCTGATCGCCGTAGGATTCTCTTGCACTTCTCACCTGTGCTTCGGCGCGGAGCAGTTCTTCGCGGGTCGGCATCAGCGCATCGCGGTTGAGTAGGGCCCAGTTGTAGTACTGGACGTTGGCCAACTCCAGGTATTCGATGCCCAGATCGACGGCGAAGTCGATTATTTCCGGTACCTGGCCGATGTTCTGCCGGGTGATCGGTACGTTGAGGACCATGGGAAAGTCCATCGACTTGATCAGTCGCGCCATGCCGAGCTTGCGCTCCCAGGCATCGACGCCGGCCAGCTGACGCGCCACGTCACGGTCGGTGGACTGAAAACCGAGCTGGATGTGGCGCAGCCCGGCATCCTTCAGGGCGCGCAGGCGCGCCTCGGTCAGCCCTATCCCGGAGGTGATCAGGTTGGTGTAGTAGCCCATTCGGTCGGCCTCGGCGACCAGCGTCTCGAGGTCCTTGCGCAAGGTCGGTTCGCCGCCGGAGAAGCCGATCTGCATGGCACCCATGGCGCGCGCCTGGGCCATCACGTCGATCCATTCCGCCGTGCTCAGCTCGTCCTGGCGGTAGTCGGCGAAGTTGCGCGGGTTGCTGCAGAACACGCACTGCAGCGGACATTGATAGGTCAGCTCCAGTAGTAGCCAGACCGGGTTGCCGCTGCCATCAAGCCTTAGCTCTGATCCAGCCTTTGGCATGGGACACCTCCAGGAAATTCAGGACGCCGTTGCGGATAGTGTCGATATCGGCTGCGTCGTAGGCCGTATGCAGCTGCTCGATCAGTTCGCTGACGCTGGTCTTGCCGTCGCAACGTTTAAGGATCTCCCCACCCGTTGCATTGAGCTTGACGATGCCTTCGGGATAGAGCAGCACATGGGCCTGCTGCGACTCCTCCCAGCGAAAGAGGAAAGGCGGGCGGATCGTGTAGCAGCTGGCCGACGATATGGTTGTTGTCATGTCGAGCTCCTCGCTCGACCGGCGCAATGGCTTGAGCCATCACGCCGGTCGTGACTTCAGCGCACGTAGACGTACGCGGTGACTTCGAAGCCCAGGCGCAGGTCGCAGAAGTCCGGATTGATCCACTGCATGGCGTATCTCCTCATCGTTGTGGTCGGGAAAAGCGATGTCGCACCTCGAAGCTAAGGCGCTTTGGCGGGCCGGCTAATAAGACTTTGGGGTTGGTTTTGCCGCCTTTTGGTCGTGCTTTTCTTGCGTTGCAGGAGAATTTGCGCTTTAGCTCGACGCCCTTGTTCAGGGTCATTTTTAGGGTGCGATTCCGGGCCTATTCTGCTCGGCTTTTTCTCCCGTTCCGGCATGCTCGAATCAATCGCAAACCGCCATCAGCTCTGCCTCTGCGCCTTGCCATCTACTACCAAATGAGGAGCCCTCCGCTGCCATGGGTGCATACCGGAGCGAAGACCCCACTGCCTAAGATCGGTCCATGTCCTGTGCACCTTCCGGCGCAGGCTCCGACAAGCAGAACAAAGAGAGGCCCATCATGATCTATGCCCAGCCCGGTACCCCTGGCGCCGTTGTTTCCTTCAAGCCGCGCTACGGCAACTACATTGGTGGTGAATTCGTGCCGCCGGTCAAAGGCGAATACTTCGTCAATACCTCGCCGGTCAATGGTGAGGTGATCGCCGAGTTCCCGCGTTCGGGTGCCGAGGATATCGAGAGGGCTCTCGATGCTGCTCACGCCGCTGCCGATGCCTGGGGACGCACCTCTGTCCAGGATCGCGCCAACATCCTGCTGAAGATCGCCGACCGCATCGAGGCGAATCTGGAAAAGCTCGCAGTCGCCGAAACCTGGGACAACGGCAAAGCCGTTCGTGAAACCCTGAACGCCGACGTACCGCTGGCTGCAGATCACTTCCGTTACTTCGCGGGCTGCATCCGCGCTCAGGAAGGCAGCGCTGCAGAAATCAACGACACCACCGCGGCCTACCATTTCCATGAGCCGCTGGGCGTGGTTGGTCAGATCATTCCGTGGAACTTCCCGCTGCTGATGGCCGCCTGGAAGCTGGCTCCGGCCCTGGCCGCTGGCAACTGCATCGTGCTCAAGCCGGCCGAGCAGACCCCGCTGTCGATCATGGTATTCATCGAAGTGGTCGGCGATCTGCTGCCACCGGGCGTTCTGAACATCGTTCAGGGCTTCGGCAAGGAGGCAGGCCAGGCGCTGGCTACCAGCACCCGCATCGCCAAGATCGCCTTCACCGGCTCGACCCCGGTTGGTTCGCACATCATGCGCTGCGCCGCCGAGAACATCATTCCGAGCACCGTGGAGCTGGGTGGCAAGAGCCCGAACATCTTCTTCGAAGACATCATGAATGCAGAGCCTGCATTCATCGAAAAGGCTGCCGAGGGCCTGGTGTTAGCCTTCTTCAACCAGGGTGAGGTCTGCACCTGCCCGTCGCGCGCACTGATTCAGGAATCGATCTTCGAGCCCTTCATGGAAGTGGTGATAAAGAAGATCAAGGCGATCAAGCGTGGCAACCCGCTGGATACCGACACCATGGTCGGCGCCCAGGCATCCGAGCAACAGTTCGACAAGATCCTCTCCTACATGGAGATCGCTCAGCAGGAAGGCGCGCAGATCCTCACCGGCGGTGCTGCCGAGAAGCTCGAAGGTGGCCTGGCCTCCGGTTATTACGTGCAGCCGACCCTGATCAAGGGTCACAACAAGATGCGTGTGTTCCAGGAAGAGATCTTCGGGCCGGTGGTTGGCGTGGCGACCTTCAAGGACGAGGCCGAAGCCCTGGCAATCGCCAACGACACCGAGTTCGGCCTGGGTGCCGGCGTCTGGACCCGCGACATCAACCGCGCCTACCGCATGGGTCGTGGAATCAAGGCCGGTCGCGTCTGGACCAACTGCTACCACCTGTACCCGGCGCATGCCGCGTTCGGTGGCTACAAGAAGTCCGGCGTCGGCCGCGAAACCCACAAGATGATGCTCGACCACTACCAGCAGACCAAGAACCTGCTGGTCAGCTACGACATCAATCCGCTCGGATTCTTCTGATGAGGGCCCCGGCGCGTGTGCTCCAGCGCGCCGGTTTATTTTGCTACGCACGTCATGTGCAGGGATCCGCGCCGATTCTGTAGTTACCCCCTCGGATCGAGCGCAAGGTTCCTATCGCAAACGCGGCTTCGGCCGCGTTTTTTTATGCTCCGGATTCGACCAGCCATCGCGACCATCGAACTCCCCCTAGCCGAAGCGCCTCACATCTGCATAGGCCAATATCGGAAGTAGAGGAGGTCACCCATGCCGCAACTGCTCGAGCCCTGCTCGCTGAAGCACCTGCGCTTACGCAATAGAGCCGTCGTCGCTCCCATGACGCGGGTCAGCGCCGAGCCCGAGGGAGCTGCCAACGAACTGATGCGCGACTACTACGCGTCCTTCGCCAAAGGCGGCTTCGGCATGCTCGTCAGCGAGGGAATCTACACCGATACCGCTTATAGCCAGGGCTATTTCAACCAGCCTGGGCTTGCCACCGAGGTACACCGGGACAGCTGGAAACCTGTCGTGCAAGCGGTTCACGAAGCCGGCGCGACGTTCATCGCGCAGCTCATGCATGGCGGTGCCCAGACCCAGGGCAACATCCATCACGCCCGCCATGTGGCGCCGTCGGCGATACAGCCGAGCGGATCGCAGCTGACGTTCTACGGCGGCGAAGGTCCCTACGCCACGCCGGCCGAGATGAGCGAAGACGACATCCAGCAAGCCATCGCCGGTTTCGCGCTGGCTGCCAGGCATGCTCGGGACGCTGGCTTCGACGGCATCGAACTGCACGGTGCCAACGGCTATCTGCTGCACGAATTCATGAGTGCCGAGTTCAACCAGCGCAGCGATCAGTGGGGCGGTGATTTTCTCGAACGCCTGCGCATGCCACTGGCGGTGATCGCCGCCGTGCGAGCCGCGGTGGGCGACGAGTTCGTGGTAGGGATGCGGTTGTCGCAGAGCATGGTCTGTGACGGCCGACTGAAATGGGAGGGCGGTGAGCAGCTGGCCCGACAGCGCTTCAGCACCCTTGCTGACGCGGGACTCGATTATCTGCATATCACTGAACCCGACGCCGCCGCCCCGGCCTTTGTCGAAGGCCCGAGCCTTGCTGCCATCGCCAAGGGCAGCGTCGCGATCCCGGTGATCGGTAACGGTGGCATCGTCACCGGCGAGCAGGCCGAGGCCTTGCTCGGTCGCGGCGAGATGGATCTTGTGGCGGTTGGCAAGGCCGCGCTGGCCAACAACGATTGGCCGCTACGCATTCAGCAAGGCATCGAGCTGAGCGATTTCGACGGCTCGATGTTCGTGCCGATGGCCACCATCACCAACGAGCTGGCCTGGCGCAATGCCCATGATCGGCCAGCGCTGCGTACCAGTTGACATGCCTGGCAACGAGGCGTCAGCTGTACTGAAACCTGGTAACAGATACGTGCCGTCCGTCGGGCACTACCAAGGCACGGCGCTGTCTCCTTCCAAAGTACCATTCTGCTGAATGCAGAACAGGGGGCTTAATTGGGTTGTCGGAATCTTCCGGCACCATAAAAAGAGGACCGACCTATGTGGACTAAACCCGCCTTCACCGACATGCGTATTGGTTTCGAAGTCACCATGTACTTCGCAAATCGTTGATCGATCAGCCCCGGCTCCGGCCGGGGCTTTGCTTTTGGGGGCTGTCCATGTTCATCCGAATTCTCGGTTCCGCCGCGGGTGGAGGTTTTCCGCAGTGGAACTGCAACTGCGCCAACTGTGCGGGCCTGCGCGCCGGCACACTCAACGCCAAGGCGCGTACCCAGTCGTCTATCGCCATCAGCGATAACGGTGTCGACTGGATTCTGTGCAATGCATCGCCGGACATCCGCGCTCAGCTGGAGTCATTCCCGACGCTGCAGCCGGCCCGTGCGCCACGCGATACCGCCATCGGTGCGATCGTTCTGCTGGACAGCCAGATCGATCACACCACCGGCCTGCTGACCCTGCGTGAAGGTTGCCCGCACGAGGTCTGGTGCACCGAGATGGTGCATCAGGATCTGACCACCGGGTTCCCGCTGTTCAACATGCTCGAACACTGGAACGGCGGCTTGAAATGGAATCCCATCGCCCTGACCGGCAGTTTCACGATTCCCTGTTGCCCCAGCCTGCACATCACGCCGATTCCGCTGCGCAGTTCCGCGCCGCCATATTCGCCGCACCGCAATGACCCGCATCCCGGCGACAACATCGGCCTGCTGATCGAGGATCGTAAAACCGGTGGCACGCTGTTCTATGCGCCGGGCCTGGGCAAGGTCAGCGACGAACTGCTGGAAACCATGCGCCAGGCCGACTGCCTGCTGGTCGACGGCACCCTGTGGCGCGATGACGAAATGCTTGTGCGTGAGGTCGGCACCAAGCTCGGCAGCGAAATGGGGCACCTGCAGCAGAGTGGCCCCGGCGGCATGATCGAAGTGCTCGATGGCATGCCCGCGGTGCGCAAGATCCTCATCCACATCAACAACACCAATCCGATCCTCGATGAAGACTCCGTCGAACGCGAGATCCTCAGCGAGCATGGAATCGAAGTGTCCTTCGATGGCATGAACATCGAGCTATAGCAGCTCATCGCGGCTTCAGTCGCACGCTGCAGCAAAACCCGAACAGCGGAACGATAAGAAAAGGAAAGACACTGCCATGAACCTGCCAGCCATGAGCCCCGCGGAATTCGAACAGGCGCTGCGCGCCAAGGGCGAGTACTACCATATTCATCACCCGTTTCACCGGGCCATGTATGCCGGGCAGGCGACACGCGAGCAGATTCAGGGCTGGGTCGCCAACCGTTTCTACTACCAAGTCTGCATTCCGGTGAAGGATGCGGCGATCATGGCCAACTGTCCGGACCGCGACACCCGCCGCGAGTGGATTCAGCGCATCATCGACCACGATGGCGCGCCGGGCGAGGAGGGTGGCATCGAAGCCTGGCTGCGACTGGCCGAAGCTGTCGGGCTCGATCGCGAGCAGGTGCTGTCGCAGGAACTGGTGCTGCCTGGTGTACGCTTCGCCGTCGACGCCTACGTCAACTTCGCCCGCCGCGCAAGCTGGCAGGAGGCCGCCAGTAGCTCGCTGACCGAACTCTTTGCCCCAACCATTCACCAGTCGCGCCTGGACAGCTGGCCGCAGCACTATCCCTGGATCGACGCCTCGGGCTACGACTACTTTCGCAAGCGCCTGAAGGAAGCACGCCGCGATGTCGAGCACGGCCTGCGCATCACCCTGGATCACTATCGCACCCGCGAGGCCCAGGAGCGCATGCTGAACATTCTGCAGTTCAAACTCGATGTGCTGTGGAGCATGCTCGACGCCATGAGCATGGCCTATGAGCTGGATCGCCCGCCGTATCATACCGTCACCTGCGAGCGCGTCTGGCACAAGGGCATCAGCATCTAAGCGCCTGGTAGGGTGGGTTGCGGCCCATCACCGCCGGGGGCCAGATCGACGCCTGCACGCCCATTGATGAGAGAAGACATGAGCGATATCCAACTGACCCAGGTTCCGACCTTTCGCCGAGGCTTTCGCTTCCAGTGGGAGCCGGCACAGAACTGCCACGTACTGCTCTATCCGGAAGGCATGATCAAGCTCAACGAGAGCGCTGCGGCGGTGCTGACCGAGGTGGACGGCACGCGGACCGTTGGCGCCATCGTTGCCGATCTGCAGGCCCGCTACCCTGAGGCCGAGGGCATTCAAGAGGATATCGTCGCGTTCTTGGAGGTTGCCGTTGAACGGTTCTGGATCGAGCTTCGCTAAACCCGGCTACGAGCCCGGCCCGCCGCTCTGGCTGTTGGCAGAGCTGACCTATCGTTGCCCGCTGCAGTGCCCGTACTGCTCCAATCCGCTGGACTTCGCTCGCAGCCACGATGAGCTGACCACCGCCGAGTGGATCGAGGTATTCCGCCAGGCGCGGGAGATGGGCGCCGCCCAGCTGGGCTTTTCCGGAGGTGAGCCGCTGGTCCGTCAGGATCTCGCCGAGCTGATCGCCGCTGCGCGTGGGCTCGGCTACTACACCAACCTGATCACCTCCGGCATCGGTCTCACTGAAGAGAAGATCGCCAGCTTCGCCGAGGCCGGCCTCGACCATATCCAGATCAGCTTCCAGGCCGCGGACGAGGAGGTGAACAACCTGCTCGCCGGTTCGCAGAAGGCTTTCGCCCACAAGCTGGAAATGGCCCGTGCGGTGAAGAAGCATGGCTATCCGATGGTGCTCAACTTCGTCACCCATCGGCACAACATCGACAACATCGACCAGATCATTCGTCTGTGCATTGAACTCGAAGCGGATTTCGTTGAGCTTGCCACCTGCCAGTTCTATGGCTGGGCCGAGCTGAACCGTGCCGGGCTGCTGCCGAGCAAGGAACAGCTGGTACGTGCCGAGCGCATCACCAACGAGTGGCGCGACAAGCTCGCCGCGGAAAACCATCCGTGCAAGCTGATCTTCGTGACGCCCGATTACTACGAAGAACGGCCGAAGGCCTGCATGAACGGCTGGGGCAACCTGTTCCTCGACATCACCCCGGACGGTACGGCGCTGCCCTGTCACAGTGCACGGCAATTGCCGGTGGAATTTCCCAATGTGCGCGAGCACAGCATCGAGCACATCTGGCGACACTCGTTCGGCTTCAACAAGTTTCGCGGTTACGACTGGATGCCCGAACCCTGCCGCAGCTGCGACGAGAAGGAGCGCGACTTCGGTGGCTGCCGCTGTCAGGCATTCATGCTCACGGGCGATGCCGCGAACGCCGACCCGGTGTGTAGCAAGTCGGCGCATCACGGCACCATTCTCGCTGCTCGGGAGCAGGCCGAGCATGGCGCCCTCGGCCTCCACCAGCTGCAGCATCGCAACGAAAAGGCCTCCCGCTTGATCATCAAGGCATGACGGCACCCGGAGCTGCCCCGCAAGGTACGGCAGCCGCGCGCCTGCCGTATGGTTTCTGGCCCAGCGACTGGAGCGCCGAGGCCGCCGCGGCCGCCAGCCGGGATTTCGCCGAGCTGCGGGCCGGGCAGGGTGGGTTGTTCTGGATCGAGTACGACCCCGCCGAAGGGCGCTGCAGCCTGTGGTTCTGGCGGGCCGGCCATGCGCGCTGCCTGACGCCGGCAGGGTATTCGGTCCGCAGCCGCGTCTATGAATACGGCGGCGGCGCGTTCTGCCTGACCGGGCAGGGCCTTGCTTTCGTCAACGAAGCGGACCAGCAGATCTACCTGCAAACGCTGAGCGAAGGTCAGCCTTTGCCGTCGGCGCTGACTGCGCGTCCCGACTGCCGCTATGGCGATCTGCAGTACGACCGCCACGAGAACGCTATCGTCGCCCTAGAAGAATCGCGCGAAGGCGATGGGGTGGTGCATCGGCTGGTGAGCATCGCCATCGCCGATGGCACACGTCGACTCCTCGTCGAAGGGGCTGGCTTCTACGCGTCACCCACGCTTGGTCCTGATGGTCGCCGCCTCGCCTGGATCGAGTGGGATCGCCCTGAGCAACCCTGGACCTCAACGCGCCTGTGCAACGCCGAGCGCCAGCCGGACGGGGGGTGGGGGGCGGTGCGATGCCTGGCCGGCGAGGCGGGTGGCGAATCGCTGCAGCAACCGCGTTTCGCCGAAGACGGTCGGCTGATGTGCCTCAGTGATCGGCTGGGCTACTGGCAACCCTGGGCCGAGCGCGAGGGCGGTTGGGCCTTGCATCCGCTGATCGAGACGAAACCGGAGTCTGCACGGGATTTCGACTGCGCACCCGCGCCTTGGCAGCTGGGTACCAGCAGCTATCTGCCGCTGGCCGATGGCGGCCTGCTGTTGAACCATATGGTCGATGGCTACGGGTTGCTGTTCGAACACGTCGCCGAAGGTCGCCAGCGACAGCTCGCTGGTGCGTTCAGCCGCTGCCGCCAGTTGGCCGCCGACGCCACCCATGTGTTCTGTATCGCTGGCGCAGCGCAGCGCACGCCTGCGGTGCTGGCCATCGAGCGGGCCAGCGGCATGGTGCAGATCCTCGCCGGCGGTGGGATGCCGTTGGCCGGGGCACAGGTCTCCTATCCGCAGCCCATGCGCTTTCCAACCGGCACCGGCGAAACCGCCCATTCGTTTTTCTACGCGCCGCGCAATGTGAACTGCCGGGGCGAACCCGGAACGTCGCCACCGCTGGTGGTGTTCATCCATGGCGGACCGACGTCGGCGTGCTACCCGGTGTTCGACCCGCGCATCCAGTTCTGGACGCAGCGCGGCTTCGCCGTGGTGGACGTCAACTACCGCGGCAGCAGCGGGTTCGGCCGGGCCTACCGACAACGCTTGCGCGAGCAATGGGGTGTGGTGGATGTGGAAGACGCCTGCCAGGCGGCCCGTGCACTGGCGCAGCAGGGGGCTATCGATCCGCAGCGGGTGTTCATCCGTGGCTCCAGTGCCGGCGGCTACACCGCCCTCAGCGCACTGGTGGCGACCGATCTGTTTCGCGGTGGCGCCAGTCTGTATGGCGTCAGCGACCCCCTGGCGCTGCGCCGGGTCACCCACAAGTTCGAAGGCGATTATCTGGACTGGCTAATAGGTGATCCGCGGCGGGTGCCGGAGCGCTTTCGCGAACGCGCGCCGCTGTATAACGCCGAGCGCATCGCTGCACCGATACTCTTCCTGCAGGGCGCGCAGGATGCGGTGGTACTGCCCGAGCAGACCGAAACCATGGTGGCGGCGCTGCGCGGGCGAGGTATCGAGGTGGAGTACCGGCTCTACCCGAACGAGCGACATGGCTTTCGCCAGGCCAATAATCTGGCTGATGCGCTGGAGCGTGAACTGCGCTTTTATCGTGGGCTGCTGTAGAGTTTTCCGCCGGACGGATGGCAGGCAGCCATTAGGTGCATTGCTTTACTTGAGCAATGCAGTAGGCTTGCGCTCGTTGTTACAAAAAATAAAAAAGGCCGCAGTCATGAGCCCGAATATTAGCCTTCAGCGCAAGTTCGTTTCCCCAGAAATCATCTTTGGCGCGGGATGTCGCCACAGCGTCGGGACCTGCGCCGGCAACTTCGGAGCGCGAAAGGTGCTGGTTGTCTCCGACCCCGGCGTGGTCAAGGCGGGCTGGGTGGCTGACGTGCTGGCGAGCCTCGACCGGCAGAACATCGAACACTGCCTGTTCACTGATGTTTCGCCCAATCCCCGTTGCGAAGAGGTGATGCTCGGCGCCGAGCTGTATAGCAGCGAAGGCTGCAACGTGATCGTCGCGGTAGGCGGGGGCAGTCCGATGGACTGTGCCAAGGGCATTGGTATCGTTGCGGCGCACGGGCAACATATCAACGAGTTCGAAGGGGTGGATACGCTGCGTGTGCCCAGTCCACCACTGATCCTGATCCCGACCACCGCCGGCACATCGGCTGACGTGTCGCAGTTCGTGATCATCTCCAACCAACAGGAGCGGATGAAGTTCTCCATCGTCAGCAAAGCAGCCGTGCCGGATGTTTCGCTGATCGACCCGGAAACCACGCTGAGCATGGACCCGTTCCTTTCCGCCTGTACCGGCATCGATGCGCTGGTGCATGCCATCGAGGCGTTCGTGTCGACTGGCCATGGGCCGCTGACCGACCCGCACGCGCTGGAAGCCATGCGACTGATCAACGGCAATCTTGCGCAGATGATCGCCAATCCGGCGGATATCGCGCTGCGCGAGCAGATCATGCTCGGCAGCATGCAGGCCGGGCTGGCCTTCTCCAATGCAATTCTCGGTGCGGTGCATGCCATGTCCCACAGCCTCGGCGGCTATCTTGATCTGCCCCATGGCGTCTGCAATGCCGTGCTGGTCGAACATGTCGTCGCATTCAATTACGACGCCTCGCCGGACCGCTACCGCAAGGTCGCCGAAACCCTGGGCATCGATTCGCGCGGACTGAACCACCGCCAGGTTCGTGAGCGGCTGGTGCAGCACCTGATCGATCTCAAGCAGCAGATCGGCTTCCGAGAAACGCTGAGCCTGCATGGCGTTAACCTTTCCGATATCCCGTTCCTCTCGCAACATGCGATGCAGGATCCCTGCATCCTGACTAATCCACGCTCGTCGACGCAGCGGGACGTCGAGGTCGTCTATGCCGAAGCCCTCTGATGATCAGCATCAGGCCCTGGCGCAACTGCTCGGGTTCGGCAGCCATTCCGCACGCAAGAGTCACTACCCGGAACTGGTGGCACGCCTGGAAGAGCTGGAGGGCGAGCGCAATCGCTACAAATGGCTGTTCGAGCACGCCGTGCATGGCATCTTTCAGGCCAGCCTCCATGAAGGCATTCGCGCCGCCAATCCTGCCTTGGCGCGCATGCTCAATTACGAAACCCCGGAAGAGGCGCTGTGGGCGCTGACCGATCTATCCCATCACCTGTTCATCGGTGGTGAGGAGGAGCTGCGGCAGATCCGCCATACCCTGAGCCAGCAACATGGTCTGTTTGGCTACGAGACGCGCCTGCGCCGCAAGGACGGCAGCGCCATCTACGTGATCATGAACCTGCTGCTCAAGCCGGACGAAGACGGTCTGGTGGAAGGCTTCGTCGCCGACGTGACCGAGCGCAAGCTGGCGCAATTGCGTCTGCTGCAGCTCAACGAAGAGCTCGAGCAGCGCGTCGCCGAGCGCACCTGTGAATTGCGTGAGGCCCGCGATGCAGCGGAAGCCGCCAATCTGAGCAAGGACAAGTATCTCGCCGCGGCCAGCCACGACCTGCTACAGCCGCTCAACGCCGCACGGCTGCTGATCTCGACCCTGCGTGAACGCCAACTGCCGCAGAACGAGCTGCATCTGGTCGAGCGGGCCCACCAGGCCCTGGAAGGCGCCGAAGATCTGCTGACCGATCTGCTCGATATTTCCAAGCTCGATCAGGCCGCGATCAAACCGGACATCGATATCTACTCGCTGGACGAGGTGCTGCTGCCGCTGGTGTCGGAATTCCAGTCGGTCGCTGCTGCGGCGGGCTTGCAGTTGAAACACTACATCCCGCGGGTCGCCATCAAGACCGATTTCCGCCTGCTGACGCGAATCCTGCGGAATTTCCTCAGCAATGCCTGCCGCTATACCGATCAGGGCGCGGTACTGGTGGGTGCGCGCATGCGCGCCGGGGCGCTGCGTATCGAGGTCTGGGATACCGGACGGGGCATTCCGGAGGAGGAGCTGCAGGCGATTTTTCTCGAATTCAATCAGCTCGGGATCGGTCGATCCGCGAAACGCAGTGGCGTAGGGCTGGGATTGGCCATTGTCGACCGTATCGCCAGCATGCTCGGCTATCAGGTGCTGGTGCGCTCGATGCCGGGGCGTGGCTCGGTGTTCAGTATCGACGTGCCGCTGGCCGAAGCGATGCCCCGCGAACGGGTTGCGGCCCCGGCGATCGTGCCGCAGCTGGGCGACCCGCTGCCAGGGCGCCGGCTGCTGGTGATCGACAACGAGGAAAGCATCCTGTTGAGCATGGCTGCCTTGCTCGAACAATGGGGCTGCACGGTGCTGACGGCCACCGACGAGCAAAGCGCAATGACGACGCTGGATGGCGTCGCGCCGGATGCGATCCTCGCCGATTACCATCTGGATCACGGGCTGACCGGCTGGGATGTCGTGCTCGCGGTGCGAGGACGCTTCAACCAGGCGCTGCCGGTGGTGATGATCACCGCCGATCGCAGCGATCAATGCCGCCAGCAACTGCAGGGCTGCGGCGTGCCTGTGCTGAACAAGCCGGTCAAACCCGGCAAGATGCGTTCGGTGCTCAGTCATCTTCTCGCCGGCAATGGCGGGCAGAATTCGGGCTGACACGATCTGGATCAAGTTTTAGCGGGTGTCGGCTCGGCTAGACTCCTCGCCATGAAAGCCCATCTGCGTCTGCTACTCGTCCTGTTGCTTAGCCTCGCGCTCCCCGTGAGTAGCATGGCTGCGCTCGAGCTGAAGGCAGAGCCTTGCCAGATGCAAAGCGACATGGACACTGCCGGGCATCTCGCACACCAGGCTGAAGCTCAGGGCGAGGACACGCATTCGCACGATGGCAATCCACTGTGTAAAAGCGGCCACCAGTGCAAAACCGGCAGCATGTTGCAGGCCGGCGTCGCGCAGCCGCATCTGACTGCCTCGCTGCCGCAACTCGCAGTTCATTACCCAGGGTTCTTTCCCGCCCGCTCCAACGCCGACGTCTGGCGCCCTCCGCGTTACTGATTCCATCGCTGACCTGACTCGCCCCGCGTTCATGCGTTGAGGCGCTGTAGGCATGCCTTGCGGCATGCAGGAAACCGAGGAATCCAATCCATGATCTCCCGATTGATAGGGAAGTACCGGCCGTTCGCGGGCGTGGTGGTTGTCGCCGCGTTCGGCCTGCCCGGCGCAGCCGCCGGGCTGACATTCGACGATGCCCTGAGCCTTGCGCAGCAGCAGGCGCCATCGCTGCGTGCCGAGGCGTCGAGGTTGCAAGCCGCGCGTAGCGAAGCCGTCGCGGCGGACGAACTGCCGGACCCGAAGCTGCTGCTGGGACTGCAGAATCTGCCCATTGAGGGCGCCGAGCGCTGGAGCCTCGATGACGACGGCATGACCATGCGCATGGTCGGCCTTATGCAGGAAGTACCGAACCGCGACAAGCGCAAGGCGCGTAGCGATGTGGCGCAGGCGTCTGTCGAGCGCGCCGCTGCCTCGCGCGAGGTGGAAACCCTCAGGGTGCGTCTGGCGACTGCCCAGGCGTGGATCGCCACCCACGCGGTAGAACGCAAGATCCGGTTGTTCGACCAGTTGTTCGAGGAGAACCGCCTGCTCGCCGAAGCGATTCGGGCGCGTATCGCCGGCGGGCGAGGGCAGTTGACCGACAGCGTCGCGGCGAAGCAACAGGCAGCGTTATTGGCTGATCGCCAGGACGAACTGGAGCAGCAGCGCCGCCAGGCACGCGCGGCGCTGGTGCGTTGGGTCGGCAGCGATGGCAATCAACCGCTGCTCGGCGAACCGCCGCGCTGGGCCATTGCCCCTGAACAACTGGCGCAGCGGGTCGGCCAGCACCCGCAACTGACCGCCTATGCGCCGCTGACCCAAGTGGCGCAGGCACGCATCCGTGAGGCGACCGCCGAGAAACAGGTCGACTGGAGCTGGGAGGTCAGCTACCTCAAGCGCGGTCGCGAGTATGGCGATATGGTCAATCTGCAATTCAGTTTCGACCTGCCGGTGTTCCAGCGCTCGCGGCAGAACCCGCGGATCGCCGCCCGCTACGCCGAGCTTGAACAACTGGAAGCCGAACGCGAAGCCATGACGCGCGAGTTCGTTGAGCGGCTGGACGTCGAGCTGGCCGAGCTGGATCGCTTGCAGCGCGCACTTGAACGCAACGCAGAGGTGCTGCTGCCGCTGGGAGAGGAAAAGGTGGAGCTGGCGATGGCCGGCTATCGCGCCGGGACCAGCGAACTGGAAGCGGTGCTGACAGCGCGCAACGAACTGATCGAGACCTGCCTTGAGCACATCGACCTGCAAGGTCTGGTAGCCATCGCGGCTGCGCGCTTGCACTTCGCTTACGGAGAAGCCAAATGAGCCGGAACATTCTCGCAAGCGTCACCCTGGCCGGGGTCACGGCGCTGATCGGCGCGGCTGGCGGCTACTGGCTGGCCAGCGCTGATGACCAGGCATCCGAACCGCTCGCACCCGTCGTCGAGCGTGATGCCAAAGTGCTGTACTGGTACGACCCGATGGTGCCGCAGCACCGTTTCGAAAAGCCCGGCAAGTCGCCGTTCATGGATATGGACCTGGTGCCACGCTACGCCAATGAGGATGGCGACGTTGCAGCCATCAGTATCGATGCCGGCGTCACGCAGAACCTTGGTGTTCGCCTGGCGACCGTCAGCCGCGGACAGCTGACGAATGTGGTCGACGCGGTCGGTGTGCTCGAATACAACGCGCGTGATGTCGCGCGGGTTCAGGCGCGAGCCGGCGGGTTCGTCGAACGTGTCTATCGGCATGCGCCAGGCGATGTGCTGGACAAGGGCGCAGCGCTGGCCGACCTGCTGATTCCCGAGTGGACGGCTGCTCAGGAGGAATACCTGGCTTTGCGGCGAATCGGCGAACCGGCGCTGCTGGCGGCCGCACGGCAGCGCCTGCGTCTGGCCGGCATGCCGGAATCGACCATCAGCCAGCTCGAGCGCAGTGGCAAGGTCAATGCGTCCATTACCATTTCCACCCCGATCGCCGGCGTACTGCAGGAACTGGACGTTCGCGAAGGCATGACGCTTGCGGCCGGTGCGCCGCTCGCGCGGATCAATGGTCTGGACAGCGTCTGGCTGGAAGTGGCAGTACCAGAGGCGCAGGGCCAGGGAATCCGCGTCGGCCAGCGCGCCACCGCGCGGCTGCCGGCGCTGCCGGGCCAGCTCATCGAGGGTGAGATCAGCGCGGTGCTGCCGGAGGCCAATGCTGCAAGCCGCACCCTACGTGTGCGGATACAGCTGCCCAATCCAGACGGACTGCTGCGGCCCGGGCTGACGGCTCAGGCCAGCCTGGCCAGTGGTGACGATGCGTCGGTTCTGCTGATTCCGGGCGAGGCTGTCATTCGCACCGGGCGCCGCAGCCTGGTAATGCTGGCCGAGGCTGGCGGCCGCTATCGTCCGGTGGAAGTCGAGACCGGGCGGGAGAGCGGCAGCCAGACCGTCATCCTCCGCGGCCTGGAAGAGGGCCAGCAGGTGGTCGCATCCGGCCAGTTCCTGCTGGACTCCGAAGCCAGCTTGCGCGGCATCGTCGCGCCGCCCGCGGCCAGTGATGCGCAGCACGACCATGATCATGGCCATGCTCAGCCGGCACCGGCGCTGCATGAATCCGAGGGTCGTGTCATGGCGCTCGCTGATGCCCGCGTGAAGATCGCTCACGGTCCGTTCCATACGCTTGGCATGCCCGGCATGACCATGGCATTCGCGGTCGCCGATGCGGCATTGCTGCAGGACATCGAGGTCGGGGACCGGGTGCGTTTCGCTGTCCGGGAAACCGATGAAGGCCTGCTGATCGAGCAGATTCAGTCGCTGGAGAAGCAGCCATGATTGCCGCGCTGATTCGCTGGTCCGTCCTCAATCGGTTCCTGGTGCTGATGGCGACGTTGCTGATGACTGCCGTGGGCATCTGGGCGGTGCGTACCACGCCGATCGACGCGCTGCCTGACCTGTCCGACGTGCAGGTGATCATCCGCACGCCCTATCCGGGGCAGGCGCCACAGATCGTCGAAAACCAGGTGACCTATCCACTAACCACCACCATGCTCTCGGTGCCCGGGGCAAAAACGGTGCGCGGCTATTCGTTCTTCGGCGATAGCTTCGTCTATGTGCTGTTCGAGGACGGCACCGATCTGTACTGGGCGCGTTCACGGGTGCTGGAGTACCTGAGCCAGGTGCAGAGCCGGCTGCCGGCCGGTGCCAAGCCATCTCTCGGGCCGGACGCCACCGGCGTCGGCTGGATCTATCAGTACGCGCTGGTCGACCGCAGCGGCACGCACGACCTCGCGCAACTGCGCAGCCTGCAGGACTGGTTCCTGAAGTACGAACTCATCACGCTGCCGAACGTCGCCGAGGTGGCGACCATCGGTGGCATGGTCAAGCAGTACCAGATCGTCCTCGACCCACTGAAGATGGCCAGCCTTGCCGTCACTCAGGCGCAGGTCATCGAGGCCATCGGCAAGGCCAATCAGGAGACCGGCGGCGCCGTACTCGAACTGGCCGAAACCGAATACATGGTCCGCGCCTCTGGCTACCTGCAGACGCTCGAGGATTTTCGCCAGATTCCACTGCAGTTGAGCGCCAGGGGCGTGCCGGTCACGCTGGGCGATGTGGCGCATATTCAGTCCGGCCCGGAAATGCGTCGAGGTATTGCTGAACTCGACGGGGAGGGGGAAACGGTCGGCGGGGTGGTCATCCTGCGCAGCGGCAAGAACGCGCGGGAAACCCTGGCCGCTGTTCACGCCAAGCTCAAGGAGCTGAAAAGCAGCCTGCCCGAGGGTGTCGAGATCGTCACCACCTACGATCGCAGCGAGCTGATCGACCGCGCGGTGGAGAATCTCAGCTTCAAGCTGCTGGAGGAGTTCGTCGTCGTCGCGCTGGTGTGCGGAGTCTTTCTCTGGCACCTGCGCTCTTCGCTGGTGGCGATCGTCTCGCTGCCCATCGGCATACTGATTGCCTTCGTTGTGATGCGTTACCAGGGCATCAATGCCAACATCATGTCGCTCGGCGGTATCGCCATCGCCATCGGTGCGATGGTCGATGCGGCGGTGGTGATGATCGAAAACGCCCACAAGAAGGCCGAGGCCTGGCGCCACGCCAATCCCGGCAAGACACTGGAGGGTGAAGAGCACTGGCAGGTGATGACAAGCGCGGCGCAGGAAGTCGGGCCGGCGCTGTTCTTCTGTCTGTTGATCATCACCCTGTCGTTCATTCCGGTGTTCACCCTCGAAGCCCAGGAAGGCCGCCTGTTCGGTCCGCTGGCCTTTACCAAGACCTATGCCATGGCCGCAGCGGCGGGGCTTTCGGTGACCCTAGTGCCGGTGCTGATGGGCTATTGGATTCGCGGCAAGCTGCCGGACGAGGCGCGCAATCCGCTCAACCGTGGGCTGATACGGGTCTATCGTCCGGCGCTGAATGCAGTGCTGGATCACCCGAAAACCACCATTGCCGTAGCCGTGTTGATCCTGGCTACCACGCTGTGGCCGATGTCGCGACTGGGCGGGGAGTTCCTGCCGCCGATGGACGAGGGTGATCTGCTCTACATGCCTTCGGCCCTGCCGGGTCTGTCAGCACAGAAAGCCGCGCAGCTGTTGCAACAGACCGATCGCATGATCCGCACGGTTCCGGAAGTCGAAACCGTGTTCGGCAAGGCCGGTCGCGCCGAGTCGGCGACCGATCCGGCGCCGCTGGAGATGTTCGAGACCACCATCCGTTTCAAGCCGCGAGAGCAGTGGCGCGCCGGCATGACGCCGGAAAAGCTGATCGACGAGCTGGATCGGGCTGTGCAGGTGCCAGGCCTGACCAATATCTGGATTCCGCCGATCCGCAATCGCATCGACATGCTCGCTACCGGCATCAAGAGCCCGATCGGGGTGAAAATCGCCGGCGCCAACCTGGAGGAGATCGACCGTGTCAGCCAGCAGGTGGAGGCCGTTGCCAGAAAGGTGCCGGGTGTCAGTTCGGCGCTGGCCGAGCGCCTGGTCGGCGGGCGTTACATCGATATCGATATCGATCGTCAGGACGCCGCCCGCTACGGGCTGAACATCGCCGACGTGCACTCAATCGTCTCCAGCGCCATCGGGGGCGAAACCGTAGGTGAGACCATCGAGGGCCTGGCGCGCTACCCGATCAGCGTTCGCTATCCACGCGAGTGGCGCGACACCCCCCAGGCGTTGGAGCAGCTACCTATTCTCACGCCGCAGGGCAGCCAGATCACCCTGGGCAGCGTGGCGCGAGTGCGCATAAGCGACGGTCCGCCGATGCTGCGCAGCGAGAATGCGCGGCTCGCGGGTTGGGTTTACGTCGACGTGCGCGGGCGTGATATCGCGTCGGTCGTCGCCGATCTGCGCGATGCGGTCAGTACCGAAGTCATCCTGCTGCCCGGCATGAGCCTGGCTTACTCGGGTCAGTTCGAGTTTCTCGAGCGCGCTAACGAGCGCCTCAAGCTGGTGGTGCCCGCGACGTTGCTAATCATTTTCTTCCTCCTCTACCTGACCTTCGGCCGGCTGGACGAGGCCGTGCTGATCATGCTGACCCTGCCGTTCGCGCTGACCGGCGGCGTCTGGTTCCTCTATCTGATGGACTACAACCTGTCGGTGGCCACCGGTGTCGGTTTCATCGCGCTGGCGGGGGTCGCTGCGGAGTTCGGCGTGATCATGCTGCTGTATCTGAAAAACGCCTGGGCCGAACAGCAGCGCGACGGGCTGAGCGGCGAGGCCGCGCTGTGCGATGCAATCCGCGAAGGCGCAGTGCAGCGGGTACGCCCGAAGGCGATGACCGTGGCAGTGATTGTCGCCGGCCTGTTGCCGATCCTGCTGGGGGCGGGCACCGGCAGCGAAGTCATGAGCCGCATCGCGGCGCCGATGGTTGGCGGCATGCTGAGTGCGCCGCTGCTGTCGCTGTTCGTGATCCCGGCCGCCTACCGTTTGATGCGCAGAGCGAGGTAATGACTTACTGGCTCGGCTGCATCAGCAACAAAAGGAAGGAGTAGCCGAGCGACCCGAGCAGAAAAGCACCGAATCGGCTGTTCCTTTCCGTCGGCAGTTCCTCCTTCAGAACGTTAAGGATGATCGCGCCGGCAATGAAGGCGGTTACCGCCGATACCCCTAGCTCCGAGAGTTCGATGACCGAGCCGACCGCCCAGCCGATCAGCGTTGACCCCGCCAGGATCCAGCGGCCGCGTCGAGCGAACAGATCCTGGTGGTCATGCTGAAGGGCCACATCGTTGACCATGAAGTGCAGCGCCATGGCCACGGTGTACCAGACCAGTTCCAGCATCTGGTCAGGATCACGGTTGGCGAGGATATTCCCGATCAGTGCGTTGTAGCCGGCGAAGGCACCTATGTGCAGCCAGAACACGCCCGCGTGGGAAGGTGCGCCGTCAGGCCGCTCGTCGCGGTGCTGCTTGATCAGCCGCTCGAGTCCGTAGAAGCAGACCAGGCCGCCTAGCGCCAGCAGATAGGCGTGGTGCTCAAGGTAGCGCAACGGGTGAAACCCGCTATCCTCCATCACCCTCTGCCCGTCGGCCAGTTCGGGGAGCAGGTGCACGAAGACATAGGCGACGGCGACGCCACCGGCTGCGGACAGCCAGCGGCTGCGCGGCAATTGATGTAGTTTGCTCAGCCTTCCGGCCAGCATATGGGTGGCTGTCAGCACCAGTGCGGCGATCAGGGTGAGCATGAGATATCCGCGGAAATGGCCATCAGCTTTGTGACTTTGGCCGTCCATCGGCGTTCAGCATGCAGTTCGTCGGTTGGCGCCGCGGACTTATGATCTCGATCAGTTACCTGCGTCGTGATCGGCCAGGTCGATGTTTTTTTTGATAGAGTGCGCTCCTGAAAAAGCGAGCAGCCAGCCAGCTTTCAATTCGGTCAATGAGGTGTCTGCTTGATTAGGGTGCTGGTGGTCGATGACCACGATCTGGTTCGCACAGGCATCAGTCGCATGCTGGCGGACATCTCTGGGCTGCAGGTTATCGGTCAGGCGGACTCCGGCGAGGATGCGATCCGCAAGGCTCGAGAGCTCAAGCCCGATGTGGTGCTGATGGACGTCAAGATGCCGGGCATCGGCGGTCTGGAGGCGACCCGCAAGCTGCTGCGCAGCTACCCGGACCTGAAGGTCATTGCCGTGACCATCTGTGAAGAAGATCCCTTTCCGACTCGCCTGCTGCAGGCCGGGGCGGCGGGCTATCTGACGAAGGGCGCGGCGCTGGAGGAAATGGTGCAGGCCATCCGCATGGTGTTCGGCGGCCAGCGCTACATCAGCCCGCAGATCGCCCAGCAGCTGGCGCTCAAATCCTTCCAGCCGCAGCTCAGTGAGTCACCGTTCGACCTGCTTTCCGAGCGAGAAATACAGATCGCGCTGATGATCGCCAACTGTCAGAAGGTACAGCACATTTCCGACAAGCTCTGCCTGTCGCCGAAAACGGTGAACACCTACCGCTATCGCATCTTCGAAAAACTGTCGATCACCAGTGATGTCGAGCTGGCCCTGCTGGCGGTTCGCCACGGGATGGTCGATACCGTCAACTGATGACAGAAGCCTTCGATTCCTCGGCGTTCCTGGCCGCCTGCAGCGGCCGGCCGGGCGTCTATCGCATGTTCGATGCGCAGGCCAAGCTGCTCTATGTGGGCAAAGCGAAGAACCTGAAGAAGCGCCTGGCAAGCTACTTCCGCAAGACCGGGCAGGCGCCGAAGACCGCAGCGCTGGTGGCCAAGATTGCGCAGGTCGAAACCACCATCACCGCCAACGAGACCGAGGCGCTGCTGCTCGAGCAGACGCTCATCAAACAGTGGCGGCCGCCGTACAACATCCTGCTACGGGACGATAAGTCCTACCCCTATGTGTTCCTCTCGGCCGGGGAATTTCCAAGACTGAGTATTCATCGTGGCGCCAAGAAGGAGCCCGGACGCTACTTCGGCCCCTATCCTAGCGCCGGCGCGATCCGCGAAAGCCTGAGCCTGCTGCAAAAGGCCTTCTTCGTGCGGCAATGCGAGGACAGCTATTTCCGCAACCGCACCCGGCCCTGCCTGCAATACCAGATCAAGCGCTGCAAGGCGCCATGCGTGAAGCTGGTCGACCCCGAAGAGTACGCCGAAGACGTGCGTCACTCGGTGATGTTCCTCGAGGGCCGCAGCAACGCCCTGGCCGAGGAACTGTCGCGCAACATGGAAAAGGCGGCGATGAACCTGGACTTCGAGCGCGCCGCCGAGATTCGCGACCAGATCGGCATCCTGCGCCGTGTGCAGGACCAGCAGAGCATGGAAGGTGGTTCGGGCAACGTGGATATCGTCGCCGCAGTGGTCAGCCCAGGCGGCGCTTGCGTGCACCTGATCACCGTACGTGGCGGCCGCGTGCTGGGCAGCAAGAACTTCTTTCCGCAGGTGGCCATCGAGGAAAGTGTCAGCGAGGTGCTGCAGGCCTTTCTGGAGCAGTACTACCTGGGTGCTACGGAACGCGACCTGCCGAGCGAGCTGATCGTCAATGCCGTGCACGAGGATTTCGCCACGCTGATCGACGCCATTTCCGAGCTGCGCGGCGTGGAGCTCGCCATCACCCATCGCGTACGCGCGACGCGGGCGCGCTGGCAGCAACTGGCGCTGACTAACGCCGAGCAGGCCCTGGGCGCGCGGCTGGCCAATCGTCAGCATTTGTCGGCGCGCTTCGAGGCGCTGGCCGAAGCGCTGGAACTCGATGAGCCGCCGATGCGGCTGGAATGCTTCGACATCAGCCACTCCAGCGGCGAGGCTACCGTCGCCTCCTGCGTGGTGTTCGGCCCGGAAGGCCCGCTGAAATCCGACTATCGACGCTACAACATCGAGGGCGTCACCGCCGGAGACGACTATGCGGCAATGCATCAGGCACTGTCGCGGCGTTTTCGCAAGGCGGCGGAGGGCGAGGGCAAGCTGCCGGACATCCTGCTCGTCGACGGTGGCAAGGGCCAGCTCAATATGGCCCGCGAGGTGCTGGAGGAACTGGCCGTGCCGGAACTCATCCTGCTTGGCGTGGCCAAGGGGGTCACCCGCAAGCCGGGCCTGGAGACTCTCTATCTGAACGACGCCGCGCATGAGTTCACGCTGCCGGCCGACTCGCCTGCGCTGCACCTGATCCAGCAGGTGCGAGACGAAGCGCATCGCTTCGCCATCACCGGCCACCGCGCACGGCGTGGGAAGGCTCGGCGCACTTCGACGCTGGAGGACGTTCCGGGCATTGGGCCTAAACGTCGTCGCGAACTGCTCACGCATTTTGGCGGTCTTCAGGAACTGTGCAGGGCCAGCCTCGACGAGATCGCCAAGGCGCCTGGTATCAGTAAAAAGCTTGCCGAGTCGATTTATGCCGCTCTGCACAGTGAGTAAACTGTCCCCCGAATTCCGCCGATCAGTGGTACCGATGAATATCCCGAACCTGCTCACCGTTCTGCGCGTGCTGCTGATACCCATCTTCATCCTGCTTTTCTATCTCCCGTTCTACTGGAGCTACCTGGCCGCCAGTGCCGTGTTCACCATCGCGGCGCTTACCGATTGGCTCGATGGCTATCTGGCGCGCCGGTTGGAACAGAGCACGCCATTCGGCGCCTTTCTTGATCCCGTAGCCGACAAGCTGATGGTGGCGGTCGCGCTTGTGCTGCTGGTTGAGGAGCACGCCAATCTCTGGCTGACGCTGCCGGCTGCGATCATCATCGGCCGCGAGATCGTCGTCTCGGCATTGCGCGAGTGGATGGCCGAGCTCGGTGCCCGCGCGCAGGTCGCGGTGTCGAATCTCGGCAAATGGAAGACCGCGGCGCAGATGGTGGCGCTGGTGATCCTGCTGGCCAATCCGCCGCAGCCGACAATATGGGTCGGTATGGGGTACGCATTGCTCATCGTCGCGGCAGGGTTGACGCTGTGGTCGATGATCAATTACCTGATGGCTGCCTGGCCGCACCTGAGCACTACGGAAAAGAAATAAAAACTTTTTTAATCAAAGGGTTGACGGCAGCCTTCGATCGTATAGAATGGCGCCCGTCACCAAGACAACGCGGGAATAGCTCAGTTGGTAGAGCACGACCTTGCCAAGGTCGGGGTCGCGAGTTCGAGTCTCGTTTCCCGCTCCAGTTTGTAAGATCGCGCCGCAGAAATCATGCGGCGCCTTCGTTTTGAGGCCGGTTGGCAGAGTGGTTATGCAGCGGATTGCAAATCCGTGTACGCCGGTTCGATTCCGACATCGGCCTCCATATTGAAGAGCCCTAAGCAATTCGTTGCTTGGGGCTTTTTCTTTTGCGTCCCAGAGCTCGCGGCCACCGGTACTGCCAGTGAGTGGGCACCAAGCGATTCTGCCGCTGCTATCTATACTGCATGGGCGCCTCTCGCTCAGGAGAATAGCCATGCGACGCCTCTCAGCCTTTGCCTTCGCGATTCTGTTCAGCTCGCCACTGCTGGCGATGCATTGCCCCATGGACATGGCCAAGATCGACGAACTGCTCAAGACCAATCCACCGAAGGACGCAGCCACCCTGCAGCAGGTGCGCGAACTGCGTGCCGAGGGTGAGCAGTTGCATCAGGCAGGCAAGCACGCCGATTCGATACGGGTGCTGGGACGAGCCCTGTACCTGCTAGGTCAGAAGCCCTGATCAGCGGACTCTGCGAACGCCAACCAGCAGCCAGAACAGCAGGCCCAGCACTGGGAAGAGGGCGATACCGATCGCCCAGAGCGCCTTTGCGCCCACGCTTCGCTCGCTTTTGAATACGCTGATGATCGCCAGCAAGTTCAGCGCGATGAGCGCCACCGCGGCTGCGATGGCCAGGTAAGTCATCGAATCGGACACTTCACATTTCTCCTGACGGCTCAGGTTATGAGGCCGCGAACCGCGCAGGAGGGTTCCGTACCGTTAAGGGCATCAAATGATGCGACGAGCCCGGCCCGGTTCTAGGTTCAGCCCAGCAGCTGCTGGAGTTCGTCGCTGCTGGGCACCTTCCCCTCGACGAGGACATCGTCATCGACCGCCAGCGCTGGCGTGCGCATGACCCCGGCATCGATGATCGCGTTGACGTCGGTGATTTTCTCGAGCTGATATTCCAGACCGAGACGACGTGCCGCCGCTTCGGCATTGGCAGTGAGTTGCTGGCACTTGGCGCAGCCGGAACCGTAGACGGTCAGTTTCATGGCCGTCCTCACATCAGTTGGCCATAGAGATAACCGCTAAGCGTGGCCATGACCACGACCAGCGTGCAGTACACCAGCGTCTTCTGGGTGCCCAGCACCGTGCGAGTCACCAGCATGTTCGGCAGGGACAGCGCAGGGCCGGCGAGCAATATCGCCAGTGCCGGGCCCTTGCCCATGCCAGCGCCAAGAAGGCCTTCGACGATAGGCACTTCCGTCAGCGTGGAAAAGTACATGAAGGCGCCCAGTAGTGAAGCGAGCAGGGTGGAGGCGAAGCTGTTGTCACCCACTACCCAGACCACCCATTGACTGGGAAACAATCCTTCATGACCAGGACGGCCGAGCAGCATGCCGGCGACCATCACACCACCCAGCAGCAGCGGCATGATCTGTTTGGTGAAGTCCCAGCTCTGCCCGACCCACCTGTCCGGCAGCGTTCTCACGGCTGGCCTGCAACATCAGCCCGCCGATACCGATGACCATCGCCAGTTCTGGCCATTCGGGCCGGAGCAGGGCGCTTGCAGCGACCAACCCGGCCACGACCAGCAACGGTTGTAGTGACCAGCGCCAACGGCGTACCAACAGCGCCGCCAGCAGGATGGCGAGCGCAGCGGTGATCGGCCACTTCCAGGCGTAAACGAGCATCCATGCCGGGCTTTCCGCCCTGGCCCAGTTGGCGAACACCAGGATGCCGATCATCAGGCTGAACAGGGCGACGATGTCGCCCAGCGGACGCCCGCTGTCGTCGGCGGTGAACCCGCGGGCGCCCTTGGCGGCGCGGGCGGCTTCTTCGTGACGGTAGAGCAGGTGCATGATCGCGCCGATTACCAGGGCAAAGAGGATGCGCCGACAGCCCGGGCGATACCGAGCTCGGCGCCAAGCACCTTGGCCGTCACCACGATGGCCATGACGTTGATCGCTGGCCCCGAGTAGAGAAAGGCGATGGCTGCGCCGAGCCCGGCCCCGCGCTTGTAGATGCCGCCGAACAGCGGCAGGACGGTACAGGAGCACACCGCCAGCAGCGTGCCGGCGACCGAGGCCACGCCGAAGGCAATCGGCTTGGGCGAGGCCGGGCCGAGGTGCTTCATCACCGCGCCCTGGCTGATATAGACGGCCATCGCGCCTGCGATGATGAAGGCCGGCAACAGGCAAAGGATGACGTGCTCGCGGGCGTACCACTGGGTCAGGCGAAGGCCTTCGAGTACGGCATTCTCGAAGCGAGGCTGCCCCAGCGGCAGGAAGAAGATCAGCAGAAATGCGGCAGACATGCCAAGCAGCACCTTGGCTTCGCCAGGGCGGTCGCGCCAGAAACGCGCCAGGTGTTTACACAGCGAAGGGGAGGCGTCAGCCGAAGGAGCCGATCGCTCGGGCGCGGAGCTGTCCATGACCATGGTCCTGCTGGGTAGTCACGACCATGGTAGTTGGCTGGCGTGCGGCGAGGCTGATCCGCGTCAAGCGCAGGGCTATGTTCGGTTAGCCGTCAACGCGCGGTTGTACCAGTCGCGGCTGCGATTGACGCTGCGCACCAGCCAGAGCATCACCGGCACCTCGATCAGCACGCCGACCACCGTGGCCAGTGCGGCACCGGAATTGAAACCGTAGAGCACGATGGCGACGGCCACCGCCAGCTCGAAGAAATTCGAGGCGCCGATCATGGCCGACGGCCCTGCCACATCGTGGCGCACTTGGAAGCGGCGATTGAGCCAATAGCCCAGCCCGGCGATCAGCAGGGTCTGCAGCAGGATGGGCACAGCCAGCATGGCGATGATCAGCGGCTGGTCGACGATGGCCTCGCCCTGGAAGGAGAACAACAGCACCAGGGTGGCCAGCAGCGCAACGATGGAGAATGGCTGCACTCTTGCCAGGGCGGCGTGGAATGCTTCTTCGCCGCGCTTGAGCAGGCGTGCGCGAATTATCTGGGCGATCGCCAGCGGGATGACGATGTACATCACTACCGAGAGCAGCAGCGTGTCCCAAGGCACTGGAATCGAAGACACACCGAGCAGCAGTGCGACGATCGGGGCGAAGGCGAACACCATCACCACATCGTTCAGTGCGACCTGGGTCAGGGTGAAGTTGGCGTTGCCGTTACAGAGGTTGCTCCATACGAAGACCATTGCGGTGCAGGGCGCCGCGCCCAGTAGGATCAAGCCGGCCATGTAACTGTCCAGTTCGGCGGCCGGCAGCCAGGGCGCGAAGACCTGTTTGATGAACAGCCAGCCCAGCAGCGCCATGGTGAACGGCTTGATGGCCCAGTTGACGAAGAGCGTGATGCCCATGCTCGCCCGCTGCGCGTAGACCTCCCGCAGGGCGGAGAAGTCGATTTTCATCAGCATGGGGATGATCATCACCCAGATCAGCAGGCCGACCGGGATGTTTACATGGGCCACTTCCAGGGCGCCCACGGCCTGTGCCGCCGCGGGCATGCCAAGCCCGAGCAGCGTGCCGGCAATGATGCAGAGGAATACCCAGAGGGTGAGGTAACGCTCGAAGAAGCCCAGTGGCGCCCCGGCCTGCTTGCTGGTCACTTCGCATTGAGTGGACATCTGGAACCGTACCTTTTCTTTCTGTAGGTGGTGGGTTGTGTCGCCGCGCTAGCGGGATTGTGCGGACAGCGCTTCGACCACTTCGTCGACCGTACTTCGGGCGCTGCGCATGACGCCGATCAGCGTGGCAGATGCCGTGCCGGTCCACTCGCCGTAGCCGACCAGCCAGAGATTGGGCTGTTTCACGGCTTGGGTCCCTGCTACCTGCACCTTGCCGTCGGCCTCCACCAGCCCGCACGGGTGAAGATGATCGAGCGCCGGGCGAAAGCCGGTGCACCAGACCACCGCATCGAGGCGAGTCTGACGGCCGTCCGCCCATTCGACGGCAGTTTCGTGCAAGCGCACAAACGGCGGTTGCGCTACCAGCACGCCACGTTCCCGCGCGTCGAGCACCGAGGGCACCATGACGATATCGCCGAAGCCGCCGGGCAGGTCATCGATGCTGCGGCCCTCCTGCTGAGCCTTCCAGCGCGCGGTTGCACGCTCGAACAGCACGCGACCATCGACCTCATCGGGAAGGAATGCCGGCGGGTCCTGAGTGACCCATATGGTTTCGCCGACCTTCGAGAGTTCCGCCAGGATCTGCGCGGCTGAATTGCCGCCGCCGACCACCATCACGCGCTTGCCGGAGAAGGGCGCAGGGTCCCGGTAGTACGCTGAATGCAATTGCAGCCCCTGGAACGCCTCGCGCCCCGGATAGTCCGGAATGAAAGGCTTGCTCCAGGTGCCGGTCGCACTGATTACTGCCCGGGCCAGCCAGCGCCAATCGCCGGCCTGAACCTGCCATAGATCATCTACGCGCCTGATCGCATCGACATGAACCGGGCGCTGAATGGGAAAGCTGTAGCGGGTCTCGTAGCGTTGCAGGTAGTCGATCACATCGTCGCGCGACGGATTGCCCGGTTCGACGGGGGTGGGCATCGGCCAGCCGGCGATCGAACTCCAGGCCGCCGGTGAGAACAGCCTCAACGAATTCCAGGCGTGGAGCCAGGCGCCACCCGGGGCGGGTTGATCGTCCAGCAGCAGGTAGGAAAGCGCCGTACGCCGCACGAAGTACGCGCTCGCCAGGGCCGACTGCCCGGCGCCGATGATGATCACATCGAGCACATGGGGGGCTGACATCAGCAGACTCTCATCCAAGACATTCGGTTCGCCTTATATACGCTCTGCGGAATATACGCGGGTTGCATTACGCCGAGCAAATTCGCCACGCCAAGGTTGCCTGAAGCACCTGAGCGGCTAACCTGCGCTTTACTCGTATATGCGTTAAGCAATATATTCGCCGACGCATACGTTTCGCGATCATCAACCGATCGGCAAGCGTCAGAAGGGTATTTTCGTGATCGAGCACCTGACACCTACCACCGTATTCAAATGCCTGGCTGACGAGACTCGCGTGCGCATCGCCTTGCTCATCGCCCGCGAAGGCGAGTTGTGCGTGTGCGAGCTGACCTGCGCGCTGGATGAAAGTCAGCCGAAAATTTCCCGTCACCTGGCGATGCTGCGCAGCTGCGGCATGCTGGAAGATCGCCGCCAGGGACAGTGGGTCTATTACCGTTTCCATCCGCATCTGCCTGACTGGGTCACGGACATGCTGCAACCGATTCTGGCTGCCAACAAGAACTGGCTGAGCGACAACGTGCAGCGTCTGGAGCGCATGCGCAATCGTCCCGAGCGGGCGACGGTGTGTGGCTGAATCGCATCGTTCACTCGCCTCAACTTTCAGGATTACCCCATGCACGACGACCTACCCAATATCGATCCAGCGCTGCTCGATCTGCCGGATCTCGCCAAGCTGGGCCTCCCAGACGGGCCTGCGCACAAGCCGCGCATTCTGCTGCTCTATGGCTCCAACCGGGAGCGCTCCTACAGTCGCTTGCTGGTACAGGAAGCTGCGCGGCTGCTGGAGCGTTTCGGTGCCGAGACGCGCATCTTTCATCCGGCAGGACTACCACTGCCGGACGATGCACCTGACAGCCATCCGAAGGTGCAGGAACTGCGCGAGCTGATGCAGTGGTCGGAGGGGCAGGTGTGGTGCTCGCCGGAACGGCATGGCTCGATGAGCGCGGTGTTCAAGGCGCAAATCGACTGGGTGCCGCTGGCCATGGGCGCGCTGCGCCCGACTCAGGGCAAGACGCTGGCGATCATGCAAGTCAGCGGCGGTTCGCAGTCATTCAATGCGCTCAATCAGATGCGCGTGCTGGGTCGCTGGATGCGCATGCTCACCATCCCCAACCAGTCCTCAGTGGCCAAGGCCTATCTCGAGTTCGACGAGGCGGGGCGGATGAAGCCCTCGGCCTATTACGACCGCGTGGTGGATGTGATGGAGGAGCTGATCAAGTTCACCCTGCTGGTACGCGGTCGCGCCGATTACCTGGTCGACCGTTATTCGGAACGCAAGGAGTCGGCCGAAGCGCTGTCCCGTCGCGTCAATCAACGCTCAATCTGACTTCCAGGAATCGCCCGCGTGTCCCATCCCTACGACATCCTCGATGTGCCCGGCTGTGCCGGTCAGCTGATCTTCACGCCGTGTCCCGGTAGCAAGGGCAGCAGCCTCGACGAGGCGCTGACCACGCTGCAGGCGGCTGGTGCCGAAGCAGTGATCACCTTGATGCCCGCCGAAGAGCTGGCCCGTAACGACGCGAGCCAGCTGCCGCAACTCTGTGCCGAACGCGACCTCGAGTGGTTTCACCTGCCGGTGGCCGACGAACAGGTGCCGCTGGCGGACTTCGATCTGGCCTGGGAAGGGGCGGCAGCTCGGATCCATGAGTTGCTGGATGCCGGCAAGCGCGTCGCTATTCACTGCAAGGGCGGCTCTGGTCGTACCGGGCTGATCGCAGCGCGCATCCTGATCGACCGCGACGTGCCGCGCGCGACAGCCATCGCCTGCGTCCAGGCGCTTCGCCCCAAGGCTATCCAGCATCCGGCGCATGTCGGCTGGATCGAACGCTTCGGCGCATGACGGGCCTCTCGTGCTGAATACGCTCGGCTTGTTCGTCATTACCGCGATAGCGGAGATCGTCGGCTGTTATCTGCCGTACCTCTGGCTGAAACAAGGCAAGAGTATCTGGTTGCTGGTTCCGGCGGCGCTTTCCCTGGCGCTGTTCGCCTGGCTGCTGTCACTGCACCCCACCGCCGCCGGACGGGTCTACGCCGCCTACGGTGGCGTTTACGTCGCTGTCGCACTGGTCTGGCTGTGGCTGGTCGACGGTGTTCGCCCCACCGGGTGGGACCTGCTCGGCTGCGCCGTGGCGTTGCTGGGCATGGCGATCATCATGTTCGCGCCGCGCAATCTCTGATCCATCATTTCAGGAGCGAGTCATCCATGAGCATAAAAGTAGGCATCAACGGTTTCGGCCGCATCGGCCGCCTGGCCCTGCGGGCGGCCTGGGATTGGCCGGAGCTGGACTTCGTGCAGATCAACGATCCGGCCGGCGATGCGGCGACCCATGCGCACCTGCTCAATTTCGACTCTGTGCATGGCCGCTGGCAGCACGAGGCCAGCGCCGACGGCGACCGCCTGGCCATCAACGGCCGGCGGGTGAAGGTCAGCGCCAACAAGGCGATCGCCGACACCGATTGGTCGGGCTGCGATCTTGTCATCGAGGCGAGCGGCAAGATGAAGACCGTTGCGGTGCTGCAGCAGTATCTGGAGCAGGGGGTCAAGCGCGTGGTAGTCAGCGCGCCGGTGAAGGAGGCGGGCGCGCTGAACGTCGTCATGGGCGTCAATGACGGCCTGTACGATCCGGCGCAGCACCGCATCGTCACCGCGGCGTCCTGCACCACCAACTGCCTGGCACCGGTGGTCAAGGTGATCCACGAGCAGCTCGGCATCCGCCACGGTTCGATCACCACCATCCATGACCTGACCAATACGCAGAGCATTCTTGATCAGCCGTACAAGGATCTGCGCCGCGCCCGCGCCTCGGGCATGAGCCTGATTCCCACCACCACCGGCTCGGCCACGGCGATCGCCGAGATATTTCCCGAGCTGCGCGGCAAGCTGAACGGCCATGCCGTGCGCGTGCCGCTGGCCAATGCCTCGCTCACCGACTGCGTGTTCGAGGTGGAGCGCAGCACCGATGTCGCAGAGGTGAACCGGTTGCTGCAGGCTGCAGCGGAGGGCGAGCTCAAGGGCATTCTCGGCTACGAGGAGCGGCCGCTGGTTTCCATTGATTACCGCACCGACCCGCGCTCGTCGATCATCGATGCGCTGTCGACCATGGTGGTCAACGGCACGCAGGTGAAGATCTACGCGTGGTACGACAACGAGTGGGGCTACGCCAACCGCACCGTTGAACTGGCGCGCAAGGTTGGGCTAGCCGACATTTGCTAGGGCGTACATCCCGTAGGGTGGGCTTCAGCCCACCATTCAGCCCGGCGTCTGAGGTGGGCCGAGCGGGTTCGCGCCTTATCAGTGATCCGTACATATTTATGAGCCGCCGCCATGCATGCTCTGCAACGTCTCGCGCCGGAAATCCGCCAGTACCTGGTGGTAACCGGTAACTACTGGGCCTTCACCCTCACCGACGGCGCGCTGCGCATGCTGGTGGTGCTGCACTTCCATGCGCTGGGCTACTCGCCCTTGCAGATCGCCGCGCTGTTCCTGTTCTACGAAATATTCGGCGTCGTCACCAACCTGATTGGCGGGTACCTCGGTGCGCGGCTTGGTCTGAACCGTACGATGAACCTCGGCTTGGCGCTGCAGGTCGCGGCCCTGCTAATGCTCACCGTACCGGCCACATGGCTGACCGTGCCCTGGGTAATGGGCGCGCAGGCGCTTTCCGGCATCGCCAAGGATCTGAACAAGATGTCCGCCAAGAGCTCGATCAAGCTTCTAGTGCCGGACAGCCAGCAGGGCACGCTCTACAAGTGGGTCGCCATCCTCACTGGCTCGAAGAACGCGCTCAAGGGCGTGGGCTTCTTTCTCGGCGGCGCGCTGCTCAGTCTGCTGGGATTCGCCGGCGCGGTGCTGGCGATGGCTGCCGTGCTGGCGCTGATCTGGCTGGCCAGCCTGGTGCTGCTGAAAAAGGATCTCGGCAAGGCCAAGGCCAAGCCCAAGTTCCGCGACATCCTGTCCAAGAGTCGCGCGATCAACGTGTTGTCCGCGGCGCGCCTGTTCCTGTTCGGCGCGCGAGACGTCTGGTTCGTGGTGGCTTTGCCGGTGTATCTGAGCGCGGTTTTCGGCTGGGACTTCTGGATGGTCGGTGGCTTCCTTGCGTGCTGGATCATCGGTTACGGCATTGTCCAGTCGGTCGCACCGGCGATCACCGGCAAACGCAGTGGCAAGGTCCCGGATGGGCGCGCGGCTTTCCTATGGGCAGCGTCGCTGGCCGCGTTGCCTGCGGCCATTGCGGTCGGGCTGGCGGGCGCTGCGTCGCCGCAGTGGGTGCTGATCGGCGGGCTGCTGCTATTTGGCGTGCTGTTCGCGGTGAATTCGTCGCTGCACAGCTATCTGATCGTCAGCTACGCCAAGGAAGATGGCGTCTCGCTGGATGTAGGCTTCTATTACATGTCCAACGCGCTGGGTCGATTGGTCGGCACGCTGCTCTCGGGTTGGGTGTTCCAGGCCTACGGCCTGCAGGCTTGCCTGTGGGTGTCGTCGCTGTTCCTGCTGCTCGCCGCGCTTATCTCTCTGTGGTTGCCGCGACACCACGGGTGAAGGGCAGGGCGCTCGCGAGGTCGGCCCTGCCCGCTAGACCGGCAGGATTCGCTCCGCTCGCCATTGGCGTTGCCTGAACGGATCAGTGAGACGGGGCTGTCCTTAGCATGCCAATGTCTGCCGAGGCTCTCTGCATCAGCGCTGCAGCGTTCGGCCCTGCTTTTTCCTGCCCGCTGCGACGACCACGACGCCAGTGCGCCATCGGCTGCAGTGCGCTGATATCCGAACGGGTTACCAGTTCTTCGAGTGATCGCTTGCTCATCGTCGCGTCCTCACATCGTCTGTTCGGGGGAGCGTCCGTGCGCCATGGGGAGTCCTTGAGCAAAGGATGCGCGGAGTTTGTTACAGCTGGTTGGCAGTGACGGGCGTGCGGACGAGCGGCGCCGGGGTGGGCCTACGGCGAAACCTCGCCGATGGCGCTCACACTGGTAATGCCGGCGTTCCAGATCATCTCGTAATGGGCGGTCTGGACAATGGAGAGCACATTGCGCGGCGTCATGAGCGCCCAGCAATGCTGGCCAGGCTTGCGCACCGAGCGGTAGCGCAGACCTGCAAAGCCGTCCTGCCGGAGCTGACGACCGAACTGGCGCGCCGCGGAATAATCGTTCGGATCATAGATCGGGTCGGTCAGCGCGACGGTCGTGGCATCCAGCAGGCCTGCCTCGTCGAACTGGCACGACAATCCGCGAAAGACGAAGCGCTCGAAGTTCAGACCCACCACGCCGGACCAGTACAGCTCCTGGTGATGGCGCACTTCGGCAAGGGCCGTTTCCATACTGTCGGCCAGGTAGAGCACGCCGTAGCTGCCATCGCTGAAACGCGAGCCGGAGGGATTCACATGGGTGAACGGAGCGGTGGCATAGGAGCAGCCGGGAATGCCGAACGGGATCTCGCCGCGGGGAATCAGCTCGAGTCGGCCGGTCTCGTTGTGCAGGCGCGGGTTCGTCAGGGCTTGGAGCTGATAAAGCATGTCGAACTCATCGGCGTCGGCCACGTCATCGAACAGCTCGATGGGCGGAAACTTGGAGTTCACCAATCGATACGCCTGCAGCTTCGCCGGCGGCCGAACCGGCAGCCGCTTCGGCACTACCACTGCGCGCCCCGCAGACTGTCGATCCGCCGAAATGTCTCGTACAGCGAAATCATGTCGCCCTGCGCCATGACCTCCAGCGGTGAACGGCCGTTGAAGAACTCGTTGTGATTGGGCATTCCAGGGAAACCGTAGGTGTTCTCCGGATTATCGAAGATCAGTCGCAGCGCGGCGTGGATATTGAGGATGAAACTGATGCGCTGCATCTGATCCGGATCCAGGCTCACCGACCAGTCGGCATTACGCAACTTGGCGCGCGCATGAGTGCTGCGGGAGATACGCAGAATTCGACAGGCCTGTTCAGTCGTGGCCTGCCATTTGTCCAGAATATTCACCGCAGCGCGCAATCCAGTTGTGCATTGATCCTTGGAAAAAGCGGTTACTTGAAGGGTGGCTGACATGGCAATGGTTCCGACAGTTTGTGTCTATAGATACAGATTAGCACAAATTCATTCTAAAGATTTATAGAGGCGCCGATATTGCCCGCAACTTAACGCCCAACAAACGTGAAGGGCTTGAAGTACGCACAATCGAGCGCATCCGATCTTTGAGCGGCTGATGGGATATATAGGAGGGATATTCGAATGGGCTGCGCCGGCGCCAGTTGCTGGAACCAACGGAAGTTTGGTGCCCGGAGCGGGGGTCGAACCCGCATACCCTTTCGGATGAGAGATTTTAAGTCTCTTGCGTATACCAATTTCGCCATCCGGGCGGAGGCTGCGTCGCAGCGCGCCGATGGGGAATCGGCGGCGCAGGACTATAACCAGCCTCCGACGCCCACGCAACCCGAACGACCGGCGTTCATCCACCAGAACTGCCAGACAAGGCCCACCACCCGGGCAACAGGCGACGCACCTGCGGACGGCCAAAACGGTCGTCGATCAGATGCACGACGCCCTCGTCCTGCTGTGTGCGGATCACTCGGCCGGCGGCCTGCACGACCTTTTGCAACCCTGGGTAGAGATAGGTGTAGTCGTAACCGTGGCCGCGCCCGAACATCTCGTCGAGCCGTATCTTGAACTGTTCGTTGACCGGGTTGACCTGCGGCAGGCCAAGGGTCGCGATGAAGGCACCGATCAGGCGCTGGCCGGGGAGGTCGATGCCTTCGGCGAATGCGCCGCCAAGCACGGCGAAACCGATTCCTTTGCTGCGTTCGGTAAAGCGATCGAGAAAGGCATTGCGCGCCGCTTCCTGCATGCCGCGGGTCTGCTCCCAGAAGGGTACGTCCGGGCATTGCTCGCGCAGCAGCACGGTGACCTGTTGCAGGTAATCGAAGCTGCTGAAGAAGGCCAGGTAGTTGCCGGGACGCTCGCGGTACTGACGGGCAATCAGTTCGACCACAGCGCCCAGCGAGGCCTGCCGGTGCTGATAACGGGTCGAAACATGCTCGGCCAGGCAGACGCGCAGCTGCCGGCTCTGGAACGGCGATTCGACGTCGATCCAGGCGGTGGCGGCGGGCAGGCCCAGCATGTCGGCATGGAATCTGCGCGGGCTCAACGTGGCGGAGAACAGCACACTGGAACGCGCCTGCGCCAGGCGGGGAGCCAGAAAGGGGGCGGGAACCACATTGCGCAGGCAAAGGATCGAACGACGGGCCTTGCTGCGAGCAGTCGCCGGCAACAGGCTGATGTCGAACAGCGAGTGTTCACCGAACAGCTCGGCGACACGGCAGAAATGCATGGCGTCGAAATAGGCCCGTTGCAGCTCCGCATCCAGCCCTGCAGGTTGCTCGCCCAGATAGTCGGTGATGACGCTGACCGCCTGCTGCAGCGCGCCGAGCAACTTGAGCGGCAACTCCGGTTGCACCTGGTAGTCCGCCAGCTGTTCGCGATGCAGGTCGTTCCAGCAGCGCTGTACTCGACCAAGTGGGCGTTTCAAGAGCGCCGGTGCCTTGCTGCCGAGACCGGCGAAGGCCCGCTGATCGAGCTCGGCGCTGTACATGCCACGTGCCCGGTCGAGCAGGTTGTGCGCCTCGTCCACCAGCAGGCAGATGCGCCAGTCGTTGGCCAGCGTCAGGCCGTGGAGGAGGGCGCTGCTATCGAAGTAATAGTTGTAGTCACCGACCACCACGTCCGCCCAGCGTGCCAGCTCCTGACTGAGGTAATAGGGACAGACCTGATGGGCAAGCGCCACTTCGCGCAGGGCAGCCTGGTCGAGCTGGACCTGCCCCAGCGCGGCGGCCCGCGCCGCGGGCAGGCGGTCGTAGAAGCCGCGGGCGAGCGGGCAGGATTCGCCATGACAGGCCTTGTCCGGGTGTTCGCAGGTCTTTTCGCGCGCCACCAGCTCCAGTACCCGCAGTCCATGGTTGGCGTTGCGTTGCAGCGTCTGCAGCGCATCCAGTGCCAGGCGTCGACCGGACGTCTTGGCGGCGAGAAAGAACAGCTTGTCCAGCCGCTGCCCCGGGAATGCCTTGAGCTGCGGGAACAGGGTGCCAAGCGTCTTACCGATGCCGGTAGGCGCCTGCGCCATGAGCGTGGTGCTCGTGCAGGCAGCCTTGTACACCGCCTCGGCCAGTTGCCGCTGGCCGGTGCGAAAGTCGTCGTGGGGAAAGCGCAGGGCGGAAAGTGCCTGGTCGCGCGCAGCGCGGTGGGCCATTTCCTGTGCGGCCCAGTCGATGAACGCCTGACACTGGGTCTCGAAGAACACGCGCAGCTGTGCTGCGGTGTGACGCTCGACGAACAGCGTTTCCTTGTGGCTGGTGACGTCGAAATAGACCAGTGCCAGTTCGAGTTCATCGAGCCCGCGTGTCTGACACAGCAGCCAGCCATAGATCTTCGCCTGCGCCCAGTGCAACTGGCGATGATTGGCGGGCTGGCGTTCCAGGTCGCCGCGAAAGGTCTTGATCTCTTCCAGGCGATTGCGCGCCGGGTCGTAGCCATCGGCACGGCCGCGCACGCTCAGTTGCCCGTATTGCCCCTCCAGGGCGATCTCGCGCTCGTAGCCATCGCCACGCCTGGCGGTGACCTGGGCGTGCCCGGCGATGCCTTCCAGCGCGGTGGGCGAGGGCGTGAAGCGCAGATCCAGATCGCCGACCTTGGCCGTGAATTCGCAGAGCGCGCGCACCGCGACCCGATAGCTCACGCCATGGCCTCGGCCCACTGGACATGGCAGACCGCAATGGGCAGACCGTGCTGATGGGCGTAGTCGATCCAGCGCTTTTGGTTGTCCTGCAGGCGATCGCCCGGGCCCTTCACTTCGATCATGCGATAGCGGCGCGCTTCCGGCCACAGCTGGATCAGGTCCGGCAAACCGGTGCGATTGCCAGTGACGTCCGCCAGGATGCGCTGGAACAGCAGCTTCAGGTGCGCGGCGGGAATGCAGTCCAGCGCTTGCGCCAACAGTTGTTCGTCGAGCAGCCCCCAGGCGACGAACGCGTTATGGATGCCGAGTTTCGCCTGGAAGGTGCGCCAGATGCAGTCACGGTAGTCGTCGCTGTCGAGGCAGGCCAGGCAGGCGGCGAACAGATCGGCGCGGCGCTGATGGAAGTCCGCGCGGTTCAGGTCGGCCGGCGCCCAGTGGAACGGGTGAAAGAACGCGCCCGGCAACGGCGCGAAGATCGCGTCCCAGCAGAGCAGGCCGAACAGCGAGCCGACCAGGGCGTTCTCCACGTAATACACGGGCGCATCCGGCCTCGTCAGATGCTCGCGCACCGCCTGCTCGACGCTGCAGGTAGGCCTCGGCAGGATCAGGTTGAGCTGTTCCGGCTTGCGGCTGCGTGCACGCTCGGTCGGGATGCCCAGGCTGCGTTGCAGACGTGGCAGGATGCGCTGCAGCTGCTGCACTTCATGTTCGCTTTCCGGCGCGGCCCGGGCCTGAAGCAACAGATCCAGCGCGGCCGCTGGCTGGCCGCCGCGCTCCAATACACGAATAGCCCGCTCACGCGCACCGGGATAGCCGTTGGACGCGTGCACGCGCAAGGCCTCGTCGAGCTCGCCGAGCCGTTCGAACTGCTGGCCGATGCGCAGCAGCAGTTTGCCGCGGCGGCTTTCCAGCCAGGCATTGCCGAACGGCGCGGCCGGTACAGCCGCCAGGATCTCCGCCAGCGGCTCGCCGGCATCGAAGCGCTCGCGACAGCGATGCAGATGCAGGTAGGCGTCCAGCTCGGCACGCGAACTGAACGCTCGTGAGGCGGGGGAAAAGGACACCTGCTCGTAGCGATAAACGCCCAGATCAGCCAGCACGAACTCCGACCAGTCCTGATGGATATTGCCGAAGAACAGCAGGCGCAGCCGCTCGCAGAGTTCGTCGATGCACAGGCTGTACACCGCGTCCTCGGAGCCCGCCCACCATTGCCCGAAGGGCTTGGCCAGGCCATGGTCGGCGCGCAGCCTTTCGAACAGCTCGGCCTTGCGCAGGCCGGCCGAGTTCGTGACGCCGAACAGCTGCAGCAGTTCGCCCTTGGTCAGCAGGCCGAACAGCTGTTCCAGCGTCAGCTCACGCTCGGCATCGATCCAGCCCTGCTCGATCAATGGCGCTGCCGCCCGACGTGGACAGCCGATCTCCCCGTAGTGCAGTTTGCTGGCCCGGAACAGCGCGCCCTTGCGCATCACCATGCGCACCAGCAATGCCTGGGACGCCTGCGGCAACAGAGCGAAACGCACGATGAAGGCGCGTTCGGCGTCGTCCAGCAGGTCGCCATGATGCTGGTCCACCCAGGCCAGGACCTGCTGAAAGTTGTCGAGATAGTAGAAGGGGTTTTCCAGGGCCTGACGCATCGCACATCCGGTAAAACTGGGGCGCGGGCGGCCCGCTCGAAAGCTGGCTATTTATACAGTTCGAGCGGTATTTGGCAATGGCCGGTGATCAGCGGAAGGGGCGGCGTGGGTGCCGCCCCGGACGCGATGGAAGGATCAGACGGTGCGCGAGAAGCGCCCGCGCTGCTCGCCACCGAGATAGGCATCGAAAGCCATGGCGACGTTGCGCATCATCAGCTGGCCCTGCGGCAGCAGAATCAGCGCATCGTCGCGCAGCTCCACCAGACCATCGGCGACCGGCTCGGCCAGTTTGGCCAGCGAGTCGGCAAAATAGCTGCGGAAGTCGATGCCGTGCTTCTGTTCGATCTGCCGGTAATCGATACGCCCATGACACATCAACGAGACGATCACATCGCGGCGCAGCCGATCGTCGTCGCTCAGCTTGTAACCACGGTGCACCGGCAGCATGCCGTCGTTCAGTCGCGCGTAGTACTGCGAGAGCTCCTTGACGTTCTGGCTGTAGCTGTCGGCGACCTTGCCGATGGAGGAAATGCCCAGCCCGATCAGGTCGCAGTCGGCATGGGTGGAGTAGCCCTGGAAGTTGCGCTGCAGAGTGCCGTTGGCGCGGGCCAGGGTCAGCTCGTCCTCGGGCAGCGAGAAGTGGTCCATGCCGATGTAGACGTAGCCAGCCGCGGTCAGGCGCTGAATGGTCAGCTCCAGCAGTTCCAGTTTGCGCTCGGGCGGCGGCATGTCCTCGGGGCGAATCAGCTTCTGCGCGCGCACCAGATCCGGCAGGTGCGCGTAGCTGTACGCGGCGATGCGGTCCGGGCGGATGTCGATGATCTTGCTCAGCGTGGCATCGAAGCTGGCGACGGTCTGCAGGGGCAGGCCGTAGATCAGGTCGACGCTGACCGACTTGAAGCGCGCATCACGGGCGGCCTGGACCAGTTCGCGGGTCTGCTCCTCGGTCTGGATGCGGTTGACGGCGATCTGCACCTGCTCGTCGAAGTCCTGCACGCCGAAGCTCAGACGGTTGAAGCCGAGCTTGCGCAAGCCGTGGATCTGCTCCGGGGTGACGGTGCGCGGGTCCACCTCAAGGGAGAACTCGTGGCTGTCGCTGTCATCCATGTTGAACGCCTGATGCAGGCTCGCCATCAGGTCGGCCAGCTGTTCGCTGGTGAAATAGGTCGGTGTGCCACCGCCCAAGTGCAGCTGGGTCAGCTTGCGCGAGCGGTCGAACAGCGCACCCTGCATGGCGATCTCGCGCTTGAGGTACTCGAGGTATTCGACGGCGCGCTCGGTCTTGTGGGTGATGATCTTGTTGCAGGCGCAGTAGTAGCACAGGCTCTTGCAGAACGGGATGTGGATGTACACCGACAGCGGCTTGGGCGGCTGCGCCTGGTTGCTACGCGCGGCGGCAGCGCGGTAGTCGTCCTCGGCGAAGGCCTGATGGAACTGCGGGGCAGTGGGGTAGGACGTGTAGCGCGGACCGGGGCGGTCGTATTTCTCGACCAGGGCCCGGTTGAAGCTCGGCAGTTGGTCCATTGTTCGTTTCACCTAAGGGTTGAATTCGGAGTCGGTGCGGAACGCGGTGTCACCCTCGGGTGTGTCCGGCTCAGGCAGATCATGGGCGCGGATTATGGACGATTCGCGCCTGCGCGCCGACTGTCTCAGATCAAGAATAGCGTCCCGGACCGCGCCGTTGGGCGGGGCCGGAATAACAGACGCCAAGGGAGCGAGGCCATGGCCGGCCTCGCGCTCGTGTTCAGAGCTTGAACTGGCCGACCAGACGATTCAGTTCGGTGGCCAGGCGCACCAGCTCTTCGCTGATCTCGGAGGTCTGCGTCGCGTCGGCCGACGTGGTGTCGGCGATGCGGCTGATGGTGGTGATGTTGCGATTGATCTCTTCGGCGACAGCGCTCTGCTGTTCGGCGGCTGTGGCGATCTGGGTATTCATCTCGTTGATGGTGCCCACTTCGTCGGCGATCACGCCCAGGCTCTGTGCAGCCTTCTCGACGCATTCCGAGCCGGAGCGCGCGCGCAGCTGCGCTTCCTTCATTGCCTGTACGGCATTGCGCACGCCGCCTTGCAGCTGTTCGATCATCGCCTGGATTTCCTCGGTGGACTTCTGTGTGCGCGAGGCGAGGGTGCGCACCTCGTCAGCCACCACCGCGAAACCACGGCCCTGCTCGCCGGCGCGGGCAGCTTCGATCGCGGCGTTCAGTGCCAGCAAGTTGGTCTGCTCGGCGATGCCGTTGATCACGCCGAGCACCATGTCGATGCTGGCGCTGTCGCTCTCGACGCGCTGGATCACCTGAGCAGCCTTTTCGATCTCGGCGATCAGCACTTCGATACCGTCGAGCGCTTCGGTCGCCACCTTCACGCCGGCCTTGGACTCGGTATCCGCTCCGGTGGACGCGCTTGCGGTCTGACTGGCGTTGCGCGCGACCTCCTGAACCGTTGCGCTCATTTCATTCATCGCCGAGGCGACCATGTCGGTTTCGTTGCGCTGCTCGTTGACGGCGGCCAGGGTTTTCTCTGCCACATGGGAGACCCGCCCGGAGACGTCGGAGAGCTTGTGAGTGACGCCAGCCACGGCTTCCAGGCTGTGGCGGAACTTGCCGATCATGCGATTGAACGCCAGGCCCATCGCCCCGATCTCGTCCTTTGCGCCTACATCCACGCTGCGGCTCAGGTCCTCATCCTCGGCCATGGCGTCCATGGTGTGACGCATGGCGTTGATGCGGCGAATGATCACGTGACGCACGGTCATGCACATCACCACAACACCTATCACCAGCAGCAACAGCTGAATGCCGGCGCTGATCATGATGTTGCGATCCACTTCCTGGTCGAGTGCCTTGAGGTCGTAGCTGATGCGCACAGCGCCCATGACGGCATTCTCCGCGACCTGGTGGCAGGTCAGGCAGTTGGTGCCCCGGTAGTCGGCGTGCGCCAGGATCGGGTTGATCACCGTCAGTACCCGGCTCCCGTTCTGCTCGTTGACCTCGATGATCTCCTCGCCGCCCAAGGCGCGGCGGTCCAGGGCATCGACAGGCGCCTGGTGGTCATATCCCGGCCCGAACACCTTGGTGACCTCATCGCCGCGGATGATGCGCGCATCGATAACACCCGGACGCGCGAGGATCTTGTTCCGCAGCACTTCACGCTGCGCCATGGTGCCGGTGAGCATCATGGTGTTGATGCTATCGAAATAGGAGTCGGCAGCATCCTTGGTCTGCTGCTCGACAACCTGGAGCACCAGGCGCTTTTCGGTACTGGCAGAGAAGAACAGCGAGGCAGACATGATTGCCACCAGCACCAGCACCAGCGCCAGGTTGATCTTTGTCTGCACGGACATTTGTCGAGGGGCGGAGTTGTTCATGGTTTTCCTTAGTACTTGCCACGCGGAAGGTAACTGCCACTGCACTATTGTTTTATTGGTTTCCCACGACGACGCAGCAACGAACTGAGCAATCTGAACTCCTATCGGCGACTTACCGGGATTCTTGAAGACCCGAGACGGGTGATAGCTATGCGCCATTACGGGGCGCGACTATGGTATTGCTTTTCCAGTACGAGCGAGCGACACGGCCGACCGACAACCGTGCAATTGCGCATTTCCCTGACTCAGGTCATGAGTCGAACGGCCTGGTTACGCTGATGACTGCTACAAAAGTGTAATGAGCGACAGCTATGCATATAGGAGTTGTATGAAGGCGACGACGGGCGCGAAGGAGGCGTGAAAAAAACACTATCCGGTGACTTTACAGAATGTCAGACCGCCATTAGCGTGGCCGCCGCCGAGACGGCGAAGTGAACGCGCGTAGCGCAGGCATACTATCTGCATCAGCAGCCGAGTTCGCTGCGAACCCCGATAGAAAACGATGGTCGTAGGCTCTACGCCGGCATGGCCGGATGACACCGCAAGGCAGCTGCTGTTCTCGATGGCAGTGCATCGACTGGAACCTTTAGTTCAAGGACTCACATGATCAAGAAATGCCTTTTTCCTGCTGCCGGATATGGCACACGTTTTCTTCCTGCAACCAAAGCCATGCCCAAGGAAATGCTGCCGGTGGTGAACAAGCCTCTGATCCAGTACGGGGTCGAGGAAGCGCTTGCTGCAGGGCTCACGCAGATCGCCATGGTTACCGGACGCGGCAAGCGCTCGCTGGAAGACCACTTCGATATCAGCTATGAGCTCGAACATCAGATCCGCAACACCGACAAGGAAAAATACCTGGTCGGCATTCGGCGCCTGATCGACGAATGCAGCTTTTCCTATACCCGTCAGGTGGAAATGAAAGGCCTGGGCCATGCCATCCTCAGCGGCCGCCCGCTGATCGGTGACGAGCCGTTCGCCGTGGTGCTGGCGGACGACCTGTGCATCAACCTGGACGGCGATCCGGTACTGGCACAGATGGTCAAGCTGTACAACCAGTTCCGCTGTTCCATCGTCGCGATCCAGGAAGTGCCGCCGGAGGAAACCAGCAAGTACGGCGTGATCGCCGGTGAAATGATCCGCGACGATATCTTCCGCGTCAGCCACATGGTGGAGAAGCCCAAGCCGGAGGACGCTCCGTCGAACCTGGCGATCATTGGTCGCTACATCCTGACGCCGGACATCTTCGACCTGATCGAACAGACCGAACCGGGCAAGGGCGGCGAGATCCAGATCACCGATGCGCTGATGAAGCAGGCGCAGGATGGTTGCGTGTTGGCCTACAAATTCAAGGGTCAGCGTTTCGACTGCGGTAGCGCCGAGGGATACATCGAGGCGACCAACTTCTGCTACCAGAACTTCTACCTGACCGGTAAGGCGTTCTGAACCCATCGGGCCACCTCAGGGTGGCCCGTTCGTTTCAGGGTGCCGGCAACGCTTCGGCACCCAGCCCGAGCGGCTGCCCATAGCTGAATTCGACATAGTTGCCCGCGGGGTCGCGCACGCCGCAGTAGTAACCCACCGGGTACGGCTCGTCGCGCGGTTCCCAGATCAGGCAACCGTCCTCGCGCGCCAGCTCGGCGACCGCATCGACCTCCTCTCGACTGGCCATCGCGAAGCCGAAATGGCTGTAGTCGTTCGCAGCCAACGCGCGATCCGCGCCGCCAGGCATGATCACGAAGATGAACTCGCGCTCCTTGCCGGGCTCCGCCATCCAGACGATGCGCGACCCTTTGCCGGGCCGCTCGTGGAACACCCGCATGCCACAAAAGCGTGCGTAGAACGCAATGCAAGCGTCCAGATCGGGCACATGCAGAGCCAGGTGAGTCAGGGTAGGGCGCATGCGGCACTCCTTCGGTGATTCGGGTCAGAAGCCTGGGTTATGCTGTTCGCTAGACAAGGAGACAACTCTACATGGCTTACGACTTCGATCTATTCGTCATCGGCGCAGGTTCCGGTGGCGTTCGGGCGGCGCGCTTCGCGGCTGGTTTCGGTGCAAGAGTAGCGGTTGCCGAGAGCCGTTATCTGGGCGGTACCTGTGTCAATGTCGGCTGCGTGCCGAAGAAACTGCTGGTCTACGGCGCGCATTATGCCGAGGACTTCGGCCAGGCACAGGGCTATGGCTGGACCATCGACGGCGCAACCTTCGACTGGAAAACCCTGATCGCCAACAAGGATCGCGAGATTCAGCGCCTGAACGGCATCTATCGCAGCATCCTGGTGGACAGCGGCGTGACCCTGCTGCAGGCGCATGCGCGGCTGGTCGATGCGCATACCGTCGAAGTCGACGGCAAGCGCTACAGCGCCGAGCACATCCTGATCGCCACCGGCGGCTGGCCGCATGTACCGGAGATCCCGGGTCGTGAGCACGCCATCACCTCCAACGAGGCCTTCTATCTGGATGCCTTGCCGCGTCGTGTACTGGTGGTGGGCGGCGGCTATATCGCGGTCGAGTTCGCCTCGATCTTCCACGGCTGTGGCGCCGACACCAAGCTGCTCTACCGTGGGGAGCTGTTCCTGCGCGGCTTCGATGGCTCGCTACGCGACCATCTGAAAGACGAGATGATCAAGAAGGGCGTGGACCTGCAGTTCAACGCCGACATCGTCCATATCGACAAGCTGGCCGATGGCAGCGTGCGTGCCACCCTGGAAGACGGCCGTACCCTGGAAGCGGACTGCATCTTCTACGCCACCGGCCGCCGCCCGATGACCGAAGGCCTGGGCCTCGAAGCAGCCGGCGTGGCGCTGGATGCGCGCGGCTTCATCGCAGTGGATGACGAGTACCGCACCTCGGTGTCTTCGATCCTGGCGATCGGCGACGTGATCGGTCGCGTACAGCTGACCCCGGTTGCGCTTGCCGAAGGCATGGCGGTCGCCCGTCGACTATTCAAGCCCGAGCAGTACCGCAAGGTCGATTACTCCACCATCCCGACGGCCGTGTTCAGCCTGCCGAACATGGCAACCGTAGGGCTGACCGAGGAAGAAGCTCGTGAGCAGGGCTACAAGGTCACCATCTTCGAAAGCCGCTTCAGACCGATGAAGCTGACCATGACCGACAGCCTGGAAAGAAGCCTGATGAAGCTGGTGGTGGACGCCGAAACCGACCGCGTGCTTGGCTGCCACATGGCCGGGCCGGAGGCTGGGGAGATCATGCAGGGGTTGGCCGTGGCGCTGAAGGCCGGCGCCACCAAGCAGGTGTTCGATGACACAATGGGCATCCACCCGACCGCAGCGGAAGAATTCGTCACCATGCGTACGCCTGCCGCTGTCTGAAGCGGGCCAAGGGCATGTCAGTCGCATGCCCTTGGCCGACGCTCAGTGGTGATGACCTGATGCCGAGCCGCCACTGACCGGGGCGTCTTCCTCGATGCTGACCTCGGCGGTGAGCTCGCTGCCGTTTTCGAACTGCAGTGTGATCGGGAAGCTCTCGCCGGCCACCAGCGGTTGCTTGAGCCCAAACAGCATCACATGGTTGCCACCGGGCTTGAATTCCACCTTGCCCGCGGCCTGCACCTCGACCGACGGAATCTGCTGCATCTTCATCATGTCGCCCTGATGGACATGGGTATGCAGCTCGGTCTTTTCGGCCCGTGAGGTCTGCGCCCCGATCAGGCGCTGTGGCTGCTGACCACGATTTTCCAGTATGAAGTACACCGCGCCAGTCGGAGCGCTGGGCGGCATCGCCCGCGACCACGCCTGGCTGACAGCCAGCTCACCCGTGGCCGCTTGAGTCGAAACCTGATGGTCGTTGTGGTGCTCCTGCGCAAGGGCAGGCAAGCAGAGTGCCGCAAAAGTACCAGCGGCCAGTAAGCGAAGCAGCATGAGAGAACTCCCGTTCTGTTGAGATGCGCCATATTACGCCGCTGGCCCTGCATCGGTACTTCTGGGTAGTCGACTTATCGGTCGGCCATGGCCTGCGTGCCGCGCGATGGAGAGGAGGGTGCAGCAATTTGCCACAGGCATGTTTGTGACACTATATTGCGACGCCTGCACTTGCAGCCGTCGAGGATTTCTGTAGCACCTGGTTTTTCTGAACGAAGCGTTTATCAAGCGCGGCTGATCGGCTTCCTGCACCAAGTGATTGCTCCGACCCTGGTGCTCGGCCATGATCGGCGGCCGCTCAGACAAGCTCGGTACTCCCGGCCATCAGAAGTCGGGGCAAACCGACCAATACACTTTCTTTTTCACGCCCCGACGGTTTTTGGGGCATACGAGCTTGCCGTTTCTTGCAAAGCGCAGGACGCGTCATGTGTTTATACGGACATGATTTATATGAGTTCTGGAAAGTTCGGATTTCTTCCCACCTGCCTGTCTGTCATCGCCTTTGCAGCTATTTTCACTACCGCCTGGTGGCTTCATCCTGAGCGAGCGGTTGCCGGTTTCGCTGTAGCCAATTCTCATGCTCTGCCGCTCGCCAGCAAGGGGCCGTTTTACAGCACCCGCTTCGCATCCTCCGATCTCGACGAATTTGTCCATGCCTCGTCGGTGACCTCCTTACCGGATGGTGGCCTGATGGCCGTATGGTTTGCCGGTTCGCGCGAAGGGGCTGCGGACGTTCAGGTGCGCGGCGCGCGATTCGACGCGATTGCGGCGGAGTGGGGCGAGGAACTGGTCCTGGCGACTCGCGAGTCGACCCAGAAGGCGACCCAGAAGCACATACGCAAGCTCGGCAATCCGGTCATTGCGCTGGCTCCCGACAACAGGCTGTGGCTGTTCTATGTGTCGGTATCGATCGGTGGCTGGGCTGGCAGCGCCATCAACGCCATGTATTCGGATGATCTGGGAGAAACCTGGTCGACTCCCAGACAGCTGATCACCACCCCTTTCTTGAACATCAGCACACTGGTGCGTAATGCCCCGGTATTCCATCAGGACGGCACCATAGGGCTGCCCGTCTACCACGAGTTCCTCGGCAAGTTCGCCGAGTATTTGTACATCAGCCCGAACGGCGAGGTGACCGGTAAAAGTCGAATCAGCAAAGGCAACGATTCACTGCAACCAACAGTGGTGCCGATGGACGAGCAACATGCCGTTGCCATGCTGCGCTATGCAGGTGCCAGCCATCATCGCGTGCTTGCAAGCCGCACCGCGGATGCCGGCAGAACCTGGAGCAAGCCTTATCCGATCGACCCGGCCAACCCCAATTCCGCGCTCGCGGCGGTGGCCACGCCCAATCATGGCCTGCTGGTTGCCCTGAATGATCTGGAGGACGGACGTTTCCGTCTTCGCCTGATGGAGACCGACTCCAGCCTCGACCTCTGGAAGCCGGTGATTGACCTGGACGAATCGCCTGACCCGGAGGGCAACCCGTTCACTCCGGAGGTATATCGGGAAATCATCGGCGACAAGTTTCGCCTTTCCAGCGGGCCGCGGCGGCTATCGCTGGTGGACGAGTTTCTGACAAACCTGGATAAGCGCGTCTGCAAGGCCCATGGCTGCGATTTCGAGTACGAGTATCCCTACTTCATCAGGAGCGCCGACGGTCTCTACCACCTGGTCTATTCCTGGAACAATACATTCATCAAACACGTCAGCTTCAATGATGCCTGGCTACTGGAGCAGCTCTGATGCCTGAACTCTGGCAAGCGCATCTGACCTTCGGGTTACTCGCTTTCATCGTCACGCCTGGATTTGGCCTCGGCCGAGGGTTTCAAGGGCTTCGCCTTCTCCTCCTGCTAGGGATCAGCTTCATTTCCGTGGACGGTCTGTCACTGGCCGCCTACATGCGCAGCTTCACTGATGACGTGGCCATCACGACGCTGGTGGCGCTGGCATTTCTCGCGGCAGTGCGCTTGGGACTGATGGCGATGCCGCCGCAGAACGCGCGCGTGCAATTGTTGATCGTGATGGCGGGACTGGCGCTTTTTCTCTACCCGGCAACGATGGGCCTGTCCTATCTGGACCCCTATCAACTCGGTTACGCCCCCCGCCCGCTGATCGCGGTGGTGGGCGTGCTTGCCCTGGGATTGCTGCTGCTCAGGAACTGGTTGGGGGCTTCCATGCTCGGCCTTGCCACCTTGGCGTTCAGCCTGGGGATCAAGCCGTCGCCCAATTACTGGGACTATTTGCTAGACCCCTTCATCGCCTTGTTCAGCTGCGGGGCGTTGCTCGTCTATGCCTGCAAGGCACTCGTGCGCAAGCCAATGCCCGCGTGACGAAAATTACTCCAGTCGACCTGTGATGGCCCGGCTGCGCTATTTGACGATTCGATAGATTCGAGGTTGGGACAATGGGTTGGCTTCAGTCGCGGCGCCTGCATTACTGGTTCGGTGCAGTCGGGATTCTGTTCATTGCGCTCGCAGCATTGCGCGGGATTTTCTTCGTCGGTTTCTCCGGGCTGGAGCCCAGCGCGCTCGGCACGGTCGATGCCGTACCCGAAACGCTCGGGATCGGCCTGCGCTTCGACCTTCGCCTGGCGATCCTGTTGATGTTGCCGATCGCGCTGTTGGCGTGGCTGCCGGTCTGGAACCTGACCCGCTCCCGCGTCCTTCGCTGGGTAGCGCGGCTCTATCTGGCACTGGCGCTTGGTGCAGTGCTGCTGGTCTACATCATCGATTTTGGCCACTACGCCTATCTCGGGGTGCGCATCAATGCCACCGTGTTGCGCTTTCTGGAGGACGCGCAGATTTCCACCGATATGGTCTGGCAAACCTACCCCGTGGTCTGGATCACCCTTGGCTGGGCGGCGGCAACCGCTCTGATGTGGTGGCTGCTGCTGCGCTTCGAGCGGGTCACGCTGGATCGTCCGGCAAAGCGAATCAGCCGGCTTTCGCTGATCTGGGGTAGTGCGCTGATGGTGGTGGCTGTCTTCGTCGCCATCCTCGGGCGCGTCGACAATATCAATCTGGAAAACCCGGTGCCGCTGCGCTGGAGCGATGCGTTCTTCTCGGGCGACAACCAGATCGCAGCCCTTGGTCTGAATCCGGTGATCTTCCTTTATGACACGCTGAAGGTCCCCAATCAGCCTTACGACCGAGAACAGGTCGAAGCCCATTACGATGTCGTTAGCCATTACCTGGGCGTCGACCAGCCTGATGCGAAAACGCTGAATTTCAGTCGGGAGCAGGGCGTTCAACCCTATGCGATTGATGGAAAGCGGCCGAATGTCGTCTTCGTCATGCTCGAATCCCTGGGCACCACCGCAGTGGGCGCCTATGGCAATCCGCTCAATCCGACTCCCAATATCGACCGGCTGGCCAAGCAGAGCTGGCTCTTCAAGAACTTCTACGTTCCCGTGACCGGCACCGCGAAGACCGTGTGGGCGAGCATATCCGGCGTACCAGACGTTTCCCGTCAGGAAACCGCGACGCGCAATCCGCTGATCACTCGGCAACACAGCCTCGTCAACGCGCTGCAGGGCTACGACAAGTACTACATGATTGGCGGCAATTCCGGTTGGGCCAATATGAATGCCCTGATCCGCCAGAGCATCGACGACATCCAGCTATATGAAGAGCGCCACTGGAACTCTCCGATGGTGGATGTGTGGGGAATCTCCGATCTGGACCTGTTCAAGGAAAGTGACCGGCTGCTGCGAGAGCAGGGGGAGGGCAAGCCCTTCTTTGCCTATATCCAGACGGCAGGCAACCATCGTCCGTTCACCATACCCAAGCAGAACGACGGCTTCGAAGCCCTCGATCTGCCTTTGGAAAAGGTGCAGGGCGCCGGTTCCCGCAGCGTGGCGCAGTACAACGCGGTCCGCCTCCTGGATTTCAACATCGGCCGCCTGATGGAGATTGCGAAGGAAGGCGGCTGGTACGACAACACCATCTTCGTCATGTTTGGCGACCACAACACGCGCATCGCCCAGATTCCGCACATGCTGCCGGCATACGAAAAGCTGGGGCTCGAGAGCAATAACGTTCCGTTGTTGATCCATGCGCCCAAGCTGCTGAAGCCACGAGTGATCGAGGAGGCCGTGGGTCTGGCCGATCTGCTACCGACCGTACTGGGCATGGCCGGCATGGAGTTTCGCAACGGTGCAATGGGACGCGACATCCAGCAGCCGGCTCCTGAGGGAGAGCGCGTGGTTCCACTCGTGCTCCGCGAAGGCACGTTCCCGCTGATTGGTGGCGTGACCAAGGACTTTCTTCTGCAGATGCAGCACGACGGCAGCCAGCCGACCCTGCACGAAATTGCATCACCGGAGCCTCTGGTCGACGTAGCCGACCGGTATCCCGAGGAATTCCAGCGACTTGTCGCCCTGACACGGGGACTGCACGAGGCATCGCGCCTGATGCTCTATCAGAACGTCAGGAAGGACTGAGTTCCAGGGCGGTGACTGCCTATCCGCGAGCTGTCTGACACAGCGAGCGGATGGGCAGATCGGGCGAACGTGAGCGTGAGGTTACAGCGTCAGGCTCAATAGAGAATCATCAGCCAGGTGACCGCCACCATCACCAGCGACAGCAGTTGCGCCGCGCTGCCCATGTCCTTGGCGTTCTTGGAAAGCGGGTGCAGTTCGAGCGAGATTCGGTCGATTGCTGCCTCTATCGCCGAATTGACGAGTTCGACCACCAGTGTCAACAACGGCACGATCACCAATAACAAGCGTTCGATTCGGCTGACGTCGAGCGTGAACGCCAGTGGTATCAGGACAGCGTTGAGCAGCAGCAGCTGTCTGAAGGCAGCTTCGCCGGCAATCGCAGCACGGATACCTGCAATGGAGTATCCCAGCGCTCTCAGGATTCGCTTGAGACCTGAGTGCCCCTTGAGCGATTGCGCATTGAGTTCTTCGATGCTGCTCATGTTCAACTTCCTGGCAGAATTGTGGCGAGTATAAGCATCCCGCGGCAGAGAGCGCGTGCTGATCGTGGCTAAACGAATACCAGAGAGGGAAAGGACCAGAAGGTGGCGATGGCAACGCACGGCCATTACCACAAACGCAATTTAACATAATATAGATTATGCGAAATACGACCTTGCGCCTTAGGCGTTACCCACCACCTGATCATCTCCAGCTTTCGCCTCAATATGTCCAAAGCGCTTCAGCTCTCAGGTGAATCCTTTGCCTGAGTATGCTGCCTGTTCGGCTGACCAGTTTCCGCATTTCGAAACGCCGAGCGGAATTCGCTGGGTTTGAGGCCGGTCTGCTTGCGAAAGAAACGGCTGAAGTATGCGGCGTCGTCGAACCCCAGATCGCGGGCAATCTGCTGAATGTAGAGCGCGGTATACGCCAGCTGACGTTGTGCTTCGCGAACGACTCGCTCGCTGATGATCGCGGTCGGTGATTCACCCAGACTTTCGCGAGTGGCTCGGCCCAGCGTGACTGGAGTGATTCCCAGCGCTTCGGCGTACAGGCCAAGCGGCCAATGCTGTTTGAAATGCGTGTCGACCAACTCGCGAAATTGGCTCAGCAGCTGGGAACGCCTGCCATTGGCTGGTCGATGGTTCGGCACCGGCTGTTCCAGTCGAACGACATGTACGAGTAGCGCGAGCAACAATGCGTGTCCGGCGGCGACATTGCCGCGTTCCTGGCTCTGCGCTTCAGTCTGGATCAGCTGGATCAGCGGCCATATCGGCTCTTCGCCGTCTGCATCCCACGGCAGCGGCACCACGGCCGGACGTTGCATCAGGGCCAGCAGGTCACTGGACAAAATCCGCGCCATCGACTCCAGCGGGCGTTGTGCTGCCGTGATGACCGGCCCGTCGGTTTCGGGACTGTAGCGAAAGGCATGCACGGTGCGCTGCGGCAGCAGGATCAGACACGGCGCACGGAAGCCCATGCGGCTGTTCTCCAGCGAAACTTCGCCCTCGCCACTTCGCACATAGACGATCTGCAGCAGCGAGTCATGCTGATGCGGCTTGATTTCGCGCTGATGCATGTCGCCGCGTTCGTTGATCCACTCCAGGTGCAGCAGGTCCTGCCATGCGGGCAATGCAGCCTGACCGTACAAGGCATAGTTGGGAATGCGTTTACTCATGAATTCCTGCCGTGGTGCCGGTATCCGGCGCGGAAAAATGCACTAATCGTCCTAGTGCTTGTTCAGTCTGTCATACGCCTTTGACGTTAAATGTAACCATCTGTGTTGCAGCGTGACGGCCGCGCCCTCTCCCGCCTCTGGCTCACGCCCCAAAAAACGAACTCTATGAATATGCCGAACTGGCGCGAATGGCTGTTTTCGGCCAAGGCGCTGATTGCCGCCTTGCTTGCGCTGTACATCGCACTGGCGATGCCGCTGGAAAACCCTTACTGGGCCATGGCCTCGGTTTACGTCGTGTCGCATCCGCTGTCCGGGGCGACACGTTCGAAAGCGATCTATCGCGCGCTGGGCACATTGCTCGGGGCAGCCGCATCGGTCGTGCTTCTGCCGACGTTCGCTCAGCAACCGGTGATGCTGAGCCTGGCGATCTCGCTGTGGATCGGCGCCCTGCTCTTTCTCTCATTGCTGGACCGCTCGCCACGCAGCTACATTTTTCTACTCGCCGCCTATACGGTGCCGCTGATCAGCCTCGCCGAGGTCAATCACCCAGCGACCATCTTCGATGTCGCCCTGGCGCGTTCCGAGGAGATTCTGCTCGGTATCGTCTGCGCCAGCGTGGTGAACGCCGTGCTGTTTCCCAGCCGCATCGCGCCGACCCTCGCGGCGAAGATGCACCTGCTGTTGCGCGATGGGCGTGGTGCCGTCAGCCGGATGCTCAACACCCAGCACCTGGGCGAAGCCGACCAGCGTGCGCTGAATGCGCTGCTGGTGGATGTGATGGGGTTGGACGCAATGATCAGCCATCTGAGCCACGACAGCAGCAGTCATCTCTCCACCGTCCATGCTCGCGAATTTCGCGCGCGCATGGCGATGTTGATGCCGCAGCTGATCTCCACCGCGGACTCGCTGCACCGGCTTCAGGCTGAGCTACAGGGCTTGCTGCCGGAACTGGTGGATTACCTGCAGGAGGTGGATCGCTGGATTCAGTCCGATGCCGAGGCTGGGCACGGCGAGCATCTGCGCGAGCGCAGCCTGCAGCTAGCAGCCTGGCTGGGCGACAGCCATCCGGCGCATGCCCTGGCGATCGACAGCGGCCTGCGCCAGCTAGGCGCGTTGATCGACCTGTGGCAGGACTGCCTCGACCTCTACCAGCAGTTCCATGAGGGCCATCCCGAGGCGGCACCGGCGCTGCGCTATCACGTACAGCAGCTGGTCGGCTGGCCACGCCACTATGACTACGGCCTACTGGCATTCACCGCGGCTTCGGTAGCGCTGTCGGTTTTCTGCCTGAGTATGCTGTGGTTCGTTTCCGGTTGGGAGCACGGCTATAGCGGCGTGTTCATCGCCGCGGTGGCAGGCTGTTTCTTCGCCAGTCAGGACAATCCGGCGCCGTTCATCAAGTCGTTTCTGGTCGCCACGCTCATTTCCTCCACGGCTGCCGGCGTCTACCTCTTCGCGTTGATGCCCAACGTGCACGATTTCGGCAGCCTGGCCATCCTGCTCGCCTTGCCGCTGCTGTTGCTCGGCACCCTCGCCGGTCGACCGCAACACGCCGGGACAGTGATCGTGATTGCGGTGCAGACGATCTCCAACATCACCCTTCAGGACAGCTACCGCGCCGATTTCCAGCTGTTTGCCGACATCGCGCTGTCCACTGCGCTGGGCGTGCTCTTCGCCTTCGTCTGGGCCCGCCTGACCCGGCCGTTCGGTACGCTCTGGGCTGCGCGGCGATTGGTACGCCACGGCTGGCTGAGCCTGGCGGCGCTGGCAGACCTGCGACGTTGGCGCAACGAAGCCGATGATGCCTCGAGTTTCATCGACCGTATCGCCCAGCTGCTGCCACGCCTGGCTCAGCTGGATGACGATCGCCTGGCGCTGAATGACGCCACGCGCGAGCTGCGTGTCGGTTTTCGCCTGCTGGAACTGCGTGAACTGCGGCCGGCGCCCGCCATCGAGCAGAAGCTGGAGCCGGTGCTGGGCATGATCCGCGCGCATTTCCTTGCCTGCGCCACCGCGCGTAGCCAACTGCCGGCACCGGAGCCCTTACACGACGCCCTTGAGGCCGCATTGCTGGATCTGCAGCGCGATGCTTCGCCTATCGCACACCAGGCGGCGCAGGTGGTGCACGGCTTGCGGCTGGCGCTTTTCGCCGACGCATCGGCCAGCGTGCGTGCCGCACCGGGAGGCCCGCCACCCGCAGCCGGCCTCTCCCCCGCTGGAGCGCACGCATGACCGGTCACCTCGATGTGTACGGCGTCTATGTGCCGGTCCTGCTGGTTGCCATGCTGGCCGCCTATGGCATCAAGAGCCTGCTCGCCACCGTGCTGCAGCGTACAGGCTTCTACCGCTGGGTCTGGCATCCGCCGCTGTTCAACCTCGCCCTGTACATCATCGTGCTCGGGGCTCTGTTCAATCTCCTTCCCCGGATGTGAATCGTGAAGAAATGGATACCCGCCGCCGGCTCGGTGCTGCTGACCCTGCTGGCGGTCGTCATCGCCGTCGTCGTCAGCCTGCACCTGTGGGACTACTACATGGAGGCACCCTGGACCCGCGACGGCCACGTGCACGCCGACATCATTCAGGTCGCACCGGATGTTTCCGGGCTGGTGACCGAACTGCACGTGCGCGACAACCAGAAGGTCAGCCGCGGCCAGGTACTGTTCGTGATCGACCGGGCACGCTTCGAACTGGCGGTCGACGAAGCCCGCGCCACAGTGCTCGAGCGCCGCGCGCAGCTGGACCAGGCGCAACGCGAAGCCAAGCGCAATCGGGTGCTGAAAGACCTGATCGCTGCGGAAACCGTGGAAATCGGCGACACCCAGGTCAAGCGCGCCGCTGCCGCCCTGGCCACGGCTGAGGCCGCCCTCGGCGTGGCGCGTCTGGATCTCGAACGCACCACCGTGCTCAGCCCGGTGGATGGCTATCTCGGCGACCAGACGATGCGCGTGGGCGATTACGTGAAAACCGGTACGCCGGTACTGTCGATCGTCGATACGAATTCACTGCGCGTCGAAGGCTACTTCGAAGAAACCAAGCTGCACGCCATCGAGATCGGGCAGCCGGTGGACATCCACATCATGGGCGAAGCGCAGCATCTGCGTGGCCATGTGCAGAGCATCGCCGCAGGCATCGAGGATCGCGACCGTGTGCGCGGCAACTCGCTGCTGCCCAATATCGACCCGAGCTTCAACTGGGTGCGCCTGGCGCAGCGAATTCCGGTTCGCGTTGTGCTGGACGACGGCCAGCAGAGCGACATCCGCTTGGTGGTTGGCCGTACGGCGACGCTGTCCGTGCTGCCGTGGTCGCGCGACACATCGGCGACGGTCAGCCAATGAGCCGCGCGGCATACGCACTGCCGTTCGCTCTTACTGCGCTGCTCGCCGCATGCAGCGCGGTGGGCCCGGACTACCGCGTGCCAGACCAAGCCGTGGCCTTGCAGGCTGCTGCGCAGAAACCCTTCGATCTGGCCGGCAACGAGCGGGTCGAACAGGCGCCGCTGCCGGACGACTGGTGGCAGCTCTATGACGACCCGACGCTCGATCGGCTGGTGAGTGAAGCCCTGATTGGCAATGCCGACGTGCGCCAGGCGTATCACAACCTGCGTCGCGCCTATGAAGGCTTCCAGATGGCGCACCACGCGCAGGAGGTCGTGGTCGGCGGCAACGGCTCGGTTGCACGCGGCCAGCTGTCCAGCGAAGCCCTGGCCCTGGAGGAAAAACTTCCAGTGATGAACCTCGCCGACGCCGGCCTCAGCGTGGGTTACCAGCTCGATCTGTTCGGTCAGCTGCATCGCGCCGCGGAAGCAGCGGGAGCCGATGCCGACGCCAGTGCCGCGCTGCTCGACACGGCCCGCATAACTGCCGTGGCCGGGGTGGTACGCAGCTACATGACGGCCTGTCATGCCAGTGAGGAGCTGACGATAGCGGAGCATTCACTGGCGATTCAGCAGCGACAGCTGGATGTCGCAGAGCGCCTGTTCGTGGGCGGTCGTGGCAACGAAGTCGATGTGGCCCGCGCCCGCGCCCAGCTGGAGGCCCTGCGTGCCGAGTTGCCGCCATTCGAAGCGAAGAAGGCAGCCGCGTTGTATCAGCTCGCCGCCCTGCTCGGCCGCACGCCCGGAGCCCTTCCCGAGACGGTTACCGCCTGCAGTCACGCACCTCAGCTGCGCCAGGCGATTCCGTTGGGTGATGGCACAGCCCTGCTCAAGCGCCGCCCGGACATCCGGGCGGCCGAGCGCGCACTCGCCTCCGCTACGGCACAGATCGGCGTCGCCACGGCGATGATGTATCCGCAGGTCAGTCTCGGCGCTGCGGCCGGTTACACCGGAATGCTCGAACACCTCGGTAATCCGGTAACCCGTCGCTGGGAATTCGGCCCGTCGATCAGCTGGCATTTTCCGACCCGGGTTGATCGCGCGCGCATTCGCGCCACCGAGGCCGGAGCCGCTGCCGCCCTCGCCCGCTTCGATGGCGTCGTGCTCGACGCGTTGCGCGAAACCCAGACCCTGCTCACGCACTACGCTCACGACCTGCATCGTGACCAGGCGCTGGGCGAAGCACGCGATGCCGCGCGAGCCGCCGCGGACCACACACGCCGGTTGTACCAGGAAGGCCGACTGGCCTATCTCGACAGCCTCGACGCCGAGCGCACCCTGGCAACGGCCGAGGCCGCCCTGGCGGCATCCCAGGCCCAGCTTTCGCAGGATCAGGTGAACCTGTTCCTCGCGCTGGGCGGCGGCTGGCAAGGCACGCAAACCGCATCGGCGCACGCTGAAAATCCATCGCCGGGCGTGCCTGGCCAATAACCCACAGAGAGGCCTTACTCGATGGACATGCTGCAAGCGATGCGGGTATTCGTCCGGGTAGTCGACGCCGGCAGCTTCACCGCCGCGGCGAAGCTGGCCGACACGTCCACCGCGCAGGTTTCCCGCCTGGTGGCGGAGCTGGAGAACCACCTCCACGCGCGCCTGCTCAACCGCACCACGCGGCGGTTGGCGCTGACCGAGGTCGGCGCACGTTTTCTCGAACGATCGCGCGAGATCCTGGCGCAGCTGGACCAGGCACAGGAGGAAGCCTGCGGGGCCCATCTGACCCCGCGCGGGCGCCTGCGCGTGCACTCGACAACGGGGCTGGGCATCCAGCTACTGGCCGGACTGGCTGGGAGATACGCTGAGCGCTACCCCGAAGTCAGCCTCGACCTGACACTTTCGCAACACCAGCCCGATCTGCTGGAAGCCGGACTCGACGTCATCATTACGCTGTCCCGCGAGCTGCCGGATTCCGAGTTGATCGCCCAGAGACTGGGCGAGGTTGGCAATGTTGTCTGCGCGGCGCCCGGCTATCTCCAGCAGCATGGCGTGCCGCAGCGACCGCGCGACCTGCAACAGCACCGCTGTCTGCGTCTGGCGGACCCGGTCTTCGCGGATGAATGGCGCTTCATCGCAGACGGTGCCGAAGATGTGATTCGCCCAGGCGAAGCGTTCAAGGTCAACGTGGCTGAAGCCATGGCCAGCGCAGCAGAAGCCGGCATGGGCATCTGCCTGCTGCCCGACTATGTCGCGGCGCCGGCCCTGCAGCGTGGCGCACTGCTGCGCCTGTTGCCCCGCTATCGTCTGCAGGAAAAGCAGATCCACGCGCTCTACCCGTCCCGGCGTTTTCTCGACGCGAAGATCAAGACCTGGGTCGACTTTCTCGCGCTGGAGCTGCCGCGCGCATTAGCCGGCTACCACCGCATCCTGCAGGACCCGTCGCATTGGGCCTGATCGATTGTTGCGCAGCGGATAAAGGTGCTTCACCGCTGGTGCGGTTTTTCCGCTGCTGGTCGGTCACTAACATTGTCGGGTGGCAACGGACGTTAGAAGCCAGACCGCTCCTTCGTCGGTCGAGCGCTCCTTCGATCGATCGTCCTGCCACCTTTGGCTGCCTTCCCTCGTGGCAGCCTCGTTTATTTCCCGGCGTCTGCCATCCGGCAGGTGCTGCACGCAAGAAGCTGCCTTCGCCTCTGTCACAGCGACCTGGGCTCGCAGCGCTCTGGAGGTTACCTGTGAACAAACTGATCTGGATTGCCGGCCTGGCACTCAGTGCCCAGCTGGCGTATGCCGCCGATGAAGCCAAGCCTTATAAATATGGCGACACACTGGACATCGCCGAGGTGATTTCGATAGACGTGCCTGCCGGCGGCTGCGAGGTCGTGACGGCCCGGATGACCTATGTGGATTCCAAGGGTGAAACCCACGAAACCACCTACCTGCGCCAGGGCCCGGACTGCCACGATTTCTAGGTCCTTGTGGCGTATCCGATCCGCCAATAACCGCGCGTCGTAGCGCTGGCTCATGGACGGGCCAGGTGCACGCCCGTGTCCGGCAAGCGGTTTCTGAATGAGGCAGAACGGTTTCGGCTGTTTTACTGTCCGAGCCCCAGGGCTCATTACATTCAGGACCGCATGACCATTCCGATCTCCACCTGCCGCACGGCGTACCGCCCTGCCGCTACCCGAGCAGTACCTCGCAACACCCGCTCGTTCCTGTCGGCAATCGCCGCAGCGGCGTTGCTCGGGCTTACCGGTTGTGGCTCCCAGCAGCCGGAGACGCCGGCGCCCAAGCCGGAAGAAGTCCGCGCCAAGATCGTTCGCCTGATCCCCGCCGACATTCCCGATCGTCAGGGTTGGGCTCGGGACATCTACTCAGCCTTCGATGCGCTGGATATTCCGCCGAACGATGAAAACATCTGCTCGGTATTGGCCGTGACGGTGCAGGAATCGACGTTCCAGGCGACCCCGCCGGTGCCCGGCCTGGCGAAGATCGCGCGAGAGGAGATCTACCGACGTGCCGGCCGCCTGCACGTCCCGCGGTTCGTGGTGGATGCGGCGCTGGACGTGAAGTCGCCCAACGGCAAGACCTATAGCCAGCGTATTGCGGCGGTGCGCACCGAAGAGCAGTTGAGTGCAATCTTCGATGATTTCCTCGGCATCATGCCGCTCGGCAAGCAGTTGTTCGGCACGCTCAACCCGGTCAAGACCGGCGGCCCGATGCAGGTCAGCATCGCCTTTGCCGAAGACCGCCGATGGACCTACCCCTATGAACGGCAAGGCTCGATTCGCGACGAAGTCTTCACGCGCCGCGGTGGCATGTATTTCGGCATCGCCCACCTGCTCGACTACCCGACCAGCTATCGCGAACCGCTGTACCGCTTCGCCGACTTCAATGCCGGCTGGTACGCCAGCCGCAACGCCGCGTTTCAGGCCGCAGTCAGCCGTGCCAGTGGCATCAAACTGGCCCTCGACGGCGATCTGATCATTCATGGCAGCAGCAAGGCCGGTCAGACCGAGCGTGCGGTTCGCGCGCTCGCCGGCAAGCTGGACATGAGCGAGACGGCGATTCGCAACGCGCTGGAGCGCGGCGACAGCCATGGTTTCGAGGAAACCGACCTGTATGAAAAGGTTTTCGCACTGGCCGAAAAGCGCGCCGGCAAGCCTTTGCCTCGGGCGGTGCTGCCGGGAATCCGGCTGGAAAGCCCGAAGATCACCCGCAATCTGACCACCGCCTGGTTCGCCAACCGGGTCAATGACCGGCATCTCGCGTGCATGAAGCGCGCCCGCAGCTAGTGTGCGCACTCGCTGACCAGCGGTGCACGACGACACCCATGACCCGCTGAGACGTCTGTTTCGATACTACCGCGGCGTCGCGACCCCCTCATCCCGTGAACAACGGCTGACGAAACACGGGTCTATCCGCGGCAGCCAACCGCTGCGCATTGATGCCCTGCCCGATGGTCAGGAACCTGACCGGAGCGAGTCGTTCTACTGCCTAGGTCTTGATGTTTCGCACACGCTCTGCCCGGCAGCCACCGTGCCGGGCGCCGCGCCACCGTTGCTGCAACGGTAGCGAACCTGGACAGCCATCGACCCAGCCGACAAGGAGCTTGCCATGCCTGCCCTATCCGCCATCCCTGAATGCTGTTGGAGCGCCAGCGCGCCGCCAGGCAATTTTCCGCCTCTGACCGGCGACAGTCAGTGCGATGTGGTGGTGATTGGCGCCGGCATTGTCGGGTTGAGCGCTGCCATGACGTTGTGCGAAGCCGGCAAGTCCGTGGTTGTGCTCGAGGCGCGTGAAGTGGGTGGCCAGGTCACCGGACGCTCCACCGCGAAGGTCACCACCCAGCATGCGCTGATCTACCGCTACCTGATCGATACCTTCGGCCAGGAGTTGGCACAGTGCTACGCGGACGCCAACCGTGAGGCGGTGGAGCGGATTCGCCACTGGATCACGAGCCACTCCATCGACTGCGACTACCAAAGGCAGTCCGCCTTCGCTTACGCCTGCTCCGCCGATTGGCGGTCAGCCATCGAAGAGGAAGCCGAAGCGGCGCGCCGCCTGGGCTTTGCCGCGCGCGTGGTCGACCAGCCGCCGCTGCCCTTCGCCACCGCTGGCGCACTGGAATTCCCCGACCAGGCGCAGTTCAACCCGACCCGCTACCTGATCGGCCTTGCCAATACGCTGCAGGCGCGCGGTGGGCGAATCCACCAGCACACCCGCGCGAAGAGTTTCGAACGCCAGGAACGCTGGCGCGTCGGTTTCGACAATGGGAGCGTGGAAGCCGACCAGGTGATTCTCGCTACGCACATGCCGGTCGAAACACCGGTCGACCTCGTCAGTCCGACCCAGCCGCGCTGCCATGTGGCCATGGCTTTTCGCCCGCAGGCCGGCGCGCGGCTGGAGGGCATGTTCATCGGAGTCGACGAGCCGACTCACTCGGTTCGCATGGCGCGAGATGACGAAGGCCTGCTCTTCATTGTCCTCGGCCCGCGCTTCAGGACCGGCCAGGATGGCAACGTCGCCCAACGCTTCGTCGATCTTGAACACTGGGCACAGCGCAACCTGCCAGTGGGCGAAGCGGTGTGGAGCTGGTGCAATGAGGATTACGACACCGCTGACCGGATGGCCTATGTCGGTGAGCCGGATCGCGAGCAGTCGCCCGGCCTGTTCGTCGCTACCGGCTTCAACGGCTGGGGTATCAGCAACGGCACCGCCGCAGGGCTTGGCATCGCGCGGCAGATCATCACCGGACGCCGTCCGTGGAAGCATCTTTACGATCCTAATCGGCCTTCCCCGGATGACTTCAACCAGAGCAGCGACAGTCACTCACTGGTCGACGACCTGGATTCCATTGCGCCGGGCGAAGGCGGTGTGGTCACACGCGGCGACGAAAAGCTCGCGGTATGGCGCGACGACGCTGGCATCCTGCACGCCGTATCCGCCGCATGCACACACATGGGCTGCAACGTGACCTGGAACAACGCCGACCGTACCTGGGATTGTCCGTGCCATGGCTCGATCTTCCAGGCTGACGGCGAGGTCATACACGGCCCGGCCATCGAACCGCTGGCAGCAAGGTCGCTCTGAATGTGCACCCGGGCGAACTCTTCGCCGCTGACGCCTGCTGTCGCTGTGCAGCACAAGCCGTACGCGGCGTTCCATGAACGCAGCGCGACCATCTGATAGTCGCGCTTGCCGTCGCTCTATCAGGCCGTTGCAAAACTACCTGCTAGCGCTGAGTGATCGACGTGCTGTTGCCAGTGCCGTTCTGGATGATGGCGGCGCTCGGTGGCGCGGCGAATTCCGTCAGCTGATTGAGCACGGCGACATTGGCATCGCCGGTCTGGCTGATTGAAGCCGTGCCATAGGCGGCATCCTGCACCACATCGATTTCGTTGGCCGAACCGGTCTGCGCAATCTCGAGCACTGGGCCATCGTAACCCTGGCTGATGTTGACGCGGTTGTCGTTGCCCACAGAGCTGCCGCTGATGAGGCCGCTGCGCGTACCCTGCCATGCGTTAAGCTCGTTGCCGGCACCCTCCTGGGTGTACTCCACGGTGCTGAAGCCCGCCCATTGCGTCACGTCGGCACTGTTGGAGTCGCCGCGCTGCACCAACCGCACCTCGCCGGTGTAGTAGCGCCCGCCGATCTGCGTCACCGCCGCCTGGTTGAAATCGCCGTCCTGGGTTACCCGGGCCGAAGAGCCGTAGGCCGGCGATTCCTGGAGGATATCCAGACGGTTGCCATTTCCCAGCTGGCTCAGCTGCGCACTTCCGCCACCGTTCTGCACCACCTCGATCAGATTGTCGTTGCCCTCTGAACGGGCATCCAGGGAGTTGACATAGAAGGTCTGGTCAACCTGCTGCACGTTGCCCGCGCCCCGCTGGTGGAGCGTGGCATAGTTGCCATTGCCATCCTGCTGCACCAGTTCGACGAGGTTGGCCGTGCCCAGCTGATCGATCTGCGCAACGCTGCTGTAATCCAGGTTGGCCTGGTAGACGCTGGCCTGGTTTTGGCTGCCGGTCTGGACGATCTGCGCCTGCAGCGCGTAGCCGCGCTGGTCGGTTAACGCGAGGTTGTTGTCGCCGTCCTGGACGACACGGGACCAGTTCAGCGTGCCCATCTGTAACTGGGTAGCCGAATTCGAGACGCCACTCTGGTCGAGGATGATTTCGTTGTCGTTTCCGGTCTGGATGGTTTCAGCCTGTGCCAAAGCCAGGCCCGGCAGCGAGCCGAGCAGAATGCAGGCGATAAGCGGTTTATGCGCGAACATGCAGGACACTCCTTCGAATACTGGTGTTGGCCGACATCATGCTGGCCTTGTCTGGCGCCTCCCTCACCGCTACCGCTCCCCTGAACGCGCAGATTGTTCGCCCAGTGGCGTCACCCGGGTATCGCCCTGTCGGTGTAGAGCAACCGGCGTTTAGACCAACGGCGGCTTAAGTCGACATGCCGAGACGCTCGCGCATTTGCGCGGTGATGGTCTGCCTGGTCCGCGGCATCTCTGCCCAGGGATCGTCGTCGCCCAGTTGCTCCAGGCGTTCCAGCAGATTGCGCACGGTCCAGAGGTTGGCGCCCTTGAGGTCCGCCAGCTCGTCGCGATGGATGGGCACGGAAACCGGCAGGTCTTCTCGTGCACGCACCGAATATGGGGCGACGGTACTGGCGCCGCGGCTGTTGCGCAGGTAATCGATGAAGATGCGGCCGACCCGGTTCTTCGGTCCGCTGACAGCCGAGAAGTGCCCAGGTAGCAGTTTGGCCATGTGCTGGGCGATGGCCTGGCTGAAGCGCTTGGCCTCACTCCACTCGTGCACGGGGTCGAGGGGCACGATGATGTGCATGCCCTTCCCTCCGCTGGTCTTTAGAAACGAAACCAGGCCGATCTCGTCCAGCAGGGTCTGCGTCAGCTGTGTCGCTTCGATCATGCGTTTCCAAGGCAGCGCGGGATCCGGGTCGAGGTCGAGGACGAAACGGTCCGGGTGCTCAAGGTCTGGCGCCACGGCATTCCAACTGTGCAGTTCGACGGTGCCCATCTGCGCCGCACCGACCAGTGCTTCGGCGTTGTCGATCACCAGCAGCGCGCCATGCTTCGGGTCGAGTGCAGGGTCGAGCTGCGTGATATGCGGGATGGCCAGCTTGTCGGCATGTTTCTGGAAGAACAGCTCACCGCTGATCCCTTCCGGTGCGCGCACCAAAGCCAGCGGGCGGGCCTTGAGTTGCGGCAGGGCCCAAGGTGCGATCTGCGCGTAGAAGCGGGCCAACTCGATCTTGGTGGTCCCACTGCTGGGGTCGATGACGCGGTCGGGATTGGAGATCTTGATGCGCCCGCGGGCGATGGGATCAGTCCTGCCGCGCGTGCCGGCCGCTCCAGGCTTGGCGGCCGCCTTGGGTCGCTCATGGGTAATCGCTTTCGCCGGCTTGTCAGAGCGCAAGCCATGAAACACCGAATGACGCACCACGCCCTGGCGGGTCATCTCGGCGAACGCCACCTCGCACATCAGCTTCGGCTCCAGCCACTGCGCGCCACGCGCATCGGCGGCCGGCGGCGCCTTGGCCAGCGGGCTTTCATCGCTTTCCAGCTTCCGCAGCTTTTTGTGCAGACTCTGCAGGGTTGCATGGGTGAAGCCGGTGCCGACCTTGCCGGCGTAACGCAGCTCGCCCTTGTCATCGTGCAGACCGAGCAGCAGCGCGCCGAAACCGGTGCGGGTGCCCTTGGGCTGGGTGTAGCCGACGATGATGAATTCCTGCCGGTTGCTGCATTTGATCTTCACCCAGCTGCTGCTGCGCCGGGAGGTGTAGCTGCTGCCGACGCGCTTGCCGATCAGGCCTTCGAGCTTCATCTGGCAGGCGCTTTCCAGAATGCTGTCGGGCTGCTCGGTGAAGTCCTCGGAAAAACGCAGCAACTCACTGTCACTACCTTGCAGAACCTCATGCAGTGCCGACCGGCGCTGCTCCAGCGGTACCTGACGCAGGTCCATGCCGTTCAGGTAGGGCATGTCGAACAGATAGTAGAGAATGTTGCCGCTGCGGCCGGCTTCGAATGCGTTCTGCAGCGCCTGAAAATCCGGGGTGCCCTCCTCGTTCGGCACCACCACCTCACCGTCCAGCCAACCCGACTCCAGGCCCAGTCCGGCCAGTGCTGCGGCCTGCTGGGGCATTTTCGCCGTCCAGTCGTGGCCGTTGCGGGTGAACAGCCTGACTTCACCGGAATCGATGCGCGCGAGCATGCGGTAGCCGTCGAACTTGATCTCGTAGCGCCAGTCGCCGGCGGGCACCGAATCGACCAGGGTAGCCAGCTGTGGCTTGAAACTCTCCGGCAGCTCAGCCGGGACCGCGCCTTCCAGAGTGACTGCCGCCTTCTGCTGCCCCGTTCGACGCTTCTTCGCCGGTGCCTTGACCGGCTTGGCCGGCGCTTCGGCGATCCGCGCCTTGGCTGCGCCACGCTTGCGCGGCACCAGGGTTCGGTCGCTGAGCACGCTATCGGGTTCGGCGGCGACGATGTCGTAGTCGCCCTCCTCGCGCGCCGCCTCGTCACGCGACTTGATCAGGAACCACTGTTCTTTTTTTCCGTCCATCCGCGTGCGGACCAGGTTCCAGCTGCCAGCGAGCTTTTCGCCCTCGAGACTGAACTTCAGCTTGCCCTTGCGGTAACCCTCCTGCGGATCGCCCTGCGGTTTCCACACGCCCCGATCCCAGACGATCACATCGCCGGCGCCGTAATGCCCTTCGGGGATATGCCCCTCGAAGGTGGCGTACTCCAGCGGATGGTCTTCCACGTGCACCGCCAGCCTGCGCACGCTCGGATCCAGGCTCGGCCCTTTGGGAATCGCCCAACTCTTCAGCGTGCCATCCAGTTCCAGGCGAAAGTCGTAGTGCAGGCGCGTCGCGTCATGCTTTTGGATGCAGTACTGCAGAGTCTGGCTCTTGCGCGATTTCGGCCGCGCCTTGCCAGCGGGTTCCGGCGTGGCGGCGAAGTCGCGCATGCGTTGGTAGTCGTCGAGCGCCATGGCTGAGCTCCGCGTCGAAAGCAGGGGTCATTCCAGCTTGCCGGCATCCGTCGACGTGTCATTGGGGCCACCAGGGGCCGAATGACGCGCGGGATCGGTGGATTTCTCCTCGCCGGGCTGCGGCACCACCAGGCGACCATCCTCGGTGACCGTCCTTCCCTGCTGGTCCTTGCGGGTTTCGACTTTTTCTTGCGGCGTGGGGTTGCCCATCGGGCTCGGACGCGACCCGGTATCGTCCCGCGGGGTACCGGCAGGAAACTGTGCGACGGCTGGTGTCACGACCAATGCGCTGAGTAATGTCGCAAGCAGTAGTTTGTTCATTTCGGTCTCCGGCGAGGCTGCGTACTTAATTTGGTCATCCTCTGCCGGTATGAGTTCAGCCAGCGACAAGCGCCGCGACGAGGGAAGTTCCGATGAGCGGTGGTGGTGAGATTCGGCGCGCTAGAGCCTCTGCGCGAGCTAATCCCATCGATGGACAGATCGCCGCATTTACAACCGGGATCAGGCTGCTACGGTTGAGAGACGTCGCAAAACCAGGGGTGCGCAGCGAACGCCGTACTGCGCTTCAGTCACCCTCCTTAGCTAGGGAGGATTTATGGATACGCGTCTTCCTCTGTTCAAGATCGAAGTCATTCTGCACACCTACCTGCGCCCGTTTCATTGCGAGGTACGCGATGAAACCGACAGCTCGCTCAGCGTGCGCCTTTTTCACGAACCGCCGAACGAAGAGCTGACCGTGCTCGGTATTTCCTATGACCAGTGCCGTGACGCAGCCAATCTGGTGCGCCTGGCTCAGGAGCTGCGCATAGAGATGCACGCGACCCGCAGCACGCTACCGAGCGAAGGCGGCCGCTTCGAGACGGTGAAGTGAGCGGTTGGCAATCAGCGCGATGAGCGCGCCGCACGATTGGCGCCACGCTGCCCACGGCTCATGTACCGGAGGAAGACATCATGGCCGTAGCTGTAGGAGTGGGACGCTTTCTGCCGACCGAAGCGCTGCCAGGCCCGCTCGTGCAGATAGAACACCAGGGTATTGCACAACGGCTCGATCAGCGCGACGGCCCCGCCTATCACCAGGCTGCCGGTCAGCGCATAGACCACGGTGAAGGCCGTGGCGAAGTGCAGCACGGCGAAGGTCAGGGTTTTGATCAGGGGGCGTGGTTTCATGGGCAGCTTCCACCGTCAGCATGGACTGCTGTGCATGCCGTGAATGAGTTGGGAGTCGGTCCGGCCTGTGGCGGCCGGACCTGCGGGGTGGGAACTCAGCGCTTGGCTTCGACCTTCGGCTCTGCCGCGCGAGTGAGATAGGCTTGGGTCAGTTCGGCGAGGTGATCGCGCAGCCAGTCAGCCATGGCAATCTCCTCGACCAGGATGCGTTCGCAGACTTCCTTGGTCTGCACGTCGCCTACCGCCTCGGCCGCGGCAATCAGAATCTTGTACGAGGCGATCTCCAGGTTTTCGAAGACGTAGCCCATCTGCGCGCCCTTGACGACTTCGTCGTTGACCATCATCCCGCCCATGGCCTGCCCCATCGCCATCATCTTGCCGCCGAGGTCCTTGAGCCCCGAATAGGACTTGTCGTAACGCTGCAGGCAGCCTTCGATCAGCTTGGCCTGGTTTTGCGTCTCGGTGATGTGCTGCTCGATTCGCGCCTTGAGTTCTGGGTAGTGCTCGATACGGCTGGCCTGCTTGTTGAGCATGGTCTCGGCCTGCGCTTCCATGGCATGCGCATCACGCAGCCATTCGATGAGGCGTTCTGTACGGACGTCGTTGCCGGTCTGTGCACTTTGCATGGCTCACTCCAATCTGGTCAGGGAATACTGGGCCTTTCTTCGCAGCCCGCTTGAAATTTGTGAGGCACCACGCGCACAGGAGTTCCGCCCATCCGTCCGGGGTGGTCCGTCTGCTCTGCCCTGAACTTTCGCGGGTCAGCGTCTGTCACTGGGCCAGAACATAGCCAACGGGATCACCACCATCGAATTTCCAGCTTTCCTCCTGCAATGGGACCAGCACATCAGCCAGCCGGCGTTGCGTACCATCGTTGCAGCGTTGTTCGTCGCGCTGGTCCTGAGCCTGTTTGGACGGCTACTGACCGCATTGATGCTGCGTCTGGCCCGGGCTTTTCTGTTCACCCGAGAGCTGTCCGAACAGCTGGAGAAGCCCATTCGGGTGTTGCTGCCGCTGATCGGCGTGCAGGGCGTATGGACGTCGGCCCCGAACGATCTGCTGTTGATCGACGCCGCACGCCACGTCACCACACTCCTGATCATCGCCACCCTGACCTGGCTGGTGATGCGCTCGCTGCGCGGCCTGCAGCACTTCATCGAGCTGCGCAATCCGGTAGATGTGGTCGACAACCTGCGAGCCCGCCAGATTCAGACCCAGTCGCGAGTGCTGCTGCGTACCCTTGCCTTCTTCGTGCTGCTGGTCGGGGCTGCGGCAATGCTGATGACCTTTCCCGGCGCGCGGCAGTTCGGCGCCAGCCTGCTGGCTTCGGCCGGGCTTGCCGGTCTGGCGGTGGGCTTTGCTGCCCGGCCGGTACTGGCCAACCTCATCGCCGGCGTACAGATCGCCATGACCCAGCCGATCCGGCTGGATGACGTGGTCATCGTCGAGAACGAATGGGGGCGTATTGAGGAAATCACCGGGACCTACGTCGTTGTACGGATCTGGGATGATCGGCGACTGGTGGTTCCGTTGCAGTACTTCATCGAAAAGCCTTTCCAGAACTGGACCCGCCGCGGTTCCAGCCTGATCGGCACGGTCTTCCTCTGGACCGACTATTCGTTGCCGCTCGAACCCTTGCGCGAAGAGCTGCGCCGCCTGTGCAAGGACGTTCCCGAGCTCTGGGATGGACGTGTCTGCGTACTGCAGGTGACCGACACCAGCGAGAAATCCATCCAGTTGCGTGCATTGGTCAGCTCGGCGGACTCGTCACGCAACTGGGACCTGCGCTGCCATATCCGTGAAAATCTGCTGGGGTTCATCCAGCGCCAATATCCCCACTCGCTGCCGCAGCTTCGCGCTGACCTCAGCGTAGGCCACAAACAGCGCGTCGATATGTCGCAGCCGGAGCACGTCGAGCCGGAACGCCAGCCGCCGGTATAGCGCTACGCTCCGCTTTCCCCATCGAGCTTCTTCAGCAGGCGCGCGTACATGCCCGGCAGCTGGGTGAGCCCGTGTCGTGCAGCCTGCTTGCGGATCTCCACCCGGTCACCGTCGAACTGCACCGTTTCGCTCACTACCACCTGCCGTTCGCCCCGCATCAGTGCATACGCATAGCACTGGGTGCCTCCGGCGTCTTCCTGATCGTCGTCGGCAACGCCGGTATTGGCGACCGCCAGGGTTGCGCCGCTCGCGTTCAGGGCGCCGACCGCCATCTCCCGCGCGACCTCTTCGCTGGTGAGGCCAAAGCTCTCCATGGTCTCGAACTCAACCCGCAGCAGACGGTTCTTCGCCTTCGGCGAATAGACCACGAAGCCGCTGTCGAGCACCTGGCCGCAACCCGGGATGTCTCCCAGCAGCGAGGCCATCAAACCGCAGGTACAGGATTCCGCGGTGGTCAGCTTGAGTTCCTCGCGCTGCAGGAATGCCACGACTCGTTCGATCTCTTGCATGTTTTTTGCTCCGCCACAAATGGGCCTTCAGGTTCGTGTTCTGAATTCGGAGCGGGTTGGCCTGGCGCGAGTTCCGACCGCGGTCGTCTGTTCTAGTTTTTTAAGAACTTCTACCGCGACATCGGGTCTGGATTTTGGTAGGGCCGGCGCAGCTCTACCTGCCCTCGCGGCAGCTCCTAACAATCGTTTTTGCCTGGTCGTGTTCATGGTATGTGGCGGTCATCAGATCGTTGCATGGGAGAAATATGCTCGTAGCTGGCACCGGCACCTGGAACGCCGGGGCTCTGGGGAGATCGTGATGAGTATTGCCGCTGTGAACGCCCGGCCTCTCGGACTACCGAAGGCCCAACCCGCTGTGCCCCCGGTTACTCGCCCTGCTCTGCAGATTCGCAGTAGCCACGATGACAAACGCAAAATCCTGTTCGTGACCTCCGAGCTGACCGACCTGGTCAAGACCGGCGGGCTCGCCGACGTGTCCGCCGCCCTGCCCCGAGCACTTGGCGCACGCCACGATGTGCGTGTGCTGATTCCCGGTTATTCGCAAGTGATCAACAGCGGCCACCCTATCCGCATTGTCGGCTCGCTGAGCGGATACGCCGAGGTACCCGGCTGCCGCATCGGCCGCATCGACATGCCGGATGGCCTGATCATCTACGTGCTGATCAGCCCTGAACTCTACGAGCGCGATGGTTCACCCTACGTCGACGGACACGGCAACGACTGGCTGGACAACCCGGTCCGCTTCGCCCGCCTCGGCCTGGCCGCTGCCGAGATCGCCGCCGGCACCGCCTGCATCAGCTGGGCGCCAGAGCTGGTCCACGCCCATGACTGGCCGGCAGGTCTGGCACCGGCGTACATGCACTGGCGCGGACTGTCGACGCCCAGCGTGTTCACCATCCACAACCTCGCCTATCAGGGCAATATCGACATGTCCCAGCGGCGTCTGCTGGGCATTCCCGGCGAGGCCTGCGACCCGGAGCGCATGGAGTTCTACGGCAAGCTGTCGCTGCTTAAGGCCGGCATCGCCTATGCCAATCGCGTCACCACCGTGAGCTCGACCTACGCCAGGGAGATCACCACGCCGGAGTTCGGCTGCGGTATGGAAGGGTTCCTCAGCATGAAGGCCCGCCAGGGCCTGCTCAGCGGCTTGCTCAACGGCATCGACGAAAGCTGGGAGCCGGAGAGCGACCCTTACCTCGTCAGCGGCTTCAGTGCCCGTGACTGGGCCGGCAAGCAGGCCAATGCCGCCTATGTGCGGGACGCGTTCGGGCTGGAGATGCGCGACGCTCCGCTGTTCGCCGTGGTCTCGCGCCTGGTGCATCAGAAAGGCGTGGACCTGACCCTCGATGTGGCCCATGCCATCGTCGAAGGCGGCGGTCAGCTGGCCATTCTCGGCCAGGGCGAGAGCCAGATCGAAGCGCAGGTCCGTCAGCTGGCCGAGCAGTATCCCGGACAGGTCGCAGCGCACGTCGGCTTCAACGAGACCGACGCCCGTCGGCTGTTCGCCGGCAGCGATTTCCTGTTGATGCCGTCGCGCTACGAGCCGTGCGGCCTGAGCCAGATGTACGCACAACGTTATGCGTCGCTGCCGATCGCTCGCCGCACCGGCGGCCTGGCCGATTCCATCGAGGATGGCATCACCGGCTTCCTGTTCGACGAACCAAGCGCCGAGAGCTATCGCCAAGCGGTCCAGCGGGCGCTGGCCTGCCATCAGCGTCCGCAACTGCTCGGCGCGATGCGCTGCCGGGCGATGTCCGCCGGCTTCTTCTGGCGTCATGCGATCGAGCCATATGACCTGCTCTACCGGCAGCTGCTCACGGAGCGCCGCGAGGTTCGTCTAACCATCTGAAGAGAGTGATCAATGCAGAAGCAGTGTGCCTATATCGCGCATCACGGTCCGGAGTTGCTGGATAGCGGGACCACCCGCTTCCGCCTCTGGGCGCCCGACGCGCGAAGCGTCAGCCTGATTGTCGTAGGCGCACAAACGCTGCCGATGACCGCCTCCGAAGATGGCTGGTACAGCATCGATGCGCCTTACGGCGTCGGAACCCTTTACCGCTTTCTCATCGACGATGAACTCCAGGTGCCGGACCCGGCCTCGCGCGGACAGGCCGGTGACATTCAGTCACCGAGTTTGGTGGTCGACACCGGCAATGGCTATCTGTGGCGCAACGGCGAATGGCAGGGGCGGCCCTGGCACGAAACGGTGCTCTATGAGATGCATGTCGGCCTCTACGGCGGCTTCGCGGCCATGGAAAAGCACCTGTCCGATCTTGCCGAGCTGGGTGTCACGGCCATCGAACTGATGCCGATCGCCGAGTTTCCCGGTGACCGCAACTGGGGCTACGACGGCGTGCTGCCCTACGCGCCGGAAGCTGCCTACGGCAGTCCGGAAGAGCTCAAGCATCTGATAGATACCGCTCACGGCCTGGGGCTGATGGTGTTTCTCGATGTGGTCTACAACCACTTCGGCCCGGACGGCAACTACCTTGGTCACTACGCCAAGCATTTCTTTCGCCACGATCAGCAGACGCCCTGGGGTGACGCCATCGATTTCCGCCGCCGCGAGGTGCGCGACTTCTTCATCGACAACGCCTTGATGTGGCTGATGGACTATCGCTTCGACGGGCTGCGTTTCGACGCCGTGCATGCGATCACCGACCGCAGCTTCCTGCTGGAACTGGCCGAGCGTGTGCACACGACCGTCGAGCCTGGTCGCCATGTCCACCTGGTGCTGGAGAATGAGGACAACCGCGCCAGCCTGCTTGATCAGGGCTTCACCGCGCAGTGGAACGATGACGGCCATAACGTGCTGCACACCCTGCTAACCGCCGAGCAGCAGGGCTATTACGCCGACTACTGCCAGAACGCGACGGCGAAACTCGCGCGCTTTCTTGGTGAGGGATTCATCTACCAGGGCCAGAACAACCGCCGCGGCGAGGCGCGCGGCGAACCCAGCGGCCACCTGTCGCCGACCTCCTTCGTGCTGTTTCTGCAGAACCACGACCAGACCGGCAACCGCGCCTTTGGCGAACGCCTGGTCAGCCTGGCCGATACCGATGCGCTCAGGGCGGCGACTGCGGTCCTGCTGCTGTCGCCCATGGTGCCGCTGCTGTTCATGGGCGAGGAATGGGGCGCACGCCAACCCTTCCTGTTCTTTACCAGCCACCACGGCGAACTGGCCGATGCCGTGCGCGAAGGCCGCCGTAACGAGTTTGCCGAGTTTGCCGAGTTCGCCGACGAAGCGACCCGCGAGCGAATCCCCGACCCCAACGCCCTCTCCACGTTCGAAGATTCGCGACCGGACTTCACTGCCCGACAGGAACCCGACCATGCGCAGTGGCTGGCGCTGTACCGCCAGCTGCTGAAGATCCGCCATGCCGAGATCGTGCCGCGGCTACCGGGCGTGCGCTTTCTGGATTCGACGGTACTCGGCGAGGGCTCGGTGTTGGTGCGCTGGCTGTTCGGTGATGGCAGTCGGCTGCGGCTGGAGCTGAACCTGAGCGACATCGATGTACCGCTGCCCGCAGCGCCTCCGCAAGCTGAGCTGCTGTTCGCCAGCCGGGACATCGCGAGTCCGGCACAGGGCCTTTTGGCGCCTCGTATGGCCAAGCTGTATCTGGAGAAAGCCATATGAGCGACGAACCACTGATCCGCCTGGCGGAAGCCGCCGGCCTGTCCATCGACTGGATCGACGCCGACAATCGCCAGCAACGCGTTACCCCGGACGTGCTGCGCGAGGTGCTTGCCTGTCTGGGGCTGGCCGCGGACAGCGCTGAGGATGTCGACGCCAGCCTGGCCATGCTGGATCGCCAGAACAACCATGGTGGCTTACCGCCTCTCATGACCTGCGATCAGCACCATCCGCTGGAACTCGCGGCGTATTTCGAACCTGCCAGCCGATTCGAGCTGACGCTGGAGAACGGCGAGGTCCGGCATGGCGAGCTCGACCATCAGGCACGGCTGCCGGCTATCGATACACCGGGCTACCACCAATTGGCGGTTGCTGACAGGCAGGTCACGCTCGCCGTTGCGCCTCACTCATGCCCGACCGTGGCCGAAGTCGCCGGCGCCCACGCTTGGGGCCTGACCGTTCAGCTCTACAGTCTGCGCCGCCCGGGCGATGGAGGCCTGGGCGACACCCAGGCCCTGGAAGAACTGGTACGCAATGCGGCAGCTCACGGCGCCGATGCGCTGGGTATCAGCCCGGTACATGCGATGTTCGGCGTGCACATCGATCAATACAGTCCCTACTCGCCATCCAGCCGGCTGTTCTACAACGTCCTGCATGCCGCGCCCGGCGCCATCCTCGGTGAGCTGCCGGTGCGTCAGGCCATCGAGGCCTGTGGACTCGCCGGTGAGCTCGAGCGCCTCGAGCGGCTGGAGCTGATCGATTGGCCGGCCGTGGCGCAATCGCGCCAGCGCCTGTTGCGGCAGCTGTTCGATGATTTCCGTCAGGGTGAGAACCCGCAGCAGCTCGACTTCGACAGCTTCCGCAGCAACGGCGGCGAAGCGCTGGAAAACCACTGTCGATTCGAAGCGCTGCATGCCCATCTGCGCAGCGCCGAGGGCCATCCGCAGCACTGGCGGAACTGGCCGGAAGACTACCGTGACCCAGCGAGCCCGGCCGTCGAGAAGTTCGCCCGTGAACATGCCGACGAGGTCAGCTATCACGCCTTCGGCCAGTGGCTGATGGCGCGCGGGCTCGAGCGCGCGCAGGTTGCCGCGCGCAGCGCCGGCATGCGCATCGGTCTGGTCTCCGACCTTGCCGTCGGCGCCGACGGCGGTGGCAGCCAGGCCTGGAGCCGCCAGGCTGAATTGCTGGCCTCACTGAGCGTCGGTGCGCCACCGGATGTGATGAACCGCGATGGGCAGAATTGGGGGATTTCGGCGTTCTCGCCCTGGGGGCTGAAGCAGAACGGATTTCGTGCCTACATCGAGATGCTGCGCGCCAACCTGGCCCATTCGGGAGGCATGCGGATCGACCATGTGCTCGGACTCAAGCGCCTCTGGGTGATGCCCGCCGGCGCCGATCCGAAACATGGCGTCTATCTGAACTTCCCATTCGACGACATGCTGCGCCTGCTGTGCCTGGAAGCCTGGCGCCATCGCGCCGTGATTCTGGGTGAAGACCTGGGCACCATTCCGCCCGGCCTGCGCGACGTGCTGGCCGCACGCGGCATCCTTGGCATGCGCGTGCTGCTGTTCGAACAGCACGACGGACATTTCCAGCGCGCCGGGCACTACTCATCCCAGGCCCTGGCTACCACCACCACCCATGACATCCCGACCCTGACAGGCTGGTGGAACGGCCATGACATCGACTGGCGCATCAAGGTCGGTCAGGTAGAGGAAGCCGATCGCGACCAGCAATGGCGCGCCCGCGAGCACGAGCGTGCCGGTCTCAACCGGCTGCTCTGCGAGGACAGCGGCAGGCATTCCGATCAGCTGCTGAGCACCGAGCAGGCCGTGGACGCTGCCGCCTGTTTTCTCGGGCATACCCCGGCACCGCTGGTGCTGCTGCCGGTCGAGGATGCCCTCGGCCTGGAGGAACAGACCAACATGCCCGGCATCGTCGAAACCCATCCCAACTGGCGTCGTCGCTACCCTGGCGACAGCGCGACGTTGCTTGACGGCGATGCCAGTCGCAGGCGTCTGGAATGTCTCGCGCGGGCCCGCCACAACCATCGTGGAGCTGCGCATCGATGAAAGATCTCACCGCTACGCTGCGACTTCAGTTTCACCGCGGCTTCACCCTGGACGACGCCACCGCGCTGGTGGACTACTTCGCCGAACTGGGCATCAGCCATATCTACGCATCGCCCTTGCTCACCGCCCGTCCAGGCTCGATGCATGGCTATGACGTGATCGACCCGACCCGCATCAATCCGGAACTCGGCGGCGAACCGGCACTGCAGCGACTGGTCGAGGCGTTACGCGCCAAGGGCATGGGGCTGATCCTGGACATCGTGTCCAACCACATGGCCGTTGGCGGGGCCGGTAACGCCTGGTGGCTGGACGTGCTCGAATGGGGCCGCCGCAGCCCCTATGCGCAGTTCTTCGACATCGAATGGAATTCGCCGGATCCGCTGCTCGAAGGCCAGCTCCTCGTGCCTTTTCTTGGCAGCGACTACGGCGAGGCGCTGCAACAGGGCACGGTGAAGCTGTGCCTGGATATCGACAACGGGGCGCTCTACGCCGAGCACTACGAACACCGCTTTCCGATCACCCCGCCAAGTTATGGCGAGGTACTTCGCGCCGCCGATCACCCGCAGCTGCGGACGCTTGCGCAACACTTCGATGCGCTGAAGACCGAGCCGGCGCCCTACCAGACCGCACGCCTGCTGCGCGCCGACCTGGCCGAACAACTGCAGGACGCCAGCACGCGCCAAGCCTTGGAGCAGGCCCTGAACAGTTACGACTCGACCACGGCGGACGGCTTCCGCCGCCTGCACGGCCTACTCGAGCGCCAGCACTATCGGCTGGCCAGCTGGCGCACCGCAGGTGACGACATCAACTGGCGACGCTTCTTCGACATCAACGAGCTGGGCGGCCTGCGTGTCGAACGGCCGGTGGTGTTCGAGGAGACCCACGCCAAGATCTTCGAACTGATCGGCGAAGGTCTCGTCGATGGCCTGCGTATCGATCACGTCGACGGCCTCGCCGACCCGCGTGGCTACTGCCGTCGCCTGCGACGGCGCGTCGATCGGCTCAACGCCGGTCGTCCCGCCGAAGCGCTGCAGGACCATGTGCCGATCTATGTCGAGAAGATCCTCGCCGGTGGCGAGCGGTTGCATGACGATTGGGGCGTGGATGGCACCACCGGTTACGAATTCATGAACCAGGTGTCGCTGCTGCAGCATGACCCGGCGGGTGAGCAGCCACTCTGTGCACTGTGGGGCGAGACCAGCGGACGCACCACGGATTTCATGGAAGAGGCGCGCCAGGCACGTCAGCTGGTGCTGACCGGACCACTGGCCGGCGATTTCGAAACCGTGGCCCAGGCACTGCTGCAGGTCGCGCGCGGTGACGTGATGACCCGTGACATCACCCTGGGCGCGATCCGCCGGGCCCTGCTCGAACTGATCATCCACTTTCCGGTTTACCGCACCTACATCGCGGCGCCGGGCAGGCGCGAGGCGGACGAGCCGTTCTTCCAGCAGGCGCTGGAAGGCGCGAAGACCACCTTGAGCGAAGCTGACTGGCCGCTGCTGGAGCATCTGCAGCGTTGGCTCGGCGGTGAAAGCCTGCGCCAGCTGCCACGAGCATTGCGCAAGATCCGCCGCTACGCCTGCACGCGCTTCCAGCAGCTGACCTCGCCGGCCGCCGCCAAAGCCGTCGAAGACACCGCCTGCTATCGCTCCGGCATTCTGCTTTCGCGCAACGATGTGGGGTTCGACCCGCAGCACTTCAGCGCGCCGCTGCAGGCGTTCCACGATGAGTGCCTGCAGCGCGCCGAGCATTTCCCGCTCAACCTGCTGACCACCGCGACCCACGATCACAAGCGTGGCGAGGACACGCGCGCGCGGATCGCCGTGCTCAGCGAACGTGCCGAGTGGTTTGCCGACAAGGTGCGGCGCTGGCGTGACATGGCCGCGGACAAGGTTGAGCAGCAACCCGACGGCCCTGCGCCCTTGCCTGCTGACGAACTCATGTTGTTCCAGGTGCTGCTCGGCAGCTGGCCGCTGGACCTGGATGGCGAGGACGCCACGGGCATGCAGCAGTATTGCGAGCGCATCTTGCGGTGGCAGGAGAAAGCCCTGCGCGAGGCCAAGTTGCGCACCACATGGACCGACCCCAACAGCGATTACGAAGGTGCCTGTCGTCGGTATGTGGAGCACCTGCTCACCGGCGCCGAAGGTGCGGGACTACGTGGCGAGATTGGCGCAGCTGCAGCCGAGTTGGCCCCAGCCGGCGCCTTGAACGGGCTGGCGCAGAGCCTGCTGCGCATGACCACGCCGGGGGTGCCGGATCTCTATCAGGGTGCCGAATTCTGGGATTTCAGTCTGGTCGACCCGGATAACCGCCGCCCGGTGGACTTCGCGGCCCGCCGCAGCAGCCTCACGCAGGCCGCGACACCGGACCAGCTGCTGCAGAGCTGGCATGACGGTCGCATAAAGCAGCTGGTGATCAGCCGCACGTTGCAGGCGCGTCGTCGCTTTGCGCGGCTGTTCCGGGAGGGCCGTTACCTGCCGCTTTCAGTGAGCGGCGCACATTCCGAGCATTTGCTCGCCTTTGCCCGGGAGCTGGACGGGCAATGGCTGGTGGTGCTGGTGCCGCGCTTGGCTGCCGGCCTGCTGGGCGACAGCAAGCAGCCACGGATTCCGGCGCAGCGCTGGGGGGATACGCGTGTCGCATTGCCCGAGGCGCTGGACGGTAGCGAGTTCGAACGACTTTTCGACGGAACGACAGTCACATCCCAACAAGCCAGCCTCGAAGCTGCGCGTGTTCTGGACGGACTCTCGGTGGCCGTCCTGTATACGTCCATCAGTGCAACAGGAGAATCCCAACAATGAGTTCAGACGAGCAGAGAATCCGCGATTTCGCTTACCAGATCTGGCAGTCCGAAGGCTGCCCGCACGGGGAGGATGAACGCCACTGGGAGATGGCGCGCAAGCTGGTGGAGGCCGAGAAAGGTGCTCCGCAGGCAAAACCCGCCAGCCGCCCCCGCAAGCCCGCCACCAAGCCCACCGATGCCACGCCGAAAAGCAAGGCCACATCGGCGGCCAAGGCGGCTCCGGCAGCCAAGCCTCGAGCGTCGCGAGCGGCACCGAAAGCCGACACCGACGCCGCTGCCGGCACGCCCGAGACCATCCGCAAACCACGCGCTCCGCGGGCCAAGAAGGAGAGCTGACCGGCGGCTGCACCTTGTCGGCATCGGATCGGTCGAATGATCGCCCGTGCCGACACGGTCGCCCTTTTGCCTTCGAGAAATGCCACTGGAGATTTCATGAGTAAGAAAAAGCCCCATGCGCCGCAGGTCATGACCCCTTCCAGAATTCGCGAAGGCCTTCCCTTCCCGCTCGGTGCAACCTGGGACGGGCTGGGCGTCAATTTCGCCATTTTCTCCGCCCATGCCACCAAGGTGGAGTTGTGCCTGTTCGACTCCAGCGGCGAGACCGAACTGGAACGTATCGAACTGCCGGAATACACCGACGAGATCTGGCACGGTTACCTGCCAGATGCCCATCCCGGGCAGATCTACGGCTATCGCGTTCACGGGCCCTACGACCCGGAGAACGGCCACCGCTTCAACCCGAACAAGCTGCTGATCGACCCCTACGCCAAGCAATTGGTGGGCGAGCTGAAATGGTCGGAAGCGCTGTTCGGCTACACCATCGGTCACCCCGATGGTGATCTCAGTTTCGACGAGCGCGACAGCGCGCCCTTCGTGCCCAAGTGCAAGATCATCGACCCGGCCTTCACCTGGGGCCGCGACCATCCGGTGCAGGTGCCCTGGGACAAGACGATCATCTACGAGACCCATGTGCGCGGTTACACCATGCGCCACCCTTCTGTGGCCGACGATGTGCGTGGCACCTTCGCCGGCTTCAAGACGCCGGAAGTGATCGACTACATCCGCAAGCTCGGCGTCTCGTCCATCGAATTCCTGCCCATCCATGCCTTCGTCCAGGACCAGCACCTGCTGGAAAAGGGCATGACCAATTACTGGGGCTACAACAGCATCGCCTTCTTCGCGCCGCATCCGAAGTACCTGGCCAACGGCAAGATCAGCGAGTTCAAGGAGATGGTCGCGCACCTGCACAACGCCGACCTGGAAGTGATCCTCGACGTGGTCTACAACCACACGGCCGAAGGCAATGAGCTGGGCCCGACGTTGTCCATGCGCGGCATCGACAACGCCTCCTACTACCGTCTGATGCCGGACGACAAGCGCTACTACATCAACGATTCCGGCACCGGCAACACGCTGGACATGAGCCACCCATGCGTGCTGCAGATGGTTACCGATTCGCTGCGCTACTGGGCCACCGAGATGCACGTGGACGGTTTCCGCTTCGATCTGGCGACCATTCTCGGCCGCGAGCACGATGGTTTCGACGAGCGCCACGGCTTCCTTGTCGCTTGTCGCCAGGACCCGGTGCTGGCCAAGACCAAGCTAATCGCCGAACCCTGGGACTGCGGCCCCGGTGGCTATCAGGTCGGCGGCTTCCCGCCGGGCTGGGCCGAATGGAACGACCAGTTCCGCGATACGGTGCGTGCGTTCTGGAAGGGTGACGATGGTCAGCTGGCCGATTTCGCCAGCCGCCTGACCGGCTCCGGCCACCTGTTCAACCAGCGCGGGCGGCGTCCGTTCAGCTCGGTCAACTTCGTCACCGCCCATGACGGTTTCACGTTGAAGGACCTGGTGTCCTACAACCACAAGCACAACGAAGACAACGACGAAGACAACCGCGACGGCAGCGACAACAACCTCTCGTGGAACCACGGCGTCGAAGGCCCCAGCGACGATCCGGAGATCAACGAGCTGCGTTACCGGCAGATGCGCAACTTCCTCGCCACCCTGCTGTTCTCCCAAGGCACGCCGATGATCGTCGCCGGGGACGAATTCGCTCGGACCCAGCATGGCAACAACAACGCCTATTGCCAGGACAGCGAGATCGGCTGGGTGAACTGGGACATCAGCGAGGATAGCTACGGCCTGCTCGGCTTTGCCCGCAAGCTGATCCGCCTGCGTCAGCGCTTCCCGATGCTGCGTCGCGGCCGTTTCCTCGTTGGCGCCTACAACGAGGAGCTGGGGGTCAAGGATGTCACCTGGCTCGCGCCGAATGCCGAGGAAATGACCATCGAGCAGTGGGAGGACGCCCACAACCGCTGCATGGGCATGCTGCTCGACGGCCGAGCCCAGCCTACCGGCATCCGTCGCGCCGGTTCGGATGCAACGTTGCTGCTCATCGTCAACGCGCACCACGACCTGGTGAATTTCACGCTGCCGGAAGTGCCGCAGGGCATCTACTGGAACCGCCTGATCGACACCAACCACCCGACCGCGCGGCCGGAACGCTTCGACTTCAATGACGAGTACGCGGTGACGGGTCGTTCGCTGTTGCTGCTCGAGCTGATCAAGGCCGACGAGTGATCGAGGCGCGCCCCGCCCAGGGGCGCCCTGCTTCTCTCACGCTGACTCGCTGAACCAGCAGGGTTAGTCGGTTTTTTGGGGGCGGTCCTGACCGCAAAGCGTCACGCGCCATGCTTGCGGTCGAGGCCACTCTCCTTTGCAAAAAAAGACATGCGGCAGTGAACCTCGCCATGTGACTCAAGTCCCAAAATCCAGCGCGGCCCTCTTAACCACCCAACGGATTCGTTCTGCTTGTCGCCGGCAGTCTTGTCTTTTCCGTGATGGATCACACGTCATGCTCTCTCTGCGACCGCTCATCTATCCCCTTCTGCTCATGATCGGGCTGGCCCCGCTGGCTCCTACCTTTGCCTCCAGCAAACAAGCGAAAGCGACCGACAAGCCCGGCTCGGTGCGGCTGTTCATCAACCGCGCCGGCAGCGGCAAGGCCATGGATGTCAGCAACACCTTGGAAGTACCGGTGGAGGTGACACTGCGCCTGACGCGGATGGTCAATGTGGCCGGCGTCGGCAAGGGCGTGATTCGCAAGACGGTGCCGGCCAACAGCCGGGTGCGCGTCGCCACGCTGAGCAAGCGCCAGGCCGGCGGGCCGATCATGTTCAAGCATTCGTTCAGCTACGCGCTGCTCTTCTCGCCGGAGCCGGATCAGCCTGGCACCGTCGATGGCCCGGCCTATGCCCTGCCCTGGCGCGGCGGTCCGTTCAGGATCTCCCAGGGCGCTGGCGGCGACTTCAGCCACAACTCGCCGAGCGGACGTTATGCGGTAGATATCGCCATGCCGGTAGGCACTCCGATCGTTGCCGCTCGCGCCGGCACCGTGGTGAAGATTCGCAACGGCCAGGGCGGGCGCCTGCCCGATCCAGCCGGTAACCATGTTCGAGTCGAGCATGATGACGGCACCCACAGCGCCTATCTGCACCTGAGCAGGGGCTCGGTGCGGGTCAAGCCCGGGCAGCGAGTGGAAGTCGGCACGCTACTCGGCAAGTCCGGCAATACGGGCCGCAGCACCGGGCCGCACCTGCATTTCGTGGTGCAAAAGTCTTATGGCGGCTCGATGTTGTCTATCCCCTTCCGGTTCAGCCAGCCGGTGGATTCGCTGCCGAACTTCGCCCTCAGCGATCAATGAGTTCCGATTGCCGGAGCTCTTGAGTGCTGCGTCCGCTCGCGAGGCGACGCCCTGGGCTAGAGCATGCGCTGCATGATGTCGTCGCGCTTGACCAGTCGGTGATACAGCGCGGCGCCGATATGCCCGATCACCAGTAGTACGGTCAGCCAGGCCAGCGGTGAGTGCAGGCCACCGACCGAGGCCGCCCAGGCGATCTCCGGTCCCTTCTCCACTAGCTGCTGGCCGAACACCTTCAGACCGTAGCCATTGCCGACCAGATAGAGCACGCCGGTAACCGGCATCGCCATCATGCACGCATACAGCGCCAGGTGACCGCCCTTGACCAACCAGGCCGTGGCTGGATCGTGCAGTGGCCGGCGGCTCAGCTGGCTGGCCGACCAGAAAATGCGCAGCAGCACCAGGACCAGCAGCACGGCGCCCAGGGAGACGTGCCAAGGCACCAGTGTCTGTCCGACCCAGTGCTCCCCCTCTGCGATACGGTCACCCAGCTTGAGGAACTGCCAGACGATCAGCAGCGCCATCAGCCAGTGGAATACCCGCGAAACGGTGCCGTAGCGAGTTCTGGAGTCCAGCGCCCGGTTTTCGGCCGGCTGTGCGGCTGGCTCGGCACCGGTTTCGGTCTGCCAGGCGATGTTCAGCGGCTCGTCGCCGGCCATGCGCGCCAGGTGATCGGCGACCACTTTCTGCAACTGCTGCAGCTGTGCCCGATCGGTGGACTCCAATCTTGCGTCCAGCACGCCCTCGTTGGCGCGCAGGCTGCAGCGCCCGAGCGGCAGTCCGATATCGCCGCCCTGCTCGTTCAGCTGCACGGGAAACTTGTGTCGCCAGTGATTGCACAGGCGCTTGATCAGGCGCGACGGATTGCTCGCTGTGATTCGGCTTTGGGATCGGTACATGTTGTTTCCTCGATGAAAAAGACGCGTCAGCCGAAGCGGTAGGCTGACAGCGTGGTGTGCATGACGCGGTCGCTGAAGACCTTGCGTCCATTCGAATCGCCCGCTGCGCCGGCAGCCACCAGCAGCGGGATCAGGTGTTCCTCGGCCCTGGGCGGGTGGCACAGGCGCGCCGCCGGTGCGTCTTCCCAGCGCTGCAGCGCCCGGGCTCGCTCGTCGGGCGGCAGTTCGACCGCAGCGGTGAGCCAATGGTCGAACTCATCGGAAATCGCCGCGAAGCGCGGGTCGCCGTAGCCGCGCATGTTGTGGAAGCTCATGCCGCTGCCGACGATCAGCACACCCTCGCCGCGCAATGCCTGCAGCGCGCGACCGGCCTCGATGTGTGCCCCCGGGTCGAGGTCGCTACGCAACGAGAGCTGCACCACCGGGATGTCGGCATCCGGAAACATCAGCTTCAGCGGGATGAACATGCCATGGTCGAAGCCACGCTGCGCATCCTCACGCCCACCCAGCGCGGCGGCGTCGAGCAAGCCGGCGATGCGCGCGGCCAGGGCCGGTTCGCCCGGCGCCGGATAACGCAGCTCGTAGGTGTGCGGCGGAAAGCCGTGGTAGTCGTAGATCAGCGTGGGACGGGCGGCGCTGGTCACGCTGAAACTCGGCTGCAGCCAATGGCCGGATACCAGCACGATGGCGGTCGGCCTGGCCGGCAAGGTTGCGGCGATGCCTTTGAGAAAGCCCGCCATGGCACTCCACGCGGTCGGCGGGTTCCAGTCCATGAAGAAGCAAGGCCCGGCACCGTGCGGGACGAACAGGGTCGGCATGGTCTGACCGGCAGTCGATGTGGCGGACGTGAGCATTGCAAGCCCTCCCGGAACGAATATGCGGGAATTATGGCTTACACTCGGAAGTGTGAGAACCGGCCAAATACTGCCAACACTTTTTACTGATAGTGAGGAATCGCATGCTCGATCGCATTACCGGGATGCGCGTGTTCGCCCGCGCCGCCAGCGCCGGAAGCCTCTCGGCAGCGGCGCGGCATCTGGGCATGTCGCCGGCCATGGCCACCAAGCATGTAGATGCACTGGAGAGCCGCCTGGGGGTAAAGCTGTTCCATCGCAGCACGCGCCGTCTGACCCTCACCGAAGCAGGTGGCCAGTATCTGGAGGCCTGCCAACGCATCCTCCCGGAAATCGACGAGATCGAAGCCAGTGTCGCGTCGCAGCGTGTCGAGGCGTCCGGGCTGCTGCGGATGAACGTGCCGCTGTCATTCGGCACTCGCTACATCGCCCCTCTGATTCCGGACTTCAGCCGCCGCCATCCCGCGGTGAAAGTCGAGCTGGGTCTGACCGACAGCCGCATCGATCTGCTCGACGGGGGTTGGGATCTGGCGGTCCGTATCGGTTGGCTGGAGGACAGCCCGCTACAGGCTCGGCGTCTGGCCGATTGTCCGCTGTTGATCTGCGCCGCACCGCGATACCTCGACGAACGGGGCGTGCCGCGCAGCGTCGCCGACCTCGCCCAGCACAATTGCCTCGGTTACAGCCTGTCGAGCCTGGCAAGCGGCACGCTGTGGGCGTTCGGCCGCAACGGCGATGTGCGCGTGGCAGTCTCCGGCGACCTGATCGCCAACAACGGCGAAGCACTGTTGGCGGCAGCGATCGGTGGCCAGGGCATCGTCTACCAACCGCAGTTCATCGTCGCCCCGGCGCTGCGTAGCGGCGAGCTGGTCGCGCTGGAGCTGGATCACCCCTGTGTCGGGCTGGGTGGCATCCATGTGGTCTATCCACCGGACCGCCGACCACCGGCAAAGGTAAGGGTCATGATCGACTATCTCGTCGAGGCGATCGGCGAACGCCAGCCCTGGACGCGCGAATAGCCCATCCCTGCGCGGCGGCCGAACGGCGCCAGAGATAGAAAAGATGAACCGCCAACGCCGGGGAAAGTCGGAACAGATGTGCCCTGGCGTCATTGCGCCGTGCGCATACGAATTTTTCTGATACCCCGCGGAGCCTGAGATTCGAGCATCGCGCCGGTTCGCTTCTTCTGCCGTGCTGCCCGCTCATCCGTTCCGCCCGACAACCGTCGGCTGCGTGCCCCGCACCGCGCCGGCGATACGGAGTAGCTATGAAAGCTGTGGTTTATCACGACGTCGGCGACATCCGCCTGGAAGACGTACCCGAACCGCGCATCCTTGCGCCTACCGATGCCATCGTGCGCATCACCGCATCGGCCATCTGCGGCACCGATCTGCATTTCGTGCGCGGCACCGTGAGCGGCATGCAGCCCGGCACCATTCTCGGCCACGAGGGTGTCGGCATCGTCGAGGAGCTGGGTGCCGACGTTCGTAACCTGCAGGTCGGTGATCGGGTGGTCATCCCCTCCACCATTGCCTGCGGCAACTGTTCCTACTGCCGGGCGGGTTACTTCGCCCAGTGCGACGGTGCCAATCCCAACGGCAAGGAAGCCGGCACTTCCTTCTACGGCGGCCCGCAGACCACCGGCCCCTTTCATGGGTTGCAGGCCGAAAAGGCGCGGATTCCCTTCGCCAACATCGGCCTGGTGAAGCTGCCGCCGGAGATCAGCGATGACCAGGCGATCCTGTTGTCCGACATTTTTCCCACCGGCTACTTCGGCGCCGAGATGGCCGAGGTCGGTAGCGGCGACACCGTGGCGGTGTTCGGCTGCGGGCCGGTGGGCCAGTTCGCCATCGCCAGCGCAAAGCTGCTCGGCGCCGGTCGGGTGTTCGCCATCGACCAGTACGACGATCGCCTGCGAATGGCTCAGCGCCAGGGCGCAGAAACCATCAACTTCAATCGTGAAGATCCGGTCGAAGCCATCAAGCGCCTCACCGGCGGCATTGGCGTCGACCGGGCCATCGATGCCGTGGGGGTCGATGCGGAGCATGGCTGTTGCGGCAGCAAGCCGGCTGAGGGCGCCACATCCGGCGCGCTCTGGCAACCCGGCGACGCACCCGCCCAGGCGTTGGAGTGGGCAGTGCAGAGCCTGGCCAAGGCCGGGACCCTGTCGATCATCGGGGTCTATCCGCCGGATGCGATGACCTTCCCCATCGGCATGGCGATGAACAAGAACATCACCATCAACATGGGCAACTGCCACCACCGCAAGTACATCCCGCGGCTAATCGAAATGGTTCAGGCGCGGCGTATCGACCCGGCGAAGATCCTTACCCAGGTCAAGCCGATGACCGACGTGATCGCTGCCTTCGAAGCCTTCGACCGTCGCGAGAATGGCTGGATCAAGGTCGAACTGCAGCCTCAGCGCGGCGATGCACAGGGCAGCGAGGAGCAGATTCTCGATGAGGCAGTGGCCGATACCTTTCCGGCCAGCGACCCGACTACCGTGCAGAATCCCAGGTAGCTCGCCCATGGCTGGCATCCATATCGGCATCTCGGGCTGGCGTTATGCGCCGTGGCGAGGCGATTTCTATCCCAAGGGGCTGACGCAGAAAAAGGAGCTGCGTTTTGCCTCCCGGGCAGTCAGCAGCATCGAGATCAACGGCTCGTTCTATTCGCTGCAGACGCCCGAACGCTATGCCGACTGGTACGCCGACACGCCCAAGGGCTTCGTCTTCAGCGTCAAGGGACCGCGCTACATCACCCATGTGCGCAGGCTGCGCGAGGTCGACGGGGCGCTGGCCAACTTCTTCGCCTCGGGCATCTTTCGGCTCAAGGAAAAGTTGGGGCCGATCCTCTGGCAGTTCCCACCGTCGTTCAAGTTCGATCCCGCGTTGTTCGAAGCCTTTCTGCGCCAGCTGCCCCACGACACCGAAGCGGCGCTGGCGATTGCCAGAGACTGCGAGGCACGCATGGAGGGCCGCAGCTACCTGTCCGTAGACCGCAAGCGGCGCATGCGCCACGCCGTGGAGATCCGCAACGCCAGCTTCGTCGATCCGGCATTCGTCGAGCTTCTGCGCAAGTACCAGGTAGCGCTGGTAGTGGCTGATACCGCCGGCAAATGGCCGCATCACGAAGACCTCACCAGCGACTTCGTCTACATCCGCCTGCATGGTGCCGAGGAGCTCTACACCAGTGGCTACACCGACGCCGCGCTGGATGAATGGCGCCGCCGGATCGAATCCTGGAACGCCGGCAGCCAGCCCGACGACGCACGGCTGATCAGCTCGAAGAAGCCGCGACGGCGAGCCTCGCGCCAGGTGTACTGCTACTTCGACAACGACGTAAAGGTCCGTGCGCCGTACGACGCACGCCAACTGCTGCATCGGCTCGGCCTGGATGAGCATCTGCAGGTCAGCCCCGGAAAACTGGAAGGAGCTATCGATTGACTTTGGATAAAGACCACCCGATCGCAAGCGCCGACCTCGACGCGCACATGGCTACGGCGGTCAATGCCGTCCGCATTCTCACGGTGAACACCCACAAGGGCTTCACCGCCTTCAATCGGCGATTCATCTTGCCGGAGCTGCGCGAAGCGGTCCGCAGCGTCTCGGCCGACGTCGTGTTCTTGCAGGAAGTGCTGGGTACGCACGAAAAGCACGCCTTGCGCTTTCATAACTGGCCGCAGACCCCGCAGTACGAATTTCTTGCCGACAGCATCTGGACCGATTTTGCCTACGGGCGCAACGCGGTCTATCCGGACGGCGACCACGGCAATGCCCTGCTGTCGAAGTTTCCGATTATCCGTTACGAGAATCTCGATATCTCCATAGCCGGCCCCGAGCGGCGTGGCCTGCTACACAGCGTGCTGCAGGTGCCGGGGCACGAGGAGTTCCATGCGATCTGCGTGCATCTGGGCCTGCGCGAATCGCATCGCCAGCAGCAGCTGGAATTACTCTGCAACCTGCTCGACTCGCTGCCCGAGGGTGCGCCAGTGGTGGTCGCTGGTGACTTCAATGACTGGCGATTGAAGGCCACGCGCACGCTCGATCGCTGCGCCGGGCTGCACGAGGTCTTCGCCGTTTCCCAGGGCAAGGTCGCCAAGACATTCCCGGCGCGCTGGCCGATGCTGCGCCTGGATCGCATCTATGTGCGCAATGCCAGCAGTCACAAACCGCGAATACTCGGTAACAAACCCTGGACGCACTTGTCCGATCATCTGCCCCTGACGGTGGAGATACACCTATGAGTTACCACTGGAGAGACGGTAATCGCCTTCAGTTGCTGGAAAATGGCGAAGAGTTCTTTCCCCGCGTGTTCGAAGTCATCGCACAGGCCAAGAAAGAGGTCCTGCTGGAAACCTTCATCCTGTTTCAGGACAAGGTCGGTGCCGAGTTGCAGCAGGCGCTGATCGCCGCGGCGAACAACGGCGCCAGCGTCGACGTGACAGTCGACGGTTACGGCTCGGCCGATCTGCACGGCGAGTTCGTCAGCGCGATGACGCGGGTTGGCGTGCGCATTCACATGTTCGATCCGGGCAAGCGTTTGCTTGGCCGCCGACTGAACGTGTTCCGCCGCATGCACCGCAAGATCGTGGTGGTCGATGGCGAAGTCGCCTTCATCGGCGGGATCAACTTCTCGGCCGATCACCTGGCTGACTTCGGTCCGGCCGCCAAGCAGGACTACGCGCTGCAGGTCGAAGGCCCGGTGGTGCGAGATATCCATCATTTCGCCCTCAGCCAGATCGCGCCGAACAAACCGCCGCAGCATCGCTGGTGGCGACGCCGCGTGCGGCAGCAGACGCCCGGCTATGGCGGCGTCAGTCGCGGCGAAGCTCGAGCACTGTTCGTCACCCGCGACAATGACCAGCATCGCAATGACATCGAACAGCATTACCTGCAAGCGATTCGAGATGCTCGCTCCAGGTTATTGATTGCAAACGCCTATTTCTTCCCCGGTTATCGCGTATTACGGGAGATCCGCAATGCCGCGCGGCGTGGCGTGCGGGTGCGGCTGATCCTCCAGGGCGAACCGGACATGCCGATCGCCAAGTTCGGCGCGCGCATGCTCTACAACTACCTGATGCGTGACGGCGTGGAGATTCACGAATACTGCCGGCGCCCGCTGCATGGCAAGGTGGCGCTGGCCGACTATGAATGGTCGACGGTGGGTTCGAGCAATCTCGACCCGCTGAGCCTGTCGCTGAATCTGGAAGCCAACCTGATCATCCGCGACCACGTGTTCAACCGGCACCTGCACGAGCGGCTCGATCACCTGCTGCAGACCGACTGCCGACGCATCCCGCTGGAACGGATCATCCGTGGCTTCTGGTGGCGCGCGCCGCTGGCATTTCTGATCTTCCATTTCCTGCGGCATTTCCCCGGTCTGGTGGACCTGTTCCCCAAACACAAGCCACGTCTGGAGCTGCTCGATGCAGATGCGCCTCCACTCGATAGCGTGCCCGCCCCCATACAGCGAGAACAACGATGAGCCACACGACCCACGGCGAGGCGAAAGGCGGCTGGCGTCGGCGCTGGCCATTGATCAAAAGGATTCTCACGTACGTCTTCTTCATCCTGGTCGCAGGGCTGTTGATCGGGCTGGCCCGCAACCTCGACTGGCAGGAGGTCTACAGCACCCTGCGCAACTACCGCGCCGAAACGCTGTGGATGGCAGGCGCGGCTGCGCTAGGCAGCTACGTCGTCTATTGCTTCTTCGACGTGCTCGGCAAGCGTTACGCGCGCCATGACCTGCCGTTGCGGCAGATCCTGCCGGTCACCTTTGTCTGTTATGCCTTCAACCTCAACCTCAGCGCCTGGGTCGGTGGCATCGCCCTGCGCTTTCGTCTCTATTCGCGCCTCGGCCTGCGCCCATCGCAGATCACCAGGGTGTTCACCCTGAGCCTGCTCACCAACTGGCTGGGCTACATGTGGCTGGCCGGGTTGATCTTCGTCATGGGCTGGATCACGCCGCCAGCCAACTGGGAAATCGGCTTCACCGCGCTGCGCGTGCTAGGCGCCGGATTGTTGCTGGCGTGCGTCGTCTACCTTGGGCTCTGTGGCTTTTCCAAACGGCGTTCGTGGACCATTCGCGGTCACGAGATCCACCTGCCGTCACTGCGCCTGGCACTGATTCAGTTGGTCCTCGGCGCGGCGAACTGGTCACTGATGGCGTTGGTGGTGTACTTCATGCTGTTCCGGCAGGCGGCCTATCCCGAGGTGCTGGGCATTCTGATGATCAGCAGCATCGCCGGCGTGGTAACCCACATTCCCGCGGGGCTCGGCGTGATCGAGGCCGTGTTCGTGGCCATGCTCGCCGACGAGATGAGCAAGGGAGCCATCGTCGCCGGGCTGATCGGCTATCGGGTGATCTACTTCCTGATCCCCCTGCTGTTCGCCACCCTTGTTTACGTGGTGCTCGAGGCTCGGGCGAAGAAGCTGCGCAAAGGCAACCAGGGCGCAGAGCAGCCGGCGGCTACCCAGGAGACGAGCTGAGACCTGGGTCGGCTGCAGCTCCCGCCCCCACAAGGGGCGACGCTGCAGCCTCGCCATCAGACCAGTCGGCAGCCCGCTCCACGACAGGGTTGATCACGGCACTCGCTGGAGTGGTTTTGACCGCGACATTCAGCGACTCAAGCAAACCCACAAAGCGCAGTGACCAGATGCCCCGCTTCCCTGCCGCCCTCCAGTAAAAAAAACGCCGCTCAGGTTGCCCCGAACGGCGCTTGTCATCGCTATAGCCTTCAGACCTGCGGTCGCATTACCAGCACGCCCAGTGGCGGCAGGGTCAGCGACAGCGAAACCTTCTCGCCGTGACTCTCCACCGGCTCGGCCAGCATGCCGCCGCCGTTGCCGGTGTTGGAGCCGCCGTAGCATTCGGCGTCGCTGTTGAACACCTCCAGCCACCTGGCATCCACCGGCACACCGATGCGATAGCCCTCGCGCACCACCGGGGTGAAGTTGCCGATCACCAGCAGCGGATGACCGGTCGAACTCTTGCGCAGCCAGGCGAACACGCTGTTCGCCCGATCGTCGCCGATCAGCCACTGGAAACCGCGGGGGTCACTGTCCAGTTCATGCAGCGCCGGCTCCTGGCTGTACAGCCGATTCAGATCGCGCACGAGGTTCTGCACGCCGCGGTGATCGGCTTCTTCGAGCAGGTGCCAATCCAGCTCGCGGTCATGATTCCATTCACGCCACTGGCCGAACTCGCTGCCCATGAACAGCAGTTTCTTGCCTGGATGCGTCCACATGAACGACAGGTAGGCGCGTAGGTTGGCGAACTTCTGCCAGCGGTCGCCCGGCATCTTGTCGATCAGCGAGCCCTTGCCGTGCACCACCTCGTCATGGGAGATCGGCAGCACGAAATGCTCGGAATAGGCGTAGACCATGCCGAAGGTCAGCTTGTCGTGGTGATACTGGCGGTGGATCGGATCTTCCTGGATGTACTTGAGCGTGTCGTGCATCCAGCCCATGTTCCACTTGTAGGAAAAGCCCAGCCCACCTTCACTGGTCGGCTTGCTGACGCCGGGAAAGGCGGTGGACTCCTCGGCGATCACCAGCGCGCCGGGGGTCTCGGTGGCCACCACATCGTTCAGGTGACGAAGGAAATCGATCGCCTCCAGGTTCTCGCGCCCGCCATGGCGGTTGGGAATCCATTCGCCGTCCTTGCGCGAATAATCCCGGTAGAGCATCGAGGCCACCGCATCCACGCGCAGCGCATCGACGTGGAACTCGCGCAGCCAATGCAACGCCGAGGCCAGCATGAAGCCGTGCACCTCGGTGCGGCCGAGGTTGTAGATGTAGGTATCCCAGTCCTGGTGGAAGCCCTCGAACGGGTGGGCGTACTCGTACAGCGCAGTGCCATCGAACTCGCCCAGGCCATGAGCGTCGGTGGGGAAATGCGCCGGCACCCAGTCGAGAATCACGCCGATACCGGCGTTATGGCAGGCGTCGACGAACTCGGCGAAGTCGTGGGCGTTACCGTAGCGCGCGCTGGGAGCGAACTGCGAAAGCAGCTGGTAGCCCCAGGAGCCGCCGAACGGGTGCTCCATGATCGGCATCAGCTCGATATGGGTGAAGCCCATGTCCACCACGTAGGGGATCAGTCGCTCGGCCAGCTCATGCCAGTTGTACAGCCGGCCGTTATCGCCACCCTCACGTCGCCAGGAGCCCGCATGCAGCTCATAGATGCTCATCGGCGCGTTGAGTGACTGGCGCGAGGCGCGCTGCTGGATCCAGGCCTGGTCCTTCCACTGGTAATCCAGCGGCCGCGCGATGACCGAGGCGGTGCCCGGCGGAAGCTCGGTGGCCAGGGCAACCGGGTCGGCCTTCAGCGGCACGATGCCGTTGGGGCCGAGAATCTCGTACTTGTAGGTGTCGCCAGGCTGCAAGCGCGGAATGAACAGCTCCCACACGCCGGATGGAAAGCGCAGCCGCATGGGGTGGCGGCGACCGTCCCAGCCGTTGAAGCTGCCGACCACCGAGACGCGCCGGGCGTTGGGCGCCCATACGGCGAAACGCACGCCCTGTATGCCGTCCACCTCGATCACCTGGGAGCCGAACACCCGGCCGATCTGCCGATGGTTGCCTTCGGAGAACAGGTGCATGTCCAGCTCACCGAGCTGCGGGCCGAAACTGTAGGGATCTTCGGTGATCTGTTCCCCGCCCGCCCAGCGAATCTTCAGCAGGTAGGGCTGCCGATGGGCCAGTCGAGTGAAGAAGAAACCCGGTACCTGCCCTTGCTCCATCACCGCCAGCAACTGCTGTTCCCGGTCGAGCAGCTCCACACCGAGCGCGTTGGGCAGGTAGGCCCGCACCACCATTCCATCGCCGTCCGGGTGCGGTCCGAGCACGGCGAAGGGATTGCCATGTTCGGCTCGTACCAGGGCGTCCACATCGGTATCGCTGGGCATCAGGGTCTCCCCTGGCGTGGTCAGAACCGGGCGATCAATCATTGGAACCTCCATCGAAAAGCTGTTGTGCCAGGGCCAGCAGTCCCTGTAGCGGGACGGGCAACCAGGCCGGGCGGTTCTCCGCTTCGTAAACGATCTCGTACGCGCATTTCTCCAGGCTGAACAGCAGCAGTGCAGCATTCGCGCCATCCTGCTTCTGCCAGGCATGTGGCAGCTCCCGGGTGGCATCGCGGTACGCATCGAGGAAGGCTTGTTGTGCGCTGCGCTGGTAGCTCGCGGCAATGCGCTGGCGAGCCTGATCGGCCTCCGGCGTGCTGTCGCTGACCTGTGCACCACGAATGGTCATGGCCGCGGCGTATTCGAACGAGCGCAGCAAGCCTGAGACATCCTTGAACGGGCTGTGTTTCGCTCGCCGTTCGTCCAGCGAACGGGCCGGCTCGCCCTCGAAGTCGATGAAATACGCATCGCCCTGCACCACCAGAACCTGCCCGAGGTGCAGGTCGCCATGCACGCGGGTGCGCACGCCCCCCACCGATCTAGCCGCCAGACGTTTCACTTGTGCGAGCAGCTGGTCGCGGCGCTGGAGCAGCTGCCCCACCGCGGCGGCATCCCTGCGCTCGAGAGTGGAACGGTGTTCGTCGATCCGCTGCAGTGCCTGCTCGAGCTGGGCGCTGATGCTCTGCGCCCACTGCTCGACGTTCGCCGGGCTGGTGATTTCGTAGGCAAATGCGGCATCGTCGGTGTTGGCTGCCAGGGCCATGTGCATCTCGCCCAGACGCTGCCCGAGCAGCCGGTTGAAGGCCTGCAACTCGTCGAGGGCACTGAACTGGTTCTCGTGCATCGATACACCGCCGGCGATTTCGTCGCGTACGGCGCGGTCGAGGTTGTTCAGCGTCCAGACCCAGGCGTCACCCTGGCTGTCGAGGAAGTGCTGGATCACCATCAGCGCCACCGGCTCGCCCTGCTTGTTGATCCGGCTGACATGCCCGAGCATGCCGGAAATATGTGCGAAACCGCGCGCGGTGAGAAACCCGCCCATTTCCAGTTCAGGGTGAATCCCCGCAGCGACGCGACGCAGCAGCTTGATCATCACCTTGTTGTCGATGATCGCTGAGCTGTTGGATTGTTCGGCGGAGATGAAGCGTACCTCCGGGTGCTCCGGCAACTGCAGCTCGTCCAGCTGCGGCATCGGTACGAAGCGGATCTCGCCATCGTTGCAGGGCAGCACCAGCTCGTCGCGCAGCCCCTGGATGACCGCTGCGCTGAACTGTTCCAGCGCGAAGGCATCGGTCATGAGTCCGACCTGCGGCCCACGGCGCACGCGGGCCAGCGCCAGCTGTTGCGGCAGTGCGGTGCCAAAGTCCGCCTCGTCGAGGAAGCCCAGCGGCAACTGATAGAGATCGCTGCGCCCGGCCGATTCGACACAGAGTTCGCTCAAAAGCACCGGCCGGTTGGGATCGCCGAACGGCACGCAGTAGTTGATGCGAATCGCCTCGATCGCCACGTCCTTTGCAGCGAACCAGCGACGCTTGGGCAAGTAGGCGGGTAACGACTCGGTCTCCAGAATGCGCCGGTTGCCGCTGGTGAGCGTGTCCAGGCGCTTGAGCACCAGGGTCCGGAAGTCCGGCATGGTGTCCACCGGTTCCTGGTGCCAGCTCGGCATCTGATTGGTGGGCGCCAACTGGAACCAGTAGAAGCCATAAGGCGGCAGGGTCAGCAGGTACGGCAGTTGGCCGATGGGCGGGAAGGCACTGCCGCCGACCATCTCCACCGGCACCATGCCGGCGTATTGCGACATTTCCAGCTCCGCCGCCTGGGCCGAACGCGAAACGTTGGCGACGCAGAAGATGATCTCGGTTTCGCCATTCGGCCCGGTGAATTCGCGCAGATAGGCCAGGATGCGCCGGTTGCTCGGCGCCAGCATCTTCAGCGTGCCGCGGCCGAAGGCCTTGAACTGCTTGCGAATGGTGAGCATCCGCCGTGTCCAGTTCAGCAGCGAATGCGGGTCGCGCTGCTGCGCCTCCACGTTGATGGTGTAGTAGCCGTAGAGCGGGTCCATCACCGGCGGCAGCACCAGATTCGGCGGGTCGGCGCGGGAGAAACCGCCGTTGCGGTCCACCGACCACTGCATGGGGGTGCGCACCCCATCGCGATCGCCGAGGAAGATGTTGTCGCCCATGCCGATCTCGTCGCCGTAGTAGATCACCGGCGTACCGGGCATGGAGAGCAGCAGGCTGTTGAGCAGTTCGATGCGGCGACGATCGCGTTCCAGCAGCGGTGCCAGACGCCGACGGATGCCGAGGTTGATGCGTGCCCGCTTGTCCGAGGCGTAGTAGTTCCAGAGGTAGTCACGCTCGCGGTCGGTGACCATCTCCAGGGTCAGCTCATCGTGGTTGCGCAGGAAGATCGCCCACTGACAGTTGTCCGGAATGTCCGGCGTCTGCCGCAGGATGTCGGTGATCGGAAAGCGGTCTTCCTGGGCGATGGCCATGTACATGCGCGGCATCAGCGGGAAGTGGAACGCCATGTGGCATTCGTCGCCGGGGCCGCCGTCTTCGCCGCCGAAGTACAGCTGAGTATCCTCCGGCCACTGGTTGGCCTCGGCCAGCAACATGCGATCGGGATAATTGGCGTCGATCTCGGCGCGGATGGCCTTGAGCACCGCGTGGGTCTCGGGCAGGTTTTCGTTGTTGGTGCCGTCACGCTCGACCAGGTAGGGAATCGCGTCCAGGCGCAGACCGTCGATGCCCATGTCCAGCCAGAAGCGCATGACGGCCAGTACCGCCTTCATCACCTGCGGGTTGTCGAAGTTCAGATCCGGCTGGTGGGAATAGAAGCGGTGCCAGAAGTACTGCTTGGCCACCGGGTCCCAGGTCCAGTTGGACTTCTCGGTGTCGAGAAAGATGATCCGCGTGCCCTGGTATTTGTCGTCGGTGTCGGACCAGACATAGAAATTGCGCGCCGCCGAGCCCTTCTTCGCCTTGCGCGCCCGCTGAAACCAGGGGTGCTGGTCCGAGGTGTGGTTGATGACCAGCTCGGTGATCACCCGCAGCCCGCGCTTGTGCGCTTCGGCAATGAAGCGCCGTGCATCGGCCATGTTGCCGTACTCGGGATGCACGCCGCGGTAGTCGGCGATGTCGTAGCCATCGTCGCGCCGCGGCGAGGGATAGAACGGCAGCAGCCAGATGGTGTTCACGCCCAGGTCGGCGATGTAATCCAGCTTCTCGATCAGCCCGACGAAGTCACCAACGCCGTCATTGTTGGAATCGTAGAAGGATTTCAGGTGCACCTGGTACACCACCGCGTCCTTGTACCAGAGCGGATCCTTGATGAATGCGGCCGGTTTGCGCGGTTTTGCCATGTTGTTCATTCCTGTCGCAATGAAGGGCCGCGGTCGTTCGCAGCCCGGGCAACGACGAAACTGCAGCTGGAACCGACATCAACAAATCAATGCAACATGCTGATTTTGTACAGATTCCAGCCACATCCGGGAAACTACTTGAGGTCGGGGTCCGGCCGCTGGGCAGTCAGGCGCCAGATTCCGAATGGCAGATGCCACGGTTCGATACGCATCCACTGGGTCTTGCCGTACCAGGTCCAGCGATGCCCGTTCATCAGGTCCTCGCCCTGGGTGTGGGCGTCATCCGGCAGGCCGAGCTCCCACAACGGCAGTTCGAAATGCGCTTCCTGCGCGTTGTGCGGGTCGAGGCTGATGGCTACCAAGATGAAGTTGGACAGGTCCGCCGAGCGCTTGCCGAAGTAGAGGATGTTGTCGTTCCACGCCAGGTAGGGCTTGAAACCCAGGTGCGTCTGCAGCGCCGGGTTCTGCCGGCGGATGCGGTTGAGCTGGGCGATCTCGGCCACGATGTTGCCCGGCGCCTGATAGTTGCGTGGCCGGATCTGATACTTCTCCGAATCCAGGTACTCCTCCTTCCCCGGAATCGCCGCCGACTCGCACAGCTCGAAGCCCGAGTACATGCCCCACAGCCCCGAGCCCATGGTTGCCAGTGCCGCGCGGATCAGAAAACCGGCACGACCGGAGTCCTGCAGGAAGAACGGGTTGATGTCCGGTGTATTGACGAAGAAGTTCGGCCGGTAGCAGTCGCGCAGCGGCGGCTCGTTCAGCTCGCTGAAGTACTCGGAAAGCTCCGCCTTGGTATTGCGCCAGGTGAAATAGGTATAGCTCTGGCTGAAGCCGACCTTGCCGAGGCGCGCCATCATGCCCGGGCGGGTGAAGGCCTCGGAGAGGAACATCACGTCGCGGTCGCGCTCGCGTATATCGGCGATCAGCCACTCCCAGAACGGCAACGGCTTGGTGTGTGGGTTGTCGACGCGGAAGATCTTCACGCCCTGCTCCACCCAGTGCCAGACCACGTCACGTAGCGCGATCCAGAGGTCGGGCATGGCGTCCTCGGCGTAGAAGTCGACGTTGACGATGTCCTGGTATTTCTTCGGTGGGTTCTCGGCGTACTTGATGGTGCCGTCCGGGCGCCAGGAGAACCAGCCCGGATGCTCCTTGAGCCAGGGGTGGTCCTGGGAGCACTGGATGGCGAAGTCCAGAGCGATCTCCAGGCCGTGCTCGCGGGCCGCGGCCACCAGTTCGCGGAAATCGTCCAGCGTGCCCAGCTGCGGGTGGATGGCGTCGTGACCACCCTCTTCGCTGCCGATGGCATAGGGGCTGCCCGGGTCGTTCGGGCCGGCTTGCAGGCTGTTGTTCGGACCCTTGCGATGCTGGCGCCCGATGGGGTGGATCGGCGGGAAGTACAGCACGTCGAAGCCCATGTCGCGGATCGCTGGCAGACGCTTGTGCACGTCGCGGAAGGTGCCGTGTCGATTGGGGTCATCGGTCTCCGAGCGCGGGAACAGCTCGTACCAGCTGGCGAACTGCGCCAGCGGACGTTCGACATCCAGCGGATAGACCGGGCTGCGACTGCAGTGCTCGCGCGGGTCGGCCGCGGCCATGGCTGCAGCGGTTTCCGCCGCCAGCAACAGCGACACGCGTTCGTCTTCCAGGTGCGCCGAGCCCAGCCGGTGCAGCAGGTCGTCGAGGATCGCGCGGTTCTCGCCCTGGGCGCGCGCTACGGCCTTCTCCAGCAGCAGCCGGCCCTCTTCCAGCTCCAGCTGAACCGGCACGCCGGCGGTGTGCTTCTTCGACAGCTCGTAGCGATAGCTTTCGAACACGTCCCACCAGGCCTCGATGACGAACTCGTGTTCGGCCACCTGGGTCGGGGTGAACTGGCCTTGCCAGTTGTCGTTGCCGAGCAACTTCAATCGCGCGCGGCGCCAGTTGCTCTCGCCTTTCTCGCGCCAACAGACGGCGGCGGCCAGCTGGTCGTGCCCATCGGCGAAGATCCGGCTGGTCACCATCACCGGCTGGCCGATGATCGCCTTGGCGGCGAAGCGACCGTCATCCACCACCGGCAAGGTGGATTCGATGGCGATGCGCGGCATCTGCAAGGCTTGTTCGAGTCGAGGGTGAATCGTCGCGTTGGGCTGTGCATCGCTCATCGAACGGGCTCCTGAGGCGCAAGGGTTCGGATTGCCCGAGCCGCCTCTGGATGCGTCATCGTGCGGTTCGGGTGCCGACCCGCGGATGGCGGTTTTTGTCGGCTCTATCTTCCGAGCCAAGGGGCTGGGGAAAGTTCAGCGTTTTCCGGCCGCCAGGCAGCCCGTCCGGCGGCCGGTCGGCCGGCCCGCAGGAGCGATTGCAGCCGGCTGTCGCCGGGCGCTGGAGAGCCGACGTCTGGCCGGAACCGCTGCCCTGTGGCGCCCATCAATGAAGAACGTTCAGCACTGCCGCAAACCCCAGAAAAGGAGGAGGACGACCATGACGCATGCACGCCCCGATGTGCCACAGCCCGACCCGATCGTGCACGACCAGCCGGGCGACGTGCCGCAGGTACCCTGCGCCGACGAGCTGGACGAGCACAAACCCGGCTCCCCCTATGGCAACCAGACGGTGGTGGATGCCGATAGCGCGCAGCCGGCCTGAGCGCTACTCGCCAAAGACCAGCAGGGGGTTGTAGCCGCTTCTGGCATAGACGCCCTTGTCGGCCAGCATCAGGTCCAGCGGCAGGCTGGCAAGATCGTCGGCGACCGGGTCAGCGCGGCCCTGCAGTTGCCGCAGCACGATCTTCAGGTAGCTTTCGCAGGCGCCGCAGGCTTCCGCCTGCACCGGCAGGAACGGCTCGCCCTGCTCATCGTCCAGCCCCAGATAGAGCAGCTGCCCACCCGTCTCGCAGTTGCTGCACTTGACCCGCTCCAGGTGCCATTCCGTTGCACACAGCGCGCAGTGCAGGAAGCGCACGCCGCTGCGATACGGTTCGTTGTGCACCACGCTCGCTACGGGCGGCGAGCCACAGCAAGGGCACAAGGCCCGCGCCTCGGCCAGCGGTTGCGCTGGCGGACGTGGCAAGGCCGCCGCCAGGCGCACCCAGGCCACCTGCAACGCTGCGGCCACCAGCGGCATCAGCCCGCGGGTCTCGGCGCTGCCGGCGCGCTGTTCCAGTACATCCTCGGCGATTGCCTGCAGTGCATCGGCATTCGCGTCACGCAGGGCCTGCAGCAGCGGTCTCTGCCGCTCACCGACATGCAGCGCCAGCGCATCGAGGATCGCGCGCAAATCACCCTGCCAGTCCAGATCGCGGCGCAACGCACGAAAGCCCAGCGGCGGCATGCGATGCTCCAAGGCTTGATCGAAGGCATCCGGCGCCGGACGCCAGGACGGTTCGCGCCCACTCAGGACCTGATGCTGGGCCTGTGCCAGGCGTGCCATGAAGTCGAGAAACTCGTCCAGCGCCGGCACCATGACCATCAGCTCGCGCAGGCGCAGCGCGCGGCGGCTGAACAGCTGGACGTCCGGTAGTACCACCTCTGGAGGCTCCATGATGGTGGTCGGCGCATAGCCGAACTCATGACCCGCCGCTCCGCGTTTTCCTTTCATGTTCGATTTCCTTGTTCAGTCATGTTTGGTTTCTCGAAGCCGCGGCATCGCCGGGCTCGCGATGGGGCAAGGCCGTCTCTTCGCCACGCTTGTCGCCGGCCATGACCTCGTCATACCAGAGCTTGTGGTGATGCCTGGCCCAGGCCGGGCTGACCCATCCCCGGGTCATCGCGCGAATCGAGCCCTTGACCCAGATGGCCGAGTAGATGTGGATGATCAGCGTGAGGATGGCGACGAACGCCGTTACCGCGTGGATCAGCGCCGCCCAGCGCAGCGCCCAGATCGGCATCTCGCTGGCCACCCAGGGTCGCCACAGCACCACACCTGTCACCAGCAGGACCGGCACCGTGGCCAGAAAAACCCAATACACCAGCTTTTGCCCGGCGTTGTTCTGGCCCACCGGCGGCAGCCGCTCGTCCCGGTTGGACAGCACGTCGCCGATCTGCCGCGCCCATTGCACGTCGTAGCGGCGGAACAGATTGGCGCGAAAGAAGCGCACCGCCTGGATCAGGAAGAACAGCGTCATGAACACACCGATGTACGGGTGCACGATGCGCGTCGGCTCCGGCCCGCCGAACAGTGCGGTGAGGCCGAAGAACGCCGGGTAGAACAGCGCCAGTCCGCTCAGCGTGAGCAGCACGAAGCAGATCGCGACGATCCAGTGGTTGGCCCGCGCCCAGGGGCCATAGCGCAGGATGCCTTTGCGTACGTTGGGATGACTCATGGCCGCCGCTCCTCGTCACGCAGATTCTGTTCACGGTCCGCCGAGGCTTTTTCCGCCTCGGGGTCGTCCTCCGGTTCTTCCTTCGGCCCCTTGGTCATGTAATGGAAGAAGCCGGCGAGTACGGACACGCCCAGCACCGCGGACATGATCGGCTTGGTCACGCCCTTCCACAGCTCCACCGTCGGGCTGATATGCGGATCCCTCGGCAGGCCACTGTAGATCTCCGGCTTGTCGGCGTGCTGCAGCACATAGATCACGTGGGTGCCGCCGACACCCGCCGGGTCGTAGATGCCGGCGTTCTCGTAGCCACGTTCGTTGAGTTTGCCGACCCGGTGCGCGCCGTAGTCGAGCATCTGGTCCTTGGTGCCGAACTGGATCGCGCCGGTCGGACAGCTTTTCACGCAAGCAGGCTCCAGGCCGTGATAGACGCGGTCGGAACAGAGCGTGCACTTGTAGGCCTTGTTGTCCTTCTTCGAGATGCGCGGAATGTCGAACGGGCAGCCTGCCACGCAGTAGCCGCAGCCGATGCAGTGCTCGGAGTTGAAGTCGACGATGCCGTTGGCGTACTGCACGATGGCGCCGGGCGACGGGCAGGCCTTCAGGCAGCCCGGCTCGGCGCAATGCATGCAGTTGTCCTTGCGAATCAGCCACTCCAGGCCGCCTTCCTCGTTTTCGTACTCGGAAAAGCGCATGACTTCGAACGATGACGGGGTCAGGTCCTGCGGCGCGTTATAGGTACCGTCGCATTCGCCGACCTCGTCGCGCAGGTCGTTCCACTCCATGCACGCCACCTGGCAGGCCTTGCAGCCGATGCACACCGACACGTCGATGAGCTTGGTCACCTTCTCCACGCCGCCGGAGCGGATCTGCGGCGAAGGCTCGGTGGTCGCCGAACGCGCGATGATGTTCTGCAGGTTGATCTGGTCACCTCGCATCAGGCGTCTCCTATAGCTTCTCGACGTTCACCAGGAACGACTTGAATTCCGGGGTCTGGGTGTTGCCGTCGCCGACGAAGGGCGTCAGCGTATTGGTCAGGTGAGCCTTCCTGGCCACGCCGGTGAAGCCCCAGTGGATCGGGATACCGACCTGATGCACGGTGCGCCCGTCCACCTGAAGCGGCCGCAGGCGCTTGGTCACCACCGCCACGGCATCGATATGCCCGCGCTTGGAGCGCACGCGCACCTTTTCCCCCGCAGCGATGCCCAGCTCGCCAGCCAGCACCTCGCCGATCTCGACGAACTTTTCCGGCTGGACGATGGCATTGAGCAGCACGTGGGTCGTCCAGTAGTGGAAGTGTTCGGTGAGGCGGTAGGTGGTCGCCGCATACGGAAACTCCTCGAACGTGCCGAAGGTGTCGCGATCTTCCGCAAAGATGCGGGCAACCGGGTTGTGATAGGCCAGCGGGTTGTCCGGATGCAGCGGGTTGTTCGGAATCGGCGATTCCAGCGGCTCGTAGTGTTCGGGGAACGGCCCCTCGCCCAGCCACTCGCTGGCGAAGAAGTGCCCGGTGCCGCTCTCGGTGAGGATGAACGGCTTGACGTCGTCTTCCGGCGGCGCGGCCACCGGGTAGTCCGGCACATCGGCACCGACCCAGCGTTCACCGTTCCACCACACCAGCGCACGGTTCGGGTCCCAAGGCGTGCCGTCCGGGCGGGCCGACGCGCGGTTGTAGAGAATCCGCCGATTCAGCGGCCAGGCCCAGGCCCAGCCGAGGGTGACGCCGATGTCGTACGGGTCCGAGTTGTCGCGCCGGTCCATCATGTTGCCCTGCTCGGTCCAGGCGCCCGAGTAGATCCAGCAGCCGCAGGACGTCGAACCGTCCGCGCGCAGCTCGCCGAAGTCGTTGAGCAGCTCGCCCTTGCGACGGATGATCCGCCCCTGGTCATCGATGTCCGCCAGCGCGCGGCCGTTGTATTCCTTGGCCAGCTCCGACGCGGCGGGATGCGCCGGGTCGCTGTAGTCCCAGGTCAGGTTGAGGATCGGCTCGGGGAAGGCGCCGCCCTCCTGCTGGTAGAGTTTCTGCAGGCGATGGAACAATCCGGCGAGAATCGCCGTGTCGGTCTTCGCCTCACCGGGCGGCGGTGCCGCCTGGTGGTGCCACTGCAGCCAGCGCGAGCTGTTGGTGATCGAGCCGTCGTCCTCGGCGAAGGTGGTGGTCGGCAGGCGGAACACCGCGGTCTGGATCTGGCTCGGATCGACGTCGTTGAACTCGCCATGGTTCTTCCAGAATTCGCCGGTTTCGGTGGCCAGCGGGTCCATGACGACCAGCCATTGCAGCTTCGACAGCCCTTCCAGCACCTTGGCCTTGTTCGGGAACGCCGCGAGGATATTGAATCCCTGACAGAAAGCGCCGGTCATCTTGCCCTTGGTCATGTCGTTGACCGCGTAGAGCACGTCGTACAGCGGCTCGGACAGCTTGGGCAGCCAGTCGTAGCACCAGTCGTTATCGGCAGTTGCCGCCTCGCCATAGAACGCCTTCATCATGCTGACGAAGAAGCGCTCGTAGTGCTTCCAGTACGACACCTGATTGGGCAGCAACGGCTTGCGGATCTTCTCGCGGATGTAGTCCTCGTAGCGCTGGGCGCCAGCCGCCGGTAGCGTCATGTAGCCCGGCAGCAGATTGGACAGCAGGCCGATATCGGTCAGCCCCTGGATGTTGGAATGCCCGCGCAACGCATTGACCCCGCCGCCGGGCATGCCCATGTTGCCCAGCAGCAGCTGGACCATGGCGCCGGTGCGGATCATCTGCGCGCCAATGGAGTGCTGCGTCCAGCCCAGGGCATAGAGGATGGTCATGGTCTTGTCCGGCGCCGCGCTCTGTGCGAGCAGGTCCCAGAGCTGCAGGACCTTGGCCTGCGGCATGCCGCAGACGCGCTCGACCATCTCCACCGTGTAGCGGCTGTAGTGCTGGCGCATCAGCTGGAACACGCAGCGCGGGTGCTGCAGTGTCTCGTCGCGGCGGACGAAGCCCTGCTCGTCGAGGTCGAAGTTCCAGGTGGCCTTGTCGTACTGGTGGCGCTCCTCGTCGTAGCCGGTGAACAGCCCGTCGTTGAACTCGAAGCCTTCGCGCACCAGGTGTGCCGCATCGGTGTAATGCAGCACGTATTCGTGGGCGTAGCGGTCATTCTCGATCAGGTAGCTGATCAGCCCGCCAAGGAAGACGATATCTGTCCCGGTACGAATCCAGGCGTGATAGTCCGCCACCGCGGTGGTGCGGTTGTAGCGCGGGTCGATGGAGATCAGGATCGCGTCGCTGCGCTCCTTGGCCTGCATGACCCAGCGGAAGCCCACCGGATGCGCCTCGGCCGAATTCCCGCCCATGGACAGGACAATATTGGCATTGCGGATGTCGACCCAGCTGTTGGTCATGGCACCGCGACCGAATGAAGGGGCAAGACCTGCCACCGTCGGTCCGTGTCAGACGCGCGCCTGGTTGTCGAGTTTGAGAATACCCAGCGCCCGAGTGATCTTCTGCGTCAGGTACGCCGTCTCGTTGGTGCAGGCCGAGGCCGCCACCATCGAAGTGGTCATCCAGCGGTTGACCTGCCGCCCCTCCTCGTCCTGGCTCTCGAAGTTGCGGTCGCGGTCGTCCTTCATCAGGCGGGCGATGCGGTCGAGCGCCTCATCCCAGCTGATGCGCTTCCACTCATCGGTGCCCGGCTCGCGTACCAACGGGTAGCGCACCCGCGAATCGCTTCTGATGAAGTCGAGCACACCGGCGCCCCGCGGGCAGAGCGAACCGCGGCTGACCGGATGATCCGGATCGCCCTCGACATGGAAGATGTGGTCATGGCTGTTGATCGCTCCGTCACCACGTGCATACAGCAACATGCCGCAGCCGACCGAGCAGTACGTGCATATGTTGCGGGTGACCTTGGCACCGGTGAGCTTGAAATGCCGCACCGAGGCCAGCGCCTCCTGCGGGGCGAACCCCATCATCGCCATGCTGGAAGCGCCCAATCCGGCTGCGCCGAACTTGAGAAACTGCCGCCGGGATACTCGTGCCGTCATCGGTATCTCCTGTCATGAATGCTCGGCTCAACTGCTAGAGGGTCGACTGGGTACGGCTGGCAGAGGTTCAGACGGGATGACGGGCGGCTCTACCGCCGGGGATGCAAGGTGGTCGGAATGCGCTGCGTCCCGTCGGAAGCGTGACTGCGAGGATGCATAAAGGGCCGCTTAGCGGCCCTCGCGCAACCGCTCGAGCAGCTCCCGTCCCAACCGCTGGCGGGTGTTGCCGTAGTCGGACCAGGGGTCGTCGCTGCGCGTACTCAGGTAGTCGCGGACGTTGCCTAGCCGCCACTGATCGGCGCCCTCCAGGTGGCGCACTTCTTCCAGGCTCACCGGCAGCGACACGCCAAGGCCGGGCCGCGCCCGCACCGAGTAGGCGGCGACGGTACTGGCGCCCTTCTGGTTGCGCAGGTAGTCGACAAAGATGCGCCCAACACGATTCTGCGGGCCCATCTTGTCGACGATCAGCTGCGGCGACTCCCGCGCCAGCCTCTCCGTCACCGAGCGCGCGAAGCTGCGCGCGCAATCCCAGTCGTGGCGCCGCTCGATCGGCACCACCACATGCATCCCGCGCCCGCCGCTGGTCTTGAGGAAGGCGCGCAGCCCCAGCTCGTCCAGCAGCGCCAGGGTCAGCTCGGTAGCCTCGACCATGCTCGCCCAGGGCAGTGCCGGGTCCGGATCCAGATCGAAGATCACCCGGTCCGGTCGCTCGATGCGATCGCTGCGGGCGTTCCAGGTATGGAATTCGACGCTGCCCATCTGCACCGCCTCGATGACGGCGGTGATGTTGTCGGCTTGGATCAACCGGGCGTGCTCGGGATCGAGGTTTTTCGGCAGCGCACGCATGTGCGGCATCTTCAACCGGCCGCAATGACGCTGGAAGAAACTCTCACCGCCTATACCTTCCGGCGCGCGGACGATGGAAAGCGGTCGCCCGGCGAGGTGTGGCACCAGCCAGTCGGCCACCGCCAGGTAGTACTCTGCCAGGGCCAGCTTGGTGGTGCCGCTTGTCTCGTCGATCACCCGCTGATGGCTGCTGATGCCGACACCGCCTACCAGTGGGCGAGCGCTGTCCTTTCGCGCGGCCATGCCTCAGCTGGCCTTCTTGCTGGATTTGCTGCTCGCCGCCGGTGCCTTGCGTGTGCGTGACGAGCTGGACGACTTGCTGGTCTTGGCCTTGCTCGCAGGCTTGGATTTGGCTGGCGCCTTTTCCGGCGCGTCGTCCTCTTCGTCCGCCTCGGCGGCGCGCGCCTTGCCCGGCTTGGCAGCCAGGCTGCGCTTGAGCAGCTCGGTGAGGTCGATGACATCCGCCGAGCGGCGATCCACCGCCTCTTCCGGCCCGCCCACGGCTTCCAGCTTGCCTTCGCGTGCCTTCTTCTCCACCAGGTCCATGATCTGGTCCTGGAAGGTGTCCTTGTACTGCTCCGGCTTCCACTTCTCGGTCATGTCTTCCACCAGACGCTTGGCCATGTCCAGTTCGCGCTCGGCCAGGTCCGGATCGAGCGCTTCGTCCTTCAGTTCGAGGTACTCGACGCCGCGCACCTCGTCGGCCCAGCGCAGGGTGTTCATCACCAGCGCCTTGCCCAGCGGCATCACCACCGCCAGATGCTGCTTGTTGCGCAGCACCACGTTGGCGATGCCGACCTTGCCGGTCTGGATCAGCGTCTCACGCAAGAGCGCATAGACCTTTTCCCCACGCCGGTCCGGGGTCAGGTAGTACGGCGTGTCGATGTAGAGAAAGGAGATGTCCTTGGCATCGACGAAGGCGACGATGTCCACGGTCTGCGTGGCCTTGGGATGCGCCGCCTTGATCTCGTCGTCGCTGATGACCACGTAGTGGCCCTTCTCGTACTCGACGCCCTTGACGATGTTCTCGCTGTCGATGTCCTCGCCAGTGGTCTTGTTGATGCGCTTGTAACCGACCCGATCCATGCTGCGCTTGTCCAGCCAGTCGAAATCGATGCCCTGCCGCGTAGTGGCCGGCACCAGCGCCACCGGGATGTGTACCAGTCCGAAACTGACCGCGCCTTTCCAGATTGTGCGTGGCATACCCTGTACTCCTTCGCGTAGGTGCCGGCCTGCGGTCAGCCGTTGACCACGGTGCCGCCGTTGACGTGAATCACCTGCCCACTGACATAGGACGCATCGCTGCTGGCCAGATAGACGTAGGCCGGCGCCACCTCTTCAGGCTGGCCGGGCCGTTTCATCGGCACGTTGGAGCCGAACTCGGCGACCTTGTCGGCATCGAAGGTGGAGGGAATCAGGGGCGTCCAGATCGGTCCCGGCGCCACCGAGTTCACCCGGATGCCGCGCTCGGCCAGGCTCATGGCCAGGGCACGGGTGAAGGCGACGATGGCGCCCTTGGTGGAGGAATAGTCGATCAGCATCGGGTTGCCCTTGTAGGCGGTCACCGAGCTGGTGTTGATGATCGAGGCGCCTTGCTGCAGGTGCGGCAACGCCACCTGGGTCAGCTGGAACATGCCGAACACGTTGGTACGGAAGGTCTGCTCCCACTGCTCCGGCGGGATGTCCTCGAAACGATCACGGGGATGCTGCTCGGCAGCATTGTTGACCAGGATGTCCAGCTTGCCGAACTGCCCCAGCGTCTCGTCCACGACCTTGCGGCATACATCGCGGTCGGCCACGTCGCCGGCGAAGGTCAGGCAGCGCCGGCCGTGTTGCTCGACGTCCTTGCGTGTCTGCTCGGCGTCCTGATGCTGGTCGAGGTAGAGGATCGCCACGTCGGCGCCTTCGCGAGCGAACAGCACCGCCACCGAGCGACCGATACCGCTGTCGCCGCCGGTGATGACGGCGACCTTGCCGGCGAGCTTGCCAGCGGCCTTGTAGTCCTCGCCGCGATATTCCGGGCGCGGGTTCATCAGCCCTTCCTTGCCGGGTTCCGCCTGCTGCTGTGGGGGTAGGGTCTGATTGTCGTCCGCCATGAAAAATCCTCCGTCAAGGTAGTGAGCCTGTCTTCGGAGGACTGGAACGCTGCGAGAAAAGTTTCTGCGGGGCGATGAGAGGGCCCTGTACAGGGCCCTCGGATGGTCAGTTCAGCGTCAGCACGACACGACCACGGGGTACGCCGCTTTCGACGTACTGGTGGGCCTCGACTGCCTGCTCGAAGGGGAACTGGCGGTCGAGCTGTGGCCAGATCAGCCGGTCCACGGTGAGCTGGTTGATATGCTGCAGCGCACGCTCCACGGCCTCGCGGTTCTGCTCGATGCCCAGCTCCGGCTGCCCGGTGAAGTCGCACAGGCAATGCAGGAAGAACTTGAAGTTCTTTTTGAAGGCCGCGCAGACCGGTAGCGCGGTCTCGTTGCCGCCGTTCATGCCATAGAGGATCAGCTTGCCCAGCGGCGCCATGACATCGCCGAGCAGCTTCATCTGCGAGCCGCCGCAGGCATCCAGCACCACCTCGACACCGCGCCCTTCGGTCAGCTTCTGCAGGCGACCGACCAGGTCTTCTTCCTCGGTGACGATCACCGTCTCGGCACCCAGTTCACGCAGGTAGTCACGGTCTTCGCTGGTGTCACAGGTGGCGATCACCCGTCCGCCCAGCGCCTTGGCCAGCTGCACGGCAGCCGGGCCGGTGCAATGCGCGGCCTGGTTGATCAGCACGTACTGACCGGGCTCCAGCTGAGCCAGTTCGACCAAGGCGAAATAGCTCACCAGCATCGGCGTGTAGTGGATCGCCGCCTCGCTGGCGCTGAGCATGTCCGGGTAATGCACCAGGGCCTGCTGCGGCAGCAGCGCGTGTTCGGCATACAGCGGGTACTGATTGAGATCGTGGGCGGGGAAACCCGCCACCTGGTCGCCGACGCTGAAGCCCTGGACGCCCTCGCCCACCGCCAGCACCTCGCCCGCCACCTCGCTGCCGAGCCCGGCGGGCAGACGCGCATGGCGCGGCGCCAGGTCCTGCCGCCAGAGCACGTCGTTCCAGCTCACGCCGACGGCGCGCACGCCGATCAGGACCTCGCCTGGGCCGGCAACCGGCACCGCGCGCTCTTCCTGACGCAACACGTTGGCCGGGCCGAACTGATGAAAACGGATGATGCGGGACATTGCGACCCCTCACTTACTACTGTGCAAACGGACTCTATCGTCAGTATCGTCACAACTCCAGCGAGCGACGCGGATTCCCATCGATAGTTGCCATGCACGGCAATGATGGGTTTGCGTATGTATCCTCGCGCGGCGCATTGCAGGTTTGTGCATTTCGAAAGCGGGATCGGGCATGCGCTCGCCGGTGCAAGCTGTCTAGAATGCACCGACCCACGAACCGGACCGTGGTCCGGCCATCAGGCTCGACGTGAACCAGGCATGAATCGCAACGACCTTCGCCGTGTTGACCTCAATCTGCTGATCGTCTTCGAAACGCTGATGCATGAGCGCAGCGTGACCCGTGCCGCCGAGAAGCTCTTTCTCGGCCAGCCGGCGATCAGCGCCGCACTGGCCCGCTTGCGCACCCTGTTCGACGACCCGCTATTCGTGCGCACTGGCCGCAGCATGGAACCCACCGCCCGCGCGCTGGAGATCGCCCAGCTGTTGTCGCCGGCACTGGACTCGATCTCCACTGCCGTGAGCCGCGCGTCCACCTTCGACCCGGCCACCAGCACCCAGGTGTTTCGCATCGGCCTGACCGATGAGGTCGAGTTCGCCCTGCTACCGCCGCTGCTGCGTCGCCTGCGCGCCGAGGCACCGGACGTGGTGCTGGTGGTGCGGCGCGCCAACTATCTATTGATGCCCGGCCTGCTGGCATCCGGCGAGATCTCGGTAGGCGTCTGCTACACCGAGGAGCTGCCGGCCAACGCCAAGCGCAAGGTACTGCGCCGGCCCAAACCGATGCTGCTGCGCGCCGACAGCATTCCCGGCCGGCTGAGCATGGAGGACTACTGCAGCCGCCCCCATGCCATGGTCTCCTTTGCCGGCGATCTCAACGGCTATATCGACGAGGAACTCGCCCTGCACGGCTGCAAGCGCAAGGTGGTGCTGGCGGTGCCGCAGTTCAACGGTCTGGCCAGCCTGCTCGCCGGCACCGATATCATCGCCACCGTCCCGGATTACGCCGCAGCCGCGCTGGCGGCCAACGGTGGCGTGCGCGCCGAGCCCTTGCCCTTTCAGACCAGCCAGGACTTCGAGCTGTCCATGGCTTGGCGCGGAGCTCAGGACAACGACCCCGCCGAACGCTGGCTGCGCTCGCGTATCCAGATGTTCGTCGGCGACCCGGATAGTCTGTAGGGCGGAAAACGGCGCAGCCTATTCCACGGGTATGCCGCCCCACGCACACCGCCTCGTCATTCCAGTGCCCTGCCCCAGCAGCTCCTTCTAGCAGTCCCGTAGGGTGGGCTTCAGCCCACTAAGCGTTCCCAGACATCAAGGCCCGTTGGTGGGCTAAAGCCCACCCTACGAATCCCCTCTCGAGTGTCCATACCTGACGCGACGGCACCAACACCTCGCACGACGTCCTCGCCCCGCGCTGATATCGAATGCCCAACCATCACCGCCAATGATATTCACCTTTGGCCCGTTCGATTTCTGCTGAACGACTTGACCACGCAGACTCCTGCCATCAACAAATCCGACTTGCGGAGTCAAGCATGGAACGTTCGCTCAACGCCTTGCGTTTTCCCCTTATTGCCCTGACGGTGCTGATCACCGCCGCCTGCGGCAAGGCACCGGAGGCCACCCAGTCGGGTACACCGCCGCCTGCGGTCAGCGTGGCCGAAGTCATCGAGCAGCAGGTAACCGAGTGGGACGAGGTCACCGGGCGGCTGGAGGCACCGGAGTCGGTGGAGATCCGCCCGCGCGTCTCGGGCTTCATCGACAAGGTGGCCTTCGAGGAAGGCGCGCTGGTGAAAAAAGGCGACCTCCTGTTCCAGATCGATCCACGCCCGTTCCAGGCCGAGGTCAAGCGGCTGCAGGCGCAGCTGCAACAGGCCCGCGCGACCCAGCAGCGCACGGCCGCCGAAGCCGAGCGCGGCGAGCGCCTGCGGCAGAAGAACGCGATTTCCGCCGAACTGGCCGATGCCCGTGTCAGCGCCGCCAGCGAAGCGAAATCCGCGGTCGCGGCGATCCAGGCGCAGCTGGACAAGGCCCAGCTGGACCTCTCCTTCACCCGCGTGACGGCGCCCATCGACGGCCGTGCCGGCCGCGCACTGATCACGGCCGGCAACCTGGTCAACGCCGGCGAGGCCCTGCTGACCACGCTGGTCTCCACCGACAAGGTCTACGCCTACTTCGAAGCGGACGAACGTCTGTACCTGAAGTACCGCGAGTTGGCGCGTCAGGGCGACCGCGGCGAGGCGACGCCGGTCTATCTCGGCCTCTCGGACGAGGACGGCCACCCGCATCTGGGCCACATGGACTTCATGGACAACCAGGTCGACCCGCGTACCGGCACCATTCGCGGCCGCGCGGTGTTCGACAACCGCGACCGCAGCTTCACCCCCGGCCTGTATGCACGGCTGAAGCTGGTCGGCAGCCCGACCTACGAGGCCGTACTGATCAAGGACGTGGCGGTGGGCACGGACCTGGGCAAGAAGTTCGTCCTGGTACTCGCCGAGGACGGCACCGTCGCCTACCGGCCGGTCGAGCTCGGGCCCAAGCTCGAGGGGCTGCGCATCGTGCGCGATGGCCTGGCCAAGGGCGAGCGCATCGTGGTCAACGGCCTGCAGCGCGTACGCCCGGGTAGCCCGGTGCAGCCCGAGTCGGTGCCGATGGCCGACGCCGAGACGCTGGCGGCGCTGAAGCAGCAGAACCGTGCGATCAGCGAGGCGATGAAGCCGCAGGTCGACGAGCGCACCCTGGCCCAGCGCCCGAGCAGCTGACCGTCCGACAGCAGTCCTGAACTCCGGCGCGCCAGCCGCGCCCATCCGATCGATCCGCCAGGGCGCGCCCGCCGCGCCCTCCCCCGGAGTGCGCCATGAATTTCTCGCAATTCTTTATCAAGCGGCCGATTTTCGCCGCCGTGCTGTCGTTGGTGATCCTCATCGGCGGCGCCATCTCGCTGTTCCAGTTGCCGATCAGCGAATACCCGGAAGTGGTGCCGCCCACCGTGGTGGTGCGCGCCAACTTCCCCGGCGCCAACCCTAAGGTGATCGGCGAAACCGTCGCCTCGCCGCTGGAACAGGCCATCACCGGCGTCGAGGGCATGCTCTACATGTCGTCCCAGGCGACCGCCGACGGCAAGCTGACGCTGACCATCACCTTCGCCCTCGGCACCGACCTGGACAACGCCCAGGTGCAGGTGCAGAACCGCGTGACGCGCACCATGCCGACCCTGCCCACCGAGGTGCAGCGCCTCGGCGTGACCGTAGACAAGGCCTCCCCCGACCTGACCATGGTGGTGCACCTGACCTCGCCGGATAACCGCTACGACATGCTCTACCTGTCCAACTACGCCGCGCTCAACGTCAAGGACGAGCTGGCGCGGCTGGACGGTGTGGGCGACGTGCAGCTGTTCGGCCTGGGCAACTATTCCCTGCGCGTCTGGCTCGACCCGAACAAGGTCGCCCAGCGCAACCTCACCGCCACCGACGTGGTCAACGCCATCCGCGAGCAGAACCGTCAGGTCGCCGCCGGCGCCCTGGGCGCCCCGCCGGCACCGGGCGCCACCGACTTCCAGCTGTCGATCAACACCCAGGGGCGCCTGGTGGACGAGGAGGAGTTCGAGAACATCATCGTGCGCGCCGGCGAGGACGGCGAGATCACCCGCCTGAAGGACATCGCCCGCATCGAACTGGGCTCCAGCCAGTACGCCCTGCGCTCGTTGCTGAACAACCAGCCGGCGGTGGCCATCCCGATCTTCCAGCGGCCGGGCTCCAATGCCATCGCCATCTCGGACCTGGTGCGCGAGCGCATGGCCGAGCTCAAGCAGAGCTTCCCCCAGGGCGTGGACTACGAGATCGTCTACGACCCGACCATCTTCGTGCGCGGCTCCATCGAGGCGGTGGTGCACACCCTGCTCGAAGCCATCGTGCTGGTGGTGCTGGTGGTGATCCTGTTCCTGCAGACCTGGCGCGCCTCGATCATTCCGCTGGCCGCCGTGCCGGTGTCGCTGATCGGCACCTTCGCGGTGATGCACCTGCTCGGTTTCTCGCTCAACGCGCTGTCGCTGTTCGGCCTGGTGCTGGCCATCGGCATCGTGGTGGATGACGCCATCGTCGTGGTGGAGAACGTCGAGCGCAACATCGGCCTCGGCAAGTCGCCGGTAGAGGCGACCCGCCAGGCCATGAAGGAAGTCACCGGGCCGATCATCGCCACCGCCCTGGTGCTCTGCGCGGTGTTCATCCCGACTGCGTTCATTTCCGGCCTTACCGGGCAGTTCTATCAGCAGTTCGCACTGACCATCGCGATTTCGACGGTGATCTCGGCGTTCAACTCGCTGACCCTGTCGCCGGCGCTGGCTGCGACCCTGCTCAAGGCCCACGATGCGCCGAAGGACGGCTTCTCACGGCTGCTCGACCGGCTGCTCGGCGGCTGGCTGTTCCGCCCGTTCAACCGCGTGTTCGACCGCGCCAGCCATGGCTACGTCGGCGTGGTGCGGCGCATCCTGCGCGGCAGCGCCGTGGCACTGCTGGTCTACGTCGGCCTGGTGGGCCTGGGTTATCTGGGCTTTGCCAGTACCCCGACCGGCTTCGTTCCGCAGCAGGACAAGCAGTACCTGGTCGCCTTCGCCCAGCTGCCGGACGCCGCCACCCTTGACCGTACCGAGGATGTGATCAAGCGCATGTCGGAAATCGCCGGCAAGCATCCGGGCGTGGAGAACACCGTGGCCTTCCCGGGGCTGTCGATCAACGGTTTCACCAACAGCCCGAACAGCGGCATCGTCTTCACCCCGCTCAAGCCCTTCGATGAGCGCAAGGACCCGTCGCTCTCGGCCAACGCCATCGCGGCGGACCTGAACGGTCAGTTCGCGCAGATCCAGGATGCCTTCATTGCCATCTTCCCGCCGCCACCCGTACAGGGCCTGGGCACCATCGGCGGCTTCCGCGTGCAGGTGCAGGATCGCGGCAACCTCGGCTATGAGGAGCTGTACAAGCAGGTGCAGAACGTCATCGCCAAGAGCGCCGACTATCCGGAGCTGGCCGGCCTGTTCACCAGCTATCAGGTCAATGTGCCGCAGGTGGACGCCGATATCGACCGCGAGAAGGCCAAGACCCACGGCGTGGCGATCGATGACATCTTCGACACCATGCAGGTCTACCTCGGCTCGCTGTATGCCAACGACTTCAACCGCTTCGGCCGCACCTATCAGGTCAACGTCCAGGCCGACCAGAAGTTCCGCCTGGCACCGGAGCAGATCGGCCAGCTGAAAGTGCGCAACAACCGCGGCGAGATGGTCCCGCTGTCGACCTTTGTCAGCGTCACGGACAGCGCCGGCCCGGACCGGGTGATGCACTACAACGGCTTCCTCACCGCGGAGATCAACGGCGCCGCTGCACCGGGCTACAGCTCAGGGCAAGCCGAGGCCGCCATGGAGCGCCTGCTTCAGGCCGAGCTGCCCAACGGTATGACCTACGAATGGACCGAGCTGACCTACCAGCAGATCCTCGCCGGCAACACCGCGGTGTTCGTTTTCCCGCTCTGCGTGCTCCTGGCCTTCCTGGTGCTGGCCGCGCAGTACGAGAGCTGGAGCCTGCCGCTGGCGGTGATCCTGATCGTGCCGATGACGCTGCTCTCGGCCATCACCGGGGTGATCCTGGCCGGCAGCGACAACAACGTCTTCACCCAGATCGGCCTGATCGTACTGGTCGGCCTGGCATGCAAGAACGCGATCCTCATCGTCGAGTTCGCCAAGGACAAGCAGGAAGAAGGCATGGACCGGCTCGCCGCCACCCTGGAAGCCTGCCGCCTGCGTCTGCGGCCGATCCTGATGACCAGCTTCGCCTTCATCATGGGTGTGGTGCCGCTGGTGCTCTCCAGCGGGGCCGGTGCCGAGATGCGCCATGCCATGGGTGTTGCGGTGTTCAGCGGCATGCTTGGGGTGACGTTCTTCGGCCTGTTGCTGACCCCGGTGTTCTATCTGGTGATTCGCGCCTTCGTCGAGAAGCGTGAAGCGCGCAAGGCGGTATTCAAGGAGGCCCGCGCATGAAGTTCTTCACCCTTTCCCTGCTCGCTCTGACCATCGCCGGTTGCGCGGTCGGTCCGGACTACCGCGCGCCTCAACCGGAGCCGGCGCGGTTGCTTCAGGCCGAGCATGGCGGCCACGACCGTTCGCGCTTCGAGGCAGCCTGGTGGCGGCAGTTCGAGGACCCGACGCTGGACGCCCTGGTCGGCGAAGCGCTGGATGAGAACCGCGAACTGCGCATCGCCTATGCCCGCCTGCGTGCGGCCCGAGCGATTCGCGACGACATCAGCAATGATCGTTTGCCGACCGTCACCGCTGGCGCCAGCGCTGATATCGGCAAGGCCCAGCAACCGGGGTTCAGCGAAGAACGGGTGAACGCCGAACGTTACGACCTGGGCCTGGACATGGCCTGGGAACTGGACCTGTTCGGCCGTATCCAGCGCAGCCTGGAGGCCAGCGAAGCGCAGGCCGAGGCCGCCGAGGCTGAGCTCTATCAATTGCAGGTCAGCCTGATCGCCGAGCTGGTGGATGCCTACGGTCAGCTGCGTGGCGCCCAGCTGCGCGAGCGGATCGCCCGCGACAACCTGGCCAACCAGCGCAATTCCCATGAGCTGACCGAGCAGCTGCGCGAAGCGGGTGTCGGCAGCGAACTCGATGTGCTGCGCGCCGATGCCCGTCTGGCGGCCACCGAGGCGAGCCTGCCGCAGCTCAGGGCACAGCAGGTGCGTGCACGCAATCGCATCGCCACCCTGCTCGGCCAGCGCGCCGATCAGCTCAGCGTCGACCTCTCGCCCCGCGAGCTGCCGGCAATCGCCAAGCCGCTACCGATTGGCGATCCCGGCGAGCTGCTGCGTCGGCGTCCGGACATCCGTGCGGCCGAACGTCAACTGGCGGCGGCAACTGCCAATGTCGGCGTAGCCACAGCCGATCTGTTCCCGCGAGTGAGCCTTTCCGGATTTCTCGGTTTCATCGCCGGGCGCGGCTCGCAGATCGGCTCCAGCGCCGCACAGGCCTGGGGCGTGGCGCCGAGCATCAGCTGGGCGGCGTTCGACCTGGGCAGCGTGCGCGCCCGTCTGCGCGGTGCCGAGGCGGATGCCGACGCCGCGCTCGCCGGTTATGAGCAGCAAGTGTTGCTGGCGTTGGAGGAATCGGAAAACGCCTTCAGCGACTACGCCAACGCCCAGCAGCGCCTGCTCTCGTTGATCCGCCAATCGACGGCCAGCCGCGCCGCCGCACAGCAAGCGGAAATCCGCTATCGCGAAGGCACGGCTGATTTTCTCGTGCTGCTCGATGCCGAACGCGAGCGACTGCAGGCAGAGGATGCCCAGGCCCAGGCCGAGGTGGAGGTCTACCGCTCGGTTGTGTCGTTGTACAAGGCGCTCGGGGGTGGCTGGGACCTCGGTGGTCAGTCCGCTCGCCTCGCGGTTTCGGCGGCCGGTCAGGCGAAAATGTGACACGGTGCCGCTCCCGTCTGGTTGGTTGGGGAAAGCGCTTTCAGTCGTCATCTATCTTTGGCATAACGAGCGGCTGAAAGCCTAGAGGTGTCCTGTGGCTCAGCCGCACGGATGCACTGCCAACCAACCAGAATAAAGAGTCTTTCATGAAGCCGATCATTACCCTTGCCGGGCTCGTGCTGGCGGCCGCCAGCGCACTGGCCCAGGCAGAGCCCGTCGTCATCAAGTTTTCCCATGTTGTGGCTGAGGACACCCCCAAGGGCAAGGGTGCGTTGATGTTCAAGCGACTCGCCGAGGAGCGCCTGCCCGGGCAGGTACGTGTCGAGGTATACCCGAACTCGACGCTGTTCGGTGATGCCACGGAGCTGGAGGCATTGCGCAACAACGAAGTGCAGCTGCTGGCGCCGTCACTGGCGAAGTTCGAGCAGTACACCAAGCAGCTGCAGGTATTCGACCTGCCCTTCCTGTTCGACGATATCGACGCGGTAAACCGCTTCCAGAAGCGCACCAAGGGCAAGCAGCTGCTGCGCTCCATGGAAGACCAGAACATCACCGGCCTGGCCTACTGGCATAACGGCATGAAGCAGCTCTCGGCGACCCGCATGCTGCGCCTGCCGAGCGATGCCTCGGGGCTGAGCTTCCGCATCCAACCCTCTGCCGTGCTCGAGGCGCAGTTCGGTGCTGTCGGCGCCTCAACCCAGAAGATCGCCTTCGCCGATGTCTACGATGCCCTGCGTACCGGTACCGTACAGGGCGCGGAGAACCCCTGGTCGAACATCTACAGCAAGAAGATGCATACCGTGCAGCCCTACATCATCGAGAGCGACCACGGTGTGCTCGACTATATGGTGGTCAGCAACACCCGCTTCTGGATGGGCATGCCGCACAAGATTCGTTTCGAGCTGGAAGCCATCCTCGACGAGGTGAGCTACATGGTGAACCGCGAGGCCGAGGAGCTGAATCAGGCCGACCGCGAACGCATTCGCCAGGCGGGAACGACCGAAATCGTCAGCCTGACCCCGGAAGAGCGCGAGCGCTGGCGCGAAGCGATGCGTCCGGTTTGGCAGCAGTTCGAACCGGTGATCGGCGCCGACATCATCAAGGCAGCCCAGACCGTCAATCGCAAGCAGCGCAAATGACCGCCGCGCGCGACGCCGCTTAGGACGCAAAAGCCCCGCCGATCATGCGGGGCTTTTTTTTCCGGCAGCGACCTCGCGACTGGAATCAGGGCGCGTCCGGCGAAGCCGCAGCCGTCGGTGACTGATCCAGCTGCGCGCTGTCCCAGCCACCGCCCAGCGCGGCGATCAGCAGCACACTGGCGGTCAGCCGATCGCCCAGCAGGGTCAGGTTGGTGCGCTCGTTGTTCAGCGCGGTGGTCTGCACCGTGGCAACGCTGAGGAAATCGACGGTGCCTGCCCGGTACTGGTTCTCGATCAGCCGCAGCGATTCCTGAGCGGCCTCCAAGGCCTCACGCTGAACCACTGCCTCCTCTTCCAGCACACGCAGCTGCACCAGGTAATCCTCGACCTCGCGGAAGCTGTCGAGCACGGTCTGTCGGTAGTTGGCGACCGTCTGGTCGTAACTGGCTTCGGCGCGCTCCAGTTCGGCGCGCCGGCTGCCGAAGTCCAGCAGTGTCAGCGCGAGTTGCGGGCCGAGCGACCAGAACCGGTTGGGCACGCTGAACAGGTCGCTGAAGCTACTGTTGCGGTAGCCACCGCTGGCGGAGAGCGTCAGGTCTGGATACCAGGCCGCTTCGGCGACGCCGATGTTGGCGTTGGCCGCCATGACCTGGCGCTCGGCGGCGGCAATATCGGGACGCCGCTCCAGCAACTGTGACGGCACGGCTAGCGGCACGCCCGGCAGCGCCGGGATGTCCTCGCGCACTGCGATGTCCAGCTCCGAGGGCGCAACGCCGATGAGCACGGCAATCGCGTGTTCCATCTGCGCCCGCTGCCAGCGCAGGTCGATGGCCTGGGCCTGGGTACTCTTGAGTTGTGTCTGCGCCTGGGTGACGTCGGATTTCGGCACGATACCGGCTCGATACTGGTTCTCGGTCAGGCGCAGCGAGCGTGCGTAGGCCGCGACGGTCTGATCAAGCAGGCGCTGATGTTCGTCGATCACCCGCAGTTGCAGGTAGGTCTGCACCAACTCGGCCTGCAGGCTCAGCCGCACCGCGGCCAGGTCTGCAGTGCTGGCCTGCATGCTGGCGCGGTTCGCTTCCAGATTGCGCCGCAGCCGGCCCCAGATGTCCGCTTCCCAGGACGCACTCAGGCCTGCTTCGTAGCTTTCGCTGACGCCACTGCTGAACGAGCCGCCGCTGGTGTCCGAGCTACCGCTGCCCTGCGCCGAACGGGTCACGCCGGCGCTGCCGGAAAGGATCGGGAACAGCTGCGAGCGTGCACCACGTACCAGTGCCCGGGCCTGACGGAACTGAGCCTCGGCCGCTGCCAGGTTCTGATTGTCGACATTCAGCCGGCCGACCAGGGCGTCCAGCTCGGCATCGCCATAAAGCCGCCACCACTCGCCACGCGCCAGCACATCGGCCGGCGCCGCGGCTTTCCAGCCTTCAGCCTGCTTGAACTCGGCGGCTACCGGCAGTTCCGGCCGTTGATAGTCCGGCCCCAGGGTACAGGCACTCAACGACAGAGCCAGAACGGCAGCGGCGATGGGTTGCAGGGGCATCTTCAGCGACAACGGGTTCATAGCGAATTTTCCAGGGCAGCATCGGTGCGTACACCGCGCCAGCTGTTGAAACGATGACGCAGACGGTCCAGGTACAGATAGACCACCGGCGTGGTGTAGAGGGTCAGGATCTGGCTCAGCAGCAGGCCACCGATGATGGTCAGGCCCAGCGGCTGACGCATTTCGGCGCCTTCAGCGCCGCCGAGCAGCAAGGGCAGCGCGCCGAGGATCGCCGCCATGGTGGTCATCAGAATCGGGCGAAAGCGCAACAGGCAGGCTTGGTGAATCGACTCGGCGGGCGACAGCTTGTCCTGGCGCTCGAACTGCAGCGCCAGGTCGATCATCAGAATGGCGTTTTTCTTCACCACGCCGATCAGCAGGAACAGCCCGAGCAACGAGATCAGGCTGAACTGGTTGCCGGTGAGGATGATCGCCAGCAGCGCGCCGACTCCGGCCGATGGCAGCGTCGAGAGAATGGTCAGCGGGTGAATGTAACTCTCATAGAGAATGCCCAGCACGATGTAGACCAGCAGCAAGGCGCCGAGGATCATCAGCGGCTGGCCCTGTTGAGTGCTCTCGAAGGCGCTGCCGGTGCCGCCGAGACGGCCCTGTACCTCGCTCGGCAGGCCAATTGCCGCCACCGCCCGCTCGATCGCCAGCGTTGCCTGGTCGAGGCTGACGCCCGGGGCGAGGTCGAAGTCGATGTTCTCCGCAGCGAACTGGCCATCATGGCTGACCCGGTCTTCTTCCAGACTGCGCTCGTAGCGTGCGAAGGCCGCCAGCGGAACACGGCGACCCTCCCCGGTGATGACGTGAATCTGTTCGAGTACCTCAGGGTAATCGGCGTAGCCTGGGTCGATTTCCATTACCACGCGGTACTGGTTGAGCGCCTCGTAGATAGTGGAAATCTGCCGCTGACTGAAGGCGTTGTTGAGCAGCGTGGTCACCGTGCTCATGTCGATGCCCAGACGCTTGGCGGCATCCCTGTCGACCTTGAGGGTGATCTGTTGCGCTCCTTCGCCATCATTGGCGTCGATGCTGGTCAGCTCGGGCAGCGCCGAAAGCGCCTGGGTGACCCGTGGCACCCAGGTGCGCAGGTCGCCGAGATCACTCGCCAGCAACGTGTAGGAATAGGCCGAGCTGCTCTGCCTGCCGCCGCCGAACTGCAGATCCTGGTCGGCCATGAGGAACATGCGCCCGCCGGGCACTGTGGGCTGGTTCTTGCGGATGCGCTCGATCACCTTCTGCGCCGAGATCTTGCGCTCGCTCAGGGGCTTGAGGCGCACGATCATGAAGGCATTGTTGATGCCGCCCTGCCCGCCGATAAAGCCGGCCACGCTCTCCACTGCCGGATCGGCCAATACCGCCTTGCGGAAAATCTCCATCTTCGGCTGCATGACCTGGAACGACAGGCCGTCGTCGCCGCGGATGAAGCCGGTCAGCTGACCGGTGTCCTGCTGTGGAAGGAACGTCTTGGGCACCTGCACGTAGAGCACCACGTTCAGCGCAATGGTCGCCAGCAGGCTCAACAGGGTGATGCGCCGATGACGCAGCGCCCAGCTCAGCGAGCGATCGTAGTAGCGCAGCAGCCACTGGTGCGCCGCGTGGCTCCAGCGCTGCAGGCGCCCTTCCGTCGCCGCTTCGTGGGATTTGAGCCAACGCGCGCAGAGCATCGGCGTCAGCGTCAGCGAGACCAGCAGGGAAACCAGGATCGCTGCCGCCAGGGTGATGGAGAACTCGCGAAACAGCCGCTCGACGATGCCGCCCATGTAGAGGATCGAGACGAACACCACCACCAGCGACAGGTTCATCGACAACAGCGTGAATCCGACTTCGCGGGTACCGACATAGGCGGCCTTCAACGGAGGCATGCCTTCATCGATATGCCGGGCGATGTTCTCCAGCACCACGATGGCGTCATCCACTACCAGGCCGGCGGCCAGGATCAGTGCCATCAGCGAAAGGATGTTCAGCGAAAAGCCGAACAGGTACATCACCGCGAAGGTGCCGACCAGCGACACCGGCACCGCCAGCGCCGGAATCAGCGCGGTGCGCAGGCGACCGAGAAACAGGAACACCAGCACGATGACCAGGCCCACCGCGATCAGCAGCGTGCGCTCGGCCTCGTGCAGCGTGGCGCGGATCACCGGCGAGCGGTCCATGGCGATATCCAGGTCGACGCTGCCCGGCATGATGGCCTGCAGCGCCGGCAACTCACGGCGAATGCCTTCGATGGTTTCGATGATGTTGGCACCGGCCTGGCGGTTGACGATCAGCAGCACCGCCTGCTCATTGTTGAAGAAACCGCTGTTGTAGCGGTCCTCGACCGAGTCCCGAACCCGTGCCACGTCACCCAGGCGCAGCGCGGCGCCGTCCTGGTAGCGGATGATCAGCGGCGTGTAGTCGGCGGCCTGGTGGAGTTGGTCGTTGGCGCGCACCTGCCAGTGCCGGTCGGCGTCCTCGACCATGCCCTTGGGCCGGCGCACGTTGGCATTGGCGATGGTCTGGCGCACCTCGTCCAGCGAAACGCCGTACTGTTCCAGCTGTTGCGGCTGCAATTCGACGCGCACCGCCGGCAACGAGCTGCCACCGACCTGGATCTCGCCAACGCCGGACACCTGCGACAGCTTCTGCGCCAGGATGGTGGAGCCGATGTCGTACAGCTCGGCCTTGTCCAGCACGTCCGAGGTCAGCGAGAGCACCATGATCGGCGCCTGGGACGGGTTGATCTTGCGATAGGTGGGCATGCTGCGCATGCCGCTGGGCAACAGGTTGCGCGCGGCGTTGATCGCTGCCTGCACATCGCGGGCAGCTCCATTGATGTCGCGATCCAGATCGAACTGGATGATGATCCGCGTCGAGCCCTGGCTGCTGCGGCTGGTCATCTGGCTGACCCCGGCGATGCTGCCCAGCGAGCGCTCCAGTGGCGTGGCCACGCTGGAGGCCATGATTTCCGGGCTGGCGCCGGGCAGGCTGGCCTGCACGGTGATCACCGGGAAATCCATGTTCGGCAGCGGCGACACCGGTAGCAGGCCGAAGCTGACCCCACCCAGCAGCAGGATCGCCAGGCTGAGCAGCATCGTCGCCACCGGGCGGGCGATGAACGGGGCAGAAAGGTTCATGCCTGCCCCCGCGCGATTGCAGTCCGGCTCACGCTTGCGCCTCCGCCAGCGGCTCGCGACGGCGCCCGAAGCGCTGGCCGAGGCGGTCGAAGAACAGGTAGATCACCGGCGTGGTGAACAGCGTCAGCAGTTGACTGAGCAGCAGACCGCCAACCAGCACCAGGCCGAGCGGCTGGCGCAACTCAGCGCCGGAACCGGACGCCAGCATCAGCGGAATCGCACCGAACAGTGCCGCCAGGGTGGTCATCAGGATCGGCCGGAAGCGCAGCAGCGCCGCGCGGTAGATCGCATCCTGCGGGCTCATGCCTTGCTGCCGTTCGGCCTCAAGGGCGAAGTCGATCATCATGATCGCGTTCTTCTTGACGATGCCGATCAACAGGATGATGCCGATGATCGCGATAAGCCCGAGATCGTTGCCGGTCAGCAGCAAGGCGAGCAAGGCGCCCACCGCCGCCGAGGGCAGCGTGGAGAGGATGGTGATCGGGTGGATGTAGCTCTCGTAGAGCACGCCGAGCACGATGTACATGGTCACCACCGCGGCAAGGATCAGCAGCAGCGTGCTCGACAGCGAGGCGCGGAAGGCCTCCGCGGCACCCTGGAAACGCGTCTGGATTCCTGCCGGCAGGCCGATCTCCTGCTCCACCGCCTCGATCACCTCCACTGCCTTGCCGAGCGACACGCCATTGGCCAGGTTGAACGAGAGGGTCACCGCCGGAAACTGACCGATATGGTTGATCAGCAGCGGTGCGTTGCGCTGTTCCAGGGTTGCCAGGCTCGACAGCCGCACCGGCGTGCCGCCTTCGCTCTGCACGAACAGCTGCTCCAGCGCCTGCGGTCCGAGGCGGTTGCCCGCCTCCGCCTCCAGCACCACGCGGTACTGGCTGGCCTGGGTGAAGATGGTGGAGATCTGTCGCTGGCCGAAGGCGTCGTACAGCGCATCGGTGATGTCCGCGACCTGGATGCCGAGGCGCGCCGCCGCGTCGCGGTCGATGTCCAGATAGATCTGCAGACCATTGCTCTGCAGGTCGCTGGCCACGTCGGTCAGCTCCGGCCGCTCGCGCAGCGCCTCGACCAGGCGCGACGTCCACTCCTGCAGCAACTCGCTGTCCGGCGTTTCCAGGCTGAACTGGAACTGCGTGCGGCTGACCCGGTCCTCGATGGACAGGTCCTGCACCGGCTGCAGATACAGCTCGATACCCGGCACCTTTGCCAGCTCCGGCCGCAGGCGATCGATCACCTGGCTGGCAGTCAGGTCGCGCTCGCCGTGGGGCTTGAGGTTGATCAGCAAACGGCCGCTGTTGAGCGTGACGTTACTGCCGTCAACGCCGATATAGGACGACAGACTGTCCACCGCCGGATCGGCAAGAATCACTCGCGCCAATGCCTGTTGACGCTCGCTCATGGCGCGGAAGGAGATCGACTGCGGTGCCTCGCTGATGCCCTGGATTACGCCGGTGTCCTGCACCGGGAAGAAACCCTTGGGCACGGCAAGGTAGAGCACAACCGTCAGCCCCAGTGTGACGATTGCCACCACTAGGGTCAGCGTCTGGTGGCGCAGCACCCAGGTCAGCCAGCGCGAATAGCCACCGATCAGCCGCTCCACCCAATCGGGTTTCTCTTCTGCCGCGTGGGGTTTGAGCAGCTTGGCGCACATCATCGGGGTCAGCGTCAGCGAGACCACCAGGGAGATGAGGATGGCCACTGCCAGGGTGATGGCGAACTCGCGGAACAGCCGGCCCACCACGTCCTGCATGAACAACAGCGGGATCAGCACGGCGATCAGCGAGAGGGTCAGGGAGATCAGGGTGAAACCGATCTGCTTCGCGCCCTTGAGCGCCGCGTTGAGCGGGGTCTCGCCCTCCTCCAGGTGCCGCGCGATGTTCTCCAGCATGACGATGGCATCGTCGACCACGAAGCCGGTGGCGATGGTCAGCGCCATTAGCGTCAGGTTGTTCAGCGAGAAGCCGCACAGGTACATCACGGCGAAGGTGCCGACCAGCGACAGTGGCACCGCGATCGACGGGATCACCGTGGCCGACAGCTTCTTGAGAAAGACGAAGGTCACCATCACCACCAGGAAGGTGGCGAGCATCAGCTCATGCTGCACATCGGTGACCGCGGCGCGGATGGTCTGGGTGCGGTCGGTAAGCACGATCACGTCGAGCCCGGCCGGCATGCTGGCGGTCACCTCCGGCAGCAACGCCTGGATGCGCTCGACCACCTCGATGACGTTGGCGCCCGGCTGGCGCTGGATGTTCAGCAGCACGGCCTGGCTTTCGTTGGCCCAGGCGGCGAGACGTTCGTTCTCGGCGCCATCGACGATCTCGGCTACGTCTCTCAGGCGCAGCGCGGCGCCGTCCTGATAGGTCAGGATCAGCTCGGCGTACTCCTCCGGCGTCTCCAGCTGGTCGTTGGCGTCAAGCATCGACACCCGCGTCGGTCCATCGAAGTTGCCCTTGGGCTGGTTGACGTTGGAGTTGGCGATCAGCGAACGTACGTCGGCCAGCGACAGGCCATAGGCGGCCAGCGCTTCTGGATTGGTACGGATACGCACCGCCGGCCGCTGCCCGCCGGCGATGCTGACCATGCCGACGCCGTTGATCTGCGCCAGCTTCTGCGCCATGCGGGTATCGACCAGATCGTGCAGCTGCGGTAGCGGCAACGCATCGGACTTTACCGCCAGCGTCAGCACTGGCGTATCTGCCGGGTTGACCTTGTTGTAGACCGGCGGCGCCGGGAGGTCGTTGGGCAGCAGGTTGTTCGCCGCGTTGATTGCCGCCTGCACTTCCTGCTCCGCGATATCCAGCGCCACTTCCAGCGAGAAGCGCAGGGTGATGACCGAAGCACCGCCCGAGCTGGTCGAGGACATCTGCGCGAGCCCCGGCATCTGGCCGAACTGGCGCTCCAGCGGAGCGGTTACCGCGCTGGTCATCACCTCCGGGCTGGCGCCTGGGTAGAGTGTCGTCACGCGGATAGTCGGGTAATCGACCTGCGGCAGCGCGGCCACCGGCAGCAGCTTGTAGGCGATCAACCCGGCCAGCAGGATCGCGACCATGCTCAGCGTGGTCGCTACCGGTCGCAGGATGAACAGGCGGGAGATATTCATCGCGCCTCGCGCTCCGCGGCCTCGTCACCACCTAGGACCGGCTTCTCGGCCGCCTCCTCGGCCATTCGCTGGCCGCTCACGACCTCGACCTCAGCACCGTCACGCAGGCGGTCGGTGCCTTCCATCACCACGCGCTCGCCGACTTCGAGGCCCTTGAGCACCACGGTGGTTTCGCCGTTGGTAGGGCCGGCCTCTAGCGATCGCAGTTCCACCTTGCTGTCGTCGCCGACGACATAGGCGAAGGTGCCGCGCGAGCCGAACTGCAGCGCCGCCGACGGAATCAGCACGGCGTCGCGCAGGGTCTCCACCCGCAGGCGGACGTTGACGAACTGGTTGGGGATCAGCAGCTCCGCTTCATTGTCGAAACGCGCCTTCAGGCGCAGCGTGCCGGTGGTCGCATCGATCTGGTTGTCGATACTTTCCAGCACGCCCTCGCCGAACAGCACGCGTTCGCCACGATCCCAGGCCTGCACCGCCAGCTCGTCGCCCTGCCGATAGCGGGTCAGCACCGGCAGCAGGTCACCCTCGGGCAGGGTGAAGCTGATCGACATGGGCTGGGTCTGCGTGATGACCGCCAACGGCGTGGTGTCATTGGCCGACACCAGGTTACCTGCGTCGAGTTGGCGAAGACCGACTCGACCGTCGATGGGTGAGCGGATCTGGGTGAACTCCAGGTTCAGGCGCGCCTCGTTGACCGCAGCCTGATTCGCCGCCAGCGTGCCCTGATACTGGCTGACCAGCGCCTCTTGGGTATCCAGTGTCTGCTTGGCAATGCTGTCTTCGGCGTACAGGCCGCGATAGCGCTCGAGATCCACCTGGGCATTCTTCAGCTGCGCACGGTTCTGCTGCAGCGTGCCTTCGGCCTGTTGTAGCGCGACCTTGTAAGGCCTCGGATCAATCACGGCCAGCAGGTCGCCCTTCTTGACACGCTGCCCCTCCTCGAAGCGCAGTTCCACCAGCTCGCCGCCGACCCGGCTGCGCAGATTGACCGTGTTCAGTGGCGTCACGCTGCCCAAGGCTTTCTGGAACACCTCGAACTCGCCCTGCTCTACCGTCGCGACACGCACCGGAACCGGGCCGCCGAACGCGCCGAATCCCGGTCGACCACCCGGGCGCTGCGGGGCGTCCTTGGCAGCGGGCCATAGCCACCAGATCAGCGCCGCAATGGCGATGACGGCGATGATTAGAACCACCCAGCGAAGGCTGGAGCGCGTGGATGTGGGATGCGTCTCGGACATGAACGGAGTTCGCTTGAAAAGGAGCGTGAACCATAAGCAGTCGCGATCCGCTCGCAAAGTGCCTTTACGGCATTTTTACGTATCGGCATGTACACGATGACCGGTTCAGAGCCATGGGCCTGGAACCATGGAGCAGGTCTTAAGTCTATCTAGCGTTCCTCTCGCGGCCCGTGCGCGAGTGGAGCTCTGTGAGCAAGCCCCGCGCTTTGCAGCACGTCGAAATCGGACATTGTCGTGTCGTTCAACGAGCCATCGCCTCATCGATGGCCGGCATAGGATCAAGGAATGAATGCATCGCTGGTCATTCTGGCGCTCACCGTCGCCAGCTTTCTTCTCGGTTTTCTTCGCGATCTGTTCATCGCCCGCTCGTTTGGCCTCAGCTGGGAAGCGGATCTCATCTTCGTTGCGCTGATCCTGCCGCTGTTCTTCGAGAACTTCCTCGGCCTGGCATTGCGCGACACCATGATCCCTTACCTGCAGAAGCTGCGCAGCCAGTCGGAATCGCTGTTCGAGGCGGTCGCGCGCTGGCTCTACTGGCGTGTGATGCTGCTCGGTGCCGCCGCCTGCGCACTGATCGTGCTCTCCAGCTACTGGGTACTCAACGCGCTGGCGCCCGGTTGGACCGCCGAGCAGGTAGCCAGCGGTCAGCTGGTGTTCTGTGTCGGCGCACTGCTGATCGCCGTGCAAGCGGCGCTTTACTGCCAGGGCGCACTGCTGAACATGGACAACGTGTTCATCATGCCGATGACGCGCACGCTGCTACTCAATGCCGGGGCGATCGTCGGCATTCTGTTGTTCGAGCCCAGTGGCATGGTGATCTTCCTCGGCATGCTGCTGCCGCAGGTTGCGCTGATCATCGTCCAGCACCGGCGCATCCGCTACATGCGTGGCGAAGCGTTGCCGCTGGAGAAGGGACATGGCAGTCAGTTCGGACTGGCGTTCGCGCCAGTGCTGCTAGCTGCCGGGGCGCAGCAGGCATGCATACTCGCCGAACGCATGTTCGCCTCGTTTCTCGAGGAAGGCAGCATCACCATGCTTTCCTTCGCCTTCCGCATCGTCACCATTCCGCTGACGCTGTACGCCATGTCGGTGCTGTCGGTCTTGTTTCCGCAGTTTTCCTCAAGCTGGAACGACCAGGACCATAGCGGTCACGCCGCTGTGATCCGCAAGGGGTTGCTGGCGACGCTGTTGTTCCTCGTTCCTGCCGCAGTGGTGCTGTGCTCCTTCCCCGAGGCGGTAGTCTCGGTGTTGCTCGAACGTGGGCAGTTCGGCGCGGCCCAGACGCAGGCAACGGCTTCGCTGATGGTGATCTACGCGCTCGGCCTACCGGCGATGGGACTTGCCCTGCTGTGGGGACGGGCGTTGCTTGCGCAGCACCAGGCGCGTCTGTTCCTGGTCATTACGCTGATCAGCTCGGTCATGACCATAGCGCTGGATGCTGCACTCTATCGCCACTACGGCGCCGCCGGGCTGGCACTGGCCTTCACCAGCGGGGCCATGTTGCAGGCCCTGTTCATGGGGCTGTTCGTCTACCGCACCTCGCCCCGAGGCGCCGGCGTGGCCGTACTGGCGCGCTGGCTGGCGACCGCAGTAGCGCTCGCCGGGGCAGTGCATTTCCTGCCGCAGCCACAGGGCTTCGTCGAACTGTGCCTTTACATCGGGCTGGTGCTGGTGGGTTTCGCCGCAGGGGTCACCCTACTGGGTGAGCGTGATCTGTTCCGTCCGCGCTATTGGTCGATGCGCAAGGCCTGACAGACGCTCACCGTCGTCGCGAGCTGAAGTTCCAACGGCAGAAACGACAAGGCCGCTGCGTGGTGCAGCGGCCTTGTCGTCAGGACGTTCATGCTCACCCCCCCAGGGCGAGCATTCCCATGGTGCTGACGCAGGGCGTCGTCCAGCCGTCCGATGTGGCATCGGATTTCTGCGGACGCGGTCGGCGCTGCTCCATGACGATGTCCAGCGCACGACTGGGCAGGATATCGATATCGTCGAAGGTGATGATCTGCCCCGGCTCGACCGCACGCTTGAGCGCCGTCTTGCGTAGCAGGCCGATGGGTACGTGATCCGGATGCTCGGCGAGCTTGATCGCCTCGCCACGGAACTGGAAGCCACCGATTCCACGATCGATCAGCTCACCGGGCTTCATGGCGCGCTTGGCAATCGCCGCCACGCCCAAGGTCGGCTCGGTCGAGTTGTTGAGCAGCACACCGCCTCCGTCCAGCACGCGGCGCAGGGTCTTGCCCACCTCCAGCGAACACAGATGGAAAGGCCTGACCAGCGTATAGAACGGCCCGCGTCCCAGCTTGAAGTACTCGATGGCTCGCGCCTGATCCTCGTCGTGCCGCCCGACCAGGAATACGCCACCGGCTGGATAACCTGAGGGGATCACATAGTCGACGATCGGCTGTCCAGCGCGCTCGGCCATCATTCCCAGCAAGCTGGCGCTGTCGTCCAGATTGGTCGAGGCCAACCCTTCCATGCCCTGGCGGGTAATGGTCGCGCCAAGGCCGTTGCCGAGGATCACCTGTTCGATCTGCACCTTGGTGCCATCGGTAAAGGAGGTCGTCTGGTCAACGCTGATGCCTTGTCGATTGGCCCAGTAGGCCATGTCTTCGGGCGACGGGTCGTGGTTCAGATAGCCCTTCATGTTGCCGTAGACCATCGGCTGGAAGCCCATCTGCAGCGCATCTTCGCGCAACGCAGCGAGCGAGCCGGGCTGATCGCCCTCGGCTTCGGTGAGAAAACCCTTCCCCGCCAGGTAGGAACCCGTGGTGACCTGCAGCTCGGCGTTGACGGTCACCACCTGCAGCCCAGCCTCGAAGGCCCGTTCGATGACCGAAGTACCGTGAAAGACATCACCACTGCATTCGACGATCAGATCGGAATGATCGATCAGCTCGTCCAGCGAGTTGGTCAATGCCTCGGGCAGCGGAAAGTCAGTCAGCGAGGAAAGCGGGCGGCGCGTCAGGACGCGGGAGATCTGCATGTCCTGATAGTGCCGTTTGATCAACCGAACGATGCCGTGGGCAATCATTCCGGTTCCGGATATACCGATTCTTTTGACATCTGAGGTAGGCATAACTGAATCCATTCAATGGGCATCAGCTCTATGACAGCAGCCGCGCGAAAAGATTTTTAAGAAAAGCTGCCTAATTGCCATCTTTGTGGGCTTGCGCTCACCCTGAAATCCTCTGGTAAGCGACACCACGGAAAGTAGTTCGACCCCGATGTTTCCGCTAATTGACCTCGACAGGCGGTTTCACCTGTGCCGATTGATTTCTGTCGCCAAAAAAACGGCGAGCCCCTAAGGACTCGCCGTCGACTAGCCATTAGCGCGCTTCAGGCAAGTGAAGCGATAGCTGCCTCGTAGTTCGGTTCGCTGCCGATCTCGCTGACCAGTTCGCTGTGCAGCACGCGATCCTGCTCATCCAGCACGACTACCGCGCGTGCAGCAACGCCGGCCAGCGGACCGCTGGCGATCGCCACACCGTAGTCCTTGAGGAACTCGGCGCCCCGCATGGTTGACAGGTTGACCACATTTTCCAGCCCCTCGGCGCCACAGAAGCGCTTCTGCGCGAAAGGCAGGTCGGCGGAGATGCACAGCACGACGGTGTTCTCGAGCGCATTGGCCTGAGCATTGAACTTGCGCACCGACGTGGCGCAGGTCGGCGTATCGACACTTGGGAAGACGTTGAGGATCTTGCGCTTGCCGGCAAAGGCTGCCAGCTCGACGTCGGCGAGGTTGGCGCCTACCAGGCGAAACGGCTTGGCCTGCTGGCCGGCCTGCGGAAACTCGCCGGCTACCTGGACGGGGGTGCCTTTCAGGGTGACTTCTGTCATTGCTTCGCTCCTCGATGGGTGACACGAAAAGGCCGCGGGGCCATCAGCCCCACGGCCTGAAAGAGGGCCCGAGTGTAGCCTCGGACCGCCGATCGGTGAACCGCCATCTAGGGCGGTTACCGACCATTACCGGACATCAGCTGCGTGCGAAATATTCCTTGGTCAGCTTGACCACTACCGGACTCAGCAGCAACAGCGAAACGAGGTTGGGGATCGCCATCAGGCCGTTGAGGGTATCGGCCAACAGCCAGGCGAAGTCGAGCTGGGCGATGGCACCGAACGGCACCGCCAGCACCCAGATCACACGGAAAGGCCAGATGGCTCGCGTGCCGACCAGAAACTCCCAGCACTTCTCGCCGAAGTAGCTCCAGCCCAGGATGGTAGTGAAGGCGAAGACCACCAGCGCGATGGTCAGGATGATGCCACCGATACCCGGCATGGCCGACTCGAAGGCTGCCGCGGACAGCGCCGCCCCGCTTTCGCCGCTGGTCCAGACGCCGGTGCAGATGATCGCAAGGCCTGTCATCGAGCAGACGATGATGGTGTCGATGAACGTACCCAGCATGCCGATCATGCCCGAGCGCACCGAGCTGGTGGTGGTACCGGCCGCCTGAGCGATACCGGCGGTACCGAGGCCCGCCTCGTTGGAGAAGATGCCACGAGCCACACCGAAGCGAATTGCCGCCATGACCGCAGCGCCGGCGAAACCACCGGTCGCGGCGATAGGGGTGAAAGCGTGGGTGAAGATCAGATCGAAGGCTGCCGGAATCGCCGAAGCGTTGACTACCAGCACCACCACCGCGGCGATCAGGTAGGCCAGACACATGAACGGCACCAGCGAGGCGGCGACCACGCCGATGCGGCGGATGCCGCCAAGGATCACCAGCCCGACCACCACCATGGTCAGCAGCCCCGTCATCCAGAGCGGTACGGCAAAGGTCGTTTCCAGCGCATGAGCCATGCTGTTGACCTGCACCATGTTGCCAATGCCGAAGCCGGCCAGCCCGCCGAAGATGGCGAATGCGGTGCCGAGCCAGACCCACTTCTTGCCCAGGCCGTTCTTGATCGCGTACATCGGGCCGCCAACGTGCTCGCCCCGGTCGTCCTTCTCGCGGTAATGAACCGCCAGCACGACCTCGCAGTACTTGGTCGCCATACCGACCAGCGCGGTGCACCACATCCAGAACAGCGCCCCCGGCCCGCCGAGAAAGATCGCGGTCGCCACACCGGCGATATTCCCTGTCCCCACTGTCGCGGCCAGGGAGGTCATCAGTGCCTGGAACGGGCTGATTTCACCGGTCGAATCATCCCCCTTGGCACGGCCGCGCCACATCAGCGCAAAGCCTGTGCCGATGCGCGTAAGCGGCATGAACTTGAGGAAGATCATCAGGAACAGACCGGTACCGAGGATCAGTACCAGCATGGGTGGGCCCCAGACGAGGCCGTTTACGGTATTGACGAGGTTGTTCAGAAATTCCATTCGAGCACCTTATTTCTTATAAGCGAGTTCCCTCGCGTTGGGGGCGCGCTACCGTGGAGCCGTTGAAAAACATGACGCTTGTGGCGGTGGTTTTTCAGCGACCAGGTACCGACGACTCCGATCCGCCTCTGGAGCTGGTAAGCGCTGAGGTCCGCAGCGCTTTGCAAGACTCGTGCTAGAGCGTTGCGCGGCGATGACCGCGACGGTCGGAAGCGTGGATGCTACCACTGCATTCGCTCGTTGGGCGCGGGGCAATCGCGCCAGATTCGATGATCGAATCGACGCAGGAACCAGACCGAACGGTCAAACCCGGACAGCCCGCGCCCGCCGAATAGCGAATGGCAAGCAAAGCGAACTCAGCGTAGCCCAGTCTGGTGCGCGCGCCAGTGGTCGCTGGCGCGCTTTGGTGCGGCTGTTGCCATATCAGATCGATCAGCCGGGTAGAACAGCGCAGCAAGGCGACGGCCGCCCTGCAGCCACGCCGTGCCTGCGTTCAGAAATTGCGGCGGTAGAAGATGTCCAGCGAACTGGCCAGACCGCTGGCCGCCTCGAGAAAAATCCGCCGCGTCAGTTGATAACGCAGCGCGATGGTATTGGACGGCTCGAACACGCCGACGCCGTAGCGCAGGGCCAGGCGTTCGGTCAGTCGGCCGGTGGCGACCACGCTGGTGCTAGCACCCGTGCCTTCTGTGTCCAGCTGGAAATCCTGAATGCCCAGGCGTTGCGCCAACCCGCCTGTAATCGATGAGCTGCCAGCCAGGCCAAGGCCCAGCGCCGCCTGGGCCAGCAGGTTGCTGTCCCCGGTATCGGCGCCCAGCGGTCGCCCCAGCACCAGATAGGCCAGTGCCTGCTCCTGACTCATGGCAGGTTCGGAAAAGACGTCGATCCGCGGCTGTTCGGCGCTACCTGTGATGCGCAGGCCGGCCACCACGTTTTCCGCCTCGATCCGGCGGATCGCCTCGATATTGAGGAACGGCTGGCTGATCAGGCCGGTGAAGAGCAGCTCGGCACGCCGGATAGTCAGGCGCTGACCGTAGGCGCGATAGCGGCCGTTCTTCAGCTGCAGCTCGCCGCGCGCATCCAGGTTGTCACCGATATGCAGGTAGCCGGCGAGATCCGCGGTCAGGCCGAAGCCGGAGAAGCGCAGGCGATCCTGTCCAACCTCGACATCGATATCCATCTTCACCGCCAGCGGCGTAGCCTCCTCCTCGGCTTCACGACCGACGATCACGGTGTCTTCGGACACCTTCACCGTCGACGGCGGCAATTCACGCACCGTGATCGCGCCCCGTGGCACCTCGACCCGACCACTGACGGCCAGTTGCTGGCCGCTCAGAACGATGCGCAGGTCAGGCTCGACTTCAAGGTCGGCGTAAGGCTCAACCACCACCGGCAGGCGACTGCCCTTGATCGCCAGGTCCAGATCCGTTTCGTTCCGCCAGTCCAGTGCGCCGCTCAGGCTGCCGCGCCCCTGTTCGCCGGCCCGCCAGTTGCCGTCGATGTCCAGTCGCTCGCCCTCGATCAGCATGCGCGCCCGCAGGTCTTCGAAGGTCGTCGGCAGCTCATTGCCGGCGACCTCCCCGTCGCTCAACAGCAGCTGGCCATTGAGCGTCGGCTGCTGCAGGGTGCCGGCCAGCTGGCCACTTCCGTTCAGTTCGCCGCGCAAACGCTCGACCATCGGCACAAACGGGCGCGCCACCGAAAGATCGAGACCACTCAGGCGAAACTCGCCATCGATTGGCTTGGCCGCAGGCCGCGGATCGATCTGCAGCTGCACGTCCAGTTCGCCCAGCTCACCGCCCTGAAAACGCAGCTGGCTGTCGATTCGCTCCGGCAGCAAGCGACTGTTCAGCGCCAGGGTCTGATAGGGGAAGTCGTGCCACTCGTCCGCATCGCGAATGCGCAGCACGCCGGGGCCGGCGTCGACCTGAACCCGGCCATTGGGTCCGCCAGCGGGAAGGTCCAGCTCGATATCGGCATTCAACTCGCCCTGCCAGCGGAAATCTTCGGGCAGATACTCGGCCAGGGTCTGAAGTGAGAAATCGCGCAGGCGATAGCGAATCTGCGGCTCCGGCAGCAGGCGCTGATTCTCCGCACAGAGGCTGGCGGGCCCGGAGCGCCAACAATGCGCACCGAATTCCAGTCGGCCATCGGCAAAACGCTGCAGCGTGGCCGGCTGTTGCAGGGCCCAGTCCTGCTGCTGCGCGCTGAGTTCGCCACGCGTCAGCCGGCCAAGCCAGTCCTCACCGCGCCACCCGCCATCGAAGGCCAGCGCCAGGTCTAGCAACGGACCCTGTAGCTGCAGCTCGGCCTGATGCCGCTCGGCAGTGCCTTGGGCATTGATCCGCAGTGCTCCAAGATCGGTCTCGCCTGCGCGGATTCGCTCAGCATCTAGCGCCAGCCGACCGCGCTCCCCATCGGATAGCTGACCCTGCAAGCTGAGGCGACGCAGCCGATTGTCCTGATAAGCGAGGTTGCGGCCGCTGAGCTCGAGCTGCCCGCTCGGCGCCGCTGCGGTTCCCGCCAGCGTGACCTCGCCGTTCACCCGCCCTCTGAGATCGGGCCACAGCTGTGCCAGGCGGCTCAGTTCCAGTTGCAATCGACCATCCAGCGTCTGTGCCCAGGTGCCGCTGCCGTGCACGCGGTTATCGCCCATGCGCAGGTCGATGACCGGCAGGTTCCAGCGTTCGCCTTCGCCGTTGGCCTGCAATTGCAGGCTGGTGTTCTGGCCGCGCAGGCGCCCGGCGACGTCGAGGCTCGCCTCGGCCTGCAACTGCTCGTCACGCAAGGCGCCCTGGCTTTTCAGCGAACCGCCGAGATTGCCCGGCAGCTCGGCCAGCCAGTACGCCGGATCGAGCTCGCTCAGCGTCAGGTCCGCTTTCCAGTCCACGCCCTCGGCGAAGCCGACACTCAACGACCCCGTCGCACTGCCCTGCCCGGCCTGCAGTTGCAGTTGCGGTAGATGCACGGCTTCGAGATTGCCGCTGACCGGGCTGTTCAAAGTGAAATCTCCGGCCGGGCCGGTCATCGCCGAATCGAAGTTGCCGAGGTAGTTGCCATTGTCGTATTGGATCTGCGCGTTGAGTTCGCGCAGTGTCACCGGCGGCTCCTCGATCGCCGGGTAGAGCCGTCGCCAGGGAAAATCGCGCCACGCCAGCTCGGCATTGGCGACCAGGCCGTCTTGCCAGGCGATGTCGCCAGAAAGGCTCACCCGGCGCTGCTGCCCGGCATCCAGCTCGAGCACGTCGATCTGTGCGCCGCTTGGGTTGACTATGCCTTCGAGCGCCAGGCGCACGGCACCGCCCTCGCCCGGCAGCCGACCGGTGCCGAGCAGGCGGTAACCATCTTCCATATCGCCGGTCGCGGTGAGTTCCAGTTCCTGCAGGCGCAGGGTTTCCGGCAGATCGGGCACTGCCTTGAAGCCGTCTGCGGTGAGCCTGATGGTCGCCGGCAATCGCTCGTCCAGCGCACGAACCTGGCCGCTGAGCGTGCCGTCGAGATAGCCCTGACTCTCGACCTCGAGTTGCAGCTGCTCGCGCAGCTCGCCCTCGACCGCGAGCTGCAGAGCCCACGGCTGCTCGTCAGCAGGCGGCTGCAGCGCTGCCTGCCCCTGCAGCTGCAGCGGCCAGGCGCCGCTGGGCTGCAGTCGGCCAGTCACTGACAGGTCCACATCCGCCCTGCGCACGTCGAGGCGCTGGATGTCCAGGCCATCCGCACGCCAATCTGCCTGCAGATACAGGTTTCGCACCTGCTCGCTTTCATTGAGCGTCACCCGGCCAATCTCAATGTGTTCGACTTGCAGCGCCAGCGGTAGATCGAGCTCAGGCAAGCTGAAGGGCTCCGCCGCCGGGTCAGGCTCGCTGGGCGGGAAGCTGAGGTCGATGTCGCCGGTGACCAGCTCGTCGATGCACAGCGTGCGCTTGAGCAGGCATGCCGGCGACCAGGCAAGACGGGGCTGTTGCACTTCGACGCGACTGCCGTCCTGCTCCCAGATCAGCCGCTCGGCCTGCCAGCGCTGGCCGAGTCGGCCTTCGAACGCTTCGACCGTCAGCCCCGGCACCTGCCCCAGCAACCAGCGGCTGCCGCTGGCGGTGCCGAGCAGCACGGCGGTGACGATGAGCACGAGCAGTATCAGCCCAAGCAGCGTCCAGCCAAGCCCACGCAGTACCCGCATCACAGCTCCGGCCCCATGGAGAAATGCAGGCGGACGCCACCGTCACCATCCAGCGGGTGGGCGACGTCGACGCGAATCGGGCCGACCGGTGACACCCAGCGCACACCGACGCCGACAGCACTCTTGAGCGTGGGAATTTCCAGCGAGTTGAATGCATTGCCTTGATCAAAGAAGGTGGCGACACGCCATTTCTCGCTGATCGAATACTGATACTCGGCGCTGACCGCGAACTGATAGCGGCCGCCTATCTTGTCGCCATCGGAGTTGGTCGGTGACAGGCTCTGGTAGTCGTAGCCGCGCACGCTCTGATCACCACCGGCGAAGTAACGCAATGAAGGGGGCACATTGACGTATTCATCCGTCCAGTTGCCGCCTAGTTGCACGCGACCGAGAAAGCGATGCCGCTTACCCAAGGTGGTCAACCCGCGTAGCTGGGCATTGGCGTGGATCAGATCGGCGTCCGACAACAGCCCCGCCTTGGCCGCGGCCAGCTCGAACTGCAGGCGATAGCCATGGCTGGGGTCGATACGGTTGTCGCTGCGCAGGTAACTGTAGGCGACACCGGGCATCAGCAGCGTGCTCAACCCTGAATCGTCGCCGAGGCGGTATTCCTCGTGCTGCCATTTCAATGAGAGCACCCGCAACCAGCCACTGGGCAGCTGGCTGTGCCACTCGGGGCCGACCCTGAGCAAGCGGCTGAGGCTGTCGGTGCCGGCGATTTCCTCATACTGATAGCCGCCGACGAAGCGCAGCTTGTCGGTCAACGGTGGGTCGAGGGGAATGTCGTACCAGAGGCCGACGTTCTGCCTTGGCGCGGACAACTCGGCCTCGGCGCCGTAGCTGTGACCTTGCGGATTGACCCAGTGGCGTGTCCAGTCCAGGCGGATACGCGGCCCAACGTCGGTGGAATAGCCGAGCCCGAGCCCGAAGGTTCGCGGCTTGCGAGTTGTCAGACTGACCGCGACGGGGATCCGCTGTTCGCGAGCACTGGTGGGGTTGGCATCGACCCGCACACCCTCGAAATAACCGCTGGACTGCAGCGCCTGGGTCAGTTCGGCGATCAGCTCCGAGTCATAAGGTGTATTGGCCTCGAAAGGCACCATGCGCGACAGCAGGTCGTCGTCGAATGGCGCATCGCCTTCGAAACGCACATCCCCCAGCCGGTAACGCGGGCCGCTGTCGAACACCAGATCGATGTCCGCGATGTTCTCCCGCGGATCGACCGCCAGCCGCTGCTGAGTGAAGCGCCCGTCAAAATAACCGAAGCGCGAAGCCTGATTGAGGAACTGCTGTTTCACGTCCTCGTAGCGGCCGTGATTGAGCACATCGCCCTGACGCAGGCTGCGCTGAGTGACGCGAAAGCCCGAAAATTCCGCCGCCGGCCCTTCCAGCCGCACATTGATGTTGCGTAAGCGCACCGGTTCGCCGGTCCGCACCCGCAGCACCAGGGTCGGTTCCTCGCCCTCACGCACGTCGGTGCGGATGCGGCTGCGGTAGTAGCCCAGCGCTTGCAGGGCTTTCTCTGCCTGACGCTGCGCCACCCGGCTGTAGCGCAGCAACTCGCGCGCATCCCGGTCGCCCAGGTCGCCGATGTAGTTCTCGACATTCTCCCGCAGCGCCCGGTCTTCCGGTTCGATCCGAACGTCCAGCTCGGCGGCGACGGCCTGAACGCCGCTCAACATCAGGATCGCAATTGCGGCTACCAGCAGGCCGATTCGGTTCGATTTGCGCATGGCGCGCAATGCTAGCACGGGCTGTCTGGCATGCCCGAGCACGCGGGCCAGGGGGTTTGTAAGGCGGTCTTGCGGTGGGACAGGCATCGGCTGACATCGCGTGGCTTCAGACCAGTCAGACTGACCCGCCCGGATAAAATTCGCCCACACCTAGCGCGCCGCTTCCATCCGCCGTGGCGCCGGATGGAAGAAGACATGTTCGACGACCGGTCCTACCGCGACCTGGCCGATTTCTTCGTAGCCCTGCCGTTGATAGAAGTTCAGGTAGCGCGGGTTGCCGGTGTCGATGACCAGGCCCTGGGAGGTTTCGTCTTCGGCACACCACTCATGCACCGCTTCCAGCAGCTGCTCGCCGTAGTGCTGGCCCTGGAACTGCGGGTGCACCCCGAGCAGCGGCAGCAGGTGCACGGCATCGCTGGGCAGGCAGGCAAGCACGGCGGCGTGGTAATCCAGATAGCGCCGCGTACAGCGGAAACCGGCAGTCAGCAGCATCCGCGCGCGCCAGGCCCAGCTCTCGGTGATATCCAACCGACGCTGCGGCGGCGCGATCAGCGCAACGGCGATCAGCCGGTCGTTCAGCAATAGCCCCAGCGCCGGTTGCTGCTGCAGAAAATGCTGGTTAACCAGCTCCCGCACGGTCGCGCGCACGCGCTGTTGATAGCCCGGGCGATCGGCTTCGAAGAGGTAGGCAAAGGTCGGTTCGTGGCGGTAGGCGTGATACAGCAATGAACGGGTTTCGCGGTCGTAACCACTGTCGAGCGTGCGAACCTCGGCGGACATCGGCATGACGGCTCTCGGCTTTTTCATGATGGGTGATTGCAACTTAGCAGCGCTTCGCGCCGCCCGCCACGTCGGCAGATGACCAGCAGAGCGCGCCGCGGCAATCGCCGTGACAGCGCCTTTGTACCTGCGGCACGGTGTCTCTAGAATCAGCGCTTCAAGTCCATCAGTTACCGGCGCGCGCCGTTGATACGCGTCGCGACAGCGTCCCTCCCATGGAATCCTCATGAAAATCGTTTCATTCAACATCAACGGCTTACGCGCCAGACCTCATCAGCTTTCTGCAATCATCGACAAGCATCAGCCGGACGTCATCGGTCTTCAGGAAACCAAGGTGGCCGACGAGCAGTTTCCCCAGGCGGAGATCGAAGCGCTCGGCTACCACGTCCACTATCACGGGCAGAAGGGCCACTACGGCGTCGCCCTGCTCTCGCGCCAGGCACCGCTGGAGATACACAAGGGCTTTCCCAGCGACGGCGAGGAGTCGCAGAAGCGTTTCATCTGGGGCCGCTTCGCCGATGCCAACGGCCAGCCGGTCACCGTCATGAACGGCTACTTCCCCCAGGGCGAAAGCCGCGCCCATCCGGTGAAGTTTCCCGCCAAGACCAAGTTCTACGCCGACCTACAGACACTGCTCGAACAGCAGTTCCGCCCCGAGGAATCCCTCGCGCTGATGGGCGACTTCAATATTTCCCCGCAGGACTGCGACATCGGCATCGGCGAAGTGAACGCCAAGCGCTGGCTGCGCACCGGCAAGTGCAGCTTTCTCCCCGAGGAGCGCGAGTGGCTCGAACGCCTGAAGGGCTGGGGGCTGCAGGACAGCTTTCGCGCCCTCAACCCGGAAGTCGTCGATCGCTTCAGCTGGTTCGACTATCGCAGCCGCGGTTTCGAGGACGACCCGCGCCGCGGCCTGCGCATCGACTACATCCTCACCACCGCAGCGCTGCACCAGCGCGTGACCGATTGCGGCGTCGACTACGACATCCGCGCGATGGAGAAGCCTTCGGACCACTGTCCGGTGTGGATCGAGCTGCGCTGACGACCGCTGCGCAATTCCGGCAGCGCCGCCCGCGCTGTCATTTATTGGTAACCGAATCGTCTTAATCTCGCGGCCTTCTACAAGGAGGTCGCGAGATGACGCCACGAGTGTTTGGACGGTTCTGGAATTGGGCATTGCCCCTGCTGTTGCTCACGCTTGGAAGCGCCTCCGGCAACAGCCTCGCCGCCCCGCCGGACGGAACGACCATACTGCGCATCCACGGCTCCAACACCGTGGGTGCCAAGCTGGCACCGATGCTGGTGGCCGGCCTGTTCGAGGCCAAGGGCCTGCAGTCGGTCCGCATCGCCCCGGCCGGCAAGGAGAACGAGCAGCGCGTCACCGCCCTCGACGAGCGCGGCAAGACCATTCAAGCGCTGGTCGCAGCCCATGGCACCGGTACCGGATTCGCCGGGCTGAAAGACGGCACTGCCGACCTCGCCGCTGCTTCGCGACCGATCAAGCAGAGCGAAGCGCAGAGCCTCGCCGCCCTGGGCGACATGCGCAGCGCCGAGAGCGAACAGGTCATCGCCATCGATGGCCTGGCGGTGATCGTCCATCCCGATAACCCGGTGCAGTCGCTCAGCGTAGAACAGGTCGCACGCCTCTTCTCAGGCGAGATCGCCAACTGGCGTGAGCTCGGCGGTGCCAATGCAGCGGTCGAGTTGCACGCTCGCGATGACCAGTCCGGTACCTACGACACCTTCAAGGAACTGGTCCTGGGCAGCCAGGGCAAAACGCTGGCTACCAATGCAACGCGTTACGAGTCCAACGACGCCTTGTCCCTGGCCGTCAGCCGCCGTAACGGGGCCATCGGCTTTGTCGGTCTCGCCTCTGTCGGCAAGTCGAAGGCGCTGGCAATCACCGACGGCGATTCCCAGCCCATGCCACCGACCACGGCCCTGGTCGCCACCGAAGACTATCCCCTGTCGCGGCGCCTGTTCCTCTACGCCGATCCACAGAAGCAATCTAAATGGACCCGCGAATTCCTGACGTTCGTGCATAGTCCTGCGGGGCAAGCCATCGTCGAGAAATCCGGCTACGTGGCCCAGGCCATCGCGCCGATCAGGCTGCCGGCGCAGGCGGCGATGCCCGCTGCCTACCAGCAATTGGCACGCGAAGCGCAACGGCTGACGGTCAACTTCCGCTTCGCCGAAGGCAGCGCGCAGCTGGACAACAAGGCCCAGCGCGATGTGCAGCGTTTGATCGACTATCTCAACAGCCACGACAAGCAGATGAACGCGGCGGTGCTGGTCGGCTTCGGCGACGCCCGCAACGATCCCGCGCGAACTGCCTTGCTGTCCAAGCTGCGCGCCATGGCGGTGCGTCGCGAACTGGCCCGTGGCGGCATCCTTGTAAAGGAAATCAATGGTTTGGGCGATCAACTTCCGGTGGCATCTAACAGCGAAGCTGGCCGCATCAAAAATCGCCGCGTCGAAGTCTGGGTGTACTGAAACAAGTGCAAGATCGTATCGGCCGCCAGCTGCGGGCGTACTGTCCCGCTACAGGCGTCGGGTTTAAGCTCGGGCGATTTCCGCCAGCAGGGATCGCCCATGTACCTCGTCTGTGGTGAAGCACTTTTCGATGTGTTCGCGGCCTCGACTGACAGCCGCAGTCGCCTGAATCTGGAAGCCGTCGCAGGTGGCTCGCCGTTCAACGTCGCCGTCGGGCTGGCCCGGTTGGGCGCGCAGACCGCACTGCTCGGTGGGCTCTCGCGCGATCATTTCGGTCAGCGCCTGCTAGAGCTGCTGCAGGAAGAAGGCGTCGCCACCGAGCATCTCGCCATCTTCGATGCGCCGACCACCCTGGCGATGGTCGCCATCGGTGCCGATGGCAGTCCGGTCTACAGCTTTCGCGGCGAAGGCTGTGCCGATCGCCTATTGCGGCCCGAGCAGCTGCAGCCGCTGCCGGCAGACATTCGTGGCATCCATTTCGGTTCCTATTCGCTGGTGACGCCGCCGATTGCCGATACGCTGCTGGCCTTGCTGCATCGTGAGCATGCCCAGCGCCTGATTTCGCTCGATCCGAACATTCGCCTTAACGTTGAACCCAGCCTCGAACGCTGGCGCGAGCGGGTCGAGGCGTTCGCCGAGCGTGCACATCTGATCAAGGTCAGCGACGAGGATCTGACCTTGCTCTATCCAAACATGGCGCCAGCGTGCATCGCCCAGCGCTGGCTGGACCATCACGCCGAGCTGGTGGTGCTTACCCGCGGTGCCGACGGCGCACAGCTCTTCAGCCGCAAGCACGGCCAGCTGCACGTGGCAGCGCAGGCGGTGACGGTGCGTGACACCGTGGGCGCCGGCGACACCTTCCAGGCCGCGTTGCTCGCCTACCTGGCCGAACAGCAGCTGGACTCGCCGCACGGACTCGCACAGATGGCGCCTGCGCAACTGCAGGCCATGCTCGCCTTCGCCAGCAGCGCCGCCGCCATCACCTGTTCCCGGCGTGGTCCGGACCTACCCTACCGATACGAAATTGCCTGACCGGTTTGGCCGTTGCGCCCTCAGCGGCTATAACCCTTCGTGGCCTTTCACGACAACGGACCCTGCATGAGAGCGTTGAAGATTACCGACCCGTCCTACGAGCTGATGGACGACCACCACGGCAACTCGCTGATCTATCGCGAACACGGTTTCCCCTGCCCGCTGGTGCGGTGGCACAACCACAAGGAATACGAACTGCATCTGATCGTCGCCAGCTCCGGCAAGGTCTTCGTCGGCGACTACGTGGGCAATTTCGGACCGGACAGCCTGTTTCTCACCGGCCCGCACCTGCCGCACAACTGGATCAGTCAGGTCGAGGACGGCGAGGTCGTGGCCAAGCGCGACATGCTGGTCAACTTCACGGACGAGATGCTCGAGGCCGGCCACGCAGTGTTCTCCGAGCTGCGGACCTTCACGCCGATGCTCGAGCGCTCGCGCTACGGCATCGAGTTTCGCTGTCCGCAGACTATCGCCCAAGCACGCCAGCTGATGCAGCAGATCGCCGACAGCCGCGGCGCTACCCGCCTCGGCTATTTCCTGATCATGCTCGAGCTGCTTGCCAGATGCGACGACTACCAGTTGCTCTCCGGCGCCACCTCGGCACAGTTGAGCGACGAGCAGCAGGCCGACCGGACCAACATGGCGGTCAACTACATCTTCGAACACTACATGCGCGAGCTGCCGCTGGAGGAAGTCGCCAGCCATCTCGGCATGAAACCCACCTACTTCTCGCGCTTCTTCAAGCGCGCCACCGGGCGCTGCTACGTCGAGTTCGTCAACAGCCTGCGCATCAGCAAATCCTGCGAACTGCTGCTCGATCAGGACAAGCCGGTCACGGATGTCTGCTTCGAATCGGGTTTCAACAACCTGTCCAATTTCAATCGCCGCTTCCAGCAACTCAAGGGCATGACCCCATCGCGCTATCGGCGTCTGGTCGAACAACGCCTGACCGAGCAGAACCTGGCCAGCTGATACGCTTCCGGCCGGGCGGGTTCGGCGCCCTCTTCCTGGACTGTCTCTACGTTCGCGCCATTACGGTTGTGGCAAAGCCTCATTCTTGAGCCCCGGCGACGGGTCTGGTCGGTGCCGCTGCGAGCGGCCCGCCTCGCTCAACCGAGTGCAAAAAAGTATCGAAGCGAGTGCAGTCACGGCTTTGTCGCGCTGCTCCCCCCGGCGTTGTAATGCTCGCGAGACGCTCGTAGCGCAGTACGCGGGCAACAACAAAAACAATAAGTGCTTCCAGGCCCTGCTCTGGAAGAGGAGTCCACGAATGAAAGCATTCCACTTGCTGCTCGGCACCGCCTGCATGGCCTCGATCGGCCTGGCCCAGGCCGCCGAAACCCTCACCGTCGCCACCGTCAACAACGCGGACATGATCCGCATGCAGCGCCTCTCCAAGACCTTCGAACAGCAGAATCCCGACATCAAGCTCAACTGGGTGGTGCTGGAGGAGAACGTCCTGCGTCAGCGCCTGACGACTGACATCGCCACCGATGGTGGCCAGTTCGACGTGCTCACCATCGGCATGTACGAGGCCTCGCTGTGGGGCGACAAGGGTTGGCTCGCTCCGATGACCGACCTCCCTGACGACTACGACCTGGACGACGTCTTCCCCTCGGTTCGCGAAGGCCTTTCGGTCGACGGCACCCTTTACGCACTGCCCTTCTATGCCGAAAGCTCGATGACGTACTACCGCACCGACCTGTTCGAACAGGCCGGTCTGGACATGCCCGAACACCCGACTTGGACCCAGATGGCCGAGTTCGCCGAAAAGCTGCACAAGCCTGGCGAGGACCAGTACGGCATCTGCCTGCGCGGCAAGGCCGGCTGGGGCGAGAACATGGCGCTGGTCACCACCGTCGCCAACGCCTTCGGCGCGCGCTGGTTCGACGAGAAGTGGCAGCCCGAATTCGATGGCCCCGAATGGACCAAGGCCGCCAAGTTCTATGTCGACCTGCTCAGCCAATACGGCCCGCCCGGCGCCTCCAGCAATGGCTTCAACGAAAACCTGGCGCTGTTCAACAGCGGCAAATGCGCCATGTGGGTCGATGCGACCGTTGCCGGCTCCTTCGTGACCGATGAATCGCAGAGCAAGGTCGCCGACAAGGTCGGTTTCACCTTCGCACCGCAGGAGACCACCGACAAGGGCTCGGCCTGGCTGTACTCCTGGGCACTGGCGATCCCGACCAGTTCGCAGCAGAAGGACGCCGCCAAGACCTTCACCGCCTGGGCAACGTCCAAGGACTACGCCAAGCTCGTCGCCGAAACCGATGGCGTCGCCAACGTGCCGCCGGGCACACGCGAGTCCACCTACAACGAGCAATACATGGCCGCTGCGCCATTCGCCGAGATCACCCTGGAATCGCTCAAGCAGGCCGACCCCGCCTCGCCATCGGCCAAGCCGGTGCCCTACGTCGGCATCCAGCTGGTCACCATCCCTGAGTTCCAGGCCATCGGCACCCAGGTTGGCAAGATGTTCTCCGCCGCGCTGACCGGGCAGATGCCGGTCGAGCAGATGCTCACCGCGGTGCAGCAATCCACGACGCGGGAAATGAAGCGCGCCGGTTATCCCAAGTAGGCATTTTCTTCCGAAGATGAAATCGGACAGGGCTCACCCGAGCCCTCATGGCCTTCTTTCAGCCGGAGCACACCATGGCCACCCCATCTGCAGCCTTGCCCAAGGCACCTGTCACCGATACGGCAAGCGAGCCGAGCGAGCGCAAGCCACGCCGCTTCGGCCCCAGTTGGTTTCTCGTCAGCCCGTCCGTTGCGATGTTGCTGCTGTGGATGCTGGTTCCGCTGTCGATGACCGTCTACTTCTCGGTGATCCGCTACAACCTGCTCTATCCCGGTGAGAACGATTTCGTCGGGCTGGAGAACTTCCATTACTTCCTGACCGATGCCGGCTTCATGCCGGGCATGACCAACACACTGATCCTGGTGGGCAGCGTGTTGCTGATCAGCGTCGTGCTCGGCGTGCTCATCTCTGCCCTGCTGGAGGCGGCGGATTTCGCCGGCCGCGGGATCGTCCGGGTGCTGCTGATCTCGCCGTTCTTCATCATGCCGACCGTGAGCGCGCTGGTCTGGAAGAACCTCATCTATCACCCGGTCTCGGGCATTCTCGCGGCGGTGTGGAAGTTCTTCGGCGCGCAGCCGGTGGACTGGCTTGCACAGCACCCGCTGGCGTCCATCGTGATCATCGTGTCCTGGCAGTGGCTGCCCTTCGCGATTCTGATCCTGATGACGGCCATGCAGTCCCTCGATCAGGAACAGAAAGAAGCCGCCCGCCTCGACGGTGCCGGCCCCATCGCCATCTTCTGGCACCTGACCTTGCCGCATCTGGCGCGCCCCATCGCCGTGGTGGTGATGATCGAAACCATCTTCCTGCTATCGGTCTTCGCCGAGATCTTCACCACTACCAGCGGTGGTCCCGGCTATGCCTCAACCAACCTTGCCTATCTGATCTACACCCAGGCACTGCTGCAATTCGACGTCGGCATGGCATCGGCCGGCGGATTGATCGCGGTGGTCATCGCCAATATCGCGGCGATCATTCTGGTGCGGATGCTCGGCAAGAATCTCACCGAAAAATACTGAGGACAGACCGATGCTGACGCTCAAACAAAGTCGCCGCCTCAATACCCTGGTAGTCGGGGTGTTCGCCTGGGCCGTGGCGCTGCTGCTGTTCTTCCCGATCTTCTGGATGCTGCTGACCAGCCTGAAGACCGAGATCGACGCCTTCGCCACACCGCCGCAGTTCATCTTCACGCCGACGCTGGAAAACTACCTGCACATCCAGGACCGCAGCGGCTATTTCAAGTACGCCTGGAACTCGGTGACCATTTCCTTCGGCGCGACCGCGCTGGGCATGCTGATCGCCATTCCCGCCGCGTATTCGATGGCCTTCTACGAGACCAAGCGCACCAAGGGCACGCTACTCTGGATGCTCTCGACCAAGATGCTGCCGCCGGTGGGCGTGCTGGTGCCGATCTACCTCTTGGCCAAGCAGTTCGGCCTGCTCGACAGCCGCGCGGTGCTGATCATCATCTACACGCTTATCAATCTGCCGATCCTGGTGTGGATGATCTACACCTACTTCAAGGACATCCCCCGCGACATCCTCGAAGCGGCGCGCATGGACGGTGCCACGCTGCTGCAGGAGATGCTTCGCGTGCTCCTGCCGATCAGCAAGGGCGGGCTCGCCTCGACCATGTTGCTGTCGCTGATCCTGTGCTGGAACGAAGCCTTCTGGTCGCTGAACCTGACCTCGTCCAACGCCGCGCCGCTGACCGCGCTGATCGCCTCCTACTCCAGCCCCGAAGGCCTGTTCTGGGCCAAGCTCTCGGCTGTCTCCACCCTCGCCTGCGCCCCCATCCTGATCTTCGGCTGGATCAGCCAGAAGCAGCTGGTGCGCGGCCTGTCGTTCGGCGCCGTGAAATGAGCGCCGTCTGACAACCAAGAACAACTGAGGATTCGAACATGGCAGACCTGAATATCCACAATCTGAAGAAAGGCTTCGACGGCAACGAGATCATCAAGGGCATCGACCTGGACATCCGCGACCGCGAATTCGTCGTCTTCGTCGGCCCCTCCGGCTGTGGCAAGTCCACCCTGCTGCGCCTGATCGCCGGGCTCGAGGAGGTCAGCAGCGGGCGGATCGAACTGGACGGGCGCGACATCACCGACCTCAGCCCGGCCAAACGCGACCTGGCCATGGTGTTCCAAACCTATGCGCTGTATCCGCACATGACGGTGCGCAAGAACATGTCCTTCGCTCTGGACCTGGCCGGCGCCGACAAGCAGGAAGTAGCGCGCAAGATCGAGGCAGCCGCCCGCACCCTGGAGCTGGAACCGCTGCTCGAACGCAAGCCGCGACAACTGTCCGGCGGCCAGCGCCAGCGTGTCGCCATTGGCCGCGCTATCGTGCGTAACCCCAAGGTCTTCCTGTTCGACGAGCCGCTGTCCAACCTCGATGCCGCCTTGCGCGTGCAGATGCGCCTGGAGTTGTCGCGCCTGCACCAGGAGCTGCAGGCGACCATGATCTACGTGACTCACGATCAGGTCGAAGCCATGACCCTCGCCGACAAGGTGGTGGTGCTCAACGGCGGGCGCATCGAGCAGGTCGGCTCGCCCATGGAGCTCTATCACCATCCGGCCAACCTCTTCGTCGCGGGCTTTCTCGGCACGCCGAAGATGGGCTTTCTCAAGGGCCGCGCAAGCCGTGTCGAAGCCAGCGGCTGCGAAGTCGAGCTCGACGCCGGTTGTCGCCTGTTCCTGCCGGTGAGCGGCGCCACGCTGAAGGCGGGCGATCCGGTCACCCTCGGCATCCGCCCGGAGCACCTCAACCGTGGCAGCGAAGGCGACTGCCAGTTGAGCGTGAAGGCCGACGTCAGTGAACGGCTGGGCAGCGACACCTACTGCCACGTCGTCACCGGCAACGGCGAGCAGCTGACCATGCGCATTCGTGGCGACTTCACCCCGCGCTACGGCGAGTCGCTGTCGCTGACGCTGGAGGCCGCCCATTGCCACCTCTTCGACAGCAGCGGTCAGGCGGTCGGCCAGCCACTCCAGCAGGTGGCCTGACGCCCGACGTCGCGCCCAGCTCTTCCAACGGCAGGTCGCTGCGCCCGTAAAGGCAGCGATCCCGCCCCCGGCTTTTCCACATTCAAGCCCAGCGAGGCCCGAGATGAAGTTGAAAGAAGCGAATCTGCCACAGCTGCCGGCCCCTATCGCGCGCCCCGACTACCGCCTGGCCGAGGTCACCACCGGCATCGCCCACATCGGCGTGGGCGGTTTTCACCGCGCCCACCAGGCGGCCTACACCGATGCGCTGATGAACACCGGCGAGGGGCTGGAGTGGGGCATCTGCGGCATCGGCACGCGCGCCGAGGAACGCTCGATGCGCAACGCACTGGCCTCGCAGGACTACCTCTACACCCTGGTCGAGCTCGACGACCGGCCTGACACCGAGGTCCAGGTGATCGGCAGCATTCGCGACATGCTGTTGGTGGGCGAGGATGGTGCCGAGGCGGTGGTTGCCCGCCTGGCCGATCCGGCGATTCGCATCGTCTCGCTAACCATCACCGAGGGCGGCTATTGCCTGGACGACAGCACCGGCCAGTTCAATGCACAACTGCCGCAGATTCAACATGACCTGCAGCACCCGCTCAGCCCGGTCAGCGTGTTTGGCTTGCTCTGCGCGGCCCTGGCCAAGCGCCGCGGCGACGGCGTCGGGCCCTTCACGGTGATGTCCTGCGACAACCTCCCCCACAACGGCGACGTGACCCGCAAGGCCACGCTGGCCTTCGCCAGCCTGGTCGATGCCGACCTGGCCGGCTGGATCGAGCGCAACGTCAGCTTCCCCAACGCCATGGTCGACCGGATCACGCCGATGACCAGCGCCGCGCACCGCAAGGACCTCAGGCAGCAGCACGGCATAGACGACGCCTGGCCGGTGGTCTGCGAACCCTTCGTGCAATGGGTACTGGAAGACCGCTTCGTCGCCGGCCGTCCGGCCTGGGAAAAGGTCGGCGTGCAGTTCACCAACGACGTTTCGCCCTACGAGGAGATGAAGATCAAGCTGCTCAACGGCAGCCACCTCGCGCTGACCTACCTCGGCTTCCTGCGCGGTTATCGCTTCGTCCACGAAACCATGGCCGATCCGCTGTTCGTCGAGTACATCCGACGCTACATGGACGAGGACGTCACCCCACAACTGGCTCCCGTGCCCGGCATCGATCTCGCTCGCTACAAGCAGACGCTGATCGAGCGCTTCTCCAACCGTGCCATCGCCGATCAGCTGGAACGGGTGTGCTCCGATGGCTCGTCGAAGTTTCCCAAGTTCAGCGTGCCGACCATCGACCGCCTGATCGCCGATACCGCTGCCCTGGACCGGGCCGCCCTGGTGGTCGCCGCCTGGGCGCTGTATCTGCGGGGCGTCGATGAAAACGGCGAGCAGTACCGCATCCCCGATCCGCGCGCAGATTTCTGCCAGTCTCTCGTCGAGGAAGACGACGGCCTCGCCGAACGCCTGCTCGGGCGCGAGGAGATCTTCGGCACGCAGATTCCGCGTTCGCTCGCCTTCCGCGAAGCCTTCGAGCGCAACCTGCTGCGGCTGCGCACGCTCGGGGTCAGCGGCACCCTTGATCTGTTACTGACGCAGTGACGGGGTCCGGCATGTTTCTCGGGATCGATTGCGGCACTCAGGGCACCAAAGCGCTGTTGCTCGACGCCAATAACGGGCGCGTGCTCGGCCAGGGCTCGGCCGGCCACGATTTGATCAGCGGGCCCAATGGCCGACGCGAGCAGGACACCGAGCAGTGGACCGCCGCCTTCGCTAGTGCTACCGCCGCGGCACTGGCCGAGGCCGGAGTCGACGGCGATGCCGTGCTGGGCATTGGTGTGTCCGGGCAGCAGCATGGCTTGGTTACGCTCGATGCCGCGGGCCGCGTGTTGCGCCCGGCCAAGCTCTGGTGCGACACGGAGTCGACTACGGAGAATCAGCGCCTGCTCGACTGGCTGGGCGGTGAACAGGGTTCGCTGCAGCGCCTCGGTATCGTCATCGCACCGGGCTACACGGTGTCCAAGCTGCTGTGGATGAAGGAGCAGCATCCCGCGCTGTTCGCACGGATCGCCCATATCCTGCTGCCCCACGACTACCTCAATTACTGGCTGACCGGGCGTTGCGTAAGCGAATACGGCGACGCCTCCGGCACCGGCTATCTCGATGTGCGCACCCGGCAGTGGGCGTTCGACATCCTGCGGTATGTCGATCCCAGCGGCCGTCTGGAGGCGGCGCTGCCCGAGCTGATCGAACCCCATCAGCCGGTCGGCCGGCTACGCCCCGAACTTGCCGTCCGGCTGGGCCTGAACTCCCAGGCCATCGTGGCGAGCGGCGGTGGTGACAACATGATGGGCGCCATCGGCACCGACAACATCCGCCCCGGCGCGATCACCATGAGCCTGGGAACCTCCGGCACACTCTACGCGTTCTCCGGGGAACCTCGGATCAGTCCACAGCCATCAGTTGCGACGTTCTGCTCGTCCAGCGGGGGCTGGCTGCCGCTGATCTGCACCATGAACCTGACCAACGCCAACGCGGCGATACGCGAACTGCTGGAGCTGGACCTAGATGCGTTCAACGCGCTGGTGGCGCAGGCGCCGATCGGCTGCGAAGGCGTCACGATGCTGCCGTTTCTCAACGGCGAGCGCGTCCCCGCCCTGCCCCAGGCCAGCGCCAGCCTGCACGGCCTGACCGCCGACAACCTGAGCCGCGCCAACCTCTGCCGCGCGGTGCTCGAAGGCGTGACCTTCGGCCTGCGCTATGGGCTGGATCTGCTGCGCGAAAGCGGCATTCGCAGCGAGCGGATCCAGCTGATCGGTGGTGGCGCGAAGAATCCGCAGTGGCGGCAGATCGTCGCCGACCTGATGGCCACGCCGGTGGTCTGCACCCGCCACAGCGAGGCCGCGGCGCTGGGCGGCGCGATCCAGGCGGCATGGTGCCATGCGCGACAGCAGGATCCCGAAGCCAGCCTCCAAGCCATCTGCTCGCGCTGCGTCAGCCTGGACGAAGACACCGCGGTCGCGCCGGTCACCGAATCGGTTCGAGCCTATGAACAAGCCTATCGGCGCTATCGACAGCTGGTGGCGAGCACCTATGGCGGGCAGACACCACCGGAGCTGACGCCGGTCACCTCCTGAGGCGCAGCGCTCGGTCACAGGCAAACGGTCATAAAAAAGGCAAAGCCACGTGTGTGGCTTTGCCTTTGGTCCTTTCCCAGGGATGACGCCTTAGCGGCTGCGCAGCGCCTCGCGCGGCACGTACTTGCCCAGCTCGTGTCGGGCAATGGCCACCCGATGCACCTCGTCCGGGCCATCGGCCAGGCGCAGCGTGCGCTGCATCGCCCACCAGTGCGCCAGCGGGAAGTCCTCGGAAACCCCGGCGCCACCGTGGATCTGGATGGCGCGGTCGATTACCTTCAGCGCGACGTTGGGTGCGACCACCTTGATTTGCGCGATCTCGCTGGCGGCGATCTTGTTGCCGACGGTATCCATCATGTACGCCGCGTTCAGTGTCAGCAGGCGCGCCATGTTGATCTCGATGCGGCACTCGGCGATGTGGTCGAAGTTCGCGCCCAGCCGGGCCAGCGGTTTGCCGAAGGCCGTACGGCTGACGGCGCGTTCGCACATCAATTTCAGCGCACGTTCGGCCACGCCGATCGAACGCATGCAATGGTGAATGCGGCCTGGGCCGAGACGCCCCTGGGCGATCTCGAAGCCGCGGCCTTCACCGAGGATGACGTTCTCGTACGGTACCCGCACGTTTTCCAGCAGCACTTCCGCGTGGCCGTGCGGGGCGTCGTCGTAGCCGAACACCGGCAGCGGACGCAGCACCTTCACGCCGGGAGTATCCATCGGCACCAGAATCATCGAGTGCTGGGCGTGGCGCGGTGCATCCGGGTTGGTCAGCCCCATAAAGATCATGATCTTGCAGCGCGGGTCGCAGGCGCCGGAGGTCCACCACTTGCGTCCGTTGATGACCCACTCGTCGCCCTCGCGCACCGCGCGGGCTTCCATGTTGGTGGCATCGGACGAGGCCACACCCGGCTCGGTCATGCCGAAGGCCGAACGGATTTCGCCGCGCAGCAACGGTTCCAGCCACTCGCGCTTCTGCGCCTCGCTGCCGTAGCGCACCAGCACTTCCATGTTGCCGGTGTCCGGCGCCGAGCAGTTGAACGCTTCCGGGCCGAGGCCCGAGCTGCCCATGATTTCTGCCAGCGGTGCGTATTCGGTGTTGGTCAGGCCGGCGCCCAGTTCCGATTCCGGCAGGAACAGATTCCACAGCCCCTCAGCCTTGGCCTTGGCCTTGAGTTCCTCGACGATGGCCGTCGGCTGCCAGCGATCACCCTCGGCGACCTGCTGGTAGAACACCTTTTCGGCGGGATAAACATGAGCATCCATGAACGCTTGCACGCGCTCTCTCAGCTCTTGAACCTTCGGGGAGTAGGCGAAATTCATGGGCGACAACCTTCTGGCAGGTAATGTTTTGTAGTTTTGAATGCTAGAGGAGGCCTGGTGATTTATCTAAGCTATTTTCCTCGTGTATAAACATTCATCACCGATATATGATCGGCGAATCCGATACACGCCGGAGAGCACAACAATGAACCTGAACAAGGTCGATCTGAATCTATTCATCGTCTTCGACGCCATCTACACCGAAGCGAACCTCACACGTGCCGGGCAGATCGTCGGCATCACCCAGCCCGCCGTTTCCAACGCCCTCGCCCGCTTGCGCGAGACGTTCAACGATCCGCTCTTCGTGCGTACCGCCCAGGGCATGGTGCCGACGCCGATGGCGCAGAACATCATTGGCCCGGTACGCAATGCGCTGCAGCTGCTGCGGGTATCGGTGCAGGAAAGCCGCACCTTCAGCCCGGCGCAGGCAAACAAGACGTTCCGCATCAGCATGACCGACCTCACCGAGGCGGTGATGCTGCCGCCGCTGTTCCAGCGCCTGCGCCGCCTGGCACCGAACGTGAAGATCGAGAGCATGCTGGCCAAGCGCCGCGAGACGACCAAGGAACTGGCCGCCGGCCGCCTGGACTTCGCCATGGACGCGCCACTCAACACCGACCCGCAGGTGCGTCACGTCAAGCTGCTGGAAGATCGCTACATCTGCGCCATGCGCCGCGGCCACCCGCTGGCCAAAGACAAGCTCACCCTGGAGCAATACCTGTCGCTGTCGCACATCCACATTTCCAGCCGCCGCAGCGGGCTTGGTCTGGTGGACCTGGCATTGGGCAAGATGGGCCTGCAGCGCAAGATCGCCCTGCGCTCACAGCACTACCTGATGGCGACCCAGGTGATCGACCAGACCGACATGGCGGTGACCGTTCCCGAGCGTTTCGCCCGGCGGCACAACCTGCACCAGGTCGACCTGCCGGTGGACATCATGCCGCTGGAAACCCACATCTACTGGCATGAAAGCACCGATCAGGACCCGGCCAACCGCTGGATGCGCGAGCAGATGATCGAGATCGCCCAGCAGGTCACCGCGCAGCAGGATCTCTGATTCCCTGGCGGGTGAAAGCCCGCCTCAGGCGCTGTCGCGCATTACCACTTCGAAGCCCACGTCGATACAGCGCTCGGCAGGCTGCCGACCTCGCATCAGGCTCAGCAGCATCTGCGCCGCCAGCTCGCCGATTTCGCCACGCCGGGTGCGCACCGTGCTCAGCGCCGGATGCATCCAGGCCGCCGCCGGCAGGTCATTGAAACCGGCAATTGCCAACCGCCCCGGCACGTCGAGCCCCAGCTGATGGGCGCGAAACAGCGCCCCAAGGGCCAGGTCGTCGTTGTTGAAGAACACCGCGTCGATCTGCGAGTGCTGAGCCAGCAGCCGATCCAGCAGCTCCGCGCCAAGCCCAATGGACGACAGCTGTGGCGTCAACAGCTCCAGAGTCGGCTCATAGCGACCGGCCTGACGCATGGCCTGACGGTAGCCTTCGGCGCGTTGCAGGGTCCGAGGGTCGAGCTGCGCCGCGGCGAACGCAACGTGACGATAGCCGCGCTCGAGCAGCGTGCGGGTCATCGCCGCGCCGGCCTGCAATTGCGAGAAGCCGACGCAATAGTTGTCCGCCTGATCGCTCAGCTCCATCAGCGTGACCCGTGGCGCCGTGTAGCCGGCCAGCACTGCCCGCGCCGCCTCGCTGCGCTCGAAACCGGTGAGCAGCAGTCCGGCCGGCTGATGGGCCAGATAGGCGCGCAGCAGCCGTTCGTCCTCTTCGGGGCGATAGTGGCTGACGCCGATCATCATTTCGTAACCCGCCGGCATCAGCACCCGCTGGATGGCCTCGACGGTGTCGACGAACACCGCGTTGGACAGCGAGGGGATGATCACCGCCACCAAGTTGGAGCGCGAACTGGCCAGGCTGCGCGCCGCGGGGTGCGGCACATAGCCGAGCGCCTTGACCGCCTGCTCGACACGCTCACGCAATGCATCGGATACCAGATCCGGTTGCGACAGCGCGCGGGATGCCGACATCAGCGAGCAGCCGGCACTACGTGCGACATCCGAGAGGGTTACCCGCTCGGCAGAGCGGCGACGGCGTGTGGTCATGCGCGTTCCATTGGTCGAAAGCGGCGGATTCTAGCAGCGGGCATTCTGGGGGCGCCTCCTAAGGTGCGGCCTTTTCCACTTCGGCCTGCACCTGATCGAACAGGTCCTGGCCGACCGCATCGATCACTGTCTGGATCGCCGGCTGCGCCTGCTCACGCATGCGCTGGATCTCCTCCGGGCTGACCTCGTTGATCTGCATGCCGTGCTCTTTCAGCGCCGCCAGGGCCTGGCTCGCCTCGCGACGGGTGTCCTCGCGCTCGGCATCACGCGCCTTCTGGGCCGCCGCCATGATGATGCCCTGCTCGGTTTCCGAGAGCCCGTCCCACCAGCGCTTGGACGCCGTGACGATCCAGGGGCTGTAGACGTGATTGGTCACGCTGAGGAACTTCTGCACTTCATAGAACTTGGAAGACAGGATGGTGTTGTAGGGGTTTTCCTGGCCGTCGACCGCCTTGGTTTCCAGCGCAGTGAAAAGCTCGGAGAACGGCAGCGGCACCGCATTGGCGCCCATGCGCTTGAAGGTGTCGATAAACACCGGATTGGGCATCACGCGCAGTTTGATGCCATTGAAGTCCTCGAACTTCTCGATTGGCCGCGCGCTGTTGGTCACGTTGCGAAAGCCATTCTCCCAGTAGGCCAACCCGACCAGCCCCTTTTCCTCGAGCTTGTCCATGATCTGCCGACCCACCGGCCCGTCCAGTACCTGATCGGCCTGGCCAGGATCGGTGAAGAGAAACGGCGTGTCCCACACCGCCATTTCCTTGGTGATGCCGACCAGCGTCGCGGTCGAGCCGACCATCATTTCCTGTGCGCCGCCGATCAGCGCGTTCTGCATCTGGTCGTCCGAGCCGAGGCTGGCCGAACCAAACGTACGCACTTTCAGCTTGCCGTCCGAAGCCTTGGCCACCTCTTCGGCGAGCAGTTTCACTGCCCTGCCCTGGTTGCTGTCTTCGTTGAGGCCGTAGCCGAAGCGGATCATGCGCGGGCGGATGTCGTCGGCGGCGTGGACCTGGCCGAGGCCGAGTGTGCTGCCGAGCAATGCGGCAGTCAGGGTGCTGATGATGAGTCGTTTCATGGAGCGGTACCTTTCTTGTTGTTGGGCTGTTGGGTGTGTCGCTGGAGTTCCACGACCGGCGTTACCGCAGCCAGGCCAGGGGTACGGTGATGATCGAGGGCGCGGCTATGAGCAGCCCGACGATCACCAGGTAGACGAGGAAGAACGGCATCACGCCGCGCACCAGGGTTTCCATGCGCAGCCGGCCGATGCCGCCGACCACGTTGAGCACGGTGCCTACCGGCGGGGTGATCAGCCCGATGGAACCGATCAGCACGAACATCACGCCGAAATACACCGGATCGATGCCGGCCTTGATCGCGATGGGCGCCAGCACCGGACCGAGGATCAGAATGGTCGGGGTCAGGTCCAGCACCATGCCGACAGCGATCATTAGCAGCATGATGGCGACCATCAGCAGCTTGGGATCCTGCGCCAGCGGACCGAGCATCGCCGCGATCTCGTCGGGCAGCTGGGCCAGGGTGATCATGTACGCCGATACCGTCGCCGCGGCGCAGAGAAACATCACCGACGCCGTAGTGCGGCTGGCACGCGTGAGCACCTCGACCAGCCCGGCCCAGGTCAGTTCGCGATACAGCAGGGTCGACACCGCCAGCGCGTAGACCGCGGCGACCACGGCGGCTTCGGTCGGGGTGAACAGCCCGCCGCGCAGGCCGCCGACGATGATCACCGGCAGCATCAGCGCCGCCGCCCCGTCGACTAGCACGCGGCGGCGCACGGCACCGCTGGCCTTTTCCTGTTTCGGTTCGTCGATCCGCCGGGCGATCAGCGTCCAGGCGACGATCAGGCCCATGCCCATGATCAGCCCCGGCACCATGCCGGCGAGAAACAGCTGGCTGATCGACGTGCCGGTCACCACGCCGTAGATCACGAACGGCATCGACGGCGGAATGATCGGGGCGATGATCCCGCCCGCCGCCACCAGGCCCGACGACGAACTCAGCGGGTAGCCGCGCTCGCGCATCATCGGCAGCAACAGCGTCGCCAGCGCGGCGGTATCGGCCAATGCCGAGCCGGACATGCTGGCCAGCAGCACCGAAGCGGCAATCGCCACGTAACCCAGGCCGCCACGCTTGTGGCCGAAATAGGCCTGCGCCATGGCGATGATGCGCCGGGAGATGCCACCTGCATTCATCAGCTCGCCGGCCAGGATGAAGAACGGCACAGCCAGCAGCGGGAAGCTGTCAGCGCCGGCCTGAAGGTTTTGCGCCAAGAGCTGCACGTCCCAGAAATCCAGGTACCACATCAGCACCGAGCCGGTGAGCAGCAGCGCGAAAGCGATGGGCATGCCAAGCGTCATGAAGCCCAGCAGCGATGAAAGGAAGACGACGACGGTCATACAAGGTCCTCGGTTGGGCAGTGCCCGTATTGTTCTGATTGCGGCGTCGCTTCAGTCCGCGGTGACATTCGCAGCGGCGGTGGCCGATGGCTGATCGCGCCGCCAGACGTTGGCCAGCTGCAGCAGCGCCAGTACCGCCAGCGCGACCATGCTTGCAGCCACCGGCAGCATCGCCAGGCCCAGCGGATAGCCGACTACCGGGCTGTTGATGGTCCAGCCGAACTGCATCTGGTTCCAGCCGCCCCAGGCCGCCAGGCCGCTCGCAGCAGCCACCAGCAGCCAGCTGACGGAGTCGACGACGCGGCGGAACAGCCGCGGGAAGCGGTCGCGCAGCATGGAAAAGCTCATCAGCTCGCCGCGGCGCATGCTCGAAGCGACGCCGACGAATACCAGCCAGACGAATGCCAGCCGCGACAGCTCCTCGGCGCCGGTCCAGCCAGTGCCGAAGGCATAACGCAGCACCACGCTGGAGAACACCACAATGACCATGAAGGCCATCAGCGCGGCCATCAGCCAATCGGTCAGGCGGTCGAAGTGCTGGGCGACCGTGCCGCTGTAGATCGGCTCGTTGGTCAGTGGCGGAGCTGTGGTAGCGCTATCAAGCGGGCGCGAAGAAAGATCGACCCGGGTTTCGATCAGCTCATCCAGACCGGCGCCCTGCATCCAATCGACGATCTGGCGTAGAACGACTTCGCGGGGCTGGCTGGCATCCACGGTCAATACGCCGGGTTCGCCCTCCGGTGATTCCAGCGTGGCGAACTGGCTATCGACCAGGGAAATCGGCATGAAATGGCCCGGCCGGCCGCCGACGCGCTGCACGGCGGTTTCGTAATCGATGGCCAGATGGGCGAAACGCAGCTCCGGAACCGCACTGCGCAGCAACTCCCGGTAGCTGCGCTTGAGCGCCGAGCAAGCCAACACGAAGCCGCTGCCTGCCGCTAAAGTGCGCTGCATTTCAGCGATCAGCGCGTGCAGCCACTCCACGCGATCGGCGTCGGACAGCGGCGTGCCGGCACGCATGCGCGCCACGTTCTCTGCCGGGTGAAAGTTGTCCGCTTCGATGTGCGGCAGGCCGAGCGCGTCGGCTACGGCGTGGCTGGTGTCCGTCTTGCCGGAACCGCTGACGCCCATGACGACCAGCACCGGAAGCGCGGAAGCCTTTGAGTTATGCACTGAAGGCATGCGAGGAATCCATTGTTTTGCTTGTTTGGTCGGATGTTAGCGCTATCAAACGGCGTGATAGAACTACCGCTCGTCGACCGATCAGTCACGTATCGCCTCCATCGAAATGGTATGTCGGTCGACTTTCGCGGCGGCATGACTACAATCGCGCCCCTGTGCAATCGAGGACACCGAGCATGCCCAAAGCCATGTGCCGCCACATTCTGGTCAAGACCGAGGCCGAAGCCACGCAGCTGAAAAAGCGCATCGCCAATGGCGAGGCGTTCGACGTGCTGGCGCGCAAGTACTCGACTTGCCCGTCCGGCAAGAAAGGTGGCGATCTCGGCGAAGTGCGCCCAGGGCAGATGGTGCGCAGCATCGATCAAGTGATCTTCAAGAAGCCTCTGCGCGAAGTGCACGGTCCGGTAAAGAGCCAGTTCGGCTACCACCTGGTGCAGGTGTTCTACCGCGACTGAGCTGGCGCTTAGCCAAAGCGTTGCAGCTGCATTTCTCGCAGACGACTGAGCGTGCGGCGGAACGGGAATGCCAGATAGCCCTCTGTATACAGCTCATCCAGTGCCACGTCGGCTTCGATATAGAGCGGAATCCGCCGGTCGTAGCACTCGTCCACCAGCGCGATGAAGCGGCGCACGGCATCATCCCGCGCGGCGAGCCTGGGCAATTGGCGGTCGCCCGCCTCGACCCGCGCGGCTCCATCCTCGGTGCCACGGGCTATGCGCCCATCGCGCTGCGTGCCGCCCAGCCTGGGCACGTCACCAATCAGGATCGCCGTGAAACGGTCGCACAGTTCGATGAAGTCCAGCGCCGAAAACGGCTGCCCGCAGAGGTCGGCGAAGCGGCACCAGAGCACCGATTCGCTACGCCGCACGACGTCGAGTGGACGACGGCTGAGAGCCAATGGCTCGATGCTGAACGCTCCATCGGCCAGCGCCTCGAACGTCGCGATCAGTGCGCTGCCACTGTCGGGCGGGGCGATCCAGTAGCGCTGCAGCGCAGCGCCGGGCCGCAGGCGGTGGTCGGCGCCACCATCCACATCCACCACCTGCATGTGCTGCACGATGGCATCGATGGCCGGCAGAAAACGCTCGCGATTGAAGCCGTCGGCATACAGCTGCTCCGGCGGTTGATTGGAGGTGGCGACGATCACCACGCCGTGCTCGAAGAGCACCTGGAACAGGCGCCCCAGGAGGATCGCGTCGCCGATGTCGCCGACGAACAGCTCGTCGAAGCAGAGTACGCGAATCTCTTGTGAAAGTTCTCTGGCCAGGGCCTGCAACGGATCGGCTGTGCCGTTGAGCTGGAACAGTCGGATATGCACCCAGCGCATGAAATGGTGGAAATGCTGCCGCCGCGACGGAACCGTCAGGCTTGCGTGAAACAAGTCCATCAGCCAGGTCTTGCCACGCCCGACCGGTCCCCATAGGTAGACGCCAAGCGGCAGGTCCGCACCGGAAAGCAGCGCCTCATGACAGGCCTGAAGCCGTGCAACGGCGCGCTGTTGAGCCGCATCGGCAACGAAACCGTCTTGTGCGATTGCCTGCTGGTAGCGTTCACGGGGCGAGTCGACGTGCATGATCGTCCGGCGCAAAAGCCGCCATGGTAGCGCGCGACCGCTCAGTTATGCCCATCCTGCAGCAGTCGCTCGGCCTGGGCGCCGAGCTGCTCGAGCAGCATCGCCTGCGCCGGTAGCAGCTGCTCGTGAACACGGGTCAACGCATAGACCGGCACGCTGACGGCGGGCTCGAGCAGACGAGTCTGCACCTCGCCGCCAGTAGCCGCCAGCGCGGTGAACGGATCGACCAGCGCCACGCCCTGCCCCGCAGACACCAGCTGACGCGCCAGCTGATAGGTCTGCACCCAGGTAACGACGCGCGGCGGCGGATCCAGCTCCTCGATGTGGCCGCGCAACAGGCTGCCCAGCGCATCGCGGGCGTCGATGCCGATCAGCGCTTTACCCGCCAAGGCCTGCAGCCGCAGCGGGCTGTGCAGTTCATCCAGCGGCCACCAGCCAAGCGGCGCGATCACGCGCATGCGTCCCTCGGCCAATAGCTGGCTGCTCAGTCCCGGATGCTCCACCGCCTGTGACGTCAGCCCCAGATCGGCTTCACGCAGCAACAGCGCCTCGACGATTTCCGCCGTGTGCTGCGTCGCGAGCTGACAGACCGTACGTGGAAATCGCTCGCGCCAGGCGCACAACGCCTGTGGCAGCAGTGCTTGAGCCAAGGCCGGCGTGCAGATCAGGCGCAATGCGCACTCCTCGCCCCGGCCGAGGCTATCTGCAAGCCGCCGCAGATTCTGCAGGTCGATGGCCAGGCGTTCGGTCTGCTGCTGCAACACGCGCGCCTCGGCGGTGGGCTGCAGCTTGCCGCGCGCCCGGTCGAACAGCGCAAAGCCCAGTTGTTGCTCGGCATGCTTGAGAATCTTGCTCGCCGCCGGCTGGGAGATATGCAGCAGCTCGGCCGCGGCCGTCAGGCTGCCAGTTTGCAGGATCGCCTGGAACAGTTCGATATGACGCAACCGCATGCATGTCCTCCTTCAGTCAATCGAGCATAACCGCAGGTTATGGGAACGCTCCATCCTGTCATTGGCCGCCTCGCTAACACTCGGCCTAGGCTGCGCTGAACGAGTCGGAGGAGCAGTTGCATGCGGATAGCAGTCATCGGCGCAGGCGTTATCGGGCTTGCCACCGCCTATTCACTGGTGCGCCAGGGGCACAATGTCGAGCTGATCGAACGGCGCGACGGTGTCGCCCTGGAAACCAGCTTCGCCAATGGCGGGCAGCTCAGCTATCGCTACGTTTCGCCCCTGGCCGATGCCGGCGTTCCGCTGCAGGCGATTGGCTGGATGCTGCGCGGAGCCGATGCCCCGCTGCGCTTCCGACCGCGGGCGAGTCTGCACCAGTGGCGCTGGTGCCTGCAGTTCCTGCTGGCGTGCCGGCGCTCGGTCAATCGGCGCAACGCGGCTCACTTGCTGCGGCTCGCCCTGCACAGCCAGCAGATCCTGCGCAGCTGGCGCGAGCAGGACCAGCTGGACGGCTTCGCCTGGCGCGCCAACGGCAAACTGGTGATCTATCGCGATCAACACAGCCTGCACAAGGGCGCAGCGGCCATCGACGACGAATCAGGGCAGCGGCTGCTGGACGCCGCGCAATGCATCGACGTCGAGCCGGCGTTGGCGCCGTTGGCGTCATCGCTGCACGGCGGCATCTATTCGCCCGGCGACGAGGTTGCCGACTGCCATCTGTTCTGCACCGAACTGCTGCGGCGACTGCGGGCATCGCCTGCGTTTCATCTGCATACCGGCCAATCGGTGAGCGCATTGCGCACCGAAGGCAAGCGGGTCCGCGCGGTCGTGCTCGGGCACGATGACGTCGCCATCGACCATCTGGTAGTGGCGGCCGGCACCGGCAGCGTCGGGCTGCTTCGGCCACTGGGTATCGACCTGCCGATCTACCCGCTCAAGGGCTACAGCCTGACCGTTGCGCTGGCCGACCAGAACCGCGTGCCGCAAACCAACGTCACCGACTACGACAACAAGGTCGTCTACGCCCGCCTGGACGATCAGCTGCGCGTCGCGGCAATGGTGGATATCGGCGGCTGGGGCAGCGCACTCGACCACAAACGCATCGCGACGCTGCAGCGCCTGGCTGGCGCGACTTTCCCCGACGCGGGGGACTACCGGCACGCCCGCCAATGGGCCGGTCTGCGCCCAGCCACACCGGAGGGCACGCCGCTCATCGGCCGCAGCGGCATCGATAATCTCTGGCTCAACGTCGGCCACGGCAGCCTGGGCTTCACGCTCGCCTGCGGCAGCGCCGACCTGCTGGCCAGCGAAATCGGCGGATCGCCGCCAGCGGTTTCGCTGCAGGGGCTGAGCCTAACCTGCTGATCTCACAGCCGTACCGTTCCGACTAAACCAACAAGAGGGAACCACGATGAACCACCAGATCCGTATCGGCCTGTTCGGCATCACCCTGGCAGGCGCGCTGGCAATGGCGAGCCCAGGCGCGCTCGCCCAGGAGCGTTTCGTCACCATCGGCACCGGCGGCCAGACCGGCGTGTACTACACCGCCGGCCAGTCGGTGTGCCGCTTCCTCAATCGCGCCGAGGTGAAGCCGGCCATCAAGTGCAACGCACCCTCCACCGCCGGCAGCGTGACCAACATCGTGGCGTTGCAGAAAGGTGAGTACGATTTCGGTTTCATCCAGTCCGACCATCAGCACAAGGCCTTGCAAGGCCTGGCTCCGTTCGACCGCGACGGTGCCGTCGACGAGCTACGCGCGGTGTTCTCGCTGCAATCGGAAATTCTCACCGTGGTGGTGCGCGAGGACAGCGGCATCCGTGATCTGGATGGCCTGGAAGGCAAACGCGTGAACATCGGCGTGCCCGGCTCCGGCAGCCGCGATACCTTCGAGGAAGTCATGAAGGCCAAAGGCTGGAGCAATGCCAGCTTCGCCCTGGCCGCCGAACTCAAACCCGCGGAGATGGCCTCGGCACTGGGCGACAACAACCTGGATGCCATCACCTATGTGGTGGGCCATCCCAGTGGTGCGATCCAGGAGGCACTGACGAACGTGAAGGCGCGGATCATCCCGGTCCAGGGCGAGGCGATCGACGCCCTGCTCGCCAAGGCCGACTACTACAGCTCGGCGCCGATACCCGGCGGGCTCTATCCGGGTGTCGATGTCTCGGTCCCCTCGATCGGCGGCAAGGCGGTTCTGGCCACCACCAGCAAGACCGACCCCGAAGTCGTCTACCAGCTGGTCAAGTCGGTGTTCGACAACCTCGAACGATTCAAGCACCTGCATCCGGCCTTCGCCGAGCTTCAAGCCGAGGACATGATCCGCGTCGGCCTGACCGCGCCCCTGCACGAGGGCGCGGAACGTTACTACCGGGAAAAAGGCTGGCTGTGACGCAGCCGACCGCCGTCAGAGCGCCAGGGACAGGCTCAGGCTGAGGTTGCGCGGGTCACCCGGCATCACCCAGACGTTGCTGTACGAGCGCTCGTAGTAGGTACGGTCGAAGGCGTTGTTCAGGTTCACTCCCAGCGTCAGGTTCTGCGTGGCCTGGTAGCGCGCGAGCAGATCGACCGTGGTGTAGGACGGCAGTTCGAAGTCGCTGTGGGCCTGCCCTGCCCGATCGCCCACATAGTTCAGCGCACCACCCAGGGAAAGACCGCGCAGATCGCCATCCTGGAACTCGTAGGTGGTCAGCAGGCTGCCGCTGTGGCGCGGCACGTTGAGCAGGCGACTGCCGCGCGCCAGGGTGTTGTCGCGGGTCACTTCCGCATCCACGTAGGCGTAGGCGCCGATCACTCGAATGGCGTCGGTGAGCTGGCCGGCGAGCTGCAGATCCACACCCCGGCTGCGAACTTCGCCCGCAGCGATCTGGAAGCCATCGTTGGCCGGATCGCTGGTCAGCACATTCTCCTTGGTCAGGTGGAATGCCGCGGCGGTCAGGCCCAGACGGCCATCGAACAGGTCGAGTTTGACGCCCGCCTCGTAGCCCATGCCCTCTTCCGGATCGAAGGTCGCGCCACTGGCAGCGGCTCCGTTATTCGGTTTGAACGACTGCGAAGCGTTGGCGAACAAGCCGACCTCCGGCAACAGCTGGTAGAGCACGCCGACCCGAGGCGTGATCTTTTCGTGCGTCTGCTCGGCTCGCCGGCCGCTCACCTCGTTGTCCAGGCGCTGTTCGTAATGGTCGTAACGGGCCCCGACCACGCCGAACAGCTTGTCGGTCAGACGCATCTGGTCCTGCAGATTCAGTGCGCGGTTGTGCACCAACTCGTTGCGGTCGACCGTGCGGGCCGGATTGAACGCCGGTCGCAGTGAGCCATAGACGGGGTTGTAGAGGTCGATACTGCGCAGGTTGTCGGAGCGCAGCATGAATTCGCTCAAGGCATAGCGTTCGTACTCGGTGCCGATCAGCAGCTGATGTTCGATCGAACCGGTGTCCACCCGGCCGTGCAGTTCCAGTTGGGTGATCGCGTCCTGCCAGTCATAGTCGCGATAGCGCAGGTTGCGCGACAGCGTTCGGCCGTCTGCTGCGACCGCCGCTGCTTCGGTGGCATAGCCGTCCATGCGCCCCTGCTTGTAGTGACTGGCCAGGCGCAGTGTCCAGACCTCGTTGAGGTCGTGTTCGAGTTCGGCCTGCAGCGTTTCGTTGTCGTTGCTGATCGGACCATCGGAGGGTTCGCCATAGAATGCCGAGCGGGACACCCGGCCCAGGTTGCCGCCCGGTGCGACCACCCCGCGGTCGAAGGTCTGCCGGTTGCGCACCACCTCAGCCTGCACCAGCAACCGCGTATCGGGGCTCAGCTCCCAGCTGAAGGACGGCGCCACGAACTGCCGTTCGGATTCGCGATGGTCGCGGAAACTCTTGTTGTCTTCGACGGCGATGTTCATGCGGTACAGCATGTTGCCGTCTTCATCCAGCGGCGTGTTCACGTCCAACGCGCTGCGGTAGCGATCCCAACGCCCGGCGCTCAGGTCAAGACGGGCGAAGCTATCCAGCTGCGGCCGCTTGCTGACGATGTTGATGGTGCCGCCCGGATCGCCACGGCCGTACAGGCTGGCGGACGGTCCCTTGAGAACCTCGACACGTTCGATGCTCGCCGCGTCCGGCGGGTTCATGTAGCCCCGGTTGACGCTGAAGCCATCCTTGTAGAACTCGCTGGTGGTCAACCCGCGGACGCTGTACTCGTACATCGTCAGGCCGCCGAAGTCGTTCTGCCGTGCAACGCCGCCGGCGAAGTCCAACGCCCTTTCCACTCGTGGGCTGTCCAGGTCGTCCAGCACCGAGGCCGGGACGACGCTGATCGACTGGGGTATTTCCTCGATGGGCGTATCGGTCCTGGTGGCGCTGCGCGTGCGCTTGGCGCGATAGCCCTGCACCGGTCCGTCGGCACGTTCCTGATCGGCAGTGATGACGACCGAATCCAGCACCGCCGCCTCCTGCGCGCCCGCCAGCGGCGCACCTGCCAGCATCAATGCCGCTCCGGCACCCGCCCACTTCAATACCGCGACTTTCTCACTCATGCCTAACACTCAAGATCAAGACGTTATATCGTAACAATGCTGTCCGTTTGGCTTGGCGCTGTCAATGGAACGATTCGCATCTGCTTCGCCACGAATGGCCGGTTCCTCGATTGCTGCGTTCACCCTCCTTACTCCGATGGCGCAGCTATGCGACAATGCGCGCCTTTCGCTCGGCCGCAATCCCCGCATTCGTTCTCGACAGCCAGCATCCGTCGCTGTCGTACTCCTCAGCATTGCAGGATCACCAGCTCCCCTTCCGGAGCGAGCTGGAACGCCGAGTATTGCTGCCGGATCGGTCCCGGCCCGTTACACGTCGCATTCATTGATAGGTAAGCCCTTGATCTCCACCGCCAATATCACCATGCAGTTCGGTGCCAAGCCGCTGTTCGAAAACGTTTCCGTCAAGTTCGGCGGTGGCAACCGCTACGGTCTCATCGGCGCCAATGGCTGCGGCAAATCGACCTTCATGAAAATCCTCGGTGGCGAGCTGGAACCATCGGCCGGCCAGGTGATGCTCGAGCCCAACGTGCGCCTGGGCAAGCTGCGTCAGGATCAGTTCGCCTATGAAGACTTCAGCGTGATCGACACGGTGATCATGGGTCACACCGAGCTGTGGAAGGTGAAGGCCGAGCGCGACCGCATCTACTCGCTGCCGGAAATGAGCGAGGAAGACGGCATGGCGGTCGCCGAGCTGGAGGTTCAGTTCGCCGAGTTCGACGGCTACACCGCCGAATCGCGCGCCGGCGAGCTGCTGCTCGGCCTGGGCATCCCGCTCGATCAGCATTTCGGCCCGATGAGTGCCGTGGCGCCCGGCTGGAAGCTGCGCGTACTGCTGGCCCAGGCGCTGTTCTCCGACCCGGAAGTGCTGCTGCTGGACGAACCGACCAACCACTTGGACATCAACACCATCCGCTGGCTGGAATCGATTCTCACGGCGCGCAACAGCACCATGATCATCATTTCCCACGACCGCCACTTCCTCAACAGCGTCTGCACCCACATGGCCGACCTGGATTACGGCGAGCTGCGCCTGTTCCCGGGCAACTACGACGAATACATGACGGCCGCAACCCAGGCCCGTGAACGCCTGCTCTCGGACAACGCCAAGAAGAAGGCGCAGATCGCCGAACTGCAGACCTTCGTCAGCCGCTTCTCGGCCAACGCCTCCAAGGCCAAGCAGGCCACCAGCCGCGCGAAGCTGATCGACAAGATCCAGCTCGACGAAGTGAAGCCGTCCAGTCGCGTCAGCCCGTTCATCCGTTTCGAGCAGTACAAGAAGCTGCATCGCCAGGCGGTCACCCTGGAGCGCATCAGTCAGGGTTATGACGGCACGCCACTGTTCCAGAACCTGAATCTGCAGGTCGAGGCCGGCGAGCGTGTGGCCATCATCGGCCCGAACGGCATCGGCAAGACCACCCTGCTGCGCACACTGGTCGGTGAGTTGCCACCCATGTCCGGTGAAGTGAAGTGGACCGAAAGTGCCGATGTGGGCTATTTCGCCCAGGACCACGCCGAGGACTTCGAGGACGACGTCACCCTCTTCGACTGGATGGGCCAGTGGACCCAGGGTGGCGAGCAACTGGTGCGCGGCACGTTGGGCCGCATGCTGTTCTCCAACGACGAGATCAAGAAATCGGTCAAGGTGATCTCCGGTGGCGAACAGGGCCGCATGCTGTTCGGCAAGCTGATCCTGAAGAAGCCCAACGTGCTGGTGATGGACGAACCAACCAACCACCTGGACATGGAATCCATTGAGGCACTCAACCTGGCGCTGGAGAACTACCCGGGCACGCTGATCTTCGTCAGCCACGACCGCGAGTTCGTCAGCTCCCTGGCCACGCGCATCATCGAATTGTCGGAGAACGGCGTGACTGACTTCAGCGGCAGCTACGACGACTATCTGCGCAGCCAGGGCGTGCTTGTTTGAAACCGCCTCGCGCATGAAAAAAGCCCCGCATCCGCGGGGCTTTTTCATTTCAAGGGTGGCTCTAACCGACTGCCGTGCTCCAGTCGATCATCCCCAGCTGCCAGGTGCCCAGGATCAACAGACCGAAACCGATCCGGTACCAGGCGAACGCAGCGTAGCTGTGGTTACCGATGAACTTCAGCAGCGCCCGCACGGCCAGCATGGCGAAAATGAACGAGGTAACGAAGCCGATGGCGAACACGGCGAAGTCGCCCGGCTGGAACAGCTCGCGGTATTTGTAGCCGGAATAGACAGCAGCGCCGACCATGGTCGGCATCGCCAGGAAGAACGAGAACTCGGTGGCGGCTTTGCGCGACAGGCCGAACAGCAGTCCACCAATGATCGTCGAGCCCGACCGCGAAGTGCCCGGCACCAGCGCCAGACACTGAGCGAAACCGACCTTCAAGGCCAGCGTCCAGGTCATGTCGTCGACTGTCTCGGCGCGAATTGCATGTTCGCGACGCTCGGCCCAGAGCATGACGATGCCGCCGATGACCAGCGCGGTGGCCACTGTGATCGGGTTGAACAGGTATTCGTGGATCAGATCGGCAAAGGCCACGCCAAGCACTACAGCCGGCATGAAGGCGACCAGCAGGTTGGCGGTGAACTTCTGTGCCTGGCGCTCCCTAGGCAGGCCGACCACCACATCGATGATCTTGCGCCGATATTCCCAGATCACCGCGAGGATCGCGCCGAGCTGGATGATGATATTGAAAGCCAGTGCGCGTTCACCGCCGAAGCCGATCAGATCCGCGACGATGATTTGGTGGCCGGTACTGGAGACCGGAAGAAACTCGGTTATTCCCTCTACTACGCCCAGAATCAGTGCCTGAACCGCAATCCAAAGATCCATCTACTCCCCAAAAGCGATGCCACTCATCGCACATGAATGCAACCAAGGTATATGTCACAAAGCCATCGAAACGCTGTTCTGACTCGCCGCGGGGAACTAAATTCCACGGCAGACGAAACGGGGGCTCATTTTTAGTCACAAGCGGCCGAAAAGCTACTTAGAAGCCATTGCCCGGCTCCAACCAGCAGGCCGCACACAGCTGACAGGCGAGCCGTTGGTTGCTTGAGCGGGCGCAGGCTCAGGTGGTTGTCGTCACCAGCATGGCGCTACCACTTGCAACAAACCAAGCATCGTCCGAGCCACCACAAGACAAGAACGATAAGAAAGACACCTCCAGGAGCCGTATTCATGAATCTGCTGCGCAATGTTCCTATCAGCAAGCGCCTCTGGCTGATCCCCGTGGTCGCCATCGCCATGCTCTTCATCCTCGGTCTGCTGATGATCCAGCAGGTTCGCTCCGACCTGTACCGAGGCAAGCAGGAGGCGACGCGTAACGTGGTTGAAGCGGCCGCCGGTGTTTTCGAGCACTACCGCAAGCTGGAAACCAGCGGTGCGATGAGTACCGCGGAGGCGCAACGTGCCGCCATGGAGCAGATCCGGCTGCTTCGCTATGACGGCCAGGACTACTTCTGGATCAACGATCTTGGCCCGACCATGATCATGCACCCGATGCAGCCCAAGCTCGACGGCCAGGATCTTTCGAAGATCAAGGATCCGGAAGGCAAGGAGCTGTTCAACGAGATGGTCGCCATCGCTCGTCGTGACGGTGCAGGCCTGGTCGACTACATGTGGGCCAAGCCCGGCGAAGAGAATCCGGTGCCGAAAATCTCCTATGTGCAACTGTTCAAGCCCTGGGGCTGGATCATCGGCTCAGGCATCTACGTCGATGACGTGGAGCAGGAGTTCTGGAACTACGTGACGCGCTTTTCCATCATCGGTCTGTTCATCGCCGCGATCATGGCCGTGGTGGTCGCCATCCTGATCCGCAGTATCGTTGCGCCGCTGCGCCACACGATGGCGGCGATGGCCAATATCGCCAGCGGCGAAGCCGACCTGACCCACACACTGGATGTGTCGGGCAATGATGAGCTGACCACGCTCGGCCGAGATTTCAACCGATTCACCCAAAAACTGCGTACCGTTGTCGGTCAGCTTTTCGAAACGGCCGGAGCCCTGGATCAATCCTCGCGCTCGCTCAGCGAGCTTTCTAGCCAGACCCACGAACAGAGCCAGCAGCAGATGCTGCAAATGGAACAGGTGGCCACGGCAGTCAACGAGGTTACCTACGCAGTGCAGGAAGTCGCCAAGAACGCCGAACACGCGTCGAGCGAAGTGGGCGCAGCAGAGAACCAGGCCGGGCTCGGCCAGCGCAACATCGAGACGAGCCTGCAACAGATCGACGAGCTGTCGGCAACCATCAGCCAGGCGGTGGACGTGATCCAGTCACTGGCCGATGAAACCACCAAGATCGGCTCCGTTCTCGAGGTCATCGGCTCCATCGCCGAGCAGACCAACCTGCTGGCACTGAATGCGGCAATCGAAGCTGCACGAGCTGGCGAGCAGGGCCGTGGCTTCGCCGTGGTAGCCGACGAGGTGCGTCTGCTGGCGCAGCGGACACAACAGTCGACAGCGGAGATCCAAGGCATGATCGAGCGCCTGCAGAAGAATTCAGGTGCAGCCGTGAACGTCATCATGGAAAGCAACCGGGCCTCGCAACTCACTGTCGAGCAGGCCAGTCAGGCTGGCGAAAGTCTTGGCGAGATCGCTCAGGCTTTGCGCAACCTGTCGGGCGTCAACGCTTCGATTGCCAGCGCTACCCTGCAGCAGTCCCATGTGGTCGAGGAGATCAACCAGAACGTGACCCAGGCCGCCGGCCTGGCGCAAGAGAGTACGCTGGCAGCCGAGCAGTCCAGTGAGGCGGGCAAGCGTCTGGGCGAACTCGCCAGCCAGCTCAATCGCCTGCTCAGTCAGTTCAGGGTCTGATCCCCTACCCGGCGGTCCTCGTGAGCGGGACCGCCGGCACCCTACTGAAGCAGTGCCCCTTCCGCTCGCACCATCAGCAAGCAGGCGCCAGCCTAACCTCAACATCTCCCCTCGCGACAGGTTGTCGCACGGGCCTTTTCCCTGTGCGGCCTAGCAAGCCCGCCTCCCTCACCTCGCCAGTGAAATTTTCCAGCAGTGACAAGGGTTTAGATCGAACCTGGAGCCCCCGGCCGACCATGCGTCAACGTTATACCTTTGGCTAATTGCAAAGGCCTTCAAATTTTTTCGAACTCGCATGTGACTCATCAGTCCTCTGGGTACATCAACTGCAATGTAAGGCCAATGCCAACGAGCTTGGCTGCAGGTATTTTGGGTATCACACAGAGAGACATGCCCCATGCACACCCCGCTGCGTATCAATGAAGCCCTTCTGATCACCGACCGCGCGTTCAAACCATTCCAGTGCGTTGCCTGGACGCTGCTCGAAGGAAACGGCGAAGTCAGCATCACCGTTGTCGATCGCGACGAAGCCCGCCTCTTGGGTCGTTGCAAGATGTCCAGCAGCGTTTTCACCGATCCTGTGAAACTCGGTGAAACCCTGGAGCAGACTCGCGAGCAACTCAGCCGCGATGGCGCCCACTTCTCCCCTTGGCACATGCCTGAATAAGCATGGCTCGCCCGAACGAAGGCCTGCGGCACGCGCTCCAGGCCTTTTTTCATGTCCGGCGGTTGGGTTGTCCTGGTGACCTCGACTGATCCATTCGGCTGTTTAACGGTCTCAACAGCAACGGACATAACAGGAGAGACCCATGAAAGGTGCAGAAGCCTACGTCAACGATCAATGGCAAAGCTGCGGGCTTGCCGATCTACCTCGAGACTCCGGCGGCCACTTGGTGAAACTGCACTTCGTCATTCCGCGCGACACACAGACGCCCGGACTCATCGACCACATCGGTGACGTCGCACAGCGGCACTTGAGCGAGGCCTATGGCGGGCGCAAGGTCACCCGCAAGCCAGTAGTCGGCTCGGTGGTCGGCGACGGTAGTGGTGATGCCATCGACCTGGAATTCGAGATAGCAGCAGCCGAATAACGGGGCTGCACTCATCGACGCTGGCACTCTAGGATAAGCCGAATGTGATGCCCGCCGACGAACGCCGGCTTTTCCGAAGGAACACCGAAGATGACTCCCTTTGATCTGCAGCGCATGCTTTTGCATGAGTTTCCGCTGATGTTCGTAGCGGAAGTGGCGCTACGGGCATTGCTCGCGTTCGCAGCGGTTTTCATCTTTCTCAAGGTCAGCGGCCGTCGGGGCATTCGCCAGCTCTCGGTGTTCGAACTGGTCATCATCCTGACCCTCGGTTCCGCCGCCGGCGACGTCTCGTTTTATGAAGACGTACCATTGCTGCCGGTCGCGGCGGTGTTCGTCACCCTGCTGTTCTTGTATCGCTTCACCGTGTATCTGATGAATCGCAGTCCACGCTTCGGTGTGTGGCTGGAAGGTCGACCGGTCACCATCATTCGCGACGGCATCTACGAACTGCGCAGCCTGGACAGCTTGAACATCTCGGCTGACGAATTTTTCATGGAACTGCGCCAGCAGGGGGTCGAGCACCTTGGTCAGGTACGGCTCGGCATTCTGGAGAACGACGGCAACGTCAGTCTGTTCTTCCATGAGCCCGAAGCGGTACGTCCCGGACTCTCCGTTCTACCGCCGGAATACCGGCCGGAATTCCGCCAGGTTCCCGCGGCCGGCATGTATGCATGCGGCCGCTGCGGTTTCCCCCAGGCACTGGAAAGCCAACAGACGCAGCGATGCCCGCGCTGCTCCAACCCGACCTGGTCAAAGGCGCTGACGACGCTGCGATCACGCTGATACACGGTACGAACCGCCATCGCTCTAACCGGTCAGTTGATAGAGGCCAGCCATCTCCGTTGCGGCTGCCCGACTTCAATCCAGATCAAAAGCAGGAGCAGACCATGCTTGGCGACTATTCATCGATCAACGACCACCTCGAAACCGCGCGCAAGCACGCAGACCAGGCTGAAACCGAGGCCAAGCCAGAGCTCTACCGCGAAGCGGTTGACGAACTCGTCGCAGCAATCCGCCTGTTGATGCGCAACGGCAACGAAAAGGACAACTGAGCCGCTCCATCGCCTCGCCAGCCGGGCTGGCGAGGCCCAGAGGATCTCGCAATAGATGCGCGACGACAGCACCATGCAAGAGCCCCCTCCCCTGGCGGAGGGAGATCGCCCCGTTCCCAGGGACGAAGCGGGCGACACCGGCACCCTCTTATGCTCTGCGTTACCACCGGACCTGCACTACGTAGATGATTCGCAACCCGGCATCCGCCGCCGGACGTTACGTGGGAAGTTCGCCTACTTCGATACTGACGGCGAGCGCATCCGCGACGAAGACGAGATACGCAGGATCAACAAGTTGGCGATACCGCCTGCGTACCGTGATGTCTGGATCTGCTCCGATCCGCAAGGTCATCTTCAAGCTACCGGTCGCGACGCCCGTGGACGCAAGCAATACCGTTACCACCCCCGGTGGCGAGAGATCCGAGACAGCAACAAGTACGACCGGATGCTGGAGTTCGGCGAAGCCCTGCCACGGCTGCGCCGAGACCTGGAAAAACACCTGGCGCTCCGGGGCATGCCGCGCGAGAAGGTCATGGCGCTGGTGGTGCTATTGCTAGAATCCACACTAATCCGAATCGGTAATCCACGTTACGCCAAGGACAACCGCTCCTACGGGCTGACTACCCTGCGTACCCGCCATGTTGATATCCGCGGCACCGCAATCCGTTTCCACTTTCGCGGCAAAAGCGGGGTCAAGCACGAGGTCACCCTGCGCGACAAGCGCCTGGCCAGGCTTATGCGCCGCTGCATGGAGCTACCGGGCCAGCAGCTGTTTCAGTATCTGGATGACGAGGGGCAACGCCGGGCGGTCAGCTCCAGCGATGTGAATGCCTACCTGCAGGACATGACGGGCCGCGACTTCACCGCGAAGGACTACCGCACGTGGGCCGGAAGTGCCTTGGCACTGGCGCGTCTGCGCCAGCTCGAATGCTCCCCCGAGAGCATGGCCCGGCACAATCTGGTTGAGACGGTAAGGCAGGTCGCCAGCCAGCTGGGGAACACGCCCGCCGTATGTCGTCAGTGCTACATCCATCCTGCAATCCTGCAGGCATTCAATGAAGGTGCACTGGCCGGATTGCGAGGTGCCAGGAAGCGCAGATGGCTGAGCGCGGAAGAGGTTGGATTGCTTGCCTTTCTCAGGAGCGCAGCGGATTGAAGGCGCGCCCCCGGCTCAGGCGTCGTGCTGATGCAGGGTGACTCGATTGCGTCCGGCCGCCTTGGATGCATAAAGCGCCGAGTCTGCCCATTCGATCAGCTGGGCGTGGCTGCTGGTAGGCTCGCTGAGATCAGCTACTCCAAGGCTGATGGTGAAACGAATACGGTGCTGCTCGTGCTGCACCTCATGGCTCTCAACGGCATGCCGGAGGCGCTCGGCGAAGGTCATGGCGCCCTGCTTGTCGGTGTCCGGCAATAGCACGACGAACTCCTCGCCGCCGTACCGCCCCGCTACGTCCGAATCCCGCAGATTCTCGCGGATCAGATCGGCAACCTGCTGGATGACCGCGTCGCCGACCTGGTGACCGTAGGTATCGTTGATCGCCTTGAAGTGATCGATATCGAACATCACCAGCGCGGCCTGACTCTCGTAACGGCGATGACGTGCATAGTCCAGCTGCAGCATCTCCTCCCAATGGCCGCGGTTGTACAAACCGGTCAGCCGATCGGTGCTCGACAGGCGCTGCAGCTCAGCGTTGGCCGCCTGCAGTTGGCGCCGGTTCACCGCAACGTCGGTCACGTCGTAGATGATCAGGCAGACCTGGGCGATGCTGCCGTCAATGCCCTTGAGCGGCAGCAGCGTGGTGTTCTGGTACATGAAATCTTCCAGCCCGGTAATCGGCTGGTAGTTCTTGAAACGCAGGAGATACGGCCGCTGCTCCCAGATGGTGAACGAGGGCGTACCCAGGGTCATGACGCCCTCCACCTTGCGGCGGAACCAATCCTCTTCGACTTCGGGAAAGAGAGAGAAAAAAGAGCGATTGCGCGCCTTTGCCGGCGGCAGGCCAGAGCGATTCTCCATGAACGTGTTCCAGACCTCGACACGGAAGTCGCGGTCCAGAACCACCACACCCACGTCGATGCTCTGGACGATGGCCAGCAACCAGTGAAGCTCAGTCAACTCGGTGGTATCGCTCATGCTCAATCCATCAGGTGGGCGAGCTTGCGGGTCAGCAGCTCGACCGAATCTTCCGTGAACAACAGCAGCAGGTCAAAGTGGATGTCATGCCCTTCCAGGCTATAGCTGATCTCGACCGCCAAGGTCTTTTTCCATCTCGCGCTGTTGAGGCGTATCAGCTCCTCGATCGACGCATGCTGCCCGAGCACCTGCGGATGCCCCTGGGAAAACACGACCTCGATCTGCTCGGCGATGCCGCTCAGGCACGCGCTGATCAGCAGGCTCGACAGATCCAGGAGCATCTCCATCTCCAGGTAATCCTGCCGGCGCATCAGGCGCGCCATGTCCGCGACCTCCGAATCGTGGAACAGTAGCAACGCCTCTCCGGCGATCCCCCCACCGATGTAACCCTGACAAACCGCGGTCAACTGGTCACCGCGCGCAGCATCGGCCAGCGCCATGTGCAGTTCGCCGACCTCGAGAATGTTGACGTTGGGAATCGGGAGCTGAATGAAGACGCCCAGAACACGCGCAAGCAGGGCCGCGGCACGACCCATGGCGATGTTGACGACCTCGCGGAAGGTGTCGCGGAAACCGATCCGCTCACCCTCCTCTCGACCGATCAGCGTCGAAAGATCGTCCAGCAGGCCAAGGCTGGCGAGCGTCTGCTGCAGGTGCACGGGGTCCGCAGGCTTCTTGATGAAGGCCAGCGCGCCGAGCGCCAGCACCCGACGTACGGCTTCATCCTGGATATCGGCCGAAATCACGATGGTTTTGCACGGCAGTTTTTCTTCGCGCAGCTGCGCAAGGACCTGATAACCGTCCAGCTCGGGCATTGTGAGATCGAGCAGCAGCACGTCGATGTCGCCCTGCCGGACCCTTTCCAGGGCTTCGATACCGGTTGCCGCTTGGCTGACGACCACCGGCCAGCCTGCAGGCAGCGCTTGCAGCAGCTGCTTGCGGGCCAGGCTGGAGTCATCGCAGATCAGCAGTGAAATGGCAGACATGGTACGAGCTCTCGTTGCCCGATCGACCGAAGCGCCAGAGCTTATCGCAGGAAAGACGCGCTGTGTGCGTCATGGCGGCAAAATAACGGCATTTTGCCTTTAATCCGCTGAACGGCCCGGCGGACCTGCTCCACCGGGCCCGAAGATCAGTAGTACGCGTTCTCGCGATTGGTATGGTCGGTGACGTCGCGGACCCCCTTGAGCTCTGGAATCCGAGCCAGCAACGTCTTCTCGATTCCTTCCTTCAATGTCACGTCGGCCTGACCACAGCCCTGACAGCCGCCACCGAACTGCAATACGGCGATGCCTTCATCGACTACATCGATGAGGGTCACCTGCCCTCCGTGACTGGCCAGGCCAGGGTTGATCTCGGTCTGCAGGTAGTAATTGATGCGCTCGTTCAGCGGGCTGTCGTCATTGACCATGGGAACCTTGGCATTAGGCGCCTTGATAGTCAGCTGGCCACCCATCCGGTCAGTGGCATAGTCGACCAGTGCGTCTTCGAGGAAGGGCTCGCTGGTGCCATCGATCCAGGCGGTAAAGCTCTTCAAAGCCATGGCGATGTCATCGGGCTTCTCCTCACCCGGCTTGCAGTACGCGATGCAGGTCTCGGCGTACGGTGTGCCGGGCTGGGTGATGAAGATGCGAATGCCAATGCCGGTGGTGTTCTGCTTTTCGAGCAGGTCGGCCAGATAATCGTGTGCAGCTTCGGTAATGGTGATCGCGCTCATGAGAACTCCTCGCAGACATGCGCGGCAGTGTACGCCAAACCACTGCCGCGGTTAAGTCCTAGTATTTTAGTCGGGATAGCTTGCTTACAGTTCCAGCACGCCCGCATCCGGTTCGAAGATCAGAGATTCTCGTAGCGATTCATGTCGAGTACGCCCGCCTCGAGTGGCTCGACCTGCTCGAGATAGCGAGTCAGATCATTGAAATAGCTCCAGAACAGCGGGTGGCTGCGGCGAATGCCCCAGCGTTCTACCACCTGCTCAAAATCGCCCCTGTTCCGGACCTGCTCCATTGCAGCCGCGAATGCGGGCACCTCGCTTGCCGGCAGACTGAAAAGAAAGTTCGGATAGCTGCTGAGGATGCCGGGGTAGACGGTCAGGGTGTCCAGTCTCGGTTGCCAGCGCAGTGATTCACCGAACATGAACGCGACGTTGCTGTGGGCACGGTTGCGCAGGAGGCTGTAGATCTCGCGGCGGTCATCAGCGTATTCGACCCGCAGCAGTGTCGCCTCCGGCAACTGCAAGATGGCGGGCAAGCCTGCTGCCATCCGGTTCGTCAGTCGAGCGAGCGCCTGTTCGACGCGCTGCAATTCGACCGGCTGGTCCTCACGATAGCAATGCGTGCCGTGGCAGCGGTTGATCGGATCAGGCGCGGCATTGATAGCGGCATGGCGCACGAGCAGCCTCTGCGCGAAGTCACGCTTGGGGTCCGCCTTGCTCAACGCCACCAGCGAGGGGGTCGAGCTGTCGATGGCGGTGTAGGCCAGCAGCAGCTTCAGCTGGCCGCCCTTTTCATACCAGTCATCGAGAATCGCCTGGCGGCTGTTGGCCGGCAGCAGACGCAGGAAATTGAGCTCGGCGCCGTTGCGAATCAGATCGAAGTAAAGCCGCGTCTGGCCCTGGTGGGATACGTTGCCAAACACGTCGAAGTTGACCACCAGCTGGTAGTAGGTGCGCTCGAGCAACGGATAGTCCATCCACCACAGCGTTTGTGGAATCTCGCCGATCAGCCCCTTGCGTACCGAGGCGCTATCGTGCTGACGAAACACGCTGAGCAAGGCATTGTCGTTGCCGGACCAGATTTGCGGCCAGTCCGCCGGCGCGTCGGCATAGGCCTTAGTGCGCAGCTGCTCATATTGGTTGCGCTTGACGCGGTAGGTCTTCCAGAACGCCAGCAGATCGCCCATCTCGTCGAACTGCCCCGGCATGGCTAGCAGCGGTGTGGCCTGCTCACGAAAGCGACGGTCGGTGATATAGAGGTCATGCTGCGGGTCCTGAAAAAAGACCCAGAAGTTGTCGCGAATCACGTCCGTGGCGATCTGCCCACGGCAGACCGGCCCGCGAATGAAGGTGCGCACGAAATACTCGGCGTTATCCAGCATGAACTGGTAACGCGCCTCGGCCGGAATCGCCTGGAAGGTCTTGAACGGATTGGCCCGGTGGTTGGCGCCGTAGCCCGGCACCGATTCGACGACCCAGTCGCCCTCGAAGAACAGTGATCTGACCCTTGCCAGCTTCGTCGAACTCAGCGGATAGGTGATATGCGTCTTGTGCACGATCACATCGCTGATGGGCCGCAAGCGGTAGCTGAAGCGGGTACCCGGATCGTCGTTCGGCCGCCGCGTGGCAATGGGATCGATTGGCTCACCGCTGGGTGTACGCGAGCGCACCAGCTGATAGAAATGCCCGCGCTCGCCATCTTCGAAATACAGGTGGGCAATGAAGAGGTGCTCATACAGCCAGCGTCCGACCAGCGTGCCGCGCGGGCCGGGCGTGTTCAGCAGGCGCTCCCATTCTTCGATCTGCAGTGCTTCCGCCGGCGACGGTTGCAGCTGCCGATGCTCGACCGGAGCGCCCTGCTCCAGCCACCGCTGCAGCGTCGCGTATTCCTGATCGCTGAGGCCGGTCACAGCGAAAGGCATGCCACCGTGCAGGTTCTTGCGCGCATAGCCATCGAACTCTTCGGGCAGCGGGCAGGTGTTCTCCCGGCCAATGCCGATGTTCAGCTCCGCAGGCAGCTTGGCATTGGGCGTCAGCGGTTGGCTGCGACCCAGATCCAGCATGCGCGCCATCAGCGCCGCCTGACCGCCCTGGGCGTCGAGCACCCCATGAAACCCCTTGCGCCGCCAGGCGTCTGTTCCCTCGGCGTCGAGAAACAGCCGGGTCGGCGCCTGCGCCTTGGAACGCACACCGTTATAGACAGGCAGTTTGTTCGCACCACGCTCGACGCCCTCGCCGCTGCCCAGATTGAGCTGGCATGGCGAGTCGTAGCAGGCATGGCAGGCCACGCACTTTGCTGTGAAGATCGGCTGGATATCACGCAAATACGAGAGGGCTTCGGCCTGTGCAACGCTACCGGTGAGCAGGAACAGACAACCGAGCCAGAAACGAAAGGACATGAAACGAGCGCCTGGAAGTGAGCCTGCATTCTAGGCATGTGGAATGAGCGCCGCTTGCCCGATCATCTTGAATAATCTTCATGAAAAAGTGCAGAAGCTAAAAAAGCATGCAGCTTTGCTATCATTCGCGCTCTTTTCGTTTCCGTTTTTCAGGTAGTTCCCATGTCCACTCGCATCGCTCGACTTCAGGCCCTCCAGCAAGCACTCAAGGAGCGCATCCTGATCCTCGACGGCGGCATGGGCACCATGATCCAGAGCTACAAGCTGGAGGAGTCCGACTACCGGGGCGAGCGATTCGCCGATTGGCCGAGCGACGTGAAGGGCAATAACGACCTGTTGCTGCTCTCCCGCCCCGACGTCATCCAGGCCATCGAGAAGGCCTATCTCGATGCCGGCGCCGACATTCTGGAAACCAACACCTTCAATGCCACTCGGGTCTCCCAGGCCGACTACGGCATGGAAGAACTGGTCTACGAGCTGAACGTGGAAGGCGCGCGCCTGGCCCGGGAAGTGGCCGATGCCAAGACCGCCGAGACGCCGGATCGCCCGCGTTTCGTCGCCGGCGTGCTCGGCCCGACCAGCCGCACCTGCTCCATCTCGCCGGACGTGAACAACCCCGGCTACCGCAACGTCACCTTCGACCTGCTGGTGGAGAACTACACCGAAGCCACCCGTGGCCTGATCGAGGGCGGCGCTGACCTGATCCTGATCGAAACGATCTTCGACACGCTGAACGCCAAGGCGGCGATCTTCGCCGTGCAGCAAGTGTTCGAGGAAGATGGCGTCGAGCTGCCGATCATGATCTCCGGCACCATCACCGACGCCTCCGGCCGCACCCTGTCAGGTCAGACCACCGAGGCGTTCTGGAACTCGGTGCGTCATGCCAAGCCGATCTCCGTAGGCCTGAACTGCGCCCTGGGCGCCAAGGACCTGCGCCCCTATCTGGAGGAGCTGGCGACCAAGGCCGACACCCATGTGTCCGCCCACCCCAACGCCGGCCTGCCCAACGCCTTCGGCGAGTACGATGAAAGCCCGGCGGAAATGGCCGCGGTGGTCGAGGAGTTCGCCGCCAGCGGTTTCCTCAACATCATCGGTGGCTGCTGCGGTACCACACCGGCGCACATCCAGGCGATCGCCGAGGCCGTTAGCAAGTACCCGCCGCGCGTTATTCCGGACATTCCCAAGGCCTGCCGCCTGTCGGGCCTGGAGCCCTTCACCATCGACCGCAGCTCGCTGTTCGTCAACGTCGGCGAGCGCACCAACATCACCGGTTCGGCCAAGTTCGCCCGTCTGATCCGCGAGGAGAACTACACCGAGGCGCTGGAAGTGGCCCTGCAGCAGGTGGAAGCCGGCGCCCAGGTGATCGACATCAACATGGACGAGGGCATGCTGGATTCGAAGGCGGCCATGGTCACCTTCCTCAACCTGATCGCCGGCGAGCCGGACATCTCCCGCGTGCCGATCATGATCGACTCGTCCAAGTGGGAAGTGATCGAGGCGGGCCTCAAGTGCATCCAGGGCAAGGGCATCGTCAACTCCATCTCCATGAAGGAAGGTGTCGAGCAGTTCAAGCACCACGCCCACCTGTGCAAGCGCTACGGCGCCGCGGTGGTGGTGATGGCCTTCGACGAAGCCGGCCAGGCCGATACCGCCGCACGCAAGCGCGAAATCTGCCAGCGCAGCTACGACATCCTGGTCAACGAGGTGGGCTTCCCGCCGGAAGACATCATCTTCGACCCGAACATCTTCGCCATCGCCACCGGCATCGAAGAGCACAACAACTACGCCGTCGACTTCATCGAGGCTTGTGCCTTCATTCGCGACAACCTGCCCTATGCCCTGACCTCGGGCGGCGTGTCCAACGTGTCGTTCTCCTTCCGCGGCAACAACCCGGTGCGCGAAGCGATCCACTCGGTGTTCCTGTTCCATGCGATCAAGGCGGGCCTGACCATGGGCATCGTCAACGCCGGCCAATTGGAGATCTACGATGAGATCCCGAAGGAGCTGCGCGACGCGGTCGAGGACGTGGTGCTCAACCGCAGCGCCGGCGGCACCGAGGCGCTGCTGGAGATCGCCGACAAGTACAAGGGCGATGGCTCGGTCAAGGAAGCCGAGACCGAGGAATGGCGCAATCTGCCGGTGGACAAGCGCCTCGAGCACGCGCTGGTCAAGGGCATCACCGCCTTCATCGTGGAGGACACCGAGGAGTGCCGCCAGCAGTGCGCACGCCCCATCGAGGTGATCGAAGGCCCGCTGATGGCCGGTATGAACGTGGTGGGCGATCTGTTCGGCGCCGGCAAGATGTTCCTGCCCCAGGTGGTCAAGTCTGCCCGCGTGATGAAGCAGGCCGTGGCCCACCTGATCCCCTTCATCGAGGCGGAAAAGGGCGACAAGCCGGAAGCCAAGGGCAAGATCCTCATGGCCACCGTCAAGGGCGACGTGCACGACATCGGCAAGAACATCGTCGGCGTGGTACTCGGCTGCAACGGCTACGACGTGGTGGACATGGGCGTGATGGTGCCGGCGGAAAAGATCCTGCAGACCGCCATCGCTGAGAAGTGCGACATCATCGGCCTGTCCGGGCTGATCACCCCCTCGCTGGACGAAATGGTTCATGTGGCCAAGGAAATGCAGCGCCAAGGCTTCAGCCTGCCGCTGATGATCGGCGGCGCCACCACCTCCAAGGCACACACCGCGGTGAAGATCGACCCGCAGTACAGCAACGATGCGGTGGTCTATGTCACCGATGCCTCGCGTGCAGTCGGCGTGGCCACCACCCTGCTGTCCAAGGAACTCAAGCCGGCCTTCGTCGACAAGACCCGCGAAGAGTACGCGCTGATCCGCGAGCGCACCGCCAACCGCAGTGCGCGCACCGAACGCCTGAGCTACCTCGACGCTGTCGCCAACAAACCGCCGTTCGACTGGAGCGGCTACGCCCCGGTCAAGCCGAGCTTCACCGGCCGCCAGGTGCTGGAAGACATCGATCTGCGCACCCTGGTCGACTACATCGACTGGACGCCTTTCTTCATCGCCTGGGACCTGGCCGGCAAGTACCCGCGCATCCTCGAGGACGAAGTGGTTGGCGAAGCGGCCACCTCGCTGTTCAACGATGCCCAGGCCATGCTGAACAAGCTGATCGACGAGAAGCTGATCCGCGCTCGTGCGGTGTTCGGCTTCTGGCCGGCCAACCAGGTCCAGGACGATGACCTGGAAGTGTACGGCGACAACGGCGAGAAGCTGGCCACTCTGCACCACCTGCGCCAGCAGACCATCAAGCCGGACGCCAAGCCGAACCTGTCGCTGGCTGACTTCGTCGCTCCGAAGAGCACCGGTATCACCGACTACGTGGGCGGCTTCATCTGCACCGCTGGCATCGGTGCCGAGGAACTGGCCAAGGCCTATCAGGACAAGGGCGACGACTACAACTCGATCATGGTCAAGGCATTGGCCGACCGCCTCGCCGAGGCCTGTGCCGAATGGCTGCACGAGCAGGTGCGCAAGCACTACTGGGGCTATGCGCCGGATGAGCAGCTGAGCAACGAGGAACTGATCCGCGAGCAGTACAAGGGCATCCGCCCTGCCCCCGGTTACCCGGCCTGCCCGGACCACACCGAGAAGGGCACGCTGTTCCAGCTGCTCGATGCCGACGGCATCAGCCAGGTCACCCTCACCGAGCACTACGCCATGCTGCCCACCGCGGCGGTCAGCGGCTGGTACTTCGCCCATCCCGAGGCGCAGTACTTTGCGGTCGGCAAGATCGACAAGGATCAGGTCGAGAGCTATAGCCAGCGCAAGGGCCAGGAGCTGGCCATCAGCGAGCGCTGGCTGATGCCGAACCTGGGCTACGACAACTGATCTCGACGCGGGCGTCTCCGACGCCCGCCCGTTCCACGGAGCAAGTGCGCCATGTCATCCGAAACACCCTGGCTGATCGACGAACTCGAAAACGCCGACATGCTGATCATCGACGACCTGCACGCGTGGCAGTTCACGCTTGACGAAGCCGTGCTGGATCAGGCCGACGCAGCCGCCGAAGCCGACCAGCCGTTCGCCAGCGAGGCCACCTTGCTGACCATCGACCTGGTCGATGGCCGCACCCGCCGCCAGTGGCAGTTCAGCTACAACCAGATCATGGAGGCGCAGCGCGACGCCGACGGCGAAAGCTGGCTGCTGGAAGGCCCGCACCGCCTGCAATGCCTCGCCGCCATCGGCGCTGAGGACGAGGCCGAGTAAGCGCGCCTCCTCCCGTCCGCGGCCGCAAACGGCCGCGCTGCTGCCAGCCCTACCGCCACCCATTCGTTTCATAACCGGTCACCTCGCCATGTCACTTCTCGAACTGGTCGCCTCGCTGCTCGGCGTGATCGCCGTATGGCTGACCGTGCGGCAGAATCCCTGGTGCTGGCCGATCGGACTGGGCATGGTGTCGCTGTATGCGTGGCTTTTCTTCGATGCCAGGCTGTACTCCCAGGTGCTGTTGCACAGCGTCTTCGCGGCGATGCAGCTGTATGGCTGGTGGGCCTGGACTCGTGGCGCGGATGCCGATGGCCGGCGCGTGAGCCTGGCCAGCGGGCCGGAAGTGCTGGTCGGCATCGGCATGGCGGTGTTAGGCAGCCTGCTGCTCGGCAGCGCAATGGCTCGCTTCACCGAGGCGGCGTTTCCCTGGATCGATGCCAGCCTGACCGCCTTCAGCCTGCTCGCGCAGCTGTGGATGGCACTCAAGCGCCTGCAGTGCTGGCCGCTGTGGATCGTGGTCGATGCCTTGTTTGTCGGCTTCTTCAGCTACCAGGGGTACTGGTTGACGGCCGGGCTCTACGCGCTGTTCACCGCACTGGCGGTGATGGGGCTGCGTGAATGGCGTGCGACCCTGGTGGCCGCCCGATGAAGGTCGTCGTGCTCACCGGACCGGAATCCACCGGGAAGAGCTGGCTGGCCGATCGCTTGCGACGCCGCTTTGGCGGTCTATTGGTCGACGAGTACGTGCGTCACTACATCGAGCGGACGCAACGCGACACGACGCTGGCCGACATCCCGGCCATTGCCCGCGGCCAACTGGCCCGGGAAGACGCCGCACGGGCCGCCGCACCGCATCTGCTGATCCTCGACACCCATCTGCTGAGCAACATGCTCTGGAGCCGCACGCTGTTCGGCGACTGCCCCGATTGGCTGGAAGCCGAACTGCAGGCGCGCGAATACCACCAGCACCTGTTGCTCTCGCCCACAGGCGCCGAGTGGCATGCGGACGGCCAGCGCTGCCAGCCGGATCTAGACGACAGGCAGCGCTTCTACGAGCAATGCCGTGACTGGCTTCGGCAGCATCGGAAGCCGTTCGTTGAAATCGCTGGCGACTGGGCCGAGCGCGAACGTCAGGCAATTGCCTGGACACGAGCGCTGCTGGATGGCTGACCGCCTCAGCGGCTTGCCTGCCCGTCCCGGCGCAGCAGCAGGCCGATGGCGAGGATGACCAGCAGGCTGCCCGGCAGCCAGTGCCAACCCATGCGCGCGGGCTGATCGAAGAACAGCAACAGCATCGAGACGAAGGGCACCAGGTAGCTGTAGGCCGTTACCGCCCCGGGGGTTAGTGCGCTGGTGGCGCGCTGCTGCAGGAAGAAGGTCATCGCGCTGGAGAACACGCCGAGGTAGGTCACCAGCAGCACGTCCAGCAGATTCATGTGCAGCAGCGCCGCCGGTCGCTCCCATATCGCCCCCATCAGGCCGATCAGCACAGCGCCCGCCACCAGGCTCCAGAAGGTGCGCAGGCCCGCCTGGACCGGTAACGACCCGTTGGCCAGCCCCCATTTGCTGAGCACCGGATAGAGTGCCGAGGCGACGCAGCCGAAGAAGAAACCCAGTTCGCCGAAGCCCAGCTGCATCCCGGAGAAGTCGCCGCCATTCTCGGCCCAGGCCAGCCCCAGCGCCCCGCTCGCCCCGAGCGCGAGGATGGCGAGCAGCCTGCCCGCGCGCTGTTCGACGCCCAGCCCCCGGCCGAGGCAGTACGCCAGCAGCGGCACGCTGACGAACAGGGTCGCCATGGACAGTGCACTGACCCTATGCGCCGCCCAGAACATGGTGCCGAAGAAGCCCGCCAGGCAGAGCCCCATGGCCGCGTAGAGCAAGAGGGTTCGCCAGCCCGGGCGCCCATCGCTCTGGCGCCACGCCAGCGGCGCGAGCACCAGCGCGGCGATGCCGAAGCGCATCGCCGTCAGCAGCAGCGGGGGCAGCCCGTCACTGAGCAGCCCGACCGCGGGAAAGGAAAGCCCGACGAACAGCGTCCAGAGCAGCATGCCGAGATGGGCCTGGGTGACACGCTTGCGCTCATAGCCGCGCGTCGTCGCGCCTGCGCGCGGATCGTCTCGGCTGATGGTGGGCGCATGGCTGGGCTCTTGATAGCGACGACTCAAATCTTCGCTCCGGCGGGATGGTTTTCGGGCTGGCGCGGCGTCTATGAACGTGACGCCGACCGTCGAATGACCTTGATGGAATAGGTGAGGTTCGGTTTGCGCGTCACGCTGATCGGGCGCCGAGTGACGGTGTCCAGGGTGATGTTCCAGAAACCCGAGCTTGGCGCGACGATCTTCGCTGGAAAACGGTCGAACGCACCGCCGTGGTAAGTGTGCCGGCCGCCATTCTTGAAGCTGCGAAAGTTCGCGTCGTTCATCAGACGAATATTGCAGGTCTGCGAACACTGGATGACGACGATGTCACCCTCTTCAAGGTGCTCGCGCTGATGTATGAACTTCATCGACTGCTCCGACACGGTTTGGGGCAAAGCGGAGAACGATAGCATGCATATCGCTGGAACCGGCCTGCCGACAGCCCCGGACCGCGCAAGGCCATGAAGCCGAAGTGGCTGATCCTGGGCATCCTGCTCGGCGTGACCATCGGCATCTGGATGGGCGACATAGGCGCAGGTATCGGCATAGGCATCGCCCTGGGAATCGCCCTGGGCCTGATGCGCCGGGATTGGCCGCGCTCGCTGCGAGCGGGTTGTCCTACGGACCGGGTTGTGTATGCTCTGCCGACCTGTCCGAAAGTCTGCTTCCTGCCATGTACAGCACGTCACGCCCCTGCTCTGTCAGCCTGCCCGCAGGAAGTCGGCTGCTGTTTCTCTTCGATACCGGATTGCTGGCCGTGTGGTGATGGCGCTCAGTCGCGCCTTTTCCTGCACATCCATTTCCTGCTTATCGAGGTCCGCCGCCCATGTTCGCGGTTCGTAACACCGTTCAGATTGATGCCCCCATCGTGCGCAACGCGACCCGTTGCGGTTTCTTCATGGCCGGGTTCGGCCTTTCCGTCTGGGCGCCGCTGGTGCCCTATGTCCGTGAACGCATCGAGATGACCGATGCGGTGTTCGGTCTGTTGCTGCTGTGCATCGGGATCGGCTCGCTGACCTGGATGCCCATTTCCGGCGTCCTGGTGGCCCGCTGGGGCATTCGCCCGGTGCAGCTGTGCAGTGTCGCGCTGCTGGCCCTGGCGCTGGCCGGCATGGCGCTGACCGAGTCGATCTGGTGGTTGGGCCTGGCGCTGTTCTGCTTCGGCGGCAGCCTGGGCGTCATCGACGTCATCATGAACATTCAGGCGGTGCTGGTGGAAACCGCTGTCGGGCGCCGGCTGATGTCCAACTTCCACGGCATGTACAGCCTTGGCGCCATCACTGGCGCGCTGGTGCTGACCGGCCTACTGAGCCTGGGTCTCGCACCGGAGGCCGGTAGTTTCATGATGATCGGCGTGATCGTGGCGGCGAACCTGGCCATTGCTCGCGGCTACCTGCCGAATCGGGCGCCCGGTGGCGGCCTCGCCTTCGTCCGCCCGACCGGACTGGTGATGCTGGTCGGCCTGATGTGTTTCGTCGTCTACCTCGCCGAAGGCGCCGTGCTGGACTGGAGCGCGCTCTATCTGACCGGTGAGAAAGGCCTGGAAGTCGCCAGAGGCGGCCTCGGCTATGCGGCGTTCGCGCTGATGGTCACCATCGCCCGTTTCGCTGGCGCTCCGCTGGTGAACAGCCTCGGCACGGCGCGGGTCATCGCCTTCGGCGGCATGCTGGCGGCATTCGGCATCGGTCTGAGCCTGACCGCCGAGCACTGGGCGCTGGCATTGGTCGGCTATGGGCTGTGCGGCCTGGGGTGCGCCAACGTTTCGCCCGTGCTGATCTCCTCGTTGAGCCGGCAGGACGGCATGCCGGTGCAGCTGGCCGTCACCGTCGCCACCACCATCGGCTTTGCCGGCGTGCTCGCCGGCCCGGCGATGATGGGTGTGGTCGCCCATTTCAGCTCGCTGGGCATGGCCTTCGCGCTGCTCGCCGTCCTGCTGCTGGGTATCGTGCCGTTCTGCCGTCGCTTCGCAACGTGAGCCCGGCTAGAATGCGCGCCCTATGCGCATCCCAGACTTCCAGCAACGCCTCGCCGATATCGGCGCCAAGCCCCGTCATATCGGGCGGATGACCCGCGCCTGGCTCAAGGGCCTGCCGCTCGATGTCGGGCGGCGCCAGCAGCAGGCCGAGGACTTCCTGCCGCTGAGCGTGCGCGAAGGTCTGCCAGCGCTAAGCGCCGAGATCGATGCACTGGCCCGCCTGCGCTCCGAGCACCCGGCCGCCGATGGTTCGGCAAGACTGCTGGTGGAGCTTGGCGATGGGCAGATGGTGGAAAGCGTGCTGCTACCGCGCGACGGGCTGTGCGTGTCCAGCCAGGTCGGCTGCGCGGTGGGCTGCGTGTTCTGTATGACCGGCAAGAGCGGCCTGCTGCGCCAGCTGGGCAGTGCCGAAATCGTTGCTCAGGTCGCCCTCGCCCGCCGCTTCCGCCCGGTGAAGAAGGTAGTGTTCATGGGCATGGGCGAACCGGCGCACAACCTCGACAACGTGCTCGAGGCGATCGACCTGCTCGGTACCGAGGGCGGCATCGGTCACAAGAACCTGGTGTTTTCCACCGTCGGCGACCTGCGCGTGTTCGAGCGCCTGCCGCAGCAACGGGTCAAGCCGGCCCTGGCGCTGTCGCTGCACAGTACCGACGGTGCCTTGCGCCAGGCGCTGCTGCCGCGCGCACCGCAGATCGCCCCGGACGAACTGGTCGAGCTTGGCGAGAGCTACGCCCGCGCGACAGGCTTCCCGATCCAGTATCAGTGGACGCTGCTCAAGGGCATCAACGACAACCAGGAGGAAATGGACGGCATCCTGCGCCTGCTCAAGGGCAAGTACGCGGTGATGAACCTGATCCCCTACAACAGCCTGGAAGACGACGCGTACCAGCGGCCTGAGGGTGAGCGCATCGTGCAGATCGTGCGCTATCTGCACAGCCGCGGCGTGCTGACCAAGGTGCGCAATTCGGCCGGCCAGGATATCGATGGCGGCTGCGGCCAGCTGCGCGCCCGCGCCGAGCAGGTGCTCAGCCGCAGGCGGCCGCGCTGATCGGGCCTGAACCCACCTCGCCAACGGCTGTCGGAGCGCTGTAGCAGACGCCGTTTCGGTGTTCATCTCAGCAAGGAAAGCGCAACACCGCATGCATACCCTGGAACAACTCGAACGTGGCGAACTGGCCGGCATCAGCCGCCTTGATCTTTCCGCCGGCCTTGACGCCTTTCCCGACGCGATCTTCGGCCTCGCCGATACGCTGGAAGTGCTGAACCTCTCGGGCAACCAGCTCGACAGCCTGCCGGCCGACCTATCCCGTCTGCGCAAGCTGCGTATCCTGTTCTGCTCGGACAACCCGTTCACCGAGGTGCCGGAGTGTCTCGGCGATTGCGCACAGCTGGAAATGGTCGGCTTCAAGGCCAACCGTATTCGTCATCTGCCTGCCGATTCCTTGCCGCCGGCCCTGCGCTGGCTGATCCTCACCGACAACCAGCTGCAGGCCCTGCCCGAAGAGATCGGCAACTGTCAGCGTTTGCAAAAGCTGATGCTCGCCGGCAACCAATTGACCAAGTTGCCGCCGACCCTTTCCGAGTGCACCAACCTGGAGCTGTTGCGCATCGCCGCCAACCGGCTGCAGGTGCTGCCCGACTGGCTGCTGACATTGCCGCGCCTGAGCTGGCTGGCCTTCGCCGGAAACCCCTTCAGCGATGCCAACGAGGCCGCGAGCCTCGCACGTCACTCGCTGCCAGCGATTGCTCGGGCGCAAGTCGTACTGCATGAACAGCTGGGCCAGGGTGCCTCCGGCGTCATCCATCGCGCGCAATGGCAGGTGCCCGGCCAAGCGTCGCGCCCGATGGCGGCGAAGCTGTTCAAAGGCCACGTCACCAGCGATGGCCTGCCCCATAGCGAGATGGCTGCTTGCGTGGCGGCCGGCAGCCATGCCAATCTGATCGACGTCGCCGGCCCGCTTGCCGACCACGCCGAACGGACACCCGGCCTGCTGATGGATCTCGTCGCTCCTGACTTCCAGCCGCTGGCCAACCCGCCCTCGCTGGCCAGCTGCACGCGGGACTGCTATGGCGCCGAGCAGCGCTTCACCCTCGAACAGGTCCTGCGCATCGCCAGCGGCGTCGCGTCCGTCGTCGCTCACCTGCACCGCCGCGGCATCCTGCATGGCGACCTCTATGCTCACAACCTGCTGGTCGACCCGAGTGGCGCCTGCCTGCTCAGCGATTTCGGCGCGGCCTCCTTCTTCGAGCCGGACAGCGCAGCCGGACAGCGCCTCAAGCGCATCGAAGCCCGCGCTTTCGGTTGCCTGCTGGAAGAATTGCTGCAACGCTGCCCGGACACCGATCCACGTCAGCATGTCCTGCTGGATCTGCAACGACACTGCCTGAACGACAGCATCGAGCAGCGACCGGACTTCGACCGTCTGCATAGCCTTCTCGCCGCGCTCTGACGCGCATTACCGGAGCGACTACACAGCCATGACCTCACCCGAAGCGGACGAGCCGCGCTCGCCCTACCCCAAGCCCTACGCCGACACTCCGCTGGATCAGGACCCATTCGTTCGCGGGCTCAAGCAGCGCCTCCCTGCGCACCTGCGTGATTCGTTCAATGAAGAGCAGCTGGCGGCATTGCGCGGGGTGTTCGGCGCGCGCTCCTGGGTCAAGCACCGAGTCGACCTGCGCGGCACGGTGCGGCTATGGCGCAACCACTACTATTTCGCGATTGTCGCCGGGCGCAACAAGCGCAACCTAACGCGGCCACAGCAGAACCTTTCGCTGATGGCCAAGGCAGCGCTGGCGACTCTCTTCCTGCTGTTTTCCGCCTTGGTCGGGCTGGTAATCCTCTACCTGCTCAAATCCGCGCTGGGCATCAATCTGTTCCCCGATTTTTCCCTCGGACTCTGGGACTGGTTCAAGGAGAGCCTCTGACCTCCGGCGCCTTGGCGATTGCCAGGGCGCAACGCTGAATGGCGTCCGCAGAGTGGATCGGGGTTGATCGGAATCAAACCGCGATCCGTGCTTTGGCAGAAAACTAGATGCGCTCTGACCTTCCCGAGCTTCTACAGGAGTTTGTGAAATGAACGACGCTTCGAACAAACCTGCAGTCAGTACGGATGAAAAGAAGGTGCCGACGGCACCACAAGACCCGTGGCGCCCCTTCGACACCCTGCGTCGACAGGTCGACCGCCTCTTCGACGAATTCGATCGGCCTTGGCATCTGCCGTTCAGCCGCCATGGCCTTGAAACCACACCTCTCTGGCAGGGCGGTCCCAGCCGTATGCCGGCGGTGGACGTGGTCGAGAAGGAAAACTCGTTCGAGATCACCGCCGAGCTGCCCGGCCTGGACGAAAAGGACGTCGAGGTGAAGCTGGTCGGCAACAGCCTGGTGATCAAGGGAGAGAAGCGCCAGGAACACAAGGAGGACAAGGACGGCTATCACCTGTCCGAGCGCTCCTACGGCAGTTTCCAGCGCAGTTTCGCCCTACCGGACGGGGTTGACCGCGAGAAGATCGATGCCAAGTTCGGCAAAGGTGTATTGCGCGTTTCACTGCCCAAGCAACCCGGCACCAGCGACGCTGCGAAAACCATCTCAGTCAAGGCCGAATAACCAGCAAAACGGCCGGCTGCCAGTTCTGTCGGCCCTGCTCTATTCGCTGACCCCGCGCGGTCAGCGATCCTCATCGGTATTTGCTTACGCTCCGCCAACCTCGAATCGCTCGACTAGACTTCGGAAAACCCTGAACCGAGGCAGCCATGAACGATGAGCAGGAAAAGAACCTGACACTGCGGCAAATGCTCGGCAGCGTGCTGGCTGCGGCATTAGGCGTGCAGAGTGGCAAGAATCGGGCAAGAGACTTCCGCCACGGCAAGCCGAGTCATTTCATCATCCTAGGCGTCGGGTTCACCGTACTGTTCGTACTGATCGTCCTGGGCGTGGTGAAGCTCGTGCTTTACCTCGCGGGCCTGTAGGCCACGGCTACTGGTGACTGACCCAGAATATCGCGGTACCCACGGCGAGCATGATCAAGGCAAATATAGCCGCGGCGTCCACTACACTGTCGCGCTGGTCATTTCTCACGTGACTTCTCCTCTAACAGCTTCGATCGGCAGCCTCTCTTCACGCAGTTAAGACCAGGGATCGGGGTCGCTCAAGGTGCGTCGGCCGTAAGTTCATTTCGCTTGGTTTAGTTCTAAACATATTCCCAAACATCACTTTTGCGCATAACAACTAGCTGGTATCGTGCCGCCCTCCCTAAATGGGTGCGCGGCCGTGCGCGCGAAAGCTGTAGCAGCCTGAGAACAGGACATTTATGTACGTTTACGACCAGTACGACCAACACATCATCGAGGATCGGGTCCGGCAGTTCCGCGACCAGACCCGCCGCTTCCTGGCTGGCGAACTCGCTGATGAGGAGTTCCGCCCACTGCGTCTGCAGAACGGCCTGTACATCCAGCGCTATGCGCCGATGCTGCGCATCGCCGTGCCGTACGGTCTGCTTTCCTCGACGCAGGTGCGCAAGCTGGCCGAGATCGCCCGTCGCTACGACAAGGGTTATGCCCATATCAGCACCCGGACCAACGTGCAGTTCAATTGGCCTGAACTGGAAGACGTACCCGAGATCCTCGCCGAGCTGGCCACCGTGCAGATGCACGCCATTCAGACCAGCGGCAACTGCATCCGCAACACCACCACCGACCAGTTCGCCGGTGTGGCCAAGGACGAGCTGATCGATCCACGGCCGTGGTGCGAGATCATCCGTCAGTGGTCCACCTTCCATCCCGAATTCGCCTTCCTGCCGCGCAAGTTCAAGATTGCGGTCAACGGCGCCGTGAGCGATCGCGCCGCGATCGAAGTGCACGACATTGGACTGGAAGCAGTAAAGAACGACGCAGGCGAGCTGGGCTTCCGCGTTTCGGTCGGTGGCGGCCTCGGTCGCACTCCGATCGTCGGCAGCTTCATCAACGAATTCCTGCCGTGGCAGCACCTGCTGAGCTACCTCGATGCGATCCTGCGGGTCTACAACCGATACGGCCGCCGCGACAACAAGTTCAAGGCGCGCATCAAGATCTTGGTCAAGGCGCTGACGCCTGAAGTATTCGCAGAGCGCGTCAACGCGGAGTGGGCGCATGTGAAGGATGGCCCGACCACCCTGACCGAAGCTGAAGTTCAGCGTGTCAGCAAGTTCTTCGTCGATCCGCAGTACAAGGCTCTGCAAGATCAGGACGCCGCCCTCGCCGAGCTGGACGCCGAGCATCCCGGTTTCGCTCGCTGGCGCCAGCGCAACGTGGTCGCGCATAAGAAGCCCGGCTATGCAGCAGTCACCATGTCGCTGAAGACAACCGGCGTTGCGCCGGGCGATGTCACCGACAAGCAGCTCGACGCCATCGCCGATCTGGCCGATCGCTACAGCTTCGGCGAGGTGCGCAACTCCCACGAGCAGAACATGATCCTGGCCGACGTCGAACAGGCCAGGCTGTTCGAGCTGTGGCACGAATTGCGCGAACTGGGCCTGGCCACGCCAAACATCGGTCTGCTGACCGACATCATCTGCTGCCCGGGCGGCGATTTCTGCTCCCTGGCCAACGCCAAATCGATTCCGATCGCCGAAGCCATCCAGCGGCGCTTCGACAACCTCGATTACCTGTTCGATCTGGGCAACATCGACCTGAACATCTCCGGTTGCATGAACGCCTGTGGCCATCACCATGTCGGCCACATCGGCATCCTCGGCGTGGACAAGAAAGGCGCCGAGTTCTACCAGGTCTCGCTGGGCGGCAGCTCCGGCCGCGACGCCAGCCTCGGCCAGATACTCGGCCCGTCCTTCGCCCAGGATGCGATGCCTGACGTCATCGAGAAGATCATCACCGTCTACGTGGAGCAGCGTACCGAAGATGAGCAGTTCATCGATACTTTCCGCCGCATCGGCATTGATCCCTTCAAGGAGCGCGTCTATGCAGCGAATCATTAAGAACGACCAGCTGGTCGACGAAACCTGGCACCTGCTCCCCAAGGAGCAGACCCTGGACGACCTGTGCAACAGCGACGATCTGATCGTGCCGCTGCACCTGTGGCTCGATCATGCCCATGCGCTCAAAGCCCGTGACGGTGGCCTGGGTGTGTGGCTCGATGCCCATGAGCAGGTGGAAGATATCGCTGACGACCTGCAGTACTTCCAGGTCATCGCGCTGAACTTCCCGAGCTTCACCGATGGTCGTCACTACTCCAGCGCGCGCCTGCTGCGTGAGCGCTACGGTTACAAGGGTGAGATCCGCGCCATCGGCGATGTGCTGCGCGACCAGCTGTTCTACATGCGCCGCTGTGGCTTCGACGCTTTCGCCATCCGCGCCGATCGCGATCCCGTCGATGCCCTGGAAGGTCTCAAGGACTTCTCCGTGACCTATCAGGCCGCAGCCGACGACGAGCGCCCGCTGTTCCGTCGCCGTCAGATCTGACGACAACGCCAGCAAAAGAAAGCCCGCCTATTGGCGGGCTTTTCGTTGGGGTCACTGGTACATCCAGAAATTCGGATGCTCGACCGGTACCGGCACTACAGCGGTCTTTTTTCCGGAAGCGATCTGTTTGATCTTTTCGGCCAGCTTTTTCATGAGCGATTTCCTCGGTTGCGGTCAGGAGTGGCGATAGATTCGCCCAAACACAGCGCCCGAGGAAATTCATTGCCGCTATCGTACCGATTGACCAGGCGAGGCTTCGTTACCCCTCAATCCAGACGCACCAGCACGCGCCCGACCTGACCGCCCGCCAGGATGCGCTCGATGGCCTCCGGCAGTTGCTCCAGATTGATCTCATGGGCCAGCTCATCGAGATTGGCCAGCTTCCATTGCAACGACAGCTTGTCCCACATGGAGGCCTTGACCACCAGCGGAATCTCCACCGAATCCACGCCCAGCAGGTTCACGCCGCGAAGGATGAACGGCAGTACGCTGGCCTGGAAATGCGTGCCGGCAGTAAGGCCACAGCAGGCTACGCTGGCGCCACGCTGCAGTGACTTGACCACATTGAACAGGATGTCGCCGCCCACGGTATCCACCGCACCATTCCACTGCTCCTTCAGCAAGGCTTTCTCGACGCCGGCCTGCAGCGCAGCACGCTCGACGATCTGCGTGGCCCCGAGGCGGGTCAGGAAATCGGCCTGGTCGGCCTTGCCGGTCACGGCAGCCACCTTGTAGCCGAGGCTGGCCAGCAACGCCACCGCAATGCTGCCGACACCGCCGGTCGCACCGGTCACCAGCACCGGCGCGTCTCCCGGCTCGAGACCAGCCTGTTCCAGCTTGTCGACACAGAGTGCGGCAGTCAGGCCGGCTGTGCCGAGTATCATCGCGTCACGTAGTGACAGTCCCTGCGGACGCTTGATGACCCAGGCGGCCGGAACCCGGATGTATTGACCGAAGCCGCCGGCGGTATTCATGCCCAGGTCATAGCCGGTGACGATCACTTCATCGCCTTCGGCGAACTCGGCCACGCTGGACGAGGCCACGACACCGGCGGCATCGATCCCCGGGGTGTGTGGGTAAGAGCGGGTCACGCCACGATTGCCGCTGGCGGAAAGCGCGTCCTTGAAGTTCAGCGAGGAGTAACGCACCCGGATGAGCACCTCACCGGCTGGTAGGTCGTCGGTGGCTCGCTCGACAATCTTCGATTCGAAGCGCCCACCTTCGCTCTCGCTGACTTGTAGTGCCTTGAAGCTGCTCATCGCGGTTCCCCTTGTCATTGCCAAAAACGTTGTTCGTTCAGCCGGCTCCAGCCTTTCAGCAAGCCGTGCTCCATGATCGTGCTGGCCGCCATGCCGAAACGCTCCGGCAGGCTCTTCTTCTGTACGTAATGCAGCTGGAAGAGTTCAGCCTCCTGCGCGCGCTCGGCAAGATACTGATCGCTGGTCTTGAGCTCGTCCGCCAGATGCTTGCCCAGCGCTGCAATGCCCAGCCAGACCTCACCCGTCGCGACATCGTCGATCGACAGGTTCTGGCGATAGCGGGCAACGAAGTTCTTGAACAGCTCGTGCGTGGTTTCCAGGTCTTCCTGGAATTTCTCCCGCCCCTTGTCGGTGTTCTCGCCGAATACGGTGAGGGTGCGCTTGTATTCGCCAGCGGTGAGCACCTCGAAGTCCACGTCGTGTTTCTTCAGCAAGCGGTGCACATTGGGCAGCTGCGCTACCACGCCGATGGAGCCAAGGATTGCGAACGGCGCCGTGAGGATACGGTTGCCGATGCAAGCCATCATGTAGCCACCGCTCGCCGCGACCTTGTCGACGCAAACGGTCAGCGGCACACCGGCATCGCGGATGCGCACCAGCTGCGAGGCAGCCAGACCGTAGCCGTGGACCATGCCGCCGCCACTTTCCAGACGCAGTACCACCTCATCCTGAGGCGTCGCCATGGTCAGCAACGCGGTGATCTCATGGCGCAGGTTTTCCACCGCCGATGCACGGATGTCGCCGTCGAAATCGAGCACGAACACACGTGCGGACGTCTCCGATTTCTTCGTCTGCTTGGCCGCCTTCGCCTCACGCTTGCGCAACGCCTTGAACTCGTCCTTTTCCAGCACCGCCTGCTCCAGGCGCTCGCGCATGGATTTGTAGAATTCGTTGAGCTTGTGCACCTCCAGATGCCCACAACCCTGTTTGCTGCGTCCGCGCCGCATGGAAGCGAGCGCGATGAGCACGATCACGATAGCCACCACCAGCGTGACGGTCTTGGCCAGGAAGCTGGCGTAGTCGACAAGAAATTCCACGTATCCCCCTCGATGAGTTTCAGGCGCCGCCGCAGCTCTTGACGCCGAGCCGCCAGCATACCGATGGCCCCTTGACTGAGCCAGCCGGCGGGATTCAAACAAACGTTCGAATTATCGTTGACACTCCGGAACGATGTCCCTACCCTCGCGAAAAAACAGTGCCGGCCGGAGCAGCAGCATGGGCAGTATCTACCTGATCAGACATGGTCAGGCGTCTTTCGGCGCAGAAAACTATGACGTGCTGTCTCCCCTGGGTTATCGCCAGTCCGAAGCGCTGGGCGATTACCTGGCGCAACTCGGCGTGAGCTTCGATCGCTGCCTCAGTGGCGAACTCGATCGCCAGCAGGACACGGCCAGAGCGACCCTGGCGCGGCTCGGTCCGCAACCCGATGTCGAAATCGATGCGGCCTTCAACGAATTCCATGCCGACGCGGTGATCCGCGCCCACCTGCCCGACCTGCTGAAGGTCGAGCCCAACGCCATGCATATCCTGCGCAATGCCGCCGATCACCGTGCCGACTTCCAGAGACTTTTCACCTATGTGGTGCACCGCTGGATTTCCGGCGAACACGAGAAAGACGAACTGGAGAGCTGGCAGCATTTCCTCGATCGCGTAAGCGGTGGCCTGGAGCGCGTGCTCGAGCGGGCCGACAAGCGCGACCGCATCGCCATCTTCACCTCCGGTGGAACCATTACCGCGCTGCTGCAGCTGATCATAGGCGTACCGCCGATCAAGGCGTTCGAAATGAACTGGCAGATCGTCAATACGTCGCTCAGCCTGCTGAAGTTTCGTGAGCGTGACGTCGCGCTCGCGTCATTCAACAGTCATGCGCATCTGCAACTTCTAAAGAATCCGGAGCTCATCACCCATAGATGAGCCCAGCCCCAAGCGGCCCAAAGCTGCGTGTAACCATAACGAGCAAAAAGGAAACCCTCATGAGCAACGTCGCCGAAACCTTCAAAGGCATGCAGTCGAAGTTCAACCCCAGCGCCGCCGCCGGCCTGGATCTGGTGTTCCAGTTCAATATCACCGATGCCGAGAACTACTACCTGGTCGTCAAGGATGGCACCTGTGATCTGCAGCAGGGCGAGTCCAGCGATGCCAACGTCACCCTGATCATGGACAGCGAAACCATGCAGGGCATCGTCAGCGGCGAGACCGACGGCATGCAGGCCTTCATGGGCGGCAAGCTGCGCGCCGAAGGCGACATGATGCTGGCCCTGAAGCTCAGCGAGCTCTTCCCGGCCTGAATCTCAGGCGGCGGTCGAGAGACACGAAAAACCGAAGTCCCGACTTCGGTTTTTTTATGTCCAACGTATCCGTGAATGGCGGATCAGGCAGCTTGATTGACAGGCAACACGCCGGCCAATAACGGCCAGCCGCACTTGGTATCAGGCACCGCGAGCATTAGATTGTTGAATCATCTTGGGCACCAAACATAAGCAGAAGGGATAACAATGGCGCTTACAGATCAAAGCACCCCTGTCCGCACGGGTGAGGAATTGCCCGCCGATGTCATCGACAAGTACCTGAAGGCACATATCCCGGGACTGGACGGAACACCGCAGATTTCCCAGTTCCCCGGCGGCGCGTCGAACCTGACCTACCTGCTGCAATACCCCGGCCTGGACTTGGTGCTGCGCCGCCCGCCGTTCGGCCACAAGGCCAAGTCCGCTCACGATATGGGCCGCGAGTACCGCATTCTCAATCAGCTCAACGCTGGGTTCCCCTACTGCCCCAAGGCATATGTCTACTGCACCGATGAATCGGTGATCGGCGCCGAGTTCTACGTGATGGAGCGCGTCAACGGCATCATCCTGCGTTCGGAACTGCCACCTGAGCTGAACTTCGACGAATCCCAGACCCGCGCCCTGTGCGAGAGCTTTATCGACAAGTTCGTCGAGCTGCATAACGTCGACTACCAGGCCTGCGGGCTCGGCGATCTGGGCAAGCCGGAAGGCTACGTGAGGCGCCAGATCGAAGGCTGGAGCGAACGCTACGAGCGCGCCATGACCCCTGACGCGCCGGCCTGGGAAGCGGTCAAGGCCTGGCTGAAGGACAAGATGCCGGCCGACCACCCAAAACCCGGGATCATTCACAACGACTACCGCTTCGACAACGTCATTCTCAATCCGGACAACCCGATGGAGATCATCGGCGTGCTGGACTGGGAAATGACCACCATCGGTGATCCGCTGATGGATCTGGGCAACACCCTGGCCTACTGGATCGAAGCCGACGATCCCCAGCCGATGCAGGCGATGCGCCGCCAGCCGAGTCACCTGCCCGGCATGCTCACCCGCCAGGGCTTCGTCGATTACTACGCCCAGCGCGCCGGCATCGAGATCCCCTGCATCGACTTCTACTACACCTACGGCCTGTTCCGCCTGGCCGGAATCGTCCAACAGATCTATTACCGCTTCCATCACGGCCAGACCCAGGACAAGCGTTTTGCCCAGTTCATCCACATGAACAAGCTTCTCGAGCAAAAGGCACTGCAAGTTATCGGGCAATCGAAGCTCTGACCCCACCCAATCCGTCTGTGGCCTGCCACAGAAACGAACAAGAAAGAGGAACGACCATGTCCAAGACCACCCTGTTCGACCTAGACGGCAAGATCGCCTTCGTTTCCGGCGCCAGCCGCGGTATCGGCGAGGCGATCGCCAAACTGCTCGCCCAGCAAGGCGCCCACGTAATCGTCTCCAGCCGCAAGATCGAAGGCTGCCAGGCGGTCGCCGATGCCATCGTCGCGGCTGGCGGAAAGGCCACCCCGGTGGCCTGCCACATTGGCGAGCTGGAGCAGATTCAGGCCGTGTTCGCGCAGATCCGCGAGCAGTTCGGCCGCCTCGACATCCTGGTCAACAATGCCGCCACCAACCCGCAGTTCTGCCATGTGCTGGACACTGACGTATCGGCCTTCCAGAAGACCGTCGACGTGAACATTCGCGGCTATTTCTACATGTCCGTCGAGGCCGGCAAGCTGATGCGCGAGCACGGCGGCGGCAGCATCATCAACGTCGCGTCCATCAATGGTGTTTCGCCAGGCAACTTCCAGGGGATCTATTCGATCACCAAGGGCGCCGTGATCAACATGACCAAGGCGTTCGCGAAGGAGTGTGCCCAGTTCGGCATTCGCTGCAACGCCTTGCTGCCCGGGCTGACCGACACCAAGTTCGCTTCGGCACTGGTCAAGAACGACTCGATCCTGCAGATGGCCCTGCAGCACATTCCGCTGAGCCGCGTTGCCCAGCCGAGCGAGATGGCCGGCGCTGTGCTCTACCTGGCCAGCGAGGCATCGAGCTACACCACCGGCGTGTCGCTCAATGTCGATGGCGGCTATCTGGCCTGATCCGACCAGCCAAATGAAAAAGGGAGCCGGAATGGCTCCCTTTTGTTATCTGCACGCTTACCAGTTCTTCAACGCTTCGGTCGCCGCTGCGTTCAACGGCCTGGCCAGCAGGCCGGTCGGTGCAAGCTCCACCGCATAGCTGGCGCCATCGGCGATCGGCATGTAATCGACGCGTAACACTTGCGGCTCGAGGAAATGCAAGTTGCGCCGTTCCAGCTGCAGCGACTGCCAGATATCCACCCCCAGCAGCTTCTCACTCAGCTCAACCTGCGCATGACGCGCCAGGTTCTGCTGTTCCACCGCCAAGTAACGTCCGGAGAGTCTTTCCAGGCGGTAGCCCGACTCCAGCCCGATAAGCTCAGCGAGACTTTTCCAGCGAAGCACATGCAGGTCGAGTTGCCAAAGATCGCCCTCAAGCACGTACGTTCGGGTTGTTTTTTCCTGTTCCAGGATGACCTCATAACGCTGCGGTCCTACGGCCTGAAAGCGCAGGGTCGCCAGCGCCCGCGCATCCGGAAGCGCCGCATAGGTACTGATGTCGTAGCCGATCAGGCCAATCAGACCGGCAAGGGCGAGAGCCAGAAAGCCGCAGGTGCCCCTCAGCCAACCCATCAGCCACTGCCCCCCCAGCAACAAGCGCAGCGCCACCAGCAACACGATCACTGCCAGCACGGCAACCACGATCGCAAGCCCAAGATATTGCATAACCAAGCGTCCTTTTCATTGGGTGCGATATTATCCGCGGCCCCCGCCCAGGCAGCCAGAGCCGGCATGGGATGGCGGTCACGCGGCGGTACTGTTCTTGCTCGATCTTCTGATAGTTCATGTTGTCGCCACTTCCGCGGTCGCGACCGCGGCATTATTCTCCGCTGTCCCTTTGCTCAGCGAGACCTGTATGCCCTTCGCACTTGAGCTCGCGCTCGATCCATCAATATTGTTGTTACTTTTCGCAGTCGCCTTCACCGCTGGGTTCATCGACGCCATTGCCGGCGGCGGTGGACTGCTGACGATTCCTGCATTGCTGACGGCAGGTCTGCCACCGCACCTGGTGCTGGGGACCAACAAACTGTGCGCCACCTTTGGTTCGGCGACCGCGAGCTACACCTTCTACCGACGCCGGCTTTTCGAGCCGGGTCTGTGGCGACGAGCGCTGCTCGGCACCGCCGTTGGCGCAGCGCTCGGTGCATTGCTCGCGCAATACATGCCGGCAAGCTGGCTCAATCAGCTGCTGCCGCTAGTGGTGTCCGCCTGCGGCATCTACCTGCTGTTCAGCAAAGTGCCGGCGAAGGCTGCCGGTGATGCAGCTGAAATCGGTCGTCGACGGCAGTGGCCGCAGAGTCTCTCGCTCGGTTTCTACGACGGCGTCGCTGGGCCCGGCACGGGCGCTTTCTGGACCGTCAGCAGCATGCTGCTCTATCCCCTCGACCTGTTGCGGGCCAGTGGGCTGGCGCGAACGATGAACTTCGTCAGCAACGCCGTGGCGCTGGCGGTGTTCATCGTGGGTGGGCATGTCGCCTGGGTACTGGGGATCGGTATGGGGCTGGCGCTGATGGCAGGCGCCTACTTCGGCGCACGCACGGCCATCGGCGGCGGCTCTCGCTTCATCCGCCCGGTGTTCATCCTCGTGGTACTTGCGATGAGCCTGCGCCTAGCCTGGCAGCACTGGTTCGGGGCGGCCTAGCCGACGAGCCAGGTACAGCTCGATCAGATAGCGCGCGATTGACTGGCGCGCGGGCAACGCCGGCAGGTTGTCGATATGAAACCAGCGTGCATCCTCGATTTCTTCGGGCTGCGGGACGATCTCGCCGCCGGCATATTCGGCGTGGAACCCAAGCATGAGGGAATGGGGAAACGGCCAGCCCTGGCTGGCAATGTACTGCGGCGAGTGAATTTCCACCCCAACCTCTTCCCGCACTTCACGTGCCACACACTGCTCGACCGACTCACCCGGCTCCACGTAGCCGGCCAGCGTACTGTAGACGCCGACTGCGAAGCGCGGTGAACGCGCCAGCAGCAGCTCGTCACCACGGGTAACCAGAACGATCATGCTGGGCGAAAGCCGTGGGTAGTGCTGAACGCCACAGGCTGGACAGTACATGGCGCGCTCACCAGCTCGCGCCTGCATGCGCGAGCCGCAACTGCCGCAGAAGCGATGCTGGCTGACCCAGGTGCCGATCTGCGTGGCGTAGCCGAGCAGGCGAAACAGGTCCTGGTCGGCCTGCTGCATGAACTGACGCAGCCCCTGCCAACGCGCACCAGGCACTTCAGCGGGAAAGTCCAGTTCGAAGAGAAAGACCGGCTCGCCATCGAAATGCCCGAGTCCCTGCTCGCTCAGCAGCGGCAGCTCCAGACGCTTGAGCCAGTCCCGTGGAAACAGCACGCCACTGTCGTCGACCAGAAACTGTTGCCGGCAATGCACCACCGCCCAGCCCCCCGCCAGCGAGGGGTCGAGCAGCGCCGCCTGCCAGCGCAGACTCATCAGGCGGCGACCGGCATACCCAGCGCGCGTACGCTCTCGCTGGCCAGATCGAGCACACTGAGGCGCGAATCATCGCGCCGCAGGACGGCACCACCCTCAAGGTAGTACTCGAGGCTGGTCAAGGCGTCGGCGAGGGTCTCGAGCAGCTGTTCGGGTGGCATCTGGTTCGACTCGAGCATATGTTTCTGAATGAAATCGGCACAGGCACCGATCAGCTCGGCGGCCCGTTCCTGTTCGAGGAAGCGCAAGCCGCCTCGGACGGCCTGCAGACTGAACGGCACGTTGGCCAAATGCAGCTTTTCCCCGTTCGACTCGAGGTAGGCGGTGATGGCACGCTTGGCCAGCGCCAGTCCTGCGGTCGCCTCGTCGATCACCACGATGCAGGCTTCGGTCAGCTGGTGGTTGGCGAAGGCTTCCGCCTCCATGCCCGGTCGGGCGACCTGAGGCTTGTTCTCCCGTCGGTCCCCGCGCTCCAGGCTGGCGACCATGCTCTCGACGTAAAGCACCGCATCGGCCAGACGCTGGATCACTTCAGGGTCAGGCGTGCGTTCCAGGCTCCAGCCGGACACGTCGCCAAGTTGCACCTGCAGCGTGCTCGCTGCCGAGGACAGACCAACCATGCCCAGGGTCTTGGCCAGCTTGCCCAGCAGGTTGTGCAGGTTTGAATAGGCCTCTGCCTGGGCGGTACCCCGCTCGATCAGATCCAGCAGATCTTTAAGGCTCGCCAATTCTTCGCGGATCGCCGAGGACAACGAGCGCATGACAGCCTGGCCGGGACCTGCGAGGCGCTGTGACTCATCCTCGAGCAGATGGTCGGTAAAGGGCAGCGGGCTCAGCGAGAAGACCTGGCGCACCTGGCTTGCGAGCGGTCCTTTGCTGTCGGCCAACGCTACGACGTACAACAGCTCCTTCAGCAGGCTACGTGGCGCCTCGTATGCAGGATTGCCGAGTACCTGCTTGAGCTCACGATCGAGCCTGGAGAACAGCTGCTTGCGCGACTTGCGTGGCAAGAGCTGGCCATCCAGCTGAGACTCCAGGGCCGCGCTGCCGATCCAGCACAGCCGACTGGCTGGCGTTTCGATGAAAAGGTGATCGAGGCGCGACAACGCGCGTCCCATGAGTTTCAGGCTGGCAGGCAGGTTCTCTTCGCGAATGAAGCCGAGCAGGCCGACCTGATACATCTGACGTAGTCGCCGCGCTTCGGCCGCCGGTGCGCCGCCCGGCCGCGGCGGCACCTCTGTCGCGGGCCGCGCATGGTCGAGCCGAACGCTGAAGAAGAAGCTCTCCGGCAACGGAGGCTGGGTGCAGGCCTGACGCAACGCATTGATCGCCGGAAGCAACAGTTCAGGAATCTCCTGACGACTGGCATCGACGCTCTCCAGGTAGCGGCGCAGTACATAGAGTGCGTTGCTCAGCGCAGCGAGCTGAACGTCACGGTCTTCGCCCGCGCCGACGGGAATGTCGGTGGCCAGTTGCAGGATTTCCTGTGCGAGGAGTTCGGCGCCGGTCAGCTCGATCAAATTGAGCGTGCCGCGTACCTGCTTGAGATTCTCGACCGCCTGTTGCAACAAGCCGCCGTTGTTGCGATCGATGATGAAATGCTCGAGGCTCTGCTCGGCCTCCTCCATGGTGGCGAAAAGCTCGTCACGGACCAGACCGAGAGAAGTTGCTCCAGTAACCATGCCTAGTGCGCCTCCCGCGCAAACGTATGATGGCGCATCAGTCGGCAAAGTCCGGCTTCTGTTTGCTCATGTGAGCGGCAATGGCCACCTTGATGTCGGCCGACTGCAGCATCGCCGCATTCCAGGTGGCGATGTATTCGAGACCATCGTCGACGCGATGATCGCGCATGTAGCGGATCATTTCCTTGGTACCGCGGATGGCGACCGGCGATTTGCTGGCGATGTCGCGGGCCAGCTCAAGCACGCCATCCATCAGAGCCTGCTGGTCGGCATAGGTGCGATTGACCAGGCCAATGCTGCGCGCCTCTTCACCGTCGATCGTGCGACCGGTAAAAGCCAGCTCGCGCATCATGCCATCGCCGATGATGCGAGGCAGGCGCTGCAAGGTTCCGACATCGGCGGCCATACCCATGTCGATCTCCTTGATCGAGAATTTCGCCCCTACCGTGCTGTAGCGCATGTCGCAGGCGGAGATGAGGTCGATGGCGCCACCCAGGCAGTAGCCCTGGATCGCCGCGATGACAGGCTTTCGACAGTGGTCGACGGCGTTGAACGAGGCCTGCAGGGACAGGATCTTGCGGCGCAGCTGCTCGGCGTTGCGTCCGACATCACGGCCCAGCTGGCTGCCGACCGAGGCCAGCAGCTGCAGGTCGATGCCCGACGAGAAATGGTCGCCGGCCCCGCTGAGGACCACGACGCGCACCTCGTCGGTGGCATCGACCCAGTTGAAGATATCGATGATCTCCGTCCAGAAGGCGGCATCCATCGCATTGATCTTCTCGGGCCGGTTGATCTCGACCCGGGCGATCTTGTCCGCCAACTCTACACGGAAGGCTTTGTATTCGGTCACGCTATCATCCTCGACAGCAAGGGCGCAGGGGCATCGTGTCGGAGGCAAGCCGCACGACGGTGGGCAACTATAACAACTGGCGTCACGACGAGTGAATGTGGTTGCAGACGATGTGATACAGACCACGCCGTTGAGCGACCTGTTCGTACCGTACTAGACGGCCCGCTCGACGACCGCTCATTCCCGGCGAATGCAGTCGACAGTGTACTCGCTGCCGCTGGCCCCCACTTCGTGCTGCAAACCATGGACATCCGCATCGAACCCAGGAAAGCGCTCGGCGAAATCGCGGGCGAAGACAAGGTAATCAAGAATCGAGCGAGTCTCGCCGGTGAAGCGCTCGCCCGGCATGATCAGCGGGATCCCCGGCGGATACGGCACCAGCATCACCGCCGCGACGCGCCCTTCCAACTCATCGACCGGTACCGCCTCGACTTCGCCACGAACCAGTGCATCGTAGGCCTGCGCCGGCGTCATCGCCGGCTCCGGCAGTGCCGTGTACATCCGCCGCATGGCCCGCGCAGTCGCGTTCTCGCGATAGCAGCCATGCAACGCATTGCAGAGATCCCGCAACCCCATCCCGGCGTAAGTTGCCCCTCCACTACGAGCGATCGAAGGTAATGCATCAACCAGGGGGACATTGGCGTCGTAATGCCGCTTGAATTCGAGCAGCTCAGTCAGCAACGTGCTCCATTTACCCTTGGTGATGCCCATGGAGAACAGCACGAGCATCGAGTACAGGCCGGTCTTTTCGACGACCAGACCACGCTCCCAGAGGAATTTGCTGACCACCGCAGCCGGTATTCCGCTCTCGCCCAGCGAGCCGGATGCCGTGAGACCCGGCGTTACCAGGGTGACCTTGATCGGGTCGAGCAGCACGTAATCATCGGCGACATCGCCGAAACCATGCCAGTCGGCGGTCGGCTCCAGCAGCCAGTCCCGCGTTACCAGCCCATCGGCGCCGTCGGCCCGCGGCGGCTGCCAGATACTGAACCACCAGTCGTCCGGATCGATGTGCTGGCGTAGATTGGCCAACGCGCGACGGAAGCTCAGGGCTTCGTCGAAGGTTTCCTGAATCAGCGAGCGACCCGCCGGCCCTTCCATCATTGCCGAAGCCACGTCGAGCGAGGCCAGGATGCCGTACTGCGGCGAGGTGGAGATGTGCATCATGAAGGCTTCGTTGAAGCGATCACGGTCCAGCTGCCGGGTCTGGCTGTCGAGCACGTGAATCATCGAGGCCTGGCTGAAGGCGGCCAGCAGCTTGTGCGTCGAATGGGTGGTGAAGACCAGCGGCCCCTGCTCGCGGGTATCCATGCCGTAACGGCCATCGTAGAACTCATGGAATGCCGCGTAGGCGTACCACGCCTCGTCGAAATGCAGCACCTCGACATTGTCGGCCAGGGTGCGCTTGATCAGGTTGGCGTTGTAGCACAGGCCGTCGTAGGTGGAGTTGGTCACCACCGCCAGCTTGACCTTCGGCGGCCGGCCGCGAGCCAATGGGTTTGCGGCGATCTTCGCCTGGATCGACTCGCGGGTGAACTCTTCCAGCGGAATCGGCCCGATGATGCCCAGCTCGTTACGCGTGGGGCTCATGTATAACGGTATCGCCCCGGTCATGATGATCGCGTGGAGGATCGACTTGTGACAGTTGCGATCGACCAGTACCAGGTCGTCACGCGCCACCATCGAATGCCAGACGATCTTGTTCGCCGTCGAGGTGCCGTTGATCACGAAAAATGTATGGTCAGCGCCGAAATTACGCGCGGCACGCGCCTCCGCGGCGGCCAGCGGCCCGGTGTGATCGAGCAGCGAACCGAGCTCCGGCACCGACACGGAGAGATCCGAGCGCAGCGTGTTCTCGCCGAAGAACTGATGGAACGCCTGCCCGACCGGGCTCTTGCGATAGGCCACCCCGCCGCCATGGCCAGGTGTGTGCCAGGAGTAGTTGGACTCGCCGGTGTGCTGCACCAACGCGCGGAAAAATGGCGGCAACAGATCCTCGAGATAGTTGCGCGCCGCCCGGGCGACCTGCCGAGCCAGAAACGGCACGGTGTCTTCATAGAGGTAGAGCAGTCCGCGCAGCTCGTTGAGATCGGCCATGGCCTCGGCGGGCGCATTTTCGATCGTCACTTGCTCGCCCAACGCGAAGATCGGCAGGCGCGGCGCGCGGCGCCGGGCGACACGAATCAGCTCAACGACGTCATGCAGCAGGCGCTGATTGTCTCCCGCCCCCTCGGCCGCCACCAGGATGCAGGCCAACCCGTGATGGGTCGATGCCACGATGCGCCCCTCGCTGGAGCTGGCGGTGGGCAGGATGTTGAAGCCGTCGCGCTCCAGCTCCGAGGCGATGCCCCTGACGCGTTCGCCGGCAACGGTGTCGGCCTTGATGTCGCGATGGACGATGAGGATGGGGAATTTCAGATCTTTATACATGCGCACTCTCTGCGGACAGTCTTCCTACAGGGTAGAAGTGTCCGCCGCAAAGGAACAGCGCATTGAAACCGAGCGGGAAGGCGATCAGCCGTCCAGTTGCGTCCAAAGCGGCGTGGCGCCCGCGGCCTTTTCGATCGCCGCCATGCGCGCCAGGTGTGCAGCGATCTCGTCATCGCTGGCCCGCAGCACGGGCGTGCGCGGCCGATCAGCCGGCAGGCGACGGATCGGAGTGGGCTGCGGCCGGCCACCATCGGCACTTTCGCCATCGCCAGCCAGGGACAGATTGGTCTGCCCACCGGTCATGGTCAGCCAGACGTCGGCGAGGATCTCGGCATCAAGCAGTGCGCCGTGCAGATCGCGCCCCGAGTTGTCCACGCCGTAGCGCTTGCACAGGGCGTCAAGGCTGTTGCGCTGACCAGGATGCCGCTCGCGCGCCATCAGCAGCGTATCGAGCACCGTGCAGTGGTCGGTGATCTCGGCGCGATCCTGCTGACCAAGCAGGGCGAACTCGTTATTGATGAAGCCAAGGTCGAACGCCGCGTTATGGATGACCAGCTGCGCGTCCTTGATGAACTCGAAGAACTCGTCAGCGATGTCACGAAAACGCGGCTTGTCGGTGAGGAACTCGTTGGTAATGCCGTGAACCGCTATCGCCCCCTCGTCCACCTCGCGATCGGGCTGCAGATAGACATGGTAATGACGCCCGGTCAGACGGCGGCCGATGACCTCGACACAACCGATCTCGATGATCCGGTGCCCATCGGCAACCGGCATACCGGTGGTTTCGGTGTCGAGTACTACGCTGCGCATGTCATTTCGCTCACTTACACAATAGGTTGTCGTTTGGCCTGAACCACACCGCGGTTGGCCAGCAAGTCGGCCTGCTCGTTACCTGGGTGCCCGGTATGCCCGCGAACCCACTGCCAGCTCACTTCATGACGACTGACCTGCTCGTCGAGCTGCTGCCAGAGGTCGGCATTCTTCACCGGCTGCTTGCTTGCCGTCTTCCAGCCGCGCTTCTTCCAGTTGGGCATCCAGTCGTTGATGCCCTGCATGACGTATTGCGAATCCGTCACCAGCCGCACCTTGCACGGACGTTTCAGCTCGGCGAGCGCGCGAATGGCGGCCATGAGTTCCATGCGATTGTTGGTGGTGTCCGGCTCACCGCCCCAGAGTTCCCGTTTGACGCCCTTGTACACAAGCAGCGCGCCCCAGCCACCGGGCCCAGGATTACCCTTGCAGGCACCGTCGGTATAAATCTCGACCCAATCGTCGCTCATGTAGATTGCTTACTCGTTTTGGCGGCGACAGACATTACGGCAGCCGATGGTGCTCGGCATCGCGGCGACTGATCTTGGCTACCGGCATCGGCAGCAACTTGCCCATCCGCTCGCGACGTTCCTGGCGCAATGGCCGCAGGCCTATCATCAACTTACGCGCTACCAGCAGATAGAAGCCGCCGGTTGGCGCCTGCAGCTGTTGCCCAACGGTTTCCAGACGCGACAATCGCGCCTGCCAGTCGCTCGAGGAAAGCGGCGGACAATAGCATCCAAAGCGGCGTTTCTCCAGCGCGAACCCCAGCAGGTTCAACCAGTCACCAACCCGCGACGGGCGAATGCAGCGGGCCTGGCGAAAGCCCTCGCGCGACACCAGATGACGCAGCCCCCAGGCGCTCCAGGGATTGATGCCGACGATCAACAGGTGTCCACCGGGACGCACGCCACGCGCTGCTTCACGCAACAGGCCGTGTGGCGAAAGGCTGAAATCCAGCGCGTGCTGCAAGACCACCACGTCGGCGGCATGCTCGCCGAGCGGCCAGGCCTGTTCCTCGCAGTGGATTTCCACACCCGGCAGCGGTGCACCGAGGCGAACGCTACGTTTGATGTTTTGCGGCTGCACCGGTTCGCCGGCAAATGGGCCGTTGTGCACCAGATAGCTGCCGAAGCAACGGGCCAGCTCGTCGGTCAGGACCTGCTTTTCCTGTACTAGCAGCTGCTGGCCCAAGGGGCCGGCAAACCAGTCGGACGCCTGGTTGATCATCGACAGCCAATGGTCGCTGGCTTGAGTGGACGGTCGCTCGTTCATCGCTCGGCTCCGTTTGCCCGCGGGCTCGCAGGGCGCTGGGTTCGATCAGGGTCAAGATTTCCTTGGGACTGCCAGAGCCCGCCCCCGTTTCCGGCGCGGCTTGCGACTCGGCGGGAACAGGTCCTAGGATGCGCCTTTGTGATCCGCTTGGCGACCCATCCATGTTCAAGATCGAAGCCCTGCCCGCCTTCACCGACAACTACATCTGGTTGCTCCAGGACGACGCCAGCCAGCGCTGCGTAGCGGTCGACCCTGGTGACGCCGCGCCCGTGCTGGACTGGCTATCGGCCCATCCCGGCTGGCAGCTGAGCGACATTCTGGTGACCCACCACCACCACGACCATGTCGGCGGCGTCGAACGGCTCAAGGCACACACCGGCGCACGTGTTCACGGACCGGCCGCCGAGAAGATCCCGGCACGTGACGAGTCACTAAGTGACGGCCAGCACATCGAGCTGCTCGGCAAGCGCCTGGAGGTCATTGCCGTCCCCGGACATACGCTTGGACACATTGCCTACTTTCATGCCGATCCAGAACAGCCCTGGCTGCTCAGTGGCGATACACTGTTCGCAGCAGGTTGCGGCCGGCTGTTCGAAGGCACGCCCGAGCAGATGTTCGAGTCGCTGAAGCGACTGGCTAGCGTCCCCGATCACACGCTGATCTATTGCACGCATGAGTACACGCTGAGCAATCTGCGTTTCGCCCAGGCGGTAGAGCCGAACAATGCGGACGTCGCCAAGCGCATCAGCGAGGTGACACAGCTGCGCGAGGCCGGTTGCTTCAGCCTGCCCAGCCGACTGGACATCGAGCGCCGGACCAATCCGTTTCTGCGCGGCGATATCGAGACGGTACGGCAGGCGGCGATCCAGCACAGCGGCAGCCAGCTAGACGGCGAAGTCGCGGTTTTCGCCGCTTTGCGCGCGTGGAAGGATCGTTTCTGACAAGGTCGACAAGTTCCCGAAACGGGGCGTGTCAACTTGACCCCATCAGGACGCATTCCTAGAATCCCCCGAATTTTGTTTCCGGGGAAGATTCCAGCCAATGCCGCCAGCTCCCAAGAAACGCCACGAAACGGACGCCTTGGCAGCCTCTGGTCGTGCGTTGGCCCTCGCCGTCTGCGTAGCCCTAGCCGGCTGTCAAAGCAACTCCGCACGCGATGATGATGCGTTCGATCAGTCGAGGCGTGCGAGCGGACCGGCGGTGCAGGAGCCCATCTGGCTGAGCGATACCAGCACCATCGTCGAACACGAGGACCTCTGGGCGCGCATCCGCGAAGGCTACAAACTGCAGGAGCATCTGGACAGCAACCCCCGCATCGAGCAGCAGCGCCTGCTCTTCGCCAGCCGCCCCCGCTCCATCGAAATCGCCAGCGAACGCGGCAGTCCCTATATCCACTACATCGTCGAGCGCCTGGAAGAGCGCGACATGCCTCTGGAGCTGGCACTGCTGCCAATCATCGAAAGCTCGTACGATCCGTTCGCCTACTCTCCAGCCCATGCGGTCGGGCTCTGGCAGTTCATCCCTTCCACCGGTCGTCATTTCAATTTGCGCCAGACCAGCTGGTACGACGGCCGCAGGGACATTACCGCCTCGACGAATGCCGCGTTGCGCTACCTGAGCTATTTGCATGGTCTGTTCAACGGTGACTGGCTGCTCGCCCTGGCCGCATACAACGCTGGCGAGGGTACGGTCAGCCGCGCCATCGAACGCAATCAGAAACTGGGCTTGCCAACCGACTATTGGAACCTGCCCCTGCCACGCGAAACTCGCGACTATGTACCGAAGCTGCTGGCGTTGTCGCAACTGATCGAAGCGCCTGAGGCCTATGGCATCAACCTCAACCCGATCGCCAATGAACCTTACTTCGAGGTCATCGCCCTCAAGCAGCGCATGGACCTGGCGCGGGTAGCCAAGCTGGCCGACCTTGACGAAGACGAGCTGTACCAACTGAACCCCGCCTTCACCCGCCGCATCACGCTGGACGGCCCGCAGCAACTGCTGGTGCCGCTGGAGAAGGCCGAGATGCTGGCAGCCAACCTGGCGTTGATGAAACCGCAGGAACTGGTGGACTGGAAGCAGTACACCGTCCGCCCAGGCGATACCCTGGGGGCGATCGCCAACCGCCATCACCTGACCGTCAATGTCATCCGCGACATCAACCGCCTGAACAGCGACTCCCTGCGTATCGGCCAGGTCCTGAGCATTCCAGCCAGCAGCGACGCCGGTGCATCCAGAGAATTACTGCACGCGGTAGCGCGTCAGCCAGACACCGCACCCCGCAGCTACCGGGTCAGATCCGGTGACAACCTCTGGGATATCGCCAAGGCGCAGCGCGTATCGGTACGCGACCTGCAGCGCTGGAACAATCTGTCCGGCAGCCAGCTGAAAGTAGGCCAGGCGCTCTTCCTGCAGGGGCCTGCGCCTGCCGCCAAGAGCAAGGACAATGCTGACGCCCCGACTTACTACAAGGTTCGTAAGGGGGATTCGCTGTATCAGATTGCCAAGCGTTTCAATGTGCAGCTGACCAATCTCAAGACCTGGAACCCGAAAAGCACCGAAGTGCTCCGTCCGGGCCAGCTGCTCACCCTCTACCTCCCAAGGTGAGCGCCCGACCGTCAACCCGCTGAACGCTTGCTCAGGGCTTCCATACAACGGCCGGTCAGCTGGGTGAAACGCTGAAAGGCGATGAACTGCTCATGCTTGAGCGCACGCCCGGACAAGCGACAATCGCCGTACAGCACACCGATCTCCCGCGCTCCCGCCATCAGCGGCGCAATGAAGAACATGCCGTTGCCGAGCCATTGCCGCAGCGGCTGCGTCACCAGGTCCGCCAGGTTGTAGCTTGCCGGCACCCCCATCCACAGCGACTGCCGATGTCGCAACGCATAGCTGAATATATGCGGCTGCTCGGGTTGGTCGACCGGCAGCGCAAAATTCTGAAGCCAGGCTTCGGCCCCCTCTCCAACGGCACAACGCACCTTGAAACGCGTCTGCTGGTCGGCCAGGACCGCCACCATTACCCGCTCCAATCCAACGCCTCGATGCAGCCCCTTGAGCAGCGTCTCCAGAATCAGGCTGGCATCGCCGCCGCCCGACGCCATCAGCCCAAGATCCTGCAGCGACTGTTGCATCAACAGCAGGTCGGGCTGCAGCAAGGCCGCCTGGCGCTCTGCCTGCTGCAGCCTGATCTGCTCCGGATCGGTGCTGGGAATCAGCCGGCCCAACCGACTGGCGCCAAAGGTGGTCGCAACCGTGACCGCTTCGTCGGCACTGGCGAGGATCTGCTGCAATGCATCGGCCTCAGTCACGCCTGTGAACTCCGCCACCGCGCTGGTCAGGGCCTGCATCTTTTCGCATTCCCAGCCGTCCAGTGCGGCTTCGCTGATCCTCACCCCCAACGCCACCGCACGCGCAGCCGGGTCATTGCTTACGGCCTGACTGTGAGCCAGGCTGGTCAGCTCGCCCAGATTCCAGCTTTTCACCAGCCCCAGCGTGAGCTGACGGAAGCTGGTGCCGAGAATGGCCTGTACCACTTCCTCAGGCTTGATGCCCGGCTGTTTCAGTTGCACGGCGAGCTCGTCGGCCTGCTCGCCGCCGCAGCCCCAGAACGCCAGCTCACCGACGTGATAGAGCAACGCCGCGATGAACACCTCTTCCTCATGCCGCGAAAGGACATAGCCGGCGATATTGCGCGCCTGCACGGCCGCATGAAAGGAGCGGGCCAGCAGCTCGAGCAGTTGCTCCCGCGGAGCCTTCTCCAGCAGGCTGTCGATCAGCGTCACCGACAGGCTGATCAGTCGGACATTGTCGAAGCCGATCATCACGATCGCCCGCGAGATGGTCTTGATGGTTTCCTGAGAGGGGTTGTAGTAGCTGCTATTGCCGACCCGGAGCACCTTGGAAGTCAGCGACGCATCGCGCAGCAGAACGTCGGCAAGCTGCTGGACCGAAGCGTGCTGGTGCTCGGCCAGCCGCTGGATATCCTTGACCACCGATGCCAGCGCCGGCAGTTCGGATTGGTTCAGGCGATCGATCCACGCCTGCAGACCCTGGGCACGTACATCCAAGAGGTCACACTCCACAATGCCAGTACAGGAAATGAGTGGCAGTTTGCCCGAGGTGGCCGGCCTTTTTCCAGCGCATACAAGCTGTTACTGTACCGGCCCGAGAAGCCCTTAAGCGCCAAGGATCGGATCCCCCGTCTGATGCGACCCCTGCTACTGTTATTGACCTGCCTGGCCTTGAGCTTTCCCGCCCTCGCCACCATCAGCGAAAGCCATGGTTATGCGCAGTTCGGCACTCTTAAGTACCCAGCCAATTTCACCCACTTCGACTGGGTGAATCCGCGCGCGCCCAAGGGCGGCAGGATCAAGCTGATGGCGTCGGGTACGTTCGATACGCTGAACCCCTATACATTCAAGGGCACCAGCCCAAGTGCGACCCCCGGATTCCTGCAGTACGGCTTCAGCGAGCTGAACGAACCGCTGATGGTCGGTACCGGCGTCTACGACCCTTCGGGCGACGAACCGGCGTCCAGCTACGGGCTGATCGCCGAATCGGTGGAGTACAGCGACAACAATAGCTGGGTCGTTTTCAACTTGCGCAAGGAAGCTCGCTTCCATGATGGCAAGCCGATCACCGCCTATGACGTGGCATTCTCCTACCGGCTGCTGCTCAAGGACGGGCATCCGCGCTACCGCACCAACCTGCAAGGGGTTAAGCGCGTCGACATTCTCAACCGGCACCGCATCCGCTTCGTCTTCGAGCAGCCAGACAATCCATTGCTGATCATGCGTCTCGGTGAACTGCCGGTCCTGCCGCAGCATTATTGGAAGAATCGCGACTTCAAGGCCACCACCTTCGATCCCCCGCTGGGCAGCGGCCCCTACCGCATCACCCAGGTGCAACCCGGGCGGCAGGTGGTGTTCGAGCGCGTGCGCAACTGGTGGGGCGCCAAGCTCCCAGTCAATCGGGGCAAGTACAACTTCAATCGCATCGATGTCGAGTTCTACCGCGACAACGTGGTGGCGTTCGAAGCGTTCAAGGTCGGCGAGTTCGACTTCTTCATCGAGCATCAGGCGAAGAACTGGGCCAACGGTTACCAGTTCCCGGCCGTGATGCGTGGCGACATCATTCGCGCAGAGATCCCACATCAGATCCCGACTCAGACCCAGGCACTTTTCATGAACGGCCGGCGTTCGACTTTTGCCGATAGCCGCGTTCGCGAGGCGCTCGGTCTGATGTTCGATTTCGAATGGACCAACCGTGCGCTGTTCTACGGCGCATACCGCCGCAGCGAAAGCTACTACCCCAACAGCGACTTCAGTGCCACCGGCAAGCCCGAAGGCGGAGAATGGCTGCTACTTTCGCCCTACCGCAAGCAGCTCCCTGGTGAGCTGTTCACCGAACCATTCGAGTTACCAGAAACCGATGGTCGTGGCATCCCGAGGGAAACACTGCGTCGCGCCCTGGGGCTGCTTGCCGAAGCCGGCTGGAAGCTGTCCGATGCCGGACTGCTGAACAGCGCCGGGCAACCGCTGAGCTTCGAGATACTGCTGGTCAACCCACGGCTGGAACGGATCCTCCAGCCCTACGTCGAGAACCTGGCGCGCATTGGCGTTCAGGCCAACCTGCGCACCGTGGACAGTGCGCAGTACAAGCAACGACTCGACCATTACGACTACGACATGATCCTGATGACGCTGGCCCAGAGCCTCAGTCCGGGCATCGAGCAGTACCTTTATTTCCATTCCAGCCAGGTCGGCGTCAAAGGCGGCCGCAACTATGCGGGAATCGCCAACCCGATCATCGATGACCTGATCGGCAAGCTGCTCGCCGCACAGACCCGCGACGAACAGGTGTCGGCCGCCCGCGCAATCGACCGCGTACTGCTGTGGAACCACTACACCATTCCGAACTGGTTCATCAGTAACCACCGCCTGGCGTACCGCAATCGGTTCGCCCATGTCACCACGCCGCCCTATACGCTGGGTTTGCGCGCCTGGTGGCTGAAGAGCCTGGAGAAGAGCAAATGAACAATCGCGTGAGCCATTCGCTGTTTCGCGCCGGCCTGCTGAGTCTGCTCTGCATGGCCGCCCTGTCCGAGGCCGCTCCCCGCCATGCCCTGACGCTGTATGGCGAGAAGCCCAAGTACCCGGCCGACTTTCAGCATTTCGAGTACGTCAATCCCGAGGCGCCCAAGGGCGGCACGCTGCGTCAGGCCGGTTTCGGCAGCTTCGACTCACTCAACCCCTTCATCAACAAGGGCGTCGCGGCCGACGACATCGGCCTGATCTACGACACCCTGACCACCAACAGCCTGGACGAGCCGTTCACCGTATACGGTCTGCTGGCGGAAAAGATCGAGAAAGGCCCGAACAACGACTGGGTGCGCTTCCACCTTCGCCCGCAGGCCCGCTTTCATGATGGCGAGCCAGTCAAGGCAGAAGACGTCGTCTTCACCTTCGAGACGCTGATGAGCCAGGGTGCTCCGCAATACCGTGCCTATTACGCCGATGTGGAAAAAGTGACGGCGGAAAGTGAGAGACGTGTGCGCTTCGATTTCAAGCATGCCGGCAATCGCGAGCTGCCGATGATTCTCGGGCAGCTGCCAGTCCTTCCGAAGCACTGGTGGGAAGGCAAAGACTTCACCTCGGGCAACCTCGAGCCGCCTCTGGGTAGCGGTCCGTACCGCGTCGAGAAAGTCCAGGCCGGCCGCTCGATCCGCTATGAACGCGTCGAGGACTATTGGGGCAAGGATCTACCCGTGAATCGCGGTTTCTATAACTTCGATCACATCAACTTCGATTACTACCGGGATAACACCGTAGCACTGCAGGCCTTCAAGGCCGGGCATTTCGACTACTGGTTCGAAACCAGTGCGAAGAACTGGGCCACCGCCTACGACATCGATGCAGTCCGGGATGGACGCATCCTCAAGGAGGAGATCCGCAACTACAACCCAACCGGCATGCAGGGTTTCATCTTCAATATCCGCCGCCCGCTGCTGCAGGACCGTCGCGTGCGCGAGGCGCTTGGGTTGCTGTTCGACTACGAGTGGACCAATCGGCAGCTGTTCAACGGCGCCTACACCCGCACCCGCAGCTATTTCGACAATTCCGAGCTGGCCTCCTCCGGATTGCCGAGCGAAGACGAACTGAAGATTCTCGAGCCCCTTCGCGGCAAGGTTCCGGACGAGGTATTCGACAAGGCCTTCGAACTGCCGCAAACCCAGGGCAACGGCGTGATTCGCGAACAGCAACGCCAGGCCTATCGGCTGCTGACGGAAGCGGGCTGGAAAGTCGAGAACGACAAGATGCTGGACGCCCAGGGCAAGCCGGTGAAGCTGGAGTTCCTGCTGGTGCAGGCCGAGTTCGAGCGCGTGTTACTGCCCTACAAGCGCAACCTGGCCGACCTGGGCATCGAGCTGGAGATCCGCCGAGTCGACGTCTCGCAGTACATCAACCGGCTGCGCTCGCGCGACTACGACATGATCGTCAGTGGCTTCGGTCAGTCCAACTCGCCCGGCAACGAACAGCGTGAATTCTGGCATTCGGCGAGTGCGGACAATCCCGGCAGCCGCAACTTCATCGGCTTGAAGGAACCGGCCATCGACATGCTGGTCGAGGGGCTGATCGGCGCCGACTCGCGCAAGGAACTGGTCGCCCATACTCGTGCGCTGGATCGCGTGCTGCTCTGGGGTCACTACGTGGTGCCGAACTGGCACATCAAGACCTGGCGCGTCGCCTACTGGAACCACCTGGCGCATCCGCAGGTAACGCCAAAACAGGACATCGGCCTGATGACCTGGTGGCGCATACCGGATGCGAAGGCTCCGGTCGCCGATCCGGTGGAAGCGAAGAAAGCCGCGGAAGCTGGTGCGAGCACGCCAGTCGATAACGGCGAGGCGGAGCGCTAAGCATGCTGGCTTACATTGTTCGCCGATTGCTGCTGATCATCCCCACGTTGTTCGGCATCCTGCTGATCAACTTCATCATCATCCAGGCGGCGCCCGGTGGCCCAGTGGAACAGGCAATCGCCAAGCTGGAGGGCTTCGAGGGCGCCACCAGCCGTATCGCCGGTGGCGGTTCGGAGGTTGCGGTGGGTGGCACCAGCTATCGCGGCGCGCAGGGCCTGGACCCCGAGCTGATCGCCGAGATCGAGCGACTCTACGGCTTCGACAAGCCGCCGGCCGAGCGCTTCTGGATCATGCTCAGCAACTACCTGCGGCTGGACTTCGGCGAGAGCTTCTTCCGCGACGCCAAGGTCACCGACCTGATCATCGAGAAGATGCCGGTATCCATCTCGCTGGGCCTGTGGAGCACGCTGATCATGTACCTGGCCTCGATCCCGCTGGGGATCGCCAAGGCCACCCGTCACGGCAGCAAGTTCGACGTCTGGACCAGCTCGGCGATCATCGTCGGCTACGCCATCCCGGCGTTTCTCTTCGCCATCCTGCTTATCGTGCTGTTCGCTGGCGGCAGCTACTGGAACTGGTTCCCCCTGCGCGGCCTGACCTCGGGCAACTTCGACGACCTGACCCTGGGCGGCAAGATCATCGACTACTTCTGGCACCTGGCCCTGCCCGTCACCGCTCTGGTGATCGGCAACTTCGCCACCCTGACGCTGCTGACCAAGAACAGCTTCCTCGACGAGATCAACAAGCAGTACGTGATCACGGCACGAGCGAAGGGTCTGAGCAAGAATCGCGTGCTCTACGGCCACGTGTTCCGCAATGCCATGCTGATCATCATCGCCGGTTTTCCGGCCGCCTTCATTGGTATGTTCTTCACCGGCTCGCTGCTGATCGAGGTGATCTTCTCCCTCGACGGACTCGGCCTGCTCAGCTTCGAGGCGGCGATCAACCGCGACTATCCGGTGGTGTTCGGTACCCTCTTCCTCTTCACCCTGCTCGGCCTGGTGGTGAAGCTGATTGGCGACCTGACTTACACCCTGGTCGACCCGCGCATCGATTTCGAAAGCAGGGAGGCCTGAATGCAGTTGTCCCCCCTCAATCAGCGCCGGCTGGCCCTGTTCAAGGCGCACAAGCGTGGCTGGTGGTCACTGTGGATCTTCCTTGCGCTGTTCGTGCTCAGCCTGGGCGCGGAGATCATCGCCAACGACAAGCCGATCGTGGTGCGCTACGACGGCGAATGGTTCTTCCCGGTGTTCAAGCGTTATCCGGAAACGGCCTTCGGCGGCGAGTTTCCGCTGCAGGCGAACTACAAGAGTCCCTATATCCAGGAACTGATTGCCGAGAAGGACGGCTGGATGGTCTGGCCGGTCATTCCCTTCAACTATTCGAGCATCAATTACGAACTGCAAGTGCCCGCCCCTGCGCCGCCTTCGCTGGATAACTGGCTGGGCACCGATGATCAGGGCCGCGATGTGCTCGCCCGGGTGATCTATGGTTTCCGCATCTCGGTGCTGTTCGCCCTCACCCTGACCCTGATCAGCTCGGTAATCGGTGTCATCGCCGGCGCCCTGCAGGGCTTCTATGGCGGCTGGGTCGATCTGGTCGGGCAGCGCCTGCTAGAGATCTGGTCGGGCCTGCCGGTGCTCTACCTGCTGATCATTCTCGCCAGCTTCGTGCAGCCGAACTTCTGGTGGCTGCTGGGCATCATGCTGCTGTTTTCCTGGATGAGCCTGGTGGACGTGGTACGTGCCGAGTTCCTCCGTGGGCGCAACCTCGAGTATGTACGCGCGGCCCGTGCACTGGGCATGCAGAACGGCGCGATCATGTTCCGCCACATCCTGCCCAACGCCATGGTCTCCACCATGACCTTCATGCCATTCATTCTCACCGGCGCCATCGGCACCCTCACCGCGCTGGATTTCCTCGGCTTCGGCCTGCCGGCGGGCTCGCCGTCGCTGGGCGAGCTGGTCGCCCAGGGCAAGGCCAATCTGCAAGCCCCCTGGCTCGGTATCAGCGCCTTTCTGGTGCTGGCGATCATGCTGACCCTGCTGGTGTTTATCGGGGAGGCGGCGCGCGATGCCTTCGACCCAAGGAAATAAGATGTCCGAAGTTTCGATTGGCGAGAGCCTGGTCGAGGTCCGCGATCTGGCCGTCGAGTTCGTCACCGGTGATCAGGTCCAGCGCGTCGTAGAAGGCGTGTCCTTCGACATCCGCAAGGGCGAAACCCTGGCCCTGGTGGGCGAAAGCGGCTCGGGCAAGTCGGTCACCGCCCATTCCATCCTGCGCCTGCTGCCCTACCCGCTGGCCCGCCACCCGCAGGGGCAGATTCATTTCCACGGACAGGACCTGATCAAGGCCGACGAGAAGGCCATGCGCAAGATCCGTGGCAACCGTATCGCCATGGTCTTCCAGGAGCCCATGACTTCGCTCAACCCGCTGCATACCGTGGGCAAACAGATCAACGAGGTGCTGGAGATCCACAAGGGCCTGCGGGGCAAGGCCGCCACCGCCCGCACCCTGGAATTGCTCGAGCTGGTGGGCATTCCGGAACCGCGCAAGCGCATCCGCGCCTATCCGCACGAACTGTCCGGCGGCCAGCGCCAGCGCGTGATGATCGCCATGGCGCTGGCCAACGAGCCGGAACTGCTGATCGCCGACGAGCCGACCACGGCGCTGGACGTCACCGTGCAGCTGAAAATCCTTGAATTGCTCAAGGAACTGCAGGCGCGGCTGGGCATGGCGCTGCTGCTGATCAGCCACGATCTCAACCTGGTTCGGCGGGTCGCCCATCGTGTATGTGTCATGCAGCGGGGTCGTGTCGTCGAACAGGCGTTGTGTGAAGAACTGTTCCGTTCACCCAAGCATCCGTACACCCAGGAACTGCTCGCAGCCGAGCCCAGCGGTGGCCCGGTGGCGGTCGAGCAGGCGGCACCGCTGCTGGAGGTCGAGGACCTGCGAGTCTGGTTCCCGATCAAGAAAGGCCTGCTGCGGCGCACCGTCGATCACGTCAAGGCGGTCGACGGTGTGAACTTCAGCCTGCCCAAGGGGCAGACGCTGGGGATCGTCGGCGAGAGCGGCTCAGGCAAGTCGACCCTGGGCTTGGCTATCCTTCGTCTGTTGGCCAGTCGCGGCGAGATCCGCTTCCAGGGCCAGCAGCTGCAGGGCATGTCACAGGGCGCCGTGCGGCCGTTGCGCCGGCAGATGCAGGTGGTCTTCCAGGACCCGTATGGGAGCCTGAGCCCGCGGATGTCGGTCGGGCAGATCATCGGCGAAGGGCTGCGCATTCACCACATGGGCAATGCGCAGGAGCAGGAACAGGCAATCATTGACGCGCTCGTGGAGGTTGGTCTCGATCCGGAAACCCGGCATCGCTATCCCCACGAGTTTTCCGGCGGGCAACGGCAACGCATTGCCATTGCCCGGGCTCTGGTGTTGAAACCGGCGCTGATACTGCTCGACGAGCCGACCTCGGCTCTCGATCGCACGGTTCAGCGCCAGGTGGTGGAGCTTCTGCGCTCGTTGCAGGCCAAGTACAACCTGACCTACCTGTTCATCAGCCATGACCTGGCGGTGGTCAGGGCACTCAGCCACCAGATGATGGTGGTCAAGCAAGGCCAGGTGGTGGAACAGGGTACGGCTGCCGAGATATTCGCGGCGCCGCAACATCCGTATACACAGCAGCTGCTGGAATCCGCCTTCATGGCGCCCGGCGCTGCCGAACAACCAGAAGAGGGACAAGCACATGGGTTTTCTCACCGGTAAGCGCGTACTGATCGTCGGCGTTGCCAGCAAACTGTCGATTGCCTCGGGCATCGCTGCCGCCATGCATCGCGAAGGTGCAGAACTGGCTTTCACCTACCAGAACGATAAGCTCAAGGGCCGCGTCGAAGAATTCGCCGCCGGCTGGGGCTCGGGCCCGGAGCTGTGCTTCCCCTGCGACGTCGCCAATGACGAAGACATCGCCCGCGTGTTCGAGGAACTGGGCAAGAAGTGGGACGGCCTGGATTGCATCGTGCACTCGGTCGGCTTCGCTCCCGGTGACCAGCTGAACGGCGACTTCACCGAAGTCACCACCCGTGAAGGCTTCAAGATCGCTCACGACATCAGCGCCTACAGCTTCGTCGCCCTGGCCAAGGCCGGCCGCGAGATGATGAAGGGCCGCAACGGCAGCCTGCTCACCCTCTCCTACCTGGGCGCCGAGCGTACCATGCCGAACTACAACGTCATGGGCATGGCCAAGGCCAGTCTGGAAGCCGGCGTTCGCTACCTGGCCGGCAGCCTCGGCCCGGAAGGCACCCGCGTCAACTGCATCTCCGCCGGCCCGATCCGCACCCTGGCCGCCTCCGGCATCGCCAGCTTCCGCAAGATGCTCGCTGCCAACGAGAAGCAGACCCCGCTGCGCCGCAACGTCACCATCGACGAAGTCGGCAACGCCGGTGCCTTCCTCTGCTCGGACCTGGCGTCCGGCATCAGCGGTGAGATCCTCTACGTCGACGGCGGCTTCAACACCACCGCGATGGGCTCGCTGGAAGACTGATCCCGCGTCCGTCTACGTAAGCACCGAACCCCGCCTTTTGGCGGGGTTCGTGTTTCTGCGCGACGGCCTCAGCCGGCCGTCACCGTCATGCCCCATCGGCCATGACCACCGAACCCACCAAGAAGCTGGCCCGCTCCGAGGCGAGAAAGGCGACGATCTCGGCGATCTCCTCCGGTTGCGCCGCGCGCCCGATGGGTGCGGCTTCGCCATGCTGGGCAAGAAAGCCCGGGCCGTCTTCGACCACGTCGTTGAGGATGTTGGTCACCACATCGCCAACACCGATGGCGTTGACCCGGATGCCATGCTCGATCGCCTCCAGCGCCAGGGTGCGGGTCAGCTGCGCCAGCGCGCCTTTGGATGCCGTATAGGCGGCAATGGTCGGAAAGGCGAAATACGACGCGTAAGACGCGATGTTGACGATCGCCCCCGAGCGGTTGGGCACCATCGCCTTGACCGCTTCGCGGCAATGCAGGAAGGCCGCCGTGGCGTTGACCGCCTGGATGCGCTCCCAGTCCTCGCGGGTCATGTCTACCACCCGCTTGTTGATGATGATCCCGGCGTTGTTGACCAGGATGTCGAGCCGGCCGAAATGCTCGATGGCCAGCGCGACAGCACGCTCGGCGGCGCCATCTTCGGTGATATCCGCCTGCAGCGGCACCAGCCCCGGCCGAGCGAGCTCCTCGATCGCCGGGTCGATGTCTTCGGCAATGACCTTGGCACCTCGCTCGTGCAGCAGCAAGGTGATCGCCTTGCCGATACCACTGGCAGCGCCGGTGACCAGCGCGACCTTGCCTGCAACTTCCTGAACGACGATGTGATTCGAATCAGTCATGGTGCTCTCCTCTCTTTTGGGCTGCGCCAGGAGGCGCGATGGGCAAACTGTCGCCTATCGCAGCAGGCCGGGCTTTCGCACGCTTGCGCTGGCTGTCGCGGTTTTGCGCGCAGCAGGGATCTGCCGAGGCGCAGGGTCTGCGCTAACCTTCGGCGCTGAGCGCTTTCGAATGTCTGCCAGGAGCACACCATGCCGCGGCCATCACAAGCCCCGCCACGGCCCCATGCGGGGCAAACCAGCCCGCAGTCGATGAGCCATTACCTGCCTGGTGAAGCGCGCGCGACCACACAGCAGCCGCCGATGCAGGACGTGGTGGTGCAGCTGTTCAGCCATCGCACGATCGTCGAGCCGATACAGGTACCGGCAGTGTTGGAGCCGCTGCTGGTGCTGATACTGGCCGGTGCGGCACGAGTCGAAGAACGTGCACTGGCCGGGCAATGGAGCGCGGCCACCGTCAGGGCCGGCGACTTCTTCCTGACCGATACCCACGAGCCCTACGAGATGCGCTGGCAGACGCTGGAAGGTGAGCGCTTCGAGGTGATGCACCTGTATCTCGGCCTGCCGCTCATCGACCAGGCCGCTCGGGAACTGCTCGGGCCGCAGAGCACAGCGGTTGCCTTGCGGGATGTCTCCGGCGCTCAGGACGACACGGTTCGCTGGTTGATGGAGAAGCTCAGCCACGAGCTGATCGAAGAGCGCCAGCCCAGCCTGCTATACGTTCGCGGCCAGGCCCAGGCACTTGCCGTGCATCTGGTGCGTCACTATCGCGATCGGCAAGAGGTCGTCCGCCGCAGCAACGCCTTGCCGGCTTACAAGCTGCGCCGGGTCATCGAGGCGATGGATGCGCAGTTGGCCGACGATTTCAGCCTTGCGCAGCTGGCCCGGACCGCCGAGCTGAGCGAGTACCACTTCAGCCGGATGTTCAAGCGCGCGACCGGGCTTTCGCCGTCGCAGTATTTCATCGGCCTGCGTATGGCGCGGGCGCGTCGGCTGCTGATCGAAACGCAGCGCAGCGTCATCGATATCGGGTTAGAGGTGGGCTATTCGAGCGCGAGCCACTTCTCCCAGGTGTTTCGCCGTGAGGTGGGCGTCACGCCCAGCGCCTATCGCCAGGCATGAACTGCCTTTGCCTGACGCCAGAACGACAAAACCCCGGCCATGGGGACCGGGGTTCTGTTTTGGCAAACCCGACGACCGCCGGGTTTGCGTAACGCAGGCTGATCAGCGCTTGGCGACCAGATCCTTCGGCAGCTTGAAGGTCCAGACCATACCGCCTTGGTTGAAGTCCTTCACGCGCTTGGCGACCTCGCCGCCCCACAGCGGTACTGCACCACCCCAACCGGAGAGAACGGAGACGTACTGCTCGCCATCCATTTCCCACGTGACCGGAGAACCGATTACGCCCGAGCCGGTGTTGAACTCGTAGACCTTCTTGCCGGTCTTGGCGTCGAAGGCCATCAGGTAGCCCTCGGGGTTGCCGGTGAACACCAGGTTACCCTTGGTGGCCAGCACGCCGCCCCACAGCGGAGCGTAGTTGTTATAGCGCCACACTTCCTTGCCGGTCTTCGGATCGATGGCGCGCAGCACACCGATGAAGTCCTCGTTCAACGGCTTGATGGTGAAGCCGGCACCCAGGTAGGCCGCGCCCTTCTTGTAGGCTACGCCCTCGTTCCAGATGTCCATGCCCCACTCGTTGGACGGCACGTAGAACAGGCCGGTGTCCTGGCTGTAGGCCATGGGCATCCAGTTCTTGCCACCCAGGAAGGACGGTGCGACGAACACCGACTTGCCCTTGTCCGCGTCGGCAGGATTGCCCGGACGGTGGGTTTCGTCGTAGAGCGGACGGCCGTTCTTGTCCAGACCCTTGGCCCAGGTGATCTTGTCGACGAACGGGAAGCCACGGATGAACTTGCCGTTGGTGCGGTCGAGCACATAGAAGAAGCCGTTGCGGTCGGCAGTGCCGGCAGCCTTGATGGTCTTGCCGCCTTCCTTGTAGTCGAAGGAGATCAGCTCGTTGACGCCGTCGAAGTCCCAACCGTCATGCGGAGTGGACTGGAAGTGCCATTTGATCGAGCCGTCGTTCGGGTCCAGAGCCAGACGCGAGGACGAATACAGGTTGTCGCCAGGGCGCAGGTGCGAGTTCCACGGCGCCGGGTTACCGGTACCGAACAGCAGAGAGTCGGTGTCCGGATCGTAGTAGCCGCCCAGCCACGGAGCGGCACCGCCGGTCTTCCACAGGTCGCCCGGCCAGGTCTTGCCCGCTTCGCCACCGGAGATGCCGGCCTCGACCTTCTTGCCGTCCTTCCAGACGTAACCCATGTGGCCTTCCACGGTCGGACGGGTCCACAGCAGCTCGCCGTTCTTCGCGTCGTAGGCCTCGATCTTGCCGACCACGCCGAATTCACCACCGGAAACGCCGGTGATCAGCTTGCCGTTCACCACCAACGGTGCGGCGGTCAGCGAGTAGCCAGCCTTGTAGTCGGCGACGGTCTTCTTCCAGACCACCTTGCCGGTGTCCTTGTTCAGGGCGACCAGCTTGGCGTCCAGCGTGCCGAAGATCACCAGGTCGCCATACAGCGCCACACCGCGGTTGATCACGTCACAGCACGGCATGATGCCGTCGGGCAGGCGGGCGTCGTACTGCCACAGTTCCTTGCCGGTCCGGGCATCCAGTGCGTATACGCGCGAGTAGGAACCGGTGATGTACATCACGCCGTCCTTGATCAGCGGCTGCGCTTCCTGACCGCGCTGCTTTTCACCGCCGAGAGAGAAGCCCCAAACCGGTCGCAACTGATTGATGTTATTGGTGTTCAACGTGTCCAGCGTGCTATAGCGCTGGCCCTGCAAACCCAGACCGTTGGTGACGATCTGATCGGTGGATTTGGCGTCGTTGAGGATTTCCTGGTCGGTTACGGCCCAGGCGTGCAGGCTGGACATCGCCACCGCGGCGCATAGCGCCGTCACGGCGAAGGGCTTGCGAAGACCGGTGTGCTTCATTGCGGCTACCTCTGCGGGTTCATTGTTATGCCGGGAAATTTTCCCGGTCTGTGGGTGATTCTTGGTTTGCACCGCCTCGCCAACAATTGCCCGCAGTACCGATTTTCCTCCTCCCTTGGTAGCAATACGCCTCCGCAGGCCACGAAAGACGCGTGATTCGGCCCGCCGCCAATGCCGGGCGGCACCGAAAGTCGCACCCATATGGCCGGAAAAGACTATTCCGCTGAGCCCGCCCCACGCCCTACAACGGACGCCCCCTCGCTCAGAAGGATAAGAGCCATGCTTCGCCCGACATTGGTCATCGCCCTCATCGTCTTCACCTTGCAAAGCGCCCACGCGTCCGAACCGATCCGCCTGGGTCTCAACTACCCGAGCACCGGCAACTACAAGTCAGAAGGTCTGGAGCTGCGCCGTGGCGCCCTGCTCGCCGTCGACCAGATCAACCAGGATGGCGGCTTGCTGGGCCGGCGTCTGGAGCTGGTCAGCCTGAATTCGGCGGCTCGCGCGGAAAAGGCGCGTGCCAACGTCGACCGTTTCGCCAAACAGGGCGCAGCGATGATCTTCGGCGGCGCTAACAGCGAAGAGGCGCTGAGCACCGGCCAGCGCGCCCGCGAACTTGGACTGCTGTACTTCCCCACCCTCGGCTACGCCAACGAGATCACCGGGCGGGACGGCCATCGCCACCTGTTCCGCGAGTCCAACAGTGCCTGGATGAGCGCCCGGGTACTCGGCGAATACCTGAGCTGGCACATGCCCAATCGCCGCTACCACTACATCAGCCTCGACGATGCCTGGGGCCACAGCATGGAGCAGGCCCTGCGTGAAGCGACCAAGAGCCGCGACCGCGCACGCCATGGCTACTCGAAGATCGCTGCGCGAGGTGCCCGTCGCGACGACTACCTGAGCGCGTTGCAGAAGGCTGCCGCCAGCGACGCGGATGTGCTGGTGATCGTCCTGCTCGGCCAGGATCTGGTACAGACCATGCGCCTGGCGCACACCCTGGAACTGGGCAAGCGCATGCAGATCATCGTGCCCAACCTCACCCAGAGCATCGTCGAGCAGGCCGGACCGCTGGTGATGGAAAACGTGATCGGCACCGAAGCCTGGACCTGGCGGGTACCGCAGCGAGAGAAAAGCGAAACCGGCCAGGCGTTCGTCGAGCGCTACATCGCGTTGCATCAGGCCTACCCCGGCAGCACCGCAGCGTCAGCCTACGGCATCGTCCGGCAGTGGGCCGATGCCGCGGGGCGGGCCGGCCGACTGGATAGCGAAGCCGTCATCGCCGAGCTGGAGAACCATCGCTATAGCCTGTTGAAGGACGAGCAGTACTGGCGCGACTTCGACCACCAGAACGTCCAGAGCATTTATGCGGTAAAGGTTCGCAATCGCAGCGAGATCATGCAGGATCGCTTCAAGCAGGACTATTTCACCATCATCCACCGCATGGATGGCGAGGAAGCCGCACCCAGCCTGGACGACTGGCAGCAGGAACGTGGCGATCAGCTACAGCTGCAGTGATTGAAGGCTTCGACTGGAGTGGAACGTCAACCGGCGCGCCGCGGGCGCGCCTTCACTCGTCGACGCGCTGCAGCGCCATCGCTTCGTAACGCGGATACAGATGACTGACGCTGCGGATCAGTTCATAGCGGGTCAGGCTGATGCCGGCGAAGCGCTCGGGGATCGGGCTCTGGATCACCTCGTTCATGTCCGCCCCGCCATTGGCGGCTTCTCGCAGCAAACCGTCCAGCCAGCCGAGGTAGTCGCGCATCTGGAGGAAAGGCGCGGCATCATCGGCCACCGGGCCGTGGCCAGCGACCAGGCGCTTCCAGGGCAATGCCTCTAGCGTATCCAGATCTTCCAGCCAGACATCCAGGCCTGGACTGTTCGGCGTGGTCAGCGCGCGCTGGTAGAACAGGATGTCACCGGCGAAGAGCACGCCGCTGCGTTCGTCGAGAATGGCCAGATCGGCACCGGTGTGACCGCGCAGAGCGAGCAGACGCAGGGCACGTCCACCGATCTCCAGCGTGCCAGGCGCCAGAGTCTCGGTCGGCAACACCACCTCGGTACCGCGCATCCAGTCACCAACCAGGCGGTACATGTTCTCGGCCATGGCGTTGCCCTGCTCGCGCAACAGCTCGGTCGTGCCGGCGAGCGCGGCGATGGGCACATCGGTAAATGCCTGGTTGCCGAGGACGTGGTCGGGATGATGATGCGTCAGCAACAGCTTGATGACCGGGCGATCGGTAACGCTCGCGATGGCCGCGCGCATCGCCTCGCCGTAACGCCGCGACGGGCCGCTGTCGATCACCACCACGCCGGCGTCGGTGACGATGAAGCCGGTGTTGACGATATTGCCGCCGTTGGCCTTGTCGAAGTTGTCCGTCGAGCCTTCCAGCAGCCACACGTCATCGGCGATCTGCCGCGGCTGCAGCGTGTAACGCAGCTCGGCATGTGCGGGCAGGGTCAAACAGAACGCGAACATCAGGAGCAACAGGCGCATGACGCCTCCTTGGCTTGGTTGCTGGCTCTCGGAGAAAACGCGGGCTGGTCAGTTCAGAGCGCGGCTTCGAACTCGTTGCCGTTGTTGTCACGCAGCCACAGGCGGGTGTCCTGCGCGCCCTTCACTTCCAGGCTCAGACTCGGGTTTTCGGCGACCGCCGGATACAGTTCCAGCTCCGCCAGGACCTGACCGTCGGCATCGCGCAACTCGGCCTGGTTGAGAAAGAATTCGGGAATGCCGCCGACCAGACCGTTATCCATCGGGTGGGAGACCTGCAGGCGCAAACGACTGAAATCGCCGCGGGCGAAGCGCCCACCGATGACTTCACCGAGGCGGTCTTCCCAGCCTGGCTGGGCACGCACCACGCTAGGCGCCGTACAGCCGCCACCAGCAGCATCGACCTTGGCCGAGCCGATGTGCCAGACACCATCACGGGTCAGCACCGCCGCGCGGATCGGTGTCGCCTGTTCCACACGTATGCGGATGGCGACCAGCGGCACGACCTGCTCGCCAGGCGTGAAGGTAAAAATCCGTGGGATGGGATTGAGGTCGGCCCAGGCTTCGATGCGCACCACCTCGTCACCGAGGGCTCTGGCATCGATGTGCACCGGCACCTGCCGCGAATCCTCGGCGAATGGCGGTACCTGGACCTTTACTCGCTCGTCGAACACGTAGGGCTCGCTGTTGAGCAAGCCCTTGTGGTGGTATTCCCACATCACCGACTGCAGTGGGTCGGCCTCGGCCGCCAGGGCGCCCGAGGCGTGAAGGACCATCATCAGCAGCAAGATTCGGACGCTCATGTCGACTCCTCGAACGGCGATCCGCAGCGGGATCGGCATGGCGCAACCGGTCAGCGCCCGGCCACGTCGCTCTCCACATCCTGATACAACCCGGGCAACTCGTAGCTCAAGCCATAGCTGGCGTAGAGCTTTTCCAGCTCGCCTTCAAGAATCAGCGGCTCCAGTACTTCTTCCAACGCGTAGGCCAGCTGGCGGTTGGATTCATGCACCGCCATACCGAGATCCCATACCTGCTTGCCCATGTTCGGGTAAGCGTTCTCGGCGAGCTTCAGGTGCTCGTCGTCGGCCTGGTCGAGCAGCCACTCGATCTCCGCGCGCATGGCCATGGTGGCGTCCACCTCGCCCTGCTGCAGCGCAGCGAATGCCTCGCGAATGCTCGGGTAGTGATGGGTGTGCTTCGCCAGTCGGCCCTCGAATACCGAAGACAGGTAGAACGAGGGCACGCTGTCCACTTCGACGCCGATCGGGTGGTACTGAAAGACCGCCACGCTCGGCACCTCGTCGAGACGGCGATCGTCATACGCGGACTGCCAGCGCTCGCGCTGATAGGGTGCGAACATCACCACCAGCTCGTTGATCACTTCACCCAGCTCGTTGCGCTTGTAGGCGAACTCGCGGTCGTACGGCACACGCAGCATCACGTCAGCCAGCACGCCAGGCCGCAGGTAGTGCCCCTTCCAGATGAAGTTGCGCAGGTCGTCGTCGAGGGTTTCGTCCGGCGTCACCCACAGCACTTCCAGTGTCAGGTCCAGCCCTTCGGCTAGCTTGCGCGCCAATTCCACATCGACACCGCGCGGCTGGCCGTCCTGCTGGTAGCTGTACGGCGGGAAATTCTCGTACATCGCCACCTTGAGCACGCCGGATTCGATGATGTCATCGAAGGCGCGCACCTTGACCACGTCCGCCTGCGCCAGTGCGCAGCACAGTGCCAGCCACAGCGACAGAACCAGCCGGACGGCGTTCATCACTGCTTGGCCGCTTCGCTTTCAATATAGGTGCGAATCGCCCACAGCGCTTCCTGGCTGAGGGTGTCGGCCATGCGCGGCATGTACACGGCACCGTCACGGACCGCACCATTGATCACGCGCTCCTTGTACCACTCGTCGCCGTCGTAGCTGGCTTCCAGCTCACGCAGGTCGGGGGCGATACCGCCGGAAATGGCTTCCAGACCGTGGCAACGCGCGCAGTTCTGGTTGTAGGCGGAGGAACCGATTTCCACGGCCAGGTCGTGGTGCTCGCTGGGCGCACGATAGGGGTTCTCGTCCAGCCATTCTTCACCGAGATCCGGCAGGCCCTTGGTGTTGACCGCCTGCGGCGTCACGTCACCATGCGCCAGAACCAGGCCGGACATACCGAGAACACCCGCTGCCAGCAGTGAGCGCAAAAAGATCTTGTTATTCATGACTACCACCCTCTATTCGAGAACCTGTGCAAGGCAGCCCCATCGGAGCGCATGGTGGTCATGTTGGCGGCGAGGACGGATTGGCAGAATCCTGCTTTGGGTGCCTGCATCTCCTCCCTTGGTACTAGGTTTTACTACCACCTTCGGCACTCCACTGGTAGCAAGGCCAAATCAGTGGGGCTTGGGAAGTATTCCCGGCATTCGCGGGACGTTTTCCGTGTCCGCACCCGTGGCGCGCTCCCAATAATCGAATCGCCAGGCCAGCCGGATGCGGCGGCCTCGTTCGAATCGACCAAGGGAATCGCAACCATGACAACAAGATCGCACCCCGGCACACCCCGTCCGCTCGCCCTCGCTGTGCAATGCCTGACACTGGCTGGCAGCCTGGCGCTGGCCACTGCCGCCCAGGCCAAGCCGGTCAGCTGGGAAGACATCGCCAAGGATCATCTGTCCACCGAGAACGTCCTGCAGTACGGCATGGGCACCAATGCACAGCGCTGGAGCCCCCTGGCGCAGGTCAACGAGAGCAACGTATTCAAGCTGACCCCGGCTTGGTCGTTCTCCTTCGGCGACGAGAAGCAGCGCGGCCAGGAATCCCAGGCCATCGTCCATGACGGCGTGATCTACGTGACCGGCTCCTACTCGCGCGTCTTCGCCCTCGATGCCAAGACCGGCAAGCGCCTGTGGAGCTACTCCCATCGCCTGCCCGATGACATCCGCCCGTGCTGCGACGTGGTCAACCGCGGCGCGGCCATCTATGGCGACAAGATCTACTTCGGCACCCTCGACGCCCGTGTCGTGGCCCTGAACAAGGACACCGGCAAGGTCGTCTGGAACAAGAAGTTCGGCGATCACGGCGCTGGCTACACCATGACCGGCGCACCGACACTGGTTAAAGATGCCAAGACCGGCAAGGTGCTGCTGGTGCATGGCAGCTCCGGTGACGAGTTCGGCGTCGTCGGCAAGCTGTTCGCCCGCGACCCGGATACCGGCGAAGAAGTCTGGATGCGCCCCTTCGTCGAGGGCCACATGGGCCGTCTCAACGGCAAGGACAGCACGCCGACCGGCGACATCAAGGCGCCGTCCTGGCCGGACGATCCCAACCACCCGACCGGCAAGAAGGAAGCTTGGAGTCAGGGCGGCGGCGCGCCATGGCAGAGTGCGAGCTTCGATCCGGAAACCAACACCATCATCGTCGGTGCGGGCAACCCCGCCCCGTGGAACGGCTGGGAGCGCACCAGCGATGGCGGCGACCCGAAGGACTACGACAGCCTCTACACCTCCGGGCAGGTCGGCGTCGATCCGAGCACCGGCGAGGTGAAGTGGTTCTACCAGCACACCCCGAACGATGCCTGGGACTTCTCCGGCAACAACGAGCTGGTGCTGTTCGACTACAAGGACAAGAACGGCAAGACCGTCAAGGCCACGGCCCACGCCGACCGCAACGGTTTCTTCTATGTCGTCGACCGCAAGGACGGCAAGCTGCAGAACGCCTTCCCCTTCGTCGACGGCATCACCTGGGCCAGCCATATCGACCTGAAAACCGGTCGGCCGGTGGAGAACGAGGGCCAGCGCCCACCCAAGCCGGAGCCGGGCGAGAAGCACGGCAAGTCGGTCGAAGTATCCCCGCCCTTCCTCGGTGGCAAGAACTGGAACCCCATGGCCTACAGCCAGGATACCGGCCTGTTCTACGTACCGGCCAACCACTGGAAGGAGGACTACTGGACCGAGGAAGTCAGCTACAAGAAAGGCTCCGCCTATCTCGGCCAGGGCTTCCGCATCAAGCGCATGTACGACGACCACGTCGGCATCCTGCGCGCCATGGACCCGACCACTGGCAAGGTAGCCTGGGAACACAAGGAAAAACTCCCGCTGTGGGCCGGCGTGCTGGCGACCAAGGGCAATCTCGTCTTCACCGGCACCAGCGACGGCTACTTCAAGGCCTTCAACGCGAAAACCGGCGACGAGCTGTGGAAGTTCCAGACCGGCAGCGGCGTGATTTCCCCGCCGATCACCTGGGAACAGGACGGCGAGCAGTACATCGGCGTGACGGTCGGTTACGGCGGTGCCGTGCCGCTGTGGGGCGGCGACATGGCCGTACTGACCAAGCCGGTCGCCCAGGGTGGTTCGTTCTGGGTATTCAAACTGCCGGAATGGGAGAAGAAGACCGCCAAGCGATGAGTCGAGCCGTGCCCGCCACCGTGCGGGCACGCCTCATGTTCTGAAGATACAGCGGTTCGCGCGGCGCGCCTGGCCTGGTCGGCTGCGGGTTGGCGCTCTCGTCGACAGGCCCAGGAACGCCGCGCGACCGCTTTTTCTCCCCCGCCCTGCCCCAGGTGACCTCCCATGAACACCGCTAACCGCTTGCTTCTGCCACTGCTCCTGTTGGCCAGCGCGTCCGCCATCGCCGCAGACGACGCTCCTCTGACGATCAACGGCTGCGTACTCCAGCCCGAGAGCCAGTGTGCCAACGCCGACCTGCGCGGCGCCGACCTGAGCAATCAGGATTTGCGCCGTATCAATCTCGCCGGTGCCAACCTGTCCGGAGCCAACCTGCGCCACGCCAACCTCGACCTGGCCAATCTGGAAAAAGCCGACCTCAGCGGTGCCACGCTTAACCGCGCCAGCCTGCAACAGGCCAACCTGCGTCTGGCCAATTTCACCGATGCCCGGCTGATCGCCATCCAGGGCTGGGGCCTGTTCGCCCAGGCCGCCCAGTTCGAGAGGGCCGACCTCACCGGCGCCTACCTCGAGTTCGCCCGCATGAGCGGCGCCCGGATGCACGACAGCACGCTGCACGCCGCCGACCTGGAAATGACCTGGCTGAGCAAGGCCGACCTTCTGGGCGCCGATCTCACCGATGCCAACCTGCAGGAAGCCAAGCTCAACGACGCCAACCTCGGCAACGCCGTGCTGACCGGCGCACGCCGGCATTACGCGACCTTCCAGGGCACCAACATGGAAGGCTGCAAGGACTGCCCGGTCGATTGGGAGAAATGAAAAACGCCGGCGATAGGCCAGTTCAATCGCCGGTATAGAACAAACCATTGGCCTTCGACCTCAGGAAAAGGACTCCTGCGCCGATCAAGTGACTGGGCGGCCTTTGCCCTTCACTGGATGCCAATAAATGTTCAACAAGAACCTGAAACGAGAACTGGCTGAATTGCGCGAGGAAGCCGCAATCAATAAGCAGATCAAGAACTCGTTGTACAGGGAGATGATGGTCCTGGAATTGGACCCGCAAGGACGCATTCAACACGCCAACGAGCTGTTCCTCAGCGAAATGGGTTATCGCCGCGACGATCTGATCGGCCGCTCCGTCGACGACTTCTTCAGCCAGCAGTTTCGTACCGAACCAAACTACGCACGCCTCAAGACCGCCATGCAGCGTGCCGAGCATCTCAGCGGTGCCTATCGACTGCTGCGGGCCGACGGCAAGGAAGCCTGGCTGCGTTCGATCTGGCAGCCGATCAAGGGCTCGGATGGCACGTTGCACCACTACACCCTGTGCGCCACCAACCTGACCCGTACCATCGAAACCTCGCGCGAGCACGAGAGCGTGGTCAACGCGCTGCTGCGCTCCACCGCGGTGATCGAATTCGACCTCGGCGGGCATGTCATCACCGCCAACCAGCGCTTTCTCGACGGCATGGGCTACCGCCTCGAGCAGATCAAGGGCAAGCACCACCGCATGTTCTGTGAACGTGAGGAAAGCGAGTCGCCGGCCTATCGCGAATTCTGGGCTAGCCTCAACCGTGGCGAGTACATCGCCGAACGCTTCAAGCGTATCGATGCCCACGGTCAGACCGTCTGGCTCGAGGCGTCCTACAACCCGGTGCTCGATGCCTACGGCAAGCTGTACAAGGTGATCAAGTTCGCCACCGTCATCACCGATCAGGTCAACCGGGAGATGGCCGTGGCCGACGCCGCAACGATTGCCTACGACACCTCCCAGCACACCGACCTCAGTGCCCAGCGCGGCGCGCAAGTGGTCCAGCAGACGGTCGAGGTGATGCATCGCATCGCCCAGCAGATGCAGGAAGCCTCCGACGGTATCGAGGCGCTGGACAAGCAGTCGCAGCTGATCGGCGCGATCCTCAAGACCATCAGCGGTATTGCCGATCAGACCAACCTGCTGGCCCTCAACGCCGCCATCGAAGCCGCACGGGCCGGCGATCAGGGTCGTGGCTTCGCCGTTGTGGCTGACGAGGTTCGCCAGCTGGCGGCCCGCACCAGCAAGGCCGCCGAGGAAATCGTCGGTGTCGTGCAGAAAAACCAGGACCTGGCGCAATCTGCCGTGCACAGCATGAGCGCGAGCCGCGACCAGGCCGAGCACGGACTGGAATTCGCCAACCAGGCCGGCGCGGTGATCGTCGAAATCCAGGACGGCGCGCAGCGCGTCGTCAGCGCGGTCGGGCAGTTCGCCAGCCAGTTGAAGAACTGATGGCGAGCCAGTCCACAGCAGATCGCACATGAGCGCTACAGCCGGACCGGCACCGCTGCCTCAGGCTGACTCGATCACCAGCGTGCGGAGGACGCAAGCTTGACGCAGAAGCTGATCATTCATATCCGCCAGCATCCGAACATCGACGGGCTGCCGCGCTTCAACGGGCTGACGTCGGCGAACATCGTCACCCCCGCGACGGCGGACGAGTTTCGCGCGGCCGTGGGCGAAATCATGAGTTTTGCCTGCATCGGCTTCGATACCGAATCCAAACCCACCTTCAAGGTGGGCGAAGTCTCCAGCGGTCCGCACCTGATCCAGTTCGCCACCCCGGCAAAGGCCTACCTGTTCAGGATCGGCGTGCCCGGCTGCATCGAAGCGGCCAGCGCAATCCTGCAAGCGCCCGCGCTGACGAAGATCGGTTTCGGGCTGAAGTCGGATCGCTCCAGACTGCACGGCAAGCTGGGCATCCGGCCGGCCAGCCTGCTGGACCTGGGCTCGGTGCTTCGCTATCAGGGCAAGAAGGGCCAGGTCGGCCTGCGTGGTGCGGTGGCCGCGGTGCTCGACGCTCGGATCGACAAATCCCGCAGCGTGGCCACCTCGAACTGGGCGAACCCCGCGCTGACCGAGGCACAGCAGGCCTACGCGGCCAACGATGCCTACGCCGCGCTGCGCGTGTTCCTCGGCCTGAGCGCGGAGCAGCGGGCGATGCTGCTCGCGGCGCTACCGCGCTGACAAGGCTTCGGCGGCGCTCGACCTGAGTCAGGCCAGCCCATGCGCCCGACGTTGCAGGAAGGTCAGCGCGGCATACGCCAGCACCCCCAGCCCCGCCGACAGCCACAGCGCGCGCGTACCGAAGTCGTCGATCAGCAGCGCGAACACCAGCGGCGAAAACGCCTGGGCGAAGCGTGCCGGCACCATCAGCAGCCCCTGGCGCAGGCCATAGCCATGGGGGCCGAATATCGCCAGCGGCAAGGTGCCTTTGGCAATGGTCAGAATGCCGTTGCCGCCGCCATGCAGAAGCACGAATGCGGTGGTCGCAGGCGCACCCGCCAGCATCACGCCAGCCGCACCGATGGGATGGGCGATGGCGGCGAGGCGCGCCGAGATCAGTGGATGGAAGCGCTGCAGCAGGACGAACTCCAGGCAGCGCGCCCCGACCTGGGCCGGTCCGACCAGCGCCGCGATCGCGATGGCCGCGGCCGGTGACAGTCCGGACTCCTGCAGCAGACGTGGCAGGTGCGCCGCCATCGCCGTGCTGGTGAACCAGGTGGCGGCGAAGACGAAGGCCAGCAGCGCCATGGTCAATCCCGCCCCCGAACGCCCGTCTGTCTGCGATTGCTCTGCCGCGGACGGAGCCGGCTGTATGCCAACCGGAATCAGCAGCCGGTTCAATGGCAGCCCGAGCAGCAGATGCGCCCCGGCCCATGTGAGGCATGTGGCGCGCCAGCCGAACTCGGCGTTCAACCAGCCGCTGATCGGCCAGCACACCGTACTGGCGAAGCCGGCGAGCAAGGTGATGCCGGTGATCGCGCCGCGCGCATCGCGACCGTAGATGCCGGCAAGCGTGGAGAAGGCCGACTCGTAAAGGCCGAGCGCCATGCCGATGCCGATCACCAACCAGCCGAGCCAGAGCATCAGCGGTCCGTTGGCCAAACCGAGCATGGCCAGGCCGAGGGCAAAAACGAGGCTGGAAAGCGCCAGCACATCACGCCCGCCGTGATGGTCGATGCGCTTGCCCGACAGCGGGCCGAGGACGGCGGTGACGATCAGTGCCAGGGAAAACGCGGCGAATACATTGCCGGTGGAGATGCCCAATTCGCTCGCCATCGGCTCGGCGAGAATGGCCGGCAGGTAGTAGGTCGAGCCCCAGGCTAGGGTCTGTGCGCTGCCGAGAGCGAGAACGATGCGCAGGCGTGACGGCATGCTCAGCGGCACCCGCCAGCGCTACGTTGCGAGACGAGGATGTGGTGATGGACGCGCTTCATCCGTGCTCCGTGTTGCCGTCAACCAATCGGCCAAGCTCGCCAGGATACGCAATCGGCCGTGACGATTTCGCGTCAGATACCTCGGACCCGGCAAGCCGAACACTGCAGTGTGGCCGAACGCGAACATGCCGGGCACAAAGGCCCGGCATGCTCGGTGCTGCTGCGACTGATCGGTTATAGCGCATCCCAGCGATAACGCACGCCCACCCAGCCCGCCCTCGGCGCGCCAGGGGCGATGAACTGCTCGTGACGCCATTCGTCCGGGTCCGATTCGAAGGCGTTGCCGGCGCCAACAAAGGGATTCTCGGCCAGCGCACCGCCGGTGGCGTAACGCTTGTCGAACAGGTTGTCGACCCGGCCGAACAGCGTCCAGTCACGAGCTAAGCGGTAATCGGCCGTTAGGTTGACCACCGCGTAACCCGGCAGCTTGCCGCTGCCCTCTACCTCGTCGTTGGGCTGATGACGGTTGTTCTCGTTGCCGCGCACGTACTGCGATGAGTACGCCAGGACACTGGTGCCGACTCGCAGCCGCTCGTTGAGATTCCAGTTCAGCCCCAGCTTGAGGTTGTGCTTCGGCAGGCCTGGCAGATAGTCGCCGCTGGACACGCGAATCTCGTCGTCCGGGCAGCCGCCCTCGCCTTCGGTGCTGTTGTTTTCGGCGAGGATGCAGGCCGCGGAGCGGAAGGTCGCATGCAGATAGGTGTAGTCCACTCGCCAGTCGAACGGCCCTTGCGTGCCGGCCAGCCCCAGCTCGATGCCCTGGCGGCGGGTGCGGCCGAAGTTGGTGAAGTAGCCCATGCTGCCGCCGGTGCCGACGAACAGCAGATCATCATGGTTCACGCTGCGAAAGGCCCCGAGGTTCCAGCGGGTGCCGCCCGCCAGTTCGCCACGTACACCGAACTCCAGCGTGCGGGTGACCACCTGTTCGAGGAAGGGATCGGCCGCCATGGCGTTCGGCAGACTGCACGGGTTCGCTGGATCGGCGCAGCCCAGTTCGATTGGCGTCGGCGCGCGATTGCCCTGGGAGAAGCCGCCGTAGACGGTGACCGCCGGTCGCAGCTGCCAGGCAAAGCCCAGCGCGGGATTGAGTTTGCGATAGGTGAAGTCGCCATTTAGTGCATCGCCCATGCGATCGGTGTTCACCACGCGGGTGCGGTTGTAGCGCAGCGAGCCGGTCAGCTGCAGCGCGTCGGTCAGCGCCCAGGTGTCGGTGGCATAGAGGCTGGAAGTACGGGTGCGCCCCAGCAGGCTGTTGGCCTGTTCCTCCTCTTCGCTGGCGGCGATTCCGCGCTCGTCGGTCAGCTCGCCGCCCTGCTCGCTCTGGTGGAAGCTGGCGCGGGTGTTGTCGTGGGACAGTCCGAAGGCGAACTGATGCGCACCTACATGCCGCGCCCACTGCAGCGCCAGACCGTAGGCACGTTGCGCGGTGCGGGTACGGTTCAGCACGCCGCTTTCCGGCCCTACGCCGATAAAGCCGCCGTCTTCCCACGCCTCGTATTCGTCCTCGTACTCATCGTTGCCGTCGCCATTGAGCGTCGCGGTACGTGTGCGGCGCAGATAGACCGTGCCGGACAGCCGATCGTTGTCGTTGAGCCAGTGGCTGGCGGACAGGGCCATCAGGCGGCTGCGGTTCTCGGTCTGATCGGGATAGGTGAAGATCGACTCGCGCCGCTGGTCGTACATGCTCTCCGGAATCAGGCCGTTGCCGATCAGATCGTTGTCGGCATGCGCCAGCGTGAGAGCCAGATCGGTGGTGTCGGTGGTCCAGGCGAACTTGCCGAATAACTGGCGGACCTCGGATGGCGAATGGTCACGCCAGCCGTCCTCGTCCATGCCCTCGGCGGCCAGGTACCAGGAGAATTCCTCATGGCTGCCGCCTTGTTCAATCGCGCCACCCTGGCGTCCGAACGAGCCGCCGTAGAGTTCCGCCGAGCCACCTGGATGGGTATCGCCACGCTTGGTCTGCAGCGCCAGCGCGCCGCCCAGGGTGTTCAGGCCGTACAGCGGGTTCGAGCCCGGCACCAGGGCCATGTTGGCAATGGCGGTGTTCGGGATCAGATCCCAGTGCACCACATCGCCGAACGCTTCATTGACCCGCACGCCGTCGAGAAAAACCGAAAGCCCCTGCGGCGTACCGAGCAGCGGCGAGGCGGTGAAGCCACGATAGTTGAGGTCCGCCTGGTACGGATTGCCCTGGATCTCGTTGATGTTGACGCTCGGCAATCCGCGCTGCAGTTTTTCGGCCAGCGACTGGCCGCCGAGCCGCCGCAGGTCCTCGTCATCCAGCGACTGGATGTTGGACGGCACCTGATCCTTTGGCAGCTCGATGCCCGGCAGCGGCGTGGTACCGACCACCTCCTGGCTGCCGAGATCGAGCGTCTGCTCGGCATGAACGGACGCCGGCAACAGCGCGGCGATGGCGAGGGACAGCAGCGTACGGCGGGGCATCGCGCTGCAACAGAGCTGATACGGCATGGGTGGTCCTTGTTCTTGTTGGCCAATCGGTCTGGCCAGGCCACCGGCATTCGCGACGCGGCGAGAACCGCGGGCAACCGCATGCTGGCAACCTGCCAGACGCGATTATCGAGAGCCATGCCGCGGTGCCGACAGGGAAGAATTCCCGGCTCTGGCGGGAAAAATTCCCAGCCGCGTGGAGATTGGTCTTACGACCAGCGCACTAACTCGGCCCGCGACTTTCGCAAGGCACAGGCGCCCCGCTCGCCTGGTACAGGCGCGCAGCTGCTGTTCTGGAAAAATTGGACAGGTGCTTTGGACTCAGCACACAGTCATGTCGCGCTGCATCGAAGCAGGAGAGAAGGAAAGAGGCCTATCAGGCCTCGCACAGCATTCGGTCACCGACGCGGAGCAAACCCTGATCGATGGCCAGGTGCACGAGTTCAGCCTGGGAGCTGACCTCCAGCTTGCTTTTCAGCAGGGCCATATGGTTCGAAACGGTCTTGCTGCTGATGCACAGCCGCTCGGCGATCTCCCGATTGCCGATGCCACGCGCAAGCATGATGAAGATTTCCATCTCGCGCGGCGTCATCTCGGCCAGTCGCCCCTTGATTGGCGACTGCGACGGCCGCTGGCACGCCAGCTCGGTCGCCAGCGGCTGCTCGATGAAGGTCTGCCCGGCAAGCACCTTGCGCACCGCCTCCACCAGCACGTCCGGCGCGCAGCGCTTGGTCAGATAGCCGGAGGCACCGGCATCCAGTGCCTGCCGGACCAGTGCCAGCTCGTCGTGCATGCTGAACACCAGCACCGGCAAAAGCGGCAACCGCTGACGCAGACGCCGACAGGTTTCCAGACCGCTGATGCCCGGCAGGCCGAGGTCGAGCACGACCAGGCTGGGAATCGATTCCTGCACCTGTTCCAGCGCCTGCTCGCCACTGGCGGCTTCACTGACTGTCACTTCCGGAAGCAATGCCTTGAGCAGGCTCGCATAGCCCTGACGCACTACCGCGTGGTCATCCACCAGCAGAATCTTCATGACGTGGCTCCTTGCAAAGGCAACTTGAGATAGAGCGCCCAGCCCTTGCCGGCGCGGTGGCGCATACGCAGCCGGGCACCCAGGCAGCGCGCGTGCTCGACCATCGAACGCAGGCCGACCCCCGGCCGTTCTGGCGGCAACCCATGGCCATCGTCCCGCAGCAGCAGGCGCAGCCCGTTGTGACCGCCACACAGATGCAGGCACACGCGAGTCGCGCGCGCATGCCGCGCCACGTTGGTCAGCGCCTCCTGCACCATGCGATAGAGATGCACCTTGGCGTCCATCGACAGCGCTGGAATCGGTCCGCGCAGCCGGAGCTCGCACTCGATGCCCTGGGTGCTCTGCCACTGCTCGGCGAGTTGCTCGATGGCGTCTTCCAGGTTCAGGTGATCGAGCATCACCGGATACAGGTCTCGCACTAGCGTGCGAAAACCGTTCTGCAGATCGAGGCTGTGTTGCTCGAGGTGCGCCGCGGTTTCGCGAACGGCGTCGGGTTGCTCTGCCTGGACGCGCAGCAGGCAGGCCCGCGCGCGGATACCGGCCAGATACTGGCCAAGGTCGTCATGCAGCGCCTGCGCCAGCCGGGTGCGCTCACGTTCCTGCAGCGCCAGCAGCGCCTGGGTCAGCTGCTCGTTGTCGGCCCGCGCATCTTCGAGTGCAGCGGCCATGTGATTGAAGCGCTCGGCGAGCTTGCGCGACTCGGCGAAGCGATGCGATGGCAGACGGGTATCGAGGCGGCCATCAGCGATACGCACAAGTGCGCCCAGCAATTCGCCGAGCACACGCATGCCTGGGCGCACGGCCCAGCGGATCGCCAGCAGGCAAAGCAGCAGCGCCAGGCCGAACAGCACCAGCAGCTGCAGCAACGAATCCCTGACCTCTTCCACTTCGTCATGCGGATCGACGCTGATATGCAGCCGCTGGCCATTGGTTAGCTGAAGGACGCTGGGCGACGACAGCTCGGCGGGGTACAGCCAGGTCCCGAGCCAGTCGTCGAGCGCCGGATCGCCCCCGACGGGCATCGATTCGGTGGCGTCCAGCCAGCGCACGCGAATGTGGCGCAGGCTATCGGTCAGGCCCGGGCTGAGGGAGTCGGGATCACGCTCGGCCATCTCGCCGAGATAGCCAACCACCGCCGCCGCGGCATCGAGCTCGCGCTGTACATCGTGGGCGGCCTGGCGCAGCAACACGGCCAGACAGACCACGGTCACAACGGCAAAGAACAGCGTGACCAGCAGATTGATTCGCCAGAGTGCGGACATATCGGCAACTCCCGGAGATCAGCGCCGAGCGCCAGTCCGCTTCACTTGACCACGAACCGGCCTTCCATGCCCTTGTTCTGCAGCCCCTTGCAGTAGAACGGGTAGCTGCCCGGCTTGACGGGCAGGAAGAAGATTTCCGCCTCGCCGGCATCCTCGAACTCCAGCTCGACCAGCGTGATCGCCTTGATCTCCACCCCACCGGCCTCGACCTTGCGCAAGAAGATCGACTTGGCGAATTCGGGCGCTTGGAACGCACACTCCTTCTGGCCATCGGAGCTGACCTTGAGCTGATAGGCGACACCGGTCTCCAGCTGATATTCCTTCTGCGACACGGCGTAATCGCTCTGCTCGGAACCGAACTTCAGATCCGGCAAGGCCTGGGTACGACGGGTCAGGTCGCCAGCGGCGTGGCTGTGATCGAACCCGACCAGGCTGCCAACGAACAGCAGGTTGAGCAGCAGAGCTTTATATGTGGGCATAGGGATGGCCTCGTTATTGTTATCGGACGGACTCATGCTAGGGGTAGCCGTCGTTCGCTTACCTACTACCTTGGTACCGCCCGAGCGGTACTTTCTGCATATTCCCCCGCTCGGCCATGGTTCCTATGCTGCCTGCAACGTCACAGGAGCTGCCCATGAGCCACGCATTACGACGAGTCGGTTTCCTGATCGCCCTCACCTGCTGTACACAGTTCGCTGCAGCGGCGTCCAGCCAGGAGCTGGCGATACGCATCGGTTATCTCGGTTATCGTCCAGACACCGGCCCTGTGCTCTCCAACGTCATTCCCGAACCTGAAGACGCCGGCCTGCGCGGCGCCGAACTGGCCATCACCGACAGCAACAGCACGGGACGTTTTCTCAAGCACAGCTATGTGCTCGAAGCGGCCACCAGCGAAACGCCGGAAGAACTCCTGGAACAGGCCGGCAAGCAGTACGCCGACGGCCTGCGCCTGTTCGTGGTCAACGCGCCGGCCGAGTCCCTGCGCCAGCTGTCGGACGCCATGCCGGAAGCGCTGCTGATCAACGCAGGCAGTGCCGACGATGCACTGCGCAGCCAGCGTTGCCTGGCGAATGTCCTGCACACCCTGCCGAGCCGCAGCATGCTCGCCGATGCGCTCGGCCAGTTTCTTGCGGCACGTCGCTGGAATCGCTGGATGCTGATCGTCGGTCCGACTGCTGAGGATCAGGCCTATGCCGAGGCTTTGCGCCGCGCGGCCAAGCGCTTCGGTCACCGCATCGTCGAGGAGAAGCCCTGGAGCTTCGATAACGACCAGCGCCGCAGCGCCCAGGCCGAGATGCCGTTGTTCACCCAGGGCGCCGAATACGACGTGGTGCTGGTGGCGGACGAGCGCGGCGACTTCGGTGAGTACGTGCCGTACCACACCTGGTTGCCGCGCCCGGTGGCCGGCACCCAGGGCCTGACCGCCACCGGCTGGCACAAGACGGTGGAAACCTACGGCGCCGCCCAATTGCAGAAACGCTTCGAGGCGCATGCCAAGCGCTGGATGAACGACCGCGATTTCGCCGCCTGGATGGGCGTGCGCAGCCTCGCGGCGGCGGTCACCCGCCTGCGCAGCACAGACGCTGCAGCAATCCGTCAGCTGTCGCTCAGCGGTGAGCTGCCGCTGGATGGTTTCAAGGGTCGCAAGCTGAGCTTCCGCCCCTGGAATGGCCAGCTGCGCCAGCCGATCCCGCTGGTACACCCGCGTGCACTGGTATCGAACTCGCCACAGGACGGCTTTCTGCATCCCACCAGCGAACTGGACACCCTCGGCTTCGACGCACCGGAAAGCAGCTGCCGCCTGAACGAGGCCCGCCCATGAGTCGTCTCGCTGCAGCCGCGCTGCTCGGCCTTGCCACCCTGCCCGCCAGCGCCGACGAACTGGGCTATGAGGCCTATGTCGACAGCCCCAAGCGCATCAAATGCCTCTACGGCTATGTGACGGCGAAGACCGGCAACTTCGATGCAGCCAAGGCGATCTTCGAGGACTGCGTGGCGCGCTGGAACGACGTCTACTCGATGATCTCGCTGGCACAAATGTACGAGAGCGGCAGCGGCATGGAGCCGGATCTGAGCAAATCCGCCGCGCTACTGAAGAAAGGCGCGGAGCAACCGGACGACGCCAGCTACGTCAGCCTGGCGCGCTACCACTGGGGTGTCGCGCTGGCCGAGGGTCGTGGCGTCGAAGCCGATCAGGTCGCTGCACGCCACTGGCTCCAGCGCGCAGCCGCCGGCGGCCAGGAAGAAGCCGAAGACTATCTGCGTCAGCTGGACAGCAGCGACGCCACTGCCCCCATCACACAATAACGACAAGAGAATCCAACCATGCCCAGAACTGCCCTTGCCTCCGCCATCGCCATTGCTCTCAGCCTTGCCGCCGGCTCGGCTGTCGCCGCCACCGCCTACGTCTCCAACGAAAAAGACGACAGCATCAGCGTGATCAATCTGGACACGATGGAAACCGTCGAGACGCTGGAAGTCGGCATGCGTCCGCGCGGCCTCACGCTCTCCCATGACAACAAGCTGCTGTACATCTGCGCCAGCGACTCGGACACCGTGCAGGTCATGGACCTGGCCACGCGGCAGATCATCAAGCAGCTACCGTCGGGCGCCGATCCCGAGCAGTTCGCCCTGCACCCGAACAACAAGTGGCTGTACATCTCCAACGAGGACGACGCGCTGGTGACCGTGGTCGATGTCGACAAGGAAGAAGTGCTGGCGCAGATCGATGTCGGCGTCGAGCCCGAGGGCATGGGGGTGAGCCCGGACGGCAAGTGGGCGGTCAACACCAGCGAAACCACCAACATGCTGCACTGGATCGATACCAGCACCAACGAACTGGTCGACAACACCCTGGTCGACCAGCGCCCTCGCCACGTCGAATTCACCAAGGACAGCAAGCTGCTCTGGGCCTCGGCCGAGATCGGCGGCACGGTCAGCGTGGTGGACGTGGATAAACGCGAGATCCTCAAGACGCTGACCTTCAAGATCAAGGGCGTGCACCCGGACAAGGTTCAACCGGTGGGCGTCAAGCTCACCTCCGACGGCAAGTACGCCTTCGTCGCGCTCGGCCCGGCCAATCACATCGCCGTAGTGGACGCGAAGACCTACGAGGTGCTCGACTACCTGCTGGTGGGTCGCCGTGTCTGGCACATGGCGTTCAATCCTGACGAAAGCCTGCTGCTGACCACCAACGGCGTCAGCGGCGACGTTTCGGTGATCGACGTGGACAAGCTCAAGGTCACCAAGTCAATCAAGGTCGGCCGCTATCCATGGGGCGTGGTGGTCACTCCATGAACGCGCTGGAGGTCAGCGACGTCGCGTTCGCCTATGGTGAGCGGCGGGCGCTGGACGGGGTGAGTTTTACCGCAGCGCAGGGGCGTTTCACGGCGTTGCTCGGTCCGAACGGAGCCGGCAAATCGACGCTGATCGCGTTGCTGACCCGGCTGTACGACCTGCAGCAGGGGCAGATCCGTATCGCCGGCTTCGATCTGCGCGACACGCCGCGCAAGGCCCTTGCGCGCCTGGGCGTGGTGTTCCAGCAGAGCACGCTGGATCTGGACCTCACGGTCGAACAGAACCTGCGCTACCACGCGGCGCTGCATGGTATGCCACGTGCCGTGGCGAACGAACGCATCGAGATGGAACTCCAGCGCCAGCAGCTCGGCGAGCGGCGCCGCAGCAAGGTCCGCGAACTCAACGGTGGTCACCGGCGCCGAGTGGAAATCGCCCGTGCTCTGCTGCACCGGCCCGAGCTGCTGTTGCTCGATGAAGCCAGCGCCGGCCTCGATCCCGCCAGCCGCCAGGCGCTCAACCAGCATGTCCGCATGCTTTGCCAGGAACAGGGCATGAGTGTGCTGTGGACCACGCACCTGCTCGATGAAGTTCGCGCCGACGACGATCTGCTGGTGCTCAACCGCGGTCGCCTGGTGGCTCAGGGCCGTGCTGCGGAGCTGGCTACCGAGGGCGAAGACCTGGCGGCGAGCTTTGCGCGGCTGACCGGCAACGATACCCACGGGGCCGGTAGCAGCTTCGGCCACGAGCGTGCGGTGCTAGACGGTACGCCGCGTGCAATCGAGCCCCCACACGAGGCGGTGGCGCCTGCTTCCAACCCAGAGGCTGGCAGCGCGCGCGCGTCCCTCGAGTCCGGGCGGAGGAGCTCATGATCATCTACTGGGAATGCCTGCGCGGTATCGTTCTGCGTGAATGGCTGCGCTTCGTGCAGCAGCGTTCGCGCTTCTTCAGCGCCCTGGTGCGGCCGCTGCTCTGGCTGGTGGTGTTCGCCGCAGGCTTTCGCGCGGCGCTCGGCATCGCCATCATCGAGCCGTACGACACTTACATCACCTACGAAACCTACATCGTGCCGGGGCTGGCCTGCATGATCCTGCTGTTCAACGGCATGCAGGGTTCCCTGTCGATGGTCTACGACCGCGAGATGGGCAGCATGCGCGTGTTGCTGACCAGCCCGCTGCCGCGCAGCTTTCTGCTGGCCAGCAAACTCGTCGCTACGGCGTTGATCTCCTTGCTGCAGGTCTATGCCTTTCTCGCCATCGCCTGGTTCTACGGCGTACAGCCTCCAGCGCTGGGACTGATCGTCGCCCTGCCCGCCCTGCTGCTGGTGGCATTGCTGCTCAGCGCCCTGGGCTTGCTGCTATCCAACGGCATTCGGCAGCTGGAGAATTTTGCCGGGGTGATGAATTTCGTGATCTTTCCGATGTTCTTCCTCTCCTCGGCGCTCTACCCGCTGTGGAAGATGCGCGAGGCGAGCGAGTGGTTGTACTGGATCTGCGCCCTCAACCCCTTCACCCACGCCGTGGAGCTGGTCCGTCATGCGCTTTATCTGCGCCTGGCACCAACCGCGTTGATGGTCTGCATCGGGCTGACCCTGCTGTTCAGCCTTCTGGCGGTGCTCAGTTTCAACCCACAGCACGCAGCCTTGCGCCGCTCAGCCTGAGCGATCTACTACTTTGGTACCGGTTTTCCCCTCCATCGTAGGATTTAAAAGACAGGCCCATTGCTCTGTAATCGAGCTATCGAAACGCCATGGGATACAGACTATGTTCAGGTTGCTGCTGCCCCTGCTGATTGCCGCGCTGCCTGGGTTCTGTATACCCACGGTTGCCGCGGCCGAAGAACAGCTCGCGCTGTTCTCGCCTGAAGGCTATCGCCAGACGCAGTACCGCAGCCCGACACCTCCGTCCGCGGAAGGTGCGCAGACCCTGGACACCGCGGCTCTGCAGGCGCTGATCGCACAAGAGCCGGACCTTGTGCTGGTGGATGTCTATCGGAGTCAGTGGCTCGCCGGCCGGTTCATCGACAGCGAACCCCATGCAAACCTGCCCGGCAGCATCTGGCTGGCGAACACCGGCGATGGCAATCTGCAACCCGAATGGGCAAGCTACTTCAGCGATAACCTTGCCCGCGTCAGCCAGGGCAACATGCAGCGGCCACTGGTCTTCTACTGCCGCTCGGACTGCTGGCTCGGCTGGAACGCCACCAAGCGCGCCCATGGGCTGGGCTACAAACGACTGTACTGGTATCGAGATGGGGTGGACGGTTGGGAACAGGCGGGCCTGCCCTTGCGCCCTGCTACTCCGGAACCGCTGCCTGACGACGAGTAGCATCACCTGACCAGCATGCCCCCACCATAATCACAACAAAGAGGTGACCGGCCTTGTACAAGATTCTGATTGCGGACGACCATCCCCTGTTCCGTGAAGCCATCCATAACGTCATTCGCGATGGCTTCCCCGACAGCGAAATCCTCGAAACTGCCGACCTCGACAGCGCCCTTGCCTTGACGCTGGAGCACGACGATCTCGATCTGGTGCTGCTGGACCTGAACATGCCTGGGATGCACGGACTCAACGGCCTGATCAACCTGCGCAACGAGGCGCCGACGATTCCGGTGGTGATCGTCTCGGCGGAGCAGGACAAGCAAATCGTGCTGCAGGCCATTACCTATGGCGCGGTCGGCTTCATCACCAAATCCTCGCCGCGGCCGCAGATGACCGACGCCATCGAGCAGATCCTCAACGGCAACGTCTACCTGCCTTCGGACATCATCCGCAGCCAGAAGCCGAGCAGCCGCCACTCCCATCACAACGAGCCATCGATCCCGCCGGAACTGTTGCAGGCGCTGACGCGCAAGCAGCTGCTTGTGCTCGAGCGCATGACCAAGGGTGAATCCAACAAGCAGATCGCCTACAACCTCGACATCGCCGAGACCACCGTAAAGGCCCACGTATCGGCGATTCTGCGCAAGCTCAACGTGCACAACCGCGTCCAGGCGATCCTTTCTGCCGGGGACATCGATTTCACTGCCTATCTGCGCCGCTGAAACGGCGCAGACAGCGTCGACCTCTTGCTAGGCGTTCGCCTGGGCGCCTTCAAACCAGGCCAGTTTCTCGCGTAGCTGGACCACTTCACCGACGATCAGCAGCGTCGGTGCCTGCACCTGCTCCTGGGCGATACGCTGGGCGAGGGTTTCCAGCGTCCCGGTGAATACACGTTGATTGATGGTAGTGCCCTGCTGCACCAGCGCCGCCGGCGTATCCGCCGAACGTCCATGGGCTATCAGTTGCTGGCAAATCACCGGCAGGCCCACCAGGCCCATGTAGAACACCAGCGTCTGTGCCGGCGCGGCGAGTTCCGCCCAAGGCAGATCGCAGCTGCCGTCTTTCAGATGACCGGTGACGAAACGCACCGATTGCGCATGATCGCGGTGGGTGAGCGGAATGCCGGCATAAGCGGCACAGCCGCTGGCGGCAGTAATACCCGGCACGACCTGGAACGGCACACCGTTGGCTGCCAGTTCCTCGATCTCCTCACCACCGCGGCCAAAGATGAACGGGTCACCGCCCTTGAGCCGCAGCACGCGCTTGCCTTCCTTGGCCAGGGTCACCAGTTTCTGGTTGATCTGCTCCTGCGGCACCGCGTGTTCCGAACGCTGCTTACCGACGTAGATGCGGTCGGCATCGCGCCGGCACAGGTCGATGATCGCTGGCGCTACCAGGCGATCGTAGAGCACGACATCAGCCTGCTGCATCAGGCGCAAGGCACGGAAAGTCAGCAGGTCAGGATCACCCGGGCCAGCGCCTACCAAATAAACCTCGCCCAGCGCGCGCGGCGCTGCACCGGCAAGCTTCTCCGCCAGCAGGCGCTCGGCTTCGGCGCTGCACCCAGCCAACGCCTGCTCGGCGATCGGTCCCTGAAAGGTTTCCTCCCAGAACACCCGCCGCTGCTGAACGTTGGCAAACTTGGCTTTGACCTGAGCGCGGAACTGCTTGGCCAGACCCGCCAGCTGGCCGTAGGCCGCGGGAATCCAGGTCTCGATGCGCGCGCGAATCAACCGCGCCAGCACCGGTGCATCGCCACCACTGGAAACCGCAATTACCAGCGGCGAGCGGTCGACGATCGCCGGAAAGATCACGCTGCACAGCTGCGGCGAGTCGACCACGTTGACCGGCATACCCAGCGCGTTGGCGTGCTGCGAAACCGCGGCATTCAGCGGCTCGTCATCGGTGGCGGCGATGGCCAACACACAACCTTGCAGGTCTTGCGGGTCATAGCCACGATCGAGGCATTCGCCATCGCCTGCCTCTACCAGTTCGGCCAGTTGCGGCTCGATGCTCGGCGCCACCACCCGCAGCCGAGCTCCGGCTTCGCTCAGCAGCCGCGCCTTGCGCAGCGCGATCTCGCCACCCCCGACAATCAGTACCGTGCGGCCTTTGAGGTTGTGGAACAGCGGGAGGTATTCCATGGGCGAATCCTGGAGGGTCGTTGGTGGTAAGGGCATCACAGCCATTACGGCCGCGATGCCCCTTGTCGAATATCAAGGATCCGGCTTGATGCCGAACCGCGATGACGCAGCGCCGCAGCCTCAGCCGATGACTTCGATACCACCCATGTATGGTTTCAGCACGTCGGGTACCACAACGCTTCCGTCGGCCTGCTGGTAGTTCTCCAGTACGGCGACCAGGGTACGACCGACCGCCAGGCCTGAACCATTGAGGGTGTGCACGAGCTCCGGCTTGCCGGTTTCCGGATTGCGATAACGCGCCTGCATGCGCCGCGCCTGGAAATCACCGCAGTTGGAGCAGGAAGAAATCTCGCGGTACTTGTCCTGGCTCGGCACCCAGACTTCCAGGTCATAGGTCTTGGTCGCGCCGAAGCCCATGTCGCCGGTGCACAGCGACAACACACGGTAAGGCAGTTCCAGCAGCTGCAGCACCTTCTCGGCATTGCCGGTCAGCTCTTCCAGCGCCTCGAACGACCTGGACGGCTCGACGACCTGCACCATCTCGACCTTGTCGAACTGGTGCTGACGGATCATGCCGCGGGTATCGCGCCCGGAGGCGCCGGCCTCGCTGCGGAAACAGGGCGTGTGGGCGACGAACTTCAGCGGCAGCTCTTTGGCATCGAGAATCTCGCCGGCCACGATGTTGGTCAGCGACACCTCGGCGGTCGGGATCAGGTAGAAGTCCGCCTCGCCTTCGCGGCTGATCTTGAACAGATCTTCCTCGAACTTCGGCAGCTGACCGGTTCCCTGCAGCGCCGGGGCCTGTACCAGATACGGCGTGTAGGCCTCTTCGTAGCCATGCTCACGGGTGTGCAGGTCGATCATGAACTGCGCCAGGGCGCGATGCAGGCGGGCGATCGGGCCGCGCATCAGGGCGAAGCGGGCACCGGACAACTTGGCCGCGGTCTCGAAGTCCAGCCAGCCATGCTGCTCGCCCAGGGCGACGTGATCCTGAACGGCGAAGTCGAAGGTCTTCGGCGTACCCCAGCGGCGAACCTCGACGTTCTCGTCCTCATCCGCACCGACCGGCACCGACTCGTGCGGCAGGTTGGGAATGCTCAGCATCAGCTGGTCGAGTTCGGTCTGGATGCGGTCCAGCTCCTGCTTGCCGGATTCGAGTTCCGAGCCCATGCGATCCACGTCGGCGAGCAACGGCGCGATGTCCTCACCGCGCTGCTTGGCCTGGCCGATGGATTTGGAGCGCGCGTTGCGCTCGGCCTGGAGTTGTTCGGTGCGGGTCTGCACGGTCTTGCGCTGAGCTTCCAGCGCTTCGATGCGCGCCACGTCCAGCTGGTAGCCACGGGTGGCCAGGCGGGCCGCCACGTCCTGTAGCTGAGTGCGTACCAGTTTCGAATCAAGCATGGTGGGTCTCGTCTGTGAAAGCTTGGATGAAAGGCGAAGAGGGAGCGAAGTTTACTGTGAACGCGCGCCGGTTCATAACCTGGCGAGCGCCAGACCGGCCCAGGCCGCGAGCAGACCACCGAACACGCTGCCGCCGACATAGGCGAAGGCAGTCGCCAGCTGACCGCTTTCCAGCAGCCGCAGGGCGTCCAATGAGAAGCTGGAGAAGGTCGTCAGTGCGCCAAGAAAGCCTATGATCAGTGCGCCACGCAGCTCCGGCGAGATATCCGGCCGGGCGAGAAAGGTTGCATAGAGATAGCCGATCAGCAGACAGCCCAGCAGGTTCACGGCCAACGTGGCCAGATAGAAATGCCGCGGCCATTGCGCGCTGACCCAGGTCGCCAGGGCAAAGCGCAACAGGGTCCCGATCACGCCGCCACAGGCGACAGCGAAGGCCATGCGGATCATTCCTTTCTCCGTTGGATGGGGCTTTCGCGGTCGAGCCGGGCAAGGTGTTCGAGCTTGTCGCGGATCTTGCTTTCCAGGCCGCGTGGTACGGGGTGGTAGTAGCGACGCGGCTCCATGGACTCGGGAAAGTAATCCTCGCCTGCCGCGTAGGCATCCGGTTCGTCGTGGGCGTAGCGATATTCGTTGCCGTAGCCGAGTTCTTTCATCAGCTTGGTCGGCGCGTTACGCAGATGCAGCGGCACTTCCTGCGAGCCGTTTTCCGCCGCGTCGCGCATGGCCGCCTTGAACGCGGTATAGACGGCGTTGCTCTTCGGCGCGCAGGCGAGATAGACGATCGCCTGCGCCACGGCCAGCTCCCCTTCCGGACTACCCAGGCGCTCCTGCACGTCCCAGGCGTTCAGGCACAGGGGCAGCGCGCGGGGGTCGGCATTACCGATTTCCTCGCTGGCCATGCGCACGACACGCCGGGCGATGTACAGCGGGTCGCAGCCACCATCGAGCATGCGCGCAAACCAGTACAGCGCCGCGTCGGGATTGGAGCCGCGCACGGACTTGTGCAGCGCCGATATCTGGTCGTAGAAGGCCTCGCCGCCCTTGTCGAAGCGTCGGCGACTGTCGCCCAGCAGATCCTGCAGCAGATCGGTGCTGATGCTGCCGCCCTCCTCGGCAAGGTCCGATGCATTCTCCAGCAGGTTGAGCAGCCGACGACCGTCACCATCGGCTGCCGCCAGCAGCATCTGGAAGCTCTCCTCCGGCAGCGTGAGATTGAGCTCGCCCAGGCCCTTGGGCTCGGTCAGCGCGCGCGCCACCAGCTTGCGCAAGGCCACTTCGTCCAGGCTTTTCAGCACGTAGACGCGAGCCCGCGAGAGCAAGGCGTTGTTGAGTTCGAAAGAGGGGTTTTCGGTCGTGGCGCCGATAAAGATCAGCGTACCGTCTTCGACGTAAGGCAGGAAGGCGTCCTGCTGGGACTTGTTGAAGCGATGCACTTCGTCGACGAACAGAATGGTCCGCCGGCCGTACTGCGCCGCTTGCTGCTTGGCGATCTCCACCGCCTGGCGGATCTCCTTGACCCCGGCAAGCACGGCGGAAACCGTTTCGAAATGGGCATCGGAGACCTTGGCCAGGAGCCGCGCCAGAGTGGTCTTGCCAACACCGGGCGGCCCCCAGAACACCATGGAGTGCAACGCGCCCTGCTCCAGCGCCTCGCGCAACGGCTTGCCGCGCGCGAGCAGGTGCTCCTGCCCGACGTATTCGTCGAGGCTGGCTGCGCGCAGACGCGCGGCAAGTGGCTGGGCGACAGGTTCGCGGCTGAACAGGTCCATTGCGGACGGTTACCTCGATTGCAGCGGCCCGCCGCTGCGCAGGCCGCCTGATACGAATGTCAGATTAGGCTCACTCGGAAATGACGTCGGCACCCTCGGGAATCTCGAAGGTGAATAGGTCGGCCTTGAGCGGCTGATTCATCTTCACCCCCATGAAGAGGATATTGGTGCGCTGACCGACACTGTCGATCAGCTGCATGTCATTGATCACGCCGCCGCGGAAGGACAGCCGCAGGTTGTCGAACAGGGTGTCCTTGGCCTTGGGCTTGAGGGTGAAGTCCACCACGTCCCCGGCCTCCTTGTGCGAGACCTCGAAGTTCTCGCTGATGGTGGAGACGTCGCCGGACAGCAGCAAAGCCGGTGTGTGAGTCAGGCGCTGGTCGAGCTCCTGGATGGTGACCTGCTCGAGATCCGGGTCATACAGCCACACCTTCTTGCCGTTGGACACCAAGAGCTGCTCCATCGGCGCATCGGTGTGCCAGCGGAACTGGCCGGGGCGCTTGAGTGCCAGCTCTCCGGAGGTCTCCTGCAGCTGGGTGCCGCTGCCGTCGAGCGAGAGCTGTGAGAAGCGGCCAGTCAGGGTTTCGGCCTGATTGAGCAGGCCGGTCAGGCGTTTGGTGGAAGCCGCCTGGTCGGCGTGGGCCGGTACCAGAGCGACCATCAGGACAGATGCACACAGCAAACGGATCAATTGCATGTAGCCCTCGAAGCGATTCAATCGCGCATGGGTGGCGGCGCGATGACCTCGCGCGAGCCGTTGGTATTCATGGATGTCACCACGCCGGCCATTTCCATGGCTTCGATCATGCGTGCGGCGCGGTTGTAGCCGATTTTCAGCTTGCGCTGCACCGCGGAGATCGACGCGCGGCGGCTTTCGGTCACGAAGCGAACGGCCTCGTCGTACAAGGGGTCTTCTTCGCTACCTTCCCCGCTGCCTTCGCCACCACCGCCCTCGAAGCCGCTACCAGCCTCTTCCACGCCGGCGAGGATGTCCTCGATGTAGTCGGGCGCTCCGCGAGCCTTCCAGGCTTCGACCACACGATGCACCTCGTCATCGGAGACGAACGCACCATGCACGCGGATCGGCAGGCCGGTGCCCGGCGGCAGGTAGAGCATGTCACCGTGACCGAGCAGCTGCTCGGCGCCGCCCTGGTCGAGGATGGTGCGCGAGTCGATCTTGCTCGACACCTGGAAGGCCATGCGCGTCGGGATGTTGGCCTTGATCAGACCGGTGATCACGTCCACCGACGGACGCTGGGTGGCGAGAATCAGATGGATGCCCGCGGCCCGCGCTTTCTGCGCGATGCGGGCGATCAGCTCTTCGACCTTCTTGCCGACGATCATCATCATGTCGGCGAACTCGTCGACCACCACCACGATGGTCGGCAGGCTCTTCAGATAAGGCGGCTCGTCATCCATCGACTCGCGCTTGTACAGCGGGTCGTGCAGCGGCGTTCCGGCCTCTTCCGCTTCCTTGATCTTGCGGTTGAAGCCCGCCAGGTTGCGCACGCCCATGGCGGCCATCAGCTTGTAGCGCCGCTCCATCTCGGCCACGCTCCAGCGCAGCGCGTTGGCAGCTTCCTTCATGTCGGTGACCACTGGGCAAAGCAGGTGCGGAATGCCCTCGTAGATCGACAGCTCGAGCATCTTCGGGTCGATCATGATCAGTCGCGCCTCTTCCGGCGTCGACTTGAACAGAATCGACAGGATCATCGCATTGACCCCCACCGACTTACCGGAACCGGTGGTACCGGCCACCAGCAGGTGCGGCATCTTCGCCAGGTCGGCGATGACCGGTTTGCCGCCGATATCGTGACCGAGCGCCAGGGTGACCGGCGACTTGGCGTCGTCATAAGGCGCTGACGACAGCACCTCGGAGAAACGGACGATCTGCCGATCCTCGTTGGGAATCTCGATGCCCACGGTAGTCTTGCCAGGAATGACCTCGACCACGCGCACGCTGACCATGGCCATCGAACGCGCCAGGTCCTTGGCCAGATTGGAGATGCGGCTGACCTTGACGCCGGCCGCAGGCTGGATCTCGAAACGGGTAATCACCGGGCCTGGGTGAACCGACTCGACCACCACCTCGACGCCGAACTCCTTGAGCTTGATCTCCAGCAGCCGCGACATGGCCTCGAGAGACTCCGGCGAATACTGCTTCTGCTGCTTCTCGGCTACATCGAGGATGGAAATCGGCGGCAGAGTGCCTTCGACCGCGGTGTCGACGAACAGCGGCGCCTGCTTCTCCTTGAGTACGCGCTTGCTCGGCTCGGCCGGTTTGGGCGGTGCGGGCGGTGTGATCACCGGGGCCGGGCGCTTCTCCAGCTCGCTCATGTGCTTGGCCAGTGCCTCGTCGCGCTCGATGATGCGCTCCTTGACCTTCGCCTGCTCGCGCCGGTCGCGCACCATCGGCGCGGCCACCTCGCTCACCACGTCGTCCGCCTCGCGCAGCTGTGCGACCAGCTGCTTGCGTTCGGCGCGGGCACTCCACCAGCGGCTGAAGAAGCTCTGGATCAACTCCAGCAGGTCGAGCGTGATCTTGCCGGTGATGTCCATCACCTTGAACCAGGAAAGGTCGGTAAAGACCGTCAGCCCGAACAGGAAGAACGCCAGCAGGGCGAGCGTGCTGCCCTGCACGTTGAGCGTCTGCACCGCCAACTGGCCAAGGCTTTCGCCCAGCGCACCGCCTGAGGATGCCGGCAAGGCTTCGCCGCCCTGAAAATGGATATAGGCGAGCGCCGAACCGGACAGCACGAGAAACACCAAGCCGATCAGCCGCCATGAGAACAACCAGCCATTCCACACCCAGGGCTGGTGACGCGCACGGAATACCTGCCAGGTCTTGACGCCCAGCAGCAGCGGGAAGAGGTATGCGAAGTAACCCAGCGCCATGAACAGCACATCGGCGAACCAGGCACCCGCACGCCCCGCGGCGTTGCGCACCTGATCGACGTTGCTCGTGTGGGTCCAGCCCGGATCGCCCGGATCGTAGGTCAATAACGCCATCCACAGGTAGACGCAGAGCGCACCGAGCGCTATCAACGCGCCTTCCTTGAGGCGATAGTGCAATTGTTGTCGCCAGACGGTTGCCGGCGCGGTAGATGAGGAATTCTTCAAAACGCTTTCTTTCCTGCGCCTGCGGCGCGATGAACCGTAGTCAGCCAGAACCTTGGCATTGTACGGGTTTGTCGATTCGATGGCATGCGGGTTCCGCGGCGGCTTGGGCTTTTGCCGATGCTTCGGTGTAGCATAAACGCCCGATTTCCCGGCGCGGCTCGACTGGAGCACGCTTCTCTATTTGCAACAAAGGCTTATGAGGGCTTTTTATGAGTGAAGTCAAGCATTCGCGTCTGATCATCCTCGGCTCCGGCCCGGCCGGTTATACCGCTGCGGTATACGCTGCCCGCGCCAACCTGAAGCCGCTGATGATCACCGGCATCCAGCCCGGCGGCCAGCTGACCACCACCACCGAGGTCGACAACTGGCCTGGCGACGTCGAAGGCCTGACCGGCCCGGATCTGATGGTGCGCATGCAGAAACACGCCGAGCGCTTCGACACCGAGATCGTCTTCGATCACATCCATACCGCCGAGTTGCAGCAGCGCCCGTTCACCCTTCGCGGCGACAGCGGTGTCTATACCTGCGATGCGCTGATCATCGCCACGGGCGCTTCAGCGCAGTATCTCGGCCTGCCCTCCGAAGAAGCGTTCGCCGGTCGCGGCGTATCCGCCTGCGCCACCTGTGACGGCTTCTTCTACCGCAACCAGGTCGTCGCGGTGATCGGTGGCGGCAATACCGCGGTCGAGGAGGCGCTGTACCTGTCCAACATCGCCAAGGAAGTCCACCTGATCCACCGCCGCGACAAGCTCCGTTCGGAGAAGATCCTGCAGGACAAGATCATGGACAAGGCGACCAACGGCAACATTCGTCTGCACTGGAACCACACCCTCGAGGAAGTCCTCGGCGACGCCAGTGGCGTGACCGGCGTTCGCCTGAAGAGCACCCTTACCGGCGAAGAGAACACACTGGACCTGGCCGGCGTATTCATCGCCATCGGTCACAAGCCGAACACCGACCTGTTCCAGGGCCAGCTGGAGATGAAGGATGGCTACCTGAAGATCCGCGGCGGCGGTGAAGGCGATGCCACCTGCACCAGCATTCCCGGAGTGTTCGCCGCAGGCGATGTGGCCGACCACGTTTATCGCCAGGCCATCACCTCCGCGGGCGCCGGCTGCATGGCGGCACTGGATGCCGAGAAGTACCTGGACAACTGATCCCAGGCGGGCTTCGGCCCGCCCACCCCTACTCTGCGTGCCGACATGCTGACCTGGCTAAAGCGCGACGACTTCAGCTTTCCTCCCCTCGAAACGGCTCTGCGCGAACCCAACGGCCTGCTTGCTGCTGGCGGTGACTTGCGGCCAGAGCGACTCCTGGCGGCCTACCGCCACGGCTGTTTCCCCTGGTATCAGGAAGGCCAACCGCTGCTGTGGTGGTCGCCCGATCCGCGCACGGTGCTCTTTCCTGACGAGCTGCATGTTTCGCGCAGCCTGCGCAAGCGCATGCGCCACGGCGACTACCAGGTGACCTTCGACAAGGCCTTTGCCGAGGTCATCCAGGGATGCGCCGGCCCGCGGAGCTATGCAGACGGCACCTGGATCACGACACCGATGCAAGACGCCTATATCAGGCTGCACGAGATGGGCGTCGCGCACTCGGTGGAAGTCTGGCAGCAAGGGCAACTCGTCGGCGGACTCTACGGCCTCGAGATGGGTGAGCTATTTTTCGGCGAGTCGATGTTCAGCCGCGCCACCGATGCCTCCAAGGTCGGCTTCGTCACCTTGGTGGAACGGCTGCGCGAATGGGGCTTTGCGCTGATCGACTGCCAGATGCCGACCCGTCATCTGGAGAGCTTCGGCGCTCGCAGCATCCCACGCGCGGCGTTCGCCGACGCACTCGCAACGCATCTGGACCACCCCAGCGCAGCCGACTGGCGCGCCTAGTCGACCTCGGCAAGCTGGCCTACACTGGGTTCATGATTTCTGAGAGTTGACCATGACTTCACTGGCTCGCCTCAAGTTCTACGCCACTCAGCCTCACGCTTGCAGCTACCTGCCCGATGAACAGGCCACCACCTTGTTCCTCGATCCAAGCCAACCGATGGACGTGCAGGTGTATGCGGAGCTTTCGGAGATGGGCTTTCGCCGCAGCGGGGATCATCTCTATCGCCCCCACTGCCAGCGCTGCTCGGCCTGCATTCCGGCACGCATCCCGGTAAGCGCACCGGAACTCAATCGCCAACAGAAGCGAATCCTCAAGCGCAACGCCGACCTGCAGGTCCGCGGCGTACGCCCGGCATTCAGCGAAGAACTGTACGCCCTCTACGCCAACTACATCGAGAAACGCCACGCCGATGGCGACATGTATCCACCCAGCCGTGAGCAGTTCAACACCTTCCTCGTGCGCGACCTGCCATTCTCGCGCTTTTATGAATTCCGGCTCGACGGCAGGCTGCTGGCCGTCGCCGTTACCGACGTCCTGCCCAATGGCTTGTCTGCTGTTTACACCTTCTACGATCCGGACGAAGAGCGCCGCAGCCTAGGGCGCTACGCGATTCTTTGGCAGATGGGCGAAGCCGCGCGCCTTGGCCTGAAGGCCGTCTATCTCGGTTATTGGATCAAGAACTGCCGGAAGATGAACTACAAGACCGAATATCGGCCCATCGAACTCTTGGTCAACCAGCGCTGGGTAACGCTCAGCTGAAGTCCTTGGCTCATCGACCCATTTCGGGCACAATGCTTGCCGCTTTTGCCCGTGCATCTACGGGCCAATTACCTGAATACCGAGGACTTTACTGAATGTCGAAAGAAGACAGCTTCGAAATGGAAGGTACTGTCGTCGACACCCTGCCCAACACCATGTTTCGCGTGGAGTTGGAAAACGGGCACGTCGTTACTGCGCACATCTCCGGAAAGATGCGCAAGAACTACATCCGGATTCTTACCGGTGACAAGGTTCGCGTGGAGCTGACCCCTTACGATCTGAGCAAGGGTCGCATCACCTACCGCGCCCGCTAAGCGAGTCGCGAGAAAAAACGCCCGGTCTTACCGGGCTTTTTTGTTTGTGCCAGCCATTGCGCACCGCCAGCAATCCGCACAAACGAAAACGCCCGACAGCGGCCGGGCGCTCGTCTCAATGGCCGTCAGGCCAGCTCTGCAGTGGTTTCGAATTCGAAGAACGGCTCGCCGTCACGAATATCGATATGCACCACACCGCCGTGTTCGGCCAGCTCTCCGAACAGGATTTCTTCGGCCAGCGGCCGCTTGATCTTGTCCTGGATCAGCCTGGCCATCGGCCGGGCGCCCATCTGTGCATCATAGCCGTGCTCCGCCAGCCAGCCACGGGCGGCATCCGACACCTCCAGCGTCACGTGCTTATCCTCAAGCTGCGCCTGCAGTTCGATCAGGAACTTGTCGACGATGCTCTTGATGACGTCATGGCTCAGGCGGCCGAACTGGATGATGGTGTCCAGACGGTTGCGGAACTCTGGCGTGAAGCTCTTCTTGATGACTTCCATGGCATCGGACGCGTGATCCTGCAGGGTGAAACCAATGGACGCCCGCGCCGCGGTTTCCGCCCCAGCATTGGTGGTCATGATGATGATCACGTTACGGAAATCGGCTTTGCGCCCGTTGTTGTCGGTGAGCGTGCCGTGGTCCATCACCTGCAGCAGCAAATTGAAGACTTCCGGATGGGCTTTCTCGATCTCATCCAGCAGCAGCACGCAATGTGGCTGCTTGGTGATCGCCTCGGTCAACAGACCGCCCTGATCAAATCCGACATATCCCGGAGGTGCACCGATCAGGCGCGATACCGTATGGCGCTCCATGTACTCGGACATGTCGAAGCGAATCAGCTCGACCCCCAACGCACGAGCCAACTGGCGTGCCGCTTCGGTCTTGCCCACCCCGGTCGGGCCGGCGAAGAGGAAGGAACCCACCGGCTTGTCCGGTGCCTTCAGTCCAGCACGAGACAGCTTAATGGCAGTCGCCAGCGAGTCGATCGCATCGTCCTGCCCGAACACCGTGAGCTTCAGGTCGCGCTCAAGATTACGCAGCAATTCTTTGTCGGAGCTGCTGACGTGCTTCGGGGGAATCCGCGCGATCTTCGCTACGATGTCTTCAACCTGCTCGACGTCGATGCACTTGACCCGTTGCCCTTCCGGCTGCAGACGCTGATAGGCACCAGCTTCGTCGATTACATCGATGGCCTTGTCCGGCATATGGCGATCATTGATATAGCGCGAAGCCAGCTCCGCCGCCGCACGCAACGCCTCGTCACTGTATTCGATCTTGTGATGCTGCTCGAAACGCCCTTTGAGCCCGCGCAGGATACCGATGGTATCTTCGACCGAAGGCTCGGTGACGTCGACCTTCTGGAAACGGCGCGCCAAGGCGCGATCCTTCTCGAAGATGCCGCGAAACTCTTGGAACGTAGTGGAACCGATGCAGCGGATCTCGCCGGAAGACAGCAGCGGCTTGAGCAGATTGGACGCATCCATCACACCACCAGATGCCGCACCGGCGCCGATGATCGTATGGATCTCATCGATGAATAGGATGGCATGAGGCCGCTTGCGCAGCTCCCCGAGCAGCGCCTTGAAGCGCTTCTCGAAATCGCCGCGGTACTTGGTGCCAGCCAGCAGTGCACCAAGATCCAGCGAATACACGACGCTGTCACCTAGCAGATCAGGTACCTGGTTATCTACGATCCGCTTCGCCAGCCCCTCGGCAATGGCCGTCTTGCCGACGCCAGCCTCGCCGACCAGCAAAGGATTGTTTTTGCGCCGACGCGCCAGGATCTGCGCAACTCGTTCGACTTCGTGCTCGCGCCCGACCAGCGGATCGATCCGTCCCTGGCGTGCCAGCTCGTTCAGGTTGCTGGCGTAGGCATCCAGCGGATTGCTGGAAGCACCCGTCTCGCCACCATCCTCGTCCTGCATGTCGGCATCGTTCTCGGGGCTACCGGAATTTCCCGGAACCTTGGAAATGCCGTGAGCGATGTAATTGACGACATCGATACGCGCCACGTTCTGCTGCTTGAGCAGAAAGACCGCCTGGCTTTCCTGTTCGCTGAAGATGGCGACCAGGACATTGGCACCGGTCACTTCACGCTTGCCGGAGCTCTGAACATGGAATACGGCACGCTGCAGAACGCGCTGAAAACCCAAGGTTGGCTGGGTTTCGCGCTCTTCATCGTGCTGTGGAATGAGTGGAGTGGTGGAGTCAATGAATTCCTGCAGGTCGTGCCGGAGCTTATCCAGGCTTGCACCACAGGCGCGCAGTACGGTAGCAGCCGCTTCATTGTCCAGTAGGGCCAACAGGAGGTGTTCAACCGTCATGAACTCATGACGCTTGGTACGTGCCTCTTTGAAAGCCAGATTCAGAGTGACTTCGAGTTCACGGTTCAACATAGCTTTCACCTCATCCCCAGCAGTCGGAGTTAACCGTCCTTCTCGATCTCACAAAGCAGCGGGTGCTGGCATTCCCTTGCATATTGATTCACTTGCATCGCTTTGGTTTCGGCCACGTCGCGGGTATATATCCCACAGACGGCCTGCCCCTCGGTATGAACGGCGAGCATGATCTTGGTCGCCTGCTCCCTGCCATGATTGAAAATGCCTTCCAGTACCTCGACGACGAAATCCATCGGCGTGTAGTCGTCATTGAACATGACAACTTTATACATCGGTGGTGCCTTGAGTTCCGGCTTGGCCTCTTGAACCGCCAGGCCAGAGGCGTCGTCTTCGTCCCCCAAGGGGCGATCCTGATTGAATGTTAGTCGAATCTGAGCAAATGCATGCATGCGCATAACGGTTCTAGGTCGTGGCGCGGGGGCCAGATAAATATGGACAGCTTCGCAGCCAGCTGACGAGTCGCCTTGACTATCGGCAAAACGGTGATACAAACAGTAAGTGCCTACAACGGCAAACGGGTTGCGCAACATGAGGCCTCGGGCTGCATAAGCGCGGAATGAAATGGATGTTACTCCAGTAATGGACTCCTTTGCAGAGGGATAACAGCATGCTAAGCGGTAAGGTCAAGTGGTTCAACAACGCCAAAGGCTACGGCTTCATCGTAGCAGACGGCGGCGATGAGGACCTGTTCGCCCACTACTCGGCCATCCAGATGGACGGCTACAGAACGCTGAAAGCTGGGCAAGCGGTCATGTTCAATATCCTGCAGGGTCCGAAAGGCCTCCACGCAACCGACATTCGGCCCCAGCAGGCCATGTCCGAAGCGACGACTCCTGCTGCTGCCCAAGGTGCTTCCACGGTCGACGCCTGACGTCTTCCGGGGCAAATGAAAAGGCCGATCAGTCGATCGGCCTTTTTTGCCTGCGCTCGCTTACATATGGCTGATCATTGCATCGCCGAACTGCGAGCAAGACATCAGCTGCGCGCCATCCATCAGCCGCTCGAAGTCATAAGTGACGGTCTTGGCAGCAATGGCACCTTCAGTGCCCTTGATGATCAAGTCGGCAGCTTCGACCCACCCCATGTGGCGCAGCATCATTTCCGCTGAAAGGATCAACGAACCAGGATTGACCTTGTCCTGACCGGCATACTTGGGCGCCGTGCCATGGGTCGCCTCGAACATCGCCACAGTGTCGGACAGGTTGGCGCCCGGAGCGATACCGATACCTCCCACCTCAGCCGCCAAGGCGTCGGAGAGGTAGTCGCCATTCAGGTTGAGCGTGGCGATGACATCGTATTCGGCCGGACGCAGCAGAATCTGCTGCAGCATGGCATCGGCGATGGCGTCCTTGACCACGATGTTCTTGCCGGTATTGGGGTTCTTGAACTGCATCCAGGGTCCACCATCGAGCAGCTCAGCGCCGAACTCGTCGCGAGCGACTTCGTAGCCCCACTCCTTGAAAGCACCCTCGGTGAATTTCATGATGTTGCCCTTGTGGACGAAGGTGACCGAGTCACGATCATTGTCCACGGCATACTGCAGCGCCTTGCGAACCAGACGCTTGGTACCTTCCAGCGAGACGGGCTTGATGCCGATGCCGCAGTTCTCGGTGAAGCGGATCTTCTTGACGCCCATTTCCTCGTTGAGGAACTTGATGACCTTCTCCGCCTCAGGGGAGCCGGCTTTCCACTCGACACCGGCGTAAATATCTTCGGAGTTCTCGCGGAAGATCACCATGTCCACATCGCCTGGGTTCTTCACGGGACTCGGAACGCCAGTGAACCAGCGAACCGGGCGCTGGCAGACATAGAGGTCCAGTTCCTGACGCAGCGCAACGTTCAGCGAACGGATACCGCCTCCAACCGGCGTGGTCAGCGGTCCTTTGATGGACACCACATAATCGCGCACCGCCTCCAGGGTTTCTTTTGGCAGCCAGGTGTCCTGGTCATAGACCTGAGTGGCTTTCTCGCCAGCATAGATTTCCATCCAGGCGATCTTGCGCTTGCCGCCGTAGGCCTTCTGCACGGCTGCGTCCACAACCTTGATCATCACGGGACTGATGTCGACGCCGATGCCGTCCCCCTCTATATAAGGAATGATCGGATTGTCGGGAACGTTCAGGGTGTTATCGGCATTGACGGTGATTTTGTCACCGCTGGCTGGCACCTGGATCTTTTGGTATCCCATGCTGGACTCCGTCTTCGTGGTTAGACATCGATCGTCGTTCGAGGGTACCCCACTCGAATTGCCTGAAACTACATGTTCGTTCGTCGTATGTGCAATGCCGTTCTGCCAGAGGGGGGCTCGATGGTATACTGCCGCGATGACTCACAAGTCATAAGGGACGAGCCTGTACCAGACCCGCCCCTTGAACGCTGACGCTGCCACCGCGGCTCGGCGGTTCAAATGCTCGACACTCTATTGGTGCATCCATCATCACCGCGGCGAATCCCCTTCTGGCTCGACTAGATGGAGAGCTAGGGCGCCTACCCGGCGCACTCGGGATTCTGTGCACGCCCAGCAAGAAGAGAGTTAACGCTAAATGTCCACCCCTTCGAAGATCATCTATACCTTCACCGACGAAGCTCCAGCCCTGGCCACCTATTCGCTTCTTCCCATTGTAGAAGCCTTCGCAGCCTCCGCTGACATCTCCGTCGAAACACGCGACATCTCTCTTGCAGGGCGCATCCTTGCGGGCTTTGCCGATCAGCTGGATGCCGACAAGAAAGTCGAAGACGATCTGGCCAAGCTTGCCGAGCTGACCAATCAGCCCGACGCCAACATCATCAAGCTTCCCAACATCAGCGCCTCCGTTCCGCAGCTCAAGGCAGCCATCGCTGAACTGCAGGCCCTGGGATACAACATTCCCAACTTCCCTGAAGATCCGCAAACCGACGCCGAGAAAGATGCGCGCGCACGTTACAGCAAGGTTCTCGGTAGCGCCGTCAACCCGGTGCTGCGCGAAGGCAACTCCGACCGCCGCGCTCCGGCCGCCGTCAAAGCCTATGCCCGCAAGCACCCGCATTCGATGGGCAAGTGGAGCAAGGCGTCGCAGTCACACGCCGACTACATGCGCGGCGGCGACTTCTTCTCCAGCGAGCAGTCGATCACCATGGAAAAAGCCGGTGACGTGCGCATCGAGTTCGTTGGCAAGGACGGCAAGGTCGAGGTCAAGAAGCAGCTCGCCCTGCAGGCAGGCGAAGTGCTCGACGGCATGTTCATGAGCTGCAACAAGCTGCGCGCCTTCTTCGAAGACACCCTGCAGGACTGCAAGGAAACCGGCGTGATGTGGTCGCTGCACGTCAAGGCGACCATGATGAAGATCTCTCACCCGATCGTCTTCGGCCATGCCGTGAGCGTCTACTACAAGGATGTGTTCGACAAGTACGGCGACCTGTTCAAGGAACTGGGCGTCAACCCGAACAACGGCATCAGCAGCGTCTACGACAAGATCAAGTCCCTGCCCGCTTCGCAGCAGGAAGAAATCCTGCACGACATCCATGAGGTCTACAGCCACCGTCCGGAAATGGCGATGGTCGACTCGGTCAAAGGCATCACCAACCTGCATATCCCAAGCGATGTGATCGTCGACGCCTCCATGCCGGCGATGATTCGCAACTCCGGCCAGATGTGGGGCAAGGACGGCAAGCAGAAGGACACCAAGGCGGTGATGCCGGAGAGCACCTACGCGCGCATCTACCAGGAAATGATCAACTTCTGCAAAACCAACGGCGCCTTCGACCCGGTCACCATGGGCAGCGTGCCGAACGTCGGACTGATGGCGCAGAAGGCTGAAGAATACGGCTCGCACGACAAGACCTTTGAAATGCACGCCGACGGCACCATGCGCGTCGTACTGGCCGATGGCAACGTTCTGATGCAGCACGAAGTCGAGAAAGGCGACATCTGGCGCGCCTGCCAGACCAAGGACGCGCCGATCCGCGACTGGGTCAAGCTGGCCGTTACCCGCGCCCGCCAGTCCAACACCCCAGCCGTGTTCTGGCTGGACCCGGAGCGTGCCCACGACATGCAACTGCAGAAGAAGGTCGAAACCTATCTGCAGGAGCACGACCTGGGCGGCCTGGACATTCGCATCATGGGCTACAACGAGGCCATTCGCCTGAGCATGGAGCGCATGATCCGTGGCAAGGACACCATTTCCGTCACCGGCAACGTGCTGCGCGACTACCTGACCGACCTGTTCCCGATCATGGAGCTGGGCACCTCGGCCAAGATGCTGTCCATCGTTCCGCTGATGGCCGGCGGCGGCATGTACGAGACCGGCGCCGGTGGCTCCGCACCGAAGCATGTGCAGCAACTGGTGGAAGAGAACTATCTGCGCTGGGATTCGCTGGGTGAATTCCTCGCTCTGGCGGTTTCGCTGGAGGAGACCGGCATCAAGACCGGCAACAGCAAGGCGAAGATCCTCGGCAAGACCTTGGACCAGGCAACCGGCAAGTTGCTGGACAACAACAAGTCCCCGGCGCGCAAAGTCGGCCAGATCGACAACCGCGGCAGCCACTTCTACCTGGCACTGTACTGGGCGCAGGCCCTGGCCGCGCAGGACGAAGATGCCGAACTGAAGGCTCACTTCACTCCGCTGGCCAAGACCCTGACCGAGCAGGAAGCGGCCATCGTCGCCGAACTGGCAGCCGTACAGGGCAAGCCGGTCGACATCGGCGGCTACTATCGCTCCAATCCGGAGCTGACCAGCAAGGTGATGCGCCCCAGCGCCACCTTCAACGCTGCCCTGGCCGCGCTGAACGCCTGAGTCGACACCTGAGCGTCAATACGAACCCCGGCCTTGCGCCGGGGTTCGTGCTTTCAGCGGTCTAGCTGCTGCTATGATCGCTTCATTTGCACAAGGTATCTCAATGGATTGGCAACCCCACATCACCGTCGCGACCGTAATCGAAGACCAGGGCCGCTTCCTCCTGGTGGAGGAGCTCAAGGCTGGCCGCCTGGTGCTCAACCAACCCGCCGGTCACCTGGAGGCCAACGAGAATCTGCGCGAGGCCGCCATTCGGGAAACGCTGGAGGAAACGGGTTGGGAGGTCGAGCTCACCGGCCTGATCGGCATCTACCTGTATACCGCGCCGAGCAACGGCGTCACCTATCAGCGCGTGTGCTTTGCCGCCAAGGCCCTGCGTCACGATGCGCAACGATCACTCGACGACGGCATCGTCGCAGCCCGCTGGTTGAGCCGCGAGGAGCTGGCCCAGCAACCCGAGCGCTGGCGCAGCGAGCTGGTTCCGCGCTGCATTGATGACTATCTGGCCGGACCGCTGCATCCGCTTGACGTCATTCGCAACTGATCACACCTTCGTCACGCCAGCATCAACTGATAGAATTCGCCCCTTTGCAAAACCCTGGCGTACTTCTATGTCTGTTGCGACCCTCTCCGCCCCGGAAAACACCCGCGTCATCGTTGGCATGTCCGGCGGCGTCGACTCGTCCGTTTCCGCCCTCCTGCTGCTCGAACAGGGCTATCAGGTCGAAGGCCTGTTCATGAAAAACTGGGAAGAGGACGACGGCACGGAGTACTGCACCGCCAAGGAAGACCTGGCCGATGCCCAGGCCGTGTGCGACCGCATCGGCATCAAGCTGCACACCGCCAACTTTGCTGCCGAGTACTGGGACAACGTGTTCGAGCACTTCCTCGCCGAATACAAGGCCGGGCGCACGCCGAACCCGGACATCCTCTGCAACCGGGAAATCAAGTTCAAGGCGTTCCTCGATTACGCCCTGATGCTCGGTGCCGACCTCATCGCCACTGGCCACTACGTGCGGCGTCGTGACCGCGATGGCCGCAGCGAACTGCTCAAGGGCCTCGATCCCAACAAGGACCAAAGCTACTTCCTGCATGCCGTCGGAGGCGAGCAACTGGCCAAGACACTGTTTCCCGTCGGCGAGCTGGAGAAGCCCGAGGTCCGCGCGATTGCGGAGAAGCATGGCCTGGCCACGGCAAAGAAAAAGGATTCCACCGGCATCTGCTTCATTGGCGAACGGCGATTCAGCGATTTCCTCAAGCAGTACCTGCCGGCCCAACCAGGAAACATCGAAACGGTCGACGGCGAGGTGATCGGCCGTCACCACGGCCTGATGTATCACACCATCGGCCAGCGCCAGGGGCTCGGCATCGGCGGCCTCAAAGATGCCTCCGACGAGCCTTGGTATGTGCTGAGCAAGGATCTGCAGCGCAACGTGCTGATCGTCGGCCAGGGAAATGACCACCCGTGGCTGTTCTCCCGCGCGCTGCTGGCTTCCGAGATCTACTGGGTGAATCCCGTGGACCTCAGCGCCCCGCTCAAGCTGACCGCCAAGGTTCGTTATCGCCAGAGCGACCAGGCTTGCACGCTGGAACGGACGCCCGATGGCTATCGCGCAGTGTTCGAAGCGCCGCAACGCGCCGTCACGCCTGGCCAGTCGGTGGTGTTCTACGATGGCGAAGTCTGTCTCGGCGGCGGCGTCATCGAAAGGGCAGAACCCTGGTTCGAGGGCCGCCCATGAGTAATCTGGATGAACAGCTGATCGCGCTTGGGGCGGTATTCGAAGCCGCCACGCTGGTCGACCGCATCGCCCGAACCGGCCAGGTGCCGAATGCCGCGCTCGGCTGCATGCTCGGCAGTCTGCTGGCGCGCAACCCGCAGACCACGCTGGAAATCTATGGCGGCGACGACCTCAACCTGCGTGACGGCTACCGCGCGCTGGTCGGCGCGCTGGAACGCGACAGCAGCAGCCTGCAGCGCGAGCCGTTGCGCTATGCCCTGGCGATGATCGGCCTTGAGCGGCAGCTGGACAAACGCGACGACATGCTGCAGGTCATCGGAAGCCGGCTGGATCAGATTCAACAGCAGGTCGAGCACTTCGGCATCACCCACGAGAATGTCGTCGCCTCGTTCGGCGGACTCTATCAGGACACGCTGAGCACCTTCCGTCAGCGCATCCAGGTCCAAGGCGACATGCGCCACCTGCAGCAGACCGACAATGCCGCCAAGATTCGCGCGCTGCTGCTCGCCGGCATCCGCTCCGCCCGCCTCTGGCGCCAGCTTGGCGGGCACCGCTGGCAGCTGATTTTCAGCCGGCGCAAGCTGCTCGATGCACTCTATCCTCGACTGCGCTCGACACAGAGCGAAGACCGATAACCGGGGAGAATGGACCGGGATGTGCCGGTACATTCGTGTATAATCTGCGCCCTTTTCGTTGCCCGACTGTCCGAGAATGCCCTCTATGCAGCTTTCCTCGCTCACGGCGGTTTCCCCCGTCGATGGCCGCTACGCCGGCAAAACCAGCGCCCTGCGCCCGATCTTCAGCGAATTCGGCCTGATTCGTTGCCGTGTCCAGGTCGAAGTCCGCTGGCTACAGCGCCTGGCAGCCCACCCGGGCGTTCCGGAAGTCGCGCCCTTCTCCGCCGAAGCCAATGCGCTGTTGAATCAGCTTGCCGAGGACTTCCAGCTGGAGCATGCCGAGCGCGTCAAGGAATTCGAGCGCACCACCAACCATGATGTAAAAGCCGTGGAGTACCTGCTCAAGGAGCAGGCCAAGCAGCTGCCTGAACTGGCCAAGGTCAACGAATTCATCCACTTCGCCTGCACCAGCGAAGACATCAACAACCTGTCCCACGCGCTGATGCTGCGCGAAGGCCGTGACACCGTTCTGCTGCCGCTGATGCGCCAGCTCGCCGACGCCATCCGCGGCCTGGCCGTGCAGTTCGCCGACGTGCCGATGCTGTCGCGCACCCACGGTCAGCCGGCCTCCCCGACTACCCTTGGCAAGGAACTGGCCAACGTGGTCTATCGCCTGGAGCGGCAGATCGCTCAGGTCGCCGCCGTGCCGCTGCTGGGCAAGATCAACGGCGCCGTGGGCAACTACAACGCCCACCTGTCCGCCTACCCCGACGTCGACTGGGAAGCCAACGCCCGTGAATTCATCGAGGGTGATCTGGGCCTGTCGTGGAACCCCTACACCACACAGATCGAGCCGCACGACTACATCGCAGAGTTGTTCGACGCCATCGCACGCTTCAACACCATCCTCATCGACTTTGATCGCGACATCTGGGGCTACATCTCTCTCGGTTACTTCAAACAGAAAACCGTCGCTGGCGAGATCGGCTCTTCGACCATGCCGCACAAGGTCAACCCGATCGACTTCGAGAACTCCGAAGGCAACCTCGGCATCGCCAACGCACTGTTCCAGCACCTGGCCAGCAAGCTGCCGATTTCCCGCTGGCAGCGCGATCTGACCGACTCCACCGTCCTGCGCAACCTGGGCGTCGGCTTCGCCCACAGCGTCATCGCCTACGAGGCGAGCCTCAAAGGCATCGGCAAGCTGGAGCTCAACGCTGCCCGCATCGCCGAAGACCTCGATGCCTGCTGGGAAGTGCTGGCCGAGCCGGTACAGACCGTCATGCGTCGTTATGCCGTGGAGAATGCCTACGAAAAGCTGAAGGATCTGACCCGCGGCAAAGGCATTACGCCCGACGCGCTGCAGGCCTTCATTGACGGCCTCGACATTCCGGCCGAAGCCAAGGCGGAGCTGCGCAAGCTGACGCCGGCAAGCTACATCGGCAACGCTGCCGCTCAGGCCAAGCGCATCTGATCGCCCCCATGCCTGCACGCCCGGCTGTGCCGGGCGTTTTTATTTTCAGCTCTGCCATATAGAGCAAGGTGTTACGCATGACTTCTGATATTCCACTTCAAATTCTGGGCGGCATCAGTGCCCGGGAATTCCTGCGCGATTACTGGCAGAAGAAGCCGCTGCTGATCCGCCAGGCCATCCCGGGTTTTCAGAGCCCCATCTCGCCCGACGAACTGGCTGGTCTCTCGCTCGAGGAAGACGTCGAGTCCCGCCTGGTCATCGAGCACGGCGAAAGCCCCTGGGAGCTGCGCCGCGGTCCGTTCAGCGAGGACACTTACCAGCAACTGCCGGAGGGTGACTGGACATTGCTGGTGCAGGCGGTCGATCAGCTCGTACCGGACGTCGCCGAACTGATCGAACATTTCCGCTTTCTGCCGAACTGGCGCATCGACGATGTGATGATCAGCTATGCCGCTCCGGGGGGCGGCGTCGGGCCTCATTTCGACAACTACGATGTATTCCTGCTGCAGGCCCACGGCCAGCGCCGCTGGCGCATCGGGCAGATGTGCGACAGCGAAAGCCCGATGCTCGCCCATGGCGATCTGCGCATCCTCGCCGAGTTCCAGGGAACTGATGAATGGGTACTGGAACCGGGCGATATGCTTTACCTGCCACCCCGCCTCGCTCACTTCGGCACAGCCGAGGATGCCTGCATGACCTATTCGGTCGGCTTCCGCGCCCCAAGCGCCGCCGAAGTCCTGACCCACTTCACCGACTTCCTCGCGCAGTTCCTGCCAGACGAAGAACGCTACAGTGATGCCGATCTACAACCCAGCGATGACCCCTTCCAGATCCAGAGCGATGCACTGGACCGTTTGAAGGCACTGCTTGCCGAGCACATGAGCGACGAACGCCTCCTGCTCACCTGGTTCGGCCAGTTCATGACCGAGCCACGCTATCCGGAGCGTGTCGAAGGCCCGGAGCTCGGCGAGGACGAACTTCTGTCGGCACTGGAGGACGGCGCGATACTGGTACGCAATCCCGCGGCCCGACTGGCCTGGAGCGAAGTAGATATCGGCCTGCTACTGTTCGCCAGTGGTCAGAGCCGCCTGCTCCCCTCTAAGCTGCGCGAACTGTTGAGGTTGCTCTGTTCGGCCGACGCGCTGCATGTCGACAACGTCGGTCAGTGGCTGGGGGATGAGGATGGCCGCAGCCTCTTGTGCGAGCTGGTCAAACAAGGAAGTCTGGAGTTTGCTGATGAATAGCGTTCAGGTACGGATCGCCGACTGGCAGCAGGACAATGCCGAATTACGGCGCATCCGCGAGGCCGTGTTCATTGCCGAGCAGGCCGTTCCGCCCGAGCAAGAGTGGGACGCCGACGATGCCGAAGCAGTGCACTTCCTCGCGCTCGAGGGAGGGTATCCGATCGGTACCGCACGGCTTCTGGCCGACGGGCAGATCGGTCGCGTAGCGGTACTGCGCGACTGGCGCGGCATGAACGTTGGCGACGCGCTGATGCATGCGGTCATTGCCGAAGCTGAGCGTCGCGGCTTGACCGAACAGACTCTGACCGCTCAGGTCCATGCCACCGCGTTTTACGAGCGGCTTGGCTTCAAGGTTGTCAGCGACGAATTTCTTGAAGCCGGCATCCCTCATGTTGAGATGCTCCGCCGGAGCCACTGAGGCAAAATGAGCGACGACGTCCCGGAAGAGCGAAGTGAGCAGATCGAGCTGCCGGCTATCGATTTTCACTCCCCGGGACGCTTCGCCGTTCACAATCCACCCATCGACCTACCCGAGCCCGAAGCCTGGATGGCGGCTGCCTTCCTTCTCGGACAAGATGTCGGCATACAGCGTTTCGACAAAGCGAGCGAGGTTCGTCAGCATGCCCTGGCCATGCTGCAACAGGCGAGCCGCTCGGTGTGTATCTACAGCACCGATCTCGAACCCTGGCTCTATCACCACAGCAGCATCCAGCACGCCTGCACTCGCCTCCTGCTGGCCCATCCCCGAAACCAACTGCGCATCCTCGTCGGCGATGCCACTCGCGCAGTGAAAGACGGCCATCGCTTTCTTCAGCTTGCCCGTCGGCTGACCAGCAATGTACATATCCGCAAGCTGAACCCCGACTATCCCGCGCAAAATGGTACCTATCTGATCGTCGACAATTGTGGCCTGCTGGAGCGCCCCAAGGCTGACCAGTATGCTGGCTTCGCCCTGTATCGCGACCCTGCCCGCGTGCGTATACGCCAGGCGGAGTTCGACAAGGCATGGGATCATGGCCTATCGGACGCAAATCTGCGGAGTTTTCTGTTATGAACCCTCGTATCGCGCTGCTGGCCGTCGCGCTCAGCACCTGTCTGCCACTGCAAGCGGCAACCGAAGTCATTCAGCTCAACAACCGCATGGCCGAGGATGTGCTGCCGGTCGCCGAATCGGTACTGGGCGGCCAGGGCCGAGTCACCGCATACGGCAATCAACTCATCGTCAATGCACCGGATTCCCTAATCCGCGAGCTGCGGCAAGTGGTCGATCAGCTGGATGTAGCCCCCAAACGCCTGTTGATCAGCGTCGATACCCAAGACTCGGCTAGCAGCTCGACGGGAGGATATCGGGTAGACGGATCGGCACGCGCTGGCGACGTGGAGTTCGAAACGGGCCGCGGCGAGATCGGAGGCAGAGACCAGGTTCGCATCATTCGTCGCAGTACCAACAGCCGGGACGGTGGCGTTCAGCAGATCCAGGCCAGCGAGGGCTATCCGGCACTGATTCAGGTTGGCCAGAGTGTTCCGCTGACGACTCAGGGCACCGATGGCTATGGCCAGATCTATCAGCAAACCCAGTATCGTGATGTTCTGCGTGGTTTCTACGCCACCGCCACGGTGCATGGCGATCGCGTGCAGATCAGTATCAGCAGCAGCCGCGACCGACTCGCTCAGGGCCGCAGTGGCGTCGTCGAAGTGCAGAATGCCGATACCCGCGTCAGTGGGCGCGTCGGCGAATGGATCACCGTGGGCGGTGTCGATGAAAGCGCAAGTTCTGATCAGCGCGGCACGCTGCGTCGCTATTCCACCCAGGGCAGCCAGAACCTTTCGATGCGCCTGAAAGTGGATGTTCTCGACTGAACCACTGCTGACGCGCAGAAGAATGTAGTGACCTAAAAAAAACACTACAAAACCATTGACGATGAAAAAACAGCGGCGCATTATTGGCCCGCTCCCGCTAACCAGGGGCCCTGGCAAGGGTCTCCGGGGCGTGCTCCAGCCAACCAGCCGAGCCGTTCCGTGACTGTACTGCCCACAAGGCGGACTGACGAGGTTGCGACTGGAACGAGTCGTCCCGAGGGACGGGGTAGCGATTGACGCATCAGCCAGTCTGACCAGCTTCTCGTTGTTGTAGCGCACACGGCAGCCACGCCGGCTGTGGGCGCAGCAACCGGAACCAGCCAGCCCGGCGGTCGTATCCCCCCTTCTCCTTGGTTCAATCCTCGTCCCGGTCGATATTTCGACGCTCTGCCGCGTGTTGCCCGCACTGATCAGCGATAGCACGTAGGTTCGGTGGGAAAAAGTCGGTGCTCAACCACACTTATTTTTGAAGGATTGAACATGTCCGCATATCAAGACGACATCAAGGCAGTTGCCGCCCTGAAAGAGCAATACGGCAGCAGCTGGGCCGCCATCAACCCTGAGTCCGTCGCTCGCATGCGCGCCCAGAACCGCTTCAAGACCGGTCTGGAAATCGCTCAGTACACCGCCGACATCATGCGCAAGGACATGGCCGAGTACGACGCCGACTCGTCCGTCTACACGCAATCCCTCGGCTGCTGGCACGGCTTCATCGGTCAGCAGAAGCTGATCTCCATCAAGAAGCACCTGAAGACCACCAACAAGCGCTACCTCTACCTGTCCGGCTGGATGGTCGCTGCTCTGCGCTCCGAGTTCGGCCCGCTGCCGGACCAGTCGATGCACGAGAAGACTGCCGTTTCCGATCTGATCGAAGAGCTGTACACCTTCCTGCGTCAGGCTGACAGCCGTGAACTGGACCTGCTGTTCACCGCTCTGGACGCTGCTCGTGAGGCCGGCGATTCCGCCAAGGCTGCCGAGATCCAGAGCCAGATCGACAACTACGAAACTCACATCGTCCCGATCATCGCAGACATCGACGCTGGCTTCGGTAACCCGGAAGCCACCTATCTGCTGGCCAAGCGCATGATCGAAGCAGGCGCTTGCTGCATCCAGATCGAGAACCAGGTTTCCGACGAGAAGCAGTGCGGCCACCAGGACGGTAAAGTGACCGTTCCGCACGCCGACTTCCTCGCTAAGATCGCTGCCGTTCGTTACGCCTTCCTCGAGCTGGGCATCGACAACGGCGTGATCGTTGCTCGTACTGACTCCCTGGGTGCCGGCCTGACCAAGCAGATCGCCGTGACCAAAGAGCCGGGCGACCTGGGCGACCTGTACAACTCCTTCCTGGATTGCGAAGAAATCTCCGAAGCCGAACTGGGCAACGGCGACGTCGTGATCAAGCGCGAAGGCAAGCTGCTGCGTCCGAAGCGTCTGCCGTCCAACCTGTTCCAGTTCCGCAAGGGCACTGGCGAAGACCGTTGCGTCCTGGACTGCATCACCTCCCTGCAGAACGGCGCTGACCTGCTGTGGATCGAAACCGAGAAGCCGCACGTTGGCCAGATCAAGGCCATGGTTGACCGCATCCGCGAAGTCATCCCGAACGCCAAGCTGGTTTACAACAACAGCCCGTCGTTCAACTGGACCCTGAACTTCCGTCAGCAGGTATTCGATGCCATGGTTGCCGAAGGCAAGGACGTGTCCGCCTACGATCGCACCAAGCTGATGAGCGTCGAGTACGACGAGACCGAACTGGCTCAGATCGCTGATGAGAAGATCCGTACCTTCCAGAAGGACGGTTCCGCTCACGCCGGCATCTTCCACCACCTGATCACCCTGCCGACCTACCACACCGCCGCGCTGTCCACCGACAACCTGGCCAAGGGCTACTTCGCCGAAGAAGGCATGCTGGCCTACGTGAAGGGCGTGCAGCGTCAGGAACTGCGTCAGGGTATCGCCTGCGTCAAGCACCAGAACATGGCTGGCTCCGACATCGGCGACAACCACAAGGAGTACTTCGCTGGCGAAGCTGCTCTGAAGGCGAGCGGTAAAGACAACACCATGAACCAGTTCCACTAAGAACCGGTTCGCAGCCTCACAGGCTGCGGTGTGAAGGAAGCCCCGGCATTCGCCGGGGCTTTTTTTTGCGACTGATTGAGTGGTGTACGGTTACGCTTCGTCGGCCAGCGCCCCACTGTCATTCTCTTGTCGCATACGAACCTTAGCGTCATGGCTCCGACAACAATCGTTATGGAGCTGCGCCGTGATTACTGAGAACAACGACATTCTGTTCGGCAACGGGGACGAGTTGCCCAGTAACCATTCGACGAATCCGCATATCCAGGATGTGATTTCCCTCGGCCGACGCAAAGTCCTCGCGGGCGGCGCAGCCATGGGCGCCCTGGCCTTTCTCGGCGCATCCCTTCCCGGCCTCGCGCAAGCGGCAGAGCCGATGGCCCGTGGCATCAAGGATGTTCCGTTCAGACGTCGTACCCGCCTGCCCTTTGCGCCAGTGGCTGTTACCCGAGCCGACACCATCACTGTACCCGCTGGCTATACCGCGACCACCTTCATTCCCTGGGGTACCCCGATTACCGGACGCTACCCAGCCTGGCTGGAAGACGCCAGCAACAATGCGGAAGATCAGGCCCAACAGGTCGGCATGCACCACGACGGAATGCACTTCTTCCCCATGAATGCGAGGCTGGGCGGTCGGCAGAGCGACCACGGCTTGCTGGTCCTCAATCACGAGTACATCGATGCCCCCCTGCTCCACCCTAACGGTCCGACCGTCGTGGATGGCAAGCGCGTCAATGTCGACGAGGTCCGCAAGGAGATCAATGCTCACGGCGTCTCGGTAGTCGAGATTCGTCGTGGCCCCCGGGGCGAGTGGTCCGTGCTGCCCAGCTCACGCAATCGACGTATTACCGGTGCGACGCCGATGCGCATCGAAGGACCTGCACGAGGCCATGCCTTGATGCGAACCCGCTACAGCCCGAGTGGGACTTCAACCCGTGGCACACTCAACAACTGCTCCAATGGCCATACACCTTGGGGCACCTACCTGACCTGCGAAGAAAACTGGGCCGGTTACTTCGCCAGTGCTGATTCCGAGCTTCCACGTGAGCTCAGCCGCTACGGCGTGCGTGGTAGTGGCCGCTACGGATGGGAGACAGTCGCGGGCGACGAGTTCGAGCGCTTCAACGCAACGCGGACCGCAGCAGACGCCAGTGGTGATTATCGAAACGAGCCGAACACCTTCGGCTGGATCGTGGAGATCGACCCATTCGATCCTACCTCAACTCCCGTCAAGCACACCGCCTTAGGCCGCTTCGCTCACGAAGGCCTGGTGTTCGCCCCAGTAAAGCCTGGCCGTCCCGTGGTCTGCTATTCCGGAGATGACTCGCAGAACGAATACATCTACAAGTACGTCAGCCTCGACAAATATCGGCCTCAGCGCAGCGACGGGCGCCTGCTGGACGATGGCGTCCTCTACGTGGCGCGTTTCAACCCGGATGGCAGTGGCGACTGGCTGGCGCTGGATCATGCCAACCCTGCGTTTCAGCGCGCCTGCAAGGCCGCTGGCGTTCGGTTCGCCGATCAGGGAGAGGTGCTGATCAATACCCGCCTGGCCGCCGATATCGTTGGTGCAACGAAAATGGATCGCCCGGAATGGGGTGCGGTACATCCTGACACGGGTGAGGTGTATTTCACGCTCACCAACAACAGCGGTCGCCAGCAGTCCGATGCGGCCAACCCGCGTTCACCGAATGCGTTCGGCCATATCATTCGCTGGCGCGAAGCGAGCCGGGATTTTGCCGGCACCCGATTCACCTGGGATATCTACCTGCTCGCCGGCCCCGAGGAAAACAGCCGGAGCCCGAAAGGCCGTGCGCTGGACGCCACGAATATCCTGGCCAGCCCCGATGGATTGTGGTTCGACGATGAAGGGCGCCTGTGGATCCAGACCGACATGAGCGGCAGTCAGTTGAGCTCCGGTCCGTTTGGCAACAACCAGATGCTGGTTTCCGACCCGAGAACAGGTGAAACCAAGCGTTTCCTGGTCGGCCCGCTGGGTGCCGAGGTGACAGGAATCACGGCAACGCCAGACTTCCGCACGCTCTTCGTGAACATCCAGCATCCGGGTGAGGGTTCGACCTCGACGAACTACACGAGCACCTGGCCAGACGGCGCTGGTCGGCGTCCGCGCTCGGCCACCGTCATCATCACTCGTGAAGATGGTAAGCGCCTGATGTAAACGCCAAGGGGCCTGGCGAGGGCCAGGCCTCCCCCGCGTCGGCAATCATTGACCCGGTGGGGGCTCTTCAGGTGAAGTGAACAGCCCCCATGTCGATATGAACAAAGCCGCCACCAGCGGACCGATCACGAACCCGTTCAAACCGAAAAGCGCCAGACCGCCCAGCGTCGAGATCAGCACGACGTAATCGGGCATCTTGGTGTCTTTGCCCACCAGGATGGGCCTGAGAATGTTGTCCACCAGGCCGATCACCAGCACGCCATAGAGTGTGAGAATCACCCCCTGCCAGATCGCCCCGGTCATCAGAAAGTAGATGGCGACGGGCGTCCAGATCAGTCCGGCCCCCACCGCGGGGAGCAACGACAGAAACGCCATCAACACACCCCAAAGCAGCGCGCCGGATATGCCGAGTACGGCGAAGATGATTCCGCCCAGAGCCCCCTGAGTGACGGCGACCAGAATGTTGCCCTTCACCGTCGCACGTACCACACGGGTGAACTTGTTGAAAAGGCGCCTTTTCTGGGCATCGCTGAGCGGAATGGCCTTTCTGATCCGTGCCACCAGCTCTCGACCGTCCCGGATGAAAAAGAACAGCAGATACAACATCACGAAGAAGCTGATAAGGAACTGAAACGTCCCCTGACCGAAGCTGAACGCCTTGGTGGCGAGAAACTGACTGCCCTCGAGCGCACCCGATGCCAGCCGCTCCCGCATGGAGTCCAGATCGCCGAAGCCGAAGCGCTGAAGCTGCAGCTGGACCGATTGAGGTAACAGCTCCCGCAGACCCGATACGAGGCGACCAATGTCCAGCTCGCCGCTCTCTATCTGCTTGTAGAGGGTCGCGCCTTCCTGAACCAGCATGCCCGTAATCAGAATGACAGGTAGCACGGCAACCAGCAGGCAGACCAGCAAGGTAAACAATGCCGTCAGATTGCGGCGCTGACTGAACCGCCGGTAAAGGTAGCGCTGCAAGGGTGCAAAGATGATGGCGAGAATGACCGCCCAGAAGACTGCTCCATAGAACGGCAACAGAATCCAGCCGAACGCCAGGGAAACCACTACCAGCAGCGCGAGGAAGACTTTCTGCTCGAGCGTCGAGTTGACCATTGTTGACCCTGTCGCTGCGTATCGTTCTGTTTAGTCAACGAGCGAGAGCGCGAGTGCGGGCCAGACGACTGATTCGCGACAGGGGCCGTTGTTGTCCGAACGGCCCTTTTCTTCGGTTCAGAGGGTCATCGCTGCCAGCCAGCCGAACGCGAGCAGCGGCAGGTTGTAGTGCAGGAAGGTCGGCACGACGGTATCCCAGATATGGTTATGCTGACCGTCGGCATTCAGACCGGCCGTTGGCCCAAGCGTGGAATCGGATGCAGGGGAACCACCATCGCCGAGCGCGCCGGCTGTGCCAACGAGACTCACGATCGCCAAGGGGCTGAAGCCCAGCTCGACGCCAAGCGGCACGAAAATGGCCGCGATGATTGGCACTGTCGAGAAAGAAGAACCGATGCCAATCGTGACGAGCAAACCGACCAGAAGCATCAACAGGGCGCCGATGGCCTTGCTGCTGCCGATCCACGCAGTAGATGCGTCTACCAGCAGTTTCACCTCACCGGTTTCACGCATCACTTCAGCGAAACCAGCGGCGGCAATCATGATGAAGCCGATCATGGCCATCATTTTCATGCCGTCGGTAAAAAGGTCATCCGCTTCCCGCCAGCGCACCACACCGGAGACCGAAAAGATCACAAACCCTGCGAGTGCGCCGAGAATCATCGAGTCCAGCCACAGCTGAATAACGAACGCCGCAGCAACGGCAATGCCTGCCACCACCAACGTTAGAGGGCTGTAACGTACCGAACTGAGCTCCACCTGCTCGATGCGAGCAAGGTCATATTCACGCGGCTTACGGTAGCTATAGAAGGCAATCGCCAGCCCTGACAACATGCCCAAAGCTGGGATCAGCATCGCCTGGGTGACCTTGATGCCGGTTACATCCACACCGCTTTTGGCAACGTTGGCGAGCAGAATCTCATTGAGGAAGATGTTGCCGAACCCAACCGGAAGAAACATGTAAGGAGTGATCAGCCCGAACGCGAGCACACAGGCAACCAGGCGCCGGTCGATCTTCATCTTCGATAGTACGTAAAGTAACGGCGGAACCAGCAAAGGAATAAACGCAATATGAATCGGCAGGATGTTCTGGGACGAGATCGCTACCGCCAGCAGAAGTGCGATCATCATCGACTTCACCGCACCGGTGCCTTGGCTGCCTTGCTTTCCGACCAAAGCCAGAGCCTTGTCGGCAAGCGCGTGGGCCAGACCGCTCTTGCCGATGGCTACGGCGAACGCACCAAGCAGAGCATATGACAACGCCACTGTCGCTCCACCACCCAGGCCCTTGTTGAAAGCGGCGAGGCTGCCTTCGATACCCAACCCGCCAATCAACCCACCGGCCATGGCCCCGGCAATAAGTGCAACGACCACGTGCACGCGGCAAAGGCTCAAGACCAGCATGATGCCGACCGCCGCAACAACTGCGTTCATTTCAAATCTCCGTATAAACGACCAAGTCGCGTAGAAAAGCGCCGCACTCTGCAGCAACTGCGCAGAACTGTCAAAATCGGAACGGCACATTCAAGACGAATGAGCGTAATCTGAGTTGCCAGTAGCCGTTCCCTATCACTAGCTCGGCGTTAGCGAATACCAGCTTTTTACTGAGCAGATAAAATCCAACGCGATCATCACTCACCACGGTATTCACAACCGCTTGTGCAGGTCTCGTGAATGCGGACGCGGGAAAGCTCTGGAAGCAGCGGCTTCAGCTCATTCCAGATCCATTTCGCCAGGTTCTCGCTGGTGGGGTTTTCCAGACCGGGAATGTCGTTCAGATAGTTGTGATCCAAACGCTCGTAGAGCGGTTTGAAGATGGATTTCAGCTCACCGAAATCCCGAATCCAACCAGTATGTGGATCCACTGGCCCACTTATATACAAGGCAACACGGAAGGAGTGGCCATGCAGCCGCCCGCATTTGTGTCCTTGCGGTACGTGCGGCAAACGGTGCGCCGACTCGAATGTGAATTCTTTGAATATTTCCACTGTATGCACTCGTGATCTGA
>NZ_JAMOHM010000004.1 GCF_024448335.1 Stutzerimonas frequens
TCAGCGTGGCGCATTCTACTCGAATCCGCCACCAGTGCAACCCTTTTATCTAGCTAACCTTTTGATTTGCAAGAGGTTTTGCTTGAGGACTGCGCTGGAAGTGGTGCGCATTATAGGGGCCTGAAAACAGCCGTCAACCGTTTATTTCGGTTTTGTTGCAACCTTCCCCGTTTGAGTACGAAGTCGCCCTAAAACAGAGGCCAACACAGGGAGCCGTAGAACAAGCAGGATCGCAGCTACGCCGGCATAAAAAGCCCATCTGCCAGCGTCGGCACGTACAATCCAAAGCATATGTATCAACACCACAATGACGATGACGTAGATCAGTCGATGCAGGGTTTTCCAGCGCTTACCGAGACGCCGCATGCTCCATCTAGAGGAGGTAGCGGCCAGCGCGGTGAGCCCAAGCAATCCGAGCATCCCGACAAGAATATAAGGGCGTTCGCTCAACTCCTCAGGCAAACGCGAGAATTCAGCACCCAGCAGGAAGAAAAGATAACTGGCGAGATGCAGCAATGCATAGCTGAAGCACCAGAGCCCAAGTTGGCGACGTACGGCAAGCCAACCGGCCCAACCCGTCACCCGCTGCAGGGGCGTCATGGCAAGCGTTAGAAGCAAGAGGACCAGCGCGCCCTGCCCCAGGTTATCCACCAAAACCTTTCCAGGGTCAGGTCCCAACGCAAACGTCCAGGCGAGATATAGCCAGTACAAAGGTACGCTGGCGGCGCATAGGAACACACCCAGCCGCCACAATGGGTAACGCATCAGTAGTCCTTGCTGAGATCCATCGAAGCGTACAAGCCTGCCACCTGATCGGCATAGCCGTTGAACAGCTGGGTCTCCCGGACGTTGGGGCGGAACAGGCTCCCAGGAAGCCGCCGCTCACGAGCCTGAGACCAACGCGGATGGGAGACCTGTGGGTTGACGTTGGCGTAGAACCCATACTCCTCAGGAGCCATCGACTGCCAGGTGGTGGTCGGCTGCTCACTTACAAAGCTGATTCGCACGATCGATTTGATGCTCTTGAAGCCGTACTTCCACGGCACGACTAGCCGTAATGGCGCCCCATTCTGATTCGGCAATACCCGCCCATACATGCCAACGGCGAGCAGGCTGAGCGGATGCATCGCCTCATCCATGCGCAACCCTTCGACATACGGCCAATCGATCAATGCAAAGCTGGAACGCGTGCCACGCATCTCGTCGGGCCGGTAAGCCGTTTCGAAGCGTACAAACTTTGCTGCCGAAAGGGGGCGAACCCTCCGAATCAGGTCGCCCAACGGAAAACCTAGCCAGGGAATCACCATCGACCAGGCCTCCACACAACGCAGACGATAGATCCGCTCCTCGAGCTGCCCTTCCGCAAAAAGATCCTCGAGCGAATAGCGTCCTGGCTTTTCGACTGCGCCATCAATCAGCACCGTCCACGGCTCGACTTTCAACTCGCCGGCGTAGCGCGCCGGGTCGCCCTTGTTGGGGCCGAACTCATAAAAGTTGTTGTACTGCGTGGCGTCCCCATACGGAGTGATGGCTTCGTCTTCCTGGACGACAGCGCGCCAACGGGTATCGCTCAGTTTGCCAACAAACCAAGGAGAGGCTGGCGCATCGGGGACGCCGGGGTACTGCTCGGATGCCGGGGCCAGAGAGGGCAACCCCAAAGCCGCCCCGGCAATTGCTGCCCTCTGAATGAAGCGACGCCGACTTCGATAGACCGTCTCCGTCGTCACCTCAGATTCACGGCACGTACCGGAAGGGGGGATTCTAATCAGCATGAGTAGCTCCGCGTATCGGCTCTGAACGAGCAATACGCGCAGCCAGATCGAAAATCAACCCTCGACGCGCTTACGCCGACGCAGCTGCATCAGGTACTGAACCGGGCCGGAAACCGCATATGCGAGGAAGATAAGCAAGAGGATACGAGGCGGGTCGCTGAATACCACTGCAAACACCAGGACCACGACCAAAATCGCAACGAAGGGAACCCGCCCTTTCAAGTCCAGATCCTTGAAGCTGTAGTACTTGATATTGCTGACCATCAGCAGACCGGCAGCCGCGACCATCAGCGCAAAGAGCATGACCAGCACCAGCGGCAGATCGACGCCACGAATACCGGCATCATCGAGCGCCCAAACGGCCCAGACCCAACCGGCTACGACGCCCGCCGCGGCCGGACTCGCCAACCCAATGAACCAGCGCTTGTCCACCTTGCCGATCTGCGTATTGAAACGCGCCAGACGCAGCGCCGCGCAGGCAACGTAGATAAAGGCGACGGTGAGCCCAACGTTGCCGAGCTCCGAAAGCGCCCACTCGTATGCGAGTACCGCAGGCGCCAGACCGAAAGCCACCATATCTGACAGCGAGTCGTATTCCGCGCCGAAAGCACTCTGCGTATTGGTCAGGCGCGCAACGCGTCCGTCCAGACTATCGAGCACCATCGCGACGAAGACCGTCGCCGCGGCCACATAGAAATTGCCATTGATCGCCGTGATGATCGAGAAGAACCCAGCGAAGAGGTTGGCAGTGGTGAACAGGTTCGGTAGCAGGTAGATGCCCCGGTGGCGTACCTTGCGGCCGTCAGCCTCCTGGGTTTCCTCCACATGCTCGTCGATCGGCAGAATGCTTTCTGGCTCGACTGGCTTGTTCGGCTCTTCGGATTGTCCACTCATGCGCATTCACCTTCTACAACAGGTACGGATAGATTTCGACCAGATCGACACACTCGCGGTTCAGCCTGGCCAAAGCCGCGATTTATAACAGAAGCCGGGGAACAGAATGAAAAAACGCGGCCGTAGCCGCGTTTCTTGAGCAGAAAAACCGATCAGTTCTTGCTCTTGTCAACGATCTTGTTCGCAGCGATCCAAGGCATCATCGCGCGCAGCTTCTCGCCGACCACTTCGATGCCATGGGCCGCATTGTTACGACGGTAGGCCGTCATGGACGGATAGTTGGCGGCACCTTCAGTGATGAACATCTTGGCGTATTCGCCGTCCTGAATGCGCTTCAGGGCATTACGCATGGCGGCGCGGGACTCGGCGTTGATCACTTCAGGACCGGTCACGTACTCGCCGTACTCGGCGTTGTTGGAGATCGAGTAGTTCATGTTGGCGATGCCGCCTTCGAACATCAGATCGACGATCAACTTCAGCTCATGCAGGCACTCGAAGTAGGCCATTTCCGGCGCGTAGCCAGCTTCGACCAGGGTTTCGAAGCCGGCCTTGACCAGCTCGACGCAACCGCCACAGAGAACGGCCTGCTCGCCGAACAGGTCGGTTTCGGTTTCGTCCTTGAAGGTGGTTTCGATGATGCCGGTACGGCCACCGCCGACGCCGCAGGCGTAGGACAGTGCGACGTTACGGGCATTGCCGGAAGCGTCCTGGTAGATCGCGATCAGGTCGGGAATGCCGCCGCCCTTGACGAACTCGGAACGCACGGTGTGACCCGGCGCTTTCGGAGCGATCATGATCACGTCCAGATCGGCACGCGGCACGACCTGGTTGTAGTGAATGGAGAAGCCGTGAGCGAAGGCCAGGGTCGCGCCCTGCTTCAGGTTTGGCTCGATCTCGTCCTTGTACAGGCGGCCCTGAAACTCGTCCGGGGTCAGGATCATTACCAGATCGGCAGCGGCAACGGCGGCCGGAACGTCACTGACCTTCAGGCCATGGGCCTCGGCCTTGGCAATGGAAGAGGAACCCGGACGCAGACCGACGGTGACGTCGACGCCGGAATCCTTCAGGTTGCATGCGTGCGCGTGACCCTGGGAACCGTAACCGATGATGGCGACCTTCTTGCCCTGGATGATGGAGAGGTCGCAGTCTTTATCGTAAGAAACCTTCATGAATTACCCCTGTTGCCGGCCTCGTGGGCCATTCGATAAAACGTTGCTGACTGACGAGACGACGTGTCCGGCAGTCGTTAGATACTCAGCACTTTGTCGCCGCGAGAGATTCCGGTGACACCGCTGCGCACAACCTCGAGGATCGAGGCTGTACCAATGGCCTGGATGAAGCTGTCCAATTTGTCACTGGTTCCGGCCAGCTGAATGGTATAGACGCTGGTGGTCACGTCGACGATCTGCCCACGGAAGATGTCGGTGGTGCGCTTGACTTCGGCGCGCTGAGCGCCGGTGGCCTTGACCTTGATCAGCATCAGTTCGCGCTCGATATGGGCGCTCTCCGACAGGTCGACCAGCTTGACCACTTCCACCAGCTTGTTGAGGTTCTTGGTGATCTGCTCGATCACTTCCTCGTGCCCTACCGTGGTCAACGTGAGACGCGACAGGGTCGGGTCTTCGGTCGGTGCCACGGTGAGGCTTTCGATGTTGTAGTTGCGTTGCGAAAACAGGCCGACCACACGAGACAGCGCACCCGGTTCGTTTTCCATCAGCAGGGAAATGATATGTCTCATGATCAGGTACGCTCCGTCTTGCTCAGCCACATGTCACGCATCGCGCCATCCTTGATCTGCATTGGATAGACATGCTCGGCGGTGTCGACGGCGATATCCAGGAAGACCAGGCGGTCCTTCATGGCGAACGCCTCTTCCATCATCGGCTTGAGATCTTTGAGATCGGTGATGCGCATGCCGACGTGCCCGTAGGCCTCGGCCAACTTGACGAAGTCGGGCAGCGATTCCATGTAGGAATGCGAGTAGCGACTGTTGTACACCATGTCCTGCCATTGGCGGACCATGCCCAGCGCACCGTTGTTGAGGTTGATGATCTTCACCGGCAGGTCGTACTGCAGGCAGGTGGACAGTTCCTGGATGTTCATCTGGATGCTGCCCTCACCGGTCACCACCGCGACATCGGCTTCGGGGAAATTCAGCTTCACGCCCATGGCTGCCGGCAGACCAAAGCCCATGGTGCCGAGGCCGCCCGAATTGAGCCAGCGGTTGGGCTTGTCGAACTTGTAGTACTGGCAGGCGAACATCTGATGCTGACCAACGTCCGAGGCTACATAAGCCTCGCCCTTGGTCACTTCGCAGAGCACCTCGATGGCGGCCTGCGGCTTGATGATCGAACCATCGCCCTCGTTGTAGGGGAACAGCCGGCCATTGCCGCGCCACTCGTCGATCTGCTTCCACCAGCTGGCCACGGTCTCGGCATTCGGCGCCTGGCCGATCTCCTTGACGATGGCGACCATCTCGGTGAGCACGCTGTCCACCGGACCGACAATCGGGATATCCGCCTTGATGGTCTTGGAGATGGATGCCGGGTCGATATCGATGTGGATGATCTTGGCGTTCGGACAGAACTTGGTCGCGCCGTTGATCACGCGGTCATCGAAACGCGCACCGACCGCGAGGATCACATCGGAGTGATGCATCGCCAGGTTGGCGGTGTAGCTGCCGTGCATGCCGAGCATGCCGACGAACTGGCGGTCGCTGCCCGGAAAGCACCCCAGGCCCATCAGGGTGTTAGTCACCGGCAGGTTGAGCATCTTCGCCAGCTCGGTCAGTTGCGCCGAAGCCTTGCCCAGGACCACACCGCCACCGGCGTAGATAATTGGCCGCTTGGCGCCCAGCAGCAATTCCGCTGCCTTGCGAATCTGGCCGGAATGCCCACGCACGGCCGGGCTGTACGAACGCAACTTGGCCTTCTTCGGGTAGACGTACTCGAATTTCTCGGCCGGGTTGGTCATATCCTTCGGGATATCGATGACAACCGGCCCTGGACGCCCGGACTCGGCGAGATAGAAGGCCTTCTTCATCACTTCGGGAATTTCCGAAGGATGCTTGATCATGAAGCTGTGCTTAACGATCGGACGGGAGATGCCGATCATGTCGGTTTCCTGGAAGGCATCGGTGCCGACCATGGTGCTGGGCACCTGACCGGAGATGACCACCATCGGGATCGAGTCCATGAAGGCAGTGGCGATACCAGTGATGGCATTGGTCGCCCCGGGACCGGAGGTCACCAGCACCACGCCGGCCTTGCCGGTCGCGCGCGCATAGCCATCGGCCATGTGCGTGGCGGCCTGCTCGTGACGAACCAGGATATGTTCGATGGCCTTTTCCTTGAAAAGCGCATCGTAGATATGCAGAACGGCACCGCCCGGGTACCCGTAGATGTACTTAACGCCTTCGTCACGCAGGGAGCGGACGACCATTTCAGCGCCGGATAAGAGTTCCACGTTGTTCACCTCTGAACGCCAGATAGCGGTCCAAGCCGGAGCCGCCAGAAATAGGTTTACTGCCAACAGGGCATGAGCGACGGTGGTCGCCGACTACGTCAGCCACTGATTGAGCCAGTATCGGAAGAGTCCCTGGTGTCGCGGGCTCTCCACCCAGCGCGAGGTAACGCGTTGCGGGTGATGCAGGTCGGCGCGGGTAGCACCTCATGTCTGTCTAGACTGAGCCGGTATCGCTTGCGGCGAGGCGACTCAGGACAGCAAGCCTCGGATTGTTCGGATTCGGCACCCGCAAGTCAAGCCTGCCGTTACGTTTCAGCCAACCTCGAGCTGTGACGGCGCGCAGAAGTACGCCCTCGGCTTTTGGGTATAGTGGAGGCCGTTTTCCGATCCTGATGAAGGTAACAGCATGCGATTGACGGTTCTTGCGAGCGGCCTGGCACTGGCGCTTTGCGGCAATGCCATGGCCGCGCAGGTGTACAAATGGGTGGATGCCCAGGGCGTGACGCACTTTGGCGCCCAGCCGCCGCAGGGGCAGCAGGTGGAAACTGTTAATACCGTGGTTGCGCCAGGCAAATCCGTAGCAGCGCCGGCACCGTCCTCGCAGGAAAAAAGCGAGCCCGATCAGCAAAGCATCGACCGCAAGGTGAAACAGCAGGTCGCCGAGCAGGAGGCCGAGCGCAAGCGTTACTGCGAAACCATGCGCACGAACCTGGCCCAGCTGCAGAACAACCCACGCGTGCGAGTCGAAGAGAATGGTGAAACGCGGCGAATCACCGAAGAGGAACGTCAGGCGCGGATAACGGAAACCCGCGACAAGATCGCGGAAAACTGCAACTGATCCATCATCCGATCGACTGGCGCCGCCAAGCGCGGCGTCAGGACGACGACGCTTCGATCAGGGTGTCGAAGCCGCGCAAGGCCTCCAGCAGCGTAGCCACCTGGGACTCACGATAGACCACTTCGGCCATTGCGCAGATACCGGACGCAGCGGGCAACGGCTGATCCGCCTCGACGATCACCTTCATTCGCGGCAGGAAGATCCACTGTAGCCATTGCTCGAAACGCAGCGTGTCGACGCAGAACGGCTCCACACTAGCCAGGGCTTCCGGAGCCGGCGAATCCACACTCCACAACCCCAGCAGCCGCAGCTCACGCTCGATCAGCAGCAACTGCTGCGCGATCGCCGGAAGCCGACTATCCATCACAGACTGACCTTGGCGCGCTCACGCGCCTGAGCGGCACCGGCGCTGTCGCCCTGCCGTTCGCGCGCCTGGGCGATCAGCTCCCAGAGGCTGGCCTGGAGCGCTGGCCGCCCGCTGGCATAGCTCAACGCCCGGCGCGACAGCTGCTCGGCCTGAGTCGCATCGCCCTGGGCCAGGCGGACCTGAGCCAAACGGTAGAGCACCTGCGGCTCGCGCGGAGCGATACGCTGTGCTCTCTCGAGACTGGAGGCGGCTCCGTTGAGGTCGCCGCCACCCTGTTGTTGCTGTGCTGTCGTCAGCAGCGCAAGAACCGGACCGTCGAGCTGCTCGTCCGCTGCCAGCCCGCTGTTGGATGAAGGAATCCCGCTGGGCATGCTTGGCTGCGGCGTACTGGGCGGTGCGGAAATCGACGGTGCGGGCTGCCAGGTTGGCTGCGTAGCGTCGGATGCACCACTGGACGACGAAAACGGCACATCCGGTGCGGCGAAGGTTTCAAGTGGTGCGGAAGTACCCTGCGGCACCATCACCACCACCCCAGAATCCTCCTGCTGCTGCCTTGGTGTCGCGACCGCGGCTGGCGCGCGGTATCCCTGGCGAGCCGCCACCTCCTCGGAAACGGGAGCGCCTGAGTCCACCACGGGGATCGAGCCACGATCCACTGTCGCGCACCCCTGCACCAGCGTCACCGCTGCAACAACGGCCATCCACTGCTTGTTCACCAATTCAGACCTCTCAACGTAGAACCACGAAGCACGCGACCTCCGCGGCAGTTACTCCAACCAGCCGCGTACCCAATCCATGACCGACTCCGCCGGCGCCTGAATGCCGCAGCCAGGTCCGGGGGCCGGTTCGCTGCCACGAATATAGGGCATCTGCACGGCATCCGGGCAGCGCTCGTCTGTGCCAAGCCCGCTACGGGCATCGACCCAGGCGTAGGCCACATTGTCCGGCACCGGCATCTGCAACGGCAGCGGATCGGCCCTGCGCATGAAGTCGGTCCAGACCTGCAGCGCTCCGGTGGCGCCGGTCAGCGACGTCTTGCCGTTATCGTCACGCCCCAACCAGACCACCGCCAGCACGTCCTGGCTGAAGCCAGCGAACCAGCTGTCACGCGAATCATTGGTGGTGCCGGTCTTGCCAGCCAAATTGAGCGACTGCGGCAGCCGATTGTAAGCCGAGCGCCCAGTACCCTCGCGCATGGCGCGCTGCATGGCGTACTGGGTGAGATAAATAGCGCCCGGGTCAAAACGCTGCTGGATCTGGAACGGATAACGCTTGAGGGGCTCGCCATCGGCAGTCAACACACTGCGAATACCCCGCAGCGGGGTATTGAAACCGCCATTCGCAAGGGTCTGATACATGCCTGCTACCTCGATAGGTTTCAAGCCACCCGCCCCGAGCAACATCGACGGGTAGGCTGGCCACTTCGGCGAGGCACCCAACCGCTCCAGTGTCTTGAGCACATTCGGCACGCCCAGATCGAGCCCGAGCCGTGCCGTCGACAGGTTGTAGGAATTGGCTAGCGCCTGGTACAGGTACACCGTCCCATGCGCCTGACGACCATAGTTCTGAGGCTTCCATACCTGCCCATCGGCGCCCTTCACGGAGAAGGCCTCGTCCTCGAGAAGACTGGTCAGCGTGTACTGGCTGGGCTTCTCCAGCGCGGCCAGGTAGATGGCCGGCTTGATCAGCGAGCCGATCGGACGCGACGCGTCCAGCGCCCGATTGAAGCCGGCGAAACCTGGCTGGCGGCTACCCAGCATGGCCTGGATTTCACCGGTTTCGGGATTAGTGACGATCATCGCGCCCTCGACGCCCTCAGTGGCCTTGCCGAGTCGCTTGAGGGTTTCGCTCATGGCCTGCTCGGCCTTCAGCTGGAGCACCGGATCGAAACTGGTGAAGACGCGCAGGCCCTCTTCGGTGAGGTCCTCGTCCCGATAGTCCTCGCGCAGCTGACGCTTGACCAGGTCTAGGAAGGCCGGATAGGAACTGTCCGCCATGCTGCCGCGCTGGGTTACCCCCAATGGCGCCTGCTTGGCCTTGGCCGCCTCATCGACACTGATGACCTGCTGCTCGGCCAAGAGATCGAGCACCAGATTGCGCCTTTCCAGCGCACGCTCGGGGTTGCGCCGCGGGTTGTAGTAGGTTGGCCCCTTGACCATACCGACCAGCAGCGCCACTTGCGGCAGTTTGAGCTCGGCCAGCGGCTGACCGAAGAAGTACTGGCTGGCCAGTCCGAAACCATGCACGGCGCGACGGCCATCCTGGCCGAGGAAGACCTCGTTCAGGTACGCCTCGAGGATTTCCTGCTTGTCGTAATGCAGCTCCAGCAACACAGCCATCATCGCCTCGGTTGCCTTGCGGCTGAGGCTGCGTTCGTTGGTCAGGTAGAAGTTTTTGACCAGCTGCTGGGTCAGGGTGCTGCCACCCTGGCGAACCTGGCCGGCAGTCAGGTTGACCCAGACGGCGCGAGCGATGGATTTGGGCGACACGCCGAAATGATTGAAGAACTCCCGGTCCTCCACTGCGACCAGCGTTTCCACCAGATAAGGTGGCACCTGGTCCAGCTTGATCAGGATGCGATCTTCGTTGTGCGCCGGATATAGCCCGCCAATCAGCACCGGCTCCAGACGCGCCACAGGCAGGGCGCTACCGTTTGCGCTGCTGAGGCCGGCAACGAAATCGCCGGAGAAGCGGACCCGCAGCCGTTGCGACTGCTCGGCGCCTTCGTAGAACTGGAAGCCGCGGGTGTGCAGTTCAATGTCGTTGCCGGCAACCGAAGCGCCGCCCGGGCCGCTGACCGAGCGCTCGCGCCGATAGCCGAGCGCGTCCAGCTCAGCAAGGAAGTCGTTCTTGTCCAGCTTCTGACCGACGAACAGTTCCAGCGGCCGCGCATAGACCTTTGCCGGAATCGTCCAGCGCTTGCCGGAGAATTTCTCCTGCACGACAGCATCGAGGTAGATGGCGAAACCGGCCAGGATCACCAGACCGACAATGGAGAGCTTGACCGCCCAGCCCAACCAGGGGCGAGCACCACTGGAGCGGCGCTTGGAGCGATTACGAGGGGAGCGAGGTTTAGTCATGGCGGCGCATTATACGCACTTTGCCGCCGCGGATTGACGGCCTCTCAGCGGTTTGCAGCGCAACGCTCAGCGGCCATAATGCCGGCGACTTTCCGACTGTGTGGACTGCTTCGCAGTGGACTCGCACGCCCCGTTCAAGAACTTCGACAAGGAATGACCGTGAGCCAAGCACTGATCGCCGCCCTGCAGAATCCTGCCCTGTATCCGCACCCCACCGAAGGCTTTCGGGTCATCGAAACCCATATCTCCTGGGTCATCCTCACCGGCCAGCACGCCTACAAGATCAAGAAACCGGTGAACTTCGGCTTCCTCGACTTCACCGATTTGTCCGCTCGCAAGCATTTCTGCGAAGAGGAGCTGCGCCTCAACCAGCGCATGGCGCCCGATCTCTACCTGGAAGTGCTGCCCATCAGCGGCTCGCCTGATGCCCCGGTGATCGGTGGCGACGGCCAGCCCTTCGAGTACGCCCTGAAGATGCGCGAGTTCCCGCAGTCCCAGCTGCTGGCCGAGGTCCAGGTCCGCGGCGAGCTGACCGATGCGCATATCGACGCCCTGGCTGAGCAGATCGCCAGCTTCCACCTCAGTACACCGCAGGTACAAGCGGACCATGCGCTGAACAGCGCCGACGCGATCGTCGCACCGATGCGGCAGAACTTCGAACAGATCCGCCCGCTGCTCAGCGAGCCGGAAGACCTGCGCCAGCTGGACGCGCTCGAAGACTGGACCGAAACCAGCATCACGCGCCTGCGCCCGCTGCTCGAACAACGCTGCCAGCAAGGCTTCGTTCGCGAATGCCATGGCGACCTTCACCTGGGCAATGCGACGCTGATCGATGGCAAGGTCGTGCTGTTCGACTGCATCGAGTTCAACGAGCCGTTCCGCCTGATCGATGTCGCCTCGGATGCTGCCTTCCTGGCCATGGATCTTGAGGATCGCGGACTGAAATGCCAGGCCCGACGCTTTATCAATGGCTGGCTGGAACACACCGGCGACTATGCCGCACTGGCCCTGCTCAACCTGTACAAGGCCTATCGTGCACTGGTTCGCGGCAAGGTCAGCCTGTTCCGTCTGTATCAGGAGCAGGACGCCGTGCAGCGCAAGGTAGTCCTGCGCCAGTATCGCGGCTACGCCAACCTTGCCGAAAGCTACAGCGCGATTCCGTCCCGCTTCCTCGCCATCACCCACGGCGTATCGGCCGTTGGCAAGAGCCACGTGGCACTGCGCCTGGTCGAAGCGCTGGGCGCGGTGCGTCTGCGCTCGGATGTCGAGCGCAAGCGTCTGCACGGCGAGCAGCCTCAGGCGCAGGCAGGCCAGCTCGATAGCGGCATCTATAGCCCGCAAGCCAGCGAAGCGACCTACCAGCGCCTGCACCAGCTGGCGACCGGCGCACTGCAAGCCGGCTTCGCCGTGGTCATCGACGCGGCGTACCTGAAGCAGTCGCAACGCCAGGCGGCGTGGCAGGCAGCCGAAGCGACCGGCGTGCCGTTCCTCATCCTCGACTGCGAGGCTCCGGAAGCGGTGATCGCCCAATGGCTCGCCCAGCGTCAGGCCGAAGGCCTTGATCCGTCCGACGCGACGATGGAGGTGGTCCGCGCGCAGCAGGCCAGCCGCGAGCCGCTGAGCGACAGCGAGCGCCTGCACAGCTGCCGGGTCCAGACGCAGGATGCCGGCAGCCTCGACGAACTGGTCGCCAACATCCGCCAGCGCCTGCCGGGGCTCTGACCGTTAGGCACCGTCGCCGGCAGGCCGCGGCGGTGCCTCTATACTCCCGGTATAACGACCGTGGAAATGCCCATGCCTGCCAGCGAACCCCGCCTCTCCGGAGCCGGTGACAGCGTTCAGCTGTTCTCCAGCCGCTCCGATGACTACGCCCGTTACCGTCCGACCTACCCGGAGGCGCTCTTCGCCTGGCTTGCCAGCCAATGCGCCGCTACCGACAGTGCCCTGGACCTGGCCGCCGGCAACGGTCAGGCCAGCCTTCCGCTGACGCGCCACTTCCGTCAGGTGCTGGCCTGCGATGCCAGTGCCGAGCAGCTTGCCGCGGGCGATGGTTGGGCGCACGTGCAGCGTTTCGTCGCCGAGGCAGAGCACCTGCCTCTGCGAAACGGCCTGCTCGACCTGATCGTCGTCGCGCAGGCACTGCATTGGTTCGCCACTCCGGCGTTTTTCGATCAGGCGCGACAAGCGCTGAAGCCCAGCGGACTGTTCTGCGCCTGGTGCTACAGCCTGCTGGAAGTATCTCCGGATGTGGACGCGATCATTAATCACCTCTACCACGAAACGCTTGCTGGCTACTGGCCTGCCGGTCGTGCCAGCGTCGACGCCGGCTATCGAGATATCCGGCCACCGTTCGCATGCATCGACACGCCGCCCTTCGCCCTTGAAGCACAGTGGAATCTCGGCGAGCTGTTGGGCTACTTGCGCACCTGGTCAGCCGTCAAACAATGGCAACGGCAACACGGCCGGGACCCCATCGAGCTGCACGAACCTCAAATTCTCTCGGCCTGGGGCCCACCCGATCAGCGGCGCCCAGTCCGCTGGCCGCTACACTTCCTTACAGGCTTCCCCAACCGCTAGCAATGCAAGGACGCCGCCATGCACGACGAACTGCTATCGCTCCGCAATCTCGGCAAGACCTCGGTTCAGTGGCTGCACGCTTCGGGCATTCACACAAGGGATGACCTGCGGCGGCTCGGCTCGGTCAGCTCCTATCGAGCAGTCAAGGCGCGCGGCTTTGCTGCGTCCAAGGTTCTGCTCTATGCCATTGAAGGCGCACTGCGTGACGTGCCCTGGCAGCAACTACCGTCCCCGCTGAAGGACGAGCTGAATCGGAACCTGAGCAACGAGCCCGACAACTAGAGCTAGCTCACAACCTCCGCTCGGCACGATTTACTCGCTCGCGCGACCGGGCCTATTGTGCATCAACGTGACCCTGCCAATCGTCTGCCGCTCGTTCAAGGATTACCGACATGTATCTACTCGGGGAACAACCGGCGTATGCCGATCGCCTGATCAGCCGCCTGCAAGCCATCCCCAGCCAGCTGCTGGAGGGCCTGCAACCATCAGGCCCCAATCTCGACATCAAACACACCGACGACCTTTGCGCGGAGCTGCCGCCCCAGCAGCTGTTCGTGATCGAGACCGGCCTGCTGCATGCGGTGATCGACGGCAAACCACTGTTCTATCTGCAGGAAGGCGACTTGATCGGCCTGCGCCAGGCCGCCGACTTGCCCGAATGCCGCTACAGCAGCGACGAGCCCGTCACACTGGTGCCCTACTCGCGCAACGCGGTGTTTCAGCACGTTCATGGCGACACGCATCGGCAGGAACTCTTCACGCAATACCTGATCGGTCACACCGCTCTGCTCGGCGACGCGCTGGCACGCCTGAAGCAACCGGAAATCCGCCCGGCAACGGGGTTCAAGCATTTCGCGGTAGGCGAGGAACTCATTCGTCAGGGCGATGAGGCGGACAACGTATTCATCATCATCGAAGGCCACGCGGACGCTATCGTCGACGGACAGAAGGTCGGCGACGTCCAGAAGGACGAGATCTTCGGCGCCATGGCGGTGTTCACTCGCGAGCGCCGCAGCGCAACGGTGGTCGCCAGCGAGCCATGCACGGTCATGGTGATTCCCAAGGAACAGTTCCTCGGCCTGACGCAAAGCAACCCGCGCATCGCCCACAGCCTGATCGAGAGCATGGCCCGACGCATCGACCTGCTGAACAAGGAAGTCACTCACCTGCGGGTCAATGTCGCCGTCTAGCGATCCGCTCGTCGCGGCCGCATATATTTTTACGAATGCCTGTTGACGTAGAAATGAGAATTGTTATTATTATCGCAACTGATCGCGAGGTCAGCCGATAGCTGAAGGCTCAGGCAGTCGATCCTTCAGGTTATCTCCTCATCAGGCTAATCACGGTTTTGACCCGGCTCTGCCGGGTCTTTTTTTGCCTGTCTTCTGCTGGCGGCAGATAAGGCAGCGCTATTTGCCGCGCTGCCGCAGTTGCTCGCAATGATCCTGCTCTGGTTGTGCCGGTGTATACCAGACGAAGTCTGCCTGCTCGGCGGATACCCTCTCGCCGACCTCGGCAAGCATCAGCACCGTGACAGGCATGTCTGCCAGATCCTCGATATGCAGCGGCACCCCAAGGTCACGCCGCACATGGAACGCCCCCGCCAGCAGCATCGCGGGCTTTGGCGCTGCGAGCAGACGTTCGGCCATGCGTCGATCTCGCTGCTGTTGCACCGCCAGCATCGCCGGAAGCTGACTTGCCGGCAGCATGCCGCAATGCGAGGTTTCGATCTGCGCGAGCAGAGCATCCCTCACCGTGGTCGTTGCCGAAGCGCGCCCCTGCAAGCGGGGAGCGGCCCGGTAGATGGACATGATCTCGTCGCGTCCGAGATTTGCCTGCAACAGCGGATAGGACTGCATCAGCGCATGGCTGACCAAAGGCCCGTAGAGGTTCCAGTCCCAGCCCTTCTGCCAGTCCAACGCCTGGGCAAGATCGCCCGGCGCATGGCCCGCGCGAAGGTTTCGACGCACACTGTCGACACGCGCCTGCTGGCCGGGCTCGAGCATTTCCAGCAGCAGGCTGCCGTGCGGGCGTTGCTGCTCCAGCGCCTGCAGCAGCCAGAGCTGCAGCGCATGGTGATCGGGGTTGTCGTGGCGCTCGCCGACCAGCAGGGCCTCGCTGTCCTGCAACCTGGCGACGAGCTGAGCCGGGGTCAGCACAGCGTCATTGCGCAGATCGACGATAAGGCCGAGATCGGCGTGGTCCCGGCCTTCCGGACCCTGCCACTCAGGTAGCGGTGGCAGTACGCTACAAGCGCTCAGCAAGACCACTGTCAATAAAACGATGATGCGCACCACAGACCTCCTCAACGGGCGATGACCAGGGGGTGACCTCGTTCCGGATGCCGCTGGACCAGCACATCCAGGCCGAACACGGCTTGCAGCGGCGCCTCGCGCAACACCTCGTCCGGCGCGCCGGCGATCTGTGCGCGACCGTTCTTGAGCAGCAACAGCCGATCACAGTAACGGGCAGCCAGATTCAGGTCATGCAGGATCACCAGTGCGGCGCCGCCCTGCTCGGCGAAACGCCGAACCGCCTGGAGGATGCTGTGCTGATGTGCCGGGTCGAGCATCGAGGTGGGCTCGTCGAGCAGCAGCACGCTGCCCTCGTCCCCCGGCCAGAGCTGCGCCAGCACTCGGGCCAGATGCACCCGCTGACGCTCGCCACCGGACAGCCGCAGATAGCTGCGCCCGGCCAGATGCTGCGCATCCGCGGCCTGGAGTGCAGCGGCCACGATGCGAGCATCAGCCTGACGGCCGCTGCAATGCGGCAGGCGCCCCATCGCGACCACATCTTCGACCTGGAAGGCAAAGCTCAGCGTCGAACTCTGCGGCAATACCGCTAGGCAACGCGCCCGCTCGCGATCCGACCAGTCGTCAAGCGCTCGCCCATGCAGCATGACCTGCCCTCTGGCGGTTTTCAGCTCGCCGGACAGAGCCTCCAGCAAGGTGCTCTTGCCCGCTCCGTTCGGGCCGAGCACACCCGACACCTGTCCCGCCTGCAAGCGCAGAGAAACCCCATCCAGCGCCGTGATGGCGCCACGCCTTACCGTCAGATCGCTGCCGACCAGCATCAAACACGCTCCCGGAGCAGCAGGAACAGAAAGAACGGCGCGCCTAGCAGCGCCGTGACGATGCCGATCGGCAACTCGGCAGGCGCGATCACCAGCCGCGCGGCGACATCCGCCAGCAACAGCAGGGTGGCGCCGGCGAGGGCCGAGGCCGGCAGCAGCAGCCGATGATCCGGCCCCACCAGCAGACGCATCAGATGCGGGACGACCAGGCCGACGAAGCCGATCAGGCCCGCGGCAGCAACGGCGGCGCCGACACCCAGCGCGGTACAGACCACCAGCTCGCGCTTGATGCGCTCGACGTCGAAACCCAAATGGCGCGCCTCGGATTCGCCTAGCAAGAGTGCATTCAATGCCGTTGCGCGGCGTGGCAGCCAACAGCCGACGGCAAGCGTGATCAGCAACAGCGGCCATAGCCCCGCGTAGCTGGCGCCGTTCAGGCTGCCGAGATTCCAGAAGGTCAGTGAGCGCAACGTGGTGTCGTCGGCAAGATAGGTGAACAGGCCGACAATGGCACCGGCCAGTGCGGTCAGGGCGATACCCGCCAACAGCATGGTGGCGACGCGGGTCTGCCCGTCGCGCCGCCCCAGCCGATACACCAGCAAGGTCACCGCGAGGCCCCCAAGGAAGGCGAACATGGACAGCACATAGGGCTGCCAGACCTGCGGCAGCGCGGGCACGAAGGTGCTGCCGACGATCGCGGCAGCCGCACCGAGCGCGGCGCCGCTGGACACCCCGACGAGCCCGGGATCGGCCAAGGGGTTGCGAAAGAGTCCCTGCATCGCCACGCCGCACAGGGCCAGCACGGCACCTGCGGCGCAGCCGAGCAGCGTACGCGGCAGCCGGATCTGGCCCAGGATCAACTCTGCCTGCTGCAGACCATCATGTCCGATCGGCAGTCCCAGCAGGCGCAGCGCCGCCAGCGCAGTGTCGTCCAGCGCCAGGCTCAACGGACCCAGCGCCAACGACAGCCAGACGGCCGCCAGCAACAGCACGCTGAGTACGACAAACAGAATACGTACAGGAACCCGAGTGCCCATCAGGGATGCTTCGCCAGGCGGATGAGGGGCGAAGGATAAGAGCGTGTCGGCGGCGCCGCCACCCCGCGGTTAGCATCAGGCTGCGCACGAGCAGTGGTTGCGGGATAATCGCCGTTCCTGCGAGAGGTCAAGATGATTCGATTGTGCGCAACATCCGAACTGCCGGAAGGGCAGAGCCGCGGTTTCACCGCAGGCGAACTGCAGATCATCGCGGTTCGCCGGGATGGCCGGCCGTACCTGTACGAGAACCGCTGCCCGCACCGGGGCGTGCCATTGGAATGGCTGCCCGACCGCTTTCTCGACGAAAGCGGCAGCCTACTGCAATGCGCCACGCATGGAGCACTGTTCCTTATCGAGACTGGCGAATGCGTCGCCGGCCCCTGCGCCGGTCAATCGCTGCGGCAGCTGGATGTGATCGAGCGGGACGACAGCATCTGGTTGCAAACTGATCGACAGGGCGGCAGTTGAGCACGGGCACCAAACTCGAGGCTTGGTTATCATGCCGCCAAAGCTTTGCCGTGAGATCACCATGCTTCGCCTGCTGAGTCTGCTGCTCCTCTTCTGCGTACTACCCGCTAACGCCGGCCTGTTCGACAACAAACCCAGCGCGGGCTTCGGCAGCGCGCTGAACAATAGCAGCGACTTCCTGCCGGTACGCGAGGCATTCAGGCTGAGCCTCGTCGAAGCGACGCCCGAGCGAATCACCCTGCGCTTTGTCGCTGCCGAAGGCTACTACCTCTATCGGCATCGATTCGCCTTCAAGACCGACGAGCCGACGGTCGCCATCGGCGAGCCTGAGCTGCCCGCTGGTGTGCCCAAGGTCGATGACTATTTCGGCGAGATCGAAGCCTACTACGGCATTGTCGATGTCGAACTTCCGCTGACCAACCCGGACAATCGCCCCTTCGTCCTGCAGGTCTCCTACCAGGGTTGTGCCGACAAAGGCCTGTGCTATCCACCGGAAACCGAGTCGCTTCCCATCGGCGATGGCGCCGTTGCATCCGCCGGAGCGGCCGACAGCGGGCAGGCCAGCGAAGGCGAACTCTCCTGGCGCTCGGTCGCGCTGTTCTTCCTCGCCGGCCTCGGCCTGACGTTCACCCCCTGCGTGTTGCCAATGCTGCCGATCCTTACCGGCGTGGTCCTGCGCGGCCAGCCCGGCGGCATGCGCAGCTTCCTGCTGTCGGTGACCTATGTGTTGCCGATGGCTGGCGGCTTCGCCCTGCTCGGCGCGCTGATGGGCGTGTTCGGTGCCGAGCTGAATCTGCAGGCACGCCTGCAATCGGCGTGGATTCTGGTGCCCTTCGCCCTGTTCTTCGTGATATTCGCCCTGGCCATGTTCGGTCTGTTCGAACTGCGCCTGCCGCGGGCCCTGAGCGGCCGCCTCGACCGTCTGGCCGGCAGCGCCCGCGGCGGTTCGTTCACCGGAGCGGCGCTGCTCGGTGCGGTGTCCAGCCTGCTGGTCTCGCCGTGCGTTTCCGCACCGCTGGCCGGCGCGCTGCTGTACATCAGCGCCAGCGGCGACGCCCTGGGCGGAGGGCTGAAGCTGTTCGCCCTGGGGCTGGGCATGGGCGCACCGCTGGTGCTGTTCGCCACGGGTGGTGGCGCCCTGCTGCCCAAGAGCGGGCCCTGGATGGTTGGCGTGCGCAACCTCTTCGGCGTGCTGCTGCTGGCGGTCGCGATATGGATGCTCGAGCGCGTACTGCCCGGCCCCGTCGCCCTGGCGCTCTGGGGATTGCTGGCGGCGGGCAGCGCGCTGTTCCTCGGCACCCTCGAGCTCACCAGCAAGACGCCACGCCAGAAGCTCGCCCAACTGCTCGGCCTGGCTCTGCTGGTCTACGCCCTGGCCGCCTGGGTCGGCGCACTGCAAGGCGGCTCCGACCCGCTGCGCCCGCTGCCGATCGCCAGCAGCTCTGCACCGGGCAGCCAGGTTGGCGAAGGCTGGCACACCATTTCCGCGCCGGCGGAACTGGACGCGCAACTGGCCGCCGCCCGCGCCGCCGGACAACCATTGATGCTGGACTGGTATGCCGATTGGTGCATCAGCTGCAAGGTTATCGAGCGTGAAGTCTTCGCCAATCCACAGGTGGCTCCGCGCCTGGCCGACTATCGTCTAATCCGCTTCGACATCACCAAGAGCAATGCTGCCCAACGTAGCCTGCTGGATCGCTACCAGCTGTTCGGCCCGCCCGCCATCCTGTTCTTCGATGGCAACGGAAAAGAACTGAACGAGGTGCGCGTAGTCGGCGAAATAGACGCCTCCGGCTTTGTCGATCGACTGGATCGAGCGGCGGCTTCGCTCCAGGCGCCGCGATGATTTTCCGTGCTTCGTTGCAGGCACTCGAAGCACGCCTTGGGTCGACGAATGATTGCGGGAAACTTCAGACATAATGCAGGCATTTCCTTCGATCGCGACATGACTGGACAGTCAGCCCTTGCCTGGGGCATAGTTTTTCACCTCTCGCGACCCGGCCGGTACTTGCCGGATCGGCGCACCAAGAAAAACAAGGAACCTGCATGGCCACGTTTCTGGTCCTCCATGGCCCGAATCTCAATCTGCTCGGCACTCGCGAGCCCGGCGTCTATGGCGCTGTCACGCTGGCGCAGATCAACCAGGATCTGGAGCAGCGTGCCCGCGAAGCGGGGCATCATCTGCTACACCTGCAATCGAACGCCGAGTACGAACTGATCGAGCGCATCCATGCCGCGCGCAGCGAAGGCGTCGATTTCATCCTGATCAACCCTGCAGCCTTCACTCATACCAGCGTCGCATTACGTGACGCATTGCTGGCCGTGAGCATCCCATTCATCGAAGTGCACCTGTCCAACGTGCACAAACGCGAACCTTTCCGCCATCACTCCTATTTCTCCGACGTAGCGGTAGGGGTGATCTGCGGCCTTGGCGCCAGCGGTTACCGACTGGCCCTGGAGGCCGCCCTGGAACAACTCGCTGCTTCCTGACGGACACTGATGTGGCTTGAAGAAGCGAGCAGCAATGCCCTTTGAACTTACCTGGGAGTCAACGCTTCATGGATATTCGCAAAGTCAAGAAACTGATCGAACTGCTGGAAGAGTCCGGTATCGACGAGCTGGAAATTCACGAAGGTGAGGAGTCGGTTCGCATCAGCCGCCACAGCAAGCAGGTAGCGATGCAGCAACCGATCTACGCCCATCAGGCACCAGCCGCCCCGGCACCCGCTCCCGCCGCTGCTGCCGCTCCGGCTGCCGACGCCGCTCCGGCCGCACCCAAGCTGAACGGCACCGTAGTCCGTTCGCCGATGGTCGGCACCTTCTACCGCGCCTCCTCGCCGGAAGCCAAGCCGTTCGTCGACGTGGGCCAGACTGTCAAGAAGGGCGATATCCTCTGCATCGTCGAAGCCATGAAGATGATGAACCACATCGAGGCCGAAACCAGCGGCACCATCGAATCGATCCTGGTGGAGAATGGTCAGCCGGTCGAATACGACCAGCCGCTGTTCACCATCGTTTGAACCGCGGAGAGCCAGCGATGTTGGAAAAAGTACTGATCGCCAACCGCGGCGAGATCGCCCTTCGTGTCCTGCGCGCCTGCAAGGAACTGGGCATCAAGACCGTGGCGGTGCACTCCACTGCCGACCGTGACCTGATGCACGTGTCGCTGGCCGACGAGTCGGTGTGCATTGGCCCGGCCTCCTCCGCCCAGTCCTACCTGAGCATTCCGGCGATCATCGCCGCTGCCGAGGTAACCGGCGCCGATGGCATTCACCCCGGCTACGGCTTCCTCGCCGAGAATGCCGATTTCGCCGAACAGGTGGAAAAATCCGGCTTCACCTTCATCGGCCCGACCGCCGATGTGATCCGCCTGATGGGCGACAAGGTGTCGGCCAAGGACGCCATGAAGCAGGCCGGCGTCCCCACCGTTCCCGGCTCCGACGGCCCGCTGCCGGAAGACGAGCAGGAAGCGCTGCGAATCGCTCGCGAAGTAGGCTACCCGGTGATCATCAAGGCCGCCGGTGGTGGTGGTGGCCGCGGCATGCGTGTGGTGCACAAGGAAGAGGATCTGATCGCCTCGGCCAAACTGACCCGCAACGAAGCCGGCGCCGCCTTCGGCAACCCGATGGTCTACCTCGAGAAGTTCCTGACCAATCCACGCCACGTGGAAATCCAGGTGCTGGCCGACGGCCAGGGCAATGCGATTCACCTGGGCGATCGCGACTGCTCGCTGCAGCGCCGCCACCAGAAGGTGATCGAGGAGGCCCCTGCCCCGCTGATCGACGAAGAGGCTCGCCGCAAGGTCCAGGCTCGCTGCGTCCAGGCGTGCATCGATATCGGCTACCGCGGCGCTGGCACCTTCGAGTTCCTCTATGAAGACGGCAACTTCTACTTCATCGAGATGAACACCCGCGTGCAGGTCGAGCACCCGGTTACCGAGATGGTCACCGGTATCGATATCGTCAAGGAAATGCTGCTGATCGGTGGCGGCCAGAAGCTGTCGATCAAGCAGGAAGACGTGGTCATCCGCGGCCATGCCGTCGAATGCCGCATCAACGCCGAAGACCCGCGCAACTTCATGCCGAGCCCAGGCAAGGTCAAGCATTTCCATGCTCCGGGCGGCAACGGCGTACGCGTTGACTCCCACCTGTACGACGGCTACTCGGTTCCGCCGCACTACGACTCGCTGATCGGCAAGCTGATCACCTTCGGGGCGAACCGCGATGAAGCCATGGGCCGTATGCGCAACGCACTGGACGAGCTGATCGTCGACGGCATCAAGACCAACGCCCCGCTGCACCGCGACTTGGTGCGCGACCCCGGCTTCTGCAAGGGCGGCGTGAACATCCACTACCTGGAGAAGAAGCTGGGTATGGATAAGCACTGAGCCACGCTCGGCGCTGTACTGCAGAGGCTGCCTTCGGGCGGCCTCTGTCGTTTCTAGCTGGTGTTCGTCGAGCCCAGGCTGGCCGCACAACGCCCCCTCCAGTAAGCTTGCCGGCTTTTACCGCGACCCCATTCGAGAGGCCTCCATGTCCTGGCTGCAGATCCGACTCGCCATCACCCCCGATCAGGCCGAAGCGCTGGAAGACCAGCTGCTGGATCTGGGTGCGGTCTCCGTGACCTTCATGGACGCCGAAGATCAGCCGATCTTCGAGCCGGACCTCGGCACCACCCCGCTGTGGTCGCACACTCATCTGCTGGCATTGTTCGAAGCCGATATCGACGCGGACGCCCTGCTCGCCCATCTGCAGCTGCTACGTGGCGGCGAGCTGCCCGAGCACCAGGTCGAGGTGATCGAAGAGCAGGACTGGGAGCGCAGCTGGATGGACAATTTCCAGCCGATGCGCTTCGGCCGCCGCCTGTGGATCGTCCCCAGCTGGCACGTGGCACCCGAGCCCGACGCGGTCAACCTGTTGCTGGATCCCGGCCTGGCGTTCGGTACCGGCACTCACCCCACTACCGCACTCTGTCTCGAGTGGCTGGATGCCCAGTCGCTGAACGGCCAGAGCCTGCTGGATTTCGGCTGCGGCTCGGGCATTCTCGCCATCGCCGGCCTTCTGCTGGGCGCCGCGCATGCCGTCGGTACCGACATCGACATCCAGGCGCTGGAAGCCTCGCGTGACAACGCCCAGCGTAACGGCATCGCCGAGGAGCGTTTCGCCCTTTATCTGCCCGAGCAATTGCCGCAGGAACCGGCCGACGTGGTAGTCGCCAACATCCTCGCCGGGCCGCTCGTCTCCCTGGCACCGCAGATCACCGCACTGGTCAAACCGGCCGGGCGGCTGGCGTTGTCCGGAATCCTCGCCGAGCAGGCTGAAGAGGTGCGTGCAGCTTATGCCGACGCCTTCGAACTCGACCCGACCGCCGAAAAGGATGGCTGGGTGCGCATCAGCGGGACGCGGCGTGGCTGATCCTGCGACCGCAGCCACATGCTGCACGCCCATGACGGCGGGCCACTGCCGCTTGCCGATCGGCATGCGCTAGACTAGCCGGCACATTTGCGCGGAACCTCGCATGACCAGCTTCGTCACCCAGTGTCCCCACTGCCGTACCCGCTTTCGCATCGGCCGCAGCCAGCTCCGTGCAGCGCGAGGAGCGGCACGCTGTGGTGCCTGCATGGAGGTATTCAATGCCGCACATCATCTGCTGCGCGACGACATCGATCCGACTCGCCCGCTGACGCCGCCGCCCTTGGCCGCAGAGCAGGCGGAACCGGAACCAGGTGCGATCGCGACTGCTGCCTCGCCCAGCCCGCGCAGCAGTGACGAGACTCTCTGGATCCACGACGACCTGGACCTCGACAGCCTTGACCTGGACGCTGAGCTGGCCAAGCTGGAGCGCCAAGAGCGCGAGCTGTCTGCCGATCTGAATGCCCTGCGGCACGACAGCCCCGGCACATCGCTCCCTCACGAAGCACCGTCGGACGAGGTAGCCCCGCAGGATGAAAGCTGGGCCGAGCTCCTGCTCAATGCCGAGCAGAGCGTTAGCGCACGTCGCGCCGATGAGCCGGATGACCCGATCATTTTCACCCCGGTCTCGGCGGAAACGCCCCGCCAACCCGCCCCCCTGACACCGAGTACCAGCGCGCTGTCGACAGCGAGGGCCCAGCAGGCACGCAACGAGCGGGTCGAACCGGAGCTGGCACCACCCGAGCAGCCGATGCAGGCGGCCGAAGCGATCGCACCACCACGACGCGAACCGGATCTGCGTGACGAGCCGCTCTTCGAACTCGCTGACGAACCGCTGCAGCTGGATTGGCAGGAACGCAAGACCCCCTGGCCACGCCGGCTTGGCTGGAGCGCCCTGAATCTGCTGGCGCTGCTGGCCCTGGGCGCCCAGTACGTGGCGTACAACTACGACGAGCTGTCACGGCAGGCGGCTTACCGCCCCTGGTTCGAACGGGTCTGCCCGACGCTGGGCTGCGAGCTACCTGCACTCGTCGACATATCGCAGATCAAGAGCAGCAACCTGGTCGTGCGCAGCCACCCCGACTTCACCGGGGCACTGGTGGTTGACGCCATCCTCTACAACCGTGCCGCCTTCGCGCAGCCTTTCCCGCTCCTGGAAATCCGCTTCGCCGACATCAACGGCAAGCTGCTGGCGAGCCGCAGCTTCAAGCCCAGCGAATACCTCTCGGGCGAGCTTGCCGGGCAAGCACAGATGCCCCCGCAGGTGCCGATTCACATCGCACTGGACATCCTCGACCCGGGCTCGCAGGCGGTGAACTACAGTCTGGGTTTCCACTCCCCCGATTGATACGACTTGCCGATGCGATGGGTCAGCCATCGCGCTGATGGCATATCCATGCCCTCCAGCAAACCACTGGCGATAAGGCAGCCGCTGTTCAGAATTTGTTCAAAACAGCCTTTAACCCGTCATGCGGAGCGGGTATTATGCCCACCCTTTTTTGCAGTCCCGATCGACCTAACAAGCAGGCCCCAAGCAGGGAATCTTCATGTCAGCGGTGCGCATCGGCCCCTACACCTTATCCAACCGGTTGATTCTCGCGCCCATGGCGGGCGTGACCGATCAACCGTTCCGCCAGCTGTGTCGCCGCTTCGGCGCGGCCCTGGTGGTTTCGGAAATGCTCACCAGTGACGTGCGCCTGTGGAACAGCCGCAAGTCGCGGTTGCGCATGCCCCATGCCGACGAGCCCGAGCCACGCTCGGTGCAGATCGCCGGCGGCGACCCGCAGATGCTCGCCGAAGCCGCACAGCGCAACGTCGAACTGGGCGCACAGATCATCGATATCAACATGGGTTGCCCGGCGAAGAAGGTCTGCAACAAGGCTGCAGGCTCGGCGCTGATGCGCGATGAGCGACTGGTCGCAGACATCCTCGAGGCCGTGGTCGCCGCGGTGGATGTGCCGGTGACGCTGAAGATCCGCACCGGTTGGGACCGCCAGAACAAGAATGGCGCAACCATCGCCGGCATCGCCGAACAGTCCGGCATCGCCGCATTGGCGGTGCATGGGCGTACCCGCGCCGACCTGTATACCGGCGAGGCCGAGTACGACACCATCGCCGCGATCAAGCAGGCGGTGTCGATCCCGGTTTTCGCCAATGGCGACATCGACTCGCCGCAAAAAGCCGCGCAGGTCCTGCACTCGACCGGTGTCGACGGCCTGCTGATCGGACGTGCGGCACAGGGTCGCCCGTGGATATTCCGCGAGGTGGAGCATTATCTGCGCACCGGCCAATTGCTGGCGGCGCCAACGCTGGACGAGATCGAAAGCACCCTGCTGGAGCATGTGCAGGCGTTGCATGAATTCTACGGCGAGGTGATGGGAGTCCGTATCGCCCGCAAACACGTGGGCTGGTATCTCGCAACACTGCCGGGCGCGCGGGACTTCCGCGCCCGTTTCAATCATCTGGAAGACAGGGATGCACAGGGCTTCAGCATTCGGCAGTTCTTTGCCGAACAACGCTCAGGGCCTGGCTCGGTGGATGGAACAGAGGTGGCCGCATGACGCTGTTGAATGAAACATTGGTAAGTGGAACAACATCCGTGAGTGACAACCTGAACCTCAAGCAGCACCTGAACACGCCGAGCGAAGCGGGACAGACGCTGCGTGGTAGCGTCGAGAAGGCGCTGCACAACTATTTCGCACGCCTCGAAGGCGCCGACGTCACGGACGTTTACAACCTCGTGCTATCCGAGGTGGAAGCACCGCTGCTGGAAACCGTGATGCACTACGTCAAGGGCAACCAGACCAAGGCCTCCGAGCTGCTGGGTCTGAACCGCGGCACCCTGCGCAAGAAACTCAAACAGTACGACCTGCTCTGAAGCGACCGCCGGCAGGCGCGCCTGCCGGCTTCGCGGCCTCAAGCCTGTAGCCTCTAGGAAACGTCAATGACCGACCAAACCACCCGCCTTCCCGTGCGCCGCGCGCTGATCAGTGTGTCCGACAAGACCGGCGTCGTCGATTTCGCCCGCGAGCTCGCCGCCCTCGGCGTCGAGATCCTGTCCACCGGCGGCACCTTCAAGCTGCTGCGCGAAAACGGCATCGCCGCCGTCGAAGTGGCTGATTACACGGGCTTCCCGGAGATGATGGACGGCCGGGTGAAGACCCTGCATCCGAAGATCCACGGCGGCATTCTCGGTCGCCGCGATCTGGACGGCGCGGTCATGGCCGAGCACGGCATCAACCCAATCGATCTGGTGGCGGTCAACCTCTACCCGTTCGCCGCGACCGTGGCCAAGCCCGGCTGCACCCTGCCCGATGCCATCGAGAACATCGACATCGGCGGCCCGACCATGGTCCGCAGCGCCGCGAAGAATCACAAGGACGTGGCCATCGTGGTCAACGCCGAAGACTATGCGGCGGTGATCGACAACCTGAAGCACGGCGGCCTGACCTACGCTCAGCGCTTCGACCTGGCCCTCAAGGCCTTCGAGCACACCTCCGCCTACGACGGCATGATCGCCAACTACCTAGGCGGCATCGACCAGAGCGCCGAGACCCTCACCACCGAAGGCCGCAGCCTCTTCCCACGCACCTACAACATGCAGTTCGTCAAGGCGCAGGACATGCGCTACGGCGAGAACCCACACCAGCAGGCCGCCTTCTATGTCGAGAAGCCGGATGAGGCCAGCGTCGCCACCGCCAAGCAACTGCAGGGCAAGGAACTGTCTTTCAACAACGTGGCCGACACCGATGCCGCGCTGGAATGCGTGAAGAGCTTCACCAAGCCGGCCTGCGTGATCGTCAAGCACGCCAACCCCTGCGGCGTGGCCGTGGTGCCGGAGAACGAAGGCGGCATTCGCAAGGCCTATGATCTGGCCTACGCTACCGACAGCGAATCGGCTTTCGGCGGTATCATCGCCTTCAACCGCGAGCTGGATGGCGAGACCGCACGCGCCATTGTCGAGCGCCAGTTTGTCGAGGTGATCATTGCCCCGAGCGTGTCCGCCGAGGCTCGTGAAGTGGTGGCCGCCAAGGCCAATGTGCGTCTGCTCGAATGCGGCCAGTGGCCGGCCGAACGTGCGCCGGGCTGGGACTACAAGCGCGTCAACGGCGGCCTGCTGATCCAGAGCCGTGACATCGGCATGATCACCGAGGCCGACCTGAAGATCGTCACTCAGCGTGCACCCACCGAGCAGGAGATCCACGACCTGATCTTCGCCTGGAAAGTGGCCAAGTTCGTCAAATCCAACGCCATCGTCTATGCCAAGAACCGCCAGACCGTTGGCGTCGGCGCCGGCCAGATGAGTCGCGTCAACTCCGCGCGCATTGCCGCCATCAAGGCTGAGCATGCCGGCCTGCCGGTACCCGGCGCGGTAATGGCCTCGGATGCTTTCTTCCCCTTCCGCGACGGCATCGACAACGCGGCCAAGGCCGGCATCACCGCGGTGATCCAGCCAGGCGGCTCGATGCGCGACAACGAGGTGATCGCCGCGGCCGACGAAGCAAACATCGCCATGGTGTTCACCGGCATGCGCCACTTCCGCCACTAATATCGGCCGTACTCGGACAGGTATCTGCGGCGTTGCCCGACTCTTCCCCATGCTCATTGCCAGAAGGCAACTCCGCAGGGGGAAGAATCGGACGCCTTGCATCTACCAGCCCGATTGCGATCTCGGAATTCATAAGGATGGATAACGCTTCGCTTATCCACCAAGCGGGCTACCGGCCCGCCTCCATCGGGAGAGAGAAATGAACGTACTGATCATCGGCAGCGGCGGCCGCGAGCATGCCCTGGCCTGGAAGGTCGCGCAGGATCCGCGCGTTGCCAAGGTGTTCGTCGCCCCGGGCAACGCCGGCACCGCCACCGAAGCCAAGTGCGAGAACGTCGCCATCGACGTGCTGGCCATCGAGCAGCTGGCCGATTTCGCCGCTGCCAATGTGCAGCTGACCATCGTCGGCCCCGAGGCACCACTGGTCAAAGGCGTCGTCGACCTGTTCCGCTCGCGCGGCCTGGACATCTTCGGCCCCACCGCCGCCGCCGCGCAGCTGGAAGGCTCCAAGGCGTTCACCAAGGACTTCCTGGCGCGTCACGCCATCCCGACCGCCGACTATCAGAACTTCACCGAAGTCGAACCGGCGCTGGCCTACCTGCGCGAGAAGGGTGCCCCGATCGTGATCAAGGCCGACGGCCTGGCCGCCGGCAAGGGCGTGATCGTTGCCATGACCCTCGAGGAAGCCGAGGAAGCCGTGCGTGACATGCTCTCCGGCAATGCTTTCGGTGACGCAGGCGCGCGCGTGGTGGTCGAGGAGTTCCTCGACGGCGAGGAAGCGTCTTTCATCGTCATGGTCGATGGCGAGCATGTACTGCCGATGGCCACCAGCCAGGATCACAAGCGCGTAGGCGATGGCGACACCGGCCCGAACACCGGCGGCATGGGTGCCTACTCCCCCGCCCCGGTGGTCACCCCCGACGTGCATCAGCGGGTGATGGACGAGGTGATTTATCCGACCGTGCGCGGCATGGCGGCCGAAGGCAACGTCTACACCGGCTTCCTCTACGCCGGCCTGATGATCGACCAGAGCGGTGCACCCAAGGTCATCGAGTTCAACTGCCGCTTCGGCGACCCCGAAACCCAGCCGATCATGGTGCGCCTGGAGTCCTCGCTCGTGTTGCTGGTCGAGGCCGCTCTGGCCAAGGCGCTGGACAAGGTCGAAGCGACCTGGGATCCACGCCCGACAGTCGGCGTGGTGCTGGCCGCAGGCGGCTACCCGGGCGACTATGCCAAGGGCGACGTGATCGAGGGACTTAGCGAAGCTGCCTCCCTGGACGGCAAGGTCTTCCATGCCGGGACCGCGCTGAATGCGCAAGGCCAGATCATCACGGCCGGCGGCCGCGTACTGTGCGCCACCGCCATCGGTCGCAGCGTGTCCGAGGCGCAGCAGCAGGCCTACCGCCTGGCGGAAAAGATCCGCTGGAATGGCTGCTTCTACCGCAAGGACATCGGCTACCGCGCCATCGCCCGCGAACAGGGCGAAAGCTGAACCCCGCCAGTCACCAGGAATGCGCGCGGCGCCAGATTTTATCGACACCGCGCGCATTACAGGCTGACAACGGCATGGCTATAATCCGCCGTCACACTCATGAACGGACTTCTCCAGTGGGTCGGCTCCGGATCGCCATCGCTCTCATCTTCGGCCTGCTGCTGATCAATCTGATCCCGCTGTCGGCTCAGGCGTCCGTTGCCCCGCCGTCCTCTACGCCGCTGGCCGCAACGCCGAATTCACTGCCGCAGAACTGGCGCATTCTGGTCGATCAGTCCGGCAAGCTCACACTGGAGGAAGTGGTCGCCCAGCGCGCCCTGTTCCAGCGGCTGGAAAAGCTGTCCTACAGCGCTCCGGCCAGTGATCGGGCGGTCTGGCTGCAAGTCAGCCTGCCCCCTCTGACCAAGCCGAAATGGCTTTCGCTGTTCGCGCCGCGCGTGCAGTACCTGGACTTCTACCTGCTGCGCGAAGGCCAGCTTGAGCAGCACGTCGCCACCGGCGAGCTGCGACCGGTCAGCGCGCGCCCGCTGCCGAACCGAGCATACCTGTTCAGCCTGCCCAATGATGGTCAGGCGAGGGAAGCCTACGTTCGCCTGCAGTCCAGCCATCCGGTGATGACCTGGTTCAAGGTCATCGACGACAGCGGCCTGGTCAGCCAGTCCAGGCCTGCCTACCTGTTCGGCGCCCTGTTCGGCGCCCTGGCACTGCTGATGGTGTACAACCTGCTGCGCTTCGCCTACACGGTCAGCTACACGCATATCTGGCTCAGCCTGCTGCATGGCGCGCTGCTCGCTTGCGCCATGGCGAACCTGGGCGTCCTGGCGGTCTGGTTGCCGGGATTGACCTATAGCCAACCGTTGATCGCCGACCTGTCGGCGCTCGCCGCGAGTTGTGCGCTGCTCGGTTACACGCTGGGCTTTTTCAACCAGCGCCGGCGCACCTGGATTACATGGCTGCTGGGCATCGAGCTCAACGTGGTGCTGGCCATCGCCGCCAGCATCCTGCTTGGCCAGTGGCTGTGGCACAGCTGGCTGATCTACTCGCTGGTGCTGGTCGCCTCGTGCAGCGCTCTGGTGGTCGCTCTGTACCACTGGCGTCAGGGCTATCAGCCGGCACGGCTGGTAGTCGCCGGCGCGACGCTCTTCAACAGCGGCATGGTGTTCTTCATGCCCATGCTGCTCGGCTTCGACCAGCTCGACCCGGGCTGGCTGACCGGCGGGCTGTTCAGCCTTGCCACGATCGCCGGCCTGCTGCTCAGCTTCGCCCTGCTCGAACGGCAGCGCCAGCGTCAGAGCGACAGCCGCACTCAGTTCACCGCAGCTGCAGTCAGCAGTGCTGAGCTCAAGACCAAGGCTGACTTCCTGTCCAAAATCAGTCATGAGCTGCGCACGCCGATGAACGGAGTGCTCGGCATGAGCGAGCTGCTGCTGGGCACCTCGCTCTCGGCGAAACAGCGCGATTACGTGCAGACGATTCACAGCTCCGGCAACGAGCTGCTCAATCTGATCAACGAGATCCTCGACATATCCAAGCTGGAGTCGGGCCAGATCGAGCTGGACGACGTTCAGTTCGACTTCAATGCGCTCATCGAGGATTGTCTGAGCATCTTCCGCGCCAAGGCAGAGCAGCAGAAGATCGAGCTGATCAGCTTTATCCAGCCGCAACTGCCACAGGTCGTGGCCGGCGATCCGACACGCCTGCGCCAGACGTTGCTCAATCTACTGGAGAACGCCTTCAAGCAGACCGAGGAAGGCGAGGTGCTGCTGATCGCCGCGATCGACGGACCGATGGATGCGCCGCGACTGCGCATTACCGTGCAGGACAGCGGTCGGCCGCTGGAGGCATACGAGCGCGATGCCCTGCTCAATGCGGCAGTGGACAGCCAGGACTTCCTCGCCGCGACCCGTCATGGCGGACGGCTCGGCCTGATCATCGCTCGCCAGCTGGTCCAGCTGATGGGTGGCGATTTCGGTATCCAGACCGGTAGCAATCAAGGCAATACGCTTTGGATCAGCCTGCCGCTGGCCGGCGAAGGCCTGGCCCAGAGCAACGCCGACCTGGACGGACCGTTACGAGGCACGCGCCTGCTGATCGTCGATGACAACGATACCTGCCGCAAGGTACTGGTCCAGCAGTGCAGCAGCTGGGGACTGGAGGTCAGTGCGGTGGCGTCGGGCAAAGAGGCGCTGGCGTTGCTGCGCACCAAAGCGCACCTGAAGGAATACTTCGATGTGGTACTGCTCGACCAGGACATGCCCGGCATGACCGGTATGCAGTTGGCGAGCAAGATCAAGGAAGACTCCAGCCTCAACCACGATATCCTGCTGATCATGCTCACCGGCATGAGCAGCGCCCCGAGCAAGATCATCGCGCGCAACGCCGGCATCAAGCGCATCCTGGCCAAACCGGTGGCCGGCTACACCCTCAAGACCACGCTCGCCGACGAACTCGCGCAGCGTCAGCAGGGCAACCAGCAGCGCTCCACGACAGCACCCCAGGCGTCAACGCCACTCGAGGTTCCGGGCGACTTTCGCATCCTGGTCGCCGAAGACAACAGCATCTCCACTAAGGTCATCCGCGGGATGCTGAACAAGCTCAACCTGCAGCCCGATACCGCGTGCAACGGTGAGGAGGCGCTCGAGGCCATCAAGACCACCCCTTACGACCTGGTGCTGATGGACTGTGAAATGCCGGTGCTCGATGGTTTCCAGGCCACCCGCCAATTGCGCGAATGGGAGGCCAACAGCGGTCGGCGGCGCACGCCGGTGGTCGCCCTGACTGCACACATCCTCAGCGAGCACCGTGAACGTGCCCGTGAAGCGGGAATGGACGGGCATATGGCCAAGCCCGTCGAGCTCTCGCACCTGCGCGAGCTGATCGACCACTGGGTGCGCGTCAAGCAGGCCGAGCAGGTCGACTGAGCAGCGCTCGGTACCGGTCTCAGCAGACGCCGCGCTTCACGTCTCGGATCAGCATCCCGCTCTCGGGCCTGGCCGGCATACGCGTCAGATCGATACGCAGATCCTGCGCTGGCACCGCGTAGGCCATTTCGCGCGTCAGCATGCGCAGCGCCATCTTCAGCAACTCGATTGCCAGCCGTTCGCCTGGACAACGATGCCCTTCGGCCGCGTCACCGCCGCCCTGGGTGACAAAGCTGAAGGCATTGCCCGGCCAGTTCAGGAAGCGCTCGGGCTGGAACGCTTCGGGCTGATCCCAACGGCTCGCTTCGCGGTTGGTCCCCCACAGATCCAGCATCACTCGGGTGCCCGCCGGAAAATGCTGGCCCTGCCAGTCGAAGTCCTCTCGTACGCGGGCAGCCGTGAACGGAAAGAACGCGTGCAACCTGCGAACCTCCTGCGCGAAGGGCTCGAGCAGTTCATCGTCCGTACGCAGGCGCGCGGCCCATTGCGGCTGCGCCCGCAGTTCCAGCACGGCATAGGTGATGAAGTAGGAAACCGCCACTGTCGGCCGCAACAGATTGAGCAACTCGACAGCGGCGACCTGCTCATCGAGCGGTGTGCCGTCGAGGTCGCGGTGATGCGCGATCACCATGAGCGCCGTGGTCGGCTCGGCTGGCAGCCGGCCGGCGCGAACCTGCTCGATCAGCTGCCGCGCCCAGGCTTCGGCGTCGCGCCGCGCCTTGCGCGCCTCCCAGTGACGTGCCCCGATGCCACCCGCACCGTCAACCATCGTCGCCAGCTGCTCGGCCCGGATCTCCCGCTCGGCGGGTGCCAGCGGCACGCCGGCCCAGCGACATACCGCTTCGGTCAGAATCAGCTGCACTTCCGTCATCAACCGGACCTCCGGGCGCGCCTGCCACTCACCGATCGCCTGGCGCCAGGCCTGCTCGGCCAGGCTGACCAGCTTCTCGACCGCAGCACCGTCGAGCAACTGCAGGAACATTCGCTTTCGATTCCGGTGCGCCTCACCGTCCAGCCCCTGCACGCCTCCTTGTCCGACCAGCGTCTTTATCAGCATGCGCGGCATGGCATGGGCGCGCTGCAGATAGCGTTCGTCGTAGAACAGGCGCGCGGCGTCTTCGCCGCTGAGACAGATGGTGTTCTGCAGTAGCAGACGCGCCTGGAATACGTTGCTGTGCAAACGAGCACAGCGATCACGGATAAATGGATAGCCTTCGCCCAGCAGCGCCAGTGAGCTTTCCAGATGATCATCATGGGGTATTTCGGTCATGCCGCTCTCCAATCAACCAGTCCTGCAATCGACCTCCGTGCGCTCGGAGTGTTATCGCGCGAACGACCCGAAGGTCGGATAACTGAACAAAAAGGGCCGAGCGCTGCCGATTACTGAACGACTCACGAAACGGTGCAGGTCTCGGCATGCCGTGTCCATCACGTCGCAGAACGCGGCGTGGCCGCAGTCCTGCCCCGAGGAGCCACTCGATGATGAAGAGGAGCGATGTCGCCTGGACCCTGATCGGGGTTTCGGCCGTGCTGCTGTCCGGCTATCTGCTGTATCACGAGGTCCGCAACATCTCGCTGAGCGAACTCGCCAACAGCCTGCATGCGATCGGTGCCCATCGCTGGTTGCTGGCGGCCCTGTCGACGCTTGGCGCCTACCTGGCGCTGGCCTGGTACGACCGCATCGCCATGGCCCATCTGGGCCGGAAGATCTCCTGGTGGTTCATCACGCTTTGCTCGTTCACCACCTATGCGCTGGCCCACAACATTGGCGCCTCGGTTTTTTCCGGCGCGCTGGTGCGTTATCGCGCCTACCGCAGCCGCGGCCTGACGCCCCAGGAAATCGGAATCCTGATCGTCTTCTGTTCCTTGACGTTTGTCCTCGGTACCGTCCTGGCAGGTGGCACGGTGTTGATCCTCGAACCGCAGTTGCTGGACCGCCTGATGGACAGCGCGAGTTGGCTATCGACCGCGGTCGGGTGTGGGCTGTTGCTGCTGATCGCGTTGTATGTGTTCGGCGCATGGCGGCAGTTGCCGGCGTGGCGGCTGGGCAAATGGCATATCGAGTATCCGCGGCTGCCGATCGTCGCGCGCCAGTTGCTGGCCGGACCACTGGAGCTGCTATGCGCGGCGGCGATCATCTACTTTGCCCTGCCGGCGGCGAACAACCCAGGCTACCTGACCATCCTCGGCGTGTTCCTCGCGTCCTTCTCGCTGGCCCTGCTCTCCCATGCCCCAGGCGGGCTCGGGGTGCTGGAACTGACCTTCGTCGCCGCACTGCCGGAACTCGCGACCGTCGACGTGCTGGCTGCACTCATCGTGTTTCGTGTCTTCTATCTGCTGCTGCCGTTCGCCATTGCCATGGTGGTCGTGCTGCTGTTCGAACACGGTCAGTGGCGCGCTCGACGAGCCGACGCAGTAGGTCGTTGATCCGCGCGCAGCCCTCCATACCTCTCATCCCGACGAAGATGGTCTGGCGCGAAACGGCCACAGAGGCCATCATGCTGCCCTTTCCAACCCAACCCGACGTCATGACCGAAACCGCCCATTCCCACGCCGAACACAAACCGCGCCCATTGGTCGACCTGGCCGTAAGCATCCTGATTCCTTCACTGATCCTGATGAAACTCAGTGGCGAGGAGCGCTTGGGTGCCGATGGCGCGCTGCTGCTGGCCCTGGCCTTCCCGCTGGGCTGGGGCCTGTGGGAGCTGGCCCGCTACCGCAAGTTCAACTGGATCGCCCTGCTCGGCCTGATCAGCGTGCTGCTCACCGGCGGCATCGGTCTGTTGCAGCTCGACACCCAATGGCTGGCGATCAAGGAAGCGGCCGTACCGGGGATCATCGGCATCGGCGTGCTGGCCTCAACTCGCACGCGCTACCCGTTGATTCGTACCCTTCTGTACAACCCGAAGGTGCTCAATGTGGACAAGGTCCACGAGCAGCTGGAACGCAACGGTCAGGTCGCTCATTTCGAAACCCGCCTGCTACGGGCGACCTACCTGCTCAGCGGCACCTTCTTCTTCTCGTCGTTCATGAACTACGTCCTGGCCAAATGGATCGTGCACAGTCCGGCCGGCAGCGAAGCGTTCAACGCCGAACTGGGACGCATGACCCTGCTCAGCTACCCGATGATCGCCATACCCAGCATGCTGATGATGATGGCGATCTTCTTCTATCTCTGGCGGACCATCCATGGCCTGACCGGCTTGCGCCTGGAGGACATCATGGCCGTCCACGAGCAGCGCGACGGCAAATGAAGCCGCGGAAGCATCCGGCAGCCAGACGCCAAGCCATCAGAACAGCAGTTTGAAGATGCCGATCACCACGATCAGGCCAATGATGAAGATGACGCCCGCGGTACCGCCGATGAACTTCAGCATGCCGTACTCTCCGTATTTTCTGGACTGTGCTCTTGTGACAGTCCGGTTCGGAAGGACGTTCAGCGCCAGACGCCGGGATGTTCGGCAGTCAGCTGGTCGTCAGCAGCATCCATAGCGGCAGGCTGACGGCAGCTGCCACCGTCGACAGAAATACGGTGGAGCTGACCGCGCGGCTGTCGTCGGCATGCTTGACGAAGGCCAGCACATTTACGCCACTCGGACAGGCTGCCAGCAGCACCAGCACGCTGCGCGCCTCCTGACTCAGCCCGGGCAAGCAACCACTCAGCCACCACACCAGCGCCGGGAACAGGACCAGCTTGGCCAATGTGAGCACGACGACCGACGCGCTAGGCCGCAGGCGATAACGTGACAGACTGATACCCAGCACCATCAACGCGCAGGGCAGCGCCGCCTGCGCGAGCCAGCCAATCACTCGCCACAACGGCTCGGGCAGCGACAGGCCGCTCAGGTTCAACAAGGCTCCGAGCAGCAGGCCGACGATCAAGGGGTTGGCCAGGTTCTTCAACAGCGACGGCGCGCTGACCCTGTCGCCATCACCGAGCGCGGCGTAGAAACTCTGCAAAGAGAACAGCACCAGGCTGTGGAACACCAGAATGGCGAACACGTAGACCAGACTCTCGGCCCCGAGCAGCGTGGTCACCAGGGGAATGCCGACCAGCACGTTGTTCGAGTAGGCTGCGGTCAGCCCCAGAGGGCTCGCTCGCCCCTTCAGGCGATGTGCAACGACGTTCACCAGCAGAAAAATCAGCAGCACCGGGGCGAAGTATGCCAGCAGCAACATCGGCGACATGCCCTCGCCCAGCTCGGCGCGAGCGATGCCATTGAACAGCACCGCAGGCATGAACAGCTTGAAGGTCACGCTGGCCAGCCCGGCGGCACCTTCGTTGCTCAACCACTGGCGCCAGCCAAACAGATAACCGAGCGAGATCAGACCGAAGATCGGCAGGATCGCCAGCACCACTACCATGTCGCCCCTCCAGAGCCGAACTTCAGGCCGCGTCGAGGCGCGGGGGCGCAAGAATACACTGGCGAGCGGACGCCCGCACGGAAGCCGGGCCTCCGCCGGGCGGGCGAATCAGGCGCGAAAGCTGCGCTGCCTGACGACGGCAGCCGGCTCCGCTTGCTGCAACACGTCGAGCACCTCGGCGAGCTCGAGCTTCCATGGCCGAGGCGCCAGACCAAAGGTCGACTCGAAGCGACGGCAGTCGAGCACTGACCAGGCCGGACGGCGCGCCGGTGTCGGGTATTGTGCAGTCGCGATCGGCGACACCTCGGGCTGCCTGGCTAGCAGTCCGGCCGCCTCACCTTGACGGAAGATTTCTACGGCGAAGTCGTACCACGAGCAGGCCGGTGTACCGCTGTAGTGATAAACGCCCCAGGCCAGCCTGTCGCCGGCGGCATAGCGGCGCGCCAGTTCCAGCAGCACGGCGGCGATACTGCCGGCCTGGGTCGGACATCCCAGCTGGTCGCTCACCACGCCAAGCGCATCGCGCTGACGCGCCAACCGCAACATGGTCTTGACGAAATTGTGCCCGTGGACGCCGTACACCCAACTGGTACGCAGGATCAGGTGCGCGGGCAGGCAGTCACGGATGATCTGCTCGCCGGCCAGCTTGCTCGCCCCGTAGACACCCGTCGGAGCGGTTGCATCGTCCTCGGTATAGGGTCTGTCGGCTTCGCCGGAGAACACATAGTCGGTGGAGATGTGGAACAGCGGCACACCCGCACGCCCGGCAGCCTCGGCAAGATTGCGCGCACCATCGCGGTTGACGGCATAGGCCTGCTCGCTGTGAGACTCGGCGTTGTCCACATGGGTGTAGGCAGCCGCATTGATGATCAGACCGGGGCGCTGCGCCATGGCCGCCGCAATTTGTTCTGGCCGGACGATATCCAGCTTGGTGCGATTCGGAGCCAGCACATCCAGGCCGAAACTCGCCGCACGCTCGGCCAGCTCGCGCCCAACCTGACCACCGGCACCGCAAACGAGGATTCGCATTCTCTTTAGCCTCATCGACGACGCTCGCGCCAGGGCGAACGTCCGAAATAATCTTTGCCAACGACACCTCTCGGCGCATCGAATGGCACCGCCGGATATGCCGCCGATGCGGGCGAGGCCGCGTCGACACCGCGCTGCGCGGCGGAGCAGAGCCTCTGCGAGCATGAAGGGATGCATTTTCCAGCTTCGTTGAGGCCAGACAGAAAGCGCTTTGTTCCCCAGCCCGGATAAAAATTTTCATCCACCGAGCCGAGCGTGCTCACAGCAGCACGGGCAGCGGCCGACTCAAGCGCAGCTCGTGCGGGGACAGCTCGACGCCATACGCCAGTACCTCCACTCCCGCCGCAATCGCCTCATGCAGCGCCGCCGCATAGGTCGGGTCGATTTCCACTGCCGGGCGTACCGCCTCGATGCCGCTGAGATTGACGCAGTACAGCTGCACGGCGCGCACCCCGCTGCGCGCGAGCGCAGCCAGCTCTCGCAGATGACGACTGCCGCGTGTTGTCACCGCATCGGGAAAGGCAGCCACGGCGGTGTCGTCGAACCCCAGCGTAACGCTCTTGACCTCGACGTAGGCCGGCAGGCCGGCATAGTCGAGACGGAAATCCACCCGACTGTTTTCCACGCCATAGGCCACCTCGCGCTTGAGCGCCGAGAAGCCTGCCAACTCGGCGATCTGCCCGTTCAGCAACGCTTCCTCGACCAGTGGATTGGCTCGCGCGGTATTCACGCAGGCCAGCCGCCCCTGCGGTGTCTCCACCAGCTCCCAGGTGCCCGGCAGCTTGCGCCGCGGATCGCTGCTGCGCTGGAACCACACCCGCGCGCCCTCGCTCATGCAGTTGAGCATCGAGCCGGTGTTGGGACAGTGAATGCACAGCGCCTCGCCTTCGTCAGTCACGACATCGGCGAGAAAACGCTTGTAGCGCCTGACCAGTCGCCCCCGCTCCAGCGGTTGCGCGAAACGCATCAGGATTGCCAGCTGCGCAGGCCGTGGGCAATACGCTCGACGGCCTGCTCCAGGCGCGGCAGATCCTGCGTGTAGGCGAAACGCACATGATGGCCGGCCTGGTGACGGCCGAAGTCCAGCCCCGGCGTGATGGCGACGAACTCGGTTTCCAGCATGTGCTGACAGAACGCATAGGCATCGCCACCAAATGCACTGATGTCAGCGTACAGATAGAAGGCGCCCTGCGGTTCGACCGCGATGCCGAAGCCCAGCTCGCGCAGGGCGGGCAGGAGGAAGTCACGGCGACGGGCGAACTCTGCGCGCCGCGCCTCGAGAATTTCCAGGGTCGCCGGTTCGAAACAGGCCAGGGCTGCGTGCTGAGCCATGCTCGGCGCGCTGATGTAGAGGTTCTGCGCCAGCTTCTCCAGCTCCGGCACAGCGGAGGGCGGCGCCACCAGCCAACCCAGGCGCCAGCCGGTCATGCCGAAGTATTTGGAAAAGCTGTTGAGCACGAAGGCGTCGTCATCGACCTCCAGCACGCTGGCCGCTTCCGTGCCGTAGGTCAGCCCATGATAGATCTCGTCCACCACCAAATGGCCGCCGCGCTCCTTCAGCGCCGCCGAAAGGGCGGCCAGTTCGGCACGCTCGAGCAGCGTTCCGGTGGGATTGGCCGGCGAGGCCACCAGCGCACCGACACTGTCGCGATCCCAGTAGCGCTCGACCAGCTCGGGGGTCAGCTGATAGCGCATCTCCGGGCCGACCGGCACCAGTTGCGCAGCGCCTTCCACCAGACGCAGGAAGTGCCGGTTGCATGGATAGCCCGGATCGGCCAGCAGCCAGTGCTTGCCAGGGTCGACCAGCAGGCTGGAGGCCAGCAGCAACGCGCCGGAGCCACCGGGAGTAATCAGGATGCGCTCGGGGTCAATGCTCAAGTGATAGCGCTGGGCATAGAAGCCGGCAATCGCCCCGCGCAGCTGCGGCAGGCCGCGCGCGGCGGTGTAGCGCGTATGACCGGCCGCCAGCGCGGCCTGCCCGGCGGCGACGATAGGCTGTGCGGTGGTGAAGTCCGGTTCGCCGATTTCCAGGTGAATGACGTCGCGGCCTTGAACTTGCAGCTGGTTGGCCCGCTCCAACAGCGCCATGACGTGGAAAGGTTCGATTGCGCGACTGCGTGCGCTGTACGACGAGGTCATCTGACCTTCCTGTTGACGATAAAACGTGAATTCTACCCAAGGTCCCAAGGCCGCCGCAGCCACTGTCGGATTGGGGAGTAGCGCACCCCGATCCGATCTGGTAAGTTCGCCCGCTTGCAGCCGCAGGGCCGGCACGGGCCGGCAAGGGACAAATCATCCTGCGCAATGGACATAGCGAGAGGCGTTCATCCATGCCCATTACCAAAGAAACACCGTCGAGCAAGCAACTGATTCGCGCCTTCGAGCCCTATAAGGAAAGCAAGGGCGAGGAGTACATGAGCGAGAAGATGCGCGCCCATTTCACCGGCATCCTGAACAAGTGGAAGCAGGAGCTGATGGAAGAAGTCGATCGCACCGTCCATCACATGCAGGACGAGGCAGCCAACTTCCCGGACCCGGCCGATCGCGCCAGCCAGGAAGAAGAGTTCAGCCTGGAACTGCGTGCCCGCGACCGCGAGCGCAAGCTGATCAAGAAGATCGACGAGACGCTGCAACTGATCGAAGACAATGAATACGGCTGGTGCGATTCCTGCGGTGTCGAGATCGGCATCCGTCGCCTGGAAGCGCGGCCTACCGCCACGCTCTGCATCGACTGCAAGACACTGGCGGAGATCAAGGAAAAGCAGATCGGTTCCTGATCCCGAACGGGGCGCTTCGGCGCCCCGCTTCATTTCCAGGCCCGGCAACCGCCTCACCCGCCCCGCCATCCCTGATCGCGCCGGCCCCGCCATGCCCTTGTCCAGCTCACCCCAAACTGCCCACTATGTTGGTCGTTTCGCCCCGACGCCAAGCGGCTATCTGCATTTCGGCTCACTGCTCGCCGCCCTTGCCTCCTATCTCGATGCCCGCTCGGTGGGCGGTCGCTGGCTGCTGCGCATGGAAGACATCGACCCGCCCCGAGAGATGCCCGGTGCGCAGCAAGCGATCGTCGAGACACTGCAGAGCTACGGCTTCGAATGGGACGGCGAAATGCTGCGCCAGAGTCAGCGCCACGCCGTCTACCGGGATACGGTCGAACACTTGCTGGAGAAAGGGTTGGCGTATGCCTGCACCTGCTCGCGCAAGCAGCTCGAAGACTACCCGGGCCCCTACCCCGGCTTCTGCCGCAACGCCGGACACGGCCTCGAGGATGCCGCCATCCGCCTGCGCGTGCCTGATCGCGAGTACGGCTTCGTCGACCGTGTACAGGGCGAGTTCCGCCAGCACCTGGGACGCGAGGTCGGCGACTTCGTCATCCGCCGCCGCGATGGCCTGATCGCCTATCAGCTGGCCGTGGTGCTGGACGACGCCTGGCAAGGCGTCACCGATGTGGTGCGCGGCGCCGACCTGCTCGATTCGACGCCGCGTCAGCTCTACCTGCAGGAAATCCTCGGCTTGCCGCAGCCGCGCTACCTGCATCTGCCGCTGATCATTCAGCCGGACGGCCACAAGCTCGGCAAGCGCTATCGATCACCACCGCTGCAAGCCGAGGAAGCCAGCCCACTGCTGCTGCGCGCACTGCGCGCCCTTGGCCAGCAACCGCCGACCGAACTGGCCGGTGCCCTGCCGGCGGAGATCCTCGGCTGGGCGATTGGCAATTGGGATGCCGGGCGCATTCCGCGGACCCGAACCCTGGCCGAAGCTCAGCTGCGCTGAGCAGCATTTGCCTGTCACCGGTGGCTAGCAGCGTGCCGCTGCTCTACCATCGCCCTCACTTCCGACACGAGACCCGGCATGTATATCTACCGACTGGTGCTGCTCCTGGTGGTGGGGATCTATCTGTTCTCCCCGGCCATCATGGACTGGTGGATCGACCCCAACGGTGCCTGGTATCGGCCCTACCTGCTGTGGCTGATCCTGATCGTGGTGACCTTCATTCTCCAGAGCCAGCGTGATGCAGACGAGCTTTAGCCTGAGCCACCTGATCCTGATCAGCGCCGCCTACCTGTTCATGCTGTTCGGTGTCGCCTGGGTCAGCGAGCGCGGACTGATTCCGCGCTGGATCATCCGCCACCCACTGACCTACACCCTCTCGCTCGGCGTCTATGCCAGTGCCTGGGCCTTCTACGGCACCGTGGGCCTGGCCTATCAATACGGCTACGGGTTTCTCGCTACCTACCTCGGCGTCTGTGGCGCGTTCCTGCTGGCACCGGTGCTGCTCTACCCGATCCTGCGCATCACCCGCACCTACCAACTGTCGTCCCTGGCCGATCTGGTGGCCTTCCGCTTCCGCAGCACCTGGAGCGGCGCGCTGACCACCATCGTCATGCTGATCGGCATGCTGCCGCTGCTGGCCCTGCAGATCCAGGCGGTCGCCGACGCGATCGGCATCCTCACCCTCGAGCCCCTGCAGGAACGCGTCGCACTGGGCTACTGCCTGATGATCATGCTGTTCACGATCCTCTTCGGGGCCCGCCACATCGCCACGCGGGAGAAGCACGAAGGGCTGGTGTTCGCCATCGCCTTCGAATCGATCGTCAAGCTGGCGACCTTCGGCGCCATCGGTCTGTACGCGCTGTACGTGGTGTTCGGCGGTCCGCACCAGCTGGAGATCTGGCTGCTGCAGAACCAATCGGCGCTGCAGGCGTTGCATACGCCGCTGCAGGAAGGCCCGTGGCGCACCCTGCTGCTGGTGTTCTTCGCTTCGGCCATCGTGATGCCGCACATGTATCACATGACCTTCACCGAAAACCTCAACCCGCGTGGCCTGGTCAGCGCCAGCTGGGGCCTGCCGCTGTATCTGCTATTGATGAGCCTGGCCGTGCCGCTGATTCTCTGGGCCGGGCTGAAGCTGGGCGTAAGCACCAACCCGGAGTATTTCACGCTCGGCCTGGGGATCGCCGCGCAGAGCGAGATGCTGGCACTGCTGGCTTTCGTCGGCGGGCTGTCGGCCTCCAGTGGGCTGATCATCGTCAGCACCCTGGCGCTGTCCGGCATGGCGCTCAACCATCTGGTCCTGCCGCTCTACCAGCCGTCGAGCGAGGGCAACATCTACCGTTGGCTGAAATGGACGCGGCGCAGCCTGATCTTCGCCATCATCATGGCCGGTTACGGCTTCTACCTGCTGCTCGGTGCCGAGCAGGACCTGTCCAATCTCGGCATCGTCGCCTTCGTCGCCACCCTGCAGTTCCTACCCGGCGTGCTCTCGGTGCTGTACTGGCCGACTGCCAATCGGCGCGGCTACATCGCCGGCCTGCTGGCCGGCATCGGCGTCTGGGTGGTGACCATGCTGCTGCCGCTGGTGGGCAACCTGGATGGCTTCTACATTCCGCTGTTCAACGTGGTCTACGTACTCGACGACACCAGCTGGCACCTGGCGGCAATCGCTTCGCTGGCGGTCAACGTGCTGGCCTTCTCGCTGTTCTCGATCTTCAGCGAAACCAGCCCGGAGGAGCAGAGCGCCGCCGAGGCCTGCGCCGTGGAGAACGTCCGCCGCCCGCAACGACGCGAGCTGCTGGCTGCCTCGCCGCAGGAATTCGCCACCCAACTGGCCAAGCCGCTGGGAGCCAAGACCGCCCAACGCGAGGTGGAACAGGCCCTGCGTGACCTGCAGTTGCCGTTCGACGAGCACCGCCCCTACGCGCTGCGCCGCCTGCGCGACCGCATCGAGGCCAACCTGTCCGGGCTCATGGGGCCCAGCGTCGCCCAGGACATCGTCGAGAACTTCCTGCCCTACAAGAACGGCGCCGAGGGCTACATCACCGAGGACATCCACTTCATCGAGAGCCGCCTGGAGGACTATCACTCACGCCTGACCGGCCTGGCCGCCGAACTCGATGCGCTGCGTCGCTACCACCGGCAGACCCTGCAGGAGCTGCCCATGGGCGTCTGCTCGCTGGCCAAGGACCAGGAAATCCTCATGTGGAACCGCGCGCTCGAGGAGCTCACCGGGATCGCGGCGCTGCAGGTGGTCGGCTCGCGCCTCTCGACCATCGCCGAACCTTGGCGGAGCCTGCTGATCGACTTCATCGAACAACCCGATGAACACCTGCACAAGCAGCGCCTGGCGCACAACGGTCATCGCCGCTGCCTCAACCTGCACAAGGCGGCGATCGCCGAGCCGCTGGCCCCGAGCAACAGCGGCCTGGTTCTACTGATGGAAGACCTGACCGAAACGCAGGAGCTGGAAGATCGTCTGGTGCACTCCGAGCGCCTGGCCAGCATCGGCCGGCTGGCAGCCGGCGTGGCGCACGAAATCGGCAATCCGATCACCGGTATCGCCTGCCTGGCGCAGAATCTGCGCGATGAGCGCGAAGCCGACGAGGAAATCGTCGAAATCAGCGGCCAGATCATCGAACAGACCAAGCGCGTGTCGCGCATCGTGCAGTCGCTGATGAGCTTCGCCCACGCTGGCGAGCGCCAGCAGCGGCTGTATCCGGTGAGCCTGGCGCAGGTCACGCAGGATGCCATCGGCCTGCTATCACTCAACCGCAATCGCACCGAGGTGCGCTTCGTCAACGCGTGCGCCCCGGAGCACCTGGCCGAAGGCGACCCGCAGCGACTCGCCCAGGTGCTGATCAACCTGCTTTCCAATGCCCGCGACGCATCGCCGCCGGGCGGCTTGATCCGCATCAGCAGCGAGGTCGCCGAGCAGACCGTGTACCTGGTGGTGGAAGACGAAGGCAGCGGCATTCCCAAGGAAATTCAGGACCGCCTGTTCGAGCCATTCTTCACCACCAAGGATCCGGGCGAAGGCACCGGCCTGGGCCTCGCGCTGGTCTATTCGATCATTGAAGAGCATTATGGCCAGATCGATATCGACAGCCCGGCCGACCCGGAAACACAACGCGGCACCCGTTTTCGCATCACCCTGCCGCGGCATGTCGAAGCGTCACATGCCGTAAGTTGAAGAGGCGACTGCCGTACCGGCCCTGCGCCGGCTCTGCCTCCAGACCGTCGAGAGAGTACTGATGTCACATATTCTGATCGTCGAAGACGAAACCATCATCCGCTCCGCCCTGCGGCGCCTCCTCGAACGCAACCAGTACGAGGTCAGCGAAGCCGGCTCGGTACAGGAGGCGCAGGAGCGCTACAGCATCCCGGGTTTCGATCTCATCATCAGCGACCTTAGGCTGCCCGGCGCACCGGGCACCGAATTGATCAAGCTCGCCGAAGGCACACCGGTGCTGATCATGACCAGCTACGCCAGCCTGCGCTCGGCGGTGGATTCGATGAAGATGGGAGCGGTGGATTACATCGCCAAACCGTTCGATCACGACGAGATGCTGCAGACTGTGGCGCGTATCCTCAGCGATCATCAGCAGGCCGCCACCACACAACCCCAAGCTACTCGCAATGCAGGCGCAGCGCCGGGCGCCGCCTCGCGCGACGATATCGGCATCATCGGCCATTGCACGCCGATGCAGGAACTGTTCAGCAAGATCCGCAAGGTTGCGCCGACTGACTCGAATGTCCTTATCCAGGGTGAGTCCGGGACCGGCAAAGAACTGGTGGCGCGGGCCCTGCACAACCTCTCGCGCCGGGCCAAGGCACCGATGATCTCGGTGAATTGCGCGGCGATTCCGGAAACCTTGATCGAGTCGGAACTGTTCGGCCATGAGAAAGGCGCCTTCACCGGCGCCAGCGCGGGGCGCGCCGGGCTTGTGGAAGCGGCCGATGGGGGCACGCTGTTCCTCGATGAGATCGGTGAGCTTCCGCTCGAAGCCCAGGCGCGCCTGCTCAGAGTGCTGCAGGAAGGCGAGATCCGCCGCGTCGGCTCGGTGCAGTCGCAGAAAGTCGATGTGCGCCTGATCGCCGCCACCCATCGCGACCTGAAAACGCTGGCCAAGACCGGCCAGTTCCGTGAAGACCTCTACTACCGCCTGCATGTCATCGCCCTCAAGCTTCCGCCGCTGCGTGAACGTGGCAATGACGTGCTGGAAATCGCCAAGGCTTTCCTCGCCCGTCAGGCTGAACGCCTGAACAGTGATGACCTGCGTTTCTCTCGCGACGCCGAACAAGCGATCCGCCACTATTCCTGGCCGGGCAATGTCCGCGAACTGGAAAATGCCATCGAGCGTGCCGCCATCCTCAGCGAGAGCCCGGAGATCGACGCCGAATTGCTGGGCATCGATATCGAGCTGGATGAGCTGGACGATGACTTCGATGAGCCGCTTGGCGCCATGCGTGGCGTGGTCGGCGGCAACGAGCCGACCGAAGACCTTTCGCTGGAAGACTACTTCCAGCATTTCGTGCTTGAGCACCAGGATCACATGACCGAAACCGAACTGGCGCGCAAGCTGGGAATCAGTCGCAAATGCCTGTGGGAGCGACGCCAGCGCCTGGGCATTCCGCGCCGCAAGTCGGGTAGCGTCACCGGGTAACCTGTTACCGCCCTCGCATCGCTCGTAACAGAAACCGGGAGCATCGGTAACGGTGCCCCGGTTTTTTCTTGCAACTCGCACCGCTGAGAATACGCAAATGCTTGAAATAAAAGGATTTTAAAAAGCTGGCACGGCAACTGCTTACTTAATGGCACAACAACAATAACAAGCAGATCCCACAATAAGAACAAGACGTAACGGCTCCAGCAAAACAACGACAAGAAGGCGGAGGCGCAGCTAACTGATTCTTTTGGAGAGGACTTGCCACGGGGCTAACCCCACGACCAGGCCGAGAACAACAAAAACTGCTCAAGCAGCGCCTGAACTGGTTGGATCGTAGATCGAGGCAAAGTCAGCGACCAAAGAAATCCGTTTGCTATTAGCTCCCAGTGTAGGAGCGCTCCTGATGGCTACGGCCGGACGGAACAGGCGAACAACAAGAACAGCACGCCTGCATGACCAATAACAATAAATAAAGCACGCGACATCATTCAGAGGGGAGCTTCGGCTCCCCTCAGTGCTATCTGCTACCGCACATAACGCCAGCCACACAGTCACCAGCCGTGCCTGCATCGCAATAGGCGACGTGCTTTTTGACACCTCTCCGCGCTTCGTTCACCATCCGAGCCTCTCGGTGCTAGAATCCGCGCAGGTTTCGCGGCTATTCGCGACACCGGCCCGTCATTCCGTCACACAGTTGCCCCCCATGCTGAAAAAGCTGTTCCAGTCTTTTCGTCTTCCTCTGCGCCGTATCCCGCACGCCCGACGCTCACCTGAAATTCTGTCCAGCCGGCAGCATTCCCTGCAGCGCAGCGCGATCAGTCGGCATGCGGTGAGCGTGGTCGAACGCTTGCAGCAGGCCGGGTACGAGGCCTATGTCGTGGGTGGCTGCGTGCGCGATCTGTTGCTGCAGCTCAATCCCAAGGATTACGACGTCGCCACCAGCGCAACGCCCGAGCAGGTTCGAGCCGAGTTTCGCAATGCACGGGTGATCGGACGCCGCTTCAAGCTCGTCCATGTGCATTTCGGACGCGAGATCATCGAGGTCGCCACCTTCCGCGCCAACCACCCAGAAGAAGACGACGAGGACGCCAGCCAGCTGGCCTCGCGCAACGAGAGCGGCCGCATCCTGCGCGACAATGTCTACGGCACGCTCGAAGATGACGCGCAACGCCGCGATTTCACCATCAATGCGCTGTATTACGACCCGACCACCGAGCGTATTCTAGATCACACCCACGGCGTGCATGACATCCGCAACCGCCTGGTTCGCCTGATTGGCGACCCCGAACAGCGCTATCAGGAAGACCCGGTGCGCATGCTGCGCGCGGTGCGTTTCGCCGCCAAGCTCGATTTCGAAATCGAGCGCCACAGCGCCGAGCCCATCGTCGACCTGGCCGACCTGCTCGACGGTATTCCCTCGGCCCGCCTGTTCGACGAAACGCTCAAGCTGTTCCTCGGCGGCAAGGCCGAGCGCACCTTCGAACTGCTGCTCGAATACGATCTGTTCGCCCCGCTGTTCCCGGCCGCCGCCGCCGCGCTGGAGCGCAACCCCGAGTACGCCGGCACGCTGATTCGCAATGCGCTGGCCAATACCGACCTGCGCATCCAGCAGGGCAAGCCGGTAACACCGGCGTTCCTCTTCGCCGCATTGCTCTGGCCAGCCCTGCCGGCCCGGGTGCTGGAGCTGCAGGACCGCGGCATGCCGCCGATTCCGGCGATGCAGGAAGCCGCCCACGACATCATCTGGGAGCAGTGCCAGCGCACCGCCATTCCGAAGCGCTTCACCATCCCCATGCGCGAGATCTGGGACATGCAGGAGCGCCTGCCACGCCGGCAGGGGCGACGGGCCGACCAGTTGCTGGAGAACCCACGCTTCCGTGCTGGCTATGACTTCCTGCTGCTGCGCGAAAGCGCCGGAGAGAAAACCGGCGGCCTAGGCGACTGGTGGACCGACTATCAGGAAGCCAGTGACAGCGAGCGCCGCAACATGATTCGCGGCCTCAGCGGCAAGGATGACGGCGGCGCCAAGAAACGTCGCCGTGGCGGTCGTCGGCGGCGCGGCCCGGGCGACACTCCTGCCGGTTCGGCCGACTGAGATGGAGCGCGCCTATATCGGCCTGGGCAGCAACCTGGCCGATCCCCAGCGACAGTTGCGAGGCGCTCTGCAGGCACTGGCCGAGCTGCCGCAAACCAGGCTGGTCGCGGTCTCATCCCTTTATGCCAGCGATCCGCTCGGGCCTGCCGACCAGCCACGCTATGTCAATGCCGTCGCGGCACTGGATACCGATCTCCAGCCTCTGGACCTGCTCGATGCCCTGCAACGTATCGAGCTGGCCCAAGGCCGCGAGCGCAAGGCCGAACGCTGGGGTCCACGCACCCTGGATCTGGACATCCTGCTGTTCGGCGAGCGACTGATCGACGAGCCGCGACTCAAGGTTCCGCACTATCACATGCAGGCCCGCCCATTCGTGCTCTATCCATTGGCCGAGATCGCCCCCGCGGAGCTGGCGCTGGCCGATGGTCGCCGCCTGGCCGACCTGCTCGCGGCCTGCCCGTTCAGCGGGCTGGAGCGGCTCGCCGATGCAGGTGTCACCGCCGCGGTAACGAGCGTAACGCGTAGGTAACACTCGCGATTGACTTAGGCTGCCGCCGCCGGGACTATAAGCGCCCTCTGCCATCCGCGGTCTTGGCACTCTATAGGTGCACCGCATGGCAATCCTGACCTCCGAGGCTCGAAGAGGACGGCATTCATGCCAGACGTCACCCTGACCACGCTGCAAGGGCTCAAGCAGAAGGGCGAGAAGATCGTCATGCTCACCTGCTATGACGCCACCTTCGCCAAGACCGCCTGCGACGCAGGCGTCGAGATGCTGCTGATCGGCGATTCACTCGGCATGGTCCTGCAAGGTCACGACAGCACCCTGCCGGTCACCGTCGCCGACATGGCCTACCACACCGCCAGCGTCAAGCGCGGCAACCGTGGCGCGATGATCGTCGCCGACCTGCCGTTCATGGCCAACGCCACCACCGAGCAGACCCTGAACAACTCCGCAGTGCTGATGCAGGCCGGAGCCCACATGATCAAGCTGGAAGGCACCGCCTGGCTGGCCGACTCGATCCGCCTGCTGGCCGACCGCGGCATTCCGGTGTGCGCGCACATGGGGCTGACGCCGCAAGCGGTCAACCTGTTCGGTGGCTACAAGGTACAGGGTCGTGAAGAAGCGCAGGCGCAGCAGATGCTGGAGGATGCCAAGTCGCTTGAAGCCGCCGGCGCCGCCATGTTGCTGCTCGAATGCGTGCCCAGCGAGCTGGCCGCGCGCATCACCCGTGCCGTGCAGATTCCGGTAATCGGCATCGGCGCCGGCAGCGACACCGACGGCCAGGTGCTGGTGCTGCACGATATGCTCGGCCTGTCGCTCAGTGGCCGCGTACCGAAGTTCGTGAAGAACTTCATGCGTGAGCATGGCGACATCCCCTCGGCCATCGCCGGCTATGTCAAGGCGGTCAAAGCCGCCGAATTCCCTGCAGCCGAACACGGGTTCTCCGCATGAACGTCGTCAAGACCATCGCCGACCTGCGCGCCGCGGTTGCCCGCGCGCGCGGCGAGGGCAAGCGCATCGGCTTCGTGCCAACCATGGGCAACCTGCACGCCGGCCACATCGCCTTGGTGAAGAAAGCCGGTCAGCGTGCCGATTTCGTCGTCGCGAGCATCTTCGTCAACCCGCTGCAGTTCGGCCCCAACGAAGACCTGGACAACTATCCGCGCACCCTCGCCGCAGATCAGGACAAGCTGTTCGACGCCGGCTGCCACCTGCTCTTCCCGCCCAGCGTCGAGGAGATGTACCCCCACGGCCAGGCCAACCAGACCATCGTCCGCGTACCCGGCGTATCGGAAGGCCTCTGCGGCGGCAGTCGTCCCGGCCATTTCGACGGCGTCTCCACGGTGGTCAGCAAGCTGTTCAACATGGTCCTGCCGGACCTCGCCGTGTTCGGCCAGAAGGATTTCCAGCAGCTGGCGGTGATCCGCACCATGGTGCGCGACCTGAACATGCCGGTGCAGATCATCTCCGAGCCCACCGTGCGCGACGTGGATGGCCTTGCGCTGTCCTCGCGAAACGGCTATCTGAGCGCCGACGAGCGTGCCACGGCCCCGCTGCTGTACCGAACGCTGACCCAGCTGAAAGATGCGCTCCAGAACGGCCGACGCGACTACTCGACACTCGTCGCCGAAGGCCTGGAAAGCCTGCGCGCTGCCGGACTACGGCCGGACTATCTGGAAATTCGCAATGCGATCGACCTGCAGCCGGTAAGCGACGCTTCTGCCGAGCTGGTCATCCTCGCCGCAGCCTTCCTGGGCAAGACGCGGCTGATCGACAACCTGATGGTCGATATCCACACATCGGCCTGATCCATGCCATTTGCCTGCAGCCTTGATCACGTTCGAGGCTTCGGGCACACTCTGCGCCGCTTGCGCACCCGGAGGACCCTGCCATGCACGCCATCATGCTCAAGGCCAAACTGCACCGCGCCCAGGTAACTCACTCGGTGCTCGACTACGAAGGCTCCTGCGCCATCGATGGCGAGTGGCTGGACCTGGCCGGTATCCGCGAATACGAACAGATCCAGATCTATAACGTCGACAACGGCGAGCGCTTCACCACCTACGCCATCCGCGGCGAGGAAGGTTCGAAGATCATTTCGGTCAACGGTGCCGCCGCCCACAAGGCAGGTGTTGGTCATCGCCTGATCATCTGCGCCTACGCGCACTACAGCGAGGCCGAGCTGGCCAACTTCAAACCCCATGTGCTCTACATGGGCGCAGACGGAGAGCTGAGCCATACCAGCAACGCCATCCCGGTACAGGTCGCCTGAGTCACCATTCAGGCGCTGTCGAATAGAAGCCCGAAGTGTTCCGCACTTCGGGCTTTTTCGTTGTGTGCAGCATCGGCGCTCAGACAGCACGCCGGCGCGAATCGAATAGAAGGCGAAAGCCCGGAACGCAGCAGGGGTTTTCTCTGTCTGAGCTGTCTCTGATGGCATAGGATGTGCCTCACCGGCTCGGTGAAAGCCGGGTTCGGCCAGCATCCGCAGCATTCAGGAACGAGTGCCGGCGTGCCCGCACGGTCATACACATCACTGAATCCCCGAGGCAACATGCGCGCTCGCTGCGCGGATTCACGGGGTTCAGCGGCCTGTCAAAGCAAAGGAAGCCGCATCACCATGAGCTACTACCAGCATCCGCTCGACGTCACCGGCCTGCCGTCCTGGAAGGCCCTGGAAGAACACCGCCTGGCCATGCAGAACTTCAGCATGCGCGAGGCCTTCAAGGCCGACCCGACGCGCTTCGCTGACCTGTCGGTTTCCTGCAGCGGCCTGTTTCTCGATTATTCGAAGAACCTGATCACCCCCGAAACCCGCACCCTGCTGGTCAACCTGGCCCGCGAGGCCGGGGTCGAGCAGGCAGCCCATGCGATGTTCGAAGGCGAACGCATCAACGCCTCGGAAAACCGTCCGGTGCTGCACACGGCCCTGCGCCGCCCCATGGGCGACACGGTGATGGTCGACGGCAAGAACATCATGCGTGATGTGCACACCGCCCTGGCGCAGATGACCGACATCGTTACTCGCATCCACAACAACCTGTGGCGCGGCTTCAGCGACAAGACCATCACCGACGTGGTGAACATCGGCATCGGAGGCTCGTTCCTAGGCCCGCAACTGGTCTCCGAGGCGCTGCTGCCCTTCACCCAGCACGGCGTGCGTACGCACTACCTGGCCAACATCGACGGCAGCGAATTCCGCGAAGTGACCGCCAAGCTGAATGTCGAGACCACGCTGTTCATCATTTCCAGCAAGACCTTCGGTACCCTCGAGACGCTGAAGAATGCCCAGGCTGCGCGCACCTGGTATCTGGGCAAGGGCGGCACCGAAGAGAAGCTCTACCGCCACTTCATCGCCGTCACCAGCAACAAGCAGGCGGCCATCGACTTCGGCATTCGCGAAAAGAACATCTTCCCGATGTGGGACTGGGTCGGCGGGCGCTACTCGCTGTGGTCGGCGATCGGTCTGCCCATCGCCCTGGCGATCGGCATGTCCAACTTCAAGGATCTGCTGTCCGGCGCCTACAGCATGGACCAGCATTTCCTCAGCGAGCCGTTCGAAAGCAACATGCCGGTGCTGCTGGCGATGCTCGGCATCTGGTACCACAACTTCTGGGGCGCGCAGAGCTACGCCTTCCTGCCCTACGACCACTATCTGCGCAACTTCGTCAAACACCTACAGCAGATGGACATGGAATCCAACGGCAAGAGCGTGCGCCAGGATGGCACGCCGGTGACTTACAGCACCGGCCCGGTGATCTGGGGCGGCGTCGGCTGCAATGGCCAGCATGCCTACCACCAACTGCTGCACCAGGGCACACCGCTGATTCCGGCCGACTTCATCGTGCCGGTGGTCAGCCACAATCCAGTGGCCGATCACCATGAATGGCTCTACGCCAACTGCCTGTCGCAGAGCCAGGCGCTGATGCGCGGCAAGACCCGTGAGGAAGCCGAGGCCGAACTGCGTGCCAAAGGCCTTAACGAAGACGAGGTTCAGCGCCTGGCCCCGCACAAGGTGATCCCGGGCAATCGACCGAGCAACACCGTGGTGATGGAAACCATCAGCCCCGGCCGCCTTGGTGCGCTGATTGCGCTATACGAGCACAAGGTATTCGTCCAGGGCGTGATCTGGGGCATCAACTCCTTCGACCAGTGGGGCGTCGAGCTCGGCAAGGATCTTGGCAAGGCGGTCTACAATCAGATGACCCGCTTCGATGCCGCACCGGCCGAAGACGCTTCGACCCAGGGCCTGATCGACTTCTTCCGCGGTCGCCACCGCGGCTGATAAGCCCTCTCGACCGGACAGCGCGCAGCTGCTGTCCGGTCTATCTTGCCCTCCTTTTACCTCGACAACTGGCGAGCCCTCTGCGCCTCTTCAGGTACCATCGCCGCTTGCCAAGCCACCAGCGCTGTCGCCATGGAATTCCTCCGCCGTCATATCGAAACCCGCGTGCTCAGCCTTACCGGCCTGGCGATCGGCGGTGTCGACTACGAAAACCCTCCGGGCGATCCCGGCCTGTTCGGGCCTGAGTCAGTATGCTGGCGCGTGCATGGCGACTTCACCTCGATGATGGTCGGCGGGATCTCTGCACTGCTATTGCAAGCGCTGCACCCATTGGCGCTGTCGGGCGTATGGGATCACTCGAACTTTCGCGAGGACCTGCTCGGCCGTCTGCGGCGTACCGGGCAGTTCATCGCCGCCACGACGTTCGGCAGCCACGCCGATGCCGAACGCCTGATCGAGCGGGTCCGACGCATCCACCTGAACGTGGCCGGGACGGCACCGGATGGTCGACCCTACGCCGCCTCCGATCCCGATCTGCTGACCTGGGTGCATGTCGCTGAAGTCAGCAGCTTTCTCAAATCGCACCTGCGCTACCGCGACCCCGGTCTCTGCGCAGCCGACCAGGATCGCTACTACGCCGAAGTCGCACTGATTGCCGAACGGCTCGGCGCCGGTGAGGTTCCACGCTCGCGCGCCGACGTCGAGGCGTACCTCGAACGGCTCCGCCCGCAGCTGCGGATCGACGAACGCGCCCTGGAGATCCTGCGCATACTGCGCACCGCTCCGGCACCAAGCCCACTGCTACGGCCGTTCGGCACGCTAATGTTGCACGCTGGTGTTGAGTTACTGCCGGAATGGGCCGCAGCCATGTTCGGCATATCGCTGAGCGACGCGCGCCGTCAGTTGCTCCGCAGCGGCGTACGCAGTACCGCGCCAGCGCTACGCTGGGCAGTGCGCAATGCCTCGGTGCATCGCGCACGCCGGCGCATGGGCTTGCCGCCACGCGGCTGAGGCGCATGCCGCGTCCGGCATCGCCAATCTGCGGCGCGCTGCCCAATGCCCATATCGGGCCGATTCGGGAACCGCGCACCCATGCCATACTCCAAGGCAACCATCCGCCAGGAATACTTCCGGTCATGCCCAATGGAATGAAGCGAGCGTTCAGCGGCGTGGCGCTCGTGCTGATCTGCTACAGCCTGCTTGGCTTCCTGATCCTGCCAGGCATTGCCCAGCGCATCGCTAATCAGCAGCTTGCGGCCTACGCGACGGTGCCGGCCAGTCTGCAACGTGTCGAGTTCAATCCCTTCAGCCTTGAGCTCTCCCTGTTCGACCTGCGCATCGGTGACGAAAATGATCACCCGCTGGCCTTCGAGCAGCTCTACCTCGATCTGCAATGGGCGAGCCTCTGGCAACGTACGCTGCACCTGGCTACCGTCGAGTTGGTGGCACCGCATACCGAAGTCCGTATTGCCAATGACGGCACCCTGAACCTCAGTCAACTCTTCGATATTCCTCCAGCAGAGCCGTCCGACGACGGCGAACGCGACCTGCTCGCGCTGCGCATCGACCAGTTGCGGCTGGTACGCGGCCACGTCGCTTTCGAGGATCGGCGCCCGAGCGAGCCCATCGAGCTGGTCTACGACTCCCTGGACCTCGAGCTGCACAACCTCGCCACCCGCAGCGACGACAGCGCCGACGCACGCCTCACCGCCAGCGGCGCGAGTGGCGGACGCATCGATTGGCAAGGCGACCTCAGCTTGCAGCCGCTAGCCTCCCGCGGCCAGCTGCAGATCAGCAAGCTACCGCTCGAGGCCTTCTGGCCCTACGTGCGCGACGCAGCGCCACTGGTTCTGCAGGATGGCAACATCGAGCTGAGTACCGGCTACCGCCTCGATCTCAGCGACGGCCTGGCCCTGACGCTGGATAACGCCCAGGCCACCCTGGCGCCGCTGGCCCTCGACAGCCCGGACGGGCGCAAGCTGGTGCGCCTGGAGCGCCTGGAGCTGAGCGAAACGACGCTGGACCTGGCCAGGCGGCAGGTCAGTATCGGCAAGCTGCGCAGCCGCAACCTGGAAACCTGGGCCGCCCGCGAAACCGATGGCGAGCTGGACTGGCAGAAGCTGTTCGCCACAAGTGCGTCCCCGTCGAAGGCCGACGACCAGACTCCGGACAGCGAAGCCCGGACATCTGGCGAACCATGGCAGGTATTGCTGCACGATGCTCAGCTGCGTGATTACCGGGTGCACCTGGCCGATCGCGTCCCTGATGAGGAGGTCCAGCTGGAGCTCGGCCCGCTGAACCTGGACGTCAGCGATTTCGACAGCCTCGCTACCCGCCCCTTCTCGCTGAAGCTGGACACGGGGGTCGGCAAGCAGGGGACACTCCAGGCCCAGGGACAGCTGCAGCTCAGCCCGGTCAGCGGTGAGCTGGCAGTAACCACCCGCGACATAGATCTGCGCATCGCTCAGGCCTACCTCAGCCCACTGGTGAGCCTGGAGCTACGCAGCGGCATGCTCAGCAGCGAACTGCAGGTCAACCTGCAGGGCATCGAGCCATTGGCGTTCAACGTTCGCGGTAGTGTCGACGCCACGCAGCTGCACACTCTCGATACCATCAACAATCGCGACTTCATCAAATGGCAGCGGCTGCAGCTCAACGGTCTCGATTACCAGCACCCACGGAGCCTGGAAATCGAACGGATCGATCTGAGCCAGCCCTACGCCCGCTTCATCATCAACCCAGATCTGAGCACCAACATCAACGACCTGCTGGTCGAGCGCAGCGAATCCACCGCGCAAGAGGCTTCCGAGGAGCAGGTATCGGAACCATTGGCCATCCGCATCGGCGGCATCGCCATCGCCGACGGATCGGCCAACTTCGCCGACTTCAGCCTGCGCCCGCCCTTCGTCACCGCCATCCAGTCGCTCAATGGCGACATTGGCACGCTGGACAATCGCGAGCAGAAGCCAGCCTCAGTGAACATTGCCGGCAAGGTGGATCAGTACGCACCCGTGAGCATCAAGGGCAGCCTGACGCCCTTCGACCCGCTGCAGCGCCTGGATATCGCCACCAGTTTCCGCCAGGTCGAGCTGACCACCCTGACGCCTTATGCAGGCAAGTTTGCTGGCTATCGGATCCGCAAGGGACGCCTCAACCTGGACCTGCACTATCGCATCCAGAACGGCCAGCTGAACGCCGACAACAAGGTGGTCCTGGAGCAGTTGCAACTCGGCGAAAAAGTGGACAGTCCCGACGCGGTGGATCTGCCGGTACGCTTGGCGGTCGCACTACTGAAGGACAGCAACGGCACGATCTCCATCGAGCTGCCCGTGCAGGGCGACCTGAACAATCCGCAGTTCAGCGTCATGCCGATCATCTGGCAAACGTTGCGCAACCTGGTGGTGCGTGCGGCCAAAGCCCCGTTCAAGTTCATCGCCGGGCTGGCTGGTGGCGACCAGAGCGACCTTAGCCACATCGATTTTGCTCCGGGCAACAGCGAACTGGACCCAGCGGCGCGCCAGACCCTGGATACCCTGGCCGCCGGGCTGAAACAGCGACCCGGGCTGCGTCTTGAGATCGAAGGCATGAGCGCCACGGCAACGGACGGCCCGCTCCTCGCCGAACAACGTCTACAGGACGAGTATCGCCAGATTCAGTACCGTATCCTGCAGCGTCGAGGCGACGAGGTACCGTCCGATCCCGCGCAGCTTACCGTGGACGAGCAGGATCAGGCGCCGCTTCTGGAGGGCATCTATCGCAGCCGGCTGAAGCAACAACCTCCAGCGGAATGGAGCGACCTGGAAAGTGAAACCCGAGCCCAGCACCTTCGCCAAGCGATCATCGATTCCTGGGCACAGAGTCCTGCCTTGCTACGCCGTCTGAGTCGTGAGCGCGCTGCCTCGATCAAGAGCTATCTCGTCCAGGCCGGGCTGACACCAGAGCGCATCTACCTGCTGGATACCGGTACTACCGAGGCCGGCAGCGACGGCCGGATTGCTACAACCCTGAATTTGGGAAGCGAAGAATGAAGAAAGGATACTTGCTCGCCGCCCTGCTGATCAGCGCGAGCGCCACGGCCGACACGCTACGCTGCGGCAATCAGCTGGTCACTACCGGCGATCGCACCTTCGAAGTCGAGCGCAAATGCGGTGCGCCGCAACACCGCGACGTCGTCGGCTATCGCCTGGGCCGGCATGACCGTCATGAGCTTATGCTGGAAGAATGGGTCTACGGGCCGCGTAACGGAATGCTCAGCATTCTGACTTTCGAAGGCAACCGCCTGGTACGCATCGAAACCCGTCGAGCCAACTGAGTCTGGAGCCAACCAATGGTCCGTCACCTGCCCGCCGCGCTACTCGCCCTGCTTTCGGCCAGTTTCCTCGCCGAAGCCTCATCGACCTATCGCTGCAACAGCCGGCTCGTGAGCCTGGATGCCAGCACGGCAGAGGTTCGCAGCAAGTGCGGCGAGCCGGCCAGCAGTTCGCTGATCGGCTATAAGCAGGTTATCGACGACTATGGCTACGCTCAGGAGGTGCCTGTCGAAGAGTGGGTCTATGGACCCAACCACGGCATGCTTCACTTCCTGCGCTTCGAAGGTAACAGGCTCCGACAGATCGAGAGCCAGCGAGGAAACTAGCCCAATGCAAAACCCCGCCATTTGGCGGGGTTTCTTTATGTCTGCGCTGAAAACAGAATCAGTCGACGGCTTTCAGGCCATCAGCTGAGACGTCCTTCACGCCTTCGATGCCACGCGCCTTGGCGATGGCTGCTTCTTTTTCCGCCTCGGTTGCCACTGTACCGGACAGCGAAACGACGCCGTCCTTGGTTTCCACTTCGATATCCATACCCGGAGTCGCATCCTCGGCCAGCAGGGTGGATTTCACCTTGGTGGTGATCCAGGTATCAGAAGCGGCATCACCGGCATCATCCATAGTATTGGCGGCCAGCATGACGGTATCGGTCTTGTCGATGGCAGGCGTGGTATCGGCCAGAGCGGCGCCAGCGAACGGCAGGCTAAGAGCAGCGGCAATGGCGGTGGCAGTCAGTGTCTGAATAGTCTTCATAGATGTCACTCCTGTTCTCGTGGTTTCTGCGGTATGACTCCGAACCGCAGACTCGTGAATAACAGGCGCAAGCTGCATGCCAACTTTTGAAAATATTTTTTACTATAAAAATCAATAGGTTAATTAAACGGCACGTCCTTCTCTCAGTTGCACATTGCAAGTTCATGGCTTTGCGCGCGTGCATCTTGCAATCTCGTGACCCCAGAAACGAGAAAAGGCCCCGAAGGGCCCTTTCAACACTACAGCATGAATCAGACGCCGGAAGCTTCGGCGGCCGCGACGTCCTTGATCGAAAGCTTGATACGACCGCGGTTGTCCACATCCAGCACCAACACCTTCACTTCCTGACCTTCCTTCAGTACGTCGGTCACCTTCTCGATGCGCTGATCGCTGATCTGCGAGATGTGCACCAGTCCGTCCTTGCCCGGCAGAATGTTGACGAAGGCACCGAAGTCGACGATCCGCTCGACCTTACCCACATAGATCTTGCCGATTTCGGCTTCAGCCGTGATCGACAGCACGCGCTGCTTGGCTGCCTCGGCGGCGTCCTTGGTCTCGCCGAAGATCTTGATCGAGCCATCGTCTTCGATGTCGATCGAGGCTTTGGTCTCTTCGCAGATCGCACGGATGGTGGCGCCGCCCTTGCCGATCACGTCGCGGATCTTGTCCTGGTCGATCTTCATCGCCAGCATGGTCGGTGCGTTGGCCGACAGCTCGCTGCGCGACTGGGCAATGACCTGGTTCATCTGGCCGAGGATGTTCAGGCGCGCTTCCAGGGCCTGGCCCAGAGCGATTTCCATGATCTCTTCGGTGATGCCCTGGATCTTGATGTCCATCTGCAGCGCGGTTACGCCCTTGGCGGTACCAGCAACCTTGAAGTCCATGTCGCCGAGGTGGTCCTCGTCACCGAGAATGTCGGTCAGAACGGCAAACTTCTCGCCTTCCTTCACCAGGCCCATGGCGATACCGGCCACCGGCGCCTTCATCGGCACGCCCGCATCCATCAGTGCCAGCGAGGCACCACAGACCGAGGCCATGGAGCTGGAACCGTTGGATTCGGTGATCTCGGAAACCACGCGGATGGTGTACGGGAATTCGTCGGCGCTCGGCAGCATGGCGGCGACGCCGCGACGGGCCAGACGACCGTGGCCGATTTCCCGGCGACCGGTAGCACCCATGCGACCACACTCACCGACCGAGTACGGCGGGAAGTTGTAGTGCAGCATGAAGGGGTCTTTCTTCTCGCCTTCCAGGGTGTCGAGCAGCTGCGCGTCACGGGCAGTACCGAGGGTCGCAACGACCAGGGCCTGGGTTTCGCCACGGGTGAACAGAGCCGAACCGTGGGTCTTGTCGAGCACGCCGACTTCGATGTTCAGCCCGCGAACGGTGCGGGTGTCGCGACCGTCGATGCGCGGCTTGCCGTTGACGATGTTCTCGCGAACGGTGCGGTACTCGATCTCACCGAAGGCATCCTTCACTTCGCCGGCAGACGGCTGGCCTTCTTCACCAGAGAACTTGGCAACGACCTGGTCCTTCAGCTCGCCCAGGCGCGCATAGCGATCCTGCTTGATGGTGATGGTGTAGGCCTGGGAGATGGCTTCACCGAACTCGGCACGGATGGCGTCCAACAGCGCGGTGTTGGCCTGCGGAGCAGTCCAGTCCCAGCGCGGCTTGCCGGCTTCGGCGGCGAGTTCTTCGACCGCCTTGATCACGGCCTGGAACTCGTCATGGGCGAACAGCACGGCGCCCAGCATCTGGTCTTCGGTCAGCTCTTTGGCTTCCGACTCGACCATCAGTACGGCGTCCTTGGTGCCGGCCACGACCATGTCCAGGCTGGAAGCCTTGAGCTGCTCGTAGTTCGGGTTCAGCAGGTAGCCGGTTTCCGGGTGGAAAGCCACGCGTGCGGCGCCGATCGGGCCGTCGAACGGAATGCCGGAAACAGCCAGGGCTGCCGAAGTACCGATCATCGCAGCGATGTCCGGATCGGTCTTCTTGCTGGTGGAAACAACGGTGCAGATGACCTGCACTTCATTCTGGAAACCTTCCGGGAACAGCGGACGGATCGGGCGATCGATCAGACGCGAGGTCAGGGTTTCCTTCTCGGAAGGACGCGCCTCACGCTTGAAGAAACCACCGGGGATCTTGCCGGCTGCATAGGTCTTCTCCTGGTAATGCACGGAGAGCGGAAAGAACCCCTTGCTCGGATCGGCGGTCTTGGCACCGACCACGGTCACCAGCACGGTGACGTCGTCATCGACGGTGACCAGCACTGCGCCGGAGGCCTGGCGAGCGATACGGCCCGTTTCCAGGGTTACGGTCGACTGACCGAATTGAAACTTCTTGATTACCGGATTCACGGTTTTTCCTTCTCTTTGTTGCCTTGGGGAAATTGGCAGAACGCTCGGGAGTCGGCCCGAAACGACCTGCAAGAAAGCCAAAAGCTGGAAGACCGAAGCTGATTGCAGGGATGTCCCACTTTCAACTTCAGGCTTCCAGCTTCCGGCTTCCAGCGCGGGCGCGTCTTAGCGACGCAGACCCAGACGACCGATCAGGGTGCTGTAACGAGTGGTGTCCTTACCCTTCAGGTAATCCAGCAGCTTGCGGCGCTGGTTAACCATGCGGATCAGACCACGACGCGAGTGGTGATCTTTGCCGTTGGCCTTGAAGTGGTCCTGCAGCTTGTTGATGTTGGCGGTCAGCAGGGCTACCTGCACTTCCGGGGAACCGGTGTCGCCTTCAGCTTGCTTGTACTCGTTAACGATCTGGGCTTTTTCTTCAACGCTCAGTGCCATGATAGGGCTCCTTGAGTGAACAGGCCGGGAATCATCCCGTGTTTAATAAAGAGAAATGACCGTGCCTGCTGACAGCCACCCTCTGACGCAACGCGCGAACGCGCTGCGTAACGGTCATTCCGACCGAATCAACCGACGTGGCGCAATGCGCCCGTCTTCGCTCACTTCACCGATACCGATGAAGCGACCATTGTTATCCTGTACGCGAACCATGCCGTACTGCGGCGCCTCCGGTGCCCGCACCGGCTGTCCGTGCAGCCAGTAGTAGGCGCTGTGCTCCGACAACTGCAACAACGGCCAATGCTCCAGCCCGCTGTCCACCGGTTGCAGGAATCCATCCAGGGCCTCGGAGCCGCCGTCAGCATGCGCCCGCTCCAGTTTCTCGAGCGTCACCGTCTGCGAAAGGTCGAACGGACCGGCCTGCGTGCGCCGCAGCTCGGCGACATGCGCGCCGCAGCCGAGCAACCGGCCGATGTCTTCCACCAAGGTCCGGATATAGGTGCCCTTGCTGCAGGTCACAGCCAGTCGCGCCTTGTCGCCTTCGAGCGCGAGCAACTCCAAGCGCGCAATATTAACAGAACGCGGCTCGCGCTCCACCACTTCACCGGCACGCGCCAGCTTGTATAGCGGCTGGCCGTCGCGCTTGAGCGCCGAGTACATCGGCGGCACCTGCAGGATATCGCCGCGAAACTGCGGCAGCAGTGCCTCCAGCTGCTCAGGGGTAACCATCACCGGCTTACGCTCCAGAACCTCGCCCTCGGCATCCGCGGTGGTGGTGGTCACGCCGAGCTGCATCACCGTCTCGTAGGCCTTGTCCGCATCTAGGAGGTACTGCGAGAACTTGGTGGCTTCTCCGAAACACAGCGGCAACACCCCGGTCGCCAGTGGATCGAGGCTGCCGGTATGCCCGGCCTTCTCCGCATTGAGCAACCAGCGAACCTTCTGCAGCGCCGCGTTGGAGGTGAACCCGCGCGGCTTGTCCAGCAGGATGATGCCACTGACATTGCGTCGTACACGCTTGACCTGTGCCACGCTTACTCTCCGCGCTCGTCGCTGTGCTTGCGATCTTCGGCCACGGCGCGCTCGATCAGCGAACTCAGTTCCACGCCGCGCCGGATGCTGGCGTCATAGTTGAAATGCAGTTGCGGGACCGTACGCAGCTTCATGCTCTTGCCGAGCTGCATGCGCAGGAAGCCGGCAGCCTCATTCAGGATGCGCAGGTTGCCTTTGACCGCTTCCTCGTCGTCATCCTGCCCCATGATGGTGATGAAGATCTTCGCATGGGACAGATCGCGGCTGACGTCTACCCCGGTGATCGTGATCAGCCCCAGACGCGGATCCTTGATCTCGCGCTGGATGAGCAGCGCCAGTTCGCGCTGCATCTGATCACCGATACGCTGGGTACGACTGAATTCTTTGGCCATATTTTTTCCACCCGTTCAAAAGCCAAAAGCTGGAAGCTCGGAGCAGCCACCGCAACCGCGGCGACGACTCCTGGCTTCCAGCTCTCGGACTGGCGCTTGCTTACAGCGAACGCGCCACTTCGACCTTCTCGAACACTTCGATCTTGTCGCCGACCTTGACGTCGTTGTAGCTCTTCACGCCGATACCGCACTCCATGCCGGCGCGGACCTCGGCGACGTCGTCCTTGAAACGACGCAGCGACTCCAACTCGCCTTCGAAGATCACCACGTCGTCGCGCAGGACGCGGATTGGCCGATTGCGGTAGACCATGCCCTCGGTGACCATACAGCCGGCAACCGCGCCGAACTTCGGCGAACGGAAGACGTCACGCACTTCGGCAATGCCGAGGATATTCTCGCGCACATCGCTGCCGAGCATACCGGTGAGCGCCTTCTTGACGTCCTCGATAATGTCGTAGATGACGTTGTAGTAGCGCATGTCCAGGCCCTCGGCCTCGACGATCTTGCGCGCACCTGCATCGGCACGGACATTGAAGCCGAACAGCACTGCGTTGGATGCCAGCGCCAGGTTGGCATCGGACTCGGTGATACCACCGACGCCGCCGCCGACCACGCGCACCTGCACCTCGTCGTTGCCCAGCCCGTTGAGGGATCCCTGCAGGGCCTCGAGAGAACCGCGTACGTCGGCCTTGAGGACGATGTTCAGCGTTTTCTTCTCGTCCTGCCCCATGGTTTCGAAGATATTTTCCAGCTTGCCGGCATGGGCACGAGCCAGCTTCACCTCGCGGAACTTGCCCTGACGGAACAGCGCAACCTCGCGGGCCTTCTTCTCGTCGGCAACCACGGTCAGGTCGTCACCAGCTTCCGGGGTACCATCCAGACCGAGAATCTCGACCGGAATCGCCGGACCGGCTTCTTTCACCGGCTTGCCGTTCTCGTCGAGCATGGCGCGAACACGACCGAAGTTGACGCCGCAAAGAACCATGTCGCCCTGGCGCAGCGTGCCGTCCTGAACCAGCACGGTAGCGACCGGGCCACGACCCTTGTCCAGACGCGATTCGACCACCACGCCACGACCCGGGGCCGACGGCGTCGCTTTCAGCTCGAGGAGCTCGGCCTGCAGCAGTACAGCCTCGAGCAGCTCGTCGACACCAGTACCCATCTTGGCGGATACCGGGATGAACGGAGTATCGCCGCCCCACTCTTCCGGAATCACATCGAGCGCGGCCAGGCCGTTCTTGATGTTGTCCGGGTTGGCGTCCGGCTTATCGATCTTGTTCACCGCGACCACGATCGGAACACCAGCCGCCTTGGCATGCTGTACCGCTTCCTGGGTCTGCGGCATGACGCCGTCATCGGCCGCCACGACCAGGATCACGATGTCGGTGGCCTTGGCACCGCGAGCACGCATGGCGGTAAACGCCGCGTGGCCCGGGGTATCGAGGAAGGTGACCATGCCACGCTCGGTTTCGACGTGATAGGCACCGATGTGCTGGGTGATACCGCCAGCTTCGCCAACAGCTACCTTGGCACGGCGGATGTAGTCGAGCAGCGAAGTCTTACCGTGGTCGACGTGGCCCATGACGGTCACAACCGGCGCACGGGCGACCGACTCGCCTTCGAACTTCAGCAGCTCGGCCAGCTGCTCTTCCAGCGCATTGTCGCTGACCAGCTTGACCTTGTGGCCCAGTTCCTCCGCGACCAGCTGCGCGGTCTCCTGATCCAGCACTTGGTTGATGGTGACCGGAGACCCCATCTTGAACATGAACTTGATGACTTCGGCCGCTTTCACCGACATCTGCTGGGCCAGTTCGGCCACAGTGATGGTCTCGCCGATCGACACTTCGCGCACGACTGGTCCTGTTGGGCTCTGGAACCCATGCTGGTTACGCTTCTTGAGCTTGCTCTTGCCACCGCGACCACCGCGACGGAAGCCATCGGCTTCGTCCTCACCGCTACGCACGGTGCGCGCCAGCGGTGCCTTGGTCTTGAGCGACGGCCGATGCTGCGCATGCTTGCGATCACGACGCTCGTCGTCATCGCTGCGCGGCTTCTCGACACGGCGAGGCTCTTCCTTCTTGCGCTCTGGAGCGGGAGCAGCAGGCTCGACCGCTACCGGCACGGGCTCTCCGCTCGCGGGCTCGACAGGCTGGGCAGGCGCCTCGGCCACGGCCTTGGCTGCCTCGGCCTGGCGACGCGCCTCCTCTTCGGCGCGCTCGCGGGCTTCCTGTTCGGCCTTGGCACGCGCGGCTTCCTCGGCAGCACGCTGTTCTTCCAGCTCGCGACGCTTTTCCGCTTCGATTTCTTCAGCGCTGCGCTTGACGAAGGTCTTCTTCTTACGGACCTCTACACTGATGGTCTTGCTGCCACCCACCTTCAACTTGGTAGTGGTTTTGCGCTGCAAGGTAATCTTGCGCGGTTCATCCACCTTCGCCCCATGGCTGCTCTTGAGATGGGCAAGCAGGGCCTGCTTTTCGTTATCGGTCACTACTTGCTCGGCGCTGGTGTGCGACAGTCCTGCCTCACGCATCTGCTGAAGCAGTCGCTCGACCGGTGTGTCGACCACCTGGGCCAGTTCTTTCACCGTGACTTGCGTCATGCATTTCTCTCCTCAGGCCGCTAATTACTTACTCGAACCAATGGGCTCGGGCGGCCATGATCAGCTTGCCGGCACGCTCTTCATCGATGCCGTCTATGTCGAGCAGGTCGTCAATAGACTGCTCGGCCAGGTCTTCGCGGGTGATGACGCCCCGCACGGCCAACTCGACCGCCAGTTCTTTGTCCATGCCTTCAAGCGCCAGCAGATCGTCAGCCGGCTGAGCGTCTGCGAGCTTTTCCTCGTTGGCGATGGCCTTGGTCAGCAGGCGATCCTTGGCCCGCGTACGCAGCTCGTTGACGATATCCTCGTCGAAGCCATCGATGTCGAGCATCTCCTCCATCGGGACATAGGCGACTTCTTCCAGCGAAGTGAAGCCCTCTTCTACCAGTACCTGCGCGAGCTCCTCATCTACATCCAGCTCTTCGATGAAGCTGCGCAGAATATCGCCGGTCTCTTCCTGCTGCTTGGCCTGGATGTCCGCTTCGGTCATGACATTCAGCGTCCAGCCGGTCAGTTGGCTGGCCAGACGTACGTTCTGACCGCCGCGTCCGATGGCCTGGGCCAGGTTGTCCTCGGCGACGGCGATATCCATGGCATGTGCGTCTTCGTCGACGATGATCGCTGCGACTTCGGCAGGCGCCATGGCATTGATGACGAACTGCGCTGGGTTCTCGTCCCACAGCACGATGTCGACCCGCTCACCACCGATTTCGCCGGACACTGCCTGAACCCGCGATCCACGCATACCGATACAGGCGCCCTGGGGATCGATGCGCTTGTCCTTGGAACGAACAGCGATCTTGGCCCGCGAACCTGGGTCACGCGACGCCCCCATCACCTCAATCAAGCCCTCGGCGATCTCAGGCACCTCGATGCGAAACAGCTCGATCAGCATCTGCGGCGCAGTGCGCGACAGGATCAGCTGCGGGCCGCGGTTCTCGGTGCGAATTTCCTTGAGCAAGGCGCGAACACGGGCACCGACGCGGAAGGTTTCACGCGCGATGATGTCTTCCCGGGCCAGCAGCGCTTCGGCGTTGTTGCCCAGATCGACAATGACGCTGTCGCGGGTCACTTTCTTGACCGTTCCGGAGATGATTTCACCCAGACGATCGCGATAGGCCTCGACTACCTGCGCACGCTCGGCCTCGCGTACTTTCTGCACGATGACCTGCTTGGCAGTCTGCGCCGCAATGCGACCGAACTCGATGGACTCGATCTTCTCCTCGAACACATCACCGAGCTTGGCGTCCGGATTACGCTCCTGGGCCTGATCCAAGGCCAATTGGTGGGCCGGATCCTCGAAATGCTCGTCGTCGACCACGGTCCAGCGACGGAAAGTCTCGTAACTGCCGTTGTGGCGATTGATTTCCACACGCAGATCAACGTCGTCTTCGTAGCGTTTCTTGGTCGCTGTGGCCAAAGCCAGCTCCAACGCCTCGAAAATCACACTTGCCGGTACGCCCTTTTCATTGGACACCGACTCCACAACCAGCAGTACTTCTTTGCTCATCGTACGCCTCGCCTTTCGCAATCCATTGGGTCCGCGGGATCCGCTCAGTCAAAACGGGGAACTATGTTGGCCTTATCGATCATGTCGATCGGCAGCAGATACTCATGGTCATCAACCAGCACAACAATGTCCTGCTCTTCCACCCCACGGAGAAGACCCTGGAAATTGCGCCTGCCCTCGAAGGGCGAGCGCAGCTTTATTTTTACTTGTTCACCGACATGGGCGCTGTATTGCTCGATCGTGAACAGCGGCCGGTCCATTCCCGGAGAGGACACCTCAAGGGTGTAGTCCACGCTGATCGGGTCCTCCACATCGAGGACACCGCTCAGTTGCCGGCTGACCTTCTCGCAGTCATCAATGAGAATGCCGTTGGCATGATCGATATAGACACGCAACAGCGAATGACGGCCCTGGGAAATGAACTCGATCCCCCAGCATTGATAGCCAAGCGCCTCAACCACCGGGGCCAACAAGGCCTGCAACTGTTCTAGCTTGCTCGACATCGAAGTCCCTCGCGCATGCTGTACAAATGAAAAATGGGCGAAACGCCCATCCCTTCTGACCGCCTGTAAATGCCGGCGACCTGGCCTCAAGCTAATAAAAAGCCCCTGTACAGGGGCTCTTTATTGGCTGGTTGCGGGGGCTGGATTTGAACCAACGACCTTCGGGTTATGAGCCCGACGAGCTACCAGACTGCTCCACCCCGCGTCAAACTGGGCACGAATTATACGACCCACACCCAATACAGGTCAACCGAAACCCTCAAACACAAGAAAGCCCGCACTAGGCGGGCCTGCTTGTTTGGTACCGAGGAGGGGACTCGAACCCCTACAGCCTATGGCCACTACCACCTCAAGGTAGCGTGTCTACCAATTCCACCACCTCGGCAAAAACCTTATTGCCCCTCTCCCACCTCAGGCACGTCGCCAGCAGTCTCCGTCGCCTTTTGCTCTTCGAGCATCGGCACATCTTCTACCGCGGGCTTGCTTGCCGGCACTTCCAGAACAGCCGGATCAGGCAGCCCCGCCTGAGACAATTGATCAGCCTGCTGCTTGGCGAAGAACGCCAACCCAAGGCTGGTCAGAAAAAAAACGCCCGCAAGTATAGCAGTAAGCCGACTCAAAAAGGTAGCAGAACCTTGGCTTCCGAAAACAGTTGCCGAAGCACCGGAACCGAAAGACGCACCAGCATCCGCACCCTTGCCCTGCTGCAGCAGCACCAGCGCAACCACACCAAGAGCAACCAGCAGATGCACCACGATCACAACAGTCTGCAACATCTGTTCAGTTCCCCGCGGCGCGACAGATCGCACCGAATTCATCCGCTTTCAGAGAGGCCCCACCAACTAGCCCCCCATCAATATCCGCCATGGCGAACAGCTCGGCTGCATTCTCCGCCTTGACGCTACCACCATACAGCAGCCTTACACCCTCAGCGATGCGGCGATCGCTACGGGCAAGCTGCTCACGAATGGCAGCATGTACTTCCTGCGCTTGCCCTGGCGCCGCCGTCAAGCCCGAGCCGATAGCCCAGACAGGCTCGTAAGCGACCACCGCAGACCGAAACGCCTCGATTCCCTGATCATCGAGAACCCGACCCAGCTGCCGCGCCACTACCTCGAGCGTCCTACCGGCTTCGCGCTCCTCGAGCGTCTCGCCGACGCACAGCACAGGCATCAAACCACTCAACTGGGCTGCCGCAAACTTCTGGCTGACCACTTCGTCCGTCTCACCCAGCAACAGGCGGCGCTCGGAATGCCCAACCAATACCCACTTGCAACCCGCGTCAACAAGCTGTTCGGCCGAGACCTCACCGGTCAAAGCACCAAACCCCGACTGCAACGCACAATCCTGAGCACCGACGGACACTTTTGCTCCATCGAGCGCGCTCAAGACCTGACTGACATGCACAAAGGAGGGAAATACCGCAATCTCGACTGCCGCAGGCAATACCTGCTGCTGAAAAGACTCGATCAGCTCTGCGACGCTAGCGCGGGTACCGTTCATTTTCCAGTTACCAGCTACCATGGGGCGACGCATGCTTTACCTCATCGGTCAAAGTGGGCGCAGATGTTACTCAACGACTGCGCCCCTGGCAAGCAGCTTCACGCACAAACTTCGGTTACGACCTTGGCCAACTCTTCCGCCATGCACCGCACCTGAGTCTCGTCATCGCCCTCGACCATTACCCGCACCAGCGGCTCGGTACCAGACTTGCGCAGCAGGACGCGCCCACGCCCACCCATGCGCTCGGTGACGCTATCGCACGCAGCCTTGACACTGGGATGAGCAATCGGATCACGATCGCCTGAGAAGCGCACATTGATCAGTACCTGCGGACACTTGTGCCACGCCAGACGCTCCTGGGCGAGGGTCTGCTCACGGCGACGAAGAGCCAGTACCACCTGCAAGGCCGCGATGATCGCATCACCCGTCGTGGTGTGCTGAGCGCAGACGATGTGCCCGGAATTCTCGCCACCGAGAACCCAGCCACGATCAAGCATTTCCGCGATCACATAGCGATCGCCGACCTTGGCACGCGTGAATGGAATCTCACGCGCCTTCAACGCAAGCTCTAGCCCGAGGTTGCTCATCAGCGTGCCCACCACGCCACCGGCCAGACGCTCGCGCTCCTGCAGATCGGTCGCAATGATGTAAAGCAGCTCATCGCCATCGACGACCGCACCGGTATGGTCGACCATCATCACCCGGTCGCCGTCACCGTCAAAGGCGATGCCGAGGTCTGCTCCATGCTCAACGACCGCTTTCTGCAATTGCCCGACGTGGGTTGAACCAACATCGGCATTGATGTTCAGCCCATCCGGCTGTGCACCGATCACCACGACCTCTGCCCCAAGCTCGCGGAACACGCTGGGCGCGACCTTGTAGGTAGCGCCGTGAGCGCAATCGACTACCAGCTTGAGCCCGGAGAAATCAGTACTGGTCGGCACGCTGCTCTTGCAGAACTCGATATAGCGACCGGCCGCATCGTTGATCCGCGACGCCTTGCCCAACTGAGCCGACTCGACGACCGTCATCGGCGTGTCGATCAGCTCCTCGATCATCAATTCCACCTCGTCGGGGAGCTTGGTGCCGCGACCGGAAAAGAACTTGATGCCGTTGTCGTGATGGGGATTGTGCGAGGCACTGATAACGATCCCGGCCTCGGCATGAAAGGTACGTGTCAGGTAGGCAACCGCCGGAGTCGGCATCGGCCCTAGCAGCAACACATCGGCTCCAGCAGCGGAGAGCCCCGCCTGCAGTGCCGACTCGAACATGTAGCCCGAGATACGGGTGTCCTTGCCGATCAGGATTCGGCACTTGCCCTGCTTGCGAAAGGCCATGCCCGCCGCCCAGCCCAACTTGAGCATGAAGTCAGGGGTAATGGGCGCCTGCCCTACGTGGCCACGAATGCCGTCGGTGCCGAAGTACTTTCTAGTCATGGTGCTTTCCCTACTCTGCCGCCTGCACTGCGGCAATCATTCGAACTACATCAACCGTTTCGGCAACATCATGCACCCGCACGATCTGCGCCCCCTTGCTGACGGCAAGAGCCGCTAGCGCCAGACTGCCATACAACCGCTCAGCCACCGGGCGCCCTAGCACGCCACCGATCATGCTCTTGCGTGACACACCTACCAGCAGGGGGCGACCAAATTGGTGAAGCGCCTCCAGATGCTTGAACAGCACGAGATTGTGATCCAGCGTCTTGGCAAACCCGAACCCCGGGTCGAGCACGATGCGCTCGGTCGGAATGCCTGCCGCCGCACAGGCAACCATTCGGTCACCGAGGAACGACGCTACTTCCTCAGTGATATCGTCGTAACGCGGATCATCCTGCATATCACCTGGCTCGCCGCACATATGCATGAGACAGACTGGCAGACCGCTGTCGGCCGCAGCATCCAGCGCGCCATCGCGCCGCAACGAGCGCACGTCGTTGATCAGCCCAGCCCCGAGACGCGCACACTCACGGATCACGGCCGGCGTCGAAGTGTCGACCGAGATGACGACGTCCAGCTCGCGGGCGATAGCCTCGACGATCGGAGCGACTCGCTCCAGTTCCTCAGTAGGTGATACCGAGCGCGCGCCCGGACGCGTCGACTCACCCCCGACATCGATCAGCGTGGCGCCAGCCGTGACCATCGCCTGCGCGTGGCGCAAGGCGGCGTCGCGCTCGGCGAAGCGGCCACCGTCGGAGAAGGAATCAGGGGTGACATTGAGAATCCCCATGACATGGGGACGAGATAGATCGAGAACCCGACTGCCGCAGACCAGTCGAGCAGGTGAAGACGAGTTATTCATTCACGAGCCTTGAACGTTGGGACGCCTGGGCAGGCGATCCACACCAGCTGCACCACCATGGCACAGCGGGGAGAACAATTTACACCAGAAGGGGCGCCTATGCGCCCCTTCTGGATTCAGCTCATGACACGCGTTCGGCGCGCTGCCCTCAGTGCTCGCCGGCCGGACCGCCGATCGGCGTCTGCGGGCGGCTGTCATCCGGTACCGCTGGCGTCCCGGATGTTCCAGAACCACCCTCCCAGTCGCGCGGCTCACGCGGTGGGCGTCCGGCCATGATGTCGTCGATCTGCGGCGCATCGATCGTTTCGTACTTCATGAGGGCCTCGGCCATCATGTCCAGCTTGTCGCGATTGTCCGTCAGGATCTGCTTGGCCGTGCCGTAGCAATGATCGATGATGCTGCGCACTTCTTCATCGATGAGCTTGGCGGTCTCGCCGGACACGTTGGCATGCTGACTACCGGCACTGCGACCGAGAAAGACTTCGCCTTCCTCTTCGGCATACATCAGCGGACCAAGCTTTTCGGACAACCCCCACTTGGTCACCATGTTCCGCGCCAGTTGCGTGGCGCGCATGATGTCGTTGGAGGCGCCAGTCGTGACACCTTCGAACCCCAGGGTCATCTCCTCCGCAATCCGGCCGCCAAACAGCGAGCAGATCTGGCTGATCAGCGCGCGCTTCGACAGGCTGTAGCGATCCTCTTCCGGGAGGAACATGGTGACGCCCAACGCCCGCCCACGCGGGATGATCGAAACCTTGTACACCGGATCGTGCTCCGGCACTACGCGCCCCACGATGGCATGTCCCGCCTCGTGATAGGCCGTGTTGAGCTTCTCCTTCTCGGACATGACCATGGACTTGCGCTCGGCGCCCATCATGATCTTGTCCTTCGCCAACTCAAACTCGCGCATCTCGACTATGCGCTTGTTCGCCCGCGCAGCGAACAGCGACGCCTCGTTGACCAGATTGGCCAGGTCCGCGCCCGAAAACCCCGGTGTACCGCGGGCGATAACCGCCGGCTCGACGTTCTCGCTGACCGGCACCTTGCGCATATGCACCTTGAGGATCTGCTCGCGACCGCGGATGTCCGGCAAGCCAACAACGACCTGGCGGTCGAAACGGCCCGGACGCAGTAGCGCCGGATCGAGCACGTCTGGGCGGTTGGTAGCCGCGATGACGATAATGCCGTCGTTCATCTCGAAACCGTCCATCTCCACCAGCAACTGGTTGAGGGTCTGCTCGCGCTCGTCATGCCCGCCGCCAAGGCCGGCACCACGATGGCGGCCGACTGCATCGATCTCGTCGATGAAGATGATGCACGGCGCATGCTTCTTGGCCTGCTCGAACATGTCACGGACACGGCTGGCGCCGACACCGACGAACATCTCGACGAAATCCGAACCCGAAATGGTGAAGAACGGCACCTTGGCTTCGCCGGCGATTGCCTTGGCCAGCAGCGTCTTACCGGTACCGGGCGGGCCGACCATCAACACACCGCGCGGAATACGGCCACCGAGACGCTGGAACTTGCCTGGGTCACGAAGGAATTCGACCAGTTCGTGCACCTCTTCCTTGGCCTCGTCGCAACCCGCGACGTCAGCGAAGGTGGTCTTGACCTGATCCTCGGAGAGCAACCGAGCCTTGCTCTTGCCGAAGCTCATCGGCCCGCCCTTGCCGCCTGCACCGCCCTGCATCTGCCGCATGAAGAACATGAACACGGCGATGATCACTAGGATCGGGAAGCTGGCCACCAGCAACTGGGTCCAGATGCTCTGCTGCTCAGGCTGCTTGCCCTCGATCAGCACATTGTTGTCGAGCAGGTCACCGATCAGGCCGTTGTCCTGGATCGCCGGGCGAATGGTCTTGAAGGTATCGCCGTCGCTCCGCTTGCCGATGATGACGAAGCCATCGACGGTCACGCGCTCGACGCGCCCTTCCTTGACTTGTTCGAGGAAATCCGAGTAGTTCAGCGTCTGCGGCTCGGTCGGGCTGGAGAAGTTGTTCATCACCGTGACCAAGACGGCGGCGATGATCAGCCACAGAATCAGGTTTTTTGCCATGTCGTTCAATTCACTACCCTCTGGAGCAAACCCGTTGTCTGCGGGCCCGCATGACGGCCGATAGGTTGCTTGGCCTAACTTACTACACAACTCAATGAAACAGGCAGCCGGTCTGTAACCCTATGAAACAGCCTAGCCCTAGCTTTATGTGCCCGTCCATTGGACTCGCAACCGCCGGAAACGGTCGCTTTGATCTGGGACGGCAGCTTACGTGCTAGTCGTCTTGCCCGCCCCGGAAGCCACGAGCGAGCAGATATTGCTCGCGAGACCGGTCGCGCGACGACAGCGGCTTGCGCATTTGCACTTTCTCGAAGTTCTGCCGAACCTCTTTCAGGTAGGCATCGAAGCCCTCTCCCTGAAATATCTTGATCAAGAAATCACCACCCGGACGCAGCACGCGGCTCGCCAGATCGAGCGCCAGCTCGCAGAGGAACATCGCGCGCGGCTGATCCGCCGCCCTCACCCCACTCATATTGGGGGCCATATCCGAAATCACAAGGTCGACGGGATTATCCCCGATGGCCTCGAGGATCTGAGAGAAGACCTCGTCTTCTGTGAAATCGCCTTGAATGAAGGTTACGTCGGCGATGCTGTCCATCGGCAGAATGTCAGATGCGATCAGCCGACCTTTGTCGCCGATGACCCGACTGGTGACCTGAGACCAGCCACCCGGCGCCGCACCGAGGTCGACCACCGTCATGCCAGGGCGCAGGATGCGATCCTTCTCCTGGATCTCCAGCAGCTTGTAGCTGGCGCGCGAACGGTAGCCGTCGCGTTGCGCCATCTTCACGTAAGGATCGTCGAAATGTTCTTTCAGCCACCGTGGGCTGGTCTTGGAGCGTGCCAAGCTGATACCTCATCTGTGCGGCCCTGCACCTCTCGGGTACACTAGCCGCCGTTTTTCAAGGGTTCTGACGCAAGGGTCGAAATATGCCGCTCACAAACGAGCAGAAGAAACAGTACAAGTCCATCGGCCACCATCTGAAACCGGTTCTGATCGTAGCCGAAAACGGGCTGACCGAAGGCGTTCAGGCCGAACTGGAGCGAGCCCTGAACGACCATGAGCTTATCAAGGTCCAGTTTCGTCTTACCGAGCGCGAAGATCGTCGCGCCTTGATGGAAGAGCTGTGCGCGATCGGTAAGTGCGAGCTGGTACAAACCATCGGCAAGATGGCACTGGTCTATCGCAAGAATCCGAAGCCGAACAAGCAGCTGTCGAACATCCATCGCTTCCAGGCGTGAAACCGCTGCGGCAGCAACCTGCCGCGGCAATTCATTGCGCTCGCCCTGGCGCAGGCTGCAACACCAGCATCAGGCCGCCCAGGGCCATCGCCAGAATGCTGAAACTGCCCCAGTAAATGGACTCGAACCAGCCAGCATTCATCAGCAGATGCGTGCCGGCCAGGACCATCACTGCCAATAGCACCTGCCCACGCACGTCACGCCACAAACCGCGAAGGCCGACGGCCTGGACCAGCACCAGCGCCTGCAGCGCGGCACAGAATGCGGCGAAGCCGACCATCAGAGGGCGCAGGCCTCCGGCAATCTCCTCGACCAGCATTGGCGCCAGGCCGATCCGGCCGAGCGCAGGCAGCACCAGAAACTGCAGCAACCACAGACCGCCGACCCAGAAGGTTTGGGTCAGCTGCCAGGTGATGAAACCGGCGCGCGCAGGCTGCCGATCAGATATGGCGGACTTCGACAATCTCGTACTCGATCAGCCCGCTGGGTGTTTTGACCGCCACCACATCGCCCTCCTCCTTGCCGATCAGTGCCCGCGCGATCGGTGAACTCACCGACAGCTTGCCCTGTTTGATATCGGCCTCGTCGTCACCGACGATCTGGTAGGTCACCTGCTCGTCCGTCTCGACGTTGGCGATGTCCACGGTGGTACCGAAGATCACCTTGCCGGTCGGTGGAATGCTGGCGATGTCGATAACCTGGGCATTCTGCAGACGACCCTCGATGTCACGAATGCGCGCCTCGACCATGCCCTGCTGCTCACGCGCCGCGTGGTACTCGGCGTTTTCCTTGAGGTCACCTAGCTCACGCGCCTCGGCGATGGCCTGGGTGATCTGCGGACGCAGCACGGTTTTCAAATGCTTGAGTTCTTCTTCCAGGGCGCGAGCGCCCTGGATGGTCATGGGGAATTTTGTCATGCGTTGATTCCTGCATGGAGATCCTGCAAGCGGCGCACGGTCTTTTCGGGACCGAACTTGAGCGCCTCACAGATCGCCTGACCACCGGCGATGGTGGTGGTGATGCAGATCTTGTGTTGCAGGGCGTTACGACGAATGGAATACGAATCGGCGATGGACTGACGCCCTTCGGTGGTGTTGATGATCAGCGTGACCTCGTCATTCTTGATCATGTCGACCACGTGCGGACGGCCTTCGGTCACCTTGTTCACGCGACGCACCGGCAGCCCGGCCGCCTCGATGATACGCGCCGTGCCAGCGGTGGCAACGACCTCGAAGCCGAGGCCAACCAGATCACGTGCGACCTGCTCGACGTAGGGCTTGTCGTCTTCGCGCACGCTGAGGAAGGCGCAGCCAGAAGTCGGCAGGATTTCACTGGCACCCAGCTGGGCCTTGGCGAAGGCTTCGGCGAAGCTGTCGCCGACACCCATCACCTCGCCGGTGGACTTCATTTCCGGGCCGAGGATGGTGTCGACGCCCGGGAACTTGGCGAACGGGAACACCGCTTCCTTGACGCTGAAGTAGGTCGGGATGATCTCGCGGGTGAAGCCGACCTCGGCCAGGCTCTTGCCCGCCATGACGCGGGCAGCGACCTTGGCCAGCGACTCGCCGATGCACTTGGAGACGAACGGCACGGTACGCGAGGCGCGCGGGTTGACCTCGAGCACGTAGATGTCCTCGCCCTGCACGGCCATTTGCACGTTCATCAGACCGACCACGTCGAGCTCCAGGGCCATCTTGCGCACCTGCTCGCGGATCTCGTCCTGGATGTGCTGCGGCAGCGAGTAGGCCGGCAGCGAGCAGGCCGAATCGCCGGAGTGCACGCCGGCCTGCTCGATATGCTGCATGATGCCGCCGATCACCACGGTCTCGCCGTCACAGACGGCATCGACGTCCACCTCGATGGCGCAGTTGAGGAAGTGGTCGAGCAGAACCGGGCTGTCATTGGACACCTGCACCGCTTCGCGCATGTAGCGCTTGAGCTCTTCTTCCTCGTAGACGATTTCCATCGCGCGACCGCCCAGTACGTAGGACGGGCGCACCACCAGCGGATAACCGATGGCCTTGGAAGCCGCGATCGCCTCTTCCTCGCTGCGCGCGGTGGCGTTCTGCGGCTGGCGAAGGTTCAGGCGCTGCACCATCTGCTGGAAACGCTCGCGGTCTTCGGCACGGTCGATCGCGTCCGGGCTGGTGCCGATGATCGGCACGCCGGCTTCTTCCAGGGCGCGACAGATCTTCAGCGGCGTCTGACCACCGTACTGCACGATCACACCCTTGGGCTGCTCGACGCGGACGATTTCCAGCACATCTTCCAGGGTCACCGGCTCGAAATACAGACGGTCGGAAGTGTCGTAATCGGTAGAAACGGTCTCCGGGTTGCAGTTGACCATGATGGTCTCGTAACCGTCTTCACGCATGGCCAGCGCGGCATGCACGCAGCAGTAGTCGAACTCGATGCCCTGGCCGATGCGGTTGGGACCGCCGCCGAGAATCATGATCTTCTCGCGGCTCGACGGGTTGGCTTCGCACTCTTCCTCATAGGTCGAGTACATGTAGGCGGTGTCGGTGGCGAACTCGGCGGCGCAGGTGTCGACGCGCTTGTACACCGGCAGCACCTTGAGCTTGTGGCGATGGCTGCGCAGGTTCTTTTCGGTGACGCCGAGCAGCTTGGCCAGACGGGCGTCGGAGAAACCCTTGCGCTTGAGCTTGTACATCAGGTCACGGTCGATGCTGGACAGGCCGAGCGTCTTGACCTGCTCCTCGTCCTTGACCAGATCTTCGATCTGCACCAGGAACCACGGATCGATCTTGGTCAGGGCGAACACGTCTTCGACGCTCTTGCCGGCGCGGAAGGCGTCGGCCACGAACCAGATGCGGTCGGCGCCCGGCACGGTCAGCTCGCGCTTGAGCGTACTTTCGGCCTCGGCATCAGCCAGGTTCAGCTTCGGATCGAAACCGGTGGCGCCGACTTCCAGACCGCGCAGGGCTTTCTGCATGGACTCCTGGAAGGTACGGCCAATGGCCATGACCTCGCCGACCGACTTCATCTGAGTGGTCAGACGAGCGTCGGCCTTGGGGAATTTCTCGAAGGCGAAGCGCGGCACCTTGGTCACGACATAGTCGATCGCCGGCTCGAACGAGGCAGGCGTGCGACCGCCAGTGATGTCGTTCTGCAACTCGTCGAGGGTGTAACCGACGGCCAGCTTGGCGGCGATCTTGGCGATCGGGAAGCCGGTGGCCTTGGAGGCCAGCGCCGAGGAACGCGACACGCGCGGGTTCATCTCGATCACGACCATGCGCCCGGTGTTCGGGCAGATGCCGAACTGCACGTTGGAACCGCCAGTTTCCACGCCGATCTCACGCAGCACCGCCAGCGAGGCGTTGCGCATGATCTGGTATTCCTTGTCGGTCAGGGTCTGCGCCGGGGCTACGGTGATGGAGTCGCCGGTGTGGACGCCCATCGGATCGAAGTTCTCGATGGAGCAGACGATGATGCAGTTGTCCTTCTTGTCGCGGACCACCTCCATCTCGTATTCCTTCCAGCCGATCAGCGACTCGTCGATCAGCAGTTCGCTGGTCGGAGACAGATCCAGACCGCGGGCACAGATCTCTTCGAACTCCTCACGGTTGTAGGCGATGCCGCCACCGGTACCGCCCATGGTGAACGACGGACGGATGATGCAGGGGAAGCCGACCTTGTCGAGAACCGCGTAGGCCTCTTCCATGTTGTGCGCGATGCCGGATTCCGGGCAGGCCAGGCCGATGTTCTTCATCGCCTTGTCGAAGCGCGAACGGTCTTCGGCCTTGTCGATGGTGTCGGCGTTGGCACCGATCATCTCGACACCGAACTTCTCCAGCACACCATGCTTTTCCAGGTCCAGCGCGCAGTTCAGCGCAGTCTGGCCGCCCATGGTCGGCAGCAGCGCGTCGGGGCGCTCCTTCTCGATGATCTTGGCCACGGTGGCCCACTTGATGGGCTCGATGTAGGTGGCGTCGGCCATGGCCGGGTCGGTCATGATGGTGGCCGGGTTGGAGTTCACCAGGATGACGCGGAAGCCTTCTTCCTTCAGCGCCTTGCACGCCTGGGCACCGGAATAGTCGAACTCGCAGGCCTGGCCGATGACGATGGGGCCAGCGCCGAGGATGAGGATGCTTTTGATATCTGTACGTTTTGGCATATTCGTTACTCGAATCCTTGGGTCAGTCGGCGAGTCATCTTGAGAGTTACTGCGCGCTCCTGGGCTGCGTTGCGCGGTACTCACTTCCTCGCCGTACTACCTGTACTGTCTCGTCGTTGCGTTCCGGGCGCCTTGCCCAGACCGCGCTCGCTACACTCTCAAGGCGACTCGTTTACTGTCGCTTGGCCATGGCTTCGATGAAACGGTCGAACAGCGGCGCGACGTCGTGCGGGCCGGGGCTCGCCTCGGGATGGCCCTGGAAGCTGAAGGCAACCTTGTCGGTACGCTCGATGCCCTGCAGGGTGCCGTCGAACAGCGACTTGTGCGTGGCGCGCACATTGGCCGGCAGGCTGGCTTCGTCCACGGCGAAACCGTGGTTCTGACTGGTGATCATCACCACGCCAGTCTTCAGATCCTGCACCGGATGGTTCGCCCCGTGATGACCATTGGGCATCTTCACGGTCTTGGCGCCGGAGGCCAGCGCCAGCAGCTGATGGCCGAGGCAGATGCCGAACACCGGAATGTCGGTTTCGAGCACCTGCTGGATCGCTTCGATCGCGTAGTCGCACGGCTCAGGGTCACCCGGGCCGTTGGCCAGGAAGATGCCGTCCGGATTCAGCGCCAGGGCTTCGCTGGCAGGCGTCTGCGCCGGCAGCACGGTGACGCGGCAACCGCGGGCGACCAGCATGCGCAAGATGTTGTACTTAACGCCGTAGTCGAAGGCGACGACATGGTAGGGCAGCTCGCTGGCCGGGATCTCCGCATGCGCGTCGTCCTTCAGGCACCAGACAGTGGAACGCCACTCGTAACGTTCCTTGACGCTGACTTCCTTGGCCAGGTCCATGCCTTTGAGGCCGGGGAAACTGCGCGCCAGCTCCAGCGCTTTCTCTTCGGTCGCGTCAGCTCCAGCCAGGATGCAGCCGTTCTGCGCACCCTTCTCGCGCAGGATACGGGTCAGACGACGGGTATCGATGCCGGCGATGGCAACGGTGCCGTTAGTCTTGAGGTAATCGGGCAGCGACTGCTTGTCGCGCCAGTTGCTGGAAATCAGCGGCAGGTCGCGAATCACCAGGCCCGCGGCCCAGACCTTCCAGGACTCGGCATCCTCGGGCGTGGTGCCGGTATTGCCGACGTGGGGATAGGTGAGGGTAACGATCTGCTTGGCGTAGGAAGGATCGGTGAGGATTTCCTGATAGCCGGTCATGGCGGTGTTGAACACCACCTCACCAATGGTTTGCCCATCGGCGCCGATGGATTCGCCGCGAAAGATGCTGCCATCGGCAAGAGCCAGAATGGCTGGCGTAAGGGCTGGCTTAGTCAAGAGACCTCCCGTAGATCAAGGCTGGAGCAAACGCAGATTGTAAAAAAGCGGGATGACGTGTGAAGGTCATCCCGCTTTTTGTTTGATTCATTTCTGCGCAACTTTTAGTGGACACACTAAAGCGGGAAGCTTACACAAAACCGCCTTTCCGGTCCAGCCGAAATCGCCGCCCAGCGCACCCGAACGGGGCACCGCACAGCCAGCGCGCGCAACGAATCATTTCAGCCCGAGCACGTCCTGCATGTCATAGAGGCCCGCCGGCTTCTCGTCCAGCCACAGCGCGGCGCGCACTGCACCCTTGGCGAAGGTCATGCGACTGGAAGCCTTGTGGGTGATCTCGACACGCTCGCCATCGGCGGCGAACAGCACGGTGTGGTCACCCACAACATCCCCGGCACGCACCGTGGCGAAGCCGATGGTCTCGCGCGGCCGCGCACCCGTCTGACCTTCGCGACCATAGACGGCGACCTTCTGCAGGTCGCGCCCAAGCGCCTCGGCGACCACCTCACCCATGCGCAACGCAGTGCCGGACGGTGCATCCACCTTGTGCCGGTGATGGGCCTCGATGATCTCGATGTCCACATCGTCGCCCAGGACCCGCGCCGCCGTATCCAGTAGCTTGAGGCAGAGATTGACGCCAACACTGAAGTTGGCCGCGAAGACGATCGGAATCTCCCTGGCCGCTGCCGCGAGGCGTTCCTTCTCTTCCGGCGAAAAGCCGGTGGTGCCGATCACTATGGCCTTACCGGCGCGCCGGCAGACCTCCAGGTTCTTCAGCGTCACCGAAGGGTGGGTGAAGTCGATCAGCACGTCGAACTCGTCGACCGCCCTGGCGACATCACCGGTCAGCGGCACGCCCAACCGCCCGATGGCTGCCAGCTCGCCTGCATCGGCGCCGACCAGGGTGCTGTCCGGCCGATCGATGGCCGCGGTCAGGCCGGCGACGCCGCCTGTTTGCTGCACCGCCTCGATCAGTGTCTTGCCCATGCGCCCGGCGGCGCCCGTCACTGCAATACGTCGCATACATCAGCTCCAAGCTGCAAGCCGGAAACCGACGGAGAGGCCGATGCACGGCACCGGACCTCAAGCCCTCAGTTCGACTCAAACATCACCGAAAAAGCGCTTCACACCCTCGAACCAGCCGCTGGCCTTGGGTGAATGGGAGGTGTCGCCCTGTAGCGTGCCGCGGAACTCCTCGAGCATCTCGCGCTGGCGCTTGCTCAGGTTGACCGGCGTTTCGACCACGACGCGACACATCAGATCGCCCGCTGCGCCACCGCGCACCGGCGCCACACCCTTACCGCGCAGGCGGAACTGCTTGCCGGTCTGGGTGCCTTCCGGGATCTTCAGCTTGACCCGGCCATCCAGCGTCGGCACCTCGAGCTCGCCACCCAGCGCCGCATCGGCGAAGCTGATCGGCACCTCGCAGTACAGGTGCTTGCCGTCACGCTGGAAGATCGCGTGCTCGCGCACGTTGACCACTACATACAGATCACCAGCCGGACCGCCCTGAGTACCCGCCTCGCCCTCACCAGACAGGCGAATGCGGTCGCCGGTATCGACGCCCGGCGGCACCTTGACCGAGAGAGTCTTCTGCTCTTCGACGCGACCCTGGCCGTGGCAGCTGCCGCAAGGGTCGGAAATCATCTTGCCGCTGCCATGACAGCGCGGGCAGGTCTGCTGTACGGAGAAGAAGCCCTGCTGCATGCGCACCTGGCCGATGCCGCCACAGGTGGTACAGGTCACCGGACTGGTACCCTTCTTCGCCCCGGAGCCATCGCAGGTCTTGCATTCGACCAGGGTCGGCACGCGAATGGTCACCGTGGTGCCGCGCACAGCTTCTTCCAGATCGAGTTCCAGCGTGTAGCGCAGATCGCTGCCGCGCTGAGCGCCGCCGCGGGAGCCGCCACGACCACCACTGAAGAAATCGCTGAACACGTCGCCAAAGATGTCGGAGAAGTTGGCGCCGCCATAACCGGCTCCGCCCGCCCCCATCTGCGGATCGACGCCGGCGTGTCCGTACTGATCGTAGGCAGCACGCTTGCTCGGATCGGACAGCACCTCATAGGCCTCATTGGCCTCCTTGAAGGCATCCTCAGCCGCCTTGTCGCCCGGGTTGCGGTCGGGGTGATGCTTCATGGCGAGGCGACGGTAAGCCTTTTTCAGCTCCGCCTCGCTGGCGCCGCGCTCGACGCCCAGCACCTCGTAAAAATCGCGTTTGGCCATAACTATCCTGAACCCTCAATTTCATGCCTTCCAGACACGCCGACGCGGGAGCAAGCCCCCGCGCGGCGGTCTTGCCCACCCCATTGGCGTCGGGGCGGGCTGGAGCGGAAGCAAGCCGGGGCTTACTTGTTGTCCTTGACCTCTTCGAACTCGGCATCGACCACGTCGTCGCCCGGCTTCGCCTGCTCACCGGCAGGCTGACCCTCGCCAGCCTGGCCCTGCTCGGCATACATCTTCTGCGCCACCGGAGTGGAGGCCTGGGACACCGCGGCGATCTTCGCTTCGATCTCAGCCTTGTCGTCGCCCTTGATGGCAACTTCCAGCTCGCCAAGCGCCTTCTCGATGGCAGCCTTGTCATCGTCGCTGGCCTTGTCGCCAGCTTCGGTGAGCATCTTGCGGGTGGCATGTACCAGCTGGTCGCCCTGGTTACGTGCGGTGGCCAGCTCCTCGAACTTGCGGTCTTCCTCGGCATTCGCCTCGGCGTCACGCACCATCTGCTCGATTTCCTCCTCCGACAGACCCGAGTTGGCCTTGATCACGATGGACTGCTGCTTGCCGGTGGCCTTGTCCTTGGCGGACACGTGCAGGATGCCGTTGGCGTCGATGTCGAAGGTGACCTCGATCTGCGGCATGCCGCGCGGAGCCGGCGGAATCTCGGCCAGATCGAAGCGACCCAGCGACTTGTTCTGCGCGGCCTGCTTACGCTCGCCCTGCAGCACGTGAATGGTCACGGCGCTCTGGTTGTCGTCGGCAGTGGAGAACACCTGCGACTTCTTGGTCGGGATGGTGGTGTTCTTCTCGATCAGCGGAGTCATCACGCCGCCCAGCGTCTCGATGCCCAGGGTCAGCGGGGAAACGTCGAGCAGCAGCACGTCCTTGACGTCACCAGCCAGTACCGCACCCTGAATGGCAGCCCCCATGGCGACGGCTTCGTCCGGGTTGACGTCCTTGCGCGCTTCCTTGCCGAAGAACTCGGCGACTTTCTGCTGCACCAGCGGCATGCGGGTCTGGCCACCGACCAGGATCACGTCGTTGATCTTCGATACATCAATACCGGCATCCTTCAGCGCGATGCGGCAAGGCTCGATGGTGCGCTCGACCAGATCCTCGACCAGCGACTCCAGCTTGGCGCGGGAGATCTTCACGTTCAGGTGCTTCGGACCGGATGCGTCAGCGGTGATGTATGGCAGATTGACATCGGTCTGCTGACTGGAGGACAGCTCGATCTTGGCCTTCTCAGCGGCTTCCTTCAGGCGCTGCATGGCCAGCGGGTCGCCCTTGAGGTTCATGCCGGTTTCTTTCTTGAATTCGTCGACGAGGTAATCGATCAGGCGGATGTCGAAGTCCTCACCACCGAGGAAGGTGTCACCATTGGTGGCCAGAACCTCGAACTGGTGCTCGCCGTCGACTTCGGCGATCTCGATCACCGACACGTCGAAGGTACCGCCACCCAGGTCATAAACGATCACGGTGTGGTCGCCCTTGGCCTTGTCCATGCCATAGGCCAGCGCGGCCGCAGTCGGCTCGTTGATGATGCGCTTGACGTCCAGACCAGCGATGCGACCGGCATCCTTGGTGGCCTGACGCTGGCTGTCGTTGAAGTAAGCCGGCACGGTAATGACCGCTTCGGTGACCGACTCACCCAGGTAGTCCTCAGCGGTTTTCTTCATCTTTTTCAGCACTTCGGCGGAAATCTGCGGAGGGGCCATCTTCTGACCCTTCACTTCCACCCAGGCATCACCGTTATCGGCCTTGACGATGCTGTAGGGCACCATCTTGATGTCCTTCTGCACGACGTCTTCTTCGAAACGGCGGCCAATCAGGCGCTTGACTGCGTACAGGGTGTTCTGCGGGTTGGTGACTGCCTGGCGCTTGGCCGACTGGCCAACCAGCGTCTCACCATCGTTGGTGTAGGCGATGATGGACGGCGTGGTGCGTCCGCCTTCGGCGTTCTCGATGACCTTGACGTTGCCGTTTTCCATGATGGAGACACAGGAGTTGGTGGTCCCCAGGTCGATACCGATGATCTTGCCCATTTAATTCGCTCTCCAAATTTCGATTGATCCGCGCCTGTCTACCGGCTGCGGGTAACACAAAAACGCTTGGCTACCAGATGGGGTTGGGTACGCCGATTTCAAGCCTTCTCATCGATCGAAGGCGGCGCGTCGGCAGGCGCCTTGCTGACCACGACCATCGCCGGACGCAGCAGGCGGCCGTTGAGCAGATAACCTTTCTGGAACACCTTGAGCACACTGCCCGGCTCGACGTGGGTGCTTTCCTCCATCGCCATGGCCTGGTGATGCTCGGGATTGAACGGCTCGCCATGCGGGTCCAGCTGCTCCAGCTGATGGCGCGCCAGGGTGTCGAGCAGCAGCTTGAGGGTAAGCTCGACGCCTTCGCGCATCGGCTTGACCGCCTCGTCGTCCGGATTCGACAGCTCCAGGCCGCGCTCCAGGCTGTCGGCAACCGCCAGCAGGTCACCGGCGAACTTTTCCAGCGCGAACTTGTGCGCCTTCTCTACATCCTGTTCGGCACGTCGACGGATGTTCTGCAGCTCTGCCGCCACGCGCAGCGACTGATCCTGCGCAGCCGCCAGCTGTTCCTCCAGCGACTGCACGCGGGCCGCCAGATCCTCGGCTACGTCCGCTTGCGATTGCTCTGGCGTTTCCGGGTTCTGGTTATCCTGATTCTGCTCGTCGGCCATGGGTCCTCCTCTCAGTACGATCAGCGGGCAGCAAGCCCGCGCTTGTGCCGCTATATGGGGGCGCGAAAACCGGCTTCAAGGGCATGAGGCGATGTACAGCGGGGGAAATGACGAGCAACGGCACATTCATCCTTATGCGCTTGTGGGCGGCAGGAAAACCACTGTATAAATAGCCAGCCACGCAAAATCGGGAGCCTCGCCATGCTGGTTCATCTGTCGGTTCACAACTACGCCATCGTCGAACACCTGGACCTCGAGCTGAAACGCGGCATGAGCGTGATCAGCGGTGAAACCGGTGCGGGCAAGTCGATCATGCTCGATGCCCTCGGCCTGACCCTCGGCGACCGGGCCGATAGCAGCGTGGTGCGCATCGGTGCGGACAAAGCCGACATCCTCGCCAGCTTCGACCTGGACGACATCCCCGACGCCCGCGCCTGGCTGGCCGAACGCGATATGGACAGCGAAGGTCCTTGCATCCTGCGCCGGGTGATCACCGCCGAAGGCCGCTCGCGCGGCTACATCAATGGCACGCCCTGCCCGCAGGGTGACCTCAAGGCGCTGGGCGAACTACTGATCGATATCCACAGCCAGCACGAGCACCAGTCGTTGCTCAAGGCCGACACCCACCGGCGCCTACTCGACGAGTACAGCGGCAGCCAGGAACTGGCGCGCCAGGTGCAACTGGCCGCGCAGCGCTGGCGGCAGACGCGCCAGACCCTGGAGCGGCTGAGCAACAGCAGCGACGAGCAGCGCGCACGCCACCAGCTGCTCAGCTATCAGCTGGAAGAGCTGGAGAATCTCGCGCTGGGCGAGAACGAACTGGAGCAGCTCGAACAGGAACACAAGAACCTGGCGAACGCCGAACAGCTGCTCGGCGCCTGCCGCCAGGTCATGGAACTGTGCAGCGAAAGCGATGCCGGCAACGTGCTCTCTGCCCTGACCAGCAGCCTGCAGCGGCTGACCGCCTTCCAGAATCAGCCGCAGGCACTGAGCGAAGCGGTCAACCTACTGGCCAGCGCGCAGATCCAGGTCGAAGAGGCGATCGGTGAGCTCAATCGCTTCGTCGACCATTTCGACGCCGATCCGGAACGCCAGCAGATGCTGGAGGAGCGCCTGGACACCATCTACACCCTGGCGCGCAAGCACCGCATACAGCCGAGCGAACTGCCCAACCTGCACCAGCAGCTGCTGGAAGAACTGGAAGGGCTGAATGCCGATGACGAAGCGGTCGAGCGCCTCGGCGAAGAGCTGGCGGCCTACGCTCGCCACTACGAGGAGAAAGCTGGCGAACTGAGCCGCAACCGCCAGGCAGCCGCCGAAGAGCTGGCGAGCGCGGTCGAGGCAGAAATCCAACGTCTGGGCATGCCCGGCGGGCGCTTCAGCGTACAGCTCAAGCCGGCAGCAGAAGGCGAGTACACGCCCTACGGCCTGGAACAGGTGGAGTTCTTGGTCAGCGCCAACCCCGGCCAGCCACTGCGCCCGCTGGCCAAGGTCGCGTCGGGCGGCGAGCTGTCCCGGATCAGCCTGGCGATCCAGGTGATCACTGCACAAACGTCGCGCGTGCCGACGCTGGTGTTCGACGAAGTCGATGTCGGCATCGGCGGCCCTACCGCGGAAATCGTCGGCCAGTTGCTGCGCCGCCTCGGCGAGCGCGGCCAGGTCTTGACCGTCACGCACCTGCCGCAGGTGGCTGCGCAAGGACACCACCACCTGTTCGTGCACAAGGCCCGCGGCAACGATGAAACCCGCACGGCCGTGGCCGAGCTGGACCAAGCCGGACGCGTCGAGGAGATCGCACGGATGCTCGGCGGCGTCGACCTGACCGAACAATCCTTGGCTCATGCCCGGCAGATGGTCACTTCCGCACAGGCCTGACGCCCGGCAGAGCGACATAAAAAAGGCGGCCCATGGCCGCCTTTTCAACATCTATGAGGCTCAGTCCTTCTTGCGCACGTAGAGCACCAGGTTGTGATCCACCAGCTCGTAGCCGTGACGCTTGACGATTTCTTTCTGCAGTTTTTCGATTTCCTGGTCGAAGAATTCGATGACATCGCCCGTATCGACGCAGACCATGTGGTCGTGATGCCCGCTATCGGCCAGCTCGAAGACGGCATGACCACCATCGAAGTTGTGCCGAACTACCAGGCCGGCCGCCTCGAACTGAGTCAACACACGGTAGACGGTCGCCAGACCGACATCTTCGCCCGCTTCCATCAATGCCTTGTAGACGTCCTCGGCACTCATGTGACGGCGATCGGTCGTATCCAGCATCTGCAGGATCTTGACCCGCGGCAGCGTTACCTTGAGACCTGCTTTACGTAGTTCGCTATTTTCAACCATGGTTGGCTTTCTCGCTGCTGCTGTTTCGCAGCCTCCTTCAATACGGGTATGATCCGGGTTCTTTGCCCAGCCAAGATAGTGGAAGTCACCCACCGATGCAAAACACCAAGCTCATGCTGGCCAGCCTCACATTCGTGGGTCTGTTCGCACTCGCCGGTTGTTCATTTCCCGGGGTTTACAAGGTCGACATTCAACAGGGCAATGTCGTCACGCAGGACATGATAGACCAGTTGCGACCTGGAATGACCCGCCAGCAGGTGCGGTTTATCATGGGCAACCCGCTGATCACCGATACCTTCCACCCCAATCGCTGGGATTACCTCTACAGCATTCAGCCCGGCGGCAGTCAGCGCCAGCAGGAGCGCGTGAGCCTGGTGTTCAATGCCAACGATCAGCTCGCGGGCCTGGCCGGTGACTTCATGCCGGGTGTCAGCCGTGACGAACAGATTCTCGGCCGCCAGCCTCAGGCCCCGAGCACGCCCGCAGCCACGCCCCGCCAGCCGGAAGAGCGCCCCGCGCCCGGATCGCTGCTGGAGCAGATCCAGCGCGAAGTGGACGAAGCGGAAGCCGTTCCGGTACCGATTCCCGAGCCACTGGAAACCGAATAAGACAACGCCCGGCTTGCCCGGGCGTTTTTGTATCCAGCTTTTACTTACGCATCCTCAGCCTTGTTCTTCGCCGCCTTAGCCGCACGCTGCTTACGGACCTCCTTCGGATCGGCTATCAGCGGCCGGTAGATCTCGACGCGCTCGCCCTCTGCCAGCACCCGCTCTTCTGGCTTGGGCACCGCCTTGCCGAATATTCCCAGCGGCGCGCTGGCGAGGTCGAGACCAGGAAAATGTGCATCCAGCCCTGAACGCAGCGCAGCCTCGCGGACGGTGGTGCCGGCAGGCACGGTCATCTGCAGCAGCTTTTGCTTGTCGGCCAGCGCATAGACCACTTCGACGGCAATCGACGGCTTATCCATAGAGCTGTTTCGCTCGCTCGCAAAAGGCGTCCACCAGGGTATTGGCGGCCTGATTGAACAGCGGACCAAGCGTCGCCTTGACCAGCGGCCCGGCGTAATCGAAGGTCAGATCGAGACTGATCTTGCAGGCCTTCTCACCCAGCGCCTTGAATTCCCAGATGCCATGCAGGTGACTGAACGGCCCCTCTTCCAGCTTCATCTCGATGCGCTTGCCAAGCTCCAGCGCGTTGCGCGTCATGAAGCGCTGACTGAGCCCAGCCTTGGCCACGGTCATGCTGGCATGCATTTCGGTCTCGCTACTGGAGAGCACCTCGGTCGCAGAGCACCAGGGCAGGAACTGCGGATAGCTGGCTACGTCGTTGACCATGTCGAACAGCGCGTGTGCGGGATAAGGCAGCAGCGCGGAACGTTGAATGTGCGTCGTCATGCGGACCTTCTACGTCGTCGTTTCATTGCGCGCCATCCAGACGTCGGCGCAGCCAGCCCGCACCCGCGGCTCGACCATTTGCCGCAGCCGCTCAGCGCGAAGCGGGCACATTGTCGGGGATTAGCGGCTGCCCCTCAAGTTTCTGCCGCCGGCGCTGTTGCAGGCTGTCGCCAGCCGCAACGGGACTCCCTATAATGCCGCCCCTATGGCCAAACAGAAGAAACAGTCCCCCGGGACCATCGCGCTGAACAAGAAAGCGCTACACGATTACTTCATCGAGCAGAAGTTCGAGGCCGGCCTCGTCCTCGCCGGCTGGGAAGTGAAGAGCATGCGCGCCGGCAAGGCGCAGCTGGTCGACAGCTATGTGCTGCTCAAAGATGGCGAAGCCTGGCTGATGGGCGCGCACATCACGCCGCTGACCAGCGCCAGCACTCACGTCATCGCCGACCCGACCCGCACTCGCAAGCTACTGCTCAACAAGCGTGAGCTGGGCAAGCTGTTCGGTGCCGTGCAGCAGAAGGGCTACGCCTGCGTAGCACTGTCGCTGTACTGGAAGAAGCACATGATCAAGTGCGAGATCGCCCTGGCCAAGGGCAAGAAGGAATTCGACAAGCGCCACACCGAGAAGGAGCGAGATTCCGATCGGGAAATCCAGCGCGCCATGCGTACCAAGGGCAAGGACGACTGATCGGTCCCGGGCGAGGCAGCACCGCTTCGCCCGCCAGCCTTGCCTCGCTCACGTCTCAGCCTGCCTTCTGCGATGCCCCTACCCGCTCCTGCCGACGCTGCGCGCGCGCCAGCCGCTGGGCTTCCTGCTGACCTTCGGCAAGCACTTCCTGTACATAGTTGATGTGCCGATGGATGACGTCGCGCGCCTCCACCGCACGCCGCGCCATGATCGCCTCGTACAACTCGCGATGCTGGCTCATCAGCATGTCGCGAGTCTCGTCGCGCAGGGCGTACATGCCGCCGATATTGGTCACCACGTTGCGCTTGAGCAGATCGAATAGGCCACGAATGGTGTGCAGCAGCACCGCGTTGTGGCTGGCCTCGGCAATCGCCAGGTGGAACTGCGCGTCGGCCGCGCCCTCTTCCGCGCGAGTCACCTTGCCCTCACGGGTGTAGCAATCCTGCAGTGCCGAGAAGGCCTCCGTGAGGCGCTTCTGATCCACCTCGGTCGCACGCAGCGCCGCATAGTACGCACAGCTGCCCTCCAGGGTATGCCGGAACTCCAGCAGGTCGCGCTGGGCATCGCTGTTGTTTTCCAGCAGGTGCAGCAACGGGTCGCTGAAGGTGGAGCCCAGCGACTCGGCGACGAAGGTGCCGCCACCGTGCCGACTGATCAGCAGGCCCTTGGCCGCGAGCTTCTGGATCGCCTCGCGCAGGGAGGGCCGCGACACCCCGAAGCGCTCGGCCAGCATTCGCTCGGCCGGCAGCCGTTCACCGGCCTTGAGGGTGCCTTCCAGAATCATGGTTTCCAACTGCGCGACGATATCGTCGGCCAGCCGCCGCTGACGCACCATGCCCACGTCCATATCCACCTCGAAATGGTCTTACCAGTCGAAGAATGCTAGCCGTCGGCTCACGGCCATACAAGGTCAGCGGCTGCGACCAAAGTCTATGCCCACCTGATTGACGCTCCCAGACGCAGCTCTTACGCTGGCCATTCGCTTCTGGTAATTGGTATTACCAATTTACAGAGGCGACTAACAATAAGAGGACTCAGCATGAGATCTGTGCACGACAACCATTCCACGGTCCACTCAGGGCCCCGTATGAATCGAACCGTAGGGGACGCCTGACATGTCCAACGGACTGCTCGCACTATTCGCCTTCACTCCCATTCTGCTCGCGGCCGTGATGCTGATCGGCCTGCGCTGGCCCGCCAGCCGCGCCATGCCGCTGGTCTACCTGTTCACCGCGGCAATCGGCCTGTTCATCTGGGACATGAGCTTCACCCGCATCATCGCCTCCACGCTGCAGGGCCTGGTGATTACCCTCGGCCTGCTGTGGATCATCTTCGGTGCGATCCTGCTGCTGAACACGCTGAAGCACTCTGGCGGCATCACCGCCATTCGCGCCGGCTTCACCACCATCAGCCCTGACCGCCGCATCCAGGCCATCATCATCGCCTGGCTGTTCGGCTGCTTCATCGAAGGCGCTTCCGGCTTCGGCACCCCGGCCGCCATCGCCGCGCCGCTGCTGGTTGCGGTTGGCTTCCCGGCGATGGCTGCGGTCCTGCTCGGCATGCTGGTACAAAGCACGCCGGTGTCTTTCGGCGCGGTCGGTACGCCGATCGTCGTGGGCATCAATAGCGGCCTGGATACCGCCACCATCGGTGCGCAGCTGGCAGCCCAGGGTTCCAGCTGGCAAGCCTTCCTGCAGCAGATCACCAGCAGTGTGGCGATCACCCATGCCATCGTCGGCACCGTGATGCCGCTGGTCATCGTGCTGATGCTGACGCGCTTCTTCGGCAAGGAGAAGAGCTGGAAAGCCGGCTTCGAAGTGCTGCCGTTCGCGATCTTCGCTGGTCTGGCGTTCACCCTGCCCTACGCCGCCACCGGTATCTTCCTCGGCCCGGAATTCCCGTCGCTGCTCGGCGGCCTGGTCGGTCTCGCTATCGTCACCACCGCGGCACGCTTCAACTTCCTGACCCCGAAGCGCACCTGGGATTTCGCCGACGCCAAAGAGTGGCCGGCCGAATGGCTGGGTACCATCGAAATGAAGCTGGACGACATCGCGGCGCGCCCGATGAGCGCCTTCCGCGCCTGGCTGCCCTATATCCTGGTCGGTGCGATCCTGGTCGTCAGCCGGGTATTTCCGCAGGTCACTGCCACGCTGAAGTCCGTCTCCATCGCCTTTGCCAACATCCTTGGCGAGACCGGCGTCAGTGCAGGCATCGAGCCGCTGTACCTCCCGGGCGGCATTCTCGTCATGGTGGTGCTGATCACCTTCTTCCTGCACGGCATGCGCGTTTCTGAGCTGAAGGCTGCGGTAAAGGAATCCAGCGGCGTGCTGCTCAGCGCCGGCTTCGTCCTGCTGTTCACCGTGCCGATGGTGCGCATCCTGATCAACTCCGGCGTCAACGGCGCCGAGCTGGCCAGCATGCCGATCGTCATGGCGCGCTACGTCGCCGATAGCGTCGGCAGCATCTACCCGCTGCTCGCTCCCGCCGTAGGTGCACTCGGCGCGTTCCTGGCTGGCTCCAACACCGTCAGCAACATGATGTTCAGCCAGTTCCAGTTTGGTGTCGCACAGTCGCTGGGCATCTCCGGTGCAATGGTCGTCGCCACCCAGGCCGTCGGTGCGGCCGCCGGCAACATGGTTGCGATCCACAACGTGGTCGCCGCATCCGCTACCGTCGGCCTGCTCGGCCGCGAAGGCTCCACGCTGCGCAAGACCGTTTGGCCTACGCTGTACTACGTACTGTTCACGGGGGCGATCGGCCTGATCGCGATCTACGTGATGGGCGTGACCGACCCGCTGGTCGGTAAGTAAGACAACCGTGAAACCTTGCCCCGCTCATGCGGGGCAAGAGCGCTTCAACCTCCCGCAGTTTGCGGATAACCGGGCCCACCCGGAGACCAAGCCGATGAGCGAACTCTTCTACAACGCCGCGCCGAACGCCACCCGCGTCGCGCCGCCGCTGCCCAAGCCACGCGAGTACCCAGCCAAGCCGAGCCAGGTTTACCTGTTCGGTACCTGCGTGGTGGATCTGTTCTATCCAGAGGCTGGCCTGGATGCCATCCGCCTGCTCGAACGCGAAGGATTGACCGTGCACTACCCGCAGGGCCAGACCTGCTGCGGCCAGCCGGCCTACACCACCGGCTATACCGACGAGGCGCGCAAGGTCGCCCGCGCGCAGCTGGAGCTGTTCGCCAACGACTGGCCGGTGGTCGTCCCTTCCGGTTCCTGCGCCGGCATGCTGCGCCACCACTATCTGGACCTGTTCAAGGACGAGCCGGCAACGCTGAAGAAGGCCCAGGCGCTGGCCGAGCGCACCTTCGAGCTGGCCGAGTTCCTGCTCAACGTCTGCAAGGTCGAGTTCAAGGATGCCGGCACGCCGACCAAGGTCGCTCTGCACACCTCCTGCTCGGCTCGCCGCGAAATGAATACCCATCTGCACGGCCGCGCCCTGCTCGCCCAACTAGGCCAGGTCGAGCGCGTCGAGCATGACCACGAGAGCGAATGCTGCGGCTTCGGCGGCACCTTCAGCGTGCGCATGCCCGATATTTCCGGCGCCATGGTGCTGGACAAGACCCGTGCGCTGAAGGAGTCCGGCGCGCATCAGGTGGTCAGCGCCGACTGCGGCTGCCTGATGAACATCAACGGCTCGCTGGAAAAGCAGCGTGAAGCCCTGCGCGGCCAGCACCTGGCGAGCTTCCTCTGGCAACGCACCGGAGGTGCCCGATGAACGCCGAACAGCGTATTCCCGCGATTCAGATCGAAAACGCCGGCGATCCGGATTTCCGCGCCCGTGCCCGCAAGTCACTGAAGGACGAGCAGCTGCGGCGCAACTTCCGCACCGCCATGGACTCGCTGATGACCAAGCGCGCCGCGGCGTTCAGCGATGCCGACGAACGCGAGCGGCTGCGCGAGATGGGCAACCATATCCGCGCTCGCGCACTGTCCAAGCTGCCCGAGCTGCTCGAGCGGCTGGAAGCCAACCTGACCCGCAACGGTGTGAAGGTGCACTGGGCGGAGACGGTAGACGAGGCGAACAACATCGTCCTCGAGATCGCCCGCGCTCACGAGGCGCGACAAGTGATCAAGGGCAAATCGATGGTCAGCGAAGAGATGGAGATGAACCATTTCCTCGACGGCCATAGCATCGAATGCCTGGAATCTGACATGGGCGAGTACATCGTCCAGCTCGACCACGAGAAGCCTTCTCATATCATCATGCCGGCGATCCACAAGAACGCCGGCCAGGTCGCGTCCCTGTTCCACGAGAAACTCGGCGTGGAGTACACCAAGGACGTCGACCAACTCATTCAGATCGGTCGCCGCACGCTGCGGCAGAAGTTCTTCGAGGCCGATATCGGCGTCTCCGGGGTGAACTTCGCGGTGGCCGAGACCGGCACTCTGCTGCTGGTGGAAAACGAAGGCAACGGCCGCATGAGCACCACCGTGCCGCCGGTGCATATCGCCGTCACCGGCATCGAAAAGGTCGTGGAGAACCTGCGCGACGTGGTCCCGCTGCTCTCGCTGCTGACTCGCTCGGCGCTCGGCCAGCCGATCACCACCTACGTCAACATGATCTCCGGCCCGCGCAAGGCGCACGAGCTCGACGGCCCGCAGGAAGTGCATTTGATCCTGCTGGACAACGGCCGCAGCCAGGCCTTCGCCGACAGCGAACTGCGCCAGACGCTCAACTGCATTCGCTGCGGCGCCTGCATGAACCATTGCCCGGTGTACACCCGCGTCGGCGGCCACACCTACGGCGAGGTCTATCCCGGACCGATCGGCAAGATCATCACCCCGCACATGGTCGGCCTGGACAAGGTGCCGGATCACCCCAGCGCCTCGTCGCTGTGCGGCGCCTGCGGCGAAGTCTGCCCGGTGAAGATTCCGATTCCGACCCTCCTGCGCCGCCTGCGCGAGGAAAACGTCAAGGCGCCGGACGATCCGCACAAGGTCATGCGCGGCCAGGGCAGCAAGTACTCCAGGCAGGAACGGCTGATCTGGGCCGGCTGGCGCCTGCTCAACACCAGCCCGACGCTGTACCGCCTGTTCGGCTTCTTCGCCACCCGCCTGCGCGCCCTGACGCCATCGAACATCGGCCCCTGGACGCAGAACCACAGCGCACCGAAACCGGCTGCCCGCTCGCTGCACGAGCTGGCCAAGGAACACCTGGAGGGCAAGCGATGAGCGCCAAGGCCAACATTCTCGCCAAGCTGAAAAAAAGCCTGGAGGGCACCACGCCAGTGGTCGATGACTACGACGAGTCGCTGGTGACCCAGCCCTGGAGCTACGCGCCGGAGCAGCGCATCGCCCGCCTGCGTCAGCTGATGGAAGCGGTGCACACCGAGATTCACCTGACCACGGACGCCGGCTGGCCCGCCCTGCTCGAGCAGCTGCTGCACGACCGCCAGCTGCCGAGCCTGCTGATCGCCCCAACCACACCGTACGGCCAGCGCTTCACCGCGCATTGCGCCGGTCGTGAAGGCCTGCCGACGCTGAAGGCCTACGACCGCCCGGTCGAGGACTGGAAGGACGAGCTGTTCAACGACACCCCGGCCAGCCTCACCGGCACCCTCGGCGCCATCGCCTCCACCGGCAGCCTGATCATGTGGCCCACCCGCGAGGAGCCGCGCCTGATGAGCCTGGTGCCGCCGGTGCATTTCGCCATCCTCAAGGCCAGCGAAATCCACGACAACTTCTACGAGATCCAGCAGAAGTTCCAGTGGGCCGCCGGCATGCCGACCAATGCCCTGCTGGTTTCCGGCCCGTCGAAAACCGCCGACATCGAGCAGGTGCTGGCCTACGGCGCCCACGGGCCGAAGGATCTGGTCGTGCTGATCCTGGAGGACGCATGAACGCGGCCGCACAGCTCGAACGTGCGCCCTTGCCGGCGGCGTTCCTCCGCGAAGTCGAGCGCCTGATCCCGGTCGAGCGCCGCTTCGACGACCCGCTCTCCACCCTCGCCTTCGGCACCGACGCCAGCTTCTACCGGCTGGTGCCCAAGCTGGTGGTACGCGTCGAAACCGAAGCCGAAGTGATCAGGCTGCTCAAACTGGCGCATGCCGAGAACGTGCCGGTGACCTTCCGCGCCGCCGGCACCAGCCTGTCCGGCCAGGCGATCAGCGACTCGGTGCTGATCGTCCTCGGCGACAACTGGAACGGCCGCGAGATTCGCAATGGCGGCGAGCAGATCCGCCTGCAACCGGGCGTGATCGGCGCCAACGCCAACGCCGTGCTCGCACCCTTCCAGCGCAAGATCGGCCCCGACCCGGCCTCGATCAACGCGGCGAAGATCGGCGGCATCGTCGCCAACAACTCCAGCGGCATGTGCTGCGGCACCGCGCAGAACAGTTACAAGACCCTCGCCGGCCTGCGCGTGGTGCTGGCCGACGGCACCGTGGTCGACAGCGAGGATGCCGCCAGCGTTGCCGCGTTCCGCCAGAGCCACGCTGCCCTGCTCGAGCAGCTGGCCGAACTCGGCCGCGAAACCCGCGCCAACGCCGAACTGGCCGCGAAGATCCGCCACAAGTACCGGCTGAAGAACACCACCGGCTTCTCGCTCAATGCGCTGGTCGACTATGACGAGCCACTGGATATCCTCAACCACCTGATGGTCGGTTCCGAAGGCACCCTGGGCTTCATCAGCGCGGTGACCTACGACACCGTGCCGGATCACCCGCACAAGGCCAGCGCGCTGGTGGTGTTCCCCGACGTGGAAACCTGCTGCCTCGCCGTACCGGTGCTCAAGCAGCAACCGGTGTCCGCCGTGGAGCTGCTCGACCGCCGCAGCCTGCGCTCGGTCGAGCACAAGGCCGGCATGCCCGAGTGGGTGAAGGAACTGTCGCCGACCGCCTGCGCGCTCCTGATCGAATCCCGTGCGGCGACCCAATCGCTGCTGCACGAGCAGATCAACCTGATCATGACCTCCATCGCGCACTTCCCGGTGGAGAAACAGGTCGACTTCAGCGAAGATCCGGTGGTCTACAACCAGCTGTGGAAGATCCGCAAGGACACCTTCCCGGCAGTCGGCGCCGTACGCCAGACCGGCACCACGGTGATCATCGAGGACGTGACCTTCCCGGTCGAGCGTCTGGCCGAGGGCGTCAATCGGCTGATCGAGTTGCTCGACAAGCACCGCTACGACGAGGCGATCCTCTTCGGCCACGCGCTGGAAGGCAACCTGCACTTCGTCTTCACCCAGGGCTTCGACGATCCGGCGCAGGTCGCCCGATACGAGGCCTTCATGGGCGAAGTGGCGCAGCTGGTGGCTGTCGAGTTCGGCGGCGCACTCAAGGCCGAGCACGGCACCGGGCGCAACATGGCGCCCTTCGTCGAGCTGGAATGGGGCAGCGAGGCCTACGCGCTGATGTGGAAGATCAAGCGCCTGCTCGACCCCACCGGCATCCTCAATCCGGACGTGGTGCTCTCCGAAGACCCGGACATCCACCTGAAGAACCTCAAGCCGATGCCCGCCGCCGACGAGATCGTCGACAAGTGCATCGAGTGCGGCTTCTGCGAGCCGGTCTGCCCATCCAACGGGCTGACCCTGACGCCGCGCCAGCGCATCGTCATCTGGCGCGACATCCAGGCACGCAAGCGCGCGGGTGTCGACACCACGGAGATCGAGCGGCTCTACCACTACCACGGTGTCGAGACCTGCGCCGCCACCGGCCTCTGCGCCCAGCGCTGCCCGGTGGGCATCAACACCGGCGATCTGGTTCGCAAGCTGCGCGGCCGTGAGGCGAACAAAACCGGTACCGCCAACTGGCTGGCCGAGCATTTCGCCACCGCCGTGCAAGGCACCCGCTTCATGCTGCACGTGGCCAACGGCGCACACCTGATCATGGGCACGCGAAACCTGGCCAAGATGTCGGCGACCATGACCCGCGCCAGCAAGGGCCGCGTGCCCCAGTGGACGCCGGCTACGCCGCAGCCACTGCAACGTTTGAACCTGCCCAAGGCGCCGCCCACCGACGAGCGCGCTCGGGTGGTCTACCTCGCCGCCTGCGTCTCCCGCGCCATGGGCCCGGCGGCACGCGATCAGGAACAGGAGCCGCTACTCGACAAGACCCGCAGCCTGCTGGAAAAGGCCGGCTACCAGGTGATCTTCCCCGAACAGCTGAACGACCTGTGCTGCGGCCAGCCGTTCGCCTCCAAGGGCTATTCCGAACAGGGCGAACGCAAGCGCCAGGAAATGCTCGATGCGCTGCTCAAGGCCAGCCGCGGCGGGCTCGACCCGATCTATTGCGACACCAGCCCCTGCACCCTGCGCCTGGTCCAGGGCCTGACCGATCAGCGCCTCGATCTGTACGACCCGGTGCGTTTCATCCGCACGCACCTGCTCGACAAGCTGGACTTCGTCCCGCAGGACAAGCCGATCGCCGTGCACGTCACCTGCAGCACCCAGCACCTGGGCGAGGCGCAGGCGCTGATCGACATCGCCCGCCACTGCGCCAAGGAAGTCGTGGTGCCCGAAGGCATCCACTGCTGCGGCTTCGCCGGCGACAAGGGCTTCACCACGCCGGAGCTGAACGAGCACGCGCTGCGCAGCCTGAAGAACGCCGTGCAGATCTGCGAAGAAGGCATCTCCACCAGCCGCACCTGCGAGATCGGCCTGTCACGTCATGGCGAGATCGACTATCACGGTCTGGTCTATCTGGTTGACCGTGTAACGCGTCGTAAAACTGCCGACCAGCCTCTCTAGCACCAGCGTTACGGCCCCGCTCAGCGGAGCGGGGCCGTTTCGTTTGTGTCGCTTCGATGAACGCTCTTGCGCAATCGCAGTCGGATTTTTAGAGCCCCTGACGGGTTCGATTCGACTCGGCGCCGCCGTTTCAGCAGTTCTCAGGCAGGCCCGGGAAGTCCACAAGACTGGAGGACCCACAATGAAAGTTCATGCACTGCTCGCATCCGCGGTACTGCTCGCCAGCCCCGCTGTCTTCGCGCAAGACGACCTGTGTCAGCTCAACCTGCAGGAAATTGACGACAACATGGCCGCCAACACCGCCACCCTGGGTGAGCCGGCCAAGAGCCAAGTCGACGAGTACGTAAAACAGGCTCGCCAAGCCCAGCAATCCGGCGATACAGAGGCCTGCATCGCGCACTCCACCAAGGCACTGCAAGAGCTGAAAGGCCCGGGCAGCACCGGTAGCGGCGGTACCAGCGGCTCCGGTTCCGGCGCCGGCAACTAAGCCAGGCCGGCGGGATCGTGCGAGCGATCCTGCCGCTGCCAAGCTGTACATTTTGTAACCAGCATGGCTACAAGATGATCGACAGCGCAGAGAGATCGCCGTACACTCGCGCCCAGCACCACAAGCTGCACCAGGGGCCGATTAGGATTCGACGCCGGTAACGAAACTTGAGGGGCATGCCGAGTTGGTAACAGAACTCGTAAATAAACTGTTGCAAACCTATAGTTGCCAACGACGACAACTACGAAGGGTACGCGCTAGCCGCCTAACCTTCATCTGGTAGCTTCGGCTCCAGCGGTCACTAGGGGATGCCTGTAAACCCGAAATGACCGTCAGATAGAACAGGATCGCCGCCAAGTTCGCTGTAGACGTAACGGCTAAATCTCATACAGCTCGCTCTAAGCACCCTGCCAATCGGGCGGCGCGGAGTTAACTCAGTAGATCTGGCTAAGCATGTAGAACCAATAGCGGAGAGCTGGCGGACGGGGGTTCAAATCCCCCCGGCTCCACCATCACAAGCGCAGAGCCCCGTACTCCGGGGCTTTGTGCTGTCTGGACCTGCCGTTTTAGCAGGTGTGACATCGAGCAGTCACATCGAAGCAGGGCATCAGCAGGCGCCCATGATGAAACTCGCTCCTACCTACCTCTACCGAAATCGCCACGGAACCTTCTACTTCCGCATGGTAATTCCCGCCTCCCTGCGCCCTCGAATCAACGGCAAACGAGAGATTCGGCGCTCACTGAAAACTGATAGCGAAAGGCTAGCGCTCAAGCGCGCTCGACAGCATGCTGTGCACTTCGATTCAATCTTCGATAGAGCTTCGCGCATGACCGACCACAGCGACTACGAACCCAGCCAAGAAGACATCGACCTTTTCGATGAACTGTGCCGCGACCAAAAGGGCATCGGCGTAGGCACGTGGTCTAGCCCAGCCAGCGCAGCGGCAGAATCAGAACCAGTGCTATCCAATGCAGAGATCGAAGAACGCCAGCGCCGCCATTGCATCGCTGAGCTACTGGAGGGGCGATTCGACCGCCCAATCCGGGACGAGCTGGAGCCCCTAGCGCGAAAGCTGTTGGCGCTTTCGCGCTCGTATCAGCCGACCGAGCTACCAAGGGTATTGCCTAAGCTAAGGGACGAGCTGGTTACAGTCAGCCTCACCGCTACAGGCACTCCAACCGCAACTGAATTACCGCTGGCAACAGAGCCCAGCCACGACCCTAAAATGGCCAGCTGGACGCTTTATGACGTGTGGCAGCACCAGCTAGAGCGCGATCGAGCCGACAAGACTACTAGGGGTGGCCAAGCCAAGCACGGCGGAACGCTCGAAGAGAGCAAACGTCGTGCTCGTGTGATGACGGTACTTACACGACACAAGCCAGTGTGCGAACTGACCAAGCAGGACTGGCAATTCGCATACGACGCAGCGCGCACGATTAGAGCCGGCGCGACTGTAACAATCGATCCGCCATCGCCTCTGGAATCGCTCGTTACGGACGATCCGGGAGAAATGGCAGGACATGAGCGCGTAACCAGTCTGATCGGCGCGATGAAGCGAATCCAACGACATGCGAGGTTCTTGGACCTTACCGTCATCGGCCCTGAAGACTTACTGATCAAGGCCGTCCAAAAGCGAGAGAACTCACGTAGCCGGAAAGGCAAGCCATTTTCCATGGAGGAGGTGGAGACGATCTTTTCAGGCTACATCTACCAAGGCACACCGCCGGCTAACAGGACGAAGGCTTATCCCTTTTGGTTCTGGATGCCCCTCGTCGCCTACTTTACTGGTGCCAGAACCAACGAAATTGCCCAGCTCGACACCGCTGACATTCGCGAGATAGACGGGCACCCATGCTTCGACTTTCGCCCAGACGATCCCAAAGCCTTTGAAGCCAAACGAGTCAAGACCGAAGAGGCTAGGCAGGTGCCTATCCACCCTCGCCTGATTGATCTTGGATTTCTTGACTACTTGGCAAGCCAGCGAACGGCTAAGCAGAAAAAGCTCTTCGGAGACGGCCTCGCCTACCTGCCACCACGGGACGAAACCTCCGATCACAACAAAGAGGGGTGGGCCAAAAGCGCCAGCAAGTTTTTCAACGAAGCGCCAAACGGCTACTTAGTGGCCATCGGCGTCCACTACCCGAAGTCCGGTAAGAGCCTCTACTCTTTTAGACACACTCTAGAGACAAACCTGCGAAACGCCCGCAGAGATGGTAAGCCGGTGGACCAAACGGTCATTGATGCCATCACGGGCCATGCACCCAACACGATTGCCGGGAAGCACTACGACGGCGGCGCGACGATTGAGCACAAGCTTGCGGCGCTCAAACTGCTGCCAATTCCAGAAGCCATCCAGCGGTTAAAAAGCTATCAAGCGGATTTCGCTGATCGTTTCGGCGCCGTACTGCGTAAGAGTATTACCAGCCACCGTGCGCGGCACCCTCGCATGGTATGAAGGCCATCAAAGAAACGAGGTTACTGAAGTCGCCTAGGAAGGCTCACTGCACATCCAATGCCCGCGAATCATTTCCCTTAGCTGATCGAGGCTGAGAGTTGTTCGGCGCTTTCGGTGGATGACCGCATGGCAATTGGCGCACAAAGTAATCAAGTCGGTTTCCGGGTTAACGAGCTTCGCGCCATCGAATTCAGAAATCGGCTGCACATGGTGCACGTGAATGTAGCCTCGTGCGTAATCGCCGTACGCCTTCTCGAAGTCAAAGCCGCACGCTTTACAGGCAGTACCATGAATGGCGATGGCCTGGCACCTGAGCTTGGGGTCTCGCTCATAGCGGACGCCGAAGTAGCTCGTTGTGCTGCCTTCGACACCAGATCGGAAAGCCAAAGCATCTTCGCTTTCCTGCACCTCCGCGATCTGTAGAGGCTTGAGCTTAGCTCGCATCAGAATGCTCTGGTAGGTGCCTTGATCGATCGATCGGACACCGTCACGCCAGTAATTACTCACCTTGGATGGCGGAATGGGCTCTAGGTAGGTATCGCCATCCTTAGCGAGAACAGGCCACTCGAATGGTTGGAATTCCTCGATCAGGGCAAACAGATCACCCTTTGAGCTGTTTGGATCGGGATAAACCTTGCCTATGCGAGCGATCCCGAAGTAATGCGGCAGGTCGGTCAGCCGCCGATCTGCGTAGGCTTTATCCTTCATCCCGCCTTTATAGTAGATGACCTGTATTCCAGGTTTGAGAATGGCGCTGTACCGCTTCGGATAATGGTAAACGGCACCAGTTTCATCGTCCCAAATCGAAACGTCGTTCTCAACGATGACAGCGGGCATGAGCATACTCCCTTGCGCTTCGCGGCGTTACGGTCTGGCAGCTATGCGTGCAAAACGGACCAAGCACTTCATAACTGCGGACCACAGGTGGATTCGAACAAACAATCGAGAATCAGATTGAAGAAAACCTCGGGCAGTCCAGCTAGCGGCTCAACAGCTCGGCGCGTAGCGGGAGCTGTCTTGCTGCCTAGAAACACCCATCCAGCTAACGGAGTCTGCTACTCCGCTTTAATCCGTTCCCATTGGTGTTCGTAATAGGACGCCTCCTCCTTGCAATCGGCGCAAATCAGCCCGTCGGCAAACCTTGTATCCAAGGCCTCTATTAGCTCTTTTCCCTCTAATTCGCGCGAACAACCATTGTGATGCCCGCCTGGGTTGACAACCCCCTCGCAAGTCTGGCGCATGAACGGCTCAAGAACGTGCTGCTGAGCAGGCGACAGGCTGCTGAACCCCCTATCAACGCCCGCCTGCGCGATCCCTGCGCATTTTGGATCACTGTCGTGAAACGCATCGCAGTCCAGCAGCTTTTTCAACACTTCCTCTTCAACACCCATACACCCCTCCCAAGTAAAGACACTCAATGGATTCGAAACGCCAGGCGAAGCCCTATGACGACCCAAAGCAATCTATTGCATTTCGCCAGCATTAACAAAACGGATGCTCAACAGAATTCTCAAACCTCTATACCCATCTGAGAGACGCCAAGCTCGCGTACCGGGACTATCAAAAAACCTGTAGATGCAGGGCAATTGATCGAACTATCATTTGCCCATCAAATCTAGAGTTACTTGAGAAAACTCCCCATGAAAGCCCGCCTGTACCTGAGAGCATCGACGAAGGACCAAGACAGCCACCGCGCAGAGCAGATCTTGCGAGAGTTTGCGGCTGAACGAGGCATGACCATTGCCGGCATCTACGCCGAGAACATTAGCGGCACGAAGTTGGAGCGCCCGGAGCTGATTCGCCTGCTCGATGAAGCTGAGCCGGCTGATGTGCTGCTATGTGAAAGCGTGGACAGGCTGTCCCGCTTGTCTCAGGACGAATGGAAACAGCTTCGCAGCATGATCGAATGTAAGGGACTCAGGTTAGTAGTGGTAGACCTACCGACCACGCACCAGCTAGCCAACAGCGATGACATCGCTAGTCAGGTTCTAAGGGTTATCAACGATATGCTTCTTGACCTGATGGCAACCATGGCACGACTCGACCAACAGAAACGAGTCGAGCGGATCAAACAAGGCCTTGAGCGCCGCAAGGAGCGCGGCGAGATGATTAAAACCCGTGGCAAGTCGAAATCATGGGTTACAGCCCAAGAGATGCTGTTGAAGTTTCCGGACGCCTCTGCTGAGGAGATCGCAAGGTTGGCAAAGTGCGGAGTGGCAACTGTTTATCGAGCCAAGGCCGAACTTCCGAAATCCTTACACATATAAGAAAGCCGAAGTCAAGCATAACTCTAGACACAAGACGCTAAACGCAATTACAATATTGGCGCTGAATTAAACAGCGCCTTAAACCATGAACCATAAACACTTGGAGGACGCCCTATCGGGAAGAATTTTTCACATCGTTGCTAAGGGGTAACGAATGCAATACCTAGAGACAACTGCTAAGCAGTTCATGCAATCCGACAACGGCAGCTATTCGCGCCTTGCCGATCTACTTAACAAACTCGCTCCCCGCTCTGACGGCTCCCGTTGGACAAAAAATTCCGCTTACCACTTCTGCCGAACCCATGGCATCAAATCAAGCCGACGATGCCGCAATCAGCCAACTGCCGGCTGCACTCAACGCGCTAAAACTCGCCAAGCCATCATCAGCGCAACTCTCGACGCACTCACAGCCGATGGCAAAACCATCTTCGATATAGCTCCGGTCGAGCTGAAAACAATCGTTAGGCTGTCAGGCGCGCCGATGTTCAACGTGCGCAACAACTGGCACGAGCTAACGAATGAACTCAATGCGCTGGCAGGTCTGCCACCGTCCCTGCTTATCGTTGAAGAGTAAGCGCAATGAGCTCGAAGACCACACCGGACATCGAAGCCCAAGCCGTCATACTTCGCGAAGCGGGTTATTCCTGCCCAGCCATCGCTGACAAGCTCGACCTATCCCTATCTACCACTAAGCGCATTCTGAAGCGCCGCAGCGCTGTTGCTGGTGCTGCAACCGAAAGTCTTGTCGAGCAAGCACGTCAAGGCATGCTCAACACCGCCTTCGATCTGGACGCGGTACAACAGCACGCCGCCGCGCTGGTGCTGGACGATCTCGCATTGTCCCGCATGATCCGGGGGAAGGTAGTAGAAGCTATGGAAGCGCTCGACCCCAGCACCAGCACGCCTTACCAAATGATGCGAACAGTGGTGGCAGCAGCCACAGCGCTTGATCTCACGCAGAAGGTGGCGCGCCGTGCCCTGCCGCTTGATCGCTTGGCAGAAGCCACGCATGTTGAAGAGCTGTCCGAGCTTCGCATTCGAATCATGACCGACGATGACGTCCGAGAGATTCGAGAGCAGCAGCGCCGCGAAGCAGCCGAGCGCATCACAGGCAACTCACTGCTGACCGAAGAAGAAGACAACGGGGTAGTGGAGCTGGTGCAGGACTGACATCTACAACGAACCGACACCGGGCCGAACATGACACCACGAGCCCGGTTGTCGAATCCTTAGAAAAACAAAGCCAACTAGACCCCATAGCGCTCAATGCGCAGACCTGAAAATTGAAAATCAGGCAGAGGGACGGAGGCGACAACGAGCATTGGACAGATGCAGGACTTCAACGATTCTGAAAACGTAACCGACGCCCGGCTAGAAGTAATTCGTGAGGGTATGAGGGAGGCTGTCAGGGAAGACATTCGAGACAGCACAATCGACCACCTATTTTTGCCAGTGAGCGCTTGTACGAGCGATGCGCCATCAGAGCTTCTGCAAAAACCCGTAAATTTCGGGACTCCAAAAAACGCCTCACCGCTAGTAACCACGGTGCTTTCAAAGCAGTTCGCTATGGCTAAGACCAGTATACTAGGGAGGAATACAAGCAATACCCTTCACACCAACCAGAAGCCTCATACGCTCTTGGAAGGGGTACAGCCCAAGACGTTTGTATTCCGTTCATGGCGAGATACGGACGACAACCACAAGCTGATGCTTGCAGTGGCACCGCTACTAGACAGGGCGGCTGAACTGACCTACGAGTGCAAAGCCTTCACCCTGATCCTGAACAGCAAGCTAAGCAAGCGGCTCGACCAGGGCGACCAAACTGCACCGGAGCAAATCAGAGACCAGATGGTTCGCAAGGTTCGCGAGGCATTGGGAGGCGATGCTTGGTTTCTCTATTCACTCGAAAAAAGCCCAGCGGTTCTAACGAAGGATGGCAGCCGTAGGCGCTGGCACCTTCACGGGCTCATCATTGGACCTACTGGGTTTGCAGCTCAAGGCCAGACCAAGCTTCGTCGCGCACTACGCCGCGTGAAGGGCGAAGCTGACAGCGACCTTATGTTCACCACTCCCGGCTCCGATATCGAGCGAGAAGGCTTCGCCAGTGCGCTTGGATGGGCCGCATACTGTGCGAAGAACAAGCTATCAGTGCTCGCAGACTCTAGGCTCAAAGAGTTTTACGATCTGCCCCCCGGTAAAGCGACTTACATTTCCAGCGAACTACTACGGCTGACAAAGGCGCACTACCAGAGCACCGTCCTGATACATGCCAACCACCACGCCCGGAAAGGCACCTAGAACGCTCATAGCGATGCGATCTGACAAAAGACCGTACAGGCAGCGCCAAAGCTAGATCGAAGCGTATAGAGCCTCACAGAAGGCTTTGCAGCGAATCACGGCATTAGGGGTGCCACGGCACCAACACAGCCAGCAGAATCGAGACGAGTCACGCCAAACTGCCGGACTGCCGGACTGCTCCTAGAACCGGCGAGCACCAGCACCAGCACAGCCAAGAAGCCGCCTAGAACGCGCATAGCGATGCGATCTCACAAAAGACCGGCAGACCAAGCGGACAACAAAAAACAGCGCTCTAAACGCCATCTTAGAGCTTACAGCAAAGCGGGCGAACCCAAAAAAACGAGAGCACAAAAAATCAGTGGTAGTTGAACTAACTAACCACTGACTGAAGTACGAGCTTGGACGGTTTGAATTATACACAGAACTTACCGACACCGGCAGACTTCCCGATATCGCGAACCATCGCTACTGTATTCACGCCAACGAAACAGGAGCAAAACCATGCAGCACGAAGTTATAAGCTACTCAGCAGCGTGCGAACTGATTGAACAGTTAGACGCCATCGAAGTACATAGCGCCGGATGGGCGCAGACGTTTAGAGCGGAGAACAATGGGAAGCCGATATACACTCAATTTCTCGGCGAGGGTGATAGCCTGCTTATTCGCTAGAACAAGGCAAAAACCTACTGAAAAACGACGAACTAATCTCAAGCAAAGATACAGATCATGGCAGCAAGCAGGCACAAATGACCATCAATTTAAAGATTAGCGAAACACCTGAAATTAACCACCCACATCACAGGCATACGAAGAGGCCTCCAAACTCAATCTTGGCTGATGTCCTTGCGTGCACCAGTATCCGATATCAACGGCTGATTGCCAGACTCAGCCATTGGTGCCGGCTCCCTTTTTCTGAGTATGCTTATGACCCACGCAAGAAGCACAGCGCCAAAACCCATCATTATGTATGGGTCAGGCACCCGCTTTAGAATCGCCCCTATTAACCCAAGCACAAGAAATCCGAGCGTAGGACCAGGCGCTCGAACGAGGCAGTAAAGCAGAAACAGGATGCCAGCGATTATCAAAAGCTGAACGGCTTTAGCCAAAACACCTATCGCTAGCATGGCTAGAGCCACCTTCCACACGAATGCACCAGAGTTGCCGCTCTTCCTTGACATGCAGGTAGCCTCTAGAGGTTATGCCGAAAGGTATAAAAATTGTCTGCTACTGGAATATAGCTCTCCGAATATAGCAGGGTTATGGCTACAGGCGTTCACCGAATGAACTCCTTGTGAACCGTATGAGTGCTTTCGCCCATCTATTAATGATGCTGCCGAGAGTCGGTACCACTAACGAGCCCCTCCTCTCGAGCGCATAGCGCTGGCGCTCGATGTTGAGCCAGCCTCACTTCCGACCCTGATCGACGGTGCCTGAATTTCGCTTAGCTCGCGCAGCGCCGCACTTTTCGGACGCCGGTTCAAATCCCTCTAGTCCAGACATGCCGCAACGTATATTCTGCGTGAACCATCAACCACGCCCACCTAGGTGTGACATCGAGGCACTGGCGCTGCGGCTCAAACGTACGGGTTCTGTAGCTTGCAATGGGGAACGGGAAATGCGGTTGACCATCCCCCCGGCTCCACCAATTCAACACTGAAACCCGTCTAGAACGCGGGTTTCAGCCCAGATTTGATGGCATTGGATTACTCACAGTCCGTCTGTGAATCCAAAAGGTATGCCATCATGTCCAAGCGCCAAAGCAAAACGGGTGTCCCCCACCTGGTCTATCAAGCCAACACTGGCTTCCAGTACTACCTCACATTCCCTAAGCATTTCGCGGCCAACCCGAAACTGCCTGCGCAAATCCGGTGGTCGCTCAGCCACGACGAAGCCCTGGCCCGCGATCTCGCTAAGTACCTGAATGCTTCTTTCGAGCAGTTCCTTGCCAAGGCAACCGAGCACTATGTCGAGCTCTTTTCTGACCGCCTGCTGGTTGACCTCCAAAGGTTTCACTTAGCGGTAGCGGAAGCACTCAAATTCGCCGACCGGGTTTGGAAAGTCCGTCCGTCGCCCATGAAGCTCGCGAACCAAGACCTTTCGGTCGCCCACGCTCGCATGATGAAAGAGAGTGCCGAGCGTGTAGTGCTCTATAGCCACGAGCCAGGGGGCGAAATTTTCTTCGCACTGACACCAACGCCCGCACTGGTAAAAGCGCTTGGGGTCGGGTTCGTACGCTTTGACTGGCCGCTCGGAACCAACAACCAGAACGTGGCGAGCGACGCTGCCCGGTACATTTACGCCGCCCTTGATGTACTCGAGACCGTCCCACCCTCCCCAGGGCGCTATTCGAAAGAATCTCCTGCATTTGCAGCGATGACGCTTTATGAATACCTGTGCCATGCCCGCCCAGACCAGGGTCGGAATCTCATGCACATCCCCCCAGCACTACCGCAATCTCGGCAAGCTTTGCATTTTCATCTTCAGCAAGCCAACGCGATGCATCTGAAGCTCCGCATCATTGATCGAGCGCTCTTGGTGCAGGAGGGATCGGGGCTTTATGTGATGCTTATCGAACTCGATCCGCTGTGCATGAAAGCGCATCTGAGAGAAAAGAAAAGCTTTCGGGTTGAGCTGCTCACTAGCTCCATCATCATTGCGGTCCTCATGCTGACGTATACGCTGCAGAAGGTTGATAAGGTGCTGTTGCGTTACTTTCAGGAAGACGATCACCAAGATCCTTACGCCCAAGCCATGCAGGAAATCGGTGACCTGGTTCGGCGGATGTTGGGTTCTGCTGCAACCGCCGAGCCTATGCAGACGATTCCGGAGCTGAACTCGCCGACAGATGCTGTGGCACCGCCACAGGATCCAGGCACGCTCGCGTTGCTGAATGCGCTCGGGAGCGTTCTGCCCGACGCGCAGAAAGCCAAGCTTGAAACCCTCTTTACGCAACCCTCCGTCAACGATCGCATTGTCTCGCCGGCGCGTGGTTCAAACGCAGGGTTGAGCCTCGCAGCTTTGGTAAAGGAATACGAAGAACGGCAAATTCGTGAAGGCGCCTGGGCTAACCCGCGGACTCGCATTACCGCAAAGGCCCGCCTGGAAGGCCTGTGCGAGCTGCTTGGCGGGCACCGGCAAGTCGAGACGCTGACTCGCGCTGAATTCAACACGCTACGCGATCATCTGCGTAGCTATCCGAAGAACCGGCATCGCCTCCGTGCCACGCGTAACCAGCCGCTAAGTAAGATCATTAGCGACGGTAAGTTCGAGCCAATCAACCCTCGCACTGCGAAAAAGTTTTTTGAGCTGGCAAGGGCCCTTGTCACCTACGCTCATGATCAGGGTTACATCACCGAAAATATCGCGGCCGGATTGGCATTCAGCACCAAAGGAGCCGAGGCGCCGAGGAAGCGCACGTATAGCCCAAGCCAGATCGAGAAACTTCTTCACGGTCCGGCCTACACACTGACCACGCCGCCGCGCTGGCGCTTGGATGACTACAAGTTTTGGCTGCCGCTGCTTGGCCTTTTTACAGGCGCAAGGCTAAGTGAGCTGTGCCAGCTACGGCTCGAAGACATTCGGCAAGAACTCGGCGTCTGGCTCATCAGCATCAATCGAAGCGGGTCGAAACAGCTGAAGACGTCCGATTCGGAAAGGTTGGTGCCGATTCACCGGCAGCTTATCGAGTCGGGCTTCCTGGAGTTTCATCAAGCACGCCTGGAAGCTGTCGAGCGAGACGGCAAGGCTCCGCTTTTCGACAATATTCGGGTATACGGCGACCTTTCTCCCGGGCATGTTGCGAGCCGTTGGTTTCTCGGCTCAAGCCAGATTAGCCGGGGTTACCTTGGGCTTTGCGGCCTGGGAGATGACGGCCTGACGTACCACGGTCTGCGCCACACCTTTATCAATCAATTTCGCAGACAGAACCTTGACCTGGCGAAAGCCAAAGCGCTTGTAGGCCACTCGGATAAAAGTACCACCGGTGGGTACGGCGACTGCTATCCGTCTGACGTGCTCAAAGACGAGCTCGACAAGCTCGATTTCGGGCTAGGGCTGGGACACATCCATTACCGGCACTATCAAGAGTTACGAGAACGCCAGGGCGTTTTCAATGTCGGTCGCCCGGTTGGCACCCCCTTCCCCAGCGTGCGGGTTGCTAAGCGACACTGGAAAACGTACGCATAATATTCAGCTAATAAAAGGTAGGGGCTCGCTCTTACCTTTTGCTCATCTTGCGATTATTGACAAGTTGTCAATAAAAACTATCGCATGGTAAATCCTAATAGATTATCTTGACTGTTTATCCATCCAGTAATAATCTCAAGCCTCACCCACTGTGAGGTATATATGAATGTAACTGCCCCCCTCTCCATTCCTTTTTACAAAGGCCTGAGTCTTATCGTCGAACCCGGCCATGAAGAACACTTGCGAATCGCGTTGGCAAACATTTCAGCGATTACGGATGCGATAAACCGCTTTCAGTCTTCTCCTTTGCTTACCGAGTTCATGGACATAACGCTGTCCCGCTTTCTGCGAGAAAACAATTACGCAGGGAAATCCGAGCACATGCTTCGAGCGCGGATGGAGAAACTAAAAATCGCTCTGACGCAAGATAATCCTACCCGCCGAGTTGCTGAGCTTGATCGGGCCGACGTACAGCGTCTGAAGGATCAGCTACCGTCGTTACTCAAGCAGAACGCTGCGTCGGGTAGCAAAGGCGCAAACCTCACGACCTACTATCAGTTGTTCAATCGAATGCTAGACGAAGCACTTGAGAGCAAGCTGATTACCGAGGCGATCAAAGTCGCGACCTGCAATACAAAACACGCCGAAATCACCAAGCCATTTCTGGATAGCAATCTGAATCAGATGTTCTCAGGCTGGCCCTACAGAAAGTATCTCGCAGGCGACCTGCCGAAAATCAACCAGGACGCCAAGCCCTATCGGTTTTGGTTGCTCCCGCTTGGGCTCTATACCGGCGCGCGGCTTAACGAGCTCTGCCAGCTACGTGTGCATGATGTGATCCAGGATGTCCACGGCGTAGACCTTATCGATATCAACGATAATGGCTACAACAAGTCGTTGAAGACGGGGCCGTCGGCTCGGCAGATTCCAATCTGCTCGAAGCTAGTGGAGATGGGCTTTCTAAATTTCGTAGAAGAACGGCGCCAGGCCGATGGCAATGACGCTCTGCTTTTCAACGAGCTGAGCTTCGATCCAAAGCACCTATACTCCCGCGACCCAAGTCGGTTTTTCTGCGGGCCGTGCACGGGTACAGGATACATCGGTCAGCACTGTCCGCCGGCGGTTAATGGCGGGCTCAATTTTAAAAGTCTCCGTCGCTCGTTTGCCGTTCGGCTGGAACGGTCAGGCATATCTCCATCCACGATCGCCTATCTGCTCGGCCATGAGGGTGGTGCACCAGAAGTCACAGCAGACCATTACCTGGAGCAGCCACTGAGTCTGAGATTACTGGAGCAGATGGAACGGGGACTGACATACAACGCACAGACCGAGCAGATCCGCTGGGAGCATTTTAAAAAGCTGCTCGCAAACCAAGCCGGACGCGGAAAGCGAGGAAGGAGAACTAAGCAAAAGCCTTGCTAGCGCGTAGCGTTCAAAACAATCATCGCCTGGAGATGATTATGAGACAGGATGAATAAAAGGCCGCAGCCAATCTGCGGCCTTTTTCGTTCTGAACACAACAGGAAAGAAACCGAATTTTCACGCAACTCCGGGCATCGCTTGCGGCGACGGTTGGCACGCCCTATCGCTGAGCACAGTCCACCATCGAAGAACTTGCATCCGCTGCGACGAGAATTCCGTGACAGTCGGCTGCTGCCACACAAATTTCAGTTGAAGCGTGGGCGCTTTGGCATCAGACCGGACACCGCTTCATAACGCCACTGTGACAGACACACGGCACGGTCACCCGGCGCATCGACACTCACTAACTGCCGCAAGCCCTACGAGTGACACGGCGAGACTGCAGCACTCGAGTCATGTGACATGGCGGTCGTAAGACAAGTGTGCCGCAGTGATCGGGCTTATGATTGAGGCCGGGGCGGCAGCGCCCGCGAATGGCGCAGCTCACGTCTGTGCACAATCGCCATTTCGGCCAGGCAACGCCTGGCGGCTATGATTTGACAACAAAATTGCGGGGGCATACTTGAAGCAGCGAAGCGTTCCTTCAAGTATGCCCCCGCGCCCCATACTTGAAACCTTCAAGTATGGGGCAGTTGAGCATTTTGGGCGTTTGCAGGTAAGCGAAACGAATGTGGAGCGAGACCGAGCAATAAGACCAAAATGATCAACTGCCTTCGCGAAGCGGCTGCCATTGTTGTCAAAAAAGGCAGCTTTCTTCATTTGCCGCAGGTAAATGGCTAGCTCCAATTTCGATGCTATGCATGGCTACCTCTGCTAAAGCAGAAGAAGCCTGCTCACGTCCGCTTCCTCTACGGGATGCGCGACGTTTCTATGCAACGGCCGCCGCTTGGTCACCTCCCATTTTGCTAACCCACCACTTCATATGTCAGGAAGTACGCACCTCTCTGGCTGACAAACACTCCGCAGCGCCATCCCTGTACCAGCCTTCTCGATGACTGAATTACTCACGAAATCGGTCGGTCCTTAGTTTTCTCCCTCCGTGCCCAAGCGGTAGACTGAGACACACAAAGCAGTTTCGTTCTCCGAAGGTTACCCATGTCCAAACTCGCCGAATTCAAAGCTCTAGAAGCCCAGCTCGCAGCCCAGCTCAAGCAGCTTGATGCTCTTAAGAATGACGACAAACTCAAGCGCGAAATCGAGTTCGAGGAAAAACTCCGCAATTTGATGGGGCAATATGACGTAGGCCTGCGCGAAATTATTTCAATATTGGATCCGCAGCCCAGCCGCACCAGCATCAGCGCCACCCCGACGTCTCAAGCGCCTCGTCGGCAGCGCCAAGTTAAGGTTTACAAAAACCCAGAAACTGGAGAGGTGGTAGAGACGAAGGGTGGCAATCATAAGATTTTGAAAGCTTGGAAAGAAAAGCACGGCGCCGAAAAGGTAGAGGGTTGGCTTCAGTAAGCTATCCGACCAACACAAGAGCCAGGCACTGCCTGGCTTTTTCTTTACGCTTTCAGCGGTCAACGGATGCAAGCGATCGCACTACAACCAGTACCTGGAATTCATCGGTCCTCGCATGCACTCGCCTAGTTGCACCGCACCACCCACAACTGATCCAGCCTGGTCGTGAAACTTTGGCTCATCATCTCCCGTCGCATGCCCCAGTCCGGCGCGGTGGTTACGCGGCCGGGCCGGAGGGTATTGCGGCCCCACTTGGCGTTGATTGCATCGAGCACGCCCATAACGCGCTCCGACGCGGCGGGCTGGGTTTGGGCGAATAGATCGTCGGTGTACTCGCCGCGCTGGCAGAGGTCCATCAGCAGGACCTCTGCCTTGCTGAACGAAAAGCCATCGCGATAGATGTGTTCCAACCCAGCGATCGCCGCCCGGATGATGTAGCGGGTGTCGTTGGTGGGATACGGCAGCTCACACACGACGCCTTTCGCGAACTTGGGCTCGTCGGGATTAAACATGCCGGTACGGATGCTGATTCGGACGCGCTTGCACATGGACTGCTGTGCCCTCAGCTTCTCGCTGGCCCGAGCGGCATATGCCGCCACTGCGTCCTTGATTGGCTCAAGCTCGCGCAGGCGCTTGCCGAACATCCGCGAGCAGCAGATCTCCTGTTTGGGTGACGCGACCTCCTCCAGATCGAGGCACGGCGTCCCGCGCAGTTCGCGTGCGGTTTTCTCGATGACCACGCTGAATTTTTTGCGCAGGGTCCAGGCATCCGCGCTAGCTAGATCCCAAGCAGTACGTATGCCCAACCTGTTCAGGTGCTCGGTCATCCGGCGACCGACACCCCATACATCGCCGACGTCAGTCACGCGCAGCACCTTGTCGCGCCGCACCGGGTCGAGAAGGTCCACTACCCCACCCGTCTGCTTCTGCCAGCGCTTCGCTGAATGGTTCGCCAACTTGGCGAGCGTCTTGGTCCCCCCAATGCCCACCCCGACCGGGATACCTGTGCTGCGCAGTACCTCAGCGCGGATCCGCCTGCCGAGCACTTCGACGTCTGGCACACCGGTAAGGTCGGCAAACGACTCGTCGATTGAGTACACCTCAACCGCAGGCACCAGGCTCTCGATGACCGTCATGACGCGCTCGCTCATGTCGCCGTACAGCGCGTAATTGCTGGAAAACACCACAACGCCCCAACGCTCCAGGTCGCGCCGGATCTGAAAATACGGCACGCCCATTTTGATACCGAGCTGCTTTGCCTCGGCCGAGCGCGCGATCACGCAGCCGTCATTGTTCGAAAGCACGACGATAGGCGTACGGCGCAAGTCTGGTCGAAAGACACGCTCGCAGCTGGCGTAGAACGAGTTGCAATCAATGAGGGCGATGGCCCGCTCAGTACTTGCCATGGATTCGGATGCTGTATGACACCACGCCCCATACGTAGAGTTCTTCGCTTTCGAGGAGGTACCGCGGCGGGAACTTCGGATTAGCCGAGCGCAGAATGACCTGGCTGCCGGCTCGGTCGAAAATCTTGACCAGAGGCTCGTTATTCAGCGCTGCGATGATCACCTCCCCTTTTTCTGCCTCCCGTCCCCGGTCGATGATCAGAATGTCTCGGTCGAAAATGCCGACCTGGATCATGCTCTCCCCGTCTGCGCGCGCCAGGTAGGTATGCGGAGCTCGGATGTTCATCAGCTCGTCGAGCGAGATGCTCCCCTCCATGTGGTCCTGCGCTGGGCTCGGGAATCCGGCGGGCACGCAGAAACTGAAAAACGGCAGTGCAATTGTGGCGGGAGCAGCAGGTCCCAACATATGGACGGGCATGGCACAGACCTCATAACTGTATGCATATACAGTATTCTGAAGCTAGAGTCCGGTCAATTGAACCAGATGTGCGGGGGCACCCATGTGTGGACGTTTCGCTCAGTACCGAATCGCCTATGAGTACCTGGACAAGATCGCGATGCAGCTGCCCTTGCCATTGCGTGGCAGCGTGAATCCTGAGCCAATCGGACGCTACAACGTGTGTCCGCAATCACTGGTTCAGCTCCTGCACCAGGACGATGATGGCCTGCGCATGGAGCCGGTCAAGTGGGGTTACGCCCCATTGTGGGCACAGGGGAAGCGACCACCAGCGATAAATGCCAGGGTGGAAACGGCCGCGACTAGCAAGTTCTTTCGCGATATCTGGCAAACCGGCCGCGCAATAGTGCCCGCTGATGGTTGGTACGAGTGGAAGAAGGACGCGGCCAACCCGAAGATCAAGCAGCCCTACTACATCACGCTCCGTAGCGGCGAGCCGATGTTTTTCGCTGCGCTCGGGCGGTTTCAGCGAGGCGCCTCGCTGGAACCCCGAGACGGCGACGGCTTTGTTGTCATTACGTCATCTAGCGCTGCCGGCATGCTCGATATTCACGATCGGCGTCCTCTGGTTCTATCGCCAGAGTACGCTGCGCTCTGGATGCAGCAGGAGCTTTTGCCGCTCAAGGCTGAGGAGCTAGCACTGGCGCATGGTTTATGCGTCGAGGAATTCGAGTGGCATCCGGTGGGTAAGGACGTCGGGAACGTGCGGAATGATGGGCCGGAACTTATCAATAGGATCGCCCAGCCGCTGGTATAAAGGCATTTCGCTTCAATGACCGTTGGTGACAACCTAAATCAAGTGCGAGCTTTGCTTTCAGGCCCGCCACTGTATGGGCTCGCGCGACGGTGAGTCGTCAGTTTAGAAAAGTGAGCCAGGGAAATTCGCTAAAGCTCAAACGACGAGCTTGAACACACCTCTTAGGGGCAGATAGCACCGCTTCCGCTTACGGCCAGAAGCGGCCTATCGTTACCAGCTGAAATCGACCCTAAGCTGCCGCGTGTGTTCTGGCACCACACATTACGGAATTCCCCCACACTCACAGAAACCGTCGTCTATTGGGGCAATGTGGAACCAAGCAGCTGTAGCTTGCCTGGTGGCATAATCGCAGTTGGTTCATAACAGGTGTGCATTAATGGCCACTGAAAGCTACGACCAGCTCGCGATCTTTGCAGCCGTGGCGCAGGAGCGTAGTTTCACGCGCGCCGCTGCCAAGCTAGGTATGTCGCAGCCGGCCTTGAGTCGCGCCATGCGCCAGCTGGAAGAGCGCCTCGGCGTTAGGCTACTCGCGCGCACCACTCGCAGCGTTGCCCCCACGGAGGCAGGAGAACATCTGCTGCGGGTGGTCGCGCCCAGATTCGAAGAAATCGACAGCGAGCTGGGATTGCTCAGCGAGTTTCGTGACAAGCCGGCGGGCAAGCTGCGCCTCACCGCTGGCGAGCATGCGGCGATCACTATCCTGCAACCCGTACTGGCAACGCTGCTACCGGATAATCCGGATCTGAGCATCGAGGTCATCGTCGACTACGGTCTGACCGATATCGTGGCGGAAGGCTACGACGCCGGCGTACGGCTAGGTCAACAAGTGGCCAAGGACATGATTGCGATGCGCATCGGCCCAGATATGCGCATGGCTGTCGTCGGCTCCCCGGCGTATTTCGCTAGGCATCCGCAACCAGTAATTCCGCGTGACCTGATGCAGCACAATTGCATCAACATCCGCATGCCCACCTACGGCGGCATCTTCCCTTGGGAATTCGAGAAGAACGGAGAGGAACTCAAGGTACGAGTTGAGGGCCAACTGGTGTTCAACAACATCGCCATGCGCCTGGGGGCAGCCCTCCAGGGGTTAGGTTTGGCCTACATGGCCGAAGACCTAGTGCAGGCGCATGTAGCTGAAGGCCGGCTGATTCGCGTGCTTGAAGACTGGTGCGAGCCCTTCTCGGGCTACCACCTCTATTACCCGAGCCGGCGACAGAGTTCACCGGCTTTTACCTTGCTGCGCGATGCCCTGCGTTATCCGGGCTAAACCGAAAACATCACTGCGCTGGGGCTTCGACCCCGCTATAGGCGAGCACAGCCGGTGGTAGCCGTTCACCTTGGATGCTGATTTCAGCCAAGGCCGCATTGAGTTCCGCAAGCTCCTGATTGTTGAAGGTCACTTGTGCCGCTGCGTTGTTTTCGAGCATATGCGCCATCTGTGTCGTACCTGGAATGGGCACAATCCAGTTCTTTTGCACCATCAGCCAGGCCAATGCGAGCTGGGAGGGTGTCACGCTCTTGCGTTCGGCCCAGGCTTTCACCAGGCGCACAAGCTTCAGGTTATTAGTCCGACTCTCCGGCGCAAATCGGGCTTCGATCCCGCGAATATCACCCTCGGCAAAGCGCGTCTTTTCGTCGATTGCCCCGCTGAGAAAGCCGACCCCGAGCGGGCTCCAGGGGACGAAGCCGATACCCAGTTCCTCACATAGCGGAATCAGCTCCTGCTCGGGGCCTCGCCATAGCAGCGAATATTCGTTCTGCACCGCGCTAACGGGCAGCTCGGCATGCGCTCGGCGCAATGTCTTCAGCCCCATTTCGGACAAGCCCCAATGCAGCACCTTGCCTTCGGCCATCAAGTCTTTGACCGCCCCCGCCACGTCCTCAATTGGTATCTGCGGGTCGACGCGGTGCTGGTAAAGAAGATCGATGCGATCCGTACGCAGGCGTTTGAGCATGCCCTCAACGACTAACTTGATGTGCTCCGGGCGGCTATTGAGCCCTGGGCGGCGCTCACCGGTTTGCTGATCGATGTTCCAGCCGAACTTGGTAGCGATCACCACCTCATTGCGGAACGGGGCCACGCCTTCACCGAGAATTCGCTCCACCTCATGGGGGCCATACGCCTCGGCCGCATCATAGAAGGTGACGCCGTGCTCGAACGCGGTGCGAATGATGTTGTGCATCTCCACCCGATTAGGGATTGTCGTCTGGTAGGTGCGACTCATGATCTGCACGCCCAGGCCTACACTCGATACTTCCAGAGCGCCGAGTTTGCGCCGGCCGACCAGGGTAGTGGTTTTCGTTGGCTTTGCAGAGACTACTGAGTCACTGGCGTTCGCCGTCATTCCCGGGATCAGAGGGGCTTGGTATCACCTTACGTTCCCTACATTGACACTGCCAAATCGCCCGTCACCCCTACCTCTTGCGGCTATTTCGGTAATTGGCAATTGACCGTCAAACTCAAGTCCATTGATTGACACAAACTCGCGCCAATCAAGAGCAGGTTTGACGGGGGTATCAGAGCAAGCCAGCTCTAACAACGCCAATGTTTGACACCCACATTCGACGCATTAAGCCCGGAAGCAGCGTTAACGTGCGGTTTGTGAATCATTACGCAGGCGTACCAAAGCAGAAATCCTCTCGACATCGGGCTCACCTTGGACCGGTCAGAGCTTAGATCTTGGCATGTGAAAGGTGCCTGAAAATTAAATCGGATTCCTTGCTCGAAGGTCGTTGCTGGATCGATGGACACTCTGAGGGCAACAACAACCCACACTAACCCCGAGGTAAATCCATGATTGGATGCCCAGAATATAGTTTGACATAGAGGGCCGCAAAATCCGCAAGCTTCAGCGCTATGGCATGCCGCAACAACGGAAATATAGTTCGACACAGCCTAACGCGTCCGCCGGAAAAGCCCCACCGCAGCCAGGAATAAAGTCTGACACCGCCGCCCTGGCTCGGCTTATTTTGCCTACTCCGCCAACTTCCTGAGCGACACCGAGCATGGCGTGATCATGTAAGTGGAAACGACTCCGGTGCATCGTACTGCCGCAGTCGACTCGACCAGAACGATGGTCGAGTGTTTCGAAGCGCAGTTCGATCTAACGCCGGAACGCCTCATTGGCTATGCCGCCTATGCGGTGCAATCCGCCTAAAGAGGTGCGTTCACGGGCCGCGGTTTGAGCTTTAGGGAAAATCCCTCCTCGCTTTTCTCCACTATCAGCTCATCTCCCAGCGTCCAACCGAGTTTCGCAAGTAACTCAGATGGAAGCTCAACGATTACGTCTCCGCTGCCGTCTCCCGGATCTTGGCAGACAACTCGCCAGCTGTTAGGTGTGTCCATGACGCCACCCTCCTTACAGAAGCTAAAGTCAGAAGCATGGCGGAGACGCCTTACCATAGCGCACACCCATGTCGTAGATTCCCCCTATTTGGAGGCTAAACCATGACAGAGCCCAGCGACCACGAAATTGGCCATCCCGAGGGATTGATTCCTGCGCTCGCAGCCAGCGCCACGCATGCTGCTTACCTGCGTGCAGTTCAGGCAGGCCGTACGCTGATAATGGCGAGGGATGGATGGCTCGTTCGAATTGATCCGGACGGCTCAGAGACGCGGCTTCGCGCCTTACCCATGAAGCATAAGGTAACGGCGGGGAGCGTCTTTCATTTTAGCGCGCAATTGCGGAGCTAGGGCTGCCCAACGCGGATACGACTGCCTCACGAAAGTGGCGGGCGCAGGCAGTACCGCCAAGATCTTGAGGCGGTGAGTGCGGCAAGCTTAATCCGTACAATGCCGCTTCGTTTGCTCTGTGTAGCCCGATGAAGCACCCGATGGTGGCAATCACCGAGGCCACGCCAGGTCGCCTGGATCGAAGTAGCTGCTACAGGTAGCAGACGTGATCGACACGAAGCCTGATTTGCGTGGCTGTCCATTCGCATCGCTTGGCCTGCCGTCCGAGAATGGATTCCCGCGGCAGTTATTTGGAATCTGCGGTGCTGCTCGACCTGGCTTGTTAGCTGGCGTAAACCAAGATCCATCACGGCGACCAGATGAAGACCGGTGGAATTAGGAGGCGATGCGAATGCCGCACGCCGAGTACTTCTGGTTAAGCGCCAGATCGATTTCGGCAACGTACTTCACGTGCGCCATGCTGCACGGCACATCTATCAGGCGATGCAACGTCTTCTCTATTTTAGCCTGGGGCCTTTTGGTTGTTGACGATACCGTCGATGGGAATCGCGCCTGCACAGTCAGCAGCGACACCGTTTCGCCTCCAAGATCTATGGCTCCATTAGCGTCGCGAATGACTGATGGAGGATGCGAATCGGTGTCGGAGTCGATGCGATTACCCACCGGCCGGACGATCAGGGCGGATTCGAACAAATCGATGCTCGAATCCGCATCATTTAGCAAGCCGAACGGGCCAGGCCACGCTGTTTCACGAGCGTATAGATCGCCGGAATAACAACCAGCGTAAGAATCGTCGAAGAAACCATGCCGCCCACCATCGGCGCGGCGATGCGCCTCATCACCTCCGATCCGGTACCGGTGCCCCACATGATTGGCAACAGACCGGCCATGATGGCAACCACAGTCATTATCTTCGGCCGCACTCGATCCACCGCGCCAATTATCACTGCCTGGTAAAGGTCATCCACCGTCAGCTTTTCACCGGCAGCCTCCCGCTCTGCTCGACGCTCATCGAGCGCGTGGTCAAGGTAGATCAGCATGATCACGCCTGTCTCCGCGGCAACGCCAGCCAGAGCAATGAAACCCACCGCTACTGCAACGGAGAAGTTGTAGCCCAACGCCCACATCAGCCAAACGCCACCTACCAGCGAGAATGGCACTGAGAGCATGACGATCAGCGTCTCGGTAAGCCGCCGGAAGTTCAGATACAGCAGGAGGAAGATCACCACCAGCGTCAACGGCACTACGATTTTCAGCCGCTCGGCCGCTCTCTCCATGTACTCAAACTGGCCGCTCCAGGTGACATAATACCCAGGCGGGAAACTCACTTGCTCCTGTACAGCTTGCTGCGCCTCGCGCACGTAGCTACCGATATCCCTATCACGAATATCCACGTAGATATAGGCCGATAGCAATGCGTTCTCAGTGCGGATGCTCGGCGCGCCCTTAGTGATGCTGATGTCCGTAAGCTGGCCGAGTGGTATCTGTGCACCGCTCGGCGTCGGCACTAGCACTTCAGTGCCGATCCGTTGGGGATCGGAACGCAGCTCTCGCGGATAGCGCACATTGACGCCGAATCGCTCCCGCCCTTCGACAGTGGTGGTCACAAGCTCGCCGCCAAGGGCGGTGCTAATCACCGTTTGCACTTCCCCTACCGTCAAGCCGTAGCGGGCCAAGGCGTCATAGTCGGGCGAAATGTCGAGGTAGAAGCCGCCTGTAATACGTTCGGCAAACGCGCTGGTGGTGCCGGGCACTGCCTGCACAACCGCTTCAATCTGAGTTGCTAGCCGCTCGATCCCGGCGAGGTCCATGCCAAATACCTTGATGCCAATGGGCGTTCGAATGCCGGTGGAGAGCATGTCCAAGCGCCCTTGGATGGGCATAGTCCAGCTATTTGCCACGCCCGGAAATTTCAGCGCGTCGTTCATCTCGGCGATGAGCTTGTCCACCGTCATTCCTGGCCGCCACTCTTTCTCCGGTTTGAGGTTAACCACCGTCTCGAACATTTCCACCGGCGCCGGGTCGGTGGCCGTGGCCGCGCGGCCCGCCTTGCCAAACACCGAGGCCACCTCTGGGAAGCTCTTGATGATCCGGTCCTGCGTTTGCATGAGCTCAGCGGCCTTGGTAATAGACATACCAGGAAGCGAGGCTGGCATATACAGCAGCGTGCCCTCGTTGAGTCGCGGCATGAACTCGCTACCGAGCTGCCGCGCCGGCAAAATGCTAACGACCAAAACCACCAGCGCTACAACGATTGTCATCACCTTCCAACGCAGCACACCTTGGATGATCGGGCGGTAGACCCATATCAGAAAGCGGTTCACCGGGTTCTTGTGCTCGGGGATTATCCGCCCTCGCACGAACAGCAGCATCAGCACCGGCACCAGGGTCACTGATAGCAGCGCCGCAGCGCCCATAGCGAAGGTCTTGGTGAGCGCCAGCGGCGAGAACATCCTCCCCTCCTGCGACTCCAGCGTGAACACCGGTAGGAAGGAGACTGTGATGATCAGCAGCGAGAAGAACAGCGCAGGGCCTACCTCCCGACAGGCCTCGATTATAATATGTACACGCGGCTTCTCCGGCGGCGCTCGCTCCAGGTGCTTGTGGGCGTTCTCGATCATCACAATAGCTGCGTCCACCATCGCACCGATGGCGATCGCGATGCCGCCCAAACTCATGATGTTGGAGTTGAGCCCTAGCCAGCGCATGGCGATGAAGGACATTAGGATGCCAATCGGCAGCATGAGGATGGCCACCAGCGCACTGCGCACGTGCAGAAGAAACACAACGCACACCAGCGCAACGATGATCGACTCTTCAAGAAGCGTGAACTTGAGATTGTCGACAGCGCGCTGGATAAGATCCGAGCGGTCGTACACCGTCTCGATATTCACTCCTTCCGGCAGGCCGGGACGGATCTCCTCTATTTTGGCCTCAAGATTGTCGATCACGGACATAGCATTCTCGCCGTAGCGGGCAACGGCGATGCCGCCGACCACCTCACCCTCTCCATCGAGCTCAACGACGCCGCGACGCTCGTCCGGGCCGAGTTCGACGCGAGCTACATCACGCAGCAGAACCGGAATTCCGCGTGAAGCTTTCAGTACCAGTTTCTCGATGTCCTCTGCACCGCGCAGGTAGCCACGACCGCGCACCATGTACTCGGTCTCGCTCATCTCTACGATGCGGCCACCGACGTCGGCATTGCTGGTACGGATGACTTCAGATATCCGGCTCAACGGGATGTCATAGGCCTGAAGCTTCTGCGGGTCAACGGTGACCTGGTACTGCTGGACAAAGCCTCCGATGCTCGCAATCTCGGATATGCCTTCGGCCTTGGTGAGCTGATAGCGCACGAACCAGTCTTGCAGGGTGCGTAGCTCAGCAAGGGTATGACGTGTGCTGGTCAAGGCGTATTGGTAGACCCAGCCCACACCTGTGGCATCTGGCCCTAACGCGGGTGTCACCCCCGCTGGCAGGTTCTTCGAAGCGAAGTTGAGGTACTCCAGCACCCGCGAGCGGGCCCAATAGATGTCGGTACCGTCCTCGAAGATGACATAGACGAAGGAGGCACCGAAAAACGAGAAGCCTCGCACCACCTTGGAGTTGGGCACCGATAGCAGCGCCGTGGTAAGCGGATAGGTGACCTGATCCTCTACCACCTGCGGGGCCTGCCCAGGATATTCGGTGTACACAATCACCTGCACGTCGGATAGGTCCGGCAGTGCGTCCAGTGGGGTTTTCATTACCGCGTAGATGCCGGCGCCGATGATAATCAGCGTGGCGAGCAACACAAGGAAGACGTTGCGCACCGACCATTCAATGATTTTGGCAAGCATGCTTAATGCCCTCCATGGGAATGGCCGCCGTCCGGCATCACATGATCTGGGTGACTCCCAGACTCAGCGTCGCTACCGTGGCCCGCATCCACCTCACCCGCCGGCTTATGAAGCTCGTTGCTCTCGTAACTGCCGCTATCACTGTGATCGTCGTGTCCAGCATGACGATGAAGTGCATCGGCATTGCCTGGCGCGGCGGGACCGTCAGGCCCGACGGCGGCTCCATGGGCATGGGGATCCGCTTCTGCAGTCGAAGCCGACTTCCCACTCATGCCGCTTAGCGCTGCCTTTAGGTTGCTCTCGGCGTCTATCAGGAAGTTGGCGCGCGTGACTACTGACTCGCCCTCCCCCAGCCCTTCCAACACCTCAATGTAGCCGTCGGCACGCCTGCCTGTGCGCAGTTCGCGCGGCTCAAAGCGACCTTCGCCCAGGGCAACCAGCGCAATCCGGCGAGTACCGCTGTCGATTACCGCCGAGTCAGGCACTGCGAGCACCGGCGCCTGCTCACCTGCTGCGAGCTGAGCGGTGCCGAACATAGCCGGCTTAAGCAGGCCGTCGGGATTGGTTAGCTCGATGCGAACCCTGGCGGTGCGAGTCTCCGGCGACAGATCGGGATAAACGAAGGTTACCTCGCCCCTAAAGCGCCGGTCGGGATAGGCGCTTACCGTAAGCTGCGCCTTCTGCCCAAGCTGAACTAACGCCAGATCCTGCTCGAAAACCTCAGCGATAAGCCAGACGGTATCGAGATCCGCGATTCGGTAGAGGGCATCCCCTGGCTGAAAGCGCATACCTTCAACCGATGGCTTATCCAATACCACGCCATCCACGGGCGCGGCGATCGTCAAAGTGCGAGTTACCTTGCCAGTACGACGCAACCGTTCAAGCTGTGCTTCCCCGATATCCCAATTGCGTAGCCGCTCAAGGGCAGAATAGGAGAGGGAGGCGAGCCCCTTTTGCGCGGCCGCGCTGCCGCCGGCAAGACTTTGCTGCCCGGCATTGGCGATCAGGAACTCCTGCTGCGCCGACACCAGCTCGGGGCTGTAGACCTCCATAAGTGGCTGGCCTTTGCGAACCGGCTCACCGGTCGTGTTGACGTAGAGCTTTTCGATCCAACCCTCAAACTTGGGCGCCAAGGTGTATTGGCCGCGCTCGTCGACCTGCACCGTACCGACTGCACGCACTGTACGGGTGAGCACGCGGCGCTCAACTGGCGAAGACAGTACACCCAGCAACTGCACCTTCTCAGGGCTGATTACAACGGTGTTTCCCGATTCATCACCCTCATAAACGGGGATGTACTCCATACCCATGGAGTCCTTCTTCGGCACCGGGGAGGTGTCCGGCAGTCCCATGGGATTGCGGTAGTACAGGATCTTGCGCTCGCCCTGCGCGGCAGCAGGCCCCTTGTCGGCGTAGACCGGGATGTAGTCCATCCCCATCGGATCCTTCTTGGGCACTGGCGACGTGTCGGGCAGCCCCATGGGGTTGCGGTAGTACAGAACCTTGCGCTCTTGTGGGGCGGTGCTTCCAGCTACCTCCGAGGAGCCTGTCCTTTGCGCCACCATGTAGCCACCACCGAAGCCGGCGATTGCCGTCGCAAGGGCGAGCGCACCTGCGCCGAAAATCATGCTGCGATTCATAGTTCTGCTCCGACAAGACGTTCCAATTCCACCACTTGGACTCGTTGCTCCAGCGCCAGCGAGAGCAGCGACAGCCTCAGCTGGCGAATCTGTCGCTGGGCATCAAGCAAGGTCGCGAAATCGACGTTGCCGGTCTGATAGCTGGCGAGCGCCGATTGATAGGTGAGCTCCGCCTGCGGCAGGAGCGTTCTGTCAATCAGTTCGTGCTGTCGAAAGGCTGTCTCCAACGCCGACCACGCTTCACCTACGCTGCCCGCGAGACGGCTGTTGACCGCCTCGCGACGAGCCTCGGCGGCGTAGCGCAAGGAAACGGCCTCGCGCTGCTCTGCGCTGCGGCGTTTGCCCCACAGCGGGATATTCATCTCCAGCATCAACTCGAACTCTTCGGCCCGGTTACCCATCTGGACGACGGCAGTGCCGACGGTGATATCCGGAATCCAGTTTCGGCTGGCAAGCGCCTCAGCACGCTGGGCCTCTTGAATTCGTGCATTGAGCTCAGCCAGTTGAGGATTGCCACCGAAGATACGAGCCTGCAGCTCAGCCAAGGTCGGCACTGATGCAGGCAGAGCAGGCCAACCGGCGGGCTCCGCCAGCGGCGAGTTCGCAGGGCGCGCCAAGATGCCGTTCAACCGCGCCGCCGTGCCGCGTCGGTCGCGTTCCAGCGTCAGCAGCTCGCTCTGCAGACTGGTGTGCTCGGTCTGAGCCTTGATCACGTCCTGTTGCGGCGCAAGCCCCACTCTGTAGCGAGCTTGGGCAATACTCTCAAGCTCATCCACCAGCGCCCGCAGCTCCTCGGTGACCTGGATGGCTGCGTGGGCATACTGGTATTCGTTGAAGGCAAGCTTGACGAGACTCCTGAGCTCGACTCGGCTCAGGCGCTCGCGGGCCGCTGCCTGCTCGGCGCCCGCCTCTGCGATCTCGCGAGCAAGCCCCCGCTTGCCGCCAATAGGAAAAGTCTGACGGAACGCGTAACGTGTGCTGCCAACGCCGCTGGGCGATAGGCTCGGGTCGTCGCGGGCGATGCCCATTTCCTCAAAAGTGAGCATCGGGTCCGGGAGCGCACCGGCTACATCGGGACGCTCCCAGGCGGCCTGCCTCTCATGCCCGACAGCCCGGAGCTCTGGGCTCTGCCGTTCAAGCAGGTCTAGCAGCGGAGGCAACGTGGCGCCAAGCTCGGCTGACCCTGGCGAAGCCTGCGCGCCGCTGCTCAGAGCAAGGCCTAGGATGACGGGTGCTAGCAGCCCCCAACTGCGGACGGGCAGCGGCTGAACGATCCAGTTCATAGAATCTCCTTACTGCAGTGCCGGTCCCGTTGATTGCAGCAACGACAACTAGAATATTCGAGGACTTCGGCTTGCGCACCACGCCAGTCATGAGCGGAGAGCGGAAACGGGTGTGCCGACCAGGCGCGATATTTGATCAAGTCATTCATCATGTTTAACTCCGAAGCACGCAAATTTCGGCACAAGGGAAAGCTTGGACCCGTTTATGAGCGAGCTATTGTTTGGCTTTATTGCAGATCAGACCTGTCGTTCATATAACTTAAACTTTACATTTATGTCAGTTACCTAAACTAACATATTTTCAGCGTACTACTCGCAAAACACCTGCTATCTCCGCCGCCGCAAACCACAAATAACCTGCTACCTCCTCTTCAAAATCAATACAACTATTTCACCAACAAACGTGAAAATGTAATGCACAAGTAAGGTTTACGACAGCTTCTTCTCTGTAGGCTATTAGTAATAGCCTGATCTGTAAGGTAGTTTTTCCTACGCCCACAGCCAAAGTCAGAAAAAAAACCATTAGGAGGTTGTCATGAGACCGCACCGACGCACACCCCTCGCTCCAATTTGCTTCGTGGGAATACTCCTCGCTGGGACGACGCTCGCTGATGACGACATGCACAACAAGAACGCCATGCCTAGCCCAATTGGACAGCAGCCCACCAGCACGCCATCGGCGCACGCTACCGATCCGAAGTCCTCTGCTCCTCAGAATACGCTTGCAACGCCCGATGCCATGGCCACGCACATGGAGGAGATGGCAGCCATGATGCGCCAAAAGGGGCAAGCCATGGAGGCCATGGGCCGACAGATGCAGGAAGGCAGCATGCAGATGCATCAACAGGCCATGGCGATGAAGACTGGCGACGCCTCTGCGCATCAGGGCATGGACATGTCTGCCACGATGCAGCACATGCAGCAGATGAATGAGGACATGAAGCACTGCGAGATGCAGATGCAGAGGGTTGACGCCACCATGCAGAAGATGGATTCGAGCATGGGTGGCGGTATGGCTAAGAAGAAGATGGGCCACATGTAGCGGAGGCCGGCGCGGTGCTAACGGAAGACTTCGTACGGTGGAAGCGAGTCGCCGCTGCAGCCACGCTGGCGATGCTGCTAGCTCCCGGAACTGCTGGCGCTCAGTCGGCTGCTGATCTACACGCAGCTTATTTGCAAGGCAAGGTCGGCTACACCACGGCTGCGCAGCTGGTCGCTGCCGGCACGGCATCTGCCCAGGGCGGCGGCTCGATGGGTGGTGTGCCGATGGGCACCACGCCGGCGGCTGGCGTGCCGATGGGCGACGACGATCACGCCGCGCATCATCCGGACAAGGCCGGAAGCATGGCGGTACCGCAGCCGGCGCCAGCCGATGGCATGCCGGCGCAAAGCAGCAGCTCGATGAACGGCATGCCGATGAGCGCCACACCGCCGGCTGACGCATCGGCGGGCGATGACGATCACGCCGCGCATCACCCGGACGCGACTGCCAGCATGCCGGCTTCGAGTGGTGCATCGATGGCCGGTTCCATGGGCGGCATGATGGCCGGTTCCATGGGCGGCATGATGGACGACATGATGCGCGGCTGCCGCGGAGACGAGTGCGGTCGGGATCGGCGCCTCAACAAGCTGCTGTATCCGCAGCTGATGGCGCTACCGGATCTACCGCCGGAGCGGCGCGCGAGCGTTGAGCAGCTCGCCCACCACCGGATGCACGAAGGGATCCAGCTATTGGCGTCCCTGTCGTCGGAGGCGTCGCACGCGGTCCAGCGCAACGACTACGGCGGCCTGCAGGAAGCATCCGACCGCATGCGCGTGGCCTGGGGCGAATTCGACAGCGGCTTGTCGGCCTACCGCGCACTGGCCGAAGGACAGGCGCCGCGGGGGATCGCGCTGGCGTGGTTCCGGCGCGAGATGAACCTGACCGATCCCCTGACCACGGCCCCGGCGCACGGCGTCTTCGGCCTGTCGGGCTTCCACTACTTCACGATGGCGTTGCTGCTGGCCTTTGCGCTGCTGGCCGCCTGGATGTACGTGGCGCGAACCCGACGCACGAATGCGGTCCTCGCCACGTTGCGCACCGGGGCACCGGTGCCTCCGGCCCCCGCCGCTGCGCCTCGTTCCGGTGTGGCGCCGGTCCCCGCGGCGTCCGTGTCTCCGGGCGTGCCGGCCGAGGGCGAGCCGCAGGCACGCGCACCCGTGTCCACCATGGGCGGCTGGGTGGGCAAGTTGCGGGTCGCACGCGTCTTCCAGGAGACGCCCAAGGTCAAGACGTTTCGGCTGGCGCCAGTGGAGGGCGTGGGTGCGCTGCCGTTCGAGTTCGAGCCCGGCCAGTTCCTCACGCTTTCGGTGCATTCAGGCGGGAACCAGGTCAAGCGCTCGTATTCGATCGCTTCATCGCCATGCTGCCACGGCTGGTGCGACCTGACGGTCAAGCACGAAAGCGGCGGCATCGTCTCGGGTTACCTGCACGAGCAGGTGAAGGAAGGCGATCTCCTAGATGCGTCCGGCCCCTACGGCCGCTTCACCTTCCGCGGCGTCGAGTCCGACAGTGTCGTGTTCCTGGGCGGCGGCGTCGGCATCACGCCGCTGATGAGTTCCATCCGCTACCTGACCGACCAGAGCTGGAACGGCCGGATCGACCTGGTCTACGCCTGCAAGGACCTGGAAAGCGTGATCTTCCGCGACGAGCTGAACCAACTCGCCCGCCGGCATCCGAACCTGCATGTGTCCATCGTGCTGAGCGACGAGTCATCGGCGGCATGGACCGGCCCGCGTGGGTTCATCACCGCCGAACTGCTGGGGCAGATTCCGCAGATCCGTTCGCGCCGCATCCACTTGTGCGGTCCGTCGGTGATGATGGACGCGGTCCGCAACGAACTGGGCAAGCTGGGCATCGACCTGGCGTCGGTTCATTCCGAGCTGTTCCTGAGCCCCTCCAGGACAGTGCCTCCCGGCCTGGAGGTGTCGGCGGGCGACACGGCGACGGCCGTCACCTGCAGCTTCGAGCGGTCCGGAAAAAAGGCGCCGCTGGCGGCCGGCCAGACCGTTCTCGAGGCCGCCGAAGAGGTCGGCGTTCCGATCGAATATGCCTGCCGGCAGGGTTACTGCGGCCTCTGCAAGATCAAGCTGCTGTCGGGCGAGGTCACCATGGACGTGGACGACGGTCTGACGCCACTCGATCGTTCCTCGGGCGTGATCCTGGCCTGCCAGGCGAAAGCGTCGGCCGATATCTCGGTGGATGCGTAGATGCGCAACCAGGATCGCATCATCGCGACGATCATCTTCTTGATGCTGGTGGTCCTGTGGCTGGGTTTCCTGGTGCACCGCTCTTCCTTCTTCGCCGGAAGCCTCCTGGGTGGCGTGTTCGGCGTCGTAGGCGCGGCGTTCATGCTCGTCCCGCTCACCTACACCGTAATCAAGCGCAGCGCTACGCTGCGCCGCGCATTCACCAGGAAGCATGGCTTCGGCGCATTGCTGCAGGCGCACGTCTATTTCGGCTTGGTAGGCGCGCTGTTGGCCATCCTCCATAGCGGGCACAAGTTCCAGAGTGCGCTCGGCGTCGCGCTGACGGCATCGATGCTGCTGAGCGTGCTCACTGGGTTCATCGGCCAGCATTACCTGCGCTACGTCGCGGAGAACATCCGCGAGAAGAAGGCGCAGATCGACGGGCTGTGGCGCCTTCTGGATGGGCAGTACTGGGCCTACGCGCAAGGACCAACAGCGGGCGTTGCCGGTACGCCCAAGGCCAGCGCCGAACTGCTGCCACTGGCATCCGCCGCCGCCGATCTGCAGTACTCGATCCAGTTCCAGGAGCGGGTGCGCAGGCTGTTCAACGCCTGGCTGTCGGCACACATCGCGTTCTCGATCATCTTCTATCTTCTGCTGGCGTTGCATATCTGGGCTGGCATCTACTTCGGGTTGCGGTGGTTCAGATGAGTCGAAAGGGAAAGATCCTCGCCGCGCTGCTCGCGGTCCTGGCGCCGGTGTCGGCAGTCGCACTGTGGACATACCTTCCGCAAATGCAGCGCGCCGCGACGTGGCAGAACATGGCCTCTCCGGGCCCCCTGTCCAGCGCACATGCGTTTCTCAAAGAGGACTGTGCGGCGTGCCACACGCCGGTGAAGGGCGTGGAGGACGCGACTTGCGTGGCCTGCCATGCAAACGAGACCGTCCTGGTCCAGCGACAACCGACGGCATTCCATGCCGACATCGCCGGCTCGAACAACTGCGTGGCCTGCCACAAGGAACACGACGCCGGCCGCAGCCTGCGTGGTATGGACCATGCGGCTTTGACCGACATCATCGTGCGATGGCTCGATCGGGCCCCGGAGGGTCATGAGGGGGCGGTGCTGCTCGCGCACCTCAAGGCACACCGGCCCGAGGCGCTGCCGGGCAACCTCTCGCTTGCCAACGGCATGACTTACAAGGAGACGCTGCTGGACTGTGCGAGCTGCCACAAGACCACCGACCCGCACGTCCAGGTCTTCGGAAACGACTGCGCGACATGCCACGGCACGACCACATGGTCGATTGCCGAGTACCGGCATCCACCGCCGAGTTCCACCGAGTGCGGCCAGTGCCACCTCGCGCCGCTCAGCCACTACAAGGAGCACTTCGGAATGATGTCCAAGCCGATAGCGGGTGTCAGGAATGCGGAACCTGAGCAGTGCTATCTCTGCCACCAGACCACCTCATGGAACGATATTCGGGGAATAGGCATCTATGACCACCATTGACGGGTGTTTCTATGAACCTTGAGGCACCTCATGCAGCGATTGAGATCGCGGTGATCGGGTTCGAGATTGCAGGGGTGCTCGCTATAACTTTCGGAAGTTTCATAGCGCTCTATCGCTTTTTTTTCAATTACAAAGGGGCCGCATTGACGGATCGCTCCCGGTCATTACGGCAAGATATTGGCGGCGCGATTGTGCTAGGACTAGAATTCCTCGTTGCTGCCGATGTCATACGAACGGTTGTAATTGAGCCCTCGCTACGAAACGTTGCAGTACTTGGTTTGATAGTACTTGTCCGAACATTTCTCAGCTACACGCTCCATATGGAAAATAAAAGCCGCGAGTCGTAGGCACCCCTCGCGGCTATGTATGTACTACTAAGCACATCGCTCAGCTGGGCAGTTTCCCCAGACGGCCCCATGCCAGTACCCGCACCGATTCGCCATAAAAACGGCAAGGCTAGTAACGATTGTATTGCTGAAATGCTTATGACCACCGCCGCACCAGGAGCATGTCTCGGGCTGCGACTACCGCCTCGGACTCTTACGTTTATGCAGGCTTCGATGGGTCGATAGGTGGTGTCTTATCTCCGACAGTTCGTTCCGGCGACCCGATACTCAACAATCGCCAAATCACCCTTAGAGTCCTCATAGGTAATTTGGGCCGGCATCACATCGTTGCAGGTCATATCGGTTCGCGTGGTACGAATTACCTTGGCGATGTCCAACTTCATCCCATAACGATAATGGACAACTTCGGGAGGCTTCTTTCCGACAGAAGTAGCGTACTCCCGCATAGTATTTTCGTTCGCACGTATCATTTCGCCATACTCGCGATCTGAGCTACCCTCTGCCAAGGATAATGAGCTCACGCTCATAAAAAACACTGCTGCCGTAATCTTGAAAGCTTTCATAACCAGCTCCTAACTTAACGTGTGTGATGAAATTATAAGAGCGGCAAGCTGTTACTCATATGACGCGGTAATTACACTGGTGTTATGAATCAAATTACCCAAGGATTAAGTGGGGCCGGTAGCATTCGAGCAAGCATAGCCATCCCGATTAATTGGCTCAGTTACCTAGCGGCCACACCATATGAAAATCATTCAGCCGTTGAGCTGGGGGTCGCAGGCGCTCAAGTTTTAAATTTGAGAGGCCCATCCACGCAGCGCTTCTGGCTAGGACGGGCCGACGGGTGACAGGCGCCCCTCGGCTCTTGATGAAGGGGCATAGAACTGGCACTGCCGGAGCAGAGAACAGCATCGGCATCGACCAGGGGCGTATTCTCGATATGCGCCGCATCAGACTTTCCCGGCTCAAAGCTGGGATACTGACCGCTGCGATCTCAGACCAAAAGATGGGTCTCGTCGATCACATGCATCGCTTTGCGTGACGTCCGCGTTTGCAAGCTACCCGCGGCAATTATCGGTGCCTTTTGGAAGACATCACGAGGAAGACCACATACTGCTCGACAATGACAGACTCAACTTGGTAATAGCCTATGTAGGAGGCGATAGCGGCGCGGCCATAAGGGGCGGCATTCAGAATGGCAATGGAGCTTCAAAACGCTGCGTATCGTCACACTTTTGGTCAGGGCCTCATATTCGCGGCAGAGAACGCGATCGCGATCGGCGGCATATCAGAGCGGACTGGTGGTTTTCCACAGCGACTGTAGTGATTTCGTAGCAGCACCACTGGGTCCCCCACAGACATTCGCTCAACTGGTGAAGTAGACGCCAACTGAATGTAAAAATTGTATGTGCTGTGGAAAAATTAAATCACTCGCTCATGTTGCTTTGAGCTGAGCCGAGAAGGCCGACTCAGCCCATTGTTGCATGACACGCTGTCAGGATCCTCCTCCCGTGTAAGGAGACGTTATGATCCGGCTTACCCCTGTGGCAGCTACTCAGAAATAACTTTCTTGTCATTTATTACCATGTGAGCGGTTGTTTATTTTGGCTGGCATTCCGCGGAACTCTACCGCGTGAAGTCGCCCGTCTGGAGTACGAATTTTTATTTCATATGGCCTAACATTTCCCTTAAGTGTGTTATTTATAGCTTTATTATCCGAACGCTCTTTATTCATAGGGGCCACACTCACCACCTCGCCGCGCTTCAGCAGATCCAGCATTACTTGGTGACCATCCCCAACAGTGTGATCGTGCCGCATAGCACTTTCTTGTTCCGTGCCGGCGACGGCTGCGAAAGCTGCCGAAATTAGCGAAATCGTCACCAGTGCTTTACTAATTTGGTTCATCATTTATCCCTCTTCCCCGATTTGCGTTTAAAAAACTATTGCTCGCTTTCTGTCTCAAACATCCCAAGTATAAACTGCACGTCTAGGGTTCCCTTAGCAAAGGGAAGCCTAAGCATCGATGATTGTTGCAGGGTAAGTGCTGATACCTGCAACAACCATAATCGTATTAATATCGCGGAGGTGTCCGTTAAAGTGGTATCAGCCGTTTTTAACGCCTACTGGGGCACCGAGAAATTCGACCGAATGGACGACTCCGTCAGGGGTTTTAATTTTAATCTCATACGTTCTTACATCACTTCCGGACACTGGTGAATTACCCATTGGGGTCACGCTTAGCACTTGCCCGGTTTTTAGCAGATTGACCATCACTTCATGACCATCGCCAACAGTATGGTCGTGTCTCATGGGTTGATCGCCTTTATTTGCAGCGATGAGAAAAGGAGATGTAGCGGTTAGAACAAGGGCGATAACGAGCTTTTGCATGCTTTTCATTGTGCTTTCCTCAGTGTTGGGGCCTGATTTGAGTGTGGCGGGTGAATACTTACGGGATGCTGTCCCTAAAATTACATTGGCGTAACCTCAGTGACAGCCAACAAACGTTCAGCTCCTGCGCTTTGGAAACTGGAAACAGGTCTGAACGACCTGATCTTCCACAAATCGCAATTACTGGTTACCGCAAGGATCTCGATGTCGCTCCTTACCCCTTAAAGGCTTACCTCTTCTACATTCGACAGCGAATATCGAGGAGACATCCACAGTTCGACAGGTCGTACAGCGTCACCAGGCGCGCCGTGTTCCTCACCAAATCACGGAAGCGCGTCACGCAGCCAGACTGGCGCATGGTCACTTCTACTTGGAGCAGCGCTGCGCAAACCCGAGAGCGAGTAAACTCGGTGCAGATTACATTTTTGTAAGCTTTTTAAAAAAATCGAAACCTCACAGCCTCCCGGCTTGTCCGTTCTTAGGTAACACCGAGGGCTGATTATCAAATCTGAGCTCTCACAGTATTAGTAACGCAACTGCCCGGCATGATCGAAAAATACGCAGACTTTAGTCAATGCAATACTGTGGCAGCACATCACCATGAGGAGTTGATATGAAAATGTCTTATTGGCGTTTCGCTGCGATGGTGGCCACATCAACCGTCATCATGTACGGCGTTATGTATTTGAATACTTACGCTTTTGAGCATGTTCTATGGAGTGAGACCCGTGCTTGGATGGCGTTAGTAATGGGAGCTGTCATGGCGATAGTCATGCTCGCCTTCATGCTCAATATGTACAAGAAAAAGCCCATGAACATAGCGATATTCGCCGGCGGAGCAGCTTCCTTTGCTATTGCCCTGTGGCTTGTTCGTAGCCAGGCAACTGTCGACGATACGGACTATATGAAGGCCATGATTCCTCACCATTCCATAGCCATCATGACAAGTGAGCGCGCTCAGATTTCAGACCCGCGCGTTCGCAAGCTGGCAGATCAAATCATTGAGGCTCAGCGCCGAGAGATCTCTGAGATGAAGTTCCTGATCAATGATCTAGAGAGGGCTAACTGAAAAAACGTATCGAGCAACTTTCTCGCCCCGGCCCGTTTTTCCTTCAAGCGTCACGCGATCCCGACGAGGTCATTGCGCTTATTGAGTTCGCTGACCTGAGCGGCCAGCACACGAACTAACCCGCGATGACGGCGGTGTAGCAAGACGCTCGTCGCGGTAAAAGCTCAACTACTGCTTGACCACCAAACGTGCCCCGTTGCTTTTAGCTGTCATGTACGTGCTCTTTGCCATCCGCATGAGTGTGAGCGTTGGACGCCGGCTCGCCATGATGGTCGCTGGCGCTACTGCCTTTCGTGCTGGAGTTACTTCCACCATGGTGATCATCGCCGTTACTGCTCGAAGAATGGTGATCGGCCTCTGGAGCTGAGCCGCCGTGGTGGTCTGCAGCCGCTATACCGCGACGTCCAGACTCTCCTCCAGCGGCAGCATTGCCATGATGGTCAGAATTGCTGCCATCCAAGCTTTCATGATTGTGCGTCTGGCTCTCACCGCCACCATGCTGGTGACCGCCACTCGCAGCGACGAGCGCTTGGTATTGCGTAGCGTCGATCTTGGGCAACTGGCTGATGAAGGCAACCATGCCCCAGATATATTCGTCGCCCATACTCTTACCCCAGGCCGGCATGCCTGTTGCTTTGATTCCATGCTTAATGACCCAGAAGGCGGATGCAGGGCCTGCGTCAATGCCGATCTTGGCCAGGTTAGGCGGGGCTGGATACAGCGCCTGACTCAGCTCTGTTTGTTCGACACCGGGCGCCAGATGGCACCCAACGCACATGGCGTTGTAGTTCCCGGCCCCGCCACGAATGAGAGCCTCGTCATCTAGATTGGGAATCTCAATGTCCTTGGACCGCGCTTCGATAGAGCGATCACGCGCCATTGAAAGGAACGCATGCACGGCTGGGTAATGAGGATCGTCAGCACCAACGTTGATCAAGCCGGAATAGGCTCCGGCTAATATTGCTGCACTACCGACAGCGCCTGCTACCACCAGGGTTGTAATTGTTTTTTTCATATCAGGCTCTAAAACCACATTCGAATGCCGGCGACAAAGCGCGCCTCTTCAACATCTTCTCCTTCGTCGCGCAGCATGTCTGCGGTATTACCGTATGAGCGACTCCAAGAAATCCCGATGTAGGGCGCAAACTCGCGAACGATTTCGTAGCGCAGGCGCAAACCCAGTTCGGTATTCGCCAGGCCCGAGCCCACTCCTCTTTCAGAATCATTCTTACCGTAGAAATTGGCTTCCGCAGTTGGCTGGAGGATCAGCCGATTGGTAAGCAAGATGTCATAGTCGCCCTCAAGACGCGCCGCAGTCTGGCCGTTTTCGCCGACGAAGGCTGTGGCCTCGGCTTCAAAAGCGTAAAGCGCCATGCCTTGCACACCAAAGGCAGCCCAGGTCTGTGGAGACTCGGGTTTGAAGTCTTGGCGAACGCCAGCAACGACGTCCCACCAGGGGCCGACCGAGCGCCCATACAACAGCTGCAGCTCGGCATCCTCGGTTACGCCGTTAGTACGCTCTCCCTCGGAACGAAACCAGACCCGATTGATATCGCCTCCCACCCAGCCTGAGGCATCCCAGGCCAGGGTGCTGCCCTCATCAGCGTCCTGATATTCAAGCTGATCGAGCAGAAAGAAGCTGTTGATGCCGCTATCGTGCACTGTGTGTCCAGGCAGAGGCGCGAAGGCCGCTTGGCGATCAGCATCCGTGAGGACGGGGATCGGTGTACGACTGGTGGTTCTCGGGGTATCAGCGGAGCTATGGTTCATTTGGGAGTGATCCATGTTGCTGTGATCCATCCCTTTCATTTGCTCTTGCATGGCGCCGTGGCCCATCTTGCTATGGTCCATAGCCGCAGCTTTACTCTGATTTTGGCCATGGTTCATCTGGGAGTGATCCATACTGCCCATCTGGCCTTGCATGGCCTCATGATTCATCTTGCTGTGGTCCATAGCAGGAGTCCCATCCTGCGAATTCTGGCCCTCGGGCATCTGGCTATGATCCATGCCCCCCATCTGCACCTGAGCAGCCCCGTGGTTCATCTTGCTATGGTCCATCGGCATGGAGCCGTGGTCCATAGTCGAGTGATCCATCTCTTCTGCGGCAAAGGTAAAGCCGCTACTCAGTGCGCTCATTGACACCGCCAGCGCAATGAGCGATGGACGTGAAAGCTTAATGGTCATGGTTCGAATCTGCCTCGGCATGGTCGCTGCCATGCTCACCGGTCATTTTTTGGTGGTCCATGCCGTCATGGTCCATCGAGCCGTGATTCATCGAGCCGTGATCCATTTGCTGATTGGCGGGGCCCTGGCCTCGCACCTGAGGAGGCTGCTTCTCACTTGCAGCTTTGGAAGAGTCAACGGCGTGCCGTCCGTGATCGCTGTGATTTTCTTCGGCCAGCGACACTGGGATATACAGGGCAGCCAAAAGGCTCAACATTGCGGCACTGCAGAACAGGTGGTTTCGTTTCGGGGAATTGCTCATTAGATATCTCCTTTACTCATCCACACGAACTTCACGGAACATGCCCATTTCCATGTGGAGCAGCAGGTGGCAGTGATAGGCCCAGCGCCCTAGCGCATCTGCGGTTACGCGATAGCTGCGCTTCGAGCCTGGTGGTACATCAATGGTGTGTTTGCGAACTAGGAAGTTGCCGTTCTCATCCTCCAGATCGCTCCACATGCCATGAAGGTGGATGGGGTGGGTCATCATGGTGTCGTTGACTAAGGTGATACGAACACGCTCGCCATACTTCAATCGCAACGGTTCCGCATCAGAGAACTCAATGCCATCGAATGACCAAGAGAATTTCTCCATGTGACCTGTGAGGTGCAACTCGATGGTACGGCTCGGCTCGCGCCCATCCGGATCGAGGAAGGTGCTGTGCAGATCTGAGTAAGTCAGCACACGGCGACCGTTGTTGCGAAGCCCGATTCCCGGGTCATTCAGCTTGGGAGTTGGCGTCATGGTCTGCATGTCGACCAGAGGGTTATTGGTTTCGGAGGCCGGATGGGGCTGCATCGCTCCACCCATGCCTGCCATCGCTGAATGATCCATGCCAGCCATGCTGTCGTGGTCCATACCTGCCATCTTGCTATGATCCATGCCTGCCATGCCGCCCTGCATGGAGCCATGATCCATTCCCTCCATGCTGCCGTGATCCATTCCCATATCGCTCATGGAGATCAACGGGCGAGGATCAACTTCAGGAACAGGCGCGCTCAGCCCTTCGCGAACGGCCAGGGTGCCGCGTGAATAGCCAGTGCGGTCCATGGACTGCGCGAAGATGGTGTAGGCCTGCTCGCTATCGGGCTCGACTATTACATCGAAGGTTTCAGCCGCAGTAATACGGAACTCATCGACGCTAACAGGTTTGACGTACTGCCCATCGGCCGCCACCACCGTCATCTTTAGACCGGGGATGCGGACATCGAAATAGGTCATGGCCGATGCATTGATGAAGCGCAGACGGATTTTCTCACCCGGCTTGAAAATACCAGTCCAGTTGTTATCCGGCGCCTGGCCATTCATCAAGTAGGTGTAGGTATAGCCACTGACATCGGCAAGATCAGTCGGGCTCATTTTCATCTCGGCCCACATCTTCCGATCAGCGATCGCTGCGGACCACCCCATCTCGCTCACGTCATCGACGAAGTCGCCGACAGTACGTTTGTGGAAGTTGTAGTAATCCGATTGCTTTTTGAGCTTGGCCAGAACCCGTTCCGGATCTTCGTCAGTCCAGTCACTTAGTAGCACGACGTAGTCACGGTCGTAGCTGAACGGCTCCGGCTCTTTGGCATCGATCACCAGAGCACCATAGACGCCAGCCTGCTCCTGCAGTCCCGAGTGACTGTGGTACCAATAGGTGCCGTTCTGGTTAACCTTGAATTTGTACTCATACATGCCATCGGGGGCGATGCCGTGGAAACTCAGGCCAGGTACGCCATCCATGTTCGCCGGCAGGATGATGCCGTGCCAGTGAATCGAGGTATCTTCCTGCAGACGATTACGAACGCGCAGAGTCACGGTATCGCCTTCCCGCCACCGCAGGGTCGGCCCCGGAAGTGAGCCATTGATGGTCATCGCGGTACGAGCCGCGCCAGTAATATTTACCGGGGTTTCACCGATGAACAGATCAAAATCGGTACCGGCCAGCACGTTGGCCTGACCGGGACTGGTCACGGCCCAGACCGGCATACGCCACATGCCTAAGCCGCCGAGAATACTGGTGGCGGCTAGCCCCTTGATGAAAGTGCGCCTTGTGGTTTTGCTTTGCATCCCGTTATGTCCATTAATCAGATGAGCCGGTGGTGAGCAATCCGGTCTCGGGTTCGTTGACTGCCCCACTATCGAGATTCCACCTTCAACCTTTCCCACTGTTGTGTGAACTCGTTCCAGCGAGCAGCGCCTCTTCAGCAGTTGGTAAGCTCAGCTTATTTGGCGTCGCAATTTGCAACAGGCGCCTCGGCTTATGCTGCTTGGAGGCGACAGATTCTCAAACCGCCACTCAGGTGCCCCATATGCCAACTGACACATTCGCCCCTGCCAAGTCGGAGTACTCGGCAACGCATGAAAACAGGGGCATTGTTCGATCCCCCTCGAAATACCCGTTAATTCGGTTTCCGTTTGAACGGAGTGCTTTGTTCTTCAGGCACGACGCCAACTTAACCGCGGCATCCTGTCACAGGCCTTAGCGAAACATTACAGTTCTGTCAGGTTCTAGTTTTTCTGACTGTTAAGTTCCGGTGTGGCTGTTCAACAAATGGCTGACTTCAGCCGTCACGGATTTTGAAAGTGGAGCATCGGTAAAAACGATCAAGTCATCTGCCCACGTCTTAGCTTTCAGCCGCCGCAAGTACATGCTGCGGCGGGCTGCGATCTGCCAGCTGACGTCGACTTCCGGGAGCGACCAGGTTGCATGCTTTACATTCGGTCGTCGGCTTGACGCAGTCGTTCCAGAAAACTCTCGGCGTCGGTTTCACCAACCGTGCGAAGGTCCTGCCACTCATCACCACTGGGGGCAAACAATTGCAGTGCCGGCGGGCCAAACAGCTGGTAGCGATCAAGCAGCGCGCGTTGCTCGGCATCGCTACGCGTCATATCGAAGCGCACCAGCCGGTAATCAGCCAGCTGTTCGCGCACAGAGGACACTTCGAGTACTTCTCGTTCGATTACTTTGCAACTGATGCACCAGTCGGCGTACCAGTCCAGCAGCAAAGGTTGGCCGGCAGTTTTCGCTGACAACAGTGCCGCATCCAGGGCTGCTGGGGTGTCCAGGGTCTGCCAGCCGACGGTTGCGCCGATTTGAGGCAAGCCTTGGGCGTCCAGGCGACCCAGTGGGCGCAGCGGGTCGGTTTGACCTTGCAAAGCGCCCACCCAACTGCTGATGCCGTAAACCAGCAAGGCCACACCAAGCAACTGGGCAAGCTTCTGCTTGCCGGGCTTAGGAATAAATTCCAGGGCGCCCAGCCACAACGCAGTGCCAACCGCCAACAGGCCCCACAAGGCCAGCGTCACGGGAGCTGGTAACACACGCTCCAGCAGCCATACAGAGACACCCAGCAACATCAGACCGAAAACCTTGCGTACGCCGACCATCCAGGTCCCGGACTTGGGCAACAAGGCGGCGCCACCAGTGGCGAACAACACCAACGGCGCCCCCATGCCCAGACCCAGCGAAAACAGCTTCAGCCCGCCGCCCAGGGCATCGCCGGTGGCGCTGATGTACAGCAGCGCACCGACCAGTGGTGCTGTCACGCAGGGTGATACAAGCAGGCTTGACAGCACGCCTAGCGTTGCGGCCCCTATCATTGAACCCCCGCGGGTTCGGCTGGCCAGGCGATCCATTCGTTCGGTAATAAAGCGCGGCATACGCAACTCGAACACCCCGAACATGGCCAGGGCAAATACCGAAAAGAACAGCGCAAAGGGCACCAGTAGCCACGGTGACTGCAGGCGCGCCTGCAGGTTGAGGCCAGCTCCGAACATGCCCATCAGCGCTCCGAGCAGTGCGAAGCAGGCAGCCATGGGAAGTACGTAGGCAAGCGACAGGCGAAAACCTCGTAGCCCACCGAGTTGTCCACGCAGCACTACGCCGGAAAGGATGGGCAGCATCGGCAGCACGCAGGGAGTGAAAGTCAGCCCCAAACCGGCCAGAAAGAACAGTGCCAGACTTCCCCAGTCCAAGGTCGTTTCCGGTTGCGCAGGCGATACCGGGGGCGAGTTACCGATCTGAAAAGTGCGCATTTCAGGTGGGTAGCACAGTCCCAGATCGGCGCAGCCCTGGTAGCTCACCTGCAGGGTGAACGGCCTGTTCTGAGGGTTATCAATCGGTAGTTCTAAGTCCGTAATGCCGTAGAACACCTCGACATCGCCGAAATACTCATCGGTTTTCGGTTCGGCTGCAGGCCATTGCGGGGTGCCGATTGTTACTTGCGGATGGTCGCTGTTGAAGGCGAAACGATGTTTGTAGAGGTAATAGCCATCGGCATTTATGAACCGCAGGCGAATACTGTCGGTGTCGGCTTCTATCAGATCAAGGCCAAAGGCCAGATCCACCGGCAGGAAGTCCTGGCTGTTATTCTGGGGGGCGTTGAACAGGGCCGGCTGTGAGCGAGGCAGATCAAAAATCCCAGCACTGACCGGCAGTGGGATCAGTAAAAGCAGGCACAGCAAAAGGCGGAACATGGGTATCTCGCGGAACAAGAGTTAACGAAAGGCTCCGGACATAATTCCGCCTCGCAAGTCAGGAAACTGTCCTGAGCAAGCGAGCCGGACGGGGTGATCGCTGCGATCATCCAGTGATCACCCCCGCGTTCTCTTTGCTGCCACCCGCCTGGGAAAGCCGGTCAGCGGCACGGAGCCTGAATTTACGGGTACTTGGCGAGGACCTCATCCTGCCCTGAACGGGTAAGCCCGATTACCTCGTAGGCATGTTTGGCATCACCGTGCTCCATACCGGGCGATCCAGCCGGCATGCCGGGCACGGCAATACCTAGCAGGTCGGAACGCTTGCGCAATTCGAGTATCTGCGCCACCGGCACGTGGCCTTCAACGAACTTGCCGTTGATCACACCGGTGTGACAGGACGCCAGACGCGGCTCCACTCCTAGGTCTTGCTTCACCGAACGCATGTTGCGTTCAACATGGTCGCGGACCGCAAAGCCGTTGTCCTCCAGATAGGAGATCCAGTCCTTGCAGCAACCACAGTTGGCGTCTCGGTGTACATCGATGATCAAGGGTTCAGCGGCATGGATCGCCCCACTTACCAGCAGCGCCGCAAGGGCTGATATACGCAGTTTTCTAGACATATAAGAACCTTGTTTGCCTCTCGTTTTCAGTTGCAGCCGCAGCCACCGCTGCCACCGCAACCCGTCTTTTTCATGTTGTTCGTCCCGGCTGCCGGACTGGCCAGCTGCGCGGGATATCCCGCATCAGTCAGGGAAGCAATCAGCACTTGGCTGTCGCTCTGGCCGCTAACCCGCACCCTGGCGGCTTGCAAATCGACATCCACCTTGGTGACGCCCTCGACAGTGTTGAGCGCCTCGGTGACATGCTTGACGCACGAGCCGCAGCTCATGCCTTCGACGTTCAGTTCAATGGTGCTCATGAGAATCTCCTGGGAAGTCACCGTAATGGTTGAGCAGATGTTCAACCTTGCCAGAGCGGCAAGGTCAAGCGTTTCAATCGATCGATACCTTGCGCAGCCTCAACGCGTTAAACACCACTGAGGCCGAACTCAGGCTCATCGCCAGCGCGGCGATAATCGGCGACAGCAGCAGGCCGGTCAGCGGGTAGAGCAGGCCTGCGGCCAGCGGGATGCCCAGAGCGTTATAGAGAAAAGCAAAGGTCAGGTTCTGGTGCATATTGCGCACGGTGGCCACTGACAGGCTCCTTGCGCGCAAGATGCCCAGCAGGTCGCCCTTGACCAGCGTGACTTGAGCGCTGTTCATCGCCACGTCGGTGCCGGTGCCCATGGCAATGCCGATATCGGCGCGCGCCAGGGCTGGGGCGTCGTTGATGCCGTCGCCGGCCATGGCCACGCGGTGCCCTTCTTGTTGCAGGGCGGCGGCCAAGCGTTCCTTGTCCTGTGGTTTGACCTCGCCGTGCACCTCTTCGATGCCTAGCTCGCGGGCCACTGCGCGAGCAGTAGTCAGGCCATCACCGGTGGCCATGATCACCCGCACGCCGTCTGCCTGCAGGCGCTCTACCGCCAGTTTCGACGTCGGTTTGATCGGATCAGCCACTGCCAGCAGACCAGCCAGGACGCCGTCCACCGCCAGGAACATGATGCTCACGCCTTCGCCGCGCAACTGTTCGGCCCGCGCACTGAGGGAGCTGGCATCCACGCCGGCATCATTCATCAGCGCGGTGTTGCCCAGTTGCAGGTGGTGGTCATCAACCTGGCCACGTACGCCGATGCCGGAGGCTGATTCGAATGTCTCGGCCGTGCTCAGTGCCAGGCCGTGCGCGCGGGCATGGTCGACGATGGCGTGGGCCAGGGGATGTTCGCTGCCCTGATCGAGGCTCGCTGCCAGGCGCAGCACCTCATCCGGAGTGAAACCAGGCGCCGCCTCTACACTGTGAAAGGCCGGGCGACCTTCAGTCAGGGTGCCCGTCTTGTCGACGATCAGCGTGTCAATCTTGCGCAAATTTTCGATGGCGCCCGCATCGCGGAACAGTACGCCGCTGCCGGCCGCCTTGCCGGTTGCGACCATTACCGACATTGGCGTGGCCAGGCCCAGGGCGCACGGGCAGGCAATGATCAGCACCGCCACCGCGTTGATCAAACCGAAGACCCAGCTCGGCTCCGGACCCCAAAGCCCCCAGACAAGGAAGGTTAGTATGGCGATAGCGATCACCACCATCACAAAGTAACCAGCAATAACATCAGCCAGTCGCTGCATCGGTGCTTTGGAGCGCTGCGCCTGGGCAACCATCTGCACGATCTGCGCAAGCATGGTCGAGCTGCCGACCTTCTGCGCCTGCATCACCAGACTGCCGTGGGCGTTAAGGGTGGCACCGATGAGACTGTCACCGACGTGCTTCATGATCGGCACCGGCTCGCCTGTCAGCATTGACTCGTCCACCGCGCTTTCGCCTTCCAGCACCAGACCGTCGACTGGCACCTTCTCTCCAGGGCGTACGCGTAGCCTATCGCCCGCATGAACATGGGTGAGCGGAATGTCGTCCTCTGTACCGTCGGGATTGATGCGTCGCGCGGTCTTCGGCGCCAGGCCGAGTAGTGACTTGATCGCCGCCGAGGTCTGCGAGCGTGCCTTCAGCTCGAGGAGCTGGCCGAGCAGAGTCAGTGAGATGATCACCGCCGCCGCCTCGAAGTACACGCCGATGCGCCCGTCTTGTACAAAGTCGGCAGGAAACACGCCTGGCGCCAGAGTGGCAACGACGCTGTACAGGTAGGCGGCGGCGGTGCCGAGGCCGATCAGCGTCCACATGTTCGGACTGCGCAGCACGAACGAGCGTACGCAGCGCTCGAAGAATGGCCAGCCAGCCCAAAGCACTACCGGAGTGGTCAGTACGAGCTCGACCCAGTTCTGCGTGGTGCCGTGGAACAGGTTCAGGGAATGCCCACCCATGGCCAGCACGGTGACGATCACCGTCAACGGCAGGGTCCACCAGAAGCGCCGAGAGAAGTCCTTAAGCTCCGGGTTCTCTTCTTCGTCTAGTTCCGGAATGACAGGCTCCAATGCCATACCGCAGATTGGGCAGCTTCCTGGTCCTGCCTGGCGAATCTCCGGATGCATCGGACAGATGTATTCGGTGCTAGGTCCGGACGGCGCTTGAGCTACATCTTGATGCTGCTCATGCGGCCGGCCGCTTGCGAACCGCTGAGGGGCAGCCTGGAATTTCTCCTGACACCTTGCGCTGCAAAAGCGATAAGTCTTTCCTTCGAAGGTCTCGTGATGAGGACTATCTGGCTTGACCGCCATTCCACACACCGGGTCGTACTGTTTACCGTTTTGATCGTGCGAATGGTTAGCCTGATGCCGGTCGTGGTTGCTGGAAGAATTGTGCATGCCATTTACTTCCTATCTTTGTCCTTGGAGACACGGGTGGGATTGGAATGGCCACCATGGTTGTGACCAAACAAATGGAGCAACGGGCAAAGCAGCAAGATTATGTATGGCAGTCCCTGCAAGAGATGACCGTAATGCTCGCGTGCCAAGTAGAAAAAACCGATTATTGCCAGCATTAAGAGCGCTACGCCGGGTCTAGTCTTCCAAAAAGATATTTCATTATTCCGATGAAGATGGCGGTGATACACGGCAGTGACCTCCAGTGCTGGTATTTTTAGTACGTTGCGTCAGCATGAGCCGCTCGTCCCGATAGATATAGCATGCCAACTAAGGAGATTAACGGATCCTCACCTTGCCGACCCTCCTTGCTTGATAGCCGACTGATGGATGTCGCGCCCAATCTAAGCATTGAAAGAAACTCCGTGCAGAGGAATGAATTAATTCACTTAAAGTTCAGAGGTGCGCACACTTAAATTACTATCTGTAAGGCTCGCCCGCCTGATCAGATCACCAAAAAAAAGGCGCCGTTGAGGCGCCATTAGGCCAAGGGAGCAATGTGGAAGGCCTGGAAAAACCAGCTGCTAGCATTCTTAGAGTCACTGCTCATATTTTGCTCGAACATAGATTCCGACTTATGTGAAACACTATCACCTCCGCCTGTCAGCGAGCTGATTTGTACGTTACATTTTTGTAAGCTTCTAGATGGCGGCCTCGTTAACCTGCACACTGAGTCGAAACAAACTTTCGGAATCTGCCTGCATGAAATTACTGGTCGCTGAAGACGAACCCAAAACTGGTTCTTACCTGCAACAAGGACTTACCGAAGCTGGATTTACCGTCGACCGGGTCACGACTGGCACAGATGCGCTCCAATATGCGCTGAGTGAGGTTTATGACCTTTTAATCCTTGACGTGATGATGCCAGGGTTAGATGGATGGGAGGTGCTACGCATGGTCAGATCAGCAGGGCACGAAATACCCGTACTGTTCTTGACCGCACGTGATGGCGTGGAAGACCGCGTCAAAGGCCTGGAGCTGGGCGCGGACGACTACCTGATTAAGCCGTTCGCGTTCTCCGAACTTCTGGCAAGGGTCCGGACATTGCTTCGCAGGGGCAGCGGCTCCCCCACCCAAACCACCGTGAAAATTTCAGATCTCGAAGTGGACCTGCTAAAGCGCCGCGCCGTTCGTGCTGGGAAGCGAATTGATCTGACGGCGAAGGAATTTTCACTGCTGGAATTGTTGATGCGCCGACGCGGCGAGGTGCTTCCGAAGTCTCTGATTGCATCTCAGGTATGGGATATGAACTTCGACAGCGACACCAACGTTATCGAGGTCGCGGTACGCCGTCTGCGCGCAAAAGTCGACGACGACTTCGAGCACAAACTGATCCATACCGTGCGTGGCATGGGCTATATGATGGATGCACCGGAGTGAGACTGCGTCACCTTTCGCTGACCGCCCGAATGAGTGTCATGTTCATGTCTGTGGTGGTTGTAGTTCTCACCATAGCTGGGCTGAGCTTCAATTTGCTTAGCCAGCATCACTTCGAAGTGTTGGATCGGCAGGCCTTGGTGGAGAAGCTCGAATCGACCAAGAAAATTTTCAATAACGTACGCAGCAGCGCAAACCTTGCTGAGGAGCTACCGCAGTTGCGAGCTCTGCTAGGTGCCCATCATGATTTAGCGGCGACCATCTTGAGCGAAGATGGCAGAGTGCTCTTTTCTGATCCCAAGACAGTCGACGTCCCGGAAAGCTATAGGGACGCAGAACAGCAGAATATGTGGGAATGGAAATATGCCGGCCGCCTGTATAGAGGATTGACTGCCCGAATCTCGGTAGCAGACCAGCCCGAACCACTTACAGCACTGTTGATTCTTGATGTCACTAACCACGCGCATTTCTTTCAGACTTTGCAGCGTTGGTTCGGCGTTGGATTAAGCGTCAGCGCTCTAATTAGTGCTGCGCTTGGCTGGATGGTAGTTAGAAGCGGTCTCAGGCCTCTGAGGCAAGTTACCCATCTCGCCGCATCGATGTCAGCAAGGTCGTTGCAGGAACGAATGCCGCTTGAACCGATACCGCTTGAGTTACAGCAATTGGTTCTGTCCTTCAATGCGATGTTAGATCGCTTGGAAGATGCCTTTGTTCGGCTTTCCAATTTCTCGGCGGACATTGCTCATGAACTGCGAACCCCTGTTAGCAACCTCATGACCCACACCGAGGTGGTGCTGACCAAAAAGCGGAATATTGATGCTTATGAGGAGAATCTTTACTCCAATCTAGAGGAGTTGAAGCGTATGTCACGCATTATTGACGACATGCTCTTTTTGGCCAAATCCGACAACGGCTTGATTATTCCCGAACAAGCGTCTATCGAACTAGCTGATGTCGTTGCTAAACTGCTTGCGTATTACCACTTAGTGGCTGACGAACGCGATATCCGTCTCTCAGTCTCAGGCGCAGGAAATGTGCTGGGAGATAAATTAATGATTGATAGAGCGGTCTCCAATTTGTTATCCAACGCGCTGCGTTACACCCCGGTAGGGGAAACTATTTCTGTAACGATTCACGAGGCGGAAAGAACGGTAACCCTCAGCGTCGAGAATCCCGGAGGGACGATCGAGCCCGAGCACCTGGACAAGCTCTTTTATCGCTTCTATCGGGTCGATCCTGCCCGGCGCGAGGGTAGTCCAAGCAACGCTGGCCTCGGCTTGGCTATTACCAGATCTATTGTTGAGGCCCATAAAGGCAGAATCTGGTGCACCTCATTAGACGGCGTGACGGGCTTTCACATGGAATTTCCCCGCCAATAATAAAATATCGAATAAAGGTAAATATTTTAAAATCAGCCGCATAGCGATCATAAGGGACCTTACACGATTGTAATGTTAACCATTGGAACGGACGAACTCTGAATATGTCGGATTTATGAGCTGCTAGAGGATCACCTCAGGCCAGCTCAAGACTATACGCTAAAATACGAACTTTGGAGGAAGTCATGACTGAAACAATGTTCAATAGCTGCATTCAAGCTTGTTCTAACTGCGCTCTAGTTTGCGAAGCATGCGCATCTGCCTGTTTACTTGAAGACGACGTACAAACGATGGCCCGTTGCATTGAGCTCGACAGAGATTGTGCTGACATATGTGCTCTGGCAGCCAGACTCATGAGTCGCCAGAGCGAGTTGGCTAAAGAGTTCTGTGCATTGTGTGCAAAAATTTGCCGAGCCTGCGGTGAAGAGTGTGCCAAGCATCAGATGGATCACTGCCAAGAGTGCGCGAAAGCCTGTATGAAGTGCGCTGAGGAATGTGAACGTATGGCTGTATAACCAGCAAGCCGCTTTCCTGCCAAGATGGTATCTTATGGACTTGGTAGGAAAGCGCTTTTATTCAGTGGCAAGACACCTACGCTCTACCCACTGAAATGACGCCTTGGCTTCTATTGTTACTCTTGTGCAAAAAAAAGAATGCCATTTGAAAAATCAGTCATAAGCCAATCGTAACGATCATACAATTGGCTTATATCGTATTAATTCCCTTATAAATAATTAACCGTTATTGATGCCAACTGGCGCGCTACGGAACTCCACTGAGTGGACAACTCCATCAGGAGTACGAATTTTGATTTCGTATGGCTGCGCACGATAGCTTGGCCAGCCTAGAATACTATCTTCGCCCATTGGCGTCACACTTAGTACATCACCGCTTTCAAGAAGAACCTTTAAAGCCTGTCTACCCTCGACTGCAGCATAGTCATGCTGCATCGTTGAGTTTCTATCAACCTCAGCCATTGCGAAGGAGGAACTTACGGCTATGCCAACAGCAAGAACTGCCGCAAATTTTTTCATCGTTAACACCTCTTGGTCATTGATGTTGGATAGTTTAAAGGTGTCAACCTTACACAAAGCTGAGTCTTATATTACATTAATGCTAAGCGGAGCTTACGTGTGATGTGCTCTTAACCTCATCACTTGCACTGAAAAACAGCAGAAATTTTTGTTCGATGGCTGCTGCTCGTGGTCTTCAAATTCCGGCAGCAAGAAGCGGATACTCGAACAAGGCGTAGTTCCCCCAAGCGCAACAGAATCTCAAGACAACACTAGCATTTATGCCGTGAGCCAATTTATTCTAGGGATGGTCTGAAGTAGCCCTGTGTTTCCGGCCGACTTCTGCCCTTGCCAATTTTAGAAGCGGCGATTCGACCAAAATCGATCAAGTCATCCGCTCATTTCTGAGTTTTTAGCCGCCGCGAACACCTCTCAGCGGCCATTTCCCACATTACAGGCGCACCTCTCCTGCATTCGTCAGCAAATGCCGGCGCGCCATCCACAGGTTCGACAGGGCAAACAATGTCACCAGCTGCGCCGTGTTCTTCGCCAGGCCACGGAAGCGTGTCTTCACATAACCGAACTGGCGCTTGATCACCCGGAACGGGTGCTCGACCTTGGCGCGCACCTGGGCCTTGGCCTTCTCGATCTTGCGCTTGGCTTTGTACAGCGCGCTGCGCTTACTCAGCTTCTTGTACGTACTGCGGCGGGCCGCGATCTGCCAGATCACCTCCCGGCCTTCATGTTCCGGGCGCTTCTCGACGCCGGTGTAACCCGCGTCGGCACCCACCATGTTTTCCTCACCGTGCAGCAGCTTGTCGACCTGGGTAACGTCTGCAACGTTCGCTGCCGTCCCTACCACGCTGTGCACCAGGCCGGACTCGGCATGCGCCGATGTGGGCCTTCATGCCGAAGTAATACTGGTTTCCTTTCTTCGTCTGGTGCATTTCCGGGTCGCGCTTACCGTCCTGATTCTTGGTCGAACTCGGCGCATGGATCAGCGTGGCATCGACGATAGTGCCTTGGCGTAACGACAAACCGCGGTCGCCCAGATAACCATTGATCACCGCCAGAATCCCAGCCGCCAATTCGTGTTTCTCCAGCAAGCGACGGAAGTTGAGGATGGTGGTTTCGTCGGGAATGCGTTCCAGGCTCAGCCCGGCAAACTGGCGCAGGATCGTGGTCTCGTACAACGCTTCCTCCATCGCCGGATCGCTGTAGCCGAACCAGTTCTGCATCAGGTGTACGCGTAGCATCGCCATCAGCGGATACGCCGGACGGCCGCCTTCACCCTTGGGGTAGTGCGGCTCGATCAGGGCAACCAAACCCGTCCACGGCACCACCTGATCCATCTCGATCAGGAACAACTCCTTACGGGTCTGCTTGCGCTTACCGGCGTACTCGGCGTCGGCAAAGGTCATCTGCTTCATCGGGAAACTCCGGCAACGGGATCGGCGTATTTCACCAGAAACGGGAAGTCTTCTTCAGGATTTCCCTAAGCACCTGGCGAGCGCCGATCTCGGTATCGCAAAGGAATATCGGCATTTTCCCACCCAAGGCATCGTTAACTGTGGTCATCCATGAGATTGCAACGGCTTTGTCTTCGAAAATTTCTTCGGCTATGACTGCTACTTGGGAAAGACGGTCTTGCTTCGTCGCGCCAAGGGGATTCATCGAGTCGACAGATATCGGGTTTTCGGGCTTTTTGATCAGTCCTTTGAGTGCTGTGACGCTTTGATCCTCGGCCGGCTTATCCACAGATGCTATCTCCTTGGGCAGAAGGAAAAACTCACCACGAATAACCCACCCTCGCATACACGACCTACAGCACATAACCACTGCCTTTCAGCGAATGCCATGGCCGGCCAAGCAGTTCTGAGCACGCTGCCTGCGCGCCACCGAAGCAGAAATTCAAACTTCGAGTGAATGCTTGTGGTGATGCGTATCGCACCGACTCACCTTTCTCATTCCAGATATCGCCATTGACCGCCCGCAACAAAGCATGACCCGCAACCAGGTCATGGGGCGAAACGCTGTAGAGCGATACGGCAGCAACACCATCGCCTGCGGCAACACGCGCAAGGCGGTAAGCAATGCTTGGCATCGGGTGGAAAATAGCCGGGTGGCAAAGCAAAGCATTCTGCTTGGCTTTTTGGGTGCCCCCATAACTGACCATTACCGCTGTCCCCGGTGCCAAGATCGCAGATTGCAGGTCATTATTCACGGGACGACCATTACGCAGTAAAGCCGGTGCACCCTCAGCCCATGCTATGCAGTCAGGACCACTAGGCGTGACGGGGGCGTAAACCACGCCCAGCACTGGCGTTGCGTTATGCAGCAATCCGATAGAAATGGCAGAGCCCGGCCGACGATTGAGGAAGTCGCCTGTTCCATCATTGAATCGCCCCTGGTTTCGTAGACACCTCCAAGCCTCATAATGAGGCCCATCAGGAGGTGCCATGAGCAACCAGCGTTACCCCGAAGAATTCAAGATCGAAGCGGTCAAGCAAGTCACCGAGCGCGGTTTGCGCGTTGCCGATGTGGCGGAGCGTCTAGGCGTGTCCGCGCACAGCCTGTACGCCTGGGTAAAGCGCTACAGCAAGCCCCAAGCACAGCGGCAGCAGGTAGATGATCAACAGGCCGAGCTGCGTCGCTTGCGCGCGGAACTCAAGCGGGTGACCGAAGAGCGAGACATCCTAAAAAAGGCCGCCGCGTACTTTGCCAAGGAGTCCGGCTGAAGTACGCCGTCATCAGCAAGCTGTCGGTGGAGTACCCGGTACGGCGTCTCTGCCAGACCCTCCAGGTACATCCCAGCGGTTACTACGCCTGGCTGGCCGAGCCGAAATCCGCACGCGAGAAGGAAGATCAGCGCCTGCTCGGATTGATCAAGCATGCCTGGCTGGAAAGCGGCGGGGTCTACGGCTACCGTAAGATCCACGACGACCTGCGTGAGCTGGGCGAGTCCTGTGGCCGGCACCGCGTGGCTCGCCTAATGCGGGTGGAGGGGCTGCGTTCGCAGACCGGTTATCGTCGGCGCCCCGGCTATTACGGCGGTAAGCCGACGGTGGCTTCGCCCAACCGCCTGGAGCGGCAGTTCAAGGTCAGCGAGCCGAACAAGGTCTGGGTCACCGACATCACCTACATCCGCACCTATGAGGGCTGGTTGTACTTGGCGGTGGTGCTGGATCTGTTTTCGCGCCAGGTGATCGGCTGGTCGATGAAACCACGGATGTGCAGCGACCTGGCCATCGATGCGTTGTTGATGGCGGTCTGGCGGCGCAAGCCCAGGCAGGAGGTGATGATCCACTCCGACCAGGGCAGCCAGTTCAGCAGCTCGGACTGGCAGAGCTTCCTAAAGGCCGACAACCTAATCAGCAGCATGAGTCGACGCGGTAACTGTCACGACAACGCGGTCGCGGAAAGCTTTTTCCAGTTGCTGAAGCAGGAGCGCATCCGACGGAAAACCTACGGCACTCGCGAAGAAGCCCGCAGTGATGTGTTCGATTACATCGAGATGTTCTATAACCCCAAGCGCCGCACCGCCTCGATTCCAACCGTCGTGATGCGCCCTTGCAGTTGCTCGCGAACGATTAGCCGCACTGATCCGGCCATCAATTCGTCCCCCTGACGAGCGCTGCCATCGAGTGCCTCCTTTATCAACTGATCCAGGGGTTGCCCCTTTTCCGCTGCCAGGTCGATACCGTAGGAATTCCACACATCTTCAACCTTGGTGCTGCCCTTGAGCCGGAGTTCAAGGTTTGGCAGATCGGTTCTTGACGCTTCTACCGCCTGGGAAAAAACGCAGTCAACGAAAGGCTGATTGTTTGGCTTGAGGACGACAAACAGATGATCACCGGCTTCAAGCCTGGTCGACCCTCGAGGCGGTATGACGGCCGACCCTCGCGTGATCATCGCCACGACTACGCCTTCGGGCAACGCCATCTGCGAGAGCAAACGGCCGGCGGCTCTCGCATCGTTACCGAGCGTGTATTCGACGATTTCCGCGTCGACATCGTGCAGTGACGAGATTTCGAGAGTCGCGGCGGGCGTCGCTGGTGGCTTCTCCGTCAGCCCCAGCTTGCGCGCGACGAGCGGGAGCGTAGAGCCCTGCACCGTCGCCGATAGCAGAACTACGAAGAACACAACATTGAAGATCAGGGGCGCATTAGGCAGTCCGAAAAGCAACGGGAAGATTGCCAGGATGATCGGCACCGAACCACGTAGGCCTACCCAGGAAACGAGTGCCGTCTCCCTGAGATTGAAGCCAAAAAGCGCAAGCATTGGTGCGACGGCCAGCGGCCTGGCCAGCAACACCAGGACCAGTGCAATCACCAACCCCTCGACCCACACATCGAGCAGCGAAACCGGATCGACGAGCAGGCCGAGGACTACGAACATGGTGATCTGGCTAAGCCATGCCAGGCCATCCATGAACAGGAAGGTGCTGCGCTGGAAAACGAATTTCTGGTTTCCGATCATCACGCCAGCGACGAAGATCGCCAGAAATCCGCTGCCGCCCAGATTCGCGGATACTCCATAGGCGAGCAATCCGCCGGCCGCAACAAGCACCGGATACAAGCCGGTCGCGACCAGTTTTATCCTGCTCAGCAACCTGAGTATCGACCATCCGACACCAAGCCCGACCAGCGCACCTATCCCCATCTGCATCAAAAACATCTGAAGCAGACCCCAGCCAAGCGGCATGCTGTTAACCAGCACCTCCAACAAGCCCACCGTCAGAAAGATGGCCATGGGGTCGTTGGACGCGCTTTCAATCTCCAGCACCGACTTGAGCCGCTGATTGATGTGAATTCCGGCGTTTCGCAAGAGAGAAAATACGGCTGCAGCATCGGTCGAGCCGATGATCGCACCCAGCAACATGCCTTCCAGAACTGGAAGCTCAAGCATCCAGGCAGCTGCGAGCCCCGCGATTGCGGCCGTTGCGAGTACCCCAACTGTTGCCAGCAGAGACGCTGGCTTCCAAACCTTCCTTATGGACGAAACGGGCGTTTGCAGGCCGCCGTCAAAAAGGATAAGCGCCAAAGCCAGGGTGCCGAGGGCATGCGCGGCAACGGCATTATCAAAAACGATCCCGCCGATACCGTTCTCACCTGCAAGCATGCCGGTGATCAGGAACAACACGAGCACCGGCAGCCCCAGACGGGCCGACAGTTTGCTGGAGAGCACACCGAACAGGATCAGTACTGCTGCCAGCAGCAATAGCTTGTCAATTGCAAACACCGAAGGTCCTTAATTATCTATGCACCGCATTTCTCGCGAGCAGACGCAACGTCGTGATAAGCCGGCGAGCCGACCACACCGCCGGATCAGGTCAGTTGTAGCTCAGGAGTAAAAAGCGCTCATTTTGAGCGATGTTCGATACCTAGCGGTCGAATCGATTTCATGCCAGATGTTGCGAGGCCTTTCTCGCGCAATGCCAAATGGTCACCCTAGAGGTTCGACAATTGATCTTTGAGCAAGTCGTTTTATTGATTGCCACTGGTTTCGGGCTGGGGTCTTTACCCTGGGTGCCTGGAACCTTCGGATCACTGCTGGGGATACCACTGGCGTGGTGGCTCTGGGGGCAGGCGCTGACAAGGCAACTGCTGGTCATCACCGCGCTGCTGGCGGTCGGCGTTCCGCTGTGTCACTGGGCCTCGCGTTGGCTTGGAGGCGGTGATGCCGCGCAGATCGTTGCCGACGAGTACTTCGCCTTTCCACTGGTTTTTTTGGGAGTGGCCACAACCCATCGATGGTGGCTACTAGGTGCGGGATTCGCACTGTATAGGCTTTTCGATATCACCAAACCGCCCCCCATTGATTTCGTCGAAACCATTGGTGGTGGCTTGGGTATCGTTTTTGATGACGTGCTGGCCGCGCTATTGGCTTGGCTCGTTCTGCGTGGGACACAAGCAGTTTGGAGACGCCCGTAGCTCCAGCTCAAAGTCACCCCTACCGACAGTGATTCTAGGCCCAGTCACTCCGCTGCTGTCTGAAACGTTGCATAGGCCAAGATGCTCTCGGCTACAGGTCGACACCTCGTGTGCTGCTTTCTAGGACGACCCACTGGTCGGCTGTCATGAAACAGGTCCAACCTGCATCAGGTCAGTGTATACCGGTAGCGGCCGGTCGGGCCGCAGGCTCTCTGGAGATTTCGATGTCGAAAAAGGCACTGACCCCGCCCTCTGCGGCCTTGCATTTCAATCCATTACGCGTGCAACTCGAACGGCTACGTAACGAGATGACGAGCGACGCCTGCCTGGCATCGCTGAAAAATATCCAGGTTCATGAGTGCTACAGGCAAAGCGCCGAGAACCTGCTGCAGTACCTATGTCTTCGTCGCCATGACCTGCGCGAGTTACAAGCGCAGCTTGCCGAGATCGGTTTGTCGTCCTTGGGCCGCGCCGAGGCGGCAATACTCGCAGCTGTGACATCGGTGATGGGCGTGTTGCAGCGGCTCGAAGAGCCGAATACCCAAGAGCCCAAGGCCCCTGAGCGTGGTCTCCACGAGGGTGAGCGTCTATTGGCGGCTCACGCCGACGCGCTGTTTGGAAAGGCCCGTGGCACGCGCTCGATTCGAATCATGGTCACCCTCCCCTCTGAAGCGGCGCACAACCGCGACCTCATCGAAGCGTTGATCAAGGAAGGCATGGATTGCGCGCGCATCAACTGCGCACACGATGACCCAGACAGCTGGCGTGCGATGATCGAGCATGTTCGTGCAGCGGAGAAAGCGCTTGGGCGCGAATGCAAGGTAGCGCTCGATCTCGCTGGGCCCAAGTTACGCACAGGCCCTATCGCAACGGCGCCAGGTGTAAAAAAGGTACGGCCCACGCGTGATTGCTATGGGCAAGTCATCAGCCCCGCCCACGTTCGTATTACCTGGGCGACGGCAGCCATAAACGAGTCCGATACCGACCCATGCTTGATGGTTACAAGCGATAAAGCGCTGGCAGTCCGTGCTGGCGATACGCTTAGGTTACGCGATGCGCGCGGCTCGAAACGAAAGATGAAGGTCATCGCGTCTGATGAGGAGGGGTGCCTGGCGGAGCTGAAGAAAACGGCCTACTTCACAGACGGCAGGCAGATCAAACAGCGTCGGGCAGGCAAGACACTGGGACGAATGCGCGTTACTGGCTTGCCGCCGCGCGAGCAGCATTTGACCCTGCGGGTTGGCGACCTGTTGGCGCTGACCGCTGACGACCAACCTATCGATCCACCGAGCAACGACAATGCCGAGACCGCAAGGATAGGCTGCACACTACCGCACGTATTGGCGGCGGTCGCAGCGGGCGACCCTGTTTGGTTCGACGATGGCAAAATTGGGGCGCGGGTGGAGAAAGCGTCTGCCGATGCGCTGATCTTGCGCATTACCCAAATCGCACATGCAAGCGGCCGCGCCAAGCTGGCAAGTGACAAGGGCATCAACTTCCCAGACAACGCCCTCCCAGTCCGAGCACCGACCGAGGACGATATTGAAACACTGGCGTTTGCGGCGAAACACGCCGATATCGTTCAGATGTCGTTCGCAAACAGCGCCGAAGACGTGATTGAATTGATTGATCATTTGGAACGACTGGACGCGACGCACCTTGGAGTAGTGTTGAAAATCGAGACCCGTGCCGGATTCGAAAACCTGCCCAAGATGCTGCTCGCCGGCATGCGATTGCCACGATTTGGCGTCATGATCGCCCGGGGCGACCTGGCCGTAGAGACCGGTTTCGAACGTTTGGCCGAAATTCAGGAAGAGATGCTGTGCCTGTGTGAGGCAGCCCATGTACCAGTGATATGGGCAACCCAGGTTCTTGAAAGCCTGGCTAAGAAGGGAGCGCCGGCGCGCTCAGAAATTACCGATGCAGCCATGAGCGTTCGTGCTGAGTGCGTAATGCTCAACAAGGGGCCATACATTCTTAAGGCGGTGACAACCCTCAATGACGTGCTGCGCCGCATGCGGGAGCATCGCGCGAAGAAACGGGACTTACTTCGCTCGTTGCAAGTGGCTGGGCGGCAGGATGCAACCGGGGCGCTAAGCTGAAGGCTGCTGAAGGAAGGTGTCGCGGTCACTGGCAATGGTGTTCAGCAGTGCTTTTCTTCGAGTTATCACCCGTCTGCCACTCGTATCTGCAGGCCCCATCCCACCCATATGGACGGGATTTGACAGCACTTGGCTCGCCGATACTCGACAGCAACCTGCGGGCTCGTCCGGCTTTTTGGTTACGCCGCATGCGCGACCGGACCCGGTTCTCCCACCTGCGTTTTGGACTTCGCAGAGCGTGGAGACGCATCGAGCAAAAGTTGGAAGAGCGGCGTTCGAGGGTAGCCGACTGAGAGGTATGAGCGTGGCTGTGGAAGGAGCACCAGCCGGGCGAGCCGATTGACGCTGGCTTGCTTCGCTTCGAGCGTGCGGGCCCCGTCGCGACCCAGGAGACACTTATCTTTGACGCACTAAACCACAGCGCATCGCGACACTCGCTGGTTGTCGCCCCCCTGCTTTGTAGGCGCCCCCAAATCTCAAAGTAAAACCTTGTTGAATGTCCGGTTCTGGCCGGGAAGCTGCCTGTCGTCATTGGCTGCAATCGGCCAAAACCGGTCACCGATGTTAGGTTAGCCAGGCGCGCCCGAGGCTGGCTTCTTAAACTGAAGCATAAAAGCCATCGCTGTTGAGGCTGAAGAACTCGCGCAGATGCTCAATGAAGAAAGACACCTTCGCAGACAGGTTTAGGCGCTCAAGGTAAACGGCGTAAATATCTGCAGGCGGTGTTTCGTAGTCTGTCAGCACCTCCACCAAGCGGCCGTTGCTCAAGTAGTTGGCGAGGTTCCATTCGGCGCGCATCAGAATACCGTGTCCCTCCAACGCCCAGTTCAAGGCCACTTCCCCATCGTTTGTGCTGAGGTTGCCTCGAACCTTTATCGCTTCGCTCTGTTTCCCCCGACTGAGTCGCCACACGCCAAAAGCTGAATCATTCTGGCGCAGCACGATGCAGTTGTGCTGCATCAGATCTTTTGGGGTTAGAGGGCGACCATGGGTAGCTAGGTAAGACGGAGCAGCACACAGCTTGCGCCGGTTCGCCGCAATCTTTCGTGCGATTAGCCGGGAGTCAGGCAAGTCACCGAAGCGAATAGCGACGTCGATGGCGTCGTCCGGCAAGTTAATTGGCCGATCGCTCAAGTGGAGTTGCACCTCAACCTCCGGATAGCGCCGGACAAACGAAGAAATGGCTGGGCAGACATGCGTGCGCCCGAAACCTAGAGGTGCATTAACGCGCAGAAGGCCCTTGGGAAGGGCACGGCTGCTGGACACTTGGCGCTCCATTTCCTCGATCTCTCGAAGGATGCGCTGAGCGCTGTCCAGATACAGCTCGCCTTCAGCTGTGAGGCTAATGCTACGCGTGGTGCGATTCAGCAGCCGGACACCGAGGCGCTGCTCCAACTGTGCCAGTCGCTTTGATACCGCCGGGGGCGTCAGATTGAGCTCGCGCGCGGTTGCCGCAAGGCTGCCCAAACGGACGAGCTGTGAAAAGAAGGCGAGCTCGGATACAGGGTTCATAGTTAACTCTAAAGAAACAATGAAGTTAATTTCATTGTATTACACGCCTCAAAGAAAACCATTACTTTGTCCCCCACGCACCAGTGCTCAGCTCAATCGTTCTGCGAGCGAGGTGGGTCTCGACGTGCAGCAGGCAGTTATCGGTGCTGCCCCATTCTTGCTCAAAACAATAATTTTGGAGGAAGAGCATGGCCAGACGACTTCATGCAAATCATGCGTCCGCAGTTTCTGTGCGCGGACCGCAGATATGGAGCTTGTACGCCTTGTGAGGCCAGCCTCAACCGCGCTCCGGTGAGCTCGCCGAGCTTGCCTACTCCGAGCACGCGTTCATGGCTACGGCAAGAAGTCACACCGCGCCCCGTGCGGCGCACCACCCAGCCTTCGTGTCTAGTCCAGGCAATTCGCTTCGGATTTGTTTTGCCTAGCTACGCAACGATGCAAGCCCATTAGCCTTTGATGCAGATGAGGAAAACAAAAAATGGATAACGAATTAGCTGTCCAGTCGCTGACTGACGTGATGGCAAAGTTTACCGCTTACATTGGTAAGCGGCTGCCGACTGACGTTAAAGAAAAGACTGCCAAATTGCGTTCAGCGGAGACCAATTCGCTGGCCATCGAAATCTACGACTCGATGGCCGAGAACCAAGACTATGCGGACAAGCTAGACCGTCCCAGCTGTCAGGATACCGGGGTAATCCAATACTTCATCTCTGCCGGTGCGAAGTTCCCACTCCTTGGCGAGCTGGAGGACATCCTTCAGAACGCTACCCTGGAGGCGACGAAGAAAGGGCCGCTGCGTCACAACGCCGTAGAGACTTTCGACGAGAAGAACACCGGCACGAATACCGGCTCGAAGATTCCATGGCTGGATTGGGAAATCATCCCCGACGCCGATTACGCGCTGATTGACGTGTATATGGCAGGTGGCGGTTGCACTCTTCCAGGTTCAGCCAAGGTATTGATGCCCGGTCAGGGCTATGAGGGCGTGACCGAGTTTGTATTCGATGTAATTACCTCTCGCGGTATCAATGCTTGTCCTCCGCTGCTAGTGGGAGTCGGGGTGTCCACCTCGGTAGAGACAGCGGCTCGCCTGTCCAAGCGCGCAATTCTGCGCCCGGTTGATTCCAGCCACCCGAATGAAAATGCCGCAATGATGGAGAAGCTCCTTGAGGAAGGCCTCAATGAGATCGGCATTGGCCCGCAGGGGCTGAGTGGTAACAGCAGCGTGATGGGCGTCAACATCGAGTCCTCTGCGCGTCACCCCTCCACAATTGGCGTCGCTGTCTCAACCGGGTGCTGGGCGCATCGGCGCGGCAAGATCCGCATTAATGCCGACCTGTCTTACGACATCCTTTCTCATGAAGGAGTAGTTCTGTGAAAAAGATTCTTTCCACTCCGATCAAGGATGAAGACCTGGCGGCGCTCAACGTTGGCGACATCGTTTACCTGACAGGCCAGCTGGTAACTTGCCGCGATGTGGCGCATCGGCGACTGATCGAGCTCAAGCGCGAGCTGCCAGTCGATCTGCGTGGCGGAGCGATCTTTCACGCCGGGCCGATTGTGCGTAAGAAGGACGATGGCAGTTTTGAAATGGTATCCATCGGCCCTACCACCAGTATGCGCATGGAGAAGTTCGAGAAGGCCTTCATCGAACAGACCGGAGTCAAGCTGATTATTGGCAAAGGGGGTATGGGCCCGGAAACCACAACTGGTTGCCTGGAGAACAAGGCGGTTCATGCGGTTTTCCCTGGCGGCTGCGCGGTGCTAGCAGCAACCAAGGTGGAAGAGATTGAGCGTGCCGAATGGCAGGATCTCGGCATGCCAGAAACCCTGTGGGTAAATCGCGTGCGGGAGTTCGGCCCGCTGATCATCTCTATCGACACCAAGGGCAACAACCTGTTTGAACAGAACAAGGTGCGCTTCAACGAGCGCAAGAGTTCGGTGATCGAGAAGATCAACAGCCAGGTTCGATTCATCAAGTAAACCACCCTGGCAGGGGCTTTCACGGCTGTCAGGCCGTGAAACCCCTGGCGCCAGACCGCCGAACAGCGAATTTCATCTTCACTTATTCGTGGCATAGCCGACGGCGAACCGTTCCGGCTGCCCACACCCTTGGGCACAAGTCCTGAGGACAGTTGCCCAGCATTCGATCTGGGAAATATGACCATGAGCACCTCCAGTCACCACGAGCTGCGCAATGCGTTTCGCACGCTGCTTGCTACTCCAACATGTCATCACACTGCCTCGGTGTTCGATCCATTGTCGGCGCGTATCGCCGCTGATCTTGGTTTCGAGGTGGGAATTCTCGGTGGCTCGGTCGCGTCCCTTCAGGTTCTAGGCGCGCCTGACATCGCACTGATCAGCCTAAGCGAGTTCGCAGAGCAGGCGACGCGCATCGGCCGAGTCACACGCCTTCCAGTAATTGCCGATGCTGACCATGGCTACGGCAACGCCCTCAACACCATGCGCACGGTTGCAGAACTGGAGCGTGCGGGCGTGTCGGCGCTGACAATCGAAGACACGCTGCTACCTGCCCACTTCGGCCGCAAATCGTATGATCTGATTAGCGTTGAGGAAGGCATCGGCAAGTTGCGCGCAGCCCTGGCTGCGCGTGTGGATAGTGCTCTTGCGATAATCGGACGCACGAATGCCAATGCCCAGACGCAGGAAGAGGTAATTCATCGAACTCGCGCTTATCAAGACGCTGGCGTTGACGCCATATGCTTGGTGGGCGTGAAGGATTTCGATCAACTCGAAATGATCTCCGATGGCTTGCGTATACCTTTGATGCTGGTCACCTATGGCAATCCGGATCTACGAGACGACCGGCGCTTGGCCGAGCTAGGTGTACGTATCATCGTAAATGGCCACGCTGCATTTTTCTCGGCAGTAAAGGCGACCTATGACAGCCTTCGCGAACAACGCGGCATTGCTGTCGACAGCAACCTCACCGCTTCGCAGTTGGTGGCTCGATACACCAACCCAGATAACTACGTGACCTGGGCGCGCGAGTACCTCAACCTCAACGAATAGACTTGTGCCGGCATATACGGCCTTTGCATGCCGCGCAGTTGATCCACCAGCGCCGCACCTCGTGCGGCGCATCGTCGCCCATCTTTCAGCAAAGCCCCCGGTACAGGCCGTCTCGGTCATTGTTCTCCTGACGCTGGTTCTGCTCATCGCTGGATTCCAGCTGACTTTCCCTGCTCAACGGCATCGCCGCGCTGCTAGCCAATCCAGCGGCTGGATTCCGTCATTGCTCGCCAGATATTGATAACCTGGATTCACTAAAGTTGTGATTTTAAGGCGATCAATCTGTTTGTTTTCACTGCTTATACTCGGCTCGTCGCAGCATCGCGGTCATCCTCCTACATAAAAACAAGTGGAGCGCAGCATGAAGACCTACAACATCGCGGCCATCCCTGGCGATGGCATCGGCACCGAAGTAATTGCCGCAGGTTTGGAAATCCTCGAAAGCTTGGCCCAGCGCTTGGGCGGCTTCAGTTTTAATGTCACGCACTACCCTTGGGACTCCGAGTTCTATATCGAGCATGGCCACTACATCCCTGAAGGTGGGCTGGCCGAAATCCGGAAGGCTGATGCGATCTTCTTCGGCGCCGTCGGTAGCCTAAAGGTTGCTGATCATGTTTCGCTTTGGGGGCTCCGCCTGCCCATCTGCCAAGGCTTCGATCAGTACGCCAATGTGCGTCCGGCGCGCGTGCTACCGGGTGTAAAGAGCCCGCTTAGCAATGGCCAAGCTATTGATTGGGTTATCGTGCGGGAGAACTCGGAGGGCGAGTACTCCGGCAGTGGCGGCCGGGTTCACCAGGGCCTGCCAATAGAGGTTGCCACTGAGGTTTCCACCTTCACCCGCATAGGGGTAGAGCGCATCCATCGCTTTGCCTTTGAACTTGCGCGCAGTCGTCCTGCAAAGCATTTGACTCTCGTAACCAAGTCGAACGCCCAGCGCCACGGAATGGTGCTCTGGGACGAAGTATTCGCTGAAGTGGCGAAGGACTATCCGGATGTGCGTACCAACCGCGAACTAGTGGATGCGGTTACTACCACAATGGTACTGAAGCCTGAAAAGCTTGACGTCATCGTGGCGACAAACCTTCATGCCGATATCCTCTCGGATCTGGCCGCAGCCCTTTCTGGCAGCCTGGGGATAGCGCCGACGGCCAACCTCAATCCCGACCGAACCTTCCCGTCAATGTTCGAGCCCATTCACGGCTCTGCGTTCGATATCACTGGAAAGGGCATTGCCAACCCCATCGCGACTTTTTGGACTGCGGTGATGATGCTTGAGCATCTGGGTGAGAAGAAAGCCGGTGAGCACCTGATGCGAGCAATTGAGGAGGTCACGGCCAGTGGCTTGCATACCCCCGATCTGGGTGGAACCGCCACGACTCGACAGGTGACCGATGCTGTTCTGGCGGCACTTGCACGCTAGAAACCGAGCTTCGAAGCGTCGCGACCTCTTCCGCGCGCGTTAGTTTTCCGAAGTCACTCGCTGCTCTGCCTGGCGCTCAGATGCGCCAGGCATCCATTACAAAAATAACCATATGGAGCCTCCTGAACCAAGGAGGGAACCGAATGAGCCCTATCGAAATAACCCTGGCCCTACTGCTTTTCGCAACCATCATGTTCGTCTGGGAGCGGATACCGCTGGCGTTAACCGCCATCATTGTCTGCTTGGCGCTGGTGTTGACTGGCGTGCTTGATGCGAAATCAGCGTTCAACGGCTTCATCAACACTAATGTGATTCTATTCGTCGGCATGTTTATCGTCGGCGGCGCTTTGTTCGAAACCGGAATGGCGAACCGTATCGGAGGATTGGTCACACGTTTTGCCAAGACCGAGCGGCAGCTGATCGTTGCAATCATGGTCATTGTCGGCTTGCTCTCAGGAGTCCTCTCCAATACTGGCACGGCAGCCATACTGATCCCGGTTGTAATCGGCATCGCCGCAAAGTCCGGGTTTTCGCGCTCGCGGCTGTTGATGCCTCTAGTGTTCGCAGCGGCGATGGGGGGAAACCTCTCGCTGATCGGCGCACCAGGAAACCTGATTGCACAGAGCGCCTTGCAGAATGTTGGTCTCGAGTTCAGCTTCTTCGAGTACGCGAAGATTGGTTTGCCGCTCTTGGCTGGCGGCATCATTTACTTCGCCTTCTTTGGCCACCGCCTGTTACCGGCGGGATCATCAAAAGCAATCGCTGGCGAAACTGAAGTCACCCGGGATTTCAGCTCCGTACCTAAGTGGAAGCAGGTCATCTCACTCATGGTGATGGTTGCGACGATTCTCGGCATGGTATTCGAGAGCGCCATTGGCATACCGCTGCATATCACTGCCTGCGTTGGCGCGGCGTTTCTGGTTCTAGTAGGTGTTTTGACCGAAAAGCAAGCCTACCGGGCAATCGACACTCAGACGATCTTCATCTTCGGCGGCACCTTGGCCTTGGCAAGCGCACTAGAACAGACCGGTGCAGGGGCGACAGTGGCGTCGAACATCATGGCACTGCTCGGATCAGAACCCTCGCCAGTCCTGTTGCTCGTGGTGATCTTCTTCATCTCATGCGCACTTACCAACTTCATGTCCAACACGGCTACCACCGCACTGTTGGTGCCAATCGGTATGTCGATCGCTGCCAATCTCGGTGCTGACCCACGAGCTGTGCTGATGGCCATCGTGATTGGCGGTTCGTGCGCATACGCGACCCCGATTGGCATGCCTGCGAACCTAATGGTGCTGTCTGCCGGCGGTTACAAGTTCGCTGACTATATGAAGTGCGGCCTGCCACTGATCCTCGTAGCCGGAGTCATCGCAATTCCTTTGTTGCTGGTGTTCTTCCCATTCTTCCCGTCGTAAGCCTCGTTTGGCCACGCTCGTATTGACCAAGCGTCACTTGGAAGCCTAGGCAGCAAGGATGCTCGCTGATCGGAGATTGATATGAAAATCGTCATTGCCCCCGACTCGTTCAAAGATAGCCTGAGTGCAGCAGAGGTCGCTGATGTGATTCAGGCTGGCTTAGAGGAAGTGTTTCCCGAGGCCGAGCTGGTCAAGTGTCCGATGGCAGACGGCGGTGAAGGTACGCTGGATGCAATTCTGGCTTCTGTCGATGGTGAGCGGTGCAACAGCCTAGTCACTGGGCCGCTGGGCGATATAGTTGACGCAAGCTGGGCCTGGCTTCCGCAATCGCGCACCGCGATCATCGAAATGGCGGAGGCCAGCGGCCTTCAACTAGTCCCTGTCGCACAGCGAAATGCTTGCCTGAGCTCGAGTCGCGGCACCGGTGAGTTAATTCTCGAAGCCTTAGATATGGGTGCGCGATGTATTGTGCTTACCTTGGGCGGCAGTGCTACCAACGATGCCGGCACCGGCATGCTGGAGGCGCTTGGTGTACGTTTTCGGGATTCAGACCAGTCGCCATTGCCGCCTGGCGGGCAAGCATTGGCAAGACTGGAAAGAATCGACGTCAGCAACATGGATCCCCGCCTCGTTGAGGTGGATTTCGAAGTGATGGTCGACGTTGACAACCCGCTATGCGGCCCCACCGGAGCTTCGCATACTTACGGACCGCAGAAAGGCGCCACTCAAACGGAGTTAGCCGCACTGGACGCCGCTCTTGCTCACTTTGCTGATTGTTGCCAAGCGCTGTTCGGTAAGGACGAGCGTAATTATCCGGGCTCCGGCGCAGCAGGCGGTCTCGGCTTCGCGGCGCGCACGTTTCTCCAAGCTAGATTTCGTCCTGGTATCGAGATGGTGGCAGATCTGGTTCAACTAGCACGGCACATTGAGGATGCGGATTTAGTTATCACCGGAGAGGGCTGCTGTGACGCGCAGTCCCTGCGTGGGAAGACGCCCTTTGGGGTGGCGCGGATTGCGCGCCAATATCATGTTCCAGTTTTCGTTCTGGCCGGCACGCTGGGAGAGGGGTACGCCGATCTCTACTCACACGGTATTGATGCCGCTTTTTCAATTGCCTCCGGTCCTATGACCCTCGATGAAGCCTGTCAGCAAGCTCCGGTGCTTTTACAAGCGTTAGCGCGAGACATTGGCAGAGTGTTTCGGTTAACCATAGAACTGCACAAATAAAGCTTACGTTATTCAATGCTCGCTTCTGGCCGATTGCCGCCGGTGACGACTGGCAGCTACCGGGCCAGAGCGGCGTTTCGGTTCACGTGCTTCAGCACGGCGCCGGCTCTTCGAGCAGGCTCGCTGAGCACTCTTAAACCCCGCAGCGCTGCTTCACCAATGAATGCCCTCTCTCTGCCGCTCACGAATCAACGCACACACGAATTCCGCGTATGCGTTCTATGGGTACATTGATTGAATGGTATCGGATGGATCTCATCCAATCCAGAGCTCTGGGGTGCTTTGCTGTACGTACTGGCTGGCCAGTTTGAGCACGCTGGGGTTCTTGGGGACATCGTTGTAAGGTCTGACCAGGCGTCGGTCGCCCATGAGCTTGGCGGCAATCCAGACAGAGCTGTGGCAGCACCGCGTAACACTCTTCAGCGTCAGCTCCTCGATGGGCTGCGCTACCTGGTGAAGAACGAGCTCAAGTTGAATCAGCCAGACGCTTCCGATGGCTGGATCACGGCCGATGCGATCTGGCTGGTCAGCAAGACCGTTTCGGATCGGCTGCGTGCTCACCTCCTCAGCCAAGGGATTGAGGGTGTTCCGGACCGCAACTCCACTCTCTTCAATGTCTTTCAGGATAACGGCCTGATTGTTGCGAATCCTGCTGGCAAAGCTATTTGGGATGCCGAAATCCTGAGCCCTACGGGATGGAAGAACGCATTCACGTTCTTGAGAGTTTCACCTTCACTCATATGGGCAGCTGGCGAAGACCGCCCGGAGCCTTTTGGCGGCTCGGTGCAAGTCCTCAACGAAGAAGCAGCCCCTGCCGCAGCTTCCGAAGCGCAGGAGGAAAAGCCCAGCCTTACTGCCGGGGGCGGCGATGCCGTTGCGGCAGAGCCTCAAGGGGACGAACCCGCAAGTGACCATGGACCGCAACCCGATGAGGTAGATGATACGGACTACCTTCTGGATCTGATGGATATGCGTGACGCGCCGACCAATTCGGTACCCGCCCCGGCGATGCCGGCGGCGTCCGAGGTCGAAGCTCAGTCAGACACTGCCGCGACCGCTACCATCGCTGGCCCGATCGGCGACACGCTAGGTCACCTTTTCATGCACTGGCTAAAAGTGGGTGTAGGAACCCACAAGATCATTATCAATGATGCAAAAGCCAAGGTTCACACCGTCAACGGCACGGCTTTTCTGGTGACTCCTGAAATATTCAGAAGGTATGCCCAAGAGCATCCGACCCTCTTCTCAGCGAGGGCTGGCGAAGGACAGCCATGGCTGCAGGTCCAAAAGTCGTTCGAAAAGCTGAAGCTTCACGTTAAGAAGAGCAACGGACATAACATCTGGACGTGCGAAGTCTTTGGACCTCGTAAAACGAAAACACTGAAGGGTTATATGCTCAAAAAACCCGGCGACGTATTCACAACTGAGATGCTGGATAATCCCAATCTCAAACTTTGTGAGAGTCAGGATGATCACTAGCTATCATTGGATAGTTGCGCTGAGGTCTGGACTACCCTAATTATGGCGGATTGACTTTGTTGATGACCGCTTGTGACTGGGCAGCTAGGCCAGCCAAGTAAGCGCCTAGGTCCTGGAAATTGTTTTCCTTGAGAATCCTCGCAACCATGGCAGAGCGCTTCTCCTTTAGCGGTAAAAAAATTGCGCAACGCTGGTGGTTGTGCGGGCGGGGCAATGTCTTCCAATAATACGTTGCCTTGAAGCGAGCCATAGCTTCGTTGAACCCCAACCAAGCATCAGGCTCATGCGACAACACGAACATGCCGTATTCACGCCTGAGTTCTGTTATAGCCTGCTCACATAACCCGTAGATCTTATAGGTTCCGGTCAGCTCAACCGGCTGTTCAAGCCGCGCCGCGATGTACTTGGCAGCTGCGAAGTGATGCGAACCGCCGGAGTTCATCAGAAAGACGCGTCCGTCCCAAGCCCAAGTGGCGAAATAATCGTGATCGACGTGGCTGATGATCCGAATTTCATCCCAGGCCAGATTCTTCGCCAGCTTCGCCGGAGATATCTCGTCGATCATCTCGGGTGAGTTCCTTACCACCATGTCATCCATGGTGGCGAACTCCTTGAGTTCGGATTTCGACGCGGAGAAGCCATCTACCTGTTGGATATCGCACCGCCACCGTTGGATCTGCATCTCGCTGCCAACGCGCAATAGTGGGGCGCATTCGATGCTAGTCGAGCCATACCGACCATAGGTGCGGCAGTGGGTCCATCCATTCAGCTTGTCGCGATATATCCCGCGCTCATAAATAAGAGATCCGAAGTCGTGCCACCTAACAACCGCTCCTGCGCCAATACCTTTTGCTGTTTCCTGGATGGGCGAATTAAGTTTGACTGGGCTCTTAATCAGCTTCATGAGCGTTGCAGGATACCCACAGTCCTCACGCACTGAGTCCCATAGAAATGTTCCTGCTCTGCGCCAGAAAGGGAGGGGCTGATCTATCGACATGCATTCACCATCGTCGGAGGCAGGCGTTCAGTATAAGGATGTACTCAGTAAGCGGGGTGCCGCGAGAGATTGTCCTAATCATAGATCCCACTCGCCAAGGCGTTGCGGGCCGCAACACCGAGCAGCACAGTGACGAATGAGAGGTGTGTTATGTGCAGTCGTTACGAAGCCCCTACCCCAGAGCGTTTCCAAGAAGAGTTTGGTGTCGAGTTCGACGCTCAGGAGAAGCTCGAATTGTGGCCAGGTTATGCCGGGCCGTTCCTGCGCAAGCCTCGCAATGTCGACCCGTACGATGACGCCGTGTTGCCATTTGAAGCTGAGGTGGGAGTGTTTGGGCTCCTGCCCTTCTGGGCCGACAAAAAGCTGGCACGGTCCACCTACAACGCCCGTTCTGAGACGGCCTCGGTCAAGCGGTCATTCAGGGAGGCATGGAAGAAGGCACAGCACTGCATCATCCCTGCGGTGGCGATCTATGAGCCCGACTGGCGAACAGGCAAGGCTATTCCTACTCGAATTTCCCGTGCCGATGGGCGGCTGCTAGGGATAGCGGGCCTATGGGAGGTAGAACGGCAACCTTTTTTGGGTCTGATGAGCGGATTGACCAACTACACCATGGCTGACGAGCTTCGCGTAAAGCAGGCACTCGACATTGCTGTCGCGACCGGTGATCTGCTGGCGGTCGACAAGAACGGCAAAACAAGGCGTCGAAAAGGCACAAGCATCAAGTCGACAGATATCCTGATAGCGCCCCCGCAAAGACCCATCTTCTTCGTGCCACCTCTGAAGAAATCCAGTTCAGAAAACTGAGGGGCGGCATCGCTCTTCGGGTGGTCGGTTCGCCTCCAACGGTAGTGGTACTGGCATGATACAAGCAGTAGTTTTCGATGTGTTTGGCACGCTTCTCCAGATAGATGAGCGTCGCCATCCTTTCCGCCAACTGATGCAGCACCTGCGGCTTCAGGGCAGAACACCAAGGCCGGATGACGCACGGACTCTGATGACTCGAAATCTGGGTTTGGCTGGAGCTGCCGATTATTTCGGTGCGCAGTTGAGCAACTCTGAGTTAGCTAGCCTTGAAAGCGACCTTTTCACCGAGCTGGCCAGCGTTCGCCTTTTCGATGATGCGTTGGAGTCGCTAAATCAGCTAAAGAACGCCGGCCTGAAGCTCGCGTTGTGCTCCAATCTCGCAGCCCCATATGCGATTCCAGCCAAACTGTTACTGCCGTCGTTCGATGTTTACGGATGGAGCTTTGAGGTTGGGGCAATAAAGCCTGAGCCTGCAATCTATCGTCAGATGATCGAACAGCTTGGCTGCGAAGCCTCCGCCATCGCAATGATCGGTGACACGTTGCAAGCCGATATGCTTGGTCCAATTGGGCAAGGCATGCGGGGCTACCACCTACAGCGTGAAGGAAAAGCCGATCAGTGCGGCTTCGTCTCGCTGATGGACTTTGCAGCCCACGTTCTGCAATACCCACCATCCGTTAATGGCTAAAGCTGCGTCGCCAGTTCTAGCTGTCGCCGCTAGACCCGGATGGCTTACAGGCATGACGACACCCTTTTTCTGTAACGGGAGCTCCTTCAGCTCTTGAGCGCCAGAATACGCCGAGCGCCGTTGAGAACGATGAATCCCACAACAGTACCGATAATCAGGTCTGGGTAGTTGGATCCACTCCAAGCGACGAGCGCTCCGGCGACTATGACGCCCACGTTGATGACCACATCATTGGCGGAAAATATCCAGCTCGCTTTCATGTGGGCCCCGCCTTCCCTGTGTTTGGAAATCAGCAGCAAACAACCCATGTTGGCGAGCAATGCCAGGAATGCGACGGCCATCATTATCAGCGACTCGGGCTCGCTGCCGAATACAAAGCGTCTAAATACCTCTACGAGCACGCCGAGAGCCAAAATCAGCTGGAGCACACCAGCAAGGTGTGCAGCACGCACCTGCAGGCTGACGCTACGCCCCACCGCATAAAGGGCTAGGCCGTACACTGCCGCGTCAGCGAACATGTCGAGCGAGTCGGCAATCAGACCCGCGGACCTGGCGACCAGACCAGCAGTCATCTCTACCACGAACATGAAGGCGTTGATGCCTAACAGTAAACGTAGGGAGCGGGACTCCTGTGTAGATTCCGCCGAATTCTCGACGGCTTTAATCATCTCCGGGTCTGCAGTGACGGTTTTCTGAAGTGTGGCGCCTAGCCCTAACGCCGCCAGCTTTGTAGTTATGGGCTCAACGGCCCCGTCATGCATGACGTCTAATCGACGGTCCGATAAATCAAAAGTCAGTTTCCGAATTCCGTCCAAACTATTCAGCGCCAAGCGGATCATTCGCTCTTCTGATGGACAATCCATCTTGGGCACGGCGTAAACACTGACCCATTGCCCCGTCGTATCGGAATGATTTTGCACACCGGCATCGGCGGCTGGTGTCGCATCGCAGCCGCAGGGACCATCGGACTTGCTCATGATACGGCTCCACTTGAAATCGAAGATGGGGTCATTAAAAGCCCTATAGCTACTACAAGGTCAATAATGCAGAGCCGATAAGGATTCACACGATGCGCATTGGTCAATTAGCAAGGCTAATAGGGATTGATACACAGACGATCCGCTTCTATGAGCAGCAGGGCTTGCTGCCACCGCCTGATCGCCAGGCGAACGGCTATCGTGTCTACACCGAGAAGCATGGCGAGCGGCTAGCCTTCATCCGGAGCTGCCGAATCCTGAATCTGTCACTTCCAGAGATTCACGCACTCCAACGCTACCAGGATGACCCTCGCCAGCCTTGTACGGCCGTTAATGCCTTGCTCGATGAACACATTTCTCAAGTCAAGTCGCAGATAACCGCTCTGCAGTCACTCGAACGACAACTCGTATCACTGCGGGCTAATTGCAGTGATGGGCGGGAAGTTGAGGCTTGTGGAATTCTCGCTGGCATTAGCGAGGACGCGTGCATTAAATTAATGGCGTTGGGGCTTACTGGCCTGTTAGCCGTTGTTTATACCAACCGGGGCGCTCAAAAACTCAACCGTATGGATCTTCCCATCAGGGGTCTTAACCTTCATCTCGTACGTTTGAACTTTGCCGTTAGTTCTATAACTCTGAATCATTCCGGTCGTACCGGTCGTCCCTGCAGGTGCTATGCTCAGCACTTTACCTTCTTTAACAAGTATTTTAAGGGTGGGATTTGTTACTGACGCACTCTCAAGGCGCTGCATTGTTAGTTCCCCTCCGTCTTCAGCCATAGCGAGCGAAGAAGCAGCGGCCAGAAAGAACGGCAGGATTACTTTAGCAGGGCGGTTCATTTGTTACCCTCTTGGGTTAGTAGATACCTTTAGATTAAAGGGTTGACCCTTACCAGAAGATGTTCTTCGCATTACAAAGCAGTAATTAACCATCGCTTTCTGCCGATTCGGCTCTGTTTTAAAATCATCGTTTTTGTAGACCATCCCACGCTCGATTAGGCCATGCATGCATTACATGCATGCATTAAATGTATGGCGTTGGTCTGATGGGGAGTGGGTACCAAGCCGTATCACTTTGAATCAGGCGTGCCGAGGAAAGGTGAGTTCGAATGTGGTCCGACCGTCTTTGCTGGCGACGGCCACGTGGCCTTTGTGGAGGTTCATCACTGAACGGACAATAGCTAGCCCCAATCCTGCCCCACGAGGTTGTATGCCGTTAACGCGGTAAAAGCGGTCGAACAGGTGCGGGAGATGATCCGATTCGATAGTCGCGCCATGATTGGTGACAGCCAGCGAGACGATGTCTATGTCCTTCTCAAGTATCTTAATTTCGACCGTGCTGCCAGTATTCGAATGCCGCAACGCGTTGGATAGCAGGTTGGAAATGGCCCGTTGGACCATAAGCCGATTTCCTAGAACTATGGCATCGCCCGTTACCGTCGTTGCGACTCCGGCTTCTTCGGCGAGGACTTCGAGGTATTCACAGACGCGATTCGCCTCACTTCCCAGGGATAGTTGTTCGAGTTTCAGTGCTGGGCTGGCGTGGCTGGCCTGGGCGAGAAACAGCATGTCTGACACGATTCGATCCATGCGTTCGAGCTCTTCGACCGACGATTCGAGCACTTCCCTATATTGCTCCTTGCTTCGCTCACGCACCAATGTCACCTGCGCCTTGCCTATCAGGTTATTTAGGGGAGTCTTCAACTCATGGGCCACATCGTCCGAGAATTGTGACAGTTGCTGAACTCCGTCATCGAGTCGATGAAGCATTACGTTGAGGCTGTGCGCCAATTCCTGAAGCTCTAGTGGAAGCTGATCGCTGCGGATTCGGGGTGACAGATCCTGCGTCGATACCTTTGTCGCCAAGGCCCGAAACTTGCGAAGCGGTCGCAAACCGTTGTTAGCAACTAGCCATCCAGCCAACCCGATCAACATCAGCAGCATCGGCACAGTCACTAAGGCCGAGCGCAGGAATGCAGCCACTAGCAGTTGATCGGCACTGCGATCTTGCGTAAGTAAAAGCGTCATTGGAGCCAGTCCCGGGACCTGTATTTGCTTGCGCCCGGTTAGCATCTGCACGCCGTCTTCCGTGGTCCAGCCTAGGTATTCACCGTCTCTGTTCACAAGATCCATCTGCTGCGGCGCATGGGCGAACCGGCCGATACTAAAAATGGGGGATTTGGCTCTATCGCCGATGACGGTAATCGAAAGGTTGTCATGGCCGAGTACCGTATCGCTCAGTGCGTGTTGCCAGGAGCGGCCCATACGGGCTTTGGTGTCTTCTAGGAGTCCATGATCGATCTGCGAGAGCTTGGCCGTCACTTCCTCCTGGGCGCGCAGTTCCAGTTGGCGCACAAGTACCCAGTAGCTCAGTGCAATCAACAGCGCGACCAAGACGGCGCCGGTCAATGTGATTTGAAGCGCGAGACGCGATGCGAGGCTGAGTGGCTTCAAGGCCGCGCCTCCAGCACGTAGCCGACACCGCGAATGGTGTGTATCAGGCGATCGCCAAAGGGTTCGTCCACCTTCATCCGTAGGCGACGGATTGCAACATCCACCACATTGGTATCGCAGTCGAAGTTGATGTCCCACACCAGGGCGGTTATTTCGGTACGCGTGAGAACCTCGCCAGTCCGGCGCATGAGCAGATGCAGTAGCGCAAATTCTTTGCTGGTGAGATCAATACGCTGACCGCTCCTGTAGGCCCGATGCCGGCCCGGGTCGAGTTCGAGGTCGGCTACACGCAGATTGCTCGGGAGTGCGACCGCCTCGCCTCGCCGCAACAATGTTCGGATACGAGCGAGCAGCTCGGGGAACTGGAACGGCTTGACCATATAGTCGTCGGCGCCCGACTCCAGGCCGCGGACCTTTTGCTCTAAGCGGCCATTGGCCGTCAGCATGATGACGCGTGTCTGCTTACGTCGCCTGATGAGTTCGAGCACCTCCCACCCGTCCATGGTTGGCAGATTCACGTCTAGCAGCACGATGTCATAGTCGTTCTGCAGTGCCAGGTGGAATCCATCGAGCCCATCACTTACGCAATCGACCGTGTAACCACACTCGATGAGACCCTGCTGCAGGTATTCCGCAGCTTTAATCTCGTCTTCTACAACCAGAATGCGCATGTTTTCAGATGACTCAGCAATGAGGTGCGCGGTAAGCGGAACCAAAAAATTATTCATGTAGCAACTAGGCCAAGACTAACGCGGCTTGCCCAGCATGGAAGGCTGGCCGTAAAGATCAGCCTAGGGAAGCGGGAAGCACTTTAACGCGGTAAAAGTCCTGCGGGGCTGTCTTGCAAATTTGTAATCTACCTGTCATTTGGTTGGCCCGCAGCGCAAGGAGGTGCACTTAAGCAAAAAAAGGCGCCCTACGGGCGCCTGAAACACATCTTCAAACCAAGGGAGCACAAAAAGAAGATGTGGTGTTGCTCGTAGTGCTTCACAGGATCGAGAGCGGGTACTCGGCGATGAATCGAACCTCATTGTAGTCGGACTCGAAAGCAGTCGCCCGTGTTGTAGCCTGGCGCACCCGCAGAGAGAGGTCCTTGAACGAGCCTGTCTGTACAACGTAGCGTGCTTCGACGTCGCGTTCCCAGCGCTTCTGTCCGGACAGAGGCGCGCCGTTATCGTCTTGGCGCATATATACCTCATTTGCGTTGCTGTAATCGGCGCCCCAGCCGCGGGCGTAGCGAGTCATGAACGTAAGCCCAGGTATGCCGTAACCCGCCATGTTCAGGTCATAACGCAGCATCCAGGACTGCTCTTTAGGTGAGTTGAAATCACTGTACTGGATGGAGTTATTCAGGTAGATCGAGTCCGCTTGGCGCAAGTAGTCGAAGTCGTTGTTACCGTTGTTGCGTTGATAGGACGCCGTGACGGTGTGCGCGCCGAAGGCGACACCGAGGCTGGTACTCCAGATGTTGTTGTTAAACTCGCCAAGCAGCTCGCGACCTTCGTCGGTTGCCTTGTAGTAATTGAAGCTGGCCAGCAGCGCGACCAAATCGGAGAGCGGATAGGTGGCCGACGTACCGAAGTAATGCTGGTTCCAGGCATCTTTGAGCCGGCTGGTATACAGGCTAAGGCTGATATTTTCATTAACGCTGTAGTCGCCGCCTGCGTAGCCAAGCCAAGGCGCGTCGACACCCCCGCCGTAGAAGGTGACGAAGTCTTCGTTCATGTTGCTGGTGTTGGGCTGGCTCATCGCGTGCAGGCGCCCGCCCTGAAGAGTGAGGTCGTCTAGAGAGTTGTTCACGACGGTGAAGCCCTTGAAAGACTCCGGCAATAGTCGTGAATCCCCGAAATGCACGACGGGCGTGGTGGGAAATACGTCGCCTGCCTTAATCTCGGTATCGAGCAGCCGTGCTTTCACAGCGCCGCCCACCCGAGAGAAATCATCCTCGGCATCGCCAGCGCTGTTGTGGGGCACCAGGTCGATGCTGCCGCCCGCGCCGGAGCGCCCCGAACCAGTGTCGAGCTTGAGGCCAAGCATGGCAAAGGCGTCGACGCCGACCCCTACGGAGCCCTGAGTATATCCGGACTCGAAGAAGGCCATCAGTCCGTGGGCCCATTCCTCCGAGTAGCCATTGCCGTTGGCACTCTCACCGTCACGAAAATCCCGGTTGAAATAGAAGTTGCGATTTATCAGCGATAGCGTGCTGCCTTCGATGAAGCCCTCCGCTGTTTCCGATTGGGCAAAGACTGGGGCGCTGCCCAATGCCAGTGAAACGGCTGTCAATGAAAAAACGGCCATTTTGCTCATGATAATGCTCCTTATGTACGGCAGGTCAGTGCTCGAATGACGCCTTTCGCCTTTTTGTATTTTTAGCGCTTGGCCATGTTCTTCCCCTAAAGATGACGGCAGGATTAGCGGAAAATGACGATCTCGTAATCTTGAGCGGTGCAATCGCAGATATTCCTTGGATTACAAATTTGTAATGTCGTAGTCACCCGGCCGATATCCGCGCTTATCTAAAGTCACGCCGCTTAGCCATCAGCTATCTGGCCGGTTTAGTGCGGCTGAGGAAACGCTATCGACGAAGGGGGCACTGCACTGCAGTGTTGCGTATGTATCAAAAGAAACGCTTGTATCTGCTTGCTAGCGGGCTGCTTGGGCTCGGGCTGGCACTAATGTCGCTCGAGGTGGGCGCGCAAGACGGTCTGACACTGGAGCGGGCCGTGTCCCTTGCGTATGAACGCAACCCAGAATTTTCCGCTGCGCGGTCGGAGATCGGCATCGCAAGCGGTCTGCGCCGCCAAGCTGGGGTTATCCCGAACCCGGAATTAGGGTTCGAGGTGGAAGACACTCAGTCCGACCGCCAGACCCGCTCAATTACAATCACCCAGTCGATCGAGTTGGGCGGCAAGCGCGGCGCTCGAATCGGCGTGGCGGATGCTAATCGCTCGATGGTGGATGCCGATCTCGACCTTCGACGCCAAGGATTACGTGCAGATGTGATCCAGGCATTCTTCGCCGCCCTGCGCGCCCAAGAAGGCATGCGACTGGCCGAGGCCTCTCTGTCATTGGCCGAACGGGCTGCTAAGGTCGCCGATGCACAGGTCGATGCCGGAAAAGTTTCGCCAGTGGAGGCGACGCGCGCCGATATGCAACTGGCGACCGTACAACTGGACCTGCGGCGAGCACGCCAGGAATGGGACAACGCTCGACAGATGCTAGCGCGCCTGCTCGGGACCGACGCACCGGAGTTTGGCAGTTTGCTGGGCAGTTTCGAACACCTGCCAGATGTGCCTAGCGAATCTGCATTATTGGCGCGCGTGCGTGAGAGTGCCGATATGCGTAGGGCTCTGCGCCAAGTGGCCTTGAGTGAAGCCGAGCTGGGGCTTCAGCGAAGCCAGCGCTACCCGGACATAAGCGTCAGTATCGGTAGCCAGTACGACGAAATCGAGCGTGAGCGCGTCAACCTCGTCGGCCTCTCTGTTCCGCTGCCTTTATTCGATCGTAACCAAGGCAATGTTCTGGCGGCCGCACGGCGGGCGGAGCAGGCGCGTGATCTTCGTAATGCGGCAGAGCTGCGCGTTCGTGCGGAGATCCAGCAGGCCCTTCGCGACTGGCGTACCGCACGTGCAGACGTCGAGGAAATACGCAACCGGATACTGCCGGCAGGACAGCGAACCGTGGAAGCGGCCACACGTGGTTTCAGTCTTGGCCGCTTCGCGTTCCTCGACGTGCTCGACGCACAGCGTGCGCTGATAGATGCACGCACGCGCTATCTGCAGTCATTGCAAGCCGTGGTCGACGCCTGGGCGCGTATCGAGCGGCTGTACGGACCTACCACTACCTTCGAATGACCGAAACGCCGCCATTACGTATTGGCGGTGGGGGAGCTTGCATGAAAAAACAGACGGGAATCGCTCTGGCGGTCGCTTTGGTACTGCTGACCGGCGTTGGCGTAAAACAGGGCTTCGTTCTTGAGGCGCAGGCCAGCGATAACAAGGCTGAGCACGCCGAGGATGGCCACGCGCATGAGGATGGAGAAAGCGGTCACGAGGAATCTGAGAACGACCATGGGGACGAAGACGGTCATGACGCTGAAGGCGATGGCCACGGCCATGGTGACGAAAGCGGTCATGGCGGTGAGGAGGACGAGCACGGCAACGAAACGCATGCCGAAGGTGAGATTGAGCTTTCCGAAGAGCAGATACGTGCCGCAGGCATTCAGCTAAGCAAGGCCGGACCGGCTGAAATCGGCTCGTCTGTATCTTTGCCGGGCGAGCTGCGTTTCGACGAAGACCGTACCGCACATGTCGTGCCCCGTGTGGCCGGCGTTGTCGAATCGGTTTCGGTCAACCTGGGTGACCAAGTGAAGAAGGGCCAGTTGCTGGCGGTTATCGCCAGCGAGCAGCTGTCCGAGCAGCGTAGTGAGCTGGCTGCCGCCGAGCAGCGCCTCCGGCTGGCTCGCACCTTGTTCGAGCGTGAGCGCACCCTATGGCAGGAGCGTATCTCTGCAGAACAGGACTATTTGCAGGCCCAGCAGAGCCTGCGCGTAGCAGAAATCGACTTGCGTAATGCCCAAGAAAAAACACGGGCGCTGGGCGGCGGAAGTGGCGCAGGCGTAGGCAACCGCTACGAGCTGCGCGCACCTTTCGATGCAGTGGTCGTCGAGAAGCATATTGTGCTGGGCGAGCGTGTGGATGAAACGACCAGCGTCTTCACACTGACTGACTTGTCGCGGGTTTGGGCCACGTTCAGCGTACCTGCCCGTGATTTGATGCGCGTAACCGTCGGCCGAGAAGTCGAAGTTGTTGCCGGCGAGCTAGGCGTGCGAACAATGGGGAAGGTCGCCCATGTGGGCAGCCTGCTGGGCGAGCAGACGCGTGCCGCGACAGCCCGCGTGACCCTGGCCAACCCCGATGGGGCTTGGCGTCCCGGTCTTTTCGTGACGGTCCGAGTTAGCGCCGACGGACGTAGTGTTCCGGTCACGGTTCCAGTCGAGGCGGTCCAGACCGTCGAAAACGCGCCGACGGTTTTCGTTCGCACGCCGCACGGCTTCCAGGCGCACCCGGTTTCGCTGGGCCAGCGCGACGAAAATCGCGTGGAAATTCGTGACGGATTGCAGGCCGGCCAACAGATCGCGACCGCTGGCAGCTTCATCCTGAAATCCGAACTCGGCAAAGGCTCCGCCGAGCACGTTCACTGATCCTCCGGATACCTAACTCATGTTCGAACGTATTCTTCGCTTCGCCATCGAGCAGCGCTGGCTAGTGCTGCTGGCGGTCTTGGGCATGGCGGGCGTCGGGGTTTATAGCTATCAGCGCTTACCTATCGACGCTGTGCCCGACATCACCAATGTACAGGTTCAAATTAACGCCGCAGTCCCAGGCGCGTCGCCGCTTGAAACCGAGCAACGCGTTACCTTCCCCATCGAGACGGCGATGGCCGGCTTGCCCCACCTGCGCCAGACACGTTCATTATCGCGCTCCGGGTTCGCTCAGATCACCGTAATCTTTGATGATGGCACCGATCTCTATTTCGCCCGGCAATTGGTGAGTGAACGGCTGCAGGCCGCGAGCAACGAGCTTCCGCAGGGCGTGGAGGTCACTCTCGGTCCCATCTCCACCGGCCTGGGGGAAATCTTCCTCTGGACGGTCGAGGCCGAGCCCGAGGCGCGCCGTCCTGATGGTCAGCCCTACACGCCGACCGACCTGCGTGAAATCCAGGACTGGATCATCAAGCCGCAGCTGCGAAACGTTCGAGGCGTTGCCGAGATCAACACGATCGGTGGCTTCGCCAAAGAGTATCAGGTAGCGCCCGATCCGAAGCGCATGGCCGCGTACCGAATCACTCTGGAACAACTTGTAGTTGCGCTCGAACGTAACAACGCCAACGTCGGCGCCGGCTTCATCGAGCGTAATGGCGAACAATTGTCGATCCGCACACCCGGCCAGCTCGGCTCCCCCGAGGACATTGGCAATATCGTCCTGAGCAACGCAGGCGGTGCGCCCGTGCGGGTACGCGATATTGCCGAAGTGGGGATCGGTCGCGAGCTGCGCTCTGGCGCGGCCACCGACAATGGACGCGAGGTGGTCCTTGGGACCGCGTTCATGCTGGTAGGAGAAAATAGCCGTAGCGTGTCGCAGGCCGTCGCGCAGCGCTTGGAGATTATCAACCAGAACCTGCCAAAAGGCGTAAGCGCGATAACGGTCTATGACCGGACCGACCTCGTAGACAAGGCAATCGCCACGGTTCGCAAGAACCTGATCGAAGGCGCGATCCTGGTTATCGCCGTGCTGTTTCTCTTCCTCGGCAACCTGCGTGCAGCCCTGATCACAGCAATGGTCATCCCGTTGTCCATGCTGTTCACCTTCACCGGCATGGCCACCAACAAAGTCAGTGCCAACCTCATGAGCCTAGGGGCTCTCGACTTCGGCATCATCGTCGACGGTGCGGTGGTCATCGTCGAAAACGCCATCCGCCGGCTTGCCCACGCGCAGGAAAAACATGGCAGGATTCTGACCCGTAGCGAGCGTTTCCACGAAGTATTCGCGGCGGCCAAGGAGGCACGGCGTCCGCTCATCTACGGCCAGCTGATCATCATGGTGGTCTACCTGCCCATCTTTGCGCTCACTGGTGTCGAGGGGAAGATGTTCCACCCCATGGCATTCACCGTGGTAATCGCACTGTTGGGTGCCATGATTCTATCGGTCACCTTCGTGCCCGCTGCTGTTGCGCTTTTTGTCACCGGTAAGGTGCAAGAGAAGGACAACCGCCTGATGCGCGCGGCGCGCAATGGCTATGCGCCCGTGCTCGACTGGGTCATGCGTCATCGCACATTGGTATTCAGTGGCGCCGTCGCTAGCGTGCTGCTGTCTGCCCTGCTGGTGATGCGAATGGGTAGCGAGTTCATTCCGAGCCTTAGCGAGGGTGATTTTGCGCTTCAAGCTCTGCGCGTTCCAGGGACCAGCCTCTCCCAATCCGTGGATATGCAGCAGCGGCTGGAAAAGGCAATTGCCGAGCAGGTCCCGGAGGTCAAGCGTACATTTGCCCGAACCGGCACCGCCGAGATCGCGGCTGACCCGATGCCGCCGAATATTTCGGACAGCTATGTGATGCTCAAGCCCAAGGAAGAATGGCCAGATCCGGACAAATCCCGCGAGCAGCTCATTGAGGACATCCAAAAGGCGGCCGCATCTGTGCCGGGCAGCAACTATGAGATGTCTCAGCCGATCCAGTTACGCTTTAACGAGCTAATTTCCGGAGTTCGCAGCGATGTGGCCGTTAAGGTGTTCGGGGACGATATGGATGTTCTCAACAAAACAGCTGATGACATCGCGGCGATATTGCAAGACGTACCAGGCGCTTCCGAAGTTAAAGTGGAGCAGACGACGGGCCTCCCATTGCTGAGCGTCAATGTGGATCGTGACAAGGCGGCACGCTTCGGGCTCAACATCGGCGATGTGCAGGATACCGTCGCCGCCGCGATTGGCGGACGGGAAGCCGGAACCTTTTTTGAGGGTGACCGTCGTTTCGACATCGTTGTTCGTCTTTCCGATACGCTGCGTGCCGATCCGGATGTGCTGGCTCGCCTGCCGATTCCGGTGCCAGCGGTAGCGGGTGCTGCCAACGACCGAATCGACTTTATCCCGCTGGCTGAGGTTGCCACGCTGGAATTCGTGCTGGGCCCGAATCAGATCAGCCGTGAGGATGGCAAGCGTCTGGTGGTGGTAAGCGCCAACGTTCGAGGGCGTGACATTGGCAGTTTCGTCCAAGATGCGTCTGCAGCAATCGCTGAACGAAACCCGGTACCGCCCGGTTACTGGACGACGTGGGGTGGGCAGTTCGAGCAGCTGCAGGCTGCCGCCAAGCGCCTGCAGCTGGTCGTCCCAGTCGCCTTACTGCTGGTCTTCGTGCTGCTGTTCATGATGTTCAACACACTGCGCGATGGGCTGGTCGTCTTCACTGGCATTCCGTTCGCGCTTACTGGGGGAATTCTTGCACTCTGGCTCCGGGACATTCCCCTCTCAATTTCCGCTGGCGTCGGGTTCATCGCGTTGTCGGGTGTGGCAGTACTCAACGGACTGGTGATGATTGCTTTCATTAAAGGATTGCTAGAGGAAGGCCGGCCTTTATCCGAGGCTGTGCGTGAGGGCGCACTGGTGCGATTGCGCCCAGTCCTGATGACAGCGCTGGTGGCGTCGCTCGGCTTCGTCCCAATGGCGTTGGCCACAGGGACCGGCGCGGAAGTCCAACGGCCTCTGGCGACCGTGGTCATTGGCGGCATCCTGTCCTCGACAGCACTGACGCTGCTGGTATTGCCTGCGCTCTATTACACGGCTCTGCAGCGCCGCATGAAACGCAACGAAGAGGATGAGGACGCGAGCTGATATTGGTTTTCTCCCAACGTAGGCCAGGCTTGATGCCTGGCCTTTTTATGAATATCCAATCGAAGCTTCGAAGGGTTCACTGAAAGGATTTGTGGCCCCAATGCGCTGGTAACGACTGACGGGTACGTTATCGAGAAACAAAAAAAGCGCCTCGAAAGGCGCTTAAATACAGCTTTACCAACGGGATTCGGAAGCTATCGGAGGCGAAGATTGTTCGGGTGAAGCGGTTATTCAGTTTTGGATTCTTTCTTTATTTGCATATTGCTCTGATCCGGGCGCGGATTCTTAGCTTCTAGTCCGTCTATTTTTTCTTCACCAGACTCGGTTTCGTGAATCCGTTTTTGTTCTGCACGAAACTTTTCGTTAAATTTCATTGAACGATCGTAGCCGTCTCCTGCATAGGATAATGCGGAGCCGAAGATTACCGATCCAACAATAATAGCTTTCAACAGATTCATATGGGCAGTCCTCGCTAAATTCAAAGTGGCTTGTTGAGCTTTCCCGGTGAGCTCTACAGGTTCTAACGAATTTTGCGCGACTGAAGATAACGGCAGTGTGAGCCAAACATTACATTATTGAAATGTAATCTTCCGCTGTGCAGCTTGAACCACGAAAGATGATGTGAAGATTACAAATCTGTCATATTCAGATCATGACAAGGGTTAGCCAGTTATCGGCGTATTGAAGGCAATGGCGCACGAACTCGGGCGATGATGGTCGGATTTCTGTCAACGGTTTGGAGGCTGTCTCCGTGTCAGACGGTACAAAGGCACTAGTATATTTATTTGTTGCTATAGACGACCGTTTGGCTTCCTGTGCTTAGTCTTTTTTTAGATTTTTAAGGGTGGTTAAAAACCAATGGGCCACGAACATAACCATAACACCGAAGCTATAGGCGATAAGCGTCTAATTGCTGCTATAGGCGTTAACGCCGCATTAACACTGGCACAAATAGTCGGTGGAATACTCTCTGGTAGCTTATCACTCATTGCTGACGCGCTACATAATTTGAGCGATGCCGCATCACTGGTTATTGCGCTGATCGCACGTAAGATCGGTCGCAGACCGCCAGATGCATTTAAAACCTTTGGCTATCGACGCAGTGAAACCATAGCGGCTTTGATCAACTTGGTCACCCTGATCATCGTCGGTCTCTATCTTATTTACGAGGCCATAGGCCGGTTGTTTTCCCCGCAGCCCATTGAAGGTTGGACAGTGGTCGTGGTCGCGGGAATAGCCTTGGTTGTAGATATCGTCACGGCCTTTCTCACCTACACAATGTCCAAGAACAGCATGAATATAAAGGCGGCATTCTTGCACAATGTGTCGGATGCGCTGGCCTCCGTCGGCGTTGTTATCGCCGGGACATTGATACTTCTGTATGGGTGGTACTGGGCGGATACTGTACTGACACTGATGATTGCTGGCTACGTGCTCTGGCAAGGCTTTAGCATGCTGCCTAAAACCATCCATCTGTTAATGGAGGGCGCGCCAGAAGGCGTTTCCGTCGCTGATATAATCAATGTCATGGAACAAGTAAACGACGTCGAGGGCGTTCACCACGTGCATGTTTGGGAAATCGCTGAGCATACAATTGCACTGGAAGCACATGTTGTCATCAAGAAGGCGAGTCTGCCTGGGATCGAACGAGTGAAGACTGATTTGAAACGTGTACTCCATGAGCAATTCAAAATCAGCCACTCGACACTCGAGATGGAGCTAGACGGCAGTGTTTGTCTCGACACCAAGCAGACCGACAATCACTGCAGCGAAGCATAAGCTTACTATGCGCTACAATTAAAACAAGGTATTAACAGAGCGAATAGCCGAATATCACTTATTGGCGCTATGCCCTCGACCTGCGACATATTTCAGGTATATAGATAAGCAGCTCGTCACGATAAAATTCAGCTAACTCAAGTGCACCTGCCGCAGGCTGACGCGATAGCAAGTCTCCTAGCCACTACCACTGACAACGCTCAGATCCAGCGGCGGACGCGGGCGCGGTAGCGAACGAATGATTCGCCGAACAGCGCCTCTAGCGCCCACTCTTCGGGTGCGATCTGGAAACGGTTCATGTAGGGGTTTGGGGAGCAATGGAACCAAAAACCAACGTAAGCTCTGAATCCCACCGTAAAGGGGCTTTCCGATCTCCAGCTCACCCGCCAGGCATTACTCTCTGATCAGTGCCTCGATGATCGGGCAGATCGTTCCGCCGTCTCCCGCATCACATTGCTGCACCAGTTCGCCTAACAGTTGCTGCATGACGACCAAGTCGGCCATCTTCTGCTCGATCAACGCGAGCTTGCGTGCAGCCCGTGCTCGCGTTTCGGCACAGGCGCACGACTCATCCAGCGTCAGCAGTCCACCGACTTCCGAGAGCGTGAAACCCAGCGCCTGAGCCCGCTTGATGAAACGCAGTCGCTTCACCATGTCCACCGGATAGCGCCGATGGCCACCCAAGGGTTTGGCTGGTTCATCCAGCAGCCCGCGTCGCTGGTAGTAGCGGATCGTCTCGACGTTCACCCCGGCGGCGTCTGCCAGCTTGCCAATGGTCAGCTCTGTGGCCATCACTTTCTCCTTGATTCCGTACTTTGGTACGGAGTTTAGAATAGCACCTAGGCAATCAGGCTCAGGAGATGGGAATGGGGATGCAACTCACCGGGAAAGGCTCGCTGGTCGCGAGTTCGCTGACCGCCATCGGTGCGTCGGTGTGCTGTGTCGGGCCACTGGTGCTGTTGGCACTCGGTGTCGGCGGTACGTGGGTGGGCGCTCTGACCATGATGGAGCCACTACGCCCCCTCTTCATCGGGTTGACTCTACTGTTCCTGGGATTGGCATTCCGCAAGCTCTACCTGGTGCCACAGGTTTGTACGCCAGGTACACCCTGCGCCGATCCGCGCACGCTCGTGCGACAGCGACTCGTGTTCTGGATCGTCAGCGTGCTGCTGCTCGGCCTATTGGCCGTGCCGTGGCTCGCCCCGCTGTTCTACTGAAGGAGATTAACCATGCGCAAACTGCTGATCGCCGTGCTTTTCGCCTTGCCCTTCGTGGCGCTGGCGGCTCCCCCGAAAACCGTCACGCTCGACGTGCAGAACATGACGTGCGGACTCTGTCCGATCACGGTCAAGAAGTCGCTGGAGAAGGTGTCCGGCGTGAGTGACGTCCAGGTCAATTTCGACCAGAAGACGGCGACCGTCACCTACGATCCCGATAAGGCCCAGCCCGAGGCACTGACTGAGGCGACCGCGAACGCGGGATACCCCTCCACAGTGCAGAAGTGAGGTCACGATGAGCGCCATTGTCCTTGAGTCCGTGCTGACTTGCCCGCGCTGCGGCTTCGCCAAGCCGGAAACCATGCCCACGGACGCCTGCCAGTTCTATTACGAGTGCAGCAACTGCAAGGCGCTGCTGCGCCCCAACCCAGGGGATTGCTGCGTTTTCTGTTCGTTCGGCTCGGTGAAGTGCCCGCCGATCCAGCAGCAGCTTGGGTGTTGCTCATAGCGTTTAGGGGGATCACAGGTCGTCGTCTGGATTACGCAGTGGCCGCAGCTCGCCGCGCGCAACTTCTTCCGGTACCGCAAAGGAATACCGCCCGAGCATGTTGATGTGCTCGTAGATCAGCGGCGATAGCCGGGCCAAATCCTCTTCCAGCACTGGATAGCCGTGCTGCTTGAGCCGTTCCACGGCCGCCGTCATGTAGAGGGTGTTCCACAGCACGATGATGTTCACCACCAGGCCCAGAGCACCGAGCTGGTCTTCCTGGCCTTCGCGGTAGCGCTGGCGGAGCTCGCCGCGTTTGCCGTGGAACACGGCGCGGGCCAGGCTGTGCCGGCCTTCGCCTCGGTTCAACTGGGTCAGGGTGGCGCGGCGCTTGGACTCGTCGTCGATATAGGTCAACGTGTGCAGAGTCTTTTCGATCCGCCCGAATTCGGCCAGCGCCTGGGCCAGCCGGGTGGGTCTATCTCCCGTTTGCAGCGTGCGCATGATGCCAGTCGCCGGCACCCGGCCGAGTTTGAGCGAGCCGGCCAGGCGCAGCAGGTCGTCCCAGTGCTCGGCGATCAGGTCGAGTTTGACCGACTGGCGGGCCAGCCCGTTGAGCTTGCCGTAGTCCGCGTCCGGGCGCGTGCGCCAGAAGCGGGTACCGCCGACATCGGCCAGCCGCGGACTGAAGTGGTAGCCAAGTAGGCGGAAGAGCCCGAACACCACATCGCTGTAGGCCCCGGTGTCGGTCATGATTTGCGTCGGCTGCAACTCGGTCTGCTGTTCCAGCACGACCGCCAGCAACACCAGGCTGTCGCGCAGCGTGCCGGGCACGGTGATGGCGTTGAGGCCGGAGAATTGGTCGGAAATCAGGTTGTACCAGGTGACACCCCGGCCGGTGCCGAAATACTTCGGATTGGGGCCGGCATGCACGGTGCGCACCGGTACGACGAAGCGCATGCCATCGGCGGAGGCGACCTCGCCGCCACCCCAGACTTGGGCCAGTTCCAGTTGGCTTTGCGCTCCGACCAGGATGGCGTTAGCCGCTGACAGGGTGTCGTCGCGGATATAATTCTGGCTGACCCAGGACAGCCGGTCACGGCGCAGCGCCGGGTTGTCGGTGCGGATCAAGGGCTCCAGGCCGGTGTTGCAGGCCCCGCCCAACAGCACCGCGCAGAGGCTGGTGACCAGGTTGTCGGCGCGTGCATTGCGTTCGGAGACATGGGTGAAGGCCTCGGAAAAGCCAGTGCGGGCGGCGATTTCCAAGAGGATTTCCGGCAGATCGACACGCGGCATCAGGTCAGACACGGCCGCCCGCAGTTGCAGCAACGAGCAGGGCTCGTCCAGCTTGTCCAGCGCCCCGAGCGACAGTTCGGTCTTGCCCTCGGTGTTCTCGCTCAGTTGAATCGCCGGGTTGTCGGGCAGGCGCGCGGCTACTGCCAGCCAGGTTGCATCCAGCTCGACGGACAAGGCGTCCAGGGTGGTTTTGGCGTCGATGGTCAGGCCCAGTGACCGGCAGATGATCGGTCGCGCCGCCAGCCATTCGGCACCGTCGAGCAGGCCAAGGCGCGGGTCGGCATAGCGCCAACTGGGCGAGACGAAGACATCGCGGCGGCGCAGGGCCGTGCGCAGCGCATCGAGCGTGCAGAACACATAGGCACCCATGTCGAGGGAGCCATCTTCGCGGGTGATGTGCTTCTGCCAAGCCTTGGCCACGATCTCCTGCGGCGCGTCATCCTCTGGCTTCCGGCGCGGCAGGTTCAGTTGCAGCCACTCCAGACTAGCCGCCACGCCCTTGCCGGCCGGGCTGAAGCCGAAGCGGATGTGCTTGAGCAGGTCGGGCAGGAAGCGGCGCACGCTGCGGTAGCGCGCTTCCAATGCAAGAAAATAGACGTCATCTACCGGGCGGATCAGCGCGTTGACCTCTTCCAGGGCCTTTTCCAGGGTGGTCCTCGGCAGGTCGTTGAACAGCCGGGCGCGCACGTTGTCATCGCTGATCGAGCTGTCCAGCACGACCTTGCACGCGGCGGCGAGCGTCGCGGCCGACCGATCCAGGTCTTTCAGGCTGCGCATGCGGGCTTTCTTGTCGGCCTTCTCCGCGTTGCTGAACAGGTCGCGCAGCAAGGCCTCCAGGACTTCCAGTGCGTCGTCGTGCGCAGTCGCCTCCAGGCAGAGTGCGAAGGCCACCAGTGTCGCCATCCGCCGCGACGCCGGCAGCCGATTAATCGCGGTGACCTTGGCCGTGTTGGCGAAGCGGGCCAGGGCGGCGATACGGCTGGGAGGGATGTGCGCCGCCGCCGGCAAGGTGATGCCGATGCCGCGCACGTCATCGAGCCGGCGCAGTGCCCGAATCAACGCGGGGCCACTGACCATGACCGGGCCGGAGCGCAATTGATCCAGCCGGGAGCTGCGGTTGCCTTCGGCCACCGTCAGCAAGTCTTGCAGTTGCAATCGCTGTTCCTCAGTCACGCTGCGGCCCAGCGTAAACCAGAGGCGTTCTTCGACCCGACTGCGCAACTGGGCGATAAAGCGCTCTAGTTGAGACACACCAGGCAGGAGGACTTTCTGTGTGAACAGCCACGAGGTGGCTCGCTCAAACAGCACTCCCGGCCGGTCGGTGCCCGTCCAGCAGAGGGCATACAGCCAGCGGCTCAAGCGAAAGCCGATGCCCGGATCGGTGAAATGACGATAGCCAAAGCGGTTCTGAATATCGGTGGCATGTATCCAGCGGCGATGATCGCTATAGCGCTGGAGGCAGTCGGGGTCTGGAATCGCCAGTTGTCGGCAAAGCACCTGCAGGACTTCCACCGGCACGGCGGCGGGCTTGTCCGGCAGAACGCCAACGAAGCGGACGGTGGTCAGCAGAACGGCATAACCCAGACGGTTATGGTTACCCCGCAGCACCTGGATGGCTTCACGGTCTTCATCGCTCAGGTGGAAGTAACGTTCCAGCTCTTCACGGCTGGGCGAATCAACATAGCGGCCAAAACCGTCGCGTTGCTCTTGAGTCAGAAAACCGACCGGCATTGATCACAGCACCTCGACGCAGAACACGGCGGGCGTGACGATCCGCGTGCGTTCGATGTGCCCGCGTTGCAGCAGGCCGGCGCGGCGATCACCGGTTACCAGGTAGTCCGCATCGCCCGCCAAGGCCATGGCCAGCAAAAACGAGTCATCCGGATCATCGGCTTCGACCTCGATGGTCAGGCGCTCCAGTACCACAGCCCGTTGCAGGTTATTGATCATGGCGCCCACCTTGGCGGGCTGTAGGATGGCCTGAAGCTTGGGATAGCGGCTGGCTCGACGAATTTCATCGAGTTGCATCCGCGAGGTCACCACCTCGAAACGCGCCGCCCGCCAGGCACGGTAGATCGCATCGGGCGCGCCATGTGGCGAGATCAGGGCGCTGAACAGGATGTTGGTATCCAACACGACCCGCATCAGCGCTTACGTGCCCAGTCGAGCGCTTCGTCAACCGCGTTGGTCAATTCTGCCTCACTCAGATGGGCGTTAGCGGCCTTGGCCTGCTCAGCGCTCAGCTCCAGGATGTGTGCCCGTACCGCTTCTTCGATGAAGCGCGACAGGTCGCCCTTACGGCCGCCGCCCTGGCTGGCCAGAAACATCCGAAGCGACTGGTCGGTGTCGGCCGAGACGGCGACATTCCAGCGAATGGTATTCATAGCGTTCTCCGCTAATAGGTGTTTGTGTGTTTATACGCCAATCACAAAGGGCGATGCAATGGTTCGACAAAACGAACAGATACCTGAGCGTTGACGACGTAAAGGTGGAAACCGCTATCAAAACCAGAGCTAGATACAAACGCTCTATAGCCTAAGGAATTCATGATTGTCCGCTGAAATGACCACATCACCTCAGCCGTCAGCGACCTCAGTCCTACGATCCAAGTCTCGCTGATCATTAAGAGCCACGGCGTCCGCACGCATTCGAGCAGGCACTGTATCTCTCACCTTTGAAAAGTCAGCATCGCTTGCAGGCTTAACCTTAACCGCTTCTGCACGTCCAAATCTTTTATCGCCATAGCGGCTAATCGAATCGGTAGCCTGGTGCCCCATGACGTATGCCATTTCTATTGCGGACATGCCTGAGGCTTTCAGATTTGAGCCGAACTGGTGACGAAGTGTGTACATACTCGGCACCTTCCTCCTACCGAATAGCTCAGTAGCGACTTGGTGAAGCGCAACGCGTATTGAATCCATACTGCGCGGCTGACATTTAAAAGCAGCGAGAGCGTTTCTCAAGATATTGCAGACGTCTCCATCAGCCTCAAGCGTTCGGCTAGCGCCGCGTAAACCGTTGTGGCTAAGCTTTGCACCGGATATATGGATGCGCCGGCCATCGATAGAAATTCCGTTAAGCTCGCATGGTCGCGCTCCGGTAAGAGATATCACCATTAAAGCTCCCGCTTCGACAGGCATATCTCGTTCAGCCAGACACCGTAGCCACGCTTCGAAATCAGCGGTAGAAAGCTTCTGCGGACGTCGCTGCTTTTTCTTTCGCGGCAGATTTAACACAGTGACCGGATTGAGCGTACGATTGATTTCTTGGGCAGCCCAGAAATTTCCTCGATGCTTTTGATCAAACGCCAAAGCGTTACGTAGGCGCCGATAATAATCCGGGCGGTAATCAGGGGCCGCCCGTAGTAAAGCACCAATAATATTGAGCTCATCAAGCTCAACGCCCTGCATCCGAGTCGCATAAAAATTACTGGCCAAACTAATATAGGCGCTTTGAGTCTCTGCATTCATATTATTCTTCTAATTATTATTTGCGTGACACATGCCACACAATCAATTATTGCAAATACGAAAACAAAAAAACAACAACCAGAGCATTATTTTTTATATAACCCCAAAAGCCAAACATTGCAAAGGTGCAAAAATTCTATCCTTTCTATATCGCATTCCGGACTTTGGTTCGTTGGCCAAGAACGCACCATGTTACCTGACCCATCAAGACAACCCGCCGGGAGCAGCACATAGACCGACTGGATAGCGTCGGGTATCAGCAGGTGCTTCCACTCTTTCAGCCGATTCACATTTTAAAATGCGAGAACCAAGTAGAGTAATTTTAAATTGCGCTCACAGCCTGGGTCGGCGACGGACTGGCGCGATCGCTTACCGAGACACCACTGCCCACGGCATACTGCTTGTGCCACTTTTAAATTATGAGTTTTGGGTCGAACACTCTACTAGATAGCCAGCCGAACGGCCTCCGGGGCGTTAACCAGAGACTGCATAAAAATACAGTTAGCCTATTGCCTTTTTTAAGCAGAGCAACTTAGAATTATGAACAGAACAACAACCTGAGGAAAAATCATGTCTATCCTAATTCTTAACCGCGAGCGCGACGAAGTCGGCGGTCAATACCTAGTAGCAAGCATTCACGGTGTGGAACACTGCGTATCACTTGATGATGACTATCCGGAGAAAATCCCAGATTCAGATGATATAGTCCACCGCATTAATGCAGATGACTTCAATGAGCTTTCTGAGAAGGTACGCTCCTACGTGCGCAAGCACAGCATAGCCCCCATCCATTCACTCGATGACGTTAGGCTGCTGGCGATGCAGCTCGGCGATATGAAAGCAAAGACCTACGAAATCGACGAAGAAGGTCATGGCCTCACGCTCCGTGACTGTAGCGTAGATAAAGGTGTACGCATCCTAGCTCGTAAATTTCAGAGTACATATCAGGCGCATCGCTGGCTGACCGAGCAACTGGATATTTTGAGTTTCAATGCACCACGGTAAGCGTGCACGCGCTAATGTCCCGCCATTGCATTCCCAATCAAAAGCCGCATGCAACCGAGGCGCGCTATATATAAAGACGTTTAATCGACTAAATTGACTTCAATGTGACTCGGTTAGACGTTGGCTTTATTGTAGATCGCCTGATTAGCTTGAAGACTGCCCACTTCAAATCTTTACTGTCTCGGTAGCCTTTCATTTACTAATGCCCGGCAACCGACGCACGCTTATAGATTGCACCAACAAAAGCGCATGGCATGCTGAAAGAGCTGAAGGCACATCAGCCTCGCAATTGGCAGTACCTGATCCAACGCCATCTGTCTGAAGGGATCAAACAGGAAAGCGGTGCCCAGTACATGACCGTGTTCTTCATCCGCCCTGCTGGCAGCAACCCGATGGCCTATTGGTTTATCCATCTGGCGAACAACTACCGCGCCAACGATGTGATGAAGAAGATCCACTGGAAATACGGCAACAACTTTTCCCATATGCTGTCGCCTTCCAGCTTTTTCGGCTACGACGCCAATCGGGATATCGCCGTGACAGGCCAACACGATTTGCTGTTGGATGAGCATCACTTCGACGATGCCACCGATGACCGCGTCCGAGGAGAACTTTCAGAGCTCTTGCCCAAACAGGTCTACGAGGTAGAACGGCAACCTTTTTTGGGCCTGATGAGCGGATTGACCAACTACACCATGGCTGACGAGTTTCGCGTAAAGCAGGCGCTCGATATCGCTGTTGCGACCGGTGATTTGCTGGCGGTCGGTAAGGATGGCAAGACCAGGCGTCGCAAGGGCACTAGCATCAAATCCAGTGATATTCTGATAGCTCCCCCGCAGAGACCCATCTTCTTCGTGCCACAGCTGAAGAAATCCAGCTCGGAGAACTGAGGTTCGGCACCGCTCCTTGCTCGGTGGCTCGCCTTAACCGCATCGGTACCGGTAGCTTGGCCCATCGCGTGAAATGCCGAGCATTTCGCTCTAGGGGTCTGGCGCGTCGATCAAATAGCCCATCCCACGCGCGGTTTGTATGAGCTTAGGTTCGAACTCATCATCGATTTTTGCTCTCAGCCGTCGTACCGCCACCTCAATCACATTGGTATCGCTGTCGAAATTCATGTCCCATACTTGGGAGGCGATAAGGGACTTTGAGAGCACTTCCCCGCGACGCCGAAGTAATAGCTCAAGAAGTGCGAATTCCTTTGCAGTTAGGTCTATTCGTTTCCCCGATCGCGTAACTCGACGCCTGAGCAGATCGACCTCAAGGTCGAGGAGTTTGAGTATTGTTTGGTTGGGGACATTATTGCCGCGGCGAAGCAACGTACGGATCCTGGCTAGCAATTCGGAGAAGGCAAACGGCTTGATGAGATAATCATCAGCGCCCAACTCCAATCCCTTTACTCGATCCTGAACCCCGTCTCGGGCGGTGAGAAAGAGCACGGGAACCTCATTACCAGCAGCGCGGACTTTCTGTAAAACCTGCCACCCATCCAGGCCAGGCATCATCACGTCTAAGATGAGCAAGTCGTATGTGGTATGAAGCGCGTGCTGAGCAGCATCGGTCCCGTTTTCAACTCTATCGACTGTGAAGCCTGCCTCTGAAAGCCCTGCTGTAGGTAGGTGCCTGTTTTCGGCTCGTCTTCAGCAACAAGAAGCTTCATGAAAGTATTCCCTCCGGCATTTGGAGCAGTGTGCCGATTGTCAGGGCGTGCAGCCAGTACCTTACAGAAACGTAATGCTCGCATCATCTGTCTGACAGCTTGTAGCGTTAACGTCTACATCAGCAGTTGCTCCCACACTCTGCTTTTTGGCCTTTTCCATGCTCCTTTGGCCTATCGGCGCCTAGATGGCGCCCTTTTTTTGCCCGCTGGAAACAAGACCTATTTGCCTGAACGAAAAGGCACCATGCACGCTACCTGCGCTTTCGCTTGGGCTCACTGCCTTTATGCATTACTGACGAAACCGTAATGTCTAAATCAGGGTTCTGACAGGAACGCTCGGTTAGCTTAGACACAAGACCAAGCCAAAGCCAAAGCCTCTATTTATGGAGCTGCGCTGGGTCTCCCATGTCTTCGAACGAGGTAACAAGTAATGAAATTCTTCAGATCCGTTTCTGTACTGCTCGCCATCGCAGCAAGCTCTTCCTATGCAATGGCAGAAGGTGGTGGTGATCGTACCTTTGCTCGTATGGAGCAGGCTCGCCAAATAGCGATCGCTAGTTATCAGGCTGACCAGAAGGACCAAGCCCAGGAGGTAGCCTCAAAAGCAACTTCAGCGAAGCACGCCCACGCTAATTGCTGAAGCGAAACCTTACGCAACTGTGACCATGCACCTCTCGGAACTGTGGCAGCTTTCTCGGATGTTGTAGTTGCCACGGTGTTGGTAGTTGTAACATTCGTTGGAAGAACCGGCGATATCAGTATTAACAGCGCACATTATTTTAAGCGATTATTATCAAAGCTGCAGCCTAAATTAAACTATTAAGATGATCGGAATATAATAATGTGAAGGCAGCGGTTAGAGGCTGATGGTATTAGCCGTACATTGAGCAATCTTTGACTTCAATGAGTATCGTTGCAACCGGATCCTTGCACGGAAATCAAAAGCCATTGCGCAGCTTCCACCTGGAGATTGACATGCTCACAGGCGATTTTTTGGGCGATTTCTGAAGCGCTTTAAGCTTACAAAAATGTAATCCCGCGTCTTTCTTAGGCATGCCATATTTACGATTAAAGGCGAGTCGCTTGATAAGACAGACCGTGCGCGAGTTTCTAAGATCAATTAACGCTGGCAACACCAACCTTACGGCTGGTTTCGGCTTGGCTCCTTAGTTTGATTGGAACCTACACATGCAACGTAAAACCTCTAGGCGAACCTTTGTTAAAGGCTTGACTGCCGCAGGCATCCTTGGCGGTCTTGGCTTGTGGCGAGCTCCGGTCTGGGCAGTGACTAGCCCAGGCCAGCCCAGCGTACTAAGTGGCACGGAGTTCGATCTGCTGATTGGGGAGACGCCGGTCAATATCACCGGCGCGGCCCGGACAGCGATGACTATCAATGGGACCATCCCAGGGCCGCTTCTACGTTGGCGTGAAGGGGATACCGTCACGCTGCGAGTCAGAAATAAGTTGAGCGAAGATACATCGATTCACTGGCACGGCATGATCCTGCCGGCCAACATGGATGGCGTGCCTGGATTGAGCTTCCACGGCATCGCTCCCGATGGCATGTATGTCTACAAGTTTCAGGTTAAACAGAACGGTACCTATTGGTACCACAGTCATTCAGGCCTACAAGAGCAGCTTGGTGTCTATGGTCCCTTGGTCATCGATGCGAAGGATCCCGAACCGTTCAGCTATGACCGCGACTATGTGGTGATGTTGACTGATTGGTCCGATGAGGATCCCGCTCGAATCCTTTCTAAGCTCAAGAAGCAGTCCGATTATTACAACTTCCACAAGCGCACTGTCGGAGACTTCATTAACGACGTGAGCGAAGACGGCTGGGCCGCTACGATTGCGAATCGGAAAATGTGGGCTCAGATGAAAATGAGTCCCACCGACCTCGCCGACGTAAGCGGCTACACCTATACCTATCTAATGAACGGCCAAGCACCCGACGGGAACTGGACCGGCATCTTTAAGCCCGGCGAGAAGCTTCGTCTGCGGTTCATCAACGGCTCGGCCATGAGCTATTTCGATGTCCGCATTCCAGGGCTGAAGATGACTGTAGTCGCAGCCGATGGCCAATACGTCAACCCAGTTAGCGTCGACGAATTCCGCATTGCCGTGGCAGAAACCTACGATGTGATTGTCGAGCCTGCGACCGAGGAGGCTTACACGATCTTCGCCCAATCGATGGATCGCACAGGATACGCCCGTGGCACGCTAGCGGTTGCCGAAGGGCTGAGCGCTCCTGTTCCAGAAACCGATCCTCGACCACTAATCACCATGGACGACATGGGGATGGATCACGGCAGCATGGGCGGTATGGCGGGCATGGACCATGGCGGCGACATGGGCGCGATGGACCATAGCAACATGTCCGGCATGAACCACGGTGACATGCAAGGGATGGGCGACATGGGCGCAATGGCCGGCATGGATCACAGCAAAATGGGTGGGATGTCCGGGATGGACCACTCTGGAATGGCTGGGATGAGCGCAGGTATGCAATCGCACCCGCCCTCAGAGTCCAATAACCCACTGGTGGACATGCAGACCATGAGCCCAACTCATAGGCTGAACGATCCCGGTATTGGCTTACGAGACAACGGCCGCCGAGTCCTGACCTATGGCGACTTGAGAAGCACTTTCCCCGATCCGGACGGCCGTGAGCCCAGTCGGACGATCGAACTCCATCTCACCGGCCACATGGAGAAGTTCTCCTGGTCATTTGACGGCATAGAGTTCTCTGATTCGGAGCCCCTGCGGCTCAAATATGGCGAGCGGGTACGCATCACTTTGGTCAACGACACCATGATGACCCATCCGATTCATCTGCATGGTATGTGGAGCGATCTTGAGGATGAGAATGGAAAGTTCATGGTTCGCAAGCACACGATCGACATGCCTCCAGGTTCGAAGCGCAGCTACCGCGTGACAGCCGATGCACTCGGGCGTTGGGCTTATCACTGTCACCTACTGCTTCACATGGAAATGGGCATGTTTCGTGAAGTCCGAGTGGACGAGTAAGAGGAACTTTATATGGGAAATTTTATGAAGCGTAAAACTCTTATCGGCAGCGCGTTAATGTTCAGTCTGCTGGGCGTAATGAATATATCAGCTGCGTTTGCAGAGCAAACGCATGATCAGCACAAGCAACCATCGGCTTCGTCGCAAAATTCAGGCAACAAGCCGGCATCTCAGACACAAGGCTCCTCTAACTCAGAAATGGACCACGGCGACATGGGTCATGGCTCGATGGACCATGGTGAAATGGACCATGGCAAGATGGATCATGACCCGAAGGCTACTGGTACTGAGGTGGATTCGCACCATGACCACTAGATCTTCTCGCTTTGCTCTTATTGCGCTCGGAGTTTCGTTGAGCGCAGCGGCTGGACGGATAGCCAACGCCGCCGAGATGATGGATCACTCGATGCATCAAACCCCTCCTATTCCGGCAGCTCAAGCCCCTGCATCTTCTGCCAAGCCCGCGGCAATGAATCATGGCTCCGGTGGGCAAATGGACCATTCTGCAATGGGTCATGGTGCGATGGACCATAGCAAGATGAACCATGGCCAAATGAAGCATGACGATACGCTCGAAATGCCCGGCATGGTTCATCCCTCGTTCATTCCAGTATTGACCGATGCGGATAGAGAAGCGGCTTTCCCTGGTCTTCAAGGTCATACGGTCCATGACAAGTATCTGGCCTGGTTCCTTCTGCTAGATCAACTTGAGTACCAGGACGCAAATGAAGGTAGCACCCTCAGTTGGGAAGCTACTGCCTGGGTTGGTGGCGATATCAATCGGTTCTGGTTTCGCTCGGAAGGTGAGCGAACGAATGGCGTTACTGAAGACGCGGAAATTCAGGCGCTTTACGGGCGTGCAATCAGTCCCTGGTGGGATGTAGTAGCAGGTGTTCGCCAGGACTTTAAGCCCGAGTCGCCGCAGACGTGGGCGGCTTTAGGCGTCCAGGGGATGGCGCTGTATGGGTTTGAGGCGGAAGCCACCGCCTTCGTCGGTGAAGGTGGGCAGACAGCAGCACGTTTTGAAGGCGAGTACGACATTCTCCTAACTAACCGGCTCATCCTCCAACCAACTGCCGAGCTCAATTTCTATGGCAAGGACGATCCTGCACGCGGAGTGGGCGCTGGTCTAGCAAATACAGAGGTGGGGCTCCGCCTCCGATACGAAATCGTTCGTGAGTTCGCACCGTACATCGGCGTCACGTGGAGCCGGGCATACGGTAATACCGCTGATATGGCGAGAGATGAGGGCGAAGACCTAGATGAGGCGCGGTTCGTTGCTGGCGTCAGGCTTTGGTTTTAAGGACCTTCGATGAAAAGAATAATTATTAGCTTCGCTGCCTTCTGTGCTCTGGGCCTGTTGGTAGTGGCCGGAGTTGTTTTCTCAGGACTGATTAGCGTTGCCGCGGATGATCCTCATACGGGAGTCGTGCACGCATTCCTGGAAACTGCTCGCAATCGCTCGATTGAGGTTCGTTCCGAAGACATAGTCGTGCCATCTCTCGACGATGAAGACCAAATCCGCGCCGGGGCGGGGAACTACGACTCGATGTGTGTGGGTTGTCATTTGGCGCCAGGCATGGCTGAGACCGAGCTAAGCAATGGCCTTTATCCCGCACCACCCAGCCTGGCTGAAGCGGGGCTATACGGTGACCCAGCAAAAACATTTTGGGTCATCAAGCATGGCATCAAGGCCACTGGGATGCCTGCGTGGGGTAAAAGCATGGCTGACCCGTACATCTGGGGAATGGTGGCTTTTCTGCAGAAGCTTCCTGAGTTAGATGAAGGAGCGTATCGAGCACTCGTTGCGTCTAGCGGTGGTCACCAGCATGGTGGTGGGGAGACCCCAGCTGGGCACGGTCAACAACATGGTGAGGTGGCCTTGGACAACCACCATCAGGGCGACAGTGGCGACTCGGATCACCATGGCTCTAGCAGCTCAAGTGATGCAGCCGGCCAATCAAACTTTGGTCACCATGGTAATAATGAAAGCGATGACCATCATGCGTCAGAGGAGCCCCAGGCGGTTAAACACAGCAATGGCAATGGCGGTGACAACGCCGATGCGGAAGGCAAATCTCCTTCAAAAAACCATGTACACGCAGACGGGAAGCAACACGACCACTAACATCCGGTATGTCTGTACCTAAGCGGTTCTGACCAGGCTCTTAGAAAGACGCCTCGGCACAAGCAAAGGGGGTCGGTCTTAGGCCATCCTAATTCGACGCAACGGTACCGGAGGGCTTTTCACAACCATTAGGCCGCAGGTCTAGTGACTCTCATAGTTAAGGGCTTTCGCTCCGGCCGTTCCCCATTGGATGCTCCCAGTCGTGGCGACCGGGAGCTCCCCATACCCCACCGGTTATCTAGAACAGACTAGCGAAGCCGGCTAAGCCATCGGAAGTTTGGCTCATCGTCTCCAACTGTCACCGCATACATCATATTCGGTACCGTTGCGCACCTTACAGCATTGTAATGAAGTTGGTCGAAACGGGCTCGGTAGGAGCGTGTCGTAATTCAGTGCCTGCTAATACGCTTATGAGGTATTTGGCTAGTAGGCACCGACGACATACCACTATCGAACCCTGGAGAACGCAATGACAAACTCAATGTTCGCTTCCTGTATCCAAGCTTGTTCGAACTGTGCCCTAGTGTGCGAAACGTGCGCCTCTGCTTGCCTGCGTGAGGATGACGTAAAAATGATGGCTCGCTGCATCGAGTTGGACCGTGACTGCGCAGACATTTGTAGGTTGGCCGCCACACTGATGAGCCGTGAAAGTGAGTACGCCAAGGAGTTCTGTGCCCTTTGCGCCAAGATCTGCCGCGCATGCGGTGAGGAATGCGCGAAACATCAGATGGATCACTGCCAAGAGTGTGCCAAAGCGTGCATGAAGTGCGCTGAAGAATGCGAGCGCATGGCTGCGTAACAATCTCGACTTGCTGCTCTGGCAAAGCTCATATCTCGTTGCCAGAGCCGCTTCGCCGGATTGACCGTTATATCCCAGCATGTGCAGAAGCTCAGCCAGCTGACTTGCTAGCAGAAAAGCCTAGATATCCGCAATGTTCATTTGGCTCTGCGCCCCGTAAGGAACATCTGGGCTGTGCGAGACAGGCTCTCACCCGCTTTTAAACAACAGTGCCTCAATTCGATCGTGTTCTTCCCGTGTCGGTAGAGCGGTTGAATTTACCTTGTCATCACTATTCGGCTGGCGATTTTCCGGTGGGCCAATTTCAGGGTGGTAAGCGCCATCTGCGTCGAATGCAACCCAGCCGTACCATTCTCGGATGACTTTGGAAGGATGGCCATCCTCCATTGCGACATACCAGTCCGCCAATCGGAAACGCTTACCGGCAAGCTTAGAAGTAGCCATTTCGGCTCGAACCAGCGCCAGATATAGCGGGTGCGGCAGTTCCTCTACGGCGCTGGTTTCGTCGAGCAAGAACGTGAACGAGGCGTGCGACGGTTGCTCTGTAGAACCGGCTCGCTCCTCTTCCTCGCCTAAGGTAAACACAGGAGCAAAACCGCCCCCCTCTGTTCTGAAGTTGGTCGTCTGGCCTTGGTAGACCCTGGCAGCGTTCCACTGCACCTCGCCAGCATAAGCGTACGCGCGCAGGTCAAACTTCATCGGTCGTACCTGAGGGTCGGCGACGGTTCTACGCTCGCCAGGAGCTACAAGGGACTGGGCGACGTAGTTTCCGCCAACGATTTCTTCCCAAACGCGCTTGGTGAGCTTGTCTCCTCGGTATGCACCGCGACTACCAAACCCGCTGACGGGCTTGAAGAAGAGGCTACGGCGGTTTTGCCAGAGGTGCTCTGCGTTACCATGCCCGACAGGCACGGTAAGCGGGACGTATTGGGCCAATACGGCTCGGATTTGCTGACCAACGCCAATCTCTTCCAAAAAACGTCCGTTGGTTAGGTCAACCAACCGGCGTTTGTCGGCATAAAGGGCATAGGCCTGAGGGTGCGGCGTTACCGTCACGACATCAGCCAAATAAGCGCTGCGCAGCGCGCTGCAATTGTCACCTTCCAGATAGAAATCGGTGAGTCGGTTATAGACGAGATCCACAGGCTTTCCGTCGACCAAGAGGCACTCGTTGTGAAAGGCCAGATCGGCTGGGTCTGCGATTAGGCAGTCGATTCCTGCTGACTCGAATAACCGCTGAAAAAGAAGGAACTCCGGATACAGGTATTGGGCTTGTGGGCTTTCATCCAAGATCACCACGCGCGTGAGCGGACGTTGCTCGCCGCTCGCAGACCATTCTTGGGCGAACATATGCAGAATCGATTGTTCGAAGCCTCCGGGCCATTCCTGCCCCGGCGATAGTCCGACTACGCCGCTGCAACAACTGCGCTGCGCGCGGGCGAGCAATACGTTTAGCATCGCTCCGCCCGCATTTGTGTTTATTTCGATGAGCCCAAGCTTGTCCTCATCCAGATGAAAATCGTAGCCAAAGAAGACGCCCCGCGCGCGACGAGGGTTGTGTTGCGCAATAGGGGGGGCGGAATCCAGAGCATGCTCGCGCCAAGCGGGCAAACTCACGGTTCGCTCGATGGCTTGGATGACCTCACGCACCTGACGCAGTCGCGACGGCGAAACAAATACCGGTCGAGCAGCAAATACATGGGGGCAACGTGACTTCAATAGCTCTGACAACTCGGGATTTCCAAGCTGTTCGGACAATGCATTTGTGAGCGCAACCTGATCCAGGCTCACGCAGAAGCACGCTTCGTTGAGCGCTGCGGCCGTCGTACCGCATTTTCTCGATGAGGACGCTGTCACGGGAACCTCCAGGATCAAACATACAGGTTCGAAAGGCGTGACCTCTTTCGGTTCAGCCAGGCATTTCTCTAAAGCGTAGGTCAGGGTCGTTGTGGGCATCTGCCATTAACTAGACATAAGCCTTGGAAGCGTCATTGTAAAAGTCGTGCGTCCCTCCGCTGATTCACAAGCGATGCGCCCTTTGTGCGCTTCTACTATTGAACGAGTGATAGCCATGCCGAGGCCCGCGTTCAACGTAGTACCTTCGCGCCTTGCGGTGTCGACCCTGTAGAAACGGTCGAATATCCGGGTTTGAAGCTCGGCTGGAATAGTTATGCCGCGGTTGGAAATAGCCGTGGAAACCGAAGCGCCGCTCTCGCTTATTTCAACGCTTATGGTGCTGCGTTCCTCCGCATACCGAACTGCGTTAGAGACTATGTTTGAAATAGCCCGTCTTAGCATTGATTTGTCCCCATTCACCGATCCATCGCCTGAAAGAGCGATTTTTACATTTTTTTCCTCGGCTGCTAGCTCGTAATATTCGATAACGCTAGCGGCAATCTCAGCTATGCTGGCATCTTCGGCACTGGGCGTAATCTTTCCGTTGTCCGCCTTGGCTAGGAACAGCATGTCATCGACCATCTTTGACATGCGCCTAAGTTCTTCGAGGGCGGAATACAAAATGTTCTTGTAGTCGGTATTCTCGCGGTCGCGCAAGAGCGCGACCTCCATTTGGGTAAGCATGCTGTTCAGCGGCGTTCTTAGCTCATGCGCGATGTCCGCTGAGAAACCTGACAGCCGGAGGAAAGAATCATCCAAGCGCGAGAGCATTTCATTGAAGTTAGCAACGAGTTCATGAAGTTCGCCTGGTACTGACTCGGTCGGAATCCGCGTATCTAAGCAGTTGGCGGTTACGGTTGAAGATGTCTTGGATAGTTCGCCAATGGGCTTCAAGCCCTTTTTGATCAGAACAACACCTAGTGCCCCACTTAGAAGCGCACTGATCACGAGCGTATAAGCAAACCATTGCTGAATCATCTCGAAGAAGTGGACTCGATGCGTTACATCCAAAGCCAGATAGATGACTGCGTCTTGCCCTTCGACCCACTGATCTACTTTTCTGGTAATGCCACTGTACCGGTGCCCATCGAAATTTACTGCCCAGCGTTCCTCTTGATTATCCGTGACGAGAGGAAGCAAGCGCTCAGAAAAATTGTGGTGTGAGTAAACCGTTTTGCCGTCTATCACTACCGCAGTTGCAAACCCGAAAGAGTGCTCAATGACCGCATCGATCTTTGAGGTGGCCTCCTGTCCGAAAGCCGTACTGCTACGTAGCATATGCTCTACGGCAGCGGCTTTTTCACTCAGCACTTGCGCATCCTTGCGCTCGAAATGCAGCTGGCAGAAATAATAGAAGCTGATTGCGGCGACCATCAGCACAACCGTAACCACGAGCATGAAAGCCACCGCCATTCTGCTCGTCAGTGAAACTTTTTCCATCAGTACGGTCCTGGTTAGGCCAAGCACAAAAGCAGGCAGGGCGTCCGGAGGAGCCTTACCTGCTTCGATATGGTCGTTGCAGTATCGTTCGTATTCAAGACCTGGTCTGGACCTTCACCATTTTAGCGAGCTTCCGGCTTTGACGGTCTCCTTCATCCACCACATCCTTTCATCATTCCTCGCATGTCGCCTACCCTTGATATTAACTTTGACAGGTTAGCCGTTATTTACGCCAATCGGGGTGCTCAAAAACTCTACCGTATGAATTTTCCCGTCAGGTGTCTTTACCCTCATCTCGTAGGTTTGGACTTTGGCGTTAGTACGATAGTTTTGAATCATGTCAGTCTTGCCGTTCGCCCCTGCAGGTGCAATGTTAAGCACCTTACCTTCTTTAACCAACTCCTTAAGAGTGGACTTGGTTTCCGGATCATTCAAACGATGCAGCGTGCGTTCGCTTCCGCCTTCAGCTAACGCAAAAGATGAAGCAGCAGTTAGAATAAGCGGGAAAATCACTTTGTTCATACGGTTCATGGTTTTGACCCTTTGGTTAGTTGATACCGATATGTTATAAGTGCAAGACTTACAAGAAGCTGTTCTCAACGTTACAAAGCTGTAATTTCTCTCTTTTAATCGAGCTATGCCCGTCGCATATACGGCGAGCGGTTCTGCACTTACTGTTTTTCGATGCGGGTGACCGTGGAGTCCATTCCCTGCGAGGAGAAATCGAACTGGACCTTATCGCCTTCTTTTAGCTTTTGGAGCTGGTCAGGCTTTGCTTTGAATCCCATCGTCATTGCGGGCCAGCCCAAGGCCTTGACCGGGCCGTGGGCAATGGTGACGGTCCCGCTTTCGGTATTCACCTTCTTGATCGTGCCAGTAGCCGTAGCGGTCTGTGCGGCTGATTTATGGTCCATTTGCATGTTCATGCCTTTATGATCCATAGGCATGCCATCCATGGGCTTCTTGTCGGCAGCATAGGCGGCTGGGACCAAGAAAAGTGTGGCAAGGGTAATGGACATGATGTTCATGAATGTCTCTCCAGATCTGTAGGTTGCTGCGGTATGCAATTGCCGGCGGCGCAAGAGAAAAAATCTATCTATCCTTTGAGTGTGGTTTTTTGCGTTGCTTAACCGTTATTGAGTCCGAAGGGCAGTCCTCGGAATTCCACGATATGGGTCACGTCATCAGGCGTTCTGATTTTTATCTCAAACGTTTGGGGACGGCCATCATACTTGCTCCTTTGCATAACCCCACTTTTACCTGTGGCACCTGCAGGCCCTACACTTAGCACTTTGCCTTCCTCAAGTAGCGCCTTAAGTACTGGCTTGGCTTCTTTATGGCGCTGAATAACTTGATCAGAATTTTGTTCTGCCATTGCGAAAGAGGAGGCGGCAGCGAACATAGTAAAAAGGATGGTTTTGCTAATGGCTTTCATGACTAAACTCCTGATTGTTTGATGCCTATAGCTTAATGGCACAACACTTACAGTAAGCTGTTCTTCAAATTACAAAGCTGTAAGCGCAACCTTTTGTATTGCTGCGACCGCCGCGTATGTGACGGTCGCTTGCTCCTTTGCTTTTTATGTGAATCGAATAGTCGAAACCATGCCTTTTCAAGATGAACTCTACATTCAACCAGGCCCCGTCTTTTAAGGAGGGCTGAGGTGCTTGATTTTCACGGATGTTCACCAGTGGGTTTGGTTGCGTGCTGGGCCTGCAATTGCCGGCGGCGCATCAGCAGGTAGGCTGCCGGCAGAACGAACAGGGAGAGCAACGGCGCGGTGATCATCCCGCCCACCATGGGCGCGGCAATACGGCTCATGATTTCGCTGCCGGTCCCGCCGCCCCAAAGGATGGGCAGCAGGCCAGCGATGATCACGGCGACGGTCATGGCCTTGGGGCGCACTCGCTGGACAGCACCTTCACGAATGGCGTCGAGCAGGACGCCTTCGCCATGGGCTCCAGCGTTAACCCGATCCGTCCAGGCGTTCTTCAAATACAGCAGCATAATGACGCCGAACTCAGCAGAAACGCCTGCCAGTGCGATGAATCCGATTCCTGTCGCTACGGATAGGTTGTACCCGAGCAGATATAGGAACCAGACGCCCCCGGTCAGAGCGAATGGCAGCGTAGCCATGATGAGCAGCGCCTCGCCAAAGCGGGCAAACGTTAGGTAGAGCAATACAAAAATGATCAGCAAGGTAGCCGGAACGACGAGCTTCAGCTTCGCGTTAGCGCGCTCCATGAATTCGAATTGGCCGGAATAGCTGATGCTCATGCCGGATTCGAGCTGGACCCCTTTGCTGATCTTTTCCCTCAGATCGCCCACCACAGCCGCCATGTCGCGGCCACGAACATCGACGTAAACCCAGCCCGACAGCCTTGCGTTTTCGCTTTTAAGCATGGGCGGTCCGTCTGTCACCTGTACTTTGGCCACGGTCCCCAACGTGATCTGGCTGCCTTGCGGCGTGTAGATCGGTAGGTTGCGCAGATCGGATATCGAGCCGCGCCACTCGCGGCCATAGCGGATGTTGATCGGATACCTGGCGAGCCCTTCCACGGTTTCACCAATGGTTTGACCACCGATGGCACCGGCCACGATCGATTGCACGTCCGCGATATTCAGGCCGTAGCGTGCGGCGGCGACACGATCGATATCCACATCGATATACCTGCCGCCGGTCAGTCTCTCAGCAAGCGCCGAACTGACCCCAGGCACCGTTTTGGCGATTTTTTCCACTGCCTGGGTGGCTTTGTCGATCTGTGCCAAGTCAGTGCCATACACTTTCACCCCGATCGGGCTCTTGATACCCGTCGCCAGCATATCGATACGGTTTCGAATCGGCGGGATCCACAGATTGGCTAATCCAGGTACCTGTACGGTGCGATCCAACTCCTCAACCAGCTTGTCAGGCGTCATCCCAGGGCGCCATTGATCCTTCGGCTTGAACTGAATGGTCGTCTCGAACATTTCCAGCGGGGCGGGATCTGTAGCGGTGTCGGCTCGACCAGCCTTACCGAACACGTGTGCAACTTCTGGAACCGTTTTTATGAGCCGGTCCGTCTGCTGCAGTAGCTCAGAAGCCTTCTGAGCGGAGAGGCCTGGAAGCGCAGTGGGCATATAAAGGAGGTCACCTTCATCCAGCGGGGGCAAGAACTCCCCACCAAGGCGAGAGGCCGGCCACAAGCCTGTCAGGAAGACCAGAACAGCCACCAGCAGAGTCATCTTGGGCCAGCGCAGTACCGCGTCCAGGGCCGGCTTGTAGATCCAGATGAGGCCACGGTTGAGTGGATTACGGTGTTCGTCAGGGATTTTGCCCCTGATCCAATACCCCATGAGCACCGGAACCAGCGTGACAGACAGGCCCGCGGCGGCTGCCATTGCATAGGTTTTGGTGAACGCCAGTGGACCGAACAGCCGGCCTTCCTGCGCCTCCAGGGTGAACACTGGAATGAACGACAGCGTGATGATCAGCAGGCTGAAGAACAATGCCGGCCCCACTTCAACAGCCGCGTCAGTAATGACCTTCCAGTGCTCCTGGCCCTTCAAGGTGGAGTCAGGATGCCGCTTGTGCCAGGCCTCAATGTGCTTGTGGGCGTTTTCGATCATGACGATTGCTGCATCGACCATCGCTCCGATCGCGATCGCGATGCCACCCAACGACATGATGTTGGCGTTGATGCCTTGCCGCTGCATGATCACAAAAGCAATCAGGATGCCGATCGGCAACGACACGATGGCGACCAACGACGAGCGCAGATGCCACAGAAAAATCGCGCAAACCAACGCAACGACAATGAACTCCTCGATGAGCTTGTGCGTGAGGTTTTCAACGGCACTGTCGATCAGCTTGCTACGGTCGTACGTCGTGACGATTTCGACGCCTTGGGGCAGGCTCGCTTTCAGCTCATCCAGTTTGGTCTGAACGGCAGCGATGGTTTCCCGAGCGTTCTTGCCGCTCCGCAGGATCACCACGCCGCCGACTACCTCACCTTCACCGTCAAGCTCGCTGATGCCCCGGCGCATTTCCGGGCCGAGCTGGATATGCGCAACGTCCCCTAGCGTCACTGGCACGCCGCCGTCGAGACGCAAAGGAATGGCTCGAAAGTCTTTGAGTGTCTTGAGATACCCGGTCGCACGGACCATGAACTCGGTTTCTGCGAGTTCCAGAACACTCCCGCCGGTTTCACGGTTGGCTTCATCGATCGCCTTTGCAATCTGCTGCTGCGTCACGCCCCTGCTTGCCATGCGCACGGGATCCAGTACGACCTGATACTGCTTGACCATCCCGCCTATGGGCGCGACTTCCGCCACGTTGGGCAGTGTCTTGAGCTCATAGCGCAGGAACCAATCTTGCAAAGAGCGCAGCTGCGAGAGGTCATGTTTGCCCGTTCGGTCTACCAAAGCATATTGGTAGATCCAGCCGACACCTGTGGCGTCAGGGCCCAAAGCGGGTTTGGCGGCGGCGGGAAGCCGACTCTGCACCTGACTCAGGTACTCCAGCACCCGAGAACGGGCCCAATAGAGGTCGGTGCCGTCCTCAAACAGGACGTACACGTAGCTATCCCCGAAGAAGGAGTAGCCGCGGACCGTCTTTGCGCCGGGGACAGACAGCATGGTCGTCGTCAGTGGGTAGGTGACCTGATTCTCAACGATCTGGGGCGCCTGCCCGGGGTATGGCGTGCGGATGATGACCTGAACGTCGGAAAGGTCTGGCAATGCATCAACAGCGGTGTTTTTGACCGACCAGACACCCCAAGCCACCGCGAACACAGTAGCCAGCAGGATCAGAAAGCGGTTGGCCACTGACCAGCGAATTATGGCTGCGATCATGGCTGGCCCCCCAGCTTCTCGATGTGCTCAATGACCAGGCCTTCTTCGCTTTCACGCACGCCCACACGGACGCGGTCGTCGACTTGCAAGCCTGACAGCAGGGATTGATCCGCAACCGGAAAGGACATGGTCATCCCAGGCATGTTCAGCGTCTTGAACGGCCCATGCGACAGGCCAACCATGCCATCTTCCAGGCTGACGATCGTACCTTCAGCCTCGTGCAGCGCAGGTTCTGTAGAAGTTGCAGGCTCCTCCAAACCCTGAGCGGTCAGCCCGCGTAGGCTCGCCTCTGAATCCAGGAGAAACTGACCGGACGCCACGACCTTCTGACCGGCTTCCAGCCCTTCAAGCACCTCTGTCTGGTCATCGAATTCCCGGCCTGTGCGAACCTCAATCGGGCGGTAACGGCCTTGATCCTCGGCCAGCATCACCAATGCGCGCCGACCGGTGCGAATGACCGCCTCGGACGGGATGACCAAGACATCTTCGACGTTGCGACTCAACGTCACCTCGGCCGTCATGCCGGGACGAAGCCGTTGTTGCGGGTTAGGTAGCTCGACCCGGACACGCACAGTGCGGCTATCCAGGTTGGCTTGTGGTAGTACGGCCTGGATCGTCCCTTCCAGAACTTCACCTGCAAAGGCCGGGAGGCGCGCGTTGACCAGCTGCCCAGGCGCCACATTTGCAACCTGCGCCTCAGGCACCGCAACTTCTAACCATACCTTTTCCAGCCCATTAACACGTGCCAGAGACGCACCAGTGGATACGGTCATGCCCTCGCGAACGTCGAGGCTGTTCAGCACGCCGCCTATTGGACTCCTCACTGTCCAAACAGGGCGCGCTTTACCAGTTCGTTCTAGCTGCACTATGACTTCTGGCGGCATGCCAGCAAGGCGCAACCGCTGGCGAGCCGCTGCGAGCAGCTGGGGTTGGCCGACCCCTTTGAGCGCCAGGTACTCTTCCTGTGCGGCAGCCCATTCGGGAACCAAAAGATCGGCTAACGGCGCGCCTTTTTCGATGACATCCTCCGGTGCTCGGTCGTAAACGCGCTCGACAAAGCCACCGGCACGCGCCTGCACAACCGCCACGTCTCGCTCGTCAAACATCAACGCGCCTGTCGCTTCGAGCGACTGGCTGATCGATTCACGCGTTACGGTTGCCAAGCGCACGCCGAGATTCTGCGTCACGCTCGGGTCGATACTGATCGATGCCCCGTCGCTTCCCTCATCTGCATAGCGTGGAATCAATTCCATATCCATGAATGGCGACTTGCCCGGCTTATCGAACTTTTGCTGGGGGACCATAGGGTCATACCAATAGAGCACTTCCTTGTCTTCTTCTGCAGGCGATTGTCCGAAGGCTGCGGTAGGCAGACCGATTAGCGCTGCAGCGCTAATCATCAGAGGCAGACTGAAGGCGAGTACCAGCCGCTTGTGTTGGAATGTCATGGTCGGGTATCTCCAAAGGCGAAATGCAGGCGGGCATTGCTCAACGATCGATCGCGGGCGACGTCAATACGCCGTAGCCGGGTCTCCACAAGCTGTCGTCGCGCTTCGATCACAGCGGTCAGCTCACCGCTTCCGGAGCGGTAATCGGCCATGGCAAGGCGGACCTTCTCTTCAGCGAGGGGTAGTAAGGTTTTGTCGAGGCGGATGAGTGCGCGGTCCAGACGCTGATACTCAGCGAGGTCAGTACTCAGCTCTTGGTTGTACAGGCGCAAGGTCGCTTGGCGCTGAGCCTCGATCTGGGCAAGGCGAGCTCGTTCGGCCGCGATCTTCGGATCCTGCCGAGAGCTGGTAAACAGCGGCAGGTCGAAGCTGACGCTGAGGTTCACCATGTCGCCGTACTCACGGCCACGTCGCAGGTAGTCGATCCCCCAGCTCCAATCCGGTGTTTTCTCTGCGATGGCCTGGTGAACCTTTGCCTCCGCTTCACGAGTCATCGGGTCGAAGGCGAGTAACGCCGGGTGCCGGTTCAGGTTGTGCTGATAGTTATCAACGGCGGCAAGCCATTGCGGCCAGTCACCTGTAAGCGGCTGGCCTGCTAGCTCGCCTATCCAGCGCCGGAGGCCGGCCCGCGCAACAGCCTGGTTACGCAGCAGCTCATCCTCTTGTTCAGCCAGCAATGCTGCCTCTTGCCTCGGAAGTACGCTGTCTGCGGTTTGTCCGCTGCCGCCAGCAATGCGGGCCTGAACAGCCCGCGAAAGGAGCTGATTCTCGCTGTAAAGCTGCTTGAAAAGGCTTAGCTTCTGCTCGACCGCGAAGCTAGCGATCCATGCCTCGGCGGTTGCTTGGCGCACACCGAGACGTTCAACCGTTTGCTGGGCGTTTGCGAGCGCAACACTAGCCTGCGCGGCCTCGACACGAGCGCGCCTTTTCGCTCGGTTTGGCACATCTTGCATGACCCCAACCATTTGCATGGTCATGGCCTCTTGCTCCAACTGCCAGCGAGCGTCACCTTCGATGGGCACGCTTTGCAGTCCAAGCTTAAGTTTAGGGTCAGGAAGCTCGCCGGCAGGGATTGCAGCGCTGCGTGCGGCCACCAGGTTGGCGGCTTGCGCATGCAGCGAAGGCGCGTCTTGCTCGGCCACGCTCAGAGCTTGTTCTAAGGTCAAAGCGGACGCTAACCCTGGAAACGAGAGCGCGCCCATGATCAAGGCGGCCACGTACGGCGGCGCCCAATAAATACGGGGTTTCATTTGCGAAGGATTCCTGATCTTTCATGCGAGCCAAAGGCGCGCGGTAGCCGGCCCGAATGCTCACTCGGGCGGTTCCTATAATTTGATCGGAATTAGACGCGGGGTGGATGCCAGACGGCGTCTAAAAGGCTAGAGGGGATCAGGCCGTTATAGGGAGTGGTCACGGGTTTAGCAGCAGGCATCAGCTGGGCTTTTATTGAGACAAGCTGAAGGATACTTGCAGTTTTGCATTCTTGGCCCGTCTTGCAGACGGTCGCCGTTCCATGCTCATTCGCTTCACAGCACTCGTGTTCAGCACCGTCATCGGCGCCAACCATCGAAGCGTGGTCGGTCGTCATGGCGCCCACACCTTCCATATCGGACATCACGTGATGCCCGGACGATCCAACCGGCATGAGCATTTCCGCTATCCCATTGATCGGAAGCGCAAGCACTAGCAGCAGGATAAGGAAGGAGCGCATGTAGGACTTCATATTTCCAGCTTACGGGGCAATTCATGAGCAATCAATTAGGCAATCGGTCGCTTCGCAACCGAAGCCTAAGCCTAAGCCTAAGCCTAAGCCTAAGCCTAAGCCGACAGGCTTCAAACTACACGCGTTTGACGGAGCCGGAGTGCGTTGAACACAACCGATGCTGAGCTGAGGCTCATGGCCAGGGCAGCAATCATCGGAGACAGCAACAGTCCGAAGAACGGATAGAGCAGACCTGCGGCAATCGGGATGCTCAACCCGTTGTACATAAAGGCAAACAGAAGGTTCTGACGCATATTGCGAACCGTCGCCACCGAAAGCGTGCGCGCGCGCAGTATCCCCATCAGGTCACCTTTAACGAGCGTAACTTGGGCGCTGTTCATGGCGACGTCAGTGCCCGTGCCCATCGCTATGCCGACATCAGCCCTGGCGAGCGCCGGCGCATCATTTATTCCGTCGCCTGCCATGGCGACTACTTTACCTAGGGCTTGTAGCTTAACCACCAGCGCCTCCTTGTCCTGCGGCTTCACTTCGCCATGCACCTCATCGATCGATAGCTCACGAGCCACCGCGCGGGCAGTGGTAAGCCCGTCGCCGGTGGCCATGATGACTTGCACGCCCTCCGCTTGGAGCCGCGCTACAGCTTCCTTGGAAGTCGGTTTGATTGGGTCCGATACGGCCAGCAAGCCGGCAAGTGCCCCATCAACAGCCAGGTACACAATGCTGGTACCGCTCTCGCGCATTTTTTCTGCCTGATCTCTCAACGGCTCGACGCTCACACCCGCATCTTCCATAAGCGCGGTGTTGCCTAGTTGTAGCTGCTTGCCTTCCACCAGACCACGGACTCCGATACCTGACCCTGACTCGAAGGTCTCTGGCTTCGCCAGCTGGATACCTTCGCTTCTGGCATGGTCTACGATCGCGTGGGCTAGGGGATGCTCACTACCTTGATCCAAGCTGGCAGACAAACGGATGACTTCCTGCGAGTCAAACGGCGTGACGCCTATGGCCCGATCGAAGACAGGTCGGCCCTCGGTCAAGGTTCCTGTTTTATCGACAATCAGCGTGTCTACCTTACGGACGTTCTCGATGGCGCCTGCGTCTCTGAAAAGCACTCCGCTTCCAGCCGCTTTGCCTGTGGCAACCATGATCGACATAGGCGTTGCAAGGCCAAGTGCGCAAGGGCAAGCAATGATCAGAACCGCAACTGCATTGATCAGGCCGAATACCCAGCCCTGCTCGGGTCCAAACAGGCCCCATGCAAAGAATGTCAGCAAGGCGATACCAATGACCGTCAGCACGAAATAACCCGCAACCGTGTCCGCCATTCGCTGCATGGGTGCTTTGGAGCGTTGCGCATTCGCAACCATCTGGACGATTTGTGAAAGCATAGTCCCGGAGCCAACCCTGGTGGCTCGCATGACAAGCGAGCCGCTCGTGTTCATCGTCGCGCCGATAAGCGAATCGCCTGTCCGCTTCGTCACCGGAACCGGCTCGCCCGTTAGCATGGATTCGTCGACGGCGCTCTCGCCCTCTAACACCTCTCCATCAACGGGTACCTTTTCACCAGGACGAACGCGCAGATGGTCGCCCTCGTGAACATGTGTGAGCGGGATGTCCTCCTCGGAACCATCCTTGGCGATACGGCGAGCTGTTTTGGGTGATAAGCCAAGCAGGGACTTGATTGCGGAAGATGTCTGAGAGCGGGCCTTCAGTTCGAGCAGCTGACCTAAAAGCGTCAGTGAAATGATGACCGCTGCGGCTTCGTAGTAAACGCCTATCCGGCCGCCCACAGTGAATGACTCTGGAAATATGCTCGGTAAGACGGTTGCTACGATGCTGTAAATATACGCAGCCCCTGTGCCAAGCCCGATCAACGTCCACATGTTTGGGCTGCGATGCTTAATTGATGCGAAACCGCGCACGAAAAATGGCCAACCTGCCCACAAGACAACCGGGGTCGTAAGGGCTAGTTCAACCCAGTTCTGGCTAGCGCCGTGAAACAGCGGTATCGCATGTCCCGCCATTGCCAACAGGGTTACTGCTACGGTCAGGGGCAGAGACCACCAGAATCGCTTCGAGAAGTCCTTGAGTTCGGGATTCTCCTCCTCGTCGAGTTCAGGGATCAGAGGTTCCAATGACATCCCACAGATAGGTCAATCACCTGGACCCATTTGGCGGATCTCAGGGTGCATCGGGCAGGTGTACTCTGTCGTTGCATCACCGGCGGGTGGTTTCTGTGCGGGTGGGGTAGATGCCCGAGAGGAGGTCCCATGAGCCTGCGGTGCAGCGAGATATCGAGCAGGGTCGGAACGAAACTTGGTCTGGCAACCCTGGCTGCAGAAGCGGTAAGTGCTTCCCTGATAATGCTCTTGATGCTCGCTATCCTCTTCCACCTTCATCCCGCAGACGGGGTCTGTGAGTGCTGCAGTACCTTTCGTTTGGTCGGGCTGGTGATGGCACTGCTGAGAGGACATACGGGGCACCTTATGGATTGGTTAGCGACGAACTTGGCCTATTGCAGGGACATTCGCGGTTTTTCAATGCTTGCAGCGTCTGACAGCCAATATATGCAAAGCGTCCTGACCAAAGGCTGAAGTAACCATTACATTTCTGTCAGGTTCTCTGGTATGTCAGGTCGTATGTATGTCCTGGGCGCGGTCAATGACTATTTGAGATCAAGACATCTCCACGGACGATGCGAGGCTGATCCAACCGGCTCGGAGTCGTCTTTTTGAATTTTGAAATTTCGCACCGTTGGTAATCACCACAAGCGAGGCGCGTCTGTGACGCGGAAGGGTGCCGCGACTCCTCGCGACTGCTTAAAATACAAACGAAAGCGGATGATCTGAGTAATTTGTAGCGAGGGGAAGGTTCGAGAAAGTCTGCGTACGCTGAGATCTGCTCACTAACACCTAGCTACCTATCTAGTGCACGCACGAAGCGCGCCACGCGTCGAGCTGTACGGCGAGGCCACAAAATGATGGAAATTATGGCTCAGCAATAATTATGGCTGAGCCATAATTCCATATAACCGCAGCGTCACGGAAAAACCGCAATTGTTTACAGCCTGCAATTGACCATGACAGCTGCCCCTCCAATGAGGGGATAGACTAAGTGGGTTAGCTAACTCGGGGCTGTGGAGATGATCGAGGATCGCGCCAATGAGCTGTTCATCAGCGCCGCTAGCATCTGGGAAATCGGCCAAAACGCGATGGGCAAAGCAAGCTTTCAGTTCGATTCAGGAGTACTAAGAAGGTCTCTTCTGGACGGCGACTACAAGGAGCTGTCCGTGACCAGCCGACACGCCATTACGGCTGCGGCCTCGCCTCTCCTTCACAGCGCCCATTTGATCGGATGCTCATCGGACAAGCAGCTTCGGAAGGCTTCATCCTAGTAACCAATAATCATGCTACAGCGAAGTATTCGGGGCCAATCAAGCACGTCGGTTGAATGCGCCAGCCTTCATACCCTGTCGTAACGGGATGTCTAATGACCATACAAGCCGTCATTTTTGATGCTTTCGGGACACTGATAAAGATTCAAGATGGGTCGCATCCGTACCGACAGTTGATGAAGATCGGAAAGGCGCATGGGCGGCGCCCCCGCCCGGACGACGCGTCTTTCCTGATGAAATCTGCGATAACGTTGACGCAAGCCGCAGCGCATTTGGGGATCACTGCAAGCCCTGAACAATTGAGCACTCTGGAAACTGTCCTGGCAGAAGAGATCGCAGCCGTTGAGGCATATCCTGACGGGCTCGAAGCGGTGAAACTGCTCCAAGAGCAAGGCATTCGAATCGGTGTTTGCTCGAATTTGGCTTTCCCGTACCGGCAAGCCGTCCTGCGTTGCTACCCCATGCTAGACGCATATGCGTTTAGCTGTGATTTAGGCGTAATGAAGCCTGAACCCACCATCTACAGTTGGATTTGCGATCAGCTTGGGGCGTCCCCGACCGCATCGTGGATGATCGGTGACTCCCAACGTTGCGACCGAGATGGGCCAACGGCAGTAGGCATCCGAGGCTTTTTTGTTGACCGAAACAGCACCAACGGTGACTGCCCTGAATTGGTTACGTTCGCTCGTAAGGTATTGGCAACCGCGCGTTGAGCGAGCGATGTCAGCCCCATCCATTTTCGCACCTCGCGATTGAAACCTGGAATCACACCAGGCAATCCTGCTCCATGAACCTTGAACCGCAGTCAAAATAAGACCGTAAATTGAGTTGAGGTGATTATGATCGGGTGCCAACGGGAACACCTTAGAAACCCAAGGCGCCTCCCTAGATCATTGGTAACTTCAAACTCAGGAGCGTTTGGCTTCAACGCAGCCTAAACCCAACCGACTGCGGGCAGCTCTACTCGCCAACGCACGCAAAGCCACTCTCACAGATAGGTGAATGCGATGCTTGACAAGGCTCGAAAGGTTCATATACTCGCGCTCACTGTGAGCAATCCAACAAATCAAGGTTTCTTGCATAATGCGCTGAAGCCTTGATTTGGCCGGGATATTGAAGTTTGGGATTCAAATCCCCCCGGCTCCACCAAACACGAAGCCCCGAGAATCTTGCGATTCTCGGGGCTTTTTCTTTGCGGTGTCGAAAGATGGTCGAAGGTCTCAGCAAGCAGCCCTGCGCCTCGACACGCGCCTGAATCTCCACCGGCAATCTTGCGGGCAGGCTGGGCGACACTAACCACGTTCGCGCCGGCCCTCACAGCGCAGGCGTGGTCACTCCTCGGAAAAGTAGTCGCTGTCGATCTGCTTGACCTCATACACCTGCTTGATGCTCACGCCGAGGTTGTGTTCGACCATCAGGCGGGCGAGCTCGATGCCGTCGATCAATACGACCTTGATATCCAGACCGCGCGCCGCATCCTTCGCGCCAGTAGAAAAGTCCGAGGTGGTGATGAATACGCCCTTGCGCGCTCGCTTTCGCGTCAGTGCGCCGATGAACTTGTCGATCTCCGGGCGGTGCACGGTGTTGGCCCAGCGCTTAGCTTGCAGGTAGATCACATCCAGTCCGAGCTTGTCTTCCTTGATGATGCCGTCGATACCGTCGTCGTTGGTGAGCTGAGTCGCTTTGCCGGCCTCCTTTCGCGAACCACCGTAGCCCATGGCGATCATCAGATCGACGACTACCTGCTCGAAGAAGCTCGGCGTAGCAGCCCGAACCTGCGCCAGCAGTTCGTCGGCCAGGGATTGCTGCAACGCCTGATAGGCTTCGGCCAACTGCTCATCCGGTGTGGTTTCGGCTAGATCACCGTCTACAACGGCAGCGGCATCTGTCACCTGCGGTTTAGCCGTATGGAAATCGGCGAATTCCGGAAACTGCTTCAGCCAGCTCACGGTGATTCGCTCCGGTCCAGTTGCAAGCACCTCCCGCCCCCGGTCGGTTATTTGCACCATTCCTTTGTTCGGGATCTTCAGCAGGCCAGCCTTGTTCAGATAGGTTCTGGCCCAGCCCACCCGGTTGTTCATCACGGTCTGATTCCCCGAAGGCAGCCGTTCCTTGCGTTCTTCTTCCGTCAGCTGGAATACATCGGCGATGCGCACGCGCAGGGCGCTAAGCGGCAACGGCACGCCGTCGCCAACCGCCTGCAGCACCGGGCGCATCACACTTTGAAAATCCGGAATTGCCATCCTGAGCATTACTCCTGAGCGCTGTGTAGTTGAAACGAACTTCACAAGCCGGTCGACGAGCGATCCCCGCCAGCCAGCACCTTCAGCATCTTGTAGATCACCAACGCAAACGCCCGGCTCTTGGTCTCGTTATCCAACACTTCGAGCGAGAGCTTCTCGTGATCAGTCATAGCGTCCAGCACGGTATCGATTACCCGTTTTGGCAGCAGCCCGTGCATCACTTGATCTACCGAGTGGTTGTTCACCTGCGCCATCACATCTTCCTGCCGGCTGATGCGATTGGCGATGCCGGTGAGGAACTGCAGCTGGTCCTCATCACTCACCTCGGCGCCGAAGATATCGTTCAGCGCCTCGATGATTTCCGACAGCCGCTTCTTCTCCGGGTCATGGGGTTTGCCGCTGCCCAGTCCCGTGGCCGGATCGAGGCCGTAGTCGCCTTGCTCCTCGCTCAAGCGCAGCTGATGCTCGGCGCGCTTGGTCAGGCGGTAGTGGGTCAGTTGTAGTTCGCCCACGTCCACGTCTTCCTGATCGAGGCGATCCACACGCAGCAGCGGGTGCAGGTGCTTGGCATACACGCACAGTTGCTCCAGCTCGCGATCCTCATAGGGAATGATCTGCGAGAGGAACTCGTACAGGCGCACAAAGCTCTGCAGGTTCTTCTTGAACAGGTCGAGCTGATCCACCTGCTCGCCGGCTTCCTTGACGGCAGCCTCAGCCTTTTTCAGGCCTGCACTGTCGCCGTTCTGCTCGGCGGTACGCTTGAAGTCCAGCGCGTGCTGACGTGACTCCTGGGCCAGCTTGTAACGCTTGGCAAAGCGCTCCTTGGCTGGCGCGCAGTAGTAGCTGAGCTTGCTGGCAGCCGCCTTGGGGTCAAAGAAGGCCAGCGCGAACGCGGTCACCTCCTCCCAGTGGTAAATACCCTCGGCATCCAGCTTCTTCTGCAAGTCATAGATCAGCTGCGGGTCGGTCACGTCGGTCAGCTCGGCCTTGGTGTAGTACGGCAGAAAGGCGTCGAGAATGTCCTGGGCGTCGTTGAAGAAGTCGAGGATGAAGGTCGGCTTGCTGTCGCCAAAGGTGCGGTTCAGGCGCGACAGGGTTTGCACGCAGTCCACGCCCTGCAGCTTCTTGTCCACGTACATCGCGCACAGTTTGGGTTGATCGAAGCCGGTCTGGTACTTGTTGGCGGCGATCATCACGTTGAAGTCCTGGGTGTCGAAGGCTTCCGCCAGATCACGCCCGTTCAGGCCGGGGTTGAGCAGGCTGCTGCTTTCGGTCACCTCTTCGGGGATCACCCCGTCCGGCAGCACGCTGCCGGAAAAAGCCACCAGCGGATGCACATCGTTGTAGCCCATTTCCTTGACGTAGGCCTGCACCGCCAACTGATAACGCACCGCCTCCTGCCGGCTGCTGGTGACCACCATGGCCTTGGCCTGGCCGCCCAGCAGGTGGCGGATATTGGCGCGGAAGTGCTCGACGATCACCTCCACCTTCTGGCTGATGTTGTACGGATGCAGGCGCACCCAGCGCGCCAACTTCATGCGCGCCTTCTTCGAGTCCACTTCCTCGTCGTCGCCGTCCGGGTGGGCGATCTTCCAGGCGGTGCTGTAGGTGGTGTAGTTCTGCAGCACATCAAGGATGAAGCCTTCCTCGATGGCCTGGCGCATGGAATACAGGTGGAACGCCTCGGGCTTGTTGTCGGCGCTCACCGGTAGCGCCGGATTGGCCGGGCGGCCGAACAGCTCCAGGGTCTTGGCCTTGGGCGTGGCGGTAAAGGCGTAGTAGCTGATGCGCTCGTTGGGCGCGCGGGCGGCCACGGCGGCGTCCAGCAGCTCTTCGGCACTGATCTCTTCAGCATCCGCGGCATCGCTGCCGAGAATCTGCTTGAGCTTGCTGGCCGATGAGCCGGTCTGCGAGGAATGCGCCTCGTCGGCGATCACCGCATAGCGGCCGCTGGCCAGCTTGGGGTGCTTGTCCAGCGCATCGAACAGCGCCGGGAAGGTCTGGATGGTGACGATGATGATGCGCGTCTGCTCGGCCAGCGCCTCGGCCAGTTGTTCGGATTTGCTCTGGCTGCCGATGTCGCGGGTGATGCACCTGACCACGCCCTGGGCGTGCTCGAACTGGTAGATGGTGTCCTGCAGCTGCTTGTCCAGCACGGTGCGGTCGGTAATCACGATCACCGAATTGAACAGGCGCTGACCCTCGGCATCGTAGAGCGAGGCCAGCTGATGCGCCGTCCAGGCGATGGAGTTGGACTTGCCGGAGCCGGCGCTGTGCTGGATCAGGTAACGCTTGCCCGGCCCCTCAGCGCGGGTGGTCTCGATCAGCCTGTTGACCACTTCCCACTGGTGGTAGCGCGGGAAGATCAGGGTTTCTTTGGTGACGCGCTTGCCGTCGGCATCCTCTTTCACGCTCTTCTGCAGGTGCAGGAAGCGGCCCAGTACTTTGAGCCAGGCATCGGGCTGGAATAGACGCTGCCACAGGTAACCGGTGGCGTACTGGCTATCGTCCGGCGCAGGCGGGTTGCCGGCACCGCCGTCGAGGCTGCCCAGGTTAAACGGCAGGAAGAAGGTGTCCTTGCCGGCCAGCTGGGTAGTCATCGCCACTTCATCCTGGCTCACGGCAAAGTGCACCAGCGCGCCACGCTTGAAGCTCAAGAGCGGCTCGGGTTTGCGCGTCAGCGGGTCTTTTACCGGGCGGTCGTAGCGGTACTGACGCTTGGCATTTTCCACACTCTGCTTGAACTCGCTTTTCAGCTCCAAGGTGGCGGTAGGGATGCCGTTGACGAACAGCACGAGATCCAGACGCGGGTTGTACTCACCCTCCCGGTAGTGGGGCGAATAGGACACCTCGGGCACCACGCGCAGGCGGTTGCACTGGTAGCGCTTGAGGGTGTCCGGGTTCATGCCGTGGTCGGGCTTGAAGCTGCACGCTTCGATCTTCACCCCCGGCAGCTTGAAGCCATGGCGCAGCACATCGAGGGTGCCGTCCTGCTCCAGCTCGCGCACCAGCTTCTGCACCAGCACATCTTCCGGCTTGTTCGGGTTGGCCTTGGCGAACTTATCCCAACGCTCCGGCCAGGCCTCTTTGAAGTAGCCGAGAAAGTCCTCGGTATACAGCGCCGTGCGCCGGTCATAGCCGCTAGCCGGGCCGGTGAGCCAGCCCTGGGCGACCATGGCGGTGATGATGTCCTGCTGGAATTGAGCTTCCTTGCTGTCCGCCATTTAGTGGGCCTCTGCTACGGCTGATTCGGGGACTTGGGTGCTGTCCGATGGCTGCCAGCCGCGCACATCAATCTTGCCGGTGACGGCGGCGGAGATTAGGGCTGAGCGGCGCTCATTTAACAGCTGGTTGACCTTGAGGGCTTCGCCAACCATTTCATCAATCTCAGAAACCGCTTTATCTAAAAAGATGACTATATCTATCTGCTCTTTTCGTGCTGGCATAGCCAAGAACGAACAATAAAGATCATCATTTGACATGTTAGCTTGAACCGTACCCAACCCCCTCCCTTTCAACTGCCCTCTAAGCTGAGAAGACAGCAAGGTGTATTTTATAAATTGCGCCTCAACTCCAGGTAAAAATATTAGTTTGCCAACACGCTGATTCAGCAAATACGAAACATCCTTGCGACTATCTTTAATAGTCGCTGGAACGGCTAGAAAATCCAATGAGGGACTCATATCTGTCATTGCAATAACCACATCACCCTCACGCAAAGCATAAGCATCGTACTCACTCGAAAAATTATTAGGGAGATATTTTAAATTGTGGTCGAGGTCTATCGCTCCACCCTTCTTAATGTTCCCCATTCGCAATGAAACAACGTCAGAGTATTCAACGTAATCACTGCTTTTAAATGCCATGCCTTGGAAAACTCTCAAAGCCAGCTTGTATCTAATCACGTCCCAATGCGCCGGGACCTCGCCCAGCCACGCCACGCCGGAGTCTTTCATCGGCACCGTCGGGTCGAGGCCTTTGGTGACGGCTTGGGAGATCACGGCCTGGCGCTTTTCCTTGAGCAGTTCGATCAGGCGCTGCTGCTCTTCAATCAGCGCGTCTATGCGGGCGGTTTCGTGGTCGAGGAAGCGGGCGATAGACTCGGCCTCACTGTGATCAGGGACTGCCATCGTCACATTACCAAGTCGCTCCGAATTTAAGATTCGGAGAACATTGCCGGTGGCGCCAACATCAAAAGCCGGTTTCAACGCCTGCATTGCATAAAAGAAAAACCTCCCATTTCCTCTCGAAACAACCGCTGTGATCTGCTGATTGGTGCAAACATCAGAGTCAACAAAGCCAAGCTTCCCAATGGTTCCAATGCAGCAAATTAAGGTTGACCCTCCTTGTACCTTGCGACAGAACCTCCAACCTTGGTCAGTTAAAAATTTAGATGCACGAACAGGCTTGCCAGAGTCATTAAGGTCTTCGGGACGAACCCAAGGCCATCCTTCTTCAGCGTAAATATCCAAGTCATCACTAGGGGGAGTGATGCCTGTAATGAGATCAGCAAAAAATTTGATGCCTGATACTTTCCAGCCCTCCGGAACAGTCCCCAGCCACTCAACCCCGGAATCCTTGTAAGCCGGATACTTCGGAAAATTACTCGGGCTATCCATGCCCTCGCCCTGCGGGCCAACGGCTGAGCCGTCGTTCAAATTTGCTCCCGACAAATTTGTCATGCCGACAGCCCCTCGATCATCTGCTTGATGCGGTCGGTACAGGCTTTCAGATCGCGGTCGATCTCTGCCAGCGGGCGCGGTGGCTGGAATACATAGAAGTGGCGGTTGAAGGGAATCTCGAAGCCGACCACGCCGACTTCGCCGTCCTGCGCATCCGTCTTGCTCTCGTCGATCCAGGCATCCGGCACATGGGGTTTCACTTCGCGCTCGAAGTAGTCGTATACCGACTCACCCAGCGGCACGTTCTCGTTGTCGCGTAGGCCGGCATCGGCTTCCGGCTGGCCTTTGACCAGGCAGATATCCGCCTCGGGGTCGCGCTCGCTCAGGGCGTTGAGGATGGCTTTCAGCTCGGGTGTGCCCGGGAAGACGTTGTGGTCATTGAGCACCTTTTTCAGCAGTTTGCTGAACTGCTCGCGGTTGCGGTGCAGCACGCCGGCGTCCATGGATTGCAGGGCTTCGATCAGGCGCTGGCGGGCCGGCGCTTCCATCTTCTCGATGGCCTTTTCTTCCAGCACCTTGGCGATGCGCTCCGGGCTGGTCTGGAAGTTCAGGCGCAGCGGTCGCTCGACGGTTATGCGCCGGTAGCCGAAGGCTTCAACGGGGAAGATTTTGCTCTGCGCAGTTTCCTCGAAGCGGCCATACAGGCGCACCAGCTCGTCGATCTGCTCTTCAGTGAGGTACTGGCGCTTGCTGCCCAGCGATTTGCGCATCTTGGCAAAGTGCTGGCTGCCGTCGATCAACTGCACCTTGCCCTGGCGCACGGCGGCCTTGTGGTTGCTCAGCACCCACACATAGGTGGCGATGCCGGTGTTGTAGAACATATCGGTGGGCAGGGCGATGATGGCTTCGACCAGATCGTTCTGCAGCAGGTAGCGGCGAATCTCCGACTCGCCCGAACCGGCGCCGCCGGTGAACAGCGGCGAGCCGTTGAGGATGATGCCGATGCGCGAGCCACCTTCACGCGGGTCACGCATCTTGCTGACCAGGTGCAACAGGAACAGCAGCGAGCCATCGGACACACGCGGCAGGCCAGGTCCGAAGCGGCCGTTAAAGCCCTTGTCGGTGTGCTCGTCGGTGATCTGCTTCTGTACCTTCTTCCACTCCACGCCGAACGGCGGGTTGCTGAGCATGAAGTCGAAGCGGCTGTCGGCCAGTTGGTCGTCGGACAGGGTGTTGCCCAGCTTGATGCTGGTGACGTCCTGGCCCTTGATCAGCATGTCCGCCTTGCAAATGGCGTAGGACTCGGGGTTCAGCTCCTGGCCGTGCAGCGACACGGTAACTTGCTGGCTGATGGACTGGATGTACTCGTCGCCCTCGGAGAGGAAGCCGCCGGTGCCGGCCGTCGGGTCGTAGATGGTGACGATGCTGTTGGGCTTGAGCTTGTCGTCCTGCCCGGTGATCACCAGCGAGGTGGTCAGGTGCACGATGTCGCGCGGGGTGAAGTGTTCCCCGGCGGTTTCGTTGGAGCTTTCGGCGAACTTACGGATCAGCTCTTCGAAGATAATGCCCATGCCGAAGTTGCTGATGCGCTCGGGGCTGAGGTCGGTGGCGGCGAAGCGCTGCACCACCTGATACAGCAGGTTGGCGGCGGCGAGTTGCTGCACGAAGTCTTCGAAGTGGAAGTGCTCGAAAATCTCGCGGGCGTCCTTGCTGAAGGACTGCACATAGCTCATCAGGTCGGCAGCGGTCTGGGTGTCGGACAGCGTGCCCAGGGTCAGCTTGGAGGCATTGAAGAACTGCTGCCCGGCCGCGCGCAGCAATAGCCGCTCACGCACTAGATCAGGCCGGCCTTCCTGCGCATAGGACTCACGGATAACCGCTTCCTTGGTCGGCTCCAGCGCGCACTCCATGCGCCGCAGCAGGGTGAACGGCAGGATGATGCGGCCGTACTGCGACTGCTTGAAATCACCGCGCAGCAGGTCGGCAATCGACCAGAGGAAGGCGGCCGTCTGGGAATGGTTTTCCATGTTCACGCAACAGCTCCAAGGGGGATCGGCAAAAGCCGTTACTTTACCCCGACGGGCGTCACAAGGTGAGGGCGATGCAGGCCGGCATCGGGTTGCACGATAGGGCGACACGTTACAGCCGCCGGCCTCCTGAGGAGTGCTGTTTCAATGCCTCTCCACCCCGTCCATATGCAGTTCAATCAACGCCCGGCCTGGGCAGCTTCGATCAATGCTCTATGCTGGTTCATTCCAGCCGCCCCGTAGCAAGGAGTCCCCATGCCCAGCCTCGAATACCTGATTACCTGCCTGGTCGTCGTGCTGATACCTGGCGCGGGAGTGATCTACACGGTTTCGATCGCGCTGGTGCATGGGCGGCGCGCCGGTATCCTGGCCGCGCTGGCCTGTACGCTGGGGATCGTGCCGCATCTGTTGGCGACCATTCTCGGTGTCGCCGCGATCCTGCATTCCAGTGCGCTGGTTTTCGAGACGCTGCGCTACGCCGGTGCTGCGTACCTGCTCTATCTCGCTTACGCGACTTGGCGCGATCGTTCCGCGCTGGCGGTGGGTGGCGATGGTGCGACACTCGACATTCGTTCGCTGGTTGCCAAGGCGCTGCTGGTCAATCTGCTGAACCCGAAGCTGACCATCTTCTTCCTCGCCTTCCTGCCGCAGTTCGTCCGGCCGGGCGCCGGTGACGAGCTTGTGCAGTTGCTCGGGCTCAGTGCGACCTTCATGCTGCTGACCTTTGTCATCTTCGCCATCTACAGCCTGCTGGCGCATGCCTTTCGCAAGGCGGTCATCGAGTCGCAGCGGGTCCAGGCCTGGCTGCGTCGTGGGTTCGCCGCGTCCTTTGCCGGCCTCGGTGCCAATCTGGCGTTGGCCGACCGATAGACGACCAGGCGATAGAGGCCAGATGAGCAGAAACAGCCCAAAGGCTACGGCAACAGCTCGATGACGCCGGCCCACGCTTCTTGCAAGTGACCTGAGTTATGCTGCGGCACGCCCGGCGCCTCAAGCGCTGCGCCTGCATCAGGAACCCTTGCGTCGTGTCGATTCGCTCCCGTCTGGTTTGGCTGGTCATTGCCGTCATCGCCCCGGCACTGGCGTTTGCGCTGTATGGCACCTATGCGGTCTATCGTGCGCAATCGGCCCAGGTCGACCAAGGCATGAAAGAGGTCTCGCGTGCCGTCGCGCTAGCCGTCGATCGCGAGCTGAATCGGTATGCCACGATCGTTTCGACGCTCGCCGCCTCCCCGACCATCATCAGGGGCGACCTGCGCACCTTCCACGAGCGCCTGCAGCAGACCAAACATGCGGTGGGCAGCAGCGTGACGATCTTCGATCCGCAAGGCACGCCCCTGGCTGATACGGACTATGCCTTTGGCACGCCGTTGCCGCGCCTGCCTGATTTTCGCAGATGCAAGACCGCGGCTCAGATCGAGGTCAGCCCGTCGTTCCGCGATCCGGTGAGCGGCGTGCAGAGCATCGCGATCCGCCGCCCGGTGATGCGTGACGGCGAGGTGGTGTATTACCTGGCCATGGAGTTTCCGGTCGCCAACATCGGCGCGCTGTTGGCGCAACAAGCGCTGCCGGAGAAGTGGCTCGGCGTCATCCTGGATCAGGACCACACCGTCGTGGCACGCACACGTGAACCCGACAAGCACGTCGGCCGGCATGCCAGTGCCGATTTCGTCAGTCAGCTGCACGCCTCGTCAAGCATCGATGGGAAAGTGCAGTCCGTCACTCGCGACGCCGTGCCGGTGACGACCTTCTTCAGCCATGCACCAGCGTCCGGTTGGACGGCGTTGATCGCCATTCCGCGCGATGATTTGCTGGCCAGCGCGCTCGCGCCGCTGGGCACCGTCGTGCCGGGCATTCTGGTCGTTCTGGCGTTGGCGATCATACTGGCGATTGCCGTCGGTCGAACCATCACACGACCGCTGGCGCAGCTCGATGACGCCGCCAGCGCCCTGGCGCGAGGCGAGGTGTTCGATCCGCCCAACACCGGAATGAATGAAACCGACCGAACCGCGCAGGTGATGGCCCAGGCCAGCGTGACGATCCACCGCTCCAGCCAGGAGATGGCCCGCAGGGTCAAGGATGCGGTTGCACAGGCCGAGCGCTCGCATCAGGCGCTGCTGCAGGGACAGAAGCTCGAAGCACTGGGCAACCTGACGGCGGGCATCTCCCACGAGTTCAACAACCTGCTGCAAAGCATGACCATGGGCCTGCAGCTGGCCGAAATGCTGACCTCGCACCCGCGCGCCAAGCGTGCCATCGAGGGCTGCCAGCGCTCCGCGAACCGCGCTACGCGGCTGACACGACATCTGATGACCTTCAGCAGAAGCCGCACCGCCGACGCCGAGCAGGTCGACCTGCGCCTGTTGATCCTGGGCATGCACGAGCTGCTCACCGGTGCCCTTCCCAATCGCGTGACGCTGACGCTGGAGCTGCCAGAAGGGGCGTGGCCGGCGGTACTCGATCCGGTGCAATGCGAGCTGGCCATCCTCAACCTTGCGATCAACGCCCGTGATGCGATGCCGGAAGGTGGCCCGCTGGTCATTGCCCTGCATAAGCTCACCCTGGTGCAGGACAATCCGTTCGGCCTGGTGCCGGGGGCCTATCTGTGCGTGGATGTGGAGGATTCCGGCTGCGGCATGAGCCCGGACGTCCAGGCACACGTGTTCGAACCGTTCTTCACCACCAAGCCGGTCGGCGAAGGGACGGGGCTGGGTCTGGCCCAGGTCTATGGTTTCGTCCGCCAGTCCGGCGGGACGGTGTCGCTCCAGAGTGAGGTCGGCAAGGGAACCCGTGTCTCCCTGCTGCTGCCGCGCAGGGAACACGACGCCGCCGCCGCGCTAGAGGATCAGCAGGTGTCCGTGCGCGCCGGGCGCCCGGCGCGGGTACTGGTGGTCGATGATGACGCCGAGGTGCGCGAGGCGATGGTCGCGATGCTCGATGAACTGGGTTATCAGGTCGACGAAGCGCCCTCGGCAGATGAAGCACTGGCGAGGCTGGCCGACCGGCGTCAGCCGACCATCGACATCCTGCTGTCAGACGTGGTCATGCCTGGCCGGCTGGACGGTGTCGGTCTCGCCGAAGAAGTGCAGCGGCTGTATCCAACGATCCCTGTCGTCCTGGCGACCGGCTACACCACGCGGCTCACGGCTGCGTCAGCGTTTCGCGTACTGGCGAAACCGTTCAGCCACCAGGCCCTCGCCGAGACCCTGGCGGAAATCCTCGACTCGAACACGCCCGAGCCATAAGCGTCCGCCCAAGGTGCTGTGATTCCGCCGGTTCCTCTGCTTGCCGTCGGAATCACTCAGACGCACTCAGCCGTAGATCGCCGGCTCCCGATAGTGCCGAGTGCACGCCTCGCCGTTCTCGCGGAACAGGTGGCACTTGTCGGCCTTCAAGCCGGCGGCGAAGGTCTCGCCCTCGGTGACGCGCAGGTTGCCGTCGACGCAGAGGGTGATGACGTCCTGCAGGCGCTCGAGGGTGAGGTAGAGCAGGTTGTACTGGCCCAGGCGCTCGGCGACGGCGATCTGACCGTGGAAGGTGAAGTCGGCTTCTTCCGGCATGACGAAGTGCTCGGGGCGGATGCCGAGGGTGAGCGGGTCGCCTGGGCTGACGTCGCTGCCGTCCACCGGCAGGGTCAGTGGATAGCCGCTGGGCAGTTCGATGGTGACCGCCTCGGGGCTGGCGGAGATGGCGCTCACCTCGACGAAGTTCATCTGCGGCGAGCCGAGGAAGCCGGCGACGAAGCGGTTCTTCGGGTAGTGATAAAGGTGCAGCGGCTGGCCGACCTGGGCGATCTCGCCGGCGTTGAGCACGACGATCTTGTCGGCCAGGGTCATGGCTTCGACCTGGTCGTGGGTCACGTAGATCATGGTGGAGCGGATGCGCTGGTGCAGGCGGGCGATCTCGATGCGCATCTGCACGCGGAGGAAGGCATCGAGGTTCGACAACGGTTCGTCGAACAGGAAAACCTTCGGCTCGCGGACCATGGTGCGGCCGATGGCGACGCGCTGGCGCTGGCCACCGGAAAGATCCTTGGGCTTGCGTTCGAGCAGCTTGTCCAGCTGCAGGATCGCCGCGGCCGCCTCGACGCGGCGCGCGATCTCGCGCTTGTCGACGCTGGCGAGCTTGAGGCCGAAGGCCATGTTCTCCGCTACCGTCATGTGCGGGTAGAGCGCATAGGACTGGAACACCATGCCCACCGAACGATCCTTCGGCGGCAGGTCGTTGACGCGCTGGTCGCCGATCAGCAGATCGCCCGAAGTGATGTCCTCCAGCCCGGCGATCAATCGCAGCAGCGTGGACTTGCCGCAGCCGGACGGGCCGACGAAGACGACGAACTCACCGTCTTCGATATCCAGGTCGATATGCCGGGTGATCGGCGTACCGTCATAACTCTTGCAGATGTCGCGCAGCGTGACACTGGCCATCGTTGTTGTTCTCCGTTGCTGCGATGCACTCGTTTCGATGGCAGCGGCGGGTCATGCCCACCGCTGCCGGCACGCCGTCAATCCGCGAGCCGCACATAGCCGAAGCCATGCGCAGGCAGCCGCGCCCAATGACCGTCGTACTCGGCGAAGCTCGCCGGCACGTCCACCAGCGGCACCGCTTGCGCCGGCAACTCGTAGCTGCGCGGCAGGTCGCCGAGGTTGAACAGGCAGAGCCAGGCTTCCCCGCCCAGCCGGCGCTCGAACACCAGCAGGGCGTCGTCATGGTAGACCATGCGGATGTCGCCCTCGATCAGCAGGGGCTGTTCGCGCCGCCAGCCGAGGAAGCGCCGGTAGCAGTTGAGCATCGAATGCGGGTCGGCATCCTGCGCGGCCACCGACAGCGAGCGGTGCGAATCATCCACCGGCAACCACGGCTGGCTGCCGGTAAAGCCGGCGTGATGCGCCTCGCTCTCCCAGGGCATCGGCGTGCGGCAACCGTCGCGGCCCTTGAATTCCGGCCAGAAGGTGATGCCGTACGGATCGACCAGATCCTCGTAGCGCAGTTCCGCTTCCGGCAGCCCCAGCTCCTCGCCCTGATAGAGGCAGACGCTGCCGCGCAGGGACAGCAGCAGTGCCATCAGCAGCCGGCCGCGTTCTGGGTCGGGCCGACCATTGAGGGCCCAGCGGGTCATCACCCGCACGACGTCGTGGTTGCCCATGGACCAGCAGGACCAGCCATCGGCCAGCTCGCGCTCGATGCCCTCCACCGTGCGGCGGATGTAGGCCGGGCTGCACTGCTCGGTAAGCAGGTCGAAGGAATAGGCCATGTGCAGGGTGTCGCCGCCGCTGGTGTAGGCGGCCATGGTGCGCAGCGATTCGTCGCAGCCGATCTCGGCCACCGACGAAGCGCCGGGGTAACGCTGCAGCAAGGCGCGCAGGCGGCGCAGGAAGGCCAGATTTTCCGGACGGGTCTTGTCGTAGATGTGCCGCTGGTAAGCGTAGGGGTTGTCCACGCGCACGCCGATACTGCCCTCGCGGATCTCCAGGTTCGGCGGGTTGTCGCGCAACTCGAGGTCGTGGAAGTAGAAGTTCGCCGCGTCCAGGCGGAAACCGTCCACCCCGAGCTTGAGCCAGAACTCCATGTCGTCGAGCAGCTGTTCCTGTACGGCCGGGCAATGGAAATTCAGGTCCGGCTGGCTGGATAGGAAATTGTGCAGGTAGTACTGCCGGCGCCGGCTGTCCCAGCTCCACGCGGGGCCGCCGAAAACCGAGAGCCAGTTGTTCGGCACGGTGCCGTCCGGCTTGGGGTCGGCCCAGACGTACCAGTCGGCCTTGTCGTTGTCGCGGCTGGAGCGGCTCTCCACGAACCAGGGGTGCTGATCCGAGGAATGGTTGAGCACCTGGTCGATCAGCACGCGCATGCCACGCTCGTGGCAGGCTTCCACCAGCCGGACGAAATCATCCAGCGTGCCGAACAGCGGGTCGACGCCGCGGTAGTCGGCCACGTCGTAGCCGAAATCCTTCATCGGCGAGGTGAAGAAGGGCGACAGCCAGATGGCGTCGACGTTGAGGCTGGCGATGTAGTCCAGCTTGTGCAGCACGCCGGGCAGGTCGCCCACGCCATCGCCGTTGCTGTCGAAGAAGCTGCGCGGGTAGACCTGATAGATCACCCCGCCGCGCCACCAGTTCTGAAGTTGCTCGGACATACCACGTACCTTGAGTGAGCGTGAAGACGGGGCCACTCTAGGTGCGGCAAGCGGTCGCAACATCCTCCGGCGGCCGGAGGGCGCAGGCGTAACAGCCGGGCGTAGCTGGCCTGCCGAGCGAGGGCGTAGAGCGGCCCAGCGAGCCGGTCAGCGCACCCGCGCCGGGTTGCCGACCACGGTGGCGCCAGCCGGCACGTCGCGGGTGACCACGCTGCCGGCACCGATCACCGCATCGTCGCCCACCGTCACACCCGGGAGGATGATCGCCCCGCCACCGACCCAGACATTACGGCCGATATGGATCGGCCGGCCGAACTCCACACCCGAACGGCGCGCCTCTGGATCACGCGGATGGTCGGCGGTGTAGAGCTGCACCGCCGGGCCGATCTGCGTACCGGCTCCGATATGCACCTCGACCACATCGAGAATCACGCAGTTGAAGTTGAGGAAAGCACCCTCGCCCAGATGGATGTTGTAGCCGTAGTCGCAGTGGAACGGCGGCCGGATCACCGAACCGGCACCGACCGAGGCCAGCCGCTCGGCCAGCAACGCCCGGCGCTCGTCCGGCGAGGCTGCCAGCGCTGCGTTGTAGCGCACCATCCAGGCCTTGGCCGCGGCCTGGTCGGCGAGGATTTCCGGGTCGCCTGGGTGGTACAGCTCGCCCGCCAGCATCTTCTGTTTCTCACTCATCGCCATGGCAACGCCTCCTTCGCTGAAAGCCCGAGGGTGCCACAGCGCCCGCCGCGCCTTCCTCCTCCCTGACGGTAGCGAGCGGATGAGACGATCGACGGTTGCGCCTTCGCATTAACCGACCGGCTCGGCTAGGGTTGTTGCTCCCCTACCCCGTCCGGAGCACTGCCTGTGAAACTGATCGGTCGCTACATGTCGCCTTTCGTCCGCCGCGTCGGCATCAGCCTGCACCTGTTGGACATACCGTTCGCCAACGAGCCCCTCAGCGTTCTGACGGATAGTCTGAAGATCCGCGAGTACTCGCCGCTGGGTCGAGTGCCCGCCTTGGTGCTGGACGATGGCCGGGTGCTGATCGACAGCAACGCCATCCTCGACCATTTCGATCAGCAGGCGGGCGCCGAGCGAGCGCTACTGCCGCTGTCCGGCGCCGAGCGTAGCGAGGCGATGAGCCTGCTGGCCTTCGCCGTCGGTGCCTGCGAGAAAACCGTGGCGGCGTGCTACGAACGCGATCGTAGGCCGGAAGGGCTGGTGTGGGACGATTGGTACCGCCATTGCGAAGACCAGGCGCGTGGCGCGCTGGCCTTGCTGGACGCACGCCAGGCCGAGCGCGGCGAGCGGCCCTTGCTGGGCGAACGCATGAGCCAGGTGGATGTCAGCGCGGTGGTCGCCTATGACTTCGCCCGCCTTACCCTGCCCGACACGCTGGCGCCGGACGGCGCATTTCCCCACCTGGCCTCAGCGTCTCGGCGCGCCAACGCCCTGCCCGCCTTCGCTCAGACGCAGTGGAAGGGCTGAGCGTCAGTCCCCCTGAATCTTGCTCAGCAGGTCGCGCGCCAGCTGCACCGCCTCACTGCGATGGGTGATGTTGAGCTTCTGGTAGAGGCTGCGGATGTGCGTCTTGATGGTGGTCGGCGCGACGTTCAGGTGATCGGCGATCTGCTCGTTGGACTGCCCGGCGTGGATCAGGCTCAGCACCTGCCATTCGCGCCGGGTCAGCGGCGAACGGCGGATCAGCTCGGGCACGTCGGGGCGGTTGATGATGTCCTGGATCACCGCCTCGTCCAGCGTGATGCGAATGGCGCGGCTGAAATCGCGCTGCTGCTGCGCCAGCTGGATCAAGCGCGCGGCGCGCTGGGCCTCGGCTTCATCGAGGGTGCGCTCGTGCAGCAGGCACTTGAGCATGCCGATGATCGGCTTGCCGACGCGCAGGAAGCTGCCGATCGCGCCACTGCCGCTGGCCAGGGTCATGGCTCGCTGCAGGTGGTCCAGTGCCTGCTGGCGCTCCTCGCGCAACCAGTGCAGCTGCGCCAGGAGGATGTGGTTGCGGTTGCGATCCATCTCCAGGCCGTGGCGCTCGGCGTCGGTCAGCAGCTGGCGCAGGATCGGCAGCGCGCGCTCCAGCTGCCCGAGCGCCAGGTGGGCACGGGCGTGGTTGCGTGCATTGAGCTGGGCGAAGTGGTTGGCGCCGCCGCCCACCGGCGGGGCACTGAGCAGCCACTGGCGGATCGCCTCGCGATCCTGGCTGGAGTCCCAGTAGGCGAGCATGATCGCGTGGGCATTGGCCAGCCAGTCGATGTGGTAGCGGTCGTCGGCGAGCATCGTCTGCAGCTGAGCGATGTAGTCGGCGCAGGCGTGTTGCTGGCCGCGGGCGTAGGCGACGCCGGCCAGCAGCGCGTAGCTCTGCAGGCGCCAGCGTGGGTCGTCCAGTTCGTCGAGTATCTGGATACCCTGCAGCGCGCACTGCTCGGCGGCGTCCAGCTGGTGCCATTCCAGCAGCACCTGGCCGCGCACCCGGTAGATGAACTCGACGATGGGCGTGGCTTGCAGGTTCTGCTGCTCGATGTACTGGATGGCGCGCTCCTGCAGGGTATAGGCCTTCTGCAGATGCCCTTGGGCGATGGCGATTTCCGACAGCTGGCCGAGGCTCCAGACCACCAGGTGCGAGGCGTTGATCTCCCGCGCGCGGCGCTCGGCTTCCTCGTACTGCTTCTGCGCCTGCGGCAGTTCGCCCTGGACGAAATGCGCCTCGGCCAGGCCCGACATCGCCGCTACCCGTGAGGTGCGCATGATCAGCGGCTCGCGGGTCAGCGCCTCCTGGGCCAGGGCGACGGCGCGCTGCTCGTCGCCCTGGTTCATCGCGACCTGGGCGCGGACTGCATTGAACTCGCAGACGATGCGCGCCCAGTCCTGCTCGGAGCAGCTGCGCTGCAGCGCCAGCTCGCCGGCCTTGAACCAGCGCTCGACGTGATCGAACTGATAGGAGTTCTGCGACACCCACGCCTGCAGCAGGGTGAGCAGTGGCGAGCCGGCGATCACCGCTTCCGGCAGGGTTTCCAGGCACTGTTGCAGCAACCCGAGACGACCCTGGCGATAGAACGCCCGGCCGTGGCGCTGCAGGATCTCGTCGACCTGCTGCGGGTCGCCGGCCTGTACGGCATGGCGCGCAGCTTCCTCGGGCATGTTCTCGGCCAGCAGCGCGGAGGCTGCACGCAGGTGCAGCTGGTTGACCCGCTGCGGCTGGTGGGTGCGCAGCTCGCCCTGCAGGAACACGGCGAACAACGGGTGATAGCTGTACCAACGGCGCAGGCTGTCCAGCGGCTGGATGAACAGGCCGCCACGCTCGAGCCGTTCGAGCATCTCGCGGCCGTGACAGGCCTCGGTCAGACGATCGGCCAGGGCGGCGTCGAAGCGGTCGAGCAGGCAGGTCGCCTCGAGAAAACCGCGCAGGTCATCGGGCAGCCCCTCGATCACCTGTTCGCGCATGTAGTCGCGGATGTCCGGGTGGCCGAGCTGCAGGTTTTCCAGGAACAGGTCCATGCCGCGGCTGGTCTGCACTTCCTGCAAGGCCAGCTGCAGCGCGCAGGGCCAGCCACCGATGCGGCGGTTGAGACGCTCGACCTGCTCGCGATTGATGCTCACCGGCACGCCCAGCTCCAGCAGCGCCTGCACTTCATCATCCTCGAAGGCCAGCTGGCGCGCGTCGAGCAGCAGCAGCTGATGCTTGACCCTCAGCTCGGCCACGCCCAGTTCGGGCAGGCGTCGGCTGCACACCAGCAGGGTCATCCAGCTCGGCATATGCCGCAGGAAGAAGCGCAGGCCGGCGATCAACTCGGCGTCGTGCAGCACCTCGAACTCGTCGAGCACGATCAGGATCGCCTCGTGCTCGCCCGGCAGTTCGGCCAGCAACTGGGTGAACAACGCATCCAGCGATACCCGGCCCTGCTCGGCCAGCGCCACTGCCAGCGGACAGCCGGCGTCCAGCTGGCGGTCCAGCGCCTGGGTCAGGTAGCGACCGAACTGCAGCCCCAGGTTGTCGCTGGCATGCAGCTGGAACCAGGCGATACGCCCATCGAAGGCCCGCGCCCACTGCGCCGCCAGGGTGGTCTTGCCGAAACCGCTGGCGGCATGCAGCACCGCCAGGCGCACCTGCGGCAGGCGCTGCTGCCACTCGTCCAGGCGCGGCCGTTCGAGCAGGCCCGGCGGCAGCATGGGGATCGCCAGCTTGGTGGGTATCAATGGCAGTAGAGGTGGCATCGCGGCATTCATGGACGGTTCCCTGTTCTTGTTCTTGTCGTGGCCTGGCGCACCGGTTCGCACCGTTCCCGCTCCCCGGTTCCGCGCCTCGTTCAACTCAGGTGGTCAGCCCTTCACCCCGCCGGCGGTCAGGCCACCGACGATCCACTTCTGGCAGTAGAGGAACACGGCGGTGATGGGCAGACCGGAGAGTACCGCGGCGGCGGCGAAGTCGCCCCACAGGTAGTTCTGCGGGTAGAGGTACTGCTGCGCGCCGACGGAAAGGGTGAGCTTGTCCACGTCCATCAGCAGCACCGAGGCGATGGGGTATTCGGTGACGCTGGTGATGAAGGCGAGGATGAACACCACCGCCAGGATCGGCACGCTCATCGGCAGCAGGATATGGAAGAACGCCTGCCAAGTGGTCGCCCCATCGACGATGGCAGCCTCCTCCAGCGAGGCGTCGATGCTCTCGAAGTAGCCCTTGATGGTCCAGATGTGCAGCGCCATGCCGCCCAGCGAGGCGACGATCACCGCGCCGTGGCTGTTCACCCCGAGCCAGCTGACGTGCTGGCCGAGCTGGTCGAACAGGGCGTAGATCGCCACCAGCGAGAGCACCGGCGGGAACATCTGGAAGATCAGCATGCCTTTGAGGATCGGCGCCTTGCCGCCGAAGCGCATGCGCGCGAAGGCGTAGGCGCTGGTGGTCGACAGGAGCAGGATCAGCGCCGAACTGACCAGGGCGATCTTCACCGAGTTCCACAGCCACAGCAGCACCGGGAACGGCGGGTTCGTCACGCTGCCGTCCTCGTGGGTGTAGGGAATGCCGAGGGCCAGCGACCAGTGTTCCAGCGTCGGGTTCTCGGGAAACAGGCTGCCGGTGGCGAAGTTGCCTTCGCGAAAGGAGATCGACACCACCATCAGCAGCGGGAAGAGGATTGCCGCGACGAAGGCCAGCAGCGCCGCGTGGGTCGCCCAGAGCCGGTAACGCGCGGATTTCGGTTGCACCATGGCCATGACCGTCTCCTTATACCTTCACTTTCGAGAGTTTGAGATTCAGCAGCGCCATGGCACCGACGAGGATGAAGATCATCGTGGCGATGGCCGCAGCCAGGGCGAAGTCCTGCCCGGAATCCTGGAAGGCAATGCGGTAAGTGTAGCTGACCAAGAGATCCGTGGTGCCGGCCGGCGTGGTCGCGCCGATGATGTCCGGGCCACCGCGGGTCAGCAGGGTGATCAGCACGAAGTTGTTGAAGTTGAAGGCGAAGCAGGCGATCAACAGCGGCATCAGCGGCTTGATCAGCTGCGGCAGGGTAATGCGCAGCAGGTTGTCCAGCGGACTGGCGCCATCGATCGCCGAGGCCTCGTACTGATCCCGCGGGATAGCCTGCAAGAGGCCCATGCACAGCAGCAACATGTAGGGGTAGCCGAGCCAGGTGTTGACGATGAGGATCATCGTGCGTGCCAGGGTCGGGTCGCTGAACCAGTCCGGGCGGATGCCGAACAGCCCCTCGAGCAGCAGGTTGATCTCGCCGAAGTTCTGGTTGAACAGGCCGCGGAACACCAGGATGGAAATGAACCCCGGCACCGCGTACGGCAGGATCAGCATCAGCCGGTAAAAGGCCTTGCCGCGCACCAGCTCCCATTGCAGCAGGCTGGCCAGCACCAGCCCCACGGCGAGGGTGAAGACCACGGTGAGCCCGGCGAAGGCGAAGGTCCAGGCGAAGATCTGCACGAAGGGTTCACGGATGCTCGGCTCACTCAGCACCCGGGTGAAGTTGGCGAAGCCGGCGAACACGGTGAAGCCCGGCGGCACCGCTTTGCCCGTCTCGTCGACATAGAAGCCGCGCTCCATGTCGGCGGTCAGACGAGTACCGCTGCGGGTATCGACCAGCACGCCGGGGCCATCCTTACTGTAGACGGGTTCGACGGCGGCGACTTCACGCAATCCGTACAGCCGCAGCAGGCTGCCGTCCGGCACCTGCATGACCCATTGTTCCAGCGCCTTGCGCCGCTGAATCACCTCGCGCAGCGGCAGCGCCTCGCCCAGCCCTTCGACGTCCTCGGCCGGCTGCAGCGTCAGCGGTGCTTCCGCATCCGGCTCGCCGGTCAGCGGCGAGCTGACGAACACGCCCTGCTCGCCCTTGTCCACCCGCAGCCGCTCGCCATCGGGGCTCGGGTGCAGGGTGAAGCGAAAACGCTCGCCGGCCAGGTAAGTCTGGCTCAGGTGGTACTGCTCCACCTGGGCCAGGCTCAGCAGGTTGCTGCCACTGTAGTTGGTAAAGCCGATGCCCACCGTGTACAGCAGCGGAAAGATGACGAACACCAGCATCCCGGCCACCGACGGAAAGATGTAGCGCTGCGCGTACATCCTCCGGTTGATGAACAGGTAGCTGGCGATTCCGGTCACCACCAGCCCGAGCAGGGCGAAGGCCATCTGCCCCTGCACGTAGAGCGCGACCACCAGGTACAGCGCGAAGGCATTGAAGGTCAGCCACGCCAGCCAGCGCAGGCCGTTGGTCAGGGAGCGGGGCAAGCCCCGGGAGGTCGTACGGGTCATGGCTGGGCTGGGCAACTCGGCACGGGCATTCACGGGAGCGGAACCTTTGAGAACGGAGCATAGTCCGCCGGCGCGCCCGAGGCGGCGGCCGGCGACGGGTTCATCGGGTGATGCGCTTGGCGGCATCGTCCAGGGCGGCGTCGACATCCTGCCGGCCGGAGGTGATGTTGGTCAGCGCGGCGGCCATGGACGACCAGAACGCACCCATCTCCGGCACGTTGGGCATCGGCTGGCCCATCTGCGCGTTCTCGAAGGTCGCCTTGATGTGCGGATTGCTGGACAGCTCTTCCATGTAGGCGGTGTTAGCCACCGCACCCAGCGGCACGTCGGCGTTCACAGTCTTCAGGCCGTCGACCTCGAGCAGGTAGTTCTCGAGAAACTCCACGGCCAGGTCCTTGTTCGGGCTGGCGGCGTTGAGCAGCGCGGCGGCGACGCCGACGAAAGGCTTGCCCGCCTCGCCATCGATGGCGGGGATCGGCGCCACGCCGAAATCGATGCCGCTCTTCTCGATGTTCGACCAGGCCCATGGGCCGCTGATCATCATCGCCGAGTCACCCTTGTTGAAGGCTGCCTCGGCCACGCTGTAATCGGCACCCTTGGGCATCACGCCCTTGTCGATCAGCTCACGCAACACCTTGGCACCGGCCTTGGCGCCGGCGTTGTTGACCCCGGTGGACTTGACGTCGTAACCGCCGTCGGTCTGCTCGAACACGTAGCCGCCCTTGGCCGAGAGCAGCGGCCAGGTGAAGTAGGTGTTGTTGTAGTCCCAGAGGATGGCGCGCTTGCCCTGCGGGGCGAGCGTCTCGTTCAGCGCCAGGACGTCGTCGAAGCTCTTGGGCGGAGTATCGACCAGGGCCTTGTTGTAGATCAGGCCGATGGTTTCCACCGAGATCGGGTAGCCCCACAGTTTGTTGTCGTAGGTCACCGCCTGCCAGGAGAAGTCGGCGATACCGGACTTGGTCTCGGCGCTGGGTGTGACCGGGGTGAGCAGGCCGCTCTTGGCCCACTCGCCGATACGGTCGTGGGCCCAGATGAAGATGTCCGGGCCGTTGCCGGTGGCCGCCGCCTGCTGGAACTTGTCGGTGGCGCTGTCCGGGTGGGCCACTTCCACCGGAATACCGGTCTCGGCGGTGAACCGCTTGCCAACCTCTGCCAGGCCCTTGTAGCCCTTGTCGCCGTTGATCCAGACGACCAGCTTGCCTTCTTCGATCGCTGCCAGCGCCGGCAGCGGCAGGCTGAAGGTGGCCGCCAGGCCGACAGTGGCGATACACCAGAATTTCTTGTTCATGCTTCGCTTTCCTCGTGGCTTCTTATTAGTTGTTCCACCTGCTGCCGGCCTGAGGCTCTGACAGTCGCTCCATCCTCGGCGCGTCCCGTGCCATCTACATCCTCCCCCTCCAGGAGGCGGAGGGCGTAGATGTGGGGCGTAGGCAGTAGCCCGCAAGCGCACAAAATACGCCATCAGCCTAGCGCTTACGCCTATACCTGGCAGCCAACGCGCAGTCAAATGTGGCAAAAAAGCATAATGGAGCCACTTCGATGCGTGCCCACCGCCTACCCGCCCTGTCGCTGCTGCTCGGATTCACCCTAGCGCTGCCCGTACTGGCCGATCCCGAGCTGGCTGCCCGGCTGGATGGCCAGCCGCTGCCGTTGAACTGGAATACCCTGGCCAGCGACCGCTACGACATCGAGCTCAGCCTCGCGCCCGGCCAGTTGCAGTTGCGCATGCCCCAGGCCAGTGGCGAGGCCGTGGCCCTTGCGCCCTTTCGCCGTCAGCCGCTTGGCACAGACAGCATTTACCGCTACGAAGTGCCTGAAGCCGGACGCTATCGGCTGATCGTCGAGACCGGCGCCGCGCCGGCCCTGCGCCTGCTGCCGATCAAGGCCGCCGAGCCGCAGGCAGCCACCGCGGTCTGCAAGCCATGGGAGGGCGGCGCAGTGGAGGTGACCGTTGGCGAGGTGTTCCGCGACGGCGAGACCCTGCGCGACGCACTGTCCGGCGCCACGGCGGTGGTCCGCGACGGCCGGGTCAGGCTGCAGCCCGCCGCCGGCAGTGACGGTCTGCTGCTGCTCGAACGCGCCGAAGCGCCCGAGCAGCCGGTCGCACGCGACTGGCGCAACGCGATCGTCTACTTCGTGCTCACCGACCGCTTCGCCAATGGCGACCCAGGCAACGACCGCAGCTATGGCCGCGCACCGGATGGCGCCGAGGAGATCGGCACCTTCCACGGCGGCGACCTCAAGGGGCTGACCGAACGGCTCGACCATATCGCCAGCCTCGGCGTCGACGCGCTGTGGATCAGCGCACCCTACGAGCAGATCCACGGCTGGGTCGGCGGCGGTGATCGCGGCGACTTTCGCCACTACGGTTACCACGGCTACTACGCGCTCGACTTCACTCAGCTCGACGCCAACATGGGCAGCGAAGACGACCTGCGCGCGCTCATCAGCGCGGCCCATGCCCGCGGCATCCGCGTGCTGTTCGACGTGGTGCTCAACCATCCCGGCTACTCGACCCTGCAGGACATGCAGCAGCTCGGCTTCGGTGCCCTGCGCGACGGCATGGCCGAGTACCTGCCCGAGCAGTGGACAACCTGGCAGCCGGAAGCCCACGAGAATCTGCACGCCTACCACAACCTGGTGGACTACGAGCATCCGAGCTGGGCCGCCTGGTGGGGTCGCGACTGGGTGCGGGCGGGCATCGCCGACTACGACACGCCACCCAGCGCCACGGTCGATCCGCTCAAGGGCTCGCTCGCCTTCCTGCCAGATTTCCGCACCGAATCCGAGGCGGTCGTCGCGCTGCCGGAGTTTCTCGCGCACAAGGCGCAGACCCGAGCCGAGCCGCGCGAGGGCTACCGGGTGCGCGATTACCTGATCGAATGGCTGACCGGCTGGGTGCGCGAGTTCGGCGTCGACGGCTTCCGTGCCGACACCGTCAAGCATGTCGAACCCTCGACCTGGGCCGAGCTGCGCGTGGCGGCCGAGCGCGCCCGCGCTGACTGGGCCCGCGCCAACCCGGACGATCCCATGGCCGACGAACCGTTCTGGATGGTCGGCGAAGTGTTCGGTCACGGCCCCGAGGCCAGCGACTATCTCGACCAGGGTTTCGATGCGCTGATCAATTTCGACTTCCAGAAGCAGGCCGTAGCCGCCAGCGACTGCCTGGCTGCCGCCGAGCCCAGTTACGCCGACTATGCCAGGCGCCTGGCCGAAACGCCCGGGCACAACCTGCTGAGCTATGCCTCGTCGCATGACACCGCGCTGTTCAACCAGCTGGCCAAGGGCGACCTGGCGCGTCAGCGCGGGCTCGCCACCGCCCTGCTGCTGGCGCCCGGCGCGGTGCAGGTCTACTACGGCGACGAAAGCGCCCGCGCCTTCGGGCCCACAGGTTCGGACCCCTTCCAGGGCACGCGCAGCCCGATGAACTGGGACGAGCACGAGCGCCCGGAGATCGCCGGTCTGATCGATTACTGGCAGCGGGTCGGCCAGTTCCGCGCGCGCCATCCGGCGATCGGTGCGGGTACGCATCGACTGCTGTCGTCCGGCCAGCCCTATGCCTTCGCCCGCACGCTCGGCGACGACCGCATCGTCGTCGTGCAGGCCGGTGCATCGCTCACCCCCTGAATGTCCCGTCCCGGGCCGCAGCCCGGGACGCAGCCGCCCCCTGCCTGGAGCCCGCAATGAACGCAACCCTGAACCCGCGCCAGCAGGCGCAGCTGGCCTTTGTCGCCAGCGGAGCGGAACTGCAAGTCGGCCAGCCGCAGGACTGCCCGTTGCCGCTGGCCACGCTGGTCGCCACCGACGGCAGCGAATCCTATGTCAGTCGCACGCTGTCCGGCGGGCTCACCGCCCACGTCTACCGGATCGAAGCCGCAGGCCGTAGCTGGACGCTCAAGCGCGCCCGCGAGCGCTGCCTGGTGCAGAACGCCGATGGCCAGACCTCGTTTCTCAACGAGGTCCAGCGGCGCGCCGACCTGCGCGCGCTGAAGGCCCGGCCCGAGCTGGCCGAGCCGCTCGCCGGGATCGTCGACACCTGCTATGCGAGTTTTCGTCACGGCGTGCTGCTGTCGCCCTGGATCGACGGCGAGGTCGTCGGCGACTGGGATGAAACGCGCCTGGCAGACCTGTTCGACTGCGTCATCACGCTCGCCTCGGCCGGCCTGTTCGAGTGGGACCTGTGCCCCGGCAACGTACTCGACGACGGCCGCATCCGGCTGTTCGACTTCGGCTACCTGTACCGCTTCGATCCGCTGCGCGAGTTCAACAGCGATGGCCTCGCCTGCCCGGGCTTCCACCCGGTCGAGCGTTTCGAAACGAGGCAGTTCTTCGCCTGGCTGCTCGGCCAGGAGGCACTCGGCAGCGCCCGTGCGCTGGCGGCGTTCCGCCTGGAGAAGGCGATCGCCCTGGACCGCTACCGGCGCTGGCGGGCCGAACTGGCCGGCCGCGGCGCCAGTCCGGCCGTGCTCGAACGGCTGGACCGGCTGATCGACAGCTGGCGCACCGCCCTTGCCGGCTCGGCCGAGGCGCTCTACCTGCGCGAGGCCTGGCGCTCGCATCGCCTCGACCTGGCCGACGATCTCGACGGCCAGACCTGCACGCCGCAAACACTGCAGCGCCTGGCCTGGCTCAGGGAAACGGTTGGCGCACGCCACGCCGACCTGCTCGCCGCCGACGCCCTGGCCCATGACCGGGCCCCGCAACGCGCCGCCCTGCTCGACGAGCTGCGCCGCGCCGAAGCACAGGCCATCGGCTGGCAGGTGCCGCGCGCCTAGGCCAGACGGGGACAGCCGGACCGTAGCCGCCGCCCGGTCGCGCTCAGGTGCGGTAGCGCGCGCAGAGCGCCTGCTGCTCGGCGGACATGCGCGCCTGACGTTCGCTGCTGTCGCTGATCGCCACGACGCTGTCCATGTGCAGCTCGGCCGCGGCATCGATCGCATGCATGCCGCGCGACACCTCTTCGGCGGCGAGCCGTTGCTGGCCGGTGGCCGAATCGATTTCCCGCGACATGGTGGCGATGTGCTCGACCTGGCTGCGGATTTCCTGCATCAGCCGATCGGCCTGCCCGACCTGATCGAGGGTGCCCTGCATCTGCGCGCGACTGGCCTCCACCGAACGCACCGCCGAACCGATGCCCTGGGCCAGGCGTTCGATGCGCTGCTGGATCTCGCCGGTCGATTGCGCCGTGCGCCGGGCCAGGCCGCGCACCTCGTCGGCGACCACCGCGAAACCACGCCCCTGATCACCGGCGCGCGCCGCTTCGATCGCCGCATTGAGCGCCAGCAGGTTGGTCTGCTCGGCAATCGCACGGATCACATCGAGAATCTGCCCGATCTGCTCGCTCACCGCCTCCACGTTGGCGATCTCGGCCACGCTGGTTTCCAGCTGCTCGGCCAGGGCTTGCGTGCCGATGCGGGTCGCGGCCATCCGCTGGCTGCCCTGCAGGGTCAGTGCCTCGACACTGCCGACCCGCGTGGCCGTCTCGCCGGCATGCTGCGCCACCTCGCCAAAACTGTTCTCCAGCTCGGCCAGGCTGACGGCGAGCGCTCCTATGCTGCTGCGCTGCTTCTCCAGCCCGGCACGCGCCTGGCTGCAGGCCTGGGCATTGCGGCGGGCGATCTGGTCCTGTTCGTCGGCGTTGCGCCCGAGCTGGGCCAGTGCGTCGCGCAGGCTACCGGCGACCCGGTTGACCCAATCGCCGACACGCCCGAACTCGTCCGCGCGCTGGTACTCGCAGCCGCCGCGCAGATCGCCGTCGGCCAGGTGCTGCAGGCTGCCGCTGACGGCGGCCAGGGCCATGCGCATGGTGCGCCCCAGCCACAGGCCCATGGCCAGCGCCACCGCGATCGACAGCCCGGCCATCGCCAAGAGGCCGGCCACACCCTGACGATAGGTCTGCGCGGCCAGGCCCAGTTGCCTGTCGCTGGCCTGCTGGGCGCTGGCGATGAGCGTGCCGATGTCCTCGCGTGCCTGGCGCTGCAGGCGACCGAGCTGCAGTTTCTGCTCTCGGTTGGCCTGCTGGTCGGACAGCCAGGCGTAGTACTGCGCCACTGCACCATTGCCGGGCACAGCCAGTTGCTGCTCGATGGCGGCGAACGGCGCCTGGAAGCTGTGCGCGTAGTCGGTACGGCTGTCCTGGTGCGGTTCCAGATCGAGGAGAACGTTGTCCAGCTTCTTCCGCAGGGCCGGCAGCCGCTGCGCGATCTGCGCACCCGCTTCATCGAGTGCCTTGATCGAAGACACGCCGATTGCATCGAACAGCAGCGCCTCGACCTGCTCGAGCGGGATGATGAACTGCTTGATGGAATAGGCGACCAGCTCGTCGCCAGTAACGAACTGCGCCTGCAGCAGGTCCTGCTTGAGCCGCGAGAACTGCAGCTGCAGATCGCGCAGCGCGACGGCGTTGCGCCCCACGCGCGCGAGCAGGTCGCGCTGCGCATCGATCAGCGCCAGGCTGCGGCGGTCGAGCTCCGGCAACAGGGCCGCCAGGCGTTGCTTGGTCTCGGCATGTGCCGGCGTCACCCGCTCCAGCTGGGCGAACAGCTCGAGGGCCTGGTCCTGCAGCGTGCGATGCCGGCCGACATAGCCGTCGAGCTGGTCAGGCCGGTCCTCGGCCAGGGCGTCGGACAGGTTCTGCGTCAGGCTCTGCAACGTACCGAAGAAGCTCTCGCTGACCAGCAGACGCGACGCGGTCGACGAGATTTGCTCGGCATTGCCTTGCAGGCGGCCGATGGCAACCAGGCTGGTGCCGGCTACCAGCATCAGCAAGGCCACCAGTGCGGCGATCAGCAGGTACAGCCGGGCCAGGAAGCCAAGCCGGAAAGGGGTCGAGCGGGTCTGGGCCAACATGAACAGCTCCTGATACGACAGCGCAGCGCGAAGGCTTTTATGGTTGTCGTGCCAGCATCGGCGGCCCGGCCCGTCGCCGGCCTCCTCCCTGCCCACCCTGGGTCGGGAGAAGCCGCCCGGCGTAGGCGTAGCCGAGGCCGGGCGGGCATGTCGTCAGAACGATCCGCTGGTGCTCGCGCCGGCGGCGGCCTGGACCTGGTTGTTGCCGCCCGATTGCCACTGACGCACCAGCGTCGCGTCCGCCTCGTTGCGGATCAGGCACTTCCATTCCACGTTCTGGCCGGCCGGCAGCGAGATGCGGCCCTTCCAGGTCGGGTAACCGCTGGTGTCGGTCAGCCGCACCGCAGAGGCAGGGCTCCAGTTGCCGAGCTGGCTGACGTTGCCCACCGCGTAGACGCTGTCGCCCATCTGCGTCACGCCGTTGTCGCAGCGAAAGTTCACATTGACCAAGCCACCCTCGCCGCCGTCATTCCCGCCGCCATCGCCGCTACCGCTGCGCCAGACGCGCACCTGGCCGTTGCTGGCGTTGACCGCCTCGCTGAAGCTGCCGCTGGCAACCTGGCCGGGGTTGGCCAGATCGGAGTTGAGCGCCACCACCAGGGTCTGCTGGCTGCCGCTGACGGTGGCGACCAGACCGCTGTAGCCGCTGTGGAAGCTGATCGCCGAATCGGCGCGCACGCCGGCGGTGCGCCGCACCTGGATCAGCTGGCGGATGAAGTCGCCGTAGCCCCAGTCGTACATGTGCGACCAGTACACCACCGGCGTGCCCGGGCTGGTGAGGATGTAGGCGTAGGCCTGGCGGATCAGCCCGTCCTGCAGCGCCCAGTGGTGCTGGCCGCCGTTCTGCCCGGGCGAATAGCCGGTGTCGTGGTTGTCGACGAAGGTCACCGCCACCTCGCGCCAGCGCGGGTCGGGGTTGCCATTGAGGCCATGCTTCCAGTCGGCGACCGAGCCGTTCTGCATGCGCTCCTTGAGAGCGAAGTCGAACACCGGGCACTTGGCCCGGTCGGACCAGTCCTTGATGATCTGCTGCCAGCTCGCCGTGTTGCGCCAGTCCCAGCTCGGATATTCAGAAGGGCCTTTCCACAGCTCGCCAACGCAGAAGCTGCTGTCGGCGCTGTCGCTCATCCAGCTGTCGACCCGCTCGGGCGCATAGCCGCGAACGAAGTCGAAGCGGAAGCCGCCGGCGCCGTAGCCGCTGCGCAGGTTGGCAAGCTCGTCGCGAAACATGCCGTAAATCTGCGGATGGCCGGTGTTCAGGTCCGACTCGCCGCCGATAAAGCGGTCTCCGTCATCGCAGTCGTTGGGGTAGTTGCCCGGGTCGGCGCAGTCGTTGCGCCAGAAGCCCTGGCCGGCCGGCAGGTTGATCTCCTTGTCCGGGTAGCCGCGGTTCATGTGATTGGGCACCACATCGTAGAGCACCTTCACCCCGGCGCCACCGAGTGCGCCGGCGGCCTGGCGCAGCTGGGCGTCGCTGCCGTAGCGGCCGTTCTTGTTGAAGTCGTGCCAGAAGTAGCCTTCGCCGCCGCCGGACTTGCCGCCGTCGGTCCAGCTGGAGAAGTCACGCCAGGGCACCGGCATCCAGATTGCCGAGAAGCCGTCGGCGGCGATCGTCGAGGCCTGCTGGCGAAGGATGTTGTACCAGTCGTTGGGCGCTTCGCGGACGACGTTCCAGTGGAAGCCCTGGAGGATGATTTCGTCGCCGCCGTGGTAGCGCACCCCGGCCGGGCTCTTGCCGGCCTGGTCAGCGAGGGCGGGGAACGGCAGCAGGATCGCCGCCAATACGGCGGCACGTAGGGTCTGGCTCATCGCAATACTCCGGTTCTTGTGCTTGTTCGCGGGTATCCGGCAACGGACTGCCGAATGAGGATGAACGCCGGCCGCACCTTCGACCGACCTGGGCAGGCTGCTCCCGGGCCCGCTCGCGACCAACCTCCCTGCGCGCGTTCGAGGCGGCGTAGTGGCCAGGCGGAAGGCCCGTGGCAATCATCTGCGCCCCACCCGTAGCGACCCCGCCCCTGGGATTACGCCGCACTCATACCGATTACGCCCTCGAGCTGCGCCAGCGAAATCTCTGGCCGGGAGGATGGCGCTCCCGGCCCCATCCCCGACGCTTTGCGCCACCGATCGGCGTTGCCGCAGCAGGCAGCGCCGGCGTGATCGTTCGGCATTAACAAGAAAAACAAGGACCTCGTCATGAAGCACACCGCGCACCCCCTGTTCGTCCTAAAACCCGCCTGCCTGCTTGCCTCCCTGCTGGTCGGCGGCCCGGCCCTGGCGGTCGATTTCCACGGCTATCTGCGTTCGGGCGTCGGCGCCACGGCCGGCGGCGGCGACCAGGCCTGCTTCCAGGCTGCTGGCGCACCGGCGAAATATCGCCTGGGCAACGAATGCGAAACCTACGCCGAGATCGGCCTCGGCCAGGAGGTGTGGAGCGAAGGCAACCGCAGCTTCTACGTCGACAGCATGATCGCCTACCGCTCCGACCAGGGTAACGACTGGGAAGCCACCGGCACCGACACCAACGGCGGCGAGAACAACCCCTTCGACGAGGCCGGCACCACCTCCATCCGCCAGTTCAACGTGGTCGGCAAGAACCTCATCCCGAGCCTGCCGGGCGCGGCGATCTGGGCCGGCAAGCGCTACTACAAGCGCCACGACGTGCACATCAATGACTACTACTACTGGGACGTTTCCGGCCCCGGCGCCGGTATCGAAGACATCGACCTGGGCTTCGCCAAGGCCAGCGTCGCGTGGATTCGCAACACCGACGGCGACTGGGTCTACCAGGGCTCGGGCACCGGCACCAACCTGGCCAACGACACCCTCGACTTCCGCCTCGCCGAGATCGACGTCAACCCGGGCGGCAAGCTGGAGCTGGGCTACGACTACGGCAAGGCCAACCTCACCGACGAGCAGGAACGCGACCCCGGCTACCAGGACCAGAAGGGTCATCTGGTCACCCTCGAGCACACCCAGAGCAACTGGTTCGGCGGCTACAACAAGCTCGCCCTGCAGTACGGCACCGACGGCATCATCGGTAGCAGCGGGCGCAACAGCACCGGCAACAGCGACGGCAAGATGTTCCGCCTGGTCAACCAGGGCGTGGTCGGCCTGACCGACAACATCGAGATGATGTACGTACAGATCTACGAGGACCGCGACTTCGACAACGACTCCGGGCAGACCTGGGCCAGCTTCGGCGTGCGCCCGGTGTACAAGTGGAGCGACGTGATGAGTACCGCGCTGGAGTTCGGCTACGACCGCGTCGATCCGCAGGCCGACGGCGAACGCACCCGCGACCTGAAGAAGCTCACCCTGGCCCAGCAGTGGTCAGCCGGCAACAGCTTCTGGGCGCGCCCGCAGATCCGCGTGTTCGCCACCTACGCCCAGTGGGACGGCGGCCGCTACCAGGCCGCCAGCGAATCCATCGACGCCGGTGACGACGACGGCCTCACCTTCGGTATCCAGGCCGAGGCCTGGTGGTAAACCGCGCCGGCTGAACGCCGTTGCACGCAACGGCAGCCTTTCCGCTCCCACCGTCCAGACGGTGCCTTTTGCCCCGACTCTGGCAGGTCGGGGCATTTTTTATCCGGAGAACCGCCATGCATCCTCTATCCCTTCTCGCCGCCGGGCTGATCACCCTGGCGCTGGCCGGCTGCAGTAGCGAACCGCTGCGTCGGGTCGACGCCCTCGCCGCCAGCCCGGCGCCGCTGCAAGGCTCGGTCGAACAGGCCCGTGCCGCGCTGGCCGCCGCGCCGTCCTGCTGCAGCGGTCTCGACCAGCTGCCGTACCAGCCGCTGGAGCCGGGCTTCAGCGGCAATGTCGTGATCGACAGCCAGGCCCCGGCCTATGCCTTCGAAACCGGCAAGAGCTTCTTGCGCGCCTTCAAGCTGCCGGCCGGCGGCCCGTCGTTCGAGCTGCGCCTGTACAGCCAGGCCGGCAGCAGCGTGCTGGCGCCCAATGCCATGCTGCTGGACAGCCGCATGCGCCCGACCCGCCTGCTGGATGCCGACGATTTCGTCTACGTTCCGCCGACCGGGCTCAAGGGTGACAGCCTGGACGCGCGCCTGCGCATCGACCGCTCGCAGCCGGAGCACCCGGGCAACGAGCGCTATCTGATCCTCTACACCAGCGAGGCGCAGATGACCGGCCAGACCGTTCTGCAGCACCCGGCCAAGGCCTACGCCAAGGCGCTGGGCAACGAGCCGCCGAGCATTCCCGATCCGGTGGCGCAGCACTCCCCGGTCGGCGTGATCAAGCTGGTGATGATCCCCGACAGCACCGCCGGCTCGACCGCCAAGGGCTACGTGCCGGGCTACAGCATCGGCCAGGAGATGGGCAACGAACTGCCCGTCGCGCCGGCCCCGGCAGTGCTGCCGGAAACCTCGGCCTACTACCGCCAGGCGATCGATGCCGCGCTGGCCGAGAAGGACCTGGAACGCGCGCTGCGCCTGGCCGACGAGGCGGCGCGGGTGGGCGATACCACGGCCAAACGCCATTTGCTGGAGCGTATCCAGATCAAATGACCCGTACGGGGCGCCGTGAACGCCCCGATTTCATACGCAGGATGCAGCCATGAAAATAACAAGATCTGCCTTGAGCCTTCTGCTTCTGCTCAGCACGCCGGTACTGGCGCTCGAGCGTGATGCCCTGACGATCTGGATCAACCAGGACAAGGGCTACAAGGCCCTGGGCGAAATCGGCAAGGATTTCACCAGGGCCACCGGCATGCCGGTAACCGTCGACACCCCCGACGACCTGGCGGTCCAGTTCGACCGCCTCGCCACGACCAGCCGGGGCCCGGACATCGTCATCTTCGCCCACGATCGCTTCGGTTCCTGGATCAACAACGGGCTGCTCGAACCGGTGGAGCCCAGCGCGCAAGCCCTGGCGCGGGCGCCGGCGTTCGCCTGGGAGGCGGTGACCATCGGCGCGCGCTACTACGGTTATCCGCTGGCCACCGAGGCGGTCAGCCTGATCTATAACCTGGACCTGGTACCCGTGCCGCCACGCAGCCTGGCGGAAGTGGCGACGCTGGATCGCCGCCTGCGTGCCGAGGGCAAGCGCGCCATCGAATGGGACTACCGCAACCTCTATTTCTCCTGGCCGATCATTGCCGGCAGCGGCGGCTATAGCCTGAGGAAGAACAACGGCATCTATGACCTCACTGACATCGGCCTCAATACGCCGGGCGCCATCGAAGGCATGGAGTCGATCAAGCGCCTGCTCGACCACGGGCTACTCGATCCCGCCGCGACCTATCAGAGCATGATGGAAGGCTTCAAGGACGGGCGCACGGCCATGATCATCAATGGACCCTGGGCCTGGAACGAGGTCCGCCAGGCCGGTATCCGCTTCGCGGTCGGCGACATTCCCACCGCCGACCCGGCGCGCCAGGGCAAGCCTTTCGTTGGCGTGCTCGCCGCCGCGATCAACAGCAACAGCCCGAACAAGGCCGCAGCCCAGCGCTTCATCGAGGACTACCTGACCAACGCCGACGGCCTGGCGCGAATCAATGCAGAGAAACCCCTCGGCGCAGTGGCCAACCTGGCCTTGATGGAACGCCTGCGGCACGATCCGCTGATCGCCCACACCTATGCTTCGGCACAGGCGGGCGAAATCATGCCGGACATTCCGGAAATGAAGCGTCTCTGGGCGCTGATCACGCCCCGCATGGAGCCCATGCTGAGCGGCCGCAAGCCCATCGCGGATACCCTCGACTACATCGCCGAGCGCTTGGCCAAGGGCTCGCAGATGCAATCCTGGCGCCGCCGGCATTATCCGCTGAGCCCCAATCTGGCCGAGCAGCGATAACCGCAGTCACAGTGCTGACGAGAGCTGCCAAGCGCATCGGCTGGGCCTCAGCCCACCCGATGCAGAAAGACGCCAGTACCCACCCGCCAACGCGCGAACGAGGCGACTTGCACGCCTGGACACTGCGGTGGATGGGTGGAGCGTCACCCACCCCACGATCGCTGCTGTAAGCGTCGGGTGGCGCTTCAGTCCACCGGATGCGGGGCCCGGTGGCCGAACCGGCTCCTGGGCACAGCGGACCAATGCGCACCGCCTCAGGCGGTCAGCTTCAACCCCACCAGCCCGGCCAGCAGCAGCACCACGCTCAGCAACCGCGCCGGCGAGGCGCTTTCGCCAAAGATGACGATGCCCAGCGCCACGGTGCCCAGCGCACCGATACCGACCCATATCGCATAGGCGGTACCCACCGGCAGAACCTGCATGGCGCGGGCGAGGAGGAAGAAGCTGGCGGCCATGGCCACCAGGGTGAGCACGCTCGGCAGCGGGCGGGTGAAACCTTCGGAAGCCTTGAGGCCAATGGCCCAGCCCACTTCGAGCAGGCCGGCGATGATCAGCATGATCCAGGCCGAATGCATGACGATGACTCCAGCAACGGCAGGGCCGTCCCCGCATGATTCGACACGCCGACGGGTCGTCCCGCGGCGGATGCGACCCTAGCACAGCCGCGCACCGTTTTGGACCACTCGCAGCGTCCGTTGATCAATAGCGTTCCTAAGCGGGGATATACCGAACCATCGCAGATGCCAGCGGTGGATGGGTGAAGCGTCATCCACCTACGAGTCCCGCGTGGGGTGGAAAACTGCAAAGCATTTTCCACCTCGGATAGCGGACGGATGTCCCTGCCTCAGGCCACCTCATGCCCGCGGGCCGCTTCGCTCAGGTAGAACCAGGCGGGACGGTCCAGCTCCAGTTCGGCGCCCAGCAGCGCCTCCTCGATCCGTTCCCAGCGCAGGCTGCCGAGGATCGGCAACGGCCGGCCGGGCAGCTGCCGCAGCCAGGCCAGCGCCACCTGATTGGCCGTGGCGCCCCGGTCGGCGGCGACTTCATCGAGTGCGCTACATAGCCGATCGCCGAAGCGTCCACCGCCCATGGGCGACCAGGCCAGCACCTGCAAACCGGCAGCCTGCAATGCATGCAGGCTGCCATCCCATACCCAGTGCTGGGCCTGCAGTGACAGCTCGATCTGGTTGCAGCGCAGCGGCACGCACTGGGCCAGTGCCTGGCAATGCAGGATGCCGGCGTTGGACAGCCCCACCCAGCCGACCTTGCCGCTGGCGACCAGTCCGTTCAGCGTCTCGGCCACCTCGTCGACCTGCAGCAGCGGGTCCGGGCGATGCAGCAGGAAACCATCGAGTCGTTCCACGCCCAGTCGCGCCAGGCTGTCGTCCACCGCCCGGCGCAGGTAGCCGGCACTGGAGTCGTAGTGCTTGACCCGCCAGCGCGAGCAGTCCTGTCCCGCCGGCACGATATCGGCCTTGCCGATGATCTGCAGGTGCTGGCGCAGTCCCGGTGCCTGGCGCAGGGCCGCACCGAAGTGCGCCTCGCATTGCCCGCCGGCATAGATGTCGGCATGGTCGAAGCCGTTCAGCCCGCGCTCCACACAGCGTTCGATAAAGCCCAGCAACGCCTGGGGCTCACCCAGCTCGGGGTATTCCAGCAGGCGCATCATGCCCAGCAACAGCGGCTGGGCGAGCACGGGTGCGGCCATCGTGGCGCTCCGTCAGAAGATATAGTCGGTGGTCAGGAAGCTCGACTGGCGGTCACGAATGATCCGGTCGACCAGCTCCTTGTTGGCCTCGTTGAAGCGCGTCGCCACCAGGGTACGGATGGAGAACACGCGCAGGGCGTCATGTACCGACAGCGTGCCCTCGGCGGAATTCTTGCGACCGTTGAACGGATAGCTGTCCGGTCCGCGCTGGCACTGGGCGTTGATGTTGATGCGCCCGACCTGGTTGACGAAAGCATCCACCAGCCGGCCTACCTGCGCCGGGTCGTTGCCGAAGATCGACAGCTGCTGGCCGTAGTCGGAGGCGGTGACGTAGTCGATCACCTCCTGCAGGTCGCGGTACGGCACCACCGGCACCAGCGGGCCGAACTGCTCTTCGTGATAGACACGCATGGTCGAATCCACCGGGCTCAGCACTGCCGGCTGGAAAAAGGTCTGGTGCGACTCGCCGCCGCCGGCGTTGATCACCCGAGCGCCCTTGGCCACGGCGTCTTCCAGCACCGCATGCAGGTAATCGGTCTTGCCCGGCTCCGGCAGCGGTGTCAGCGCCACGCCCGGCTCCCAGGGCATGCCCGCCTTGAGCGCGTTGACCCGCGCAGCGAAGCGTTCGAGGAAGCCATCGAGCACCGCCTCATGCACGAAGAGGATCTTCAGTGCGGTGCAGCGCTGACCGTTGAACGACAGCGCGCCGGTCACCGCCTCCTCCACGGCATTGTCGAGATCGACCTGCGGCAGGACGATGCCAGGGTTCTTCGCATCCAGCCCCAGCGCGGCGCGCAGGCGGTGCGGACGCGGGTGCAGTTTCTTCAGGTCGGCGGCGCCCTTGTGCGTGCCGATAAAGGCGAACACGTCGATCTTACCGCTGGCCATCAGCGCGCTGACCGTCTCGCGACCGCGGCCGTAGATGACGTTGATGACCCCCGCCGGGAAGCTGTCGCGGAAGGCTTCGAGCAGCGGGCGGATCAGCAGTACGCCGAACTTGGCCGGTTTGAACACCACGGTGTTGCCCATGATCAGCGCCGGGATCAGCGTGGTGAAGGTTTCGTTCAGCGGGTAGTTGTACGGCCCCATGCACAGCGCCACGCCCATGGGCACGCGGCGGATCTGCCCGAGGGTGCCCTGCTCCAGCTCGAAGCGGCTGGAGCTGCGGTCCAGTTCCTTCAGCGCGTGGATGGTGTCGACGATGTAGTCGCAGGTGCGGTCGAATTCCTTCTCCGAATCCTTGAGGTTCTTGCCGATCTCCCACATCAGCAATTTGACCACCGCCTCGCGCTGCTCGCGCATACGCGCCAGGAAGGCCTCGACATGGGCGATACGCTCGGCCACACGCATGGTCGGCCAGGCTCCGCGGCCGTAGTCATAGGCGGCAACGGCGGCGTCCAGTGCACGCAGCGCGGCGTCGGCATCCAGCAGCGGCGTGCTGCCCAGCACCACCTGGCGCTCGCTGCCATCGGCCTCGCGCAGAAACACCGGGCTGCGAACTTCCGCCAGCGGGCCGTCCCAGTGCATCAACTCGCCATCGACCAGATAGTCGCGCTGCTCGACCGGAGCATCCGGCTGATAGGCAGCGGGAATCTCATCGAGACGGGGAAACAGCTCGGCAAGCGGGCGCGCGGTAGTCATGGAACCTCCAGGTAGCGAATCGGGATGATCGCGGCAGGCCCCACGCCCACCGCGACGGGGTCGGACGGATTACAGCTCGCGCTGTTCGGCGCGCTCGGCACGCAGATCGAAGTCGCGCGGCAGTTCGGCAGGCGGCGCTGCGTCCAGCGCCTGCAGGGCCTGGCGCGTGGCGCTTTCGATGGCGGCCCAGTCGCCGACACGCACGGCCTTGGCATCGACCATCCAGGTGCCGCCGACACACATCACGTTGGACTGCGCCAGATAGTCCCTGGCGTTGCGCGCGTTGATGCCACCGGTCGGGCAGAAACGGATATTGCCGAACGGCCCGCCCAGCGCCTTGAGCGCGGCGACGCCGCCACAGACTTCGGCCGGGAACAGCTTGAAGCGGCGATAACCGCGGGCGTAGCCGAGCATGATTTCCGAAGCGCTGGCCACGCCCGGCAGCAGTGGCAATGGACTTTGTAGAGCGGCATCCAGCAGCTCGGCGGTGCTGCCCGGAGAGACGATGAACTGCGCACCAGCGGCCTCGGCCTCGGCCAGCATGGCGGCATCCAGCACGGTGCCGGCACCGACGATCAGCTCGGGGCGCTGCTCGCGCAGCAGGCGGATGGCACTCAGGCCCAGCGCCGAGCGCAGGGTGATTTCCAGCACCTTGAGGCCACCGGCGGCCAGGGCGTCGGCCAGCGGCAGGATGTCCGCCTCTCGCCCGATGGTGATCACCGGGAGGATGCGCGCGGCACTGCACCACTGGTCGATCAGGGCGATCTTGTCGTTCATGGCGTCAGCGCTGGTTTGGGTAGATGTCATGGAAGATTCCTTGCGGCCTCAGGGGCACCAGTAGATTTCGAGGGGACGGGCGAGGAAGGCGCGGATCGGCATCGCTTCGTAGGATTCGCCGGCCAGGGCCTGGTTGAGCGTGGCCAGCTTGCCCGGGCCGTGCAGGGCGAGCAGGGTCAGCCGCGCGCTGGCCAGCAGCGCCAGGGACATGCTCAGGCGCTGGCGCGGTACGCTCGTCGCCTGCATCGGCAGGCAGCGCCGCGCACCACGCGGGTCGAGCGCTGCTTCCAGGTTCGGGCTGTCAGGGAACAGCGAGGCGGTGTGGCCGTCCTCGCCCATGCCCAGCACCAGCACGTCGATCGGCGGCAGTTCGGCCAATACGGCGTCGGCGCGTTCGGCGGCCTGCTCCAGGCTTGCCGCGCTCTGGTACAAGCCAACCAGGCGCGCCGCAGCGGCCGGGCCCTGCAACAGATGGCGGCGCAACAGGCCTTCGTTGCTGTCGGAATGGCTGACCGGCACCCAACGCTCGTCGGCGAGGCTGATGGTGACCTTGGCCCAATCCAGCTCCTGCTGCGCCAGGCGCTCGAAGAAGGCGATCGGGCTGCGGCCGCCGGACACTACCAGGGTCGCCGCACCGCGCTCGGCGATCGCACTGCGCAGGGCGTTGCTCACCGTCAGCGCCAGTTCGCCGGCCAGCTGGTCGGCGTTGCCGAGGCTGAAACCGAGGGTCTGCACCGGGAGATCGAGGTTAGAGATCGTCATACCAACTCCTGCCGTCACGGCTGATCAGGGCAATCGAGGCAGCCGGTCCCCAGCTGCCTGCTGCGTAGGGTTTGGGAGGCGCGCCGACGCGTTGCCAGCCGTCGATCAGCTGGTCGCACCACTTCCAGGCGTATTCGATTTCGTCCTTGCGCACGAAGAGGTTCTGGTTGCCCTTCATCACTTCCAGCAGCAGACGCTCGTAGGCGTCGGGGATGCGCGGGCTCTTGTAGGTTTCCGAGAAGTTCAGCTGCAGCGGGCCGCTGCGCAGCTGCATGCCCTTGTCCAGGCCCTGGTCCTTGGTCATCACCAGCAGCGAGATGCCCTCCTGCGGCTGCAGGCGGATGATCAGCTTGTTGCCGATCAGCTGGCGCTGCTCGGGGGCGAAGATGTAGTGCGGCGGCGCCTTGAAGTGGATGACGATCTGCGACAGCTTCTGCGGCATGCGCTTGCCGGTCCGCAGGTAGAACGGCACACCGGCCCAGCGCCAGTTGCAGATCTCCGCGCGCAGGGCAACGAAGGTCTCGGTGTCGCTCTGGGTGTTGGAGTTTTCTTCCTCCAGATAGCCCGGTACGTGGCGCCCGAGGATGCTGCCGGCGACGTACTGGCCGCGCACCAGCTGCTGACCGAGGTGCTCCGGCGCAATCGGCGCCAGCGCCTTGAGCACCTTGACCTTCTCGTCGCGGATGCTGTCGGCCGACAGGTCGCTGGGCGGGTCCATGGCGATCAGGCAGAGCAGCTGCAGCAGGTGGTTCTGGATCATGTCGCGCAGCTGGCCGGCCTGGTCGAAGTAGCCCCAGCGGCCCTCGATGCCGACGGTTTCGGCGACGGTGATCTCCACGTGGGAGATGTGGTTCTGGTTCCACTGCGTCTCGAACAGGCTGTTGGCGAAACGCAGGGCGATCAGGTTCTGCACCGTGTCCTTGCCCAGGTAGTGGTCGATGCGGTAGGTGCGGTCTTCCGGGAAGAAGCGCGCCACCGCGTCGTTCACCTCACGGGACGATTCCAGGTCATGGCCGATCGGCTTTTCCAGCACCACGCGGGTGCGCTCGGCCAGCCCCGCCTCCGCCAGCCCGGCGCAGATCGCGCCGTAGACGGAAGCCGGCGTGGCGAAGAAGGCGACGATACGTTCGGCCTGGCCGGCCTTGTCCGCCAGCGCGGCGTAATCCTCGCGGCGGCCGAACTCCATGCTCAGGTAGTCCAGACGGGCGAGGAAACGCTGCAGAACGCTTTCCTCGAGCTCGCGCTCGGCCACATGGCGGCGCAGGTGCTCGGCGATCAGCGCCAGATGCGAAGCCGGCTCGCCGCCGTCGCGGGCGAGGCCGAGAATGCGGGTGTCCGCCGGCAGCAGGCCGGCACGGTCGAGCTGATAGAGCGCGGGAAACAGCTTGCGCAAGGCCAGGTCACCGAGGGCGCCGAACAGCGCCAGGGTGCAGGGTTCGACAGATAATGGCGTCATGATATTTGTTCTTCTACTAACACTGCCCTATGAATACACGCGAAGCCGCGTTTATTCAAGGATGATGTAGTAATAAAAACAACATTTAGTCAGAAAAGGAGATTCCGGTGGTCGCTCCGCAGCCCGCTCAGTAGCATAGAGCACCTCTGACCAGCCGCATCAGGATCGTCATGGACCGCGTACACAACCTGCTCGAGCAGATCCAGCGTCGCATCGAAGACCTCAACAAGGCCGAGCGCAAGGTGGCCGAAGTCATCCTGCGCAACCCTCAGCAGGCCACCCGTTTCAGCATCGCCACGTTGGCGCAGGCCGCACAGGTCAGCGAGCCGACGGTGAATCGCTTCTGCCGCTCGTTCGGCGTCAGCGGCTATCCGGAACTGAAGATGCAGCTGGCGCAGAGCCTGGCCAGCGGCGCCGCCTATGTCAGCCAGGCGGTAGAGCCCGACGACGGCCCGGCGGAATACACACGCAAGATCTTCGGCTCGGCCATCGCCTCGCTGGACAGCGCCTGCCAGAGCCTCGACCCGCAGCTGGTCAGCCGCGCCGTGGACCTGATGATCCAGGCCCGCCAGATCCACTTCTTCGGCCTCGGCGCCTCGGCCTCGGTGGCGCTGGATGCGCAGCACAAGTTCTTCCGCTTCAACCTGGCGGTGACCGCGCATTCGGACGTGCTGATGCAGCGCATGCTGGCCTCGGTGGCGCATACCGGCGAGCTGTTCGTGATCATTTCCTACACCGGACGCACCCGCGAACTGGTGGAAGTGGCGCGCATCGCCCGGCAGAACGGCGCCTCGGTACTCGGCCTGACCGCCGCCGGCTCGCCGCTGGCCCAGGCCAGCACGCTGAGCCTGAACATTCCACTGCCCGAGGACACCGACATCTACATGCCGATGACCTCGCGTATCATCCAGCTCACCGTGCTCGACGTGCTCGCCACCGGCATGACCCTGCGCCGCGGCGTGGATTTCCAGCCGCACCTGCGCAAGGTGAAGGAAAGCCTGAACGCCAGCCGCTACCCGGCGGATGAAGAGCCGAGCTGACGAAACCAGTACGAACGCAGGATGTTGCTATAACAACATCCCGCCATCACACACCCGAACCACCAGATCAGCGCACCAGCGCCTGCTCCAACGCCACACCGGCACCCTCCAGCCCCGGATAGTCCGCGGTAACCAGCCACACCGGCACATCGGCGAGATAGCCGCTCATGCAGCCCTTGCTGGTAAAGCCGCGGGCGAAACCACTGGCCGCGAAGAAATCAGCGAAACGCGGCACCACACCACCGACGATATACACCCCACCGCGCGCACCGAGCGTGAGCACGTTGTTGCCGGCAACCCGCCCGAGCCACACGCAGAACTGCTCCAGGGTCGCCACCGCCACATGATCGCCCGCGAGCGCGGCCGCGGTGACCTCGGCCGGCGACGCCAGTCGCGGCGTCAAACCGGCCAGGGCGCAGACCGCACGGTAGAGCAGCAACAGGCCACCGCCACTGAGCACATCCTCGGCACGCACATGGCCAAGCTGCGCAAACAGCATCTGCCACAGCGCCACCTCGTGCGCATCCGCCACGGGCAGGTCGACGTGCCCGCCCTCCCCCGGCAATGCACGCCAGTTGCCACTGCCCAAGGGCATCAACGCGGCGACGCCAAGCCCGGTGCCCGGCCCGATCACCAGCGCCGGCGCATCCGGCTCTGCCTCGCCCGCACAGATCACGCGCCGCCCCGCTTCACCTACTCGCGTCATGCCTAGCGCCATCGCGGCGAAGTCGTTGATCAGCAGCAGCTCATCCAGCTGCAGAGCGCCGCAGAAGTCGCTTCGCGTCAGCCGCCAGTGATTGTTGGTGAAGGTGAACTGCTCGCCCTTGACCGGCCCGGCACAGGCCAGGCAGGCCGCACCGACGCTGCCCGGCGCAAGACCGAGCGACGCCAGGTAGTACTCGACCGCCAGCTCGGGCGTGGCGAAATCCGCCGTCGCCAGTACCCGCACCGACTCCAGCCGCGAGTCGCGCCACAGCGCGAAGCGCGCGTTGGTGCCACCGATGTCACCGACCAGCGCCAGCCTCATCGCAGCACCTCCAGCCCGGCGGTGAACACACTGGCGCCCTGTTCGGCGGAGCTGAACGCCGCCCGCATGAAGCCGAACAGCTCGCGGCCACAACCTTGTACGCCCGCCGCCGGCGCCGCTACCGGCAAGCGATCGGCCAGCTCGGCGGCATCCACCAGCACCTCGAGCACGCCGCCCTGACCGTCGACGCGCAACAGATCGCCATCGCGCAGCCGCGCCAGCGGCCCGCCATCGATCGCTTCCGGGCAGACATGGATCGCCGCCGGCACCTTGCCCGACGCACCGGACATGCGCCCGTCGGTGACCAGCGCGACCTTGAAGCCGCGATCCTGCAGCACGCCGAGATAGGGCGTCAGCTTGTGCAGTTCGGGCATGCCATTGGCGCGCGGCCCCTGGAAACGCACCACAGCGACGAAATCACGCTCCAGCTCGCCGGCCTTGAACGCCTCCACCAGCTCCAGCTGATCGGAGAAGATCCGCGCCGGCGCCTCGACCACGCGATGCTCCGGCGCTACGGCGGAGACCTTCATCACCCCGCGCCCGAGGTTGCCACTCATCAGCCGCAATCCGCCCTCAGCGGAGAACGGCCGCGCTACGGGGCGCAGGATGCTGTCGTCAAGGCTTTGCGCAGCCCCTTCACGCCAGGTCAGCCGACCATCCTCGAGGAAGGGCTCCTGGGTATAGCGATGCAGGCCTCGTCCCATCACGGTATGCACATCCTCGTGCAGCAGGCCGGCGTCGAGCAGTTCGCGCACCAGCAGCGCGACACCGCCAGCGGCATGAAAGTGATTGATGTCCGCCGAGCCATTGGGATAGACGCGCGCCAGCGTCGGCACCACCTCGGAGAGGTCGGCCATGTCCTGCCAGGTCAGCTGAATGCCCGCCGCCTGAGCGATGGCCGGCATGTGCAGGGTGTGGTTGGTCGAGCCGCCGGTGGCATGCAGCGCGACCACGGCGTTGACCAGCACGCGCTCGTCGACCAGCTCGCCGAGGGGCGTATGGCAGCCTCCCTGAGGCGTCAGCCGGGTGACCTGGTGCGCCGCCTCGATGGTCAGCGCATCGCGCAGCGGCGTACCCGGATTGACGAAGGACGAGCCCGGCAGGTGCAGGCCCATCACCTCCATCAGCATCTGATTGGTGTTGGCGGTGCCGTAGAAGGTGCAGGTACCGGGGCTGTGATAGGCCTGCATCTCGGCAGCGAGCAGCTCGTCGCGGCCAGCCTTGCCTTCGGCGTAACGCTGGCGCACCGCGGCCTTGTCCTTGTTGGCCAGGCCGGAGGGCATCGGCCCGGCCGGCACAAAGACGGCGGGCAGATGACCGAAGCGCAGCGCACCGATCAGCAGGCCAGGAACGATCTTGTCGCAGATGCCGAGCAGCAGCGCGGCGTCGAACAGGTTGTGCGACAGCGCCACCGCCGTGCTCATGGCGATCACCTCGCGGCTGGCGATGGCCAGCTCCATGCCCGGCTCGCCCTGAGTCACGCCATCACACATCGCCGGCACGCCGCCGGCCACCTGACCCACCGAGCCGATCTCGCGCAGCGCCTGGCGCAGGCGCTCCGGGTAGTCCTCGTAGGGTTGGTGCGCCGAGAGCATGTCGTTATAGGCGGTGACGATGGCGACGTTGGCAGCATCAGGCAGGCGCAGGCGCTGCTTGTCCTGGGCGCCACAACCAGCGACACCATGGGCGAAGTTTGCGCACTGCGCCGCGTTGCGGGCCGGCCCGGCGCTCGCGGCGGCACGAATCATGGCGAGATAGGCCTCGCGCGTCGGACGGCTGCGCTCGATCAGGCGCTCGGTGACTTCGACGACCCGGGGATGCATGGAACCTCCAAGATTGTAGTTTTTATAACAAACACGAGCGCATAATAGCCGCACACACCAGCTATTCGAAGCAATATATTGGTACAAACAACAAATTCATCGCCGCAGCAGCTCGATCTGCCGACACAGCTGGGCGACGTGGGCCTTTTCCGCGCGCAACCCCGATGCCAGCTCGGCCTTGTCCTTCTCCAGCCGCACGATCACCTGCCCTAGGCCGTCGAGCAGTTCACGCAACACCGTCAGCTCGCAGCGCTGGCTCTTGCGTTCCAGCCACAGCAGCCATAGCAGAACCAGCAGCACCATTACGCTGCACAGCGATCCTCCGATCAGCAGCCAGGCCAGGCTCATCCCGTTCATTCCTTCGTTCCTTCCATAACGGCAGAATGCCAGTCCAGAGCTGCAACGATATGTAGCCTTATACGACAGGTCGATAATGTTTACTTGAACAGGTAAACAAATGCAGCGGGTTCGCGGTGGCGCAATGGCCATCGCGATCAAGCCCGCGCTGGACGCGTGATGAGAAAGCCGAGCGACATGACCTGAAACCTTACATATCAGCGCAAACAGGCGGACCTATTCGCCCACGTCAACCGCGCGCCGCGAGTCATCGTCGTGGCAGGGGTCGCGGGGCTCCAGCTGCAGGAACAGCGCGGCCGCGAGCATGGCCATGGCACCCACGCAGAGGAAGGTCAGCTGGAAGGCGTGCAGCACCTCGCTGCCCGCCGCACCCTCCACGGTGAAGCCGCCGAGCAGCGCGCCGGCGGTGGCGACGCCAAGGCTCATCGACAGCTGCACCACCACCGACAGCAGGCTGTTGCCGCTGCTGGCATCGGCATGGCTGAGGCCGATCAGGGTGACGGTGTTCATCGCGGTGAACTGCATGGAGTTGACCATGCCGATCAGCCCGAGATGCACCAGCAGCAGCCAGGTCGGCGTCTGCGTGCCGATGGTCGCCAGGCTGGCGATCAGGCAGCCGAGCAGCAAGGTGTTGCCGATCAGCAGGCGGCGATAGCCGAGGCGGTCGATGATCGGCTTGGCCAGGGATTTCACCGCCATCGCGCCGAGCGCCAGCGGGATCATGCTCATGCCCGCCTGCGCCGGCGAATAGCCCAACGCCACCTGTAGCAGCAGCGGTACCAGGAATGGCAGGGCGCCGCCGCCCAGGCGCGCGAACAGGTTGCCGAAGATGCCGACCGCGAAGCTGCGGGTATGGAACAGCTTGGGGCTGAACAGTGGCGCCTCGATGCGCCCGGCACGCAGCCAGTAGGCAGCCATGCAGGCGGCACCGCCGAACAGCAGCAACGTTACCCGCGCATGCGGCATGTGCATCTCGCCGAGCCCTTCCAGGGCAATGGTGATCAGCACCATCGCGGCACCGAACAGCACGAAACCCAGGGTATCGAAACGCACCCGCTCCGGCCCCTTGAGGTCCGGCATGAAGCGCAACGCGGCGATACAACCGATCACACCCACCGGCAGATTGATCAGGAAGATCCAGTGCCAGGAGGCGTACTCCACCAGCCAGCCGCCCAGGGTCGGCCCGAGCAGTGGCCCCACCAGCCCCGGCAATGCGATGAAGGCCATGATCCGCACGAATTCGCTGCGCGGAAAGGCGCGCAGCACCACCAACCGCCCGACCGGCAGCATCAGCGCGCCGCCCAACGCCTGCAGCACGCGGGATGCGACGAGCTGGTTGAAGCTGGTGGACAACGCGCAAAGCAGCGAACCCAGGGAGAACAGCACGATGGCTGCGACAAAGATCCGCCGACTGCCAAAGCGATCGGCAATCCAGCCCGATGCCGGAATCAACAAGGCGACCGTAAGCATGTAGGCGATCACCACGCCCTGCATGCGCAAAGGGTTCTCGGCCAGGTCGCGGGCCATGGCCGGCAGCGCGGTATTGAGAATGGTGCCGTCCAGCGTCTGCATGAAGAAGGCGATGGCCACCAGCCACGGCAGGATTCGCGCGGTGCGGGCATCGAGAGCTACGGGCGGTTGCATGAAATCCCCGGAAACGAAAGGTGCCCCATCTTAGAGGATTCCCCCGGCGACGGTTCGCGCCGCCAGGGCTTCGACACGGCAGGGACCAGTGCTAAGACGCCCCTGTGACGACCGGTCGCAGCAGTCCGCCGACGCCCACGGAGAGCGGCCTGGAACTGCATACGGGCTTGCGTACGACTACCGGTAACAAAATATTTCTTGGGAAATTGACGCGAATCATTATCATTCGGAAGCGCAGATGCAATCTTCACTCCGTCCTTTTCTGCTTTTCCGGAGGCTTCCCCAATGCGCATCCCCGCCACGCTCGCCATCACGTCCCTGCTGCTCACCCCGCTCGCCCAGGCGAAGGAATACCCCATCGGCGAACCGCAGCAGTGCGGTGGCATGGAGGTCGGCGCAGTGTACCTGCAGCCGGTCGAAATGGACCCGCCGGGCATGATGCGCGCCGCCGCCGAGTCCGACGTGCATCTCGAGGCCGACATCAGCGCCACCGAGGACAACCGCAACGGCTGGCAGGAAGGCAGCTTCGTGCCCTACCTGAGCATCCACTACACGCTGCGCAAGAAGGGTTCCGACGAAGTCGTCGAAGGCGAGTTCCACCCGATGGTCGCCAACGACGGGCCGCATTATGGAGACAACGTCAAGCTGCTCGGCCCCGGCAAGTACCAGCTGACCTACAAGATCCTGCCGCCAGGCTCGGGGCACGCCATGTTCGGTCGCCACACCGACAAGGAAACCGGCGTCGCGCCCTGGTTCGAAGGCTGCGAGCTGAACTACGAGTTCACCTACGCCGGCATCGGCAAGAAAGGGGGCTACTGATGGACCGCGCCGGGCGCTCGCTGCTCGGCGCGCTGCCCCTGCTGGCCGGGCTCGCGGGCCCGGTGCAGGCCGCGCTGCCGACCTACGAGCTGACCATCCGTGACGGCCACTTCGAGCCGGCGACCCTGGAGGTGCCGGCTCGTCAGCGTTTCAAGATCATCGTGCACAACGCCGGCAGCGGGCCGACCGAGTTCGAGAGCACGCCGCTGCGCGTCGAGAAGGTGCTGTCACCGGGCGTGACCTCCTTCGTCGTGATCCACCCGTTGAAGCCGGGCCGCTATCCGTTCTTCGACGAATTCCATATGGATCTTCCCGAGGGCGAGATCGTCGCCAAGTAGTTAAGGAGCACATCCATGGGCCAATCCATGTTCATCGTCTGGCGCGAAAGCGTCGAGGCCCTGCTGGTCATCGGCATCCTGCATGCGTGGCTGCGTCAGCAACCGGGTGCCGGCAACGCCCTGCGCATGCTCTGGGCCGGCGTCGCCGCCGGGCTCGGCCTGGCCGGCGCGCTGGGCTGGGGCGTGCTGCAGGCCGGCGACTGGCTGGCCGGCAGCGGTGGCGAATGGTTCCAGTGCGCGATGCTGCTGGTAGCCAGCCTGCTGATCCTGCACATGGTCGGCTGGATGCACCAGCACGGCCGGACCCTGAAGACCAGCCTGCAGAACAGCGCGGCGGACAAGCTCAGCCAGGGCAGCGGCTTCGGCCTGCTGGTGCTGGCCATGCTCGCCGTCGGGCGCGAAGGCAGCGAGACGGTGGTGTTCCTCTATGGCATCGGCAACCAGCAGCAGGGCCAGGACCTCACCGGCTTCGTCATCGGCGGAGTTCTGGGCTTTGTCCTCGCCCTGCTCAGCTATGCCGCGCTGCAGGCTGGCAGCCGTTACTTCAGCTGGCGGCGTTTCTTCCAGGTCAGCGAGGTGATGTTGCTGCTGCTCGGTGGCGCCCTGCTGATGGCCGCGCTGGATCGCTTCAGCGGCCAGCTGATGGGCATGGATGTGCCGGAAGTGTTCTATACGGTGTTCGGCGATCCGCTCTGGGACACCTCCGCCCTGCTGGATGACGGTAGCGCCCTCGGTGGCACCCTGGCCGGCCTCACCGGCTACCGCGCCATGCCGTCACTGGCCGCGGTTGTGACACTCGCCCTGTACTGGCTCGCCGCATGGGCCTGGCTCAAACCCCGGGCCCAGGTGCAGCTCGCTGCGAGGCCAGCATGATCAGCCAGGCGCCGTGGCTGGCGCGACTCGGTGATCTGCTGCGCCAGCATGCCAAGGCCATTCGCACGCTGCAGTGGCTGGTGGTGGGGTTCTACCTGACGCTGCTGGTGATTCCCGCCTTTCTCGATCTGCCGCCGGCCCAGGCCGGCATGCTCGACAACCTGACGGTACTGGCGCAGTTCATCTTCTGGGGCCTGTGGTGGCCCTTCGTGCTGCTGTCGATGATCTTCTTCGGCCGCCTGTGGTGCGGTGTGCTCTGCCCGGAAGGCTCGCTCAGCGAGTGGATCAGCTGGCGTGGGCTGAACAAGCGCACGCCGCGCTGGGTGCGCTGGAGCGGCTGGCCGACCATTGCCTTCATCCTCACCACCGTCTATGGCCAGCTGATCAGCGTCTACGACTACGCCCAGGCGGCGCTGCTGATTCTCGGAGGCTCCACCGTCGCGGCGATGCTGGTGGGCTTTCTCTACGGCCGCGGCAAGCGCGTCTGGTGCCGCCATCTGTGCCCGGTCAGCGGCGTGTTCGCCCTGCTCGCCCGGCTGGCGCCGGTGCACTACAAGGTCGATGAGCAGCGCTGGCTGGAAAACCGCGAACCGCACCTGCCGACGCCCAACTGTGCGCCGTTGATCGACATTCGCCGCATGCAGGGCAACGCCGACTGCCATGCCTGCGGCCGCTGCAGCGGACAGCGCGGCGCAGTGCAGCTGAGCGCCCGCTCACCAAACGCGGAAATCCTCATCGTCGGCGGCCAGCGGCAAGGCGAGCACTGGGACAGCACCCTGCTGCTGTTCGGCATGATCGGCCTGGCTATGGGCGCGTTCCAGTGGACGGTCAGCCCCTGGTTCATCGCCCTCAAGCAGGCCGCGGCGGAATGGCTGGTGGATCGCGATATCTTCTGGCCGCTGGAAGCCAACGCGCCCTGGTGGCTGCTGACCCACTATCCGCAGGCCAACGATGCCTTCACCTGGCTCGATGGCGCGGCGATCCTCACCTATATCTTCGGCGCCTCGCTGTTGATTGGCGGCGCACTCTGGCTATTGCTACGTACAGCCGTGCGCGTCATGCGCCGCGGCGACAATGTGTTCCAGCACCTGGCGCTGGCGCTGGTGCCGCTGGGCGGCGCCGGGCTGTTTCTCGGCCTCTCGGCGACCACGGTCAAGCTGCTGCGCTACGAGGGTTTCCTGCTGGCCTGGGCACAACCGGCTCGCGCCGCGCTGCTGATCGGCGCCATCGCATGGAGCCTGTATCTGGCCTGGAACGTCATCAGCCGGCACGGCGGCAATGGCCTGCGCCGGCTACTGGCATTCGCCTGCGTGAACGCCGGCTGCGCGCTGGTTGGCTACGGCTGGTGGCTGCAGTTCTGGGGCTGGTGAGTCGCCTGTTCTAGGTGGGCTGAAGCCCTCCCTACAGAGCGTGGAAGACCATCACGGTAGGGGGCTGCGCTCCCTTCCCCGCAACGCATACACGACTAGGGGTGCAGGGAAAGCCTGCGACTAACCGCGCAACACGAAGGACGGGAACAGTCGATCCAGGCGTTCCCACAGCCGCTGCTGGTCGTAAGGTGCGCGGCTCTCGGCAAGGTTGTCGTCGAGCATGCGCGCGGTGCGCACGCATTGCACGGCGAAGCGTTCGACACCCAGACGGCGCAGACGCTGCGCCATGTCCCACAGGCTATCGGCATCGAACAGCTGCCAGTGCACAGTGGTCCGGCATTCATGCTCGACACCGCTTTCCAGCAGGTGCTCGAGGCTCCTCCAGTTGGCCTTGCCGCTGCCGTCCACGCCGGTGATCGCCGTGCTCTGCTCGGGCAGCGCCTTGACGTCGAAACCGACCCAGTCCACCAGCGGCAGAATACCGGCGAACAGCTTCGGCTTGATGCCGGCGCTGTGCAGGCCGACCTTGTAGCCCAGCGCCCGCACCTGGGCGATGGCCTCGGGCAGCGCGGTCTGCAGGGTTGGCTCGCCGCCGCTGAACACCACCGCCTCGAGCAGGCCGACGCGTTGCTCGAGGAACGCCAGAATCTCCGACCACGGCCTTTCTTCGTTGCCACAGGCGGGAATCAGCTGCGGGTTGTGGCAGTAGCGACAGCGCCAGCCGCAGCCCTGGCAAAACAGCACGCAGGCCAGATGGTCGGGAAAATCCAGCGTGGTCAGGGGGACCAGCCCCCCGACGCGAAGTGCTGCGGTCACCGCGCCGCCGCTTCAGTGAAGTGTAGGCGCTCGCGATGCTCGGACTGCTTGCCCGGATTGAATGCGGCGACCGGGCGGTGATAGCCCATCACGCGGGTCCAGACTTCGCAACGCTGGCGCTGGTCCTGGGGCAGTTGGTTGGCTTGGGTCATGCTGATGCTCCTTTGCGGGGGGGTGAGTATGCGGCGCCGCACCTCATGGCGCGGCGTGACATGGGATCGCAGATCAGACGGCCAGGGCCGCTTCGGCCTGCTGCTTGTGCAGCAGCGCCTCGTCGCATTTCGGGCAGAACTCGTGCTCGCCGGCGAGATAGCCGTGCACCGGACAGATCGAGAAGGTCGGCGTCACCGTCAGGTAGGGCAGGCGGAAGCGCGACAGCGCATTGCGTACCAGCTTCTTGCAGGCTTCGGCCGAGGAAATCTGCTCGGCCATGTACAGGTGCAGCACGGTGCCGCCGGTGTACTTGCACTGCAGTTCGTCCTGCAATGCCAGCGCCTCGAAGGGATCGTCGGTGAAACCCACCGGCAGCTGCGACGAGTTGGTGTAGTACGGCGCCTCGGCCGTACCCGCCTGGAGGATGTCCGGGAAACGCTTGCGGTCTTCCTTGGCGAAGCGATAGGTAGTGCCCTCCGCCGGTGTCGCCTCGAGGTTGTAGAGGTGCCCGGTGTCTTCCTGAAACTGCACCAGCCGCGCCCGCACGTGGTCGAGCACCTCGAGGGCCAGCGCGCGACCGGCTTCGCTGTGCAACCCCTCGGCGTCATCGGTGAAGTTGCGCAGCATCTCGTGCAGGCCGTTCACGCCGATGGTGGAGAAGTGATTGCGCAGGGTGCCGAGGTAACGCTTGGTGTAGGGGTAGAGCCCGGCATCCATATGCTGCTGGATGACCTTGCGCTTGACCTCCAAACTCTGCCGAGCCATCTCCAGCAGGCGATCCAGCTGCTGGAGCAGGGCCGCCTTGTCGCCGCGGTAGAGGTAACCCAGCCGCGCGCAGTTGATCGTCACCACGCCCAGCGAACCGGTTTGCTCGGCCGAGCCGAACAACCCGCCGCCACGCTTGAGCAGCTCGCGCACGTCCAGTTGCAGGCGGCAGCACATGGAACGCACTTGGTTGGGCTGCATGTCCGAGTTGAGGAAGTTCTGGAAGTACGGCAGCCCGTAGCGCGCGGTCATCTCGAACAGGCGCTCGGCGTTGTCGCTGTCCCAGGGGAAGTCGTGGGTGATGTTGTAGGTCGGGATCGGGAAGGTGAACACCCGGCCGAGGCCGTCGCCGGCCTGCATGACTTCGATGTAGGCGCGGTTGATCAGCTCCATCTCGGCCTGCAGCTCGCCGTAGGCGAAGGGCATCTCCTCGCCGCCGATATAGGGGATCTGCTCGCGCAGGTCCTCGGGGCAGACCCAGTCGAAGGTCAGGTTGGTGAACGGCGTTTGCGTGCCCCAGCGCGACGGCACGTTGAGGTTGTAGATGAACTCCTGGATCGCCTGGCGCACCTCATCGAAACCCAGCCGGTCCTTGCGCACGAAGGGCGCGAGATAGGTATCGAAGCTGCTGAACGCCTGGGCGCCGGCCCACTCGTTCTGCAGCGTGCCGAGGAAGTTGACCATCTGCCCCAGGGCGCTGGACAGGTGCTTCGGCGGGCCCGCCTCGACTCGCCCGGGAATGCCGTTGAAACCCTCGTTCAACAGCGTGCGCAGCGACCAGCCGGCGCAGTAGCCGGCGAGCATGTCCAGGTCGTGGATATGCAGATCGCCTTCGCGGTGCGCCGTGCCGATCTCCGGGCTGTAGACCTCGTCCAGCCAGTAGTTGGCGGTGACCTTGCCCGACACGTTGAGGATCAACCCACCCAGTGAATAGCCCTGGTTGGCGTTGGCCCGTACGCGCCAGTCTTCGCGCGAGAGGTATTCGTTCATCGAGGCCGCGACATCCACCACTGCCTTGCGATCGCGGCGCAGGCGCGCGTGGCGCTCGCGGTAGACGATGTAGGCGCGCGCCGTGTCGAAGTGGCCGGCAGCCATCAGCGTGCGCTCGACACCATCCTGTACCTGCTCCACCTCCACCGCCGTGCGATGGGCCAGCTGCAGGCAGACTGCCTCGGCCAGGGCATGAGCCTCCGACGCACCGAATTCGCCCGTGGCCGCGCCGGCGGCCGCGATTGCACGCTCGATCTTCGCCATGTCGAACGCCGCCAGGCGGCCGTCGCGCTTGCGCAGTGAAACCGGTTCTGTCACTTCTGCCTGCCTGGGCATCCACGCCTCCATACCATATGTAGTGTTGTTTCTGACTTAAAACACAATATGGTGCGACTTTAGAGGCGGAACCCTGTTACCGAATTGACCATCGTCAAGCCAGCTTAAGCGATTGCCGAGCGGTCGCATCGCCATAGCCGGCAGACTTGTCCAGCGTCAAGGAACTCTCCGCGTGCCGCCTCCTAGGATGCAGCCTGGTAAACCCGGTTCGTCCGGGGGAGGACACATGCTCACCGAACATTCGCTGATCGCCGAATTGCGCCGCCATCATCTGTTCAGCCGGCTGCCGGATGCCGCGCTGCAGGAAGTCTGCGCCTCGGCCAACCTGAAGCGCCTGCCGACCGGTGCCTCGCTGTTTCATCAGGGCGACAAGGCTGACCGCTTCTATTTCCTCTTCAGCGGCCAGATCAAGCTGCATCGAGTGGTCTGCGACGGCCAGGAGAAGCTGGTTGAAGTGATGCGCGCCGGTGAGTCCTTCGCCGAAGCGCTGCTGTTCAAGGGCACGCCCAGCTATCCGGTCAGCGCCACGGCGCTCAAGGCCAGCCTGGTGGCAAGCCTGAACGGGCCGCACTACCGGCGCATTCTCGAGCAGCAGCCGGATATCTGCCTCGACATCCTCGCCACCTTGAGCATTCGCCTGCACCAGCGCATGACCGAGATCGACACCCTCACCCTGGCCAACGCCAGTCATCGGGTGGTGCGCTTTCTCGCCCAGTCGCAGCAGGACGACAGCGGCGTGGTGATGCTCGACGTGCCGAAGCGGTTGATCGCTTCGAAGCTGGGCATCCAGCCGGAAACCTTTTCGCGCATCCTGCATCGCCTGATCGACGCCGGGACCATCTCCGTCCAGCGCCGACGCATCGAGATCCTCGACCACCGCAAGCTGGCGGCCTATGACGAATGACCTGCGACAGAGCGCCTCAGCGTTCTTGACTACTGTCAAAGCCAGCCAGGCATTCGGCTTGGAAAATGGCCAGCGTCAAGACGCTGCCGGGAACATGCCATGACTGTCACCACGCCCCTGCCGCTGGTCTACTCCTGCTCGGGATGCTCGAACGTCGCCCAGCTGGCCAACACCCTGGCGGTGCGACTCGATCGCGCCGGACTCGCGGAAATGTCCTGCATAGCCGGCGTCGGTGGTCGTGTCGCGGCGCTGGTGAAAAAGGCCAATTCCGGCCGGCCGATCCTGGCCATCGACGGCTGTCCGATGCATTGCGCGCGTGCCTGCCTAGCGCAGCACGGCGTGACGCCCGACGTGCACATCACCCTTAGCAGCTACGGCCTGCGCAAGCGCTACCGGGAAGACTGCAGCGAGGATGAGATCATGGCGCTGTTGGAAGACATGAAGGCGATCATCGCCAGCGACCGCATGCAGCTGCGCGCGGGGTGAGATTCCGCAGGGTTGGCCTGCTACGCGAAGCGACGCCAATAGCGCACCGGGATAGTCACCGGCGCGCTCAGCGCTCCACGATCAGGCGTTGGCGGCCTGCGCCCGATTGGCCGCGGCCACCTCCTCTCCCGCGCCCTGCAGCAGCTTCCACAGCCAGCTCGGCAGAGTGTCGGGGTCGAGGCTGTCGATCAGGTTCTTGATCGCCAGGCCCAGTTCGGTATCACCTTCGATGACCAACCGGCGGCGGAAGAACAGGGTATCCGGGTCTTCCTGACGGCTGGCCAGCAAGAGGAACTCGCGCCAGTTGCCGCGGATGGTCACCTCAACCGGCGCTTGTGCGGCGATGCGCAGCTTGCCGCGCTCGCAGGTCAGGCACCAGGCGAGTCCGAGGTCGGCGACCTCAAGCTTCATCCAGTGGCCATCGAGCACGTCGAACGCACCATCATCCAGGGCTTCGGCGAATACCTGATTGAGACTGCGCTCCAGCGCCAGGCGCTGGAGCAGGAATGGCGTCTTCGCCGCCAGTGGCAACAGGCGGCCGCCAAGATTCACCAGATGGGCACGCGGATTCAGCATAAACCGGCCTCCTCGGCACGCAGCATGCCCGGCTGGCCATGCCAATAACCATTGCAACCGTCCACCGCCAGCGGCGGCAGCGCGCCCTTGCGCACCGCATCGAAGGCGCCGATCACCTCTTCCATGCCGGCGGCCCGCGGGCTCAGGCGCAGCAGGTCGGCACCGCTGTCCACCAGCCCCTGGTAGTCGGCGAGCAGGTTGCTGACCGAAGCGGACATGGTCTGGATACCGTTGATGGTGAACAGCGCCTCGCCCTCCTGGCTGAGCAGCGGAATGCCCTCGGGATAGTTCTGGCAGCAGAACTGGCAGTCGTCCTTGGGCCGGTTCTCTGCACGCGCGGTGAAGCAGCGCGCCGAATAGGCCAGTGGCAGATGGCCGTAGGCGAAGATTTCGATTTCCGGCAGCGCCACGCCCAGCTCCTGCAGTTGCGCGCGGGCGCTCTTGATCAGCTTGCCGGAGGCTTCCACTGGCGGCACCCAGCGGCTCATGCCGCTGGCCACCAGCTCGGCCAGGGCGTGGCCGTTGTAGAGGTTGAGCGCCGGGCCGCCGACGAAGGGCAGCTTGCGCTCGGACATCAGTTGCACCGCGCCCATGTCGTTGGCTTCGACCAGCAGCTCGCCGTTGTCGCACAGGCGGCGCAGGCTGGACAGCTCTGAAGCCGCCTCGACCAGTGTCAGGCCGGACAGGACCAATTGCGCCGAGGAGGCCTCGGCCAGGTCGCGGGCCAGCCCCAGCCAGTCGTCGAGCATCATGGCGCGGCGCTTGGAGCAAACCGTTTCGCCGAGATAGATCACGTCCAGCGGCTGCTCCGCCATGTTTGCGTAGAAATCCAGCGTCTGCTGGCGATCCCAGTAGAACAGCACCGGGCCGAGAGAGAGTTTCATGCGTGGCTCCTCGTTCATTGCCAGGCGCGGTGGTAGGCACCCAGGGTGGTCTGCGAGCCTTCGGAAAGGCCATCCAGCACCTGCCGCCAGCCGGGTTCGACCGCATAGCGCTGCGGCGCCTTGAGGTAGCTGTCCAGCGCGGCGCGCCAGACCCGGGTGACCTGCTCAACATAGGCTGGGCTGCGCTGACGACCCTCGATCTTCATCGCGGTGACGCCGATGGCGGAGAGTTCCGGGATCAGGTCCAGGGTGTTCAGGCTGGTCGGTTCCTCCAGCGCATGGAAGCGCTGGCCGTTGACCATGAAGCGCCCTTTGCACAGCGTCGGGTAACCGGCCGATTCGCCTTCGGCGTAGCGGTCGATCAGCACGTTGTTCAGGCGCGAGGTCAGCCCTTCCGGCTCCTCGCTCCAGCGCACCGCCTTGGCCGGCGAGCAGACGCCACAGAGGTTCGGCGACTCGCCGGTGAGGTACGAAGACAGGTGGCAACGCCCCTCGGCCATGATGCACAGACTGCCGAAGGCGAACACCTCGATGGGCACCGGGCTGCTCGCCGCGACCTGCTTGACCTGCTTGAGCGAAAGCACCCGCGGCAGCACCGCACGGCTGATGCCGTAGCGCTGCTGATAGAAGCCCAGCGCCGCGGCATTGGTCGCCGAGCCCTGTACCGACAGGTGCAGCTTGAGCTTGGGATGGCGCTTGCTGGCATAGCCGAGCACGCCGGGGTCGGCGGCGATCAGCGCATCGACGCCCATGTCGGCGGCCTGGTCGACGGCGCGCTGCCAGCGACTCCAGCCGTCCGGCTGGGCATAGGTGTTGACGGCAATGTATAGCTGCCGGCCCTTTTCACGGATCAGCTGCAGGCCCTTGTCGAGCTGCTTTTCATCGAGATTGAGGCCGGCGAAATGGCGGGCGTTGGTGTCGTCGCGAAAACCGACATAAATGGCATCGGCGCCCTGCTGGACGGCGGCCTTGAGCGCGGGCAGGCTTCCTGCCGGGCAGACCAGGTGCATGACAACTCCTAGACATTCGGGTACATGCGCGCCACGCACAGGCGGCGCGGCGGTCGTTCGGCTGAACGGAAAACAGCCGGCAGTCTAGGCAGCTGACCAGTGGCCAGCATTGATAGGGGTCAAGATTGCTCGGACGTGGCCAATGCGACGAAATGCAGCGGATCGACCTGCATCGCGGTGGGTGCCAAGCGCAGGCAGTCGCTGTCAGATGCCCTCGTCACCCTCGAATTCCTCGGTCGCCCGCGCCACCATCTGCCGCCAGGCGCCAGATTCCTCGCCGAGCAGGCGCATGGCCTTGAGACTGGCAGCGAACGCGTCGCGGTAATGCAGCGGATTGTTCTCGCTGGCGGCGCGCTCGGCAAAGGCTTGCGCCTCGTTCAGCAGCGCTTCGAATTCGTTCTGGTTCAGGGCCATTGGCATCTCCTCGAGGTTGTGCTGTGAGGTTAGACCATGGCGCGCCGGCGACGACTCTGGCTGCCCGACAGGCGCTACTTGAGCTTCAGCCGCCGCGCCAGTTTGTGCAGGTTGCTCGGGTCGACATCCAGCAGTCGCGCCGCCTGCGCCCAGTTTTCGGCGGAGGCTTCCAGGGCGTAGACGATGGCCCGGCGCTGCGCTGCATCCACCGTCTGGCGCAGCGACAGTATCTCGTCGACCGCCACCGGCTGCTCGGCCAACGCCGGCGCTTCCGTGCCCGCGGCGTGGCTGTCCAGATCCAGCAAGTCGGGCTCCAGGGTGAGGATTTCGCTGCGCGAGGCGCCGCGGCTGAGCAGGCGCAGGGCGGCGCGACTGACCACATGCTCCAGTTCGCGCACGTTGCCCGGCCAGGAATACGCCAGCAGCGCCCGCTCGGCCGCTGGCGACAGCCGCATGCTGCGTAGTCCCAGGCGCGCCCGGTTGAGTTCAAGGAAGTGCCCGGCGAGGATCAGCACGTCGTTACCACGCTCGCGCAAGGGCGGGATCGGCGCCGGATAGACCGACAGGCGGTGATAGAGATCGGCACGGAAATGCCCGTCACGCACGCTGTCGCGCAGGTTGCGGTTGGTCGCGGCGATGATACGCACGTCCACCTGGCGCGGCTTGTCTGCACCGAGGCGCTGGATCTCGCCGTTCTGCAGGGTACGCAGCAGCTTGGCCTGCACCGTCAGCGGCAGCTCGCCGACCTCGTCGAGCAGCAGCGTGCCGCCGTTGGCTGCATCGAAACGACCCGGACGATCGGTAGTGGCGCCCGAGAAGGCGCCTTTGACGTGGCCGAACAACTCGCTTTCGGCCAGTGATTCCGGCAGCGCCGCACAATTCACATGCACCAGCGGCTTGTTGCGTCGCCGCGAATGGCGATGCAGCCAGCGCGCGAACAGCTCCTTGCCGACCCCGGTTTCGCCCAGCAGCAGCACCGGCAGCTCGGAATCGGCGACTACCTGCAACTCGCGCAACAGCTCGCGAATCGCGTCGCTCTGACCGAGAATTTCGCCTTCGCCGTGATCCTGCGACGACTCCAGCACATCACTGCGGGCCAGACGCAGGCCGCGGTTCTCGTGCTCCAGTCGGGTGACCCGCACGGCGGCCTCGATGATCAGCGTATAGCGCTGCAGGTCGCAGCGGGCGTCGTCGCCGAAGGTGCCGGCATGCAGCGCATCGAGGGTCAGCGCGCCCCAGAGCTTGCCTTCGACGTAAAGGCTGACGCCCATGCAGTCGTGCACCGGCAAGGGCTCGCCGACGTGCGCGTCGAGCAACCCGTCGTAAGGGTCGGGCAGGCGGCTGTCCGGCTCGAACCAGGTCGGCTCGCGCTGGGAGAGGATCGCGGCCAACCGCGGATGCTGGGCGACGACGAAGCGCCGGCCGAGCGCTTCCTGCACCAGCCCGACCGCGGCCAGCGGACGCAGGCTGTCCTCGTCCAGGCGCAACAGCACCACCGCGCCGCAATTGAAATGCTGCTGCAAGGTATGCACGAGGCGCTGCAAGCGCACGGCGTTGGGCAGCTCGGTGGTCAGGTCGGCAAGCAGTGCGTCAGCCATCATGGTTCCAATTACCCTCCGGGTTTTGGACACCATAACCACTCCGGGTAGATTTCACCAGCAGTCGCGCCAAAGCGCCGGCTGGTGCCGGCTCGATTTCTGGCACGCCTGTTGCGATGGCCCGTGCATGTTTATCAGGACGCATCAGGATCGCTGCCATGACCGACCTACTCGACCAGACCCTCGGCAATCTCGCCTGTTCAGTGCCGGGCGCCACCCGCGTGTTCCGCCAGTACCGCCTGGATTTCTGCTGCGGCGGTGATCTGTCGCTGCGCGAGGCTGCGCGGCGCATCGAAGCCGATCCGCAACATATCGCCGATGCGTTGCTCGCCCTGGAACCCGACGCCGAAGACAGGGACTGGCGCAGCATGCCCGCCGGGCAGCTGATCGAATACATTCTCGCGCGTTTCCACGAGCGCCACCGCGACCAGCTGCCCGAGCTGATCCGCCTGGCCAGCCGCGTCGAGCAGGTCCACGGCAGCAAGCCGGGCTGCCCCAACGGCCTGGCCGAGCACCTGTGGAACATGCAACAGGAACTGGAAAGCCACATGCTCAAGGAAGAACAGATCCTCTTCCCGATGCTGCAGCGCGGCATGGGCTTTCCACAGGCCCAGGGGCCGATTTCGGTGATGCGCTACGAGCATCAGGAACACGGCAACGCGCTGCAACGACTGGCGCTGCTGACCAACGACATCACCCCACCGGCCAACGCCTGCAACACCTGGCGAGCGCTTTATCGTGGGCTGGAGGAGCTGCGTGACGATCTGATGCAGCACATCCACCTCGAAAACAACGTGCTGTTCCGCAACGCCGAAGCGCCGCTCGCCGCCAGCGCGGACGAGGCTCAACGCATCGGGGTGACACAGCCATGAAACAGTACCTGCAACCGCTCGCCTGGGGTGTGGCCATGGCCTCCATGGTCGCCATGGCCAGCGGCTTCGCCCTCAGCATGGTGGCCGGCACCGCCCAGGCGGCAATGGCCCACGATCATGGCCAGCATGACCAAGCGGCAGTGATCGAGCCCCGGCCGGGTGTCCGCTGGAGCACTGACGAGGCCCTGCGCGAGGGTATGACGCGCATTCACCAAGCGGTCCAGCGCAGCCTGCCGGATGCCCCGGGCCAGCCGATCGGTGACCAGGCGGCCGCCGAGCTGCAGCGCGACATCGAGGCGGCGACCAGCTACCTCGTCGCCAACTGCAAGCTGCCGGAAGCCGCGGATGCCGCGCTGCACGGCTTGCTGATCGATCTGCTCCGCGGCGCCGAGGCGCTGTCCGAAGCCGACCAGCGCGAGCAGGGCCTGCAGCGCCTGGTCGACGCACTGGAGCGCTACCCGCAGCTGTTCGCCGCGCCGCTCTGGCGTGACGGTTTCGTCGCCCGCCTGTATTGATCGCACCGGGCGGCGGCGCTCACTCGCACGCCGAACCTTGACGTTGGTCAACGTCCGACATGCGCCACCGACACCACATGCGGTAGGCTGAGGCCAACGTTGTAGTAATCGTTCCACTGAAACAGGACGCCTTGCATGGTGCTTCACCGCGTACACCACCAGATTCTCCGCAGCCATCACCTGTTCGAACCGCTCAACGAAGAGCAGATGGAAGAACTGCTCAACTCCAGCCAGCTGCTTAACCTGGACAAAGGCGATAACCTGTTCCACCAGGGCGAGCCGGCGCACAACTTCTATTTCGTCATCTCCGGCGCAGTGAAGGTCTACCGCCTGACGCCGGACGGCCAGGAGAAGGTCTTCGAGGTCATCGGCAACCGCCAGACCTTCGCCGAAGCCATGATGCTGATGGACACCCCCAACTACGTGGCCTCGGCCCAGGCGGTCTGCCCGTCGCAGGTCTACCGCTTCTCCAACGCGGCCTACATGCGTCTGCTGGAGGCCAACCAGCGGCTGACCTTCGCCCTGCTCGGCAAGCTCTGTGTGCGCCTGCACCAGCGCATCAACGAGATCGAGACCCTGTCGCTGAAGAACGCCACGCACCGCGTGGTGCGCTATCTGCTGACGCAACTGGCACGGGTCAAGGACGACAGCAACAGCTTCGAACTGCCGATGGCCAAGCAGCTGGTGGCCGGGCACCTGTCGATCCAGCCGGAGACCTTTTCGCGAATCATCCGGCGCCTGATCGACGAGGGCATCATCACCCAGGAAGGTCGGCAGATCGCCATCCTCGATCGCCAGCGGCTCGAGCAGTTCGAGTGAGTTGATCGCCATCAAAGTCGGCGGCGCGGGCCGCGTGTCAGGCTTTGCTGGCGAGGAGGAGCACCATATGCCCAAGTGCCTGTACTGCCAGCAAGACAATCCGCCGGGGGACGCCGAATGCAGCAACTGCGGCATGCCCCTGCCGGAACACGCCGATGGCGCCCCGGAACGCCGCCAACGGCGTTTCCTCTGGTTCTGCATCGCCCTCAGCGTCTTCTGCGCGGTGATGATCGTCTGGCTGCCGCGCTATCTGTTCTGATTGCCTGCCAGCAGCCTGGGGTGAATTTCGCTTCACCGTCCATGGGCTGGCGATCCACGAGCGATGTGCACGGTGGATGTAAAAAGCGACATCCACCCTTCATGCCGCGCTGACCGCTCGCCCAACGAATCCCCTGTCGTGGGGTCACGCTTCAGCGATCCACCGGGTGGCCATCCACCGCACGCTGTGCACGGTGGATGTGAAAAGCGACATGCACCCTACCATCGAGCAGTGCAGCACCGCGGCGGTTGTAGCGAACCGCCCTCGTCTGCATTTCCCGCCTACGACTGGGTCAGCTGCTTGTACAGCTGCGGCAGGCGGAACGGCAGCTGCTGCGGCTCCTTGATCAGGGTGTAGCCGTTGGCGCCGAACATGTACGGCAGGTAATCGCCGGCCTCGCGGTCGATGGTGATGCAGAACGGCAGCAGGCCCTGCTTGCGCGCCTCCATCACCGCCTGGCGGGTGTCCTCGACACCGTAGCGGCCTTCGTACAGATCCAGATCGTTCGGTTTGCCGTCGGTCACCAGCAGCAACAGCTTACGCCGCTGCTTGCAGGCGCCGAGCAGTTCGGTGGCCTGGCGAATGGCCGCGCCCATGCGGGTGTAATAGCCGGGCTTGAGCGCCTGGATACGGCCGCGGGTCTCGTCGCCGTAGGGCTGGCGGAAGCTCTTCAGCTCCTGCATGCGCACCTGCTGGCGGCGCAGCGAGGAGAAGCCGTACAGCGCAAAGGGATCGCCCACCGCCGACAGCGCCTCGCCGAACAGCAGCAGGCTGTCGGTGACCACATCGATCACCCGGTGCTCGTTGTCCAGGTGCGCATCGGTGGACATCGACAGGTCGGCCAGCAGCAGGCAGGCCAGGTCGCGGCGATTCTGCCGCTGCTCCATGAACAGGCCGCGCTCGGCGCACTGACCGTTCTGCCGCTCGACGTGAAAGTCGAGCCAGGCCTGCATGTCCAGCTCGGAACCCTGCGGTTGCTGGCGCAGCCACTGGCGGTCGTTGCGCAGGTGCTCGAACTGCCGGCGCAGGCGCCGCGCCAACGGCGACAGGTGCAGCGGCAACGGCTTGGCTTCCGAGCCGCGCGGCAGCATCAGCTGCAGGTTGACGAAATCCTTCTGCAGACGCTGCTTGCGATAATCCCACTCGGGCAGCTTGATGCCCTCACCCAGCGGCACATCGTCGAAGTCCGCAGCCGGCAGGTCCAGGTCCAGCTTCAGGCCGCCGCCCTGACGCATGCGCTGACGCGACAGAGCCAGTTCATCGAGATCCTCGGCGACACGGGCCGCGTCCAGATCCTCGGTATCGTCGCCGCAGCGGTCCAGTTCGATGTGTTCGGACCAACTGAACAGGTTTTCCAGACGGAACAGCAGCAGGCCGCCCTTGCTCGAGCTTTCCTCGACCCGCCGGGCGCGCTTGCGCTGGCGCGACTCGCCGCCGGGCGGGGTTTCCAGATTGCCCTCGCCTTCCTCGGCGCGCTGGGCGGCCTGGGGCTCGCCAAGGTTGTCCGCCGGATACAGCCACAGCGGCAGCGGCCAGGGCGCGCGCTCGCTGCGCGGGAACTGGCTGACGCTGCCCGGCTCGCGCAGTGCCTGGCACAGCGCGCTTTCCAGTGCAGCCTCGGCCTTGGGCAGCTGGCTGGGGTCCGGGCGCAGCTGCAGATGGGCTTCGACCAGACGCCGGTAACGCGCACGCATGGCCGGGAACTGCTCGAGGATGGCCTGCGTCCAGCGCTGGTTGTCCCGCGCCCAGTGGCGCATCGGCCCAGCCTGCGCGGCGAGCAGCGCCAGCCAGCGATACAGATCCTGATTCAGCGAGACTTCCGGGTAGACCGCCAGGCTCTGCGGCAGCCGCAGATTGCTGGCGTCGCACCAGGCCACCGGCAGTTGCTTGCAGGTCCCGGCGACCTGTTGCAGCAGGTTGCGCCGGAGCAGCAGATCACGCGCGCTGGCGGCTTCGACGCCGACCCCGCTGGCGCCGCCCATGGCGCGGAACAGCAGCGACAGCGGGCGCTGCATGCTCTCGAGATCGACCCGCGCCTCGGGGAAGTCCGGGCTGGCGCGACGGGTGATGAAGCGGTGCCAGACACTGCCGACCCACTCTTCCACTTCGATGGTAAAGGCCATGGCGGGTTACTCCGTGCTGGCAGTTGAAACGCAAAACGGCCCGCTAATACCAGCCGGGCCGTCGATGCTCATTGCGAACCGTCTCAGGCCGCGGCGGCTGCCGCTGCTGCGGCCGGTACCCGACCGCGCTGGCGGAAGCTGTACAGGTAGCAGACCAGACCGATCAGGAAGATCACCCCGGCCACCAGACGCAGCCAGAAGAAGATGGCCAGCTGGTCGGCAGTCGCCATGAAGGACATGGCGGCGCCATCGGCAGGGATGCGTTGCAGCCAGACCTGCACCACGCCGGCAGCAGTCAGGAACAGGGTGATGGCGACCATGGACAGGGTCATCAGCCAGAAGCCCCAGACCTCGACGCGCTGTGCCCGTGCATCCGGTGCCTCACCCAGGCCACGCAGACGCGGCATGGCATAGCTGATCATGGTCATCACGATCATCGCGTAGGCGCCGTAGAAGGCCAGGTGGCCATGCGCAGCGGTCAGCTGCGAACCGTGGGTGTAGTAGTTCACCGGGGCCAGGGTGTGCAGGAAGCCCCATACACCGGCGCCGAGGAAGGCGGTCACGGTGGTGCCGATGGCCCACAGCGAGGCGGCCTTGTTCGGGTGTTCGCGGCGACGACGGTTCACCATGTTCAGGGCGAACAGCACCATGGCGAAGAACGGCAGCGGCTCAAGGGCGGAGAAGATCGAGCCCAGCCACAGCCACACGGTCGGTGCGCCGATCCAGAAGAAGTGGTGGCCGGTGCCGATGATGCCGGTGATCAGCGCCATGGCGATGATCACGTAGAGCCACTTCTCGACCACTTCGCGGTCCACGCCGGTGATCTTGATCAGGACGAAGGCCAGCATCGAACCCATGATCAGCTCCCACACGCCTTCCACCCACAGGTGCACGACGAACCACCAGTAGTACTTGTCGCGCGCCAGGTTCTCCGGGTTGTAGAAGGAGAACAGGAAGAACACCGCGAGGCCGATCAGACCGGTCATCATCACCGTGCTGACCACGGTCTTGCGACCCTTGAGCATGGTCATGCCGATGTTGTAGAGGAAGCCCAGCGCCACGATCACGATGCCGATCTTGGTGATCGTCGGCTGCTCCAGGAACTCGCGCCCCATGGTCGGCAGCAGCTCGTTCTTGGTCATTTCCGCCAGGCCCGCATAGGGCACGAACAGGTAACCGAGAATGGTCAGCACGCCGGCGGCGGCGAACACCCAGAACAGGATGATGGCCAGTTTCGGGCTGTGCAGTTCACGGTCCGCTTCCTCGGGGATGAGGTAGTAGGCCGCGCCCATGAAGCCGAACAGCAACCAGACGATCAGCAGGTTGGTGTGCACCATCCGCGCCACGTTGAACGGCAGCAGCGGGAACAGGAAGTCGCCCACCACGTACTGCAGCCCCATGATCAGACCGAACAGGATCTGACCGACGAACAGGATCAGTGCAAACACGAAGTAGGGTTTGGCGACCGCCTGCGATTGGAATTTGAGATGCGGGTTGAGAATGCTCATCTCGTGGCCCCTCCAGTGAATTCGGAAACAAAGACGTTCATCACTCAACCTTCCTTGTTTGGCGGCCAGTTGTTGGTGTCGATCTTCGAAGTCCACTTGAGGAACTCCGCCATATCGTCAACTTGCTGCTCGGTCAGATTGAATTGCGGCATCGCCCGGCGTCCGGGGGCGCCGAGTGGCTGAGCCTTCATCCAGGCGTGCAGGAAGGGCTTGAAGGCCTCCTCCCCCCCCCGGCGGACGAACACGTTGCCCAGCTCCGGCGCGAAGTAGGCGCCTTCACCCAGCAGGCTGTGGCAGCCGATGCAGTTGTTGTTTTCCCAGACCGCCTTGCCGCGAACCACCGCCTCGGTCATCTCCGATGCATTGGTTCGTTCGGGGAAAGTCTGCTCTGTGTGGTAAGTGAGGCCGAGGAATACCAGGAAGAAGAACACGCTTCCTCCGAAGTAAATATTCCTGGCCATCCCTTTGGTGAAGGTCTCGGACATGGTCGCCTCCTCATGGCTTGGCGTGGCCAGTTTAAGAAGGGGGCTATCGAAACCTGCTTGATGGCAATCAAGAAAAACCCGAACGCAACAGTCAGGCTTTCCAGCGAGATCGAAGGGAGGCCGCAAGCCCTTGCCGGGCAGGGGCTCCAGCGCTTTTCAGGCGCGCCCGCCGGGCATCGGGCCGCTGTGCAACGGGCTTGTGCACCCGCTGGCCGGCGCTGCCGACGAGGGCGAACGGCAGCGCCGACGGAGGCTCAGGCGCGGCGCTGAGCGGCCAGGCGCAGGCCGGTCTTCTTCAGAATGCGACTGGACACCAGCATCTCGTTCGCGCGACAGGCAGTGCCGAGCAACGCGCGGATCTGGTTGCGGTAGGCCTCGATGTCGCTGGCATCGCGCCCGTGCACCATGGCGAACAGGTTGTAAGGCCAACCCTCGCGGCGTGGCCGTCGATAGCAGTGGCTGACGAAGGGCTGAGCACCGATCAGCGCGCCCAGACGGTCGATCTCGGCATCGTCGACATCCCACACGGTCATGCCGTTGTGCCGGTAACCCAGGCGGTAGTGGTTGGGCACCGCGGCGATCCGCCGAATCGCCCCTTCGGCCTGCAGGCGCTGCAGCAGCGCCAGGGTGTCGTCCACCTCGAGCCCCAGCTCGCCGGCGAGCCAGGCCCAGGGGTCGGCCACCAGCGGCAGACCGGCCTCGGTGAGTTCGACCAACCGACGCACCAGCGCTTCGTCAGACGGGGAAGTGCAAACCGACATGATAGGTTTTCTCCTTCGGCAGGTTGAGCACCGTCAGGCCGGTCTGCGCCTCGATGCGGGCGATGGTTTCGGCGATGCCCGCGGGCGTCTCGCAACCGAGCACGAACCACATGTTCCACTGGTGCTCACGGCGGTAGTTGTGGGCGACCTCGGGCATCGCTTCGAGCTGCGTGGCGACCTCGTCGAAGCGCGCCTCCGGTACCGCCAGCGCGGCCAGGGTGAAGGCGCCGCCGAGGCGCTCGACATCGAACATCGGCCCGAAGCGGGTCAGGGTGCCATCGTCGAGCAACGCCTGGACCCGCTGCCGCAGAGTCTCGGAGCTGCTGCCCAACTCCGTGGCCAGCGCTTCCCATGGCTGGCGGACCAGCGGCAGGCCGTGTTGCAGGCGATTGATCAACAGTCGATCGAAGTCATCCATTGGCGACGTCCGGCAATGGCGGCGCGAAACGTCCGCCACACTGTTTGAAGGCCCGCGTGCTGAACAGCAATTGGTGCGGCACATCGCTCAGACCGTGCTCGGCCAGCAGCCGCTCGATCAGTCCGCAGACCTGTTCACGTTCGCGACCGTGAACCATGCAGAACAGGTTGTAGGGCCACTGTGGCAGGCGCCGTGGCCGCTGGTAACAGAGATTGACCCCGGCGGCCTGGCCCAGGCGGCGGCCGATCGCGTCGACCTGCTCGTCGGGAATATCCATCACCAGCATGGCATTGGCGCGAAACCCCAGCGCCCGGTGTTTGAGCACCAGCCCGACGCGGCGGAACAGCCCGGCCTCCTGCCACTGCTCGACCTGTTCGAGCACCTGGCGCTCGCTGCAGCCGATCTGCTCGGCAAGGCGCTGGTAGGGCCTTGCCGCCAGTGGCAGGCCGGCCTCGAGCAGGCGGCGCAGCTGCATCGCCTGCAAATCGTTGAGGCAGTCGTTCATGACGGTTCTCCCAAGGGAAAGCCCAGATCGATGCGAAACGCGTTGAGCATCGGCAGGTCCAGGGGCACCAGCCCGGTGTCGGCTTCGATCTCGGCGAGCACTCGGTCGATGTGCGCACGGTCCGGCCCGGTCAGCACGAACCAGAGGTTGTAGCGATGCTCGCGCAGATAGTTGTGATTGACCTCGGGGAAGGCACTGATGCGGGCCGCCACCTGCTCCAGCCGCGCTTCGGGCACGGCCAGTGCCACCAGGGTGCTCGCACCGGCTCGGCTGTGTTCGAACACCGGGCCGACGCGCGAAAGCCCGCCGGCGGCCTGCAGCTGTTCGAGGCGGTCCAGCACCTCGTCCTCGCTGCAGCCGAGTTCCTCGGCCATGGCGCGGTAGGGTTCGGCACACAGCGGCATGCCGTGCTGAAAACGGTCGATCAGGCGGCGACTGAGAGCGTCGATGTGCATGTCACAACCCCGTCTCGTGAGCGCGGCTGCTGAAGAAGATGCCGCTCGGGCTCTGTGCCGGCAGGCGCTTGATCAGCTTCAGGCTGTAGGGGTCCCACACCTGGACCTCGTTGCCGTCGCGCACCGACAGCCAGAGCTGGTCGCCACGGGCGGTGAATTCCATATGCAGCACGGCCGGGCCGGGCTCCAGGGTGGCGATGATCTCGTGGGTTTCGCTGTCGATGACCTGCACCTTGCCGTTGTCCGGGTGCGCGAAGTTGACCCAGATCTGCCGCGCATCCGGCCGCGCCATGACGAACACCGGCTGGCCGGCGACGTCGATGGCGTCGGTCTGCTTCCAGCTCTTCGAGTCCATCACCAGCACCCGATGCTGGCCAATGGCGGGGACGAAGGTCTGGTCGCCGGCCACCGTCCAGCCCTCCAGGTGGGGCATCTTGTAGACCGGCAGTTTCTCCTGACCGCGGCCGTAACCGTCGATGATCCGCTCGACACCGCGGACGGTGTGCCAGAGGTCGATCTTGGCCATACCGTCCTCGCCGAACAGGCCGGCAATGTAGTAGCGGCCATCAGGGGTCAGCAGCGCATCGTAGGGCTGCTTGCCGACGTTCTCGAACCGCGTGACGGTCGGTGTATCGCCCTGGCTGAAATCCAGCAGCCAGGTCTCGTTGGTGTCGAACAGGCTGTAGATGAAGCGTCGGCCAGGGGCGTCGAGCACGCCGACCACCCGCGAATTGCGGCTGCCATCGGCCAGCGGCGTGGCCGGGATGTCGGCGACCAGCTCAAGGGTCTCGGCATCGAATACCTTGACGCCGCCCGGCTCGTAGTTGCCCACCGCGATCAGCCGGCCATCCTGGCTGATCGCCCCGCCGATGCTGTTGCCTCCCTGAACCACACGGCGGTCGATGCGCTGGCGCAACAGGTCGACCTTGGTCAGCCCACCGTCGCGCCCGAACACATAGGCGTAACGCTGATCACGGGAGAAGACCACCGAGGCATGGGACAGATCGCCCAGCCCTTCGACGCGCGCCAGCTGGCTCTGGTTGCTGCTCTCGATGATCTGCAGGCTGCCGGTGGCGCGCTCGACCACCACGCCGAGGTCACCGGTACCGCGCAGGGGTTGTTGCGCACAGGCACTGAGCATGGCGGCAGCCGCGAACAGCAGGATCGGGCGAATCATGGCTTTGGATATCCTTGCAGGAGTTGGTCGACCAGCCAGGCGATGTCCTGCTCGTCGAGCAGCGCCTTCCAGCCGGGCATGGCGGTGCCGGGCCGCCCGTGGGTGACGGTGGCGATCAGGCTTTCACGGGGTTTGTCGGCCAGTGCCGCGCGCGTCAGTGGCGGGCCGAGCCCACCGGTCATGCGCAGGCCATGGCAGGAGCCGCAATCCTGCAGGAGCAGGTTGTCGAGCTGGGCCTGGCGTTCTGCCGAAGGAGCAGCGGCCAGCGCGACGGGAATCAGGAGGAAGGACGCCAGGGTCAGCCCCAGACGTGTTACGGCGTGTCGGGCAACTGTCATGGCGTCCTCCGGTGCAGCTTACTTCTGACTAAGAATCCACTCGGCGAGGATCTTGGCTTCTTCTTCGGTTACCGGGTTTGGCGGCATCGGGATCGGACCCCATACGCCCTGGCTGCCGTTCTTGATGTGGCCGGCCAGCAGATCGGCAGCGCCGTCCTGCCCTGCGTACTTGGCGGCGACTTCCTTGAACGCCGGGCCTACCAGCTTGGCGTCGATGCTATGGCACGCGGCGCAAGGCTTGCTCTTGAACAGCGCTTCGCCGTCTTGCGCCAGCGCCGGCTGCAGGGCCAGCGCGCCGCCGAGGGCGAGCAATGGGAGCAGGATTTTTTTCATGAGTACTTCCTCAAGGCTAATCGGGGGCGGATCTTGAGGCCCGCCCCCAGGTGGACTCAGTAAACGTCGTACTGAGTGTTGTGGACGTTAAATTTACCGGTTGGGGTAATCAACCTTTTGTCCTTGATCACTGTTTTGAGTTCTAGCGTCTTGTCATCCACGACAACGATAGCCGACTCCTCCTCCTGGCCATTCCAGACCGAGAACCAGACCTCGTCTCCCGCCTCGTTGTACTCAGGCTGCACCACGCGCTTGGCACCTTCCTTCAGGCCGGCCCACTCGCCGATCGGCAGCACCTTGTAGCCGGCCGCCAGGTTGTTGATGTCGAACACAGCAGCCGACTGGCTGATCTTGGCATCCGGGTGGAAGGTGGTGTCCAGGTAAAGGTGCTTGGACTTCGGATGGGTCTTGATGAACAGCGAGCCGCCGCCCTGCCCTTTCAGGGTATCGACCACTTTCCAGGCGTTTTCAGGATGCTTCTGCGGATCGGTGCCAATCAGCGAGATGGTCTCGTCGCCCAGGTGGCTGGTTGCCCATACCGGTCCGAATTTCGGATGCACGAAGTTGGCGCCACGGCCTGGGTGCGGAATCTTGCCGACATCGACCAGCGCGGCCATCTTGCGCTCTTTCGAGTCGATCACCGCAACTTTGTTGGAGTTGTTCGCTGCCGTCATGAAGTAGCGGTGGCTCACGTCCCAGCCGCCGTCATGCAGGAACGGCGCGGTGCCGATCATGGTGGTGGTCAGGTTATTGATGTCTTCGTAGTTGACCAGCATGACTTTGCCGGTCTCCTTGACGTTGACGATGAACTCAGGATGTTCGTGGGAGGCGATGATCGCCGCGACGCGCGGTTCCGGGTGGTATTCCTGGGTACCGACGGTCATGCCGCGGGTGGAGACGATCTGCAGCGGCTCGAGGGTCTCGCCATCCATGATGGTGAACTGTGGCGGCCAGTAGTCGCCGGCGATCACGTACTTGTCCTCGTAGCCCTTGTACTTCGAAGTTTCAACCGAGCGGGCCTCGATGCCGACCTTGATTTCAGCGACCTTGACCGGCTCCTTGCCCCACAGGTCGATCATGTCGATTTTGGCATCGCGACCGATGACCAGCAGGTAACGACCCGAAGCGGACATGCGCGAGATATGCACTGCATAACCGGTGTCGATGGTCTTGACGATCTTCTTGCTGTCACCGTCGACGAGGGCGATCTTGCCGTCGTCACGCAGGGTGACGGAGAACAGGTTCGGCAAGTTCAGCTTGTTCATCTGCTTTTTCGGCCGATCTTCCGGCTTGACCAGCACATTCCAGGAATTCTTCATCTCCTTCATCCCCCACTCGGGCGGGGTCGGCGGAGTGTGCTGGATGTACTTGGCCATCAGCGTGATCTGGTCCTTGGTCAGCGCGTTGGACGTCCCCCAGTTCGGCATACCGGCAGGCGAACCATAGGTGATCAGCGCTTCCAGATAGGCCTGGCCACGCTCCTGGGTGATGTCAGGCGTCAGCGGCTTGCCGGTCGCGCCCTTGCGCAGCACACCGTGACAGCCGGCGCAGCGCTGGAAGTAGATTTCCTTGGCCTGCTCGAACTCGGCGGAGGTGAGGTCCGGTGCGCCCGGTGAATGCACGACCTGTGCACTGGCCGGATCGACTGCCGACGCTTGCCCCTTATAGGCAGCCTCGGCTTTGTCTTCCGGATTGTTCTGTGCCTGAGCAATGCCCAGAGCGAGTAACGAGAAGCCGGCGACGAATCCAGCCAGTAGTGGTTTTTTCATGCTGTTTCTCCTCTGGAAACGCGGGATGCGCTTCCTGCTCAGGTGACGGCGGTACGGCAGATCCAGTTGTTGTTGGTGCACTGGCATCCTATGAGAGCGGCTTTGCGGGTCCGCTTGACGACAATCAAGAGATCCCTCCTCACCCCCTGAGCGTGACGCCTTGTCGCGGGCAAACCTTGCGCTGGGTCTCGCTCCGCCACGCATCCGCAGCGGGCTTGATCGCAATCAAGCTTTGCCGGCAGGCTGCTTGAGCGGCCGGACCCGGATCGGTAGCGTGGCGATCGAGATAACCAACCGCTGCCGTGAGGTATTGCCTGTGAATGCGCTCGAGATCCCAACCGCCGCCGGCACACCGGATGCCCCGTTCTATCAACCACTGGGCAACGAGGAGCAGCTGTTCCAGCAGGCCTGGCAGCACGGCATGCCGGTGCTGATCAAGGGCCCGACCGGCTGCGGCAAGACGCGCTTCGTGCAGCACATGGCGCACCGGCTGAACCTGCCGCTGTACACCGTGGCCTGTCATGACGACCTCTCCGCCGCCGACCTGGTCGGCCGCCATCTGATCGGTGCCCAGGGCACCTGGTGGCAGGACGGACCGCTGACCCGCGCGGTGCGCGAAGGCGGCATCTGCTACCTGGACGAAGTGGTCGAGGCGCGCCAGGACACCGCCGTGGTGCTGCATCCGCTGGCCGACGATCGCCGCGAGCTGTTCATCGAGCGCACCGGCGAGGCGCTGAAGGCGCCGCCGGGCTTCATGCTGGTGGTGTCCTACAACCCCGGTTACCAGAACCTACTCAAGGGTATGAAGCCGAGCACCCGCCAGCGCTTCGTGGCGATGCGCTTCGACTATCCGCCAGCCGCCGAGGAAGAGCGCATCGTCGCCAACGAGGCGCAGGTGGATGCCGCGCTCGCCGCCCAGGTGGTCAAGCTTGGCCAGGCACTGCGTCGGCTGGAGCAGCACGATCTGGAGGAAGTCGCCTCGACCCGCCTGCTGATCTTCACCGCACGCATGATCCGCTCCGGCATGACGCCGCGGCAGGCCTGCCTGGCCTGTCTCGCCGAGCCGCTGTCGGATGATCCGCAGACCGTTGCCGCGCTGATGGATGTGGTCGATGTCCACTTCGGCTGAACGCGTCGCCCAGCCGTCCCGGCGCCTGCCGGGTGACCTGGCGATGTGGTTCTTCATCCTCGCCGAGCTGACGGTGTTCGCCATCCTGATCCTGGCGTTCGCGGTCACGCAGATGTTCAACCCGCAGCTGTTCGGCGAAAGCCGCGCGGCACTGGACAGCTCCATCGGCCTGGCGCTGACGCTGAGCCTGTTGACCTCCGGCCTGCTCGCCGCGCTGGCGGTGGAACAGGTCCGTCAGGCGCGGCAGGGTCGTGCGGCGTTGCTGCTGCTCGCGGCGCTGGCCTCGGCGTGCATCTATGTGGTGCTCAAGCTCAACGAGTATGGCCACCTGGCCGGGCTCGGCCTGGGGATGGAGCACAACACCTTCTTCACCCTGTACTGGATTCTCACCGGCTTTCATTTCCTCCACGTACTGCTGGGCATGGTGATTCTCGGCTGGCTGGCCGAGCGTTGCCGGCGCGGTGCCTACCGCACGGACGCGCACAGCGGCCTGGAATCCGGGGTGCTCTACTGGCACATGGTGGATCTGGTCTGGGTGCTGCTGTTCCCGCTGGTCTACGTGCTGAACTGACGAGGTCGTCATGTCCGCTTCCAAGTTACTGGTCGCCTGCTGGCTCGGTCTGGCCGCGCTTTCCGTCTCCACCGTCGTGCTCGGCAGTGCGGGCGCCACCCTGGCACTGACGGCAGGCGTTCTGCTGGCCGCATTCGGCAAGGCCTGGCTGATCACCGACGGTTTCATGGAACTGCGCCATGCCCCGCCAGCCTGGCGCCTGCTGCTGCTCGGCTGGCCGTTGCTGATGGCCATCGGCGTGCTGCTGACGCTGCTCTGACCAGCGGTACGGCCTGCCCGCCCGGCACCAATAGCCCTGCAACTTTTATTGTTTCTGATCAAGGTCAGCCCTATCTCGCTCGGTGATCCTGCCACTCAAGAGTTGGACGCGCGAGACGGCGCGCCCGGTGTCACACGCTGCCGAAGCGGAGCCGACCATGTTGAGAATCAGCCATTACCTGCGCGCCCTGGCCCGGCCGGCCACTCCGGTGCTCGGTGCCCGCAGCGTCAGCGGCAAGCGCCCACCCGTGGTGATCTGGAACCTGCTGCGCCGCTGCAACCTGACCTGCAAGCACTGCTACGCGACCTCCGCCGACAGCGAGTTCCGCGACGAACTGGATACCGTCGAGGCGCTGAAGGTGATCGACGATCTGCACGAGGCCGGTGTGCGCGTGCTGATCCTCTCCGGTGGCGAACCGCTGCTGCGGGCCGACATCTTCCAGCTGGCCGATTACGCCCGTGACAAGGGTTTCTTCGTTGCGCTGTCTACCAACGGCACGCTGATCGACGAGAGCAACATCGAGCGTATCGCCGCGGCGCAGTTCGACTACGTCGGCATCAGCATCGACGGTCTCGAGGCGGTGCACGACGAGTGGCGCCAGCTCAAGGGCAGCTTCGCCGCGTCCATGCATGCCATCGACCTGTGCCGCCAGCGCGACATCCGCGTCGGCCTGCGCACCACCCTGACGCAGAACAACTACCCGCAGCTGCCGGCCCTGCTGGCACTGATGCGCGAACACGATGTGCAGAAGTTCTACCTCTCGCACCTCAACTACAGCGGCCGCGGCAAGCGCAGCCGCAAGGCCGACGCTCATCACCAGATGACCCGCGACGCCATGCGCCAGCTCTTTGAGCAGGCCTGGGACGACGTCCAGCACGGCCGCGAGACCGATTTCGTCAGCGGCAACAACGACGCCGACGCGGTCCTGCTGCTGCAATGGGTCGAGCAGCACCTGCCGGAACATCGCGAGCGCCTGGAGGGCATGCTGCGCGCCTGGGGCGGCAACGCCTCGGGCAGCGGCATCGCCAACATCGACAACATCGGCGACGTGCACCCGGACACCTACTGGTGGCAGCACACCGTCGGCAACGTGCGCCGCCAGCGCTTCAGCGACATCTGGCTGAACGAGCCGGCGCCGCTGTTGCAGGAGCTGCGCCAGCATCCGCGCGCGGTCCACGGTCGCTGTGCCGACTGCCGCTGGCTGGCTATCTGCAACGGCAACACCCGTACCCGCGCCTGGGCGCAGGGCGATCTGTGGGCCGAAGACCCGGGCTGCTACCTCTCCGACGAGGAGATCGGCCTGCCCGCCGCCGAGCGCATTCCCAGCATCGCCATCTGACCGATCAAGCGGCCGACCAAGCGCCGCAGCAACGCACTCCGTAAGCCCGATGAGAATTCAGGAGCACCGCATGGACCAGCCACTCACACTTCCCGCCTCGCTGAGCGCGGCGTTCGCCCCGGGCGAAGTCGCTCTGGTCGGCGCCGGGCCGGGCGACCCCGGCCTGCTCACACTGCGTGCCTGGAGCCTGTTGCAACAGGCCGACGCGGTGGTCTACGACCGCCTGGTCAGCGACGGGTTGATGGCGTTGCTGCCGGCCGACTGCAGCCGCCATTACGTCGGCAAGACCAGTGGCTACCACAGCCTGCCGCAACCGGAAATCAATCAGCTGCTGGCCGATCTGGCGCTGCAGAACAAGCGTGTGGTGCGGCTCAAGGGCGGCGATCCGTTCATCTTTGGTCGCGGTGCCGAGGAGCTCGAATTCCTTCTGCAACGCGGCATCGACTGTCAGGTGGTGCCAGGCATCACCGCCGCGGCCGGTTGCAGCGCCTATGCCGGCATCCCGCTGACCCATCGCGACCTGGCGCATTCCTGCCAGTTCATCACCGGCCACCTGCAGAGCAACGGCGAACTGCACCTGCCGTGGGAAGCTCTGGCACAGGGCGGCCAGACCCTGGTGTTCTACATGGGCCTGGCCAGCCTCGGCGAGATCTCGCGCAACCTGATCGCCGCTGGGCTGCCGGTCGACACGCCCGCCGCGCTGATCGGCAACGGCACCCGCGAGAACCAGCAGGTGGTGCGCTGCACGCTGCGCCAGCTGCCAAGCATGGCCGACCAGCAGCATCTCACCCCGCCGACCCTGACCGTGATCGGTCGGGTGGTGGGCCTGTTCGCAGATCGTCAGGTTCAGCACCCGGCACATCTGCAAGGTGATCCGATCAAGATTGCGGAGGCCTCATGCAACTGATTCCTGCCCTGCTGCTGGCGGCGGCGTTGCCGGCCGCCACCTTCGTCGCCCTCGACATGGCCGTCGCGGCACCCTTGCCGACGGACGCCCAGGCGCTTTACCAAACGCATTGCCAGAGCTGTCACGGCGTCAACCGCCTCGGCGGCGCCGGGCCGGCGCTGCTTCCGGAGAGCCTCAGCCGCATCAAGCCGGCCGAAGCCCACGCGGTGATCCGTGACGGCCGCCCGGCAAGCCAGATGGCCGCCTATTCGCAGGTGCTGAACGAAGCGCAGATCGCCGGCCTGGTCGATTACCTCTATCAGCCGTCGGCCGTGCCGCCGACCTGGAACGACGCCGACATCCGCGCCAGCCACCGCATTCTCAAGGACCTCGCCACGCTGCCAACGACCCCGCAGCACGGCGCCGACCCGCTCAACCTGTTCGTCGTGGTGGAAGCCGGCAATCACCACGTCCGCGTGCTGGACGGCGATCGTTTCGAGGAATTGGCGAACTTCCAGTCGCACTTCGCCCTGCACGGCGGGCCGAAGTTCTCGCCGGATGGCCGCTTCGTCTACTTTGCCTCCCGCGACGGCTGGGTCAGCGTCTACGACTTGCACAACCTGAGCATGATCGCCGAGGTCCGCGCCGGGCTGAACACGCGCAACCTGGCGGTGAGCAACGACGGCCGGTGGGTGCTGGTGGGCAACTACCTGCCGGGCAATCTGGTGCTGCTCGATGCGCGCGACCTGTCGCTGGTCAAGCACATCCCCGCGGTCGGCCAGGATGGCACGCCGTCGCGGGTCAGCGCCGTGTACACCGCACCACCGCGCGACAGCTTCGTGGTCGCGCTGAAAGACGTGAAAGAGGCCTGGGAGCTCTCCTACGCCGGCGAGCCGACCTTCGAACCGCGGCGCATCGAGGCCGCCGACTTCCTCGACGACTTCTCCTTCACCCCCGACTACCGCCACCTGCTGGCCACCTCGCGCAAGGCCCACGGCGGCCAGGTGATCGACCTGGATACCGGTAAGGCGGTCACCGACATCCCGCTGCCGGGCATGCCGCACCTGGGCTCGGGCATCTATTGGAAACGCGACGGCAAGTGGGTGTTCGCCACGCCCAACGTCAGCAAGGGGCTGATCTCGGTGCTCGATCTGCAAACCTGGAAGCTGATCAAGGAGATTCCCACCGAAGGCCCGGGCTTCTTCATGCGCAGCCAGGCCAACTCGCCCTACGCCTGGACCGACGTATTCTTCGGCCCGAACAACGACGCCGTGCACCTGATCGACAAACAGACCCTGGAAGTCGCCCACACCCTGCGCCCGATGCCGGGCAAGAACGCCGCCCACGTCGAATTCACCAACGACGGCCGCTACGCCCTGCTCAGCGTCTGGGACACCGACGGCGCCCTCCTCGTCTACGACGCCAACACGCTGGAGGAGGTCAAACGCATCCCGATGAACAAGCCCTCCGGCAAGTACAACGTCGGCAACAAGATCGAATTCGCCGAAGGCACTTCGCACTGATCGTGAGCGGATCGCCCACCGATTCAAGGTGGGCGCCCCCACGACGGTCACAACCCCCTACAATCATCGGTTCCGTCACGTTCACTGCATTTAAGGTCGACCATGGATATTGATCTCGCCCGCACCTTTCTCGAGATCATTCGCAGCGGCAGCTTCATCGCCACGGCCGAGCGCCTGCACATCACCCAGACGGCCGTCACCGCGCGCATACAGAACCTGGAAAACCAGCTGAGCTGCCGGCTGTTCGTGCGCAATCGCGCCGGGGCGCGGCTGACGGCCGATGGCGAGCGCTTTGCCGCCTATGCCCGCCAGCTGGTGCAGACCTGGGAGGCCGCGCGGCGCGACCTGCCGCTGCCACGGGGTTATGGCGAACTGCTCACGCTCGGCGCCGAGGTGAGCCTGTGCAACCCGCTGATGCTGGCCTGGGTCCAGCGGCTGCGGCAAGCGCTGCCGGGCCACGCCGTGCGACTGGAAGTGGGCAGCGGCGAAGAGCTGCAGAAGAAGCTCGACCTCGGCGTGCTCGACGCCGCGCTGGTACACCAGCCGGAGTACCTGCCCGGTCTGCAGGTCGAACAGCTGCTGGAGGAAAAGCTGATCCAGGTGGTGCAGGCGCAGAATCCAACGCCGTATCTGTACGTGGATTGGGGGCCGGCATTTCGCAAGCAGCATAACCAGGCGCTGCCCGAATACACCCGCGCCGCGCTGTCATTCAGCCTCGGGCCGCTGGCCTTGCAGTATCTGGTGCAATGCGGCGGCCGCGGCTACTTTCGCACCCGCGTGGTCCAGCGCTATCTGGAAGAAGGGCTTCTCAAGCGAGTGGAGCAGGCGCCGGAGTTCAGCTATCCGGTCTACCTGGTGCATGCACGCGCCAGCGAATCGCCCGCGTTGCTCAAGGCCATCGAACTGCTGCGCGAAGTAGCCCTCGACGATTACGACTGGTCCCGCTGGTACTACGATATCTGAGCGTCGCGCCGGACTCGTGGCCGCTCAGTCCGGCAGCTGCTTGAGCCAGTTGCGGTACAGCGCGGCGATCAGATCCGTCTGGGTAATCATGCCGACCAGGCGCTGTTGCGCATCGACCACCGGCAGGCAGTGCAGGCCGCGATCCGAGAGTAGATAAACCAGTTCGACCATGTGCGTATCGGCGGTCACCGAGACTACTGGCGAACTCATGATCGCGCGTAGCTTGGTGCCGCGCAGGAAGTTCAGCTGACCGAAACTGAGCCGCCCCGGCCGCGGGTGGAAGTGCTTGAGCAGGTCCACCTGGGTGACGATGCCGACCAGCCGATGGTCGTCGCCCTGCACCACCGGCAGCGAGCGCAGCCGGTGCAACTGCAGGGTCTGCCAGGCCTGCTCGATGAAGGTATCCGGCGTGTGCCAGTACAGATCGCGTGACATCACGTGCGCCGCGGTGATCTCGCCCATGCTGCGCCGCAGGGCGTGCTTCTCGGTCTGCTTGATCAGTCGTTCGAGGTCGTCACGGGTGACGTCGACATACTCGCCGAATTCCTGCAGCGCCCGGTCAACGTCGTCATGGGTGAAGCTCATGCGCTCGCCCGGCGGCAGGTCGCGGGTGTGATGACTGTTCTCGCGGCTCAGCCGCGGCTTCGGATAGGGATGCCCGGTCAGGTTGTTGTAGACCAGCGCGACCGTCACCAGGAGCGCCGAATAGAACAGCACTGGCCCGACCAGCGCGTAACCCAGCTGATGCAGCTCCGGGCTGCCCACCGCCGCCACCAGCGCCAGCGCGATGCTCGGCGGATGCAGGCAGCGCAGATAGAACAGACAGAGCAGCGACAGGCAAGCCGCCAGCGCCAGCGAGGCGATACTGGGCAAGCCGCTCATGCCCAGACTGATGCCGATCAGCGCCGCCAGCAGATTGCCAACCAGAACCGCCCATGGCTGGGCGAACGGGCTGGACGAGGCGACGAACACCAGCACCGCCGAGGCGCCGGCTGGCCCCATGATCTGCAGGGTCAACGAACTGCCGACCAGCATGTAGCCGCTGCAGAACACCAGCGGCATGACGATGGCGACGCCGAGGGCGGCGCGCAACCACTCCTTCGGCGAAGCATTCAGCGGGGCGGGAAGGAACGAGCGAATCCAGAGGGCGAAAGAGTCGTGCATTGGTCCTGCTTGTGTCGAAATCGGAGAGACCGCCCGGCGGGCGGTGGAGCGGTCCGTCCCTGGACCGGTTTTGAGCGAGATAGCTGCCCGGGCGTTCAGCTGGCCAGCAGCGGCGCTGCCTGCGGCACGCGCTCGTCGCGGCGGGTGCGCACGGTCAGCCAGGTGTTCAGCGCCATCAGCAGCATGCCGCAGGCGAAAATGCCGCCGCCGGTCATGCGCACGATGTAGCCGGGATGGCTGGCTTCCAGCGCCTCGATGAAGGAGTAGGTCAGCGTGCCGTCTTCGTTGACCGCGCGCCACATCAAGCCCTGGGTGATGCCGTTGACCCACATCGAGGCGATGTAGAGCACGGTGCCGATGGTCGCCAGCCAGAAGTGCGCGTTGATCAGGCCGATGCTGTGCATCTGCTCGCGCCCCCACAGCCGTGGAATCAGGTGGTACAGCGAGCCGATGGAGATCATCGCCACCCAGCCCAGCGCCCCGGCGTGTACGTGGCCGATGGTCCAGTCGGTGTAGTGCGACAGCGCGTTGACCGTCTTGATCGCCATCATCGGGCCTTCGAAGGTCGACATGCCGTAGAACGCCAGGGAGACCACCAGAAAGCGCAGGATCGGATCAGTGCGCAACTTATGCCAGGCACCGGAGAGGGTCATCATGCCGTTGATCATGCCGCCCCAGCTCGGCGCCAGCAGGATGATCGACATCACCATGCCCAGGCTCTGCGCCCAGTCCGGCAGCGCGGTGTAGTGCAGGTGGTGCGGGCCGGCCCAGATGTAGATCGAGATGATCGCCCAGAAGTGCACGATGGACAGGCGGTACGAGTAGATCGGCCGCCCGGCCTGCTTGGGCACGAAGTAGTACATCATGCCGAGAAAGCCGACCGAGAGAATGAAGCCCACCACGCTGTGCCCGTACCACCATTGCACCATCGCATCGGTGGCCCCCGAGTACATCGAATAGGACTTGAGCAGGCTCACCGGGATCAGGGCATGGTTGATGATGTGCACCATGCCGGTAACGATGATAAAGGCGCCAAAGAACCAGTTGCCGACGTAGATGTGGCGGATGCGCCGGCGGGCGATGGTGCCGAAGAACAGATAGGCGTAGAGCACCCAGATCAGCGTCACCCAGAGCGCGATCGGCCACTCCATCTCGGCGTATTCCTTGGACGTGGTGTAGCCCAGCGCGTAGCTGATCGGCATTGCCACGCAGGCTGCCTGCCAGCCCCAGAACACCACGGCGGCCAGCCGATCGGAAATCAGTCGGGCATGGCTGGTGCGCTGGACGATGTAGAAGGACGAGGCGAATAGCGCGCCGCCACCGAAGGCGAAGATCACCAGATTGGTGTGGATCGGTCGCAGCCGGCCGAAGCTGGTCCAGGGCAGATCGAAGTTCAGCTGCGGCCAGACCAGCTGAGCGGCGATGAAGACGCCGAGGCCCATGCCGAGCACACCCCAGACCAGCGTCATCAGGGTGAACTGGCGCACCACGTGGTAGTTGTAGGCAATCGGTTCGGGACTGTTGTGCAGTTCGCTCATGCTCGCCAGGCGGCCGACGCGGGCGCCCAGGAAACGAACATCGAGATCTGCCAGCGCAGCGCTGGCAATGGTCGACGGACCGGCACGCCGCATCCGCTCGCCGCTCCTCCTGGGATCGGTTCATATCGAGCGCGGCGGATTGCCGCGCAGACGGAATGCGTGCGCATTGTCTGCGGCGGGTTAAATGTTATCTAACGAATAGTATTGCTCGATAAGCGCAATATTTTTGTACTAACAGCAGTTCATGCGCGAAGCGCGCAGGTACTTGAAGCATCAAGCCGCGCGGCTCGTCCCTTGCTCGAACTGATCGACCACCGCGGTGACGATGCGCATCACCTCCAGGTTGGCATCCTCCATCTGGCCGAGGTGACGCAGCGCGGTTTCCAGAGCGTTCTCGGCGAATGCATTCAGCGCAGCCTGCCCCTGAGCATGCACTGCCGTGTGCGGCCGCTCGATCTGGCGGAAGCAGTCCAGCGCCTGGATATCGCGGTTGCCCTCGCCGTAGTACCAGCGACCGAAACGACAGTCGCGCTCGCTCGGCAGCTGCGGAATCGGCTGTGTCTGGTCGCTCAGCAGGTGGTTGTAGACCACGAACTTCAGCGACAGCTCGTCGAGATTGGCCAGCTCGATGCCGGCCCGGAAGGAAGACGCGGCGCTGCTCGCACGCATCGCCCCGGCCAGCTGGTAGAGCGTACGCATCGCCTCGACCGCGACCTCGGTGGTTCGGCTGAAGCCCTTGGCGTGGCTGCCCTGCAGCTGGATGTAGTCATGCACGTTGCGGATTTCGGCCTGCACTTCGCCAATCTTGCGCACGATGTCATCGGTCGCCAGCGCGGTCTTTTCCGCCAGGCTGCGAATCTCCCCGGCGACCACCGCAAACCCGCGCCCGGCTTCGCCGGCTCGTGCCGCCTCGATCGCCGCATTCAGCGCCAGCAGGTTGGTCTGGCTGGCGATGCCGCTGATGAGATCGACGATGCCGTTGATCTCCTGCGAGCGCTCGGCAAGGGTATCGACCTTGCGCGAAGCCAGGCCGAGGCCCTCCTCCATCTCGGCTGCCTTGCCCTGCAGCTCGCTGAAATGCTTCTGGTTGCTCAGCGCCGCGCTGGCGACCTCGTCGGCGCGGGCCTTGTTGTCGCCCAGCTGCCCGGTGAGAAACTCGAACGACTCGCCGAGATGGGCCACCGAGGTGCTGAAGCGAATCAGCTTTTCCGACACGCCGCGGTAATAGTCGAGCTGTCGCTGGCGTTGCTGGCTGGCGGCTTCGGCCACCTGCAGCTGCTGTTCCAGCGCTGCGACGCGCGCCGACTGCTCGGCGTGACTGGCCTGCAACGCGCGCAGCTCCTGCTCCAGGCGTACCGCGCTGCGCTTCCACTTGAACCACATGCGGGTATCCCTCAGCTGATGGTGTAGCCGTTATCCACCACCCAGTCCTGACCGAACACGCCGCGCGCGCCTTGCGAGAGCTGGAACAGGATGACGTTGGCGACCGCCGCGGACTCGAGGAAATGCCCCGGCAGCAGGCGCTTGGTAACGCCATCGGCAACGCCTTCGAGCTGGTCGTCGGTCAGTCCCAGCGTGCCCCAGATCGCGGTAGCGGTCGGCCCTGGCGAGACCATGTTGATGCGTACATCCAGCGGCGCGAACTCCACCGCCAGCGTACGAGCCTGCGCCGCCAACGCCGCCTTGCTGGCGATGTAGGCGGCCAGTCCGGGGAAGGTCGAACGGATCAGAAAGGTGCCGACGAACACCACCGAAGCCGGCTTGGCCAGCTCGTTACGCATGACCGCGAGGGTATTCAGCGCACCGGCGCCATTGACTGCCCACTGCCGGTCGAAGGCCGCCATGTCGAGGCCATCGGCCAGTTCGGCGATGCCCGCATTGGGCACCAGGTAATGCACGGGGCCGAGCTGGGCCGCGCGCCGGCCCAGCTCGGCCAGGTCTTCGGCCGAAGTGACATCGCCACGCAGCCATTGCAGCTGCTCCGGATGCGTGGCCAACAGCGCCTCGAGACCGCCCAGGCTGCGCGACATCGCCAGCACTTGGGCCCCCCGCTGCAACAGGGCAGCACACAGTGCCAGGCCGATTCCGGAGCTGGCACCGGTCACGACCGCAAGACGATCCTGAAACTCGCTTTTCATTCATCATCTCCGAGCTCGACACGTGTCGAGTCACAGGCCGCCTCGCCAGAGGCAGCGGTTTTCAAGCTGGTTAGGTGTGGCAGGTGCGGCGGCACCTGCCGATTGCGACTTGCGCTGTTAGCCCGGGTGTCCATCCACACGGGGCGCGACCAGCATCGGCGCGTAGCGCCAGACGTAGAGTGCGAAGGCCAGTGCCCAGCAGGCCGCTGCCAGCCACAGCCCGGCGACCGGCCAGATGACCGAGAGGAATACCCGCGCAGCCGTACCGAGGTTGAACAGCACGAAGGCCCCGACGATGCCCGCCGGTAACTGCAGCGGCCGACCGGTGTGGCCGAGGGTCACCCGAGCGATCATGGCCAGGATCAAGCCACTCATCGAGCCGACGCTCAGCGCATGCAGCGACGGGCTGGACTGCGCCAGCAGACCGAAATGCCAGAGCGCCAGGCCGAACGCCGCGACCACCAGCCAGAGCATCGCCAGGTGCAACGACCAGAGCAGGCCGACCTTCCAGATGCCCTTGTCATACCAGCGCGCCAGACGCAGCAGATGGCCGGCGCCGATAGCCGCGAACAACAGGCCCAGTACAGGGTGTGGCTGCATGGCGATGCCAACTGCATGCAACAGGGCGATCACACCGGTGCCCACCAGCAGGGCGACATCCAGCCATACCCAGGGCTTGAGCGCCTCGACCTTGCCCAGCCCGCGCTGGGTGAAGAACGGAATCACCCGCCCGCCGATCAGCGCCATCAATGCGGCCACCAGCCAGAGGCCGGCCAGCACGCCCTGGCGCTGCAGGGCATCGCTGCCTTGCAGCAGGCCGCTCAGCACCAGCAGGTCGGCACCGAACATCAGGCCCAGCACCACTACGATCGGGTAGTTGCGCTTCTGCCGCACCGCCCAGAGCATCTGCGCCATCATCCAGGCCAGGGCCAGCAGGAACAGCAGGTCCAGCGGCGCCAGCCACTCGGCTGGCAGGCCGAACAACCAGCCCAGGCGTGCCGCCAGCCAGAGCAGCGCCAGCCCCATCAGACGGTTGCCGGAGGGCGCGGTCTGCCCGGTCCAGGTCTGTACCGCGGTCAGCAGGAAGCCGGCGACGATCGCCATGGCGAAGCCGAACAGCATTTCGTGACGGTGCCAGGCGAGCCAGCCGCCGGTGGGCTGAAAGCCCGGCCAGAGCCCGGTCCAGGCGGCGACCCAGAGCGGAATCGCCAGCAGCGCATAGACGCTGCCGACGAGAAAGAAGGGGCGAAACGCGAGCCGCCAGATAGGCGGGATACTCAGGGCTTTTCGCCGGTCGATAACTTGCACGGAAGGCCTCCAGTATTGCCATGTCCCGTAGCGCATAGTCATGGGCGCAACGGGCAGATGAGCGCTCCAGAAAGCGGGAGCCAGGGTTACTTTCTACAGGGTAGGAGCCCTCGGCAGACTTGATTGCAATCAGCTTTTTTCCGAGGCGGCGGGAAAGTGACGTGCGGCGCCGAAGACCCGCTCGAAGATGCACCGTTGCGGTGCAAGGCGGCCATGCGGCCGTGCGGGGATACGAAGCTGACCTGCAAGCGCGGACAGGCGCCGGCAGGCCTCGGAGCGGCGACCGGCACGTGAACCGGCGCCGCAGGAGGCAGACGCGCCTACTTGAGTTCCTGCTTCACCGTCTCACTGCTCGCGGTCGTTTCACCGTCGCTCACCGACTTGCGAAAACCGCTGATCGCGCTGCCCAGGTCGGAGCCCAGGCCACGCAGGCGCTTGGTGCCGAACAGCATGACGACGATCAGAAGAATGATCAGAAGTTGCCAGACGCTGATACCCATCATTGTGCTTACCTCGAATGTGTCGGAAGAGTGGTTGCGGCCACTGAGTACGCCTCAGTGCCCCTGGTGTGCGTTGTGTGCATCGCTGGGCATGTGCTCGTGCATGCCGCCGTGCTGCATGCTCGCCGCTTCCTGCAGCAGCGCCTGATCGATCTGATCGAAACGCAGCACGCGGCCACCGTGTTCCTCGGCCAGACGCATGGCGGCCTGCTCTTCGGCGAAGGTCGCCAGCGACGCACCCATGGCGCCCTTGAGCGACGTGCCGACCACATAGTAGGCGCGGGTTGCGTCGATCAAATGACTGTCATCCGGTTTTTCCCAAACGCTACGGCCCATGTCGTGCACGTACAGCTTGGCGTCGAGCAGGCGGTTTTCCGGCTGCAACCACCAGCCGAGCATCTCGGCAGTGGAGCAGAACTTCTTTACCCCACCCTTCTCCACCGCCTGCCCCTTGGGCCCGGGGAAGTCGCTGATGATCATGCCGCAGACATGGCATTCGTCGCTGTCGTGGAAGGCCACCGGGTCCAGCGCCTGCTCGACCTCTTCCTTCTCGCCGCAGCCGGCCAGGCCGACAGCAAGCAGCAGAGCGAGGAAGGTTCCGGCGCCGATGCGATGCAGTGCGTTCATAGAGGATTTCCTTTTTGATTCATGAATTCAGGCCAGCCGACGGCGGAAGATGCCGTAGGCCAGCAACAGCGAAACGCCAACCCAGGCCAGCAAACAGAGCCAGAGCACCGCGCCCGGCACCGGCAGGTCGGCACCGAGCGAGAGCACGCCCATGGCGCTGCCGCTGCCCTCGAAGCCGGACAGGTTGATCAGCCGGTAGATGTCGGTGGGGTTGAGCAACAGCAGCCAGGGCAGCAGTTCGGGATTGAACTTGCCCTCGCTGAGCACCAGCAGCGCGAGCAGCACCAGGTCGAACACCAGCACGAAAAGAAACCACACGCCGAGCGCCAGCCCGGCGGCACTGGACTTCTCGTTGACCTTGCCGCTGAGCACGTAGGCCAAGGCGAGGAATACCCAGCCGAGCAGCGTCGAGGAGATCATGAAGCGGCCGAACGCCCAGAACAGCATGCCGAGTTCGACACCCTCGACCAGCACCCCGATGGCCAGCGCCGCGCAGCCGAAGCCGATCAGCACCGCCAGGGCGAGGATCAGCCCGTGGCCGACGAACTTGCCGAGCAGGATCTGCCCGCGCCCCAACGGATAGGTCAGCAGCAGCATCAGCGTGCCGCCCTCGTCCTCGCCGACGATGGCGTCATAGGCCAGCAGCAGCGCGATCAGCGGCATTAGAAAGGTGGCGAGGCTGGCCAGGCTGGCGATGGTCGCCGGAATCGAGGTGAAGCCAAGCTGGCCGGAGGCCGCGGCGCCCAGCCAGGCGATACCCACCGCGAGCACCGCGAAGAGCAGACTGATGGCAAGCAGCCAGCGGTTGCGCAGGCCGTCGCTGAGTTCCTTGCGGGCGATGTTCCAGACCTGGTTCATACGCGACCCTCCTGGGCGCGCACATCACCGGCGCGCTCCATGTAATAGCGATAGAGGTCTTCCAGCGACGGCTGGTGGATCTCAATGTCCTCCGGCTCGCTCTCGCCCAGCAGCTGGCGCAGCAGCACCAGCTTGTGGCCGTTGACCGCAACCACTTCCAGGCTCGATTCGCTGAGACCACGGGCGCTGTGCCCGGCATCGGTCCAACGCTGCAGCCAGCTGTCGCGCTCGCTGACGCCACTGGCACGGATGCGCACCGGCAGCCCGGCCTCGGCACGCAGTTGCGACAGGCTACCTACGGCCTGCAGGCGACCCTTGGCGAGGATCGCCGCGCGGTTGATGTGCGCCTCGACGCCCGGCAGCACGTGGGAACAGAGAATGATGCTGGTGCCGCGCTGACGCAGGCGGTCGATCAGCAGGTAGAGGTCCTGGGTGGCGATCGGATCGAGGCCCACCGTCGGCTCGTCGAGCAGCAGCAGGCGCGGTTCGCCGAGCAGTGCCTGGGCCAGGCCGAGACGCTGGCGCATGCCCTTGGAATAGGTCTTCACCCGGCGATCGGCGGCATGCGCCAGGCCGACCTGCTCGAGCAGCTCGTCCACCTGGCTCTGCGCCGCGCCCTTCAGGCGAGCGAAATGGCGCAGGGTTTCGCGGCCGCTCAACTGCGGGTAGAAGGTCACGTTCTCCGGCAGATAGCCGAGCTGACGGCGCACCTGCGGATCGTTCGGCGCGCGGCCGAGGACTTTCACCTGGCCCTCGCTCGGCGCGAGCAGGCCGAGAATCAGCTTCATGCTGGTGGTCTTGCCGGCGCCGTTATGGCCGAACAGCCCCAGCACCTCGCCCTCACCGAGGTTCAGGTTCAGATCGTGCAGCACGGTCATGCTGCCGTAACGCTGGCTTACGCCCTGGATCTCGACGGCGTTCATGACGTTGGTTCCTGCTTTTCGGTTAGGAGTTCTTCAGTGGGCAGCTTCATCAGCGGATGGCTGTCCTGCACGCCCGGCGACTTGACCACCGGGAAGGCACGTTGCACCCAGCGCAGCACCTCGATGCTCGGGCTGTTCATCAGCAGGCGCACCTGCGGGTAGAGCCAGAGCAGCCGGTCGACGTTGTCGTTGGGTTCGTAGGCGACATCGCCCAGCCCGTCGTCATTGCGGTCCCAGCCCAGGTAATCGCTCCAGTAGTTGCCACGGCCGTCCACCGACCATTCCTGGGTGCGGGTCGCCACGTACTTGACCTGCTGCTGGTTGCCGACGAAGGCGTTGCCGGAAATGCGGTTGTCTTCGGAGCCGGCGGTCAGGTGGATGCCCAGCGAGCTCTTCTCGAAGTGGTTTTTCTCGATGGTGTTGAACAGCGAGTTGTAGATGAACAGCGCCTTGCCCTCACCGCCGCTGATCATGCTGTCGCCACCGGTATCGCCACGCTGCACGTCGCTGACGAAGTTGCCGGTGATGGTCGAGTAGGTGATGTAGTTCATCAGGATGCCGTAGTTCTGATCCTGCTCGGAGCGGTTGCCCGTGACGATCAGCTTGCGGCTCTGCATCAGTGCGTAGCCGGTACGGGTACGGCGGGTGACGTTGTCGATCACGCTGTTGTCGTTGGCGAACATGTAATGCACGCCATAGCGCAGATCCTCGAGGACGTTGGCCTCCAGGTGGTTGCCGTTGGAGGTGTCGATGTAGATGCCATCGCGGACGTCACGCACCCGATTGCCGACGATGCGTGCACCGTTCACCGCGAACAGGTGAATGCCGTTGCCGCGATCCTGCGAGCGAATGTCCACCTCGCCGACGATCTCGTTGCCGATCACCTGTACGTCGGCGGCGCCATCGACGAAAACGCCGAAGCCCGGCCCCTGCATGCGGTTGTTCCGAATCAGCGCTCGAGGCGCGGCCGGCAGGACGAACACCGCCGAGTCCATGGCGGTGAGATCGGAGCCCCAGTCGCGCAGCGTGCAGCCTTCGACGGCGACGTCGGGCGCGCTGATGAGCAGGCTGCTGCCCTGGCCTTGGGACCGGATGACGGCGCCCGGCTCGCAGCGCAGCTGCATCGACTGCGCGATGCTGAACTGGCCCTGATATTCACCGGCAGGCAGGCGCCAGCGGTTCTCGCCGTCGGGCTGCAGCGGCAGCGTCGTGATGGATTGCGGTGCCGCCTGGGCCGCACCACTCAAAAAAAGCAGCAACATGATGGCTGCGGGGTATCGCGAGAAATAACCAGCCTGAGCTTTGAACACTGCGTTTTGACCTTCTTCAGCTTCCAGGCAGACGGTGGCTGCCGGAAGGGCCGCGGCAGCGTGCCGAAGCCCTTCGCGACATCACGACGCCATCGCCCGACCGCAAACGGGCGATGACTGGAGCAGCTTAAGCGGGCTCGACCATCATGCGGCCGACCATTTCCATGTGCAGCGCGTGGCAGAACCAGCTGCAGTAGTACCAGTGCAGCCCTGGCTTGTCTGCAATAAAGGTGATGGAAGAGGTCTGCTGCGGGCTGATCTCCATGCTCGCACCGTGATTGACCATGACGAAGCCGTGGGACACGTCTTCGATCTGGTCGATGTTGGTGATGGTCACGGTGACTTCGTCGCCCTGCTTGACGGTGAACTCCTGCACGCCGAACGCCGGCGCCATGGACGTCATGTAGACGCGCACCTTGTTGCCGTCGCGGATGACCTTGTTGTCGGTTTCCAGGTTGATGCCATCCTTCTTCGCCCTTTCCACGGTCGGCGCGAAGAACGGATCGTTGCGGTCCCAGAGCTTCTTCGGCTTGATCTGGTCGCGACGGGCCATGATGCAGTCGTGCGGCTCGGCATAGGTCGGGCCGTCATGTACCAGCTTCATTTCCTCGCCAGAGATGTCGATCAGCTGGTCGTTTTCCGGGTGCAGCGGGCCGGTCGGCAGGAAGCGGTCCTTGCCGAACTTGCACAGCGCGACCAGCCACTTGCCATCGGCTTCGCTGGTTTCGCAGAGCGAGGCATGGATGTGGCCCGGCTGGTAGTGCACGTCGAGCTTCTGCTTGATGTAGTTGACCTTCTCGCCCTTGTAGGCGCGAACCGCATCGGCCATGTTCCACTTGACCACTTGGCTGTCGATGAACACGGTGGTGTAGGCGTTGCCGCGACCGTCGAAGGTGGTGTGCAGCGGGCCGAGGCCCAGTTCCACTTCGGCGGCGATGGTGTCACGCGGATCGGCCAGTTTGTCGGCGAACAGGTCAGGCAGTTTGGCGATTTCGATCATCGACACGGTCGGCGAGAGCTTGCCGTTGGCGATGAAGTACTTGCCATCGGACGAGGTGTTCAGGCCGTGCGGGTTCTTCGGCACCGGGATATAGCGGGTGAACTGGCTGTCCTTCTCGGCCTTCTTGCGGCCGTCGAGCACCGGCACCTTGGAGTCGCCAAGGGTGATGAACTTGCCGGCCTTGACCGCCTTCTCCGCCGCCTCAATATCGAATACCACGACCCAGTCGCGCTCGTTGCGCATCATGCCGCCGAGGTCGTAGGCCTTTTCCGAGTTGTAGCAGGTGGCAGCGGTGAAGCGGCCGGTGTAGTCGGCGTCGGTGTTGTCGAGGTTGCCGTCGACGATGATCTGGAAGGCCATCTCCATCTTTTCGGCGTCGATGACGTTGTACATGGTGTAGCTGTTTTCATCCTGCAGATCGAAGACCTTGCCGTCGTTCGGGTGCGGGATGACGAATTCGGCGTTGGCGAACACGTACTTGGTGTGCGGCACCTTCTGCAGACGCAGGCCGTGGATGGCCTGGCAGTTCGGCACGGTGATCATCTTGTCGCACTTCATGATATCCAGGCGGATACGAGCGACGCGGGTGTTGGCCTTGTCGTTGATGAACAGGTACTTGCCGTCGTACTTGCCGTCGGTCATGGAGATGTGCGGGTGGTGGCAGTCGCCGTTGAGGAACTTGGCGCTGTCGCCCATGATCGCGCGGCTTTCGTTGGTCAGGCCCCAGCCGGTGGCGGAGTCGACGTTGAACACCGGGATGCGCATCAGTTCGCGCATCGACGGGACGCCCATCACGCGCACTTCGCCCTGGTGGCCGCCGCTCCAGAAGCCGTAGTAGTCGTCCAGTTCGCCTGGCGCGACGTGGATGTTCTGCCGCGCTTCCTTGACCGCTGCGGCCCAGGACTCGCGGCTCATCACCGCGCCACCGAAGGCTGTGGCCGCAACGGCCGCGCCGGTAACCGCGCTGGCGCCGAGGAAGCCACGACGGCTCATGCCGCCCTTCTCCAGCACCTCAGGATTGTTCTTGCTCTTGTCACTCATGGGGTTTCGCTCCTTTGGGACATCTGCTTCAAACACATCGATCGAGCACCTCGCCTGCGGCGACGGCTCAGGGTTCCACCACTTGCACTACGGGAATCAGCGACGGGTCGGCCGGTGCCTTCTTGCCGCGCTTGGCGCGCTTGTTCTTCAGAATCAGCGGCGGGCACTTGTTTTCGTTGTGGTAGGTCATCTGGCAGTCCAGGCAGTAATGGCACTCGTTGTGGTTGATGTGCCCATCCGGGTGGATGGCCTGGATCTCGCATTCCTTGGCGCACAGCTGGCAGGGGCTGCCGCATTCGGGGCGCCGCTTGAGCCAGTCGAACAGGCGCACCTTGCTGCTGATCGACAGCGCCGCCCCCAGCGGGCAGACGTAGCGGCAGTACACCTTGCGGGTGAAGATGTTGATGACCAGCAGGAACACCGCGTAGGCGACGAACCACCACTGGCGGTCGAACTTGAGGGTGATGGCGGTCTTGAACGGCTCCACCTCGGCGGCCTTCTCGGCCATCATCATCGACTCGAGGGAGATGCCGAACAGCACCAGCAGGACGATGTACTTGATCGCCCAGAGCCGCTCGTGCACCGCGAAGGGCAGCTCGTACTGCGGAATCTTCAGCTTGCGTGCGGCTTCGTTGATCAGCTCCTGCAGCGCGCCGAAGGGGCACAGCCAGCCGCAGAACACGCCACGGCCCCAGAGCAGGATGCTGGCGGCGGTGAAGGTCCAGATGATGAAGATCACCGGATCGGAGAGGAACAGCTCCCAGCGGAAATCCTGGAACAGCGCGTGGACGAAGGTCAGCACGTTGACCACCGACAGCTGCCCCAGCGCGTACCAACCGATGAACACCACGGTGAACACCAGGTAGCCGCGACGCAGCCAGTGCAGGAACCGCGGCCGCTGAGTGAACTTGTCCTGCAGGAACAGGATGACCGTCAGCAGGCCCAGCGCCGCGAGGATCACGCCAATCTGGAATGACTTCTGGTACCAGATGTTGACCCACATCGGCCGGTTGGCCTCTTCGATGGCGGCCAGCTCCTCGGCGGTCGGCTGCGGACGCTCGATGTACTGCTCGGGCATCTGGTAGGGCAGCTCGAAGCTGGTGAACATGCCGCTGATCGGGCCGGTCTGGCGGCGCACCAGCAGCTCCAGCGTCCAGGGTGAACCGGGATCGAACGCCGCATGCTCGCGGACGATGAAGATCGCCATTTCCCTGAAGTCGGGCATGCCTTCGGCATAGACGTCGTCCAGCCGCTGGAAGTCCATGTCGCGGAAGCTGATGACATTGCCGAACTGGCGCAACTGGACCCGATCGAAAATGCCGCCGCGCACATAGCCCGAGCCCTTGAACGAGTACTCACCGCTGCCCATCACCGCGATGGCGTGCTCGCCTGGCTTGAGCTCGTCCATCAGCGTGCGGTAGTGCGCATCGCCGAGCAGCGCGCGGCCGATGGTCGGTGGGTTCAGATGCGTGGCGTAGAGGTCGATGAAGGTGTCCTGCACCTCATCTGCCGCCGCCTCGTCGATGCCTTCGCCCTCGGTGCCCTTGAACGCCTCGTCGATCTCGCCCTTGGTCAGGTGCAGCCGGCGGATCGCGCCGTTGCCGGTCAGGTCGTTCCAGGTCGCCTGTTCGTAGTAATCCGCGCGGACGGTGGCCGGCTTCTGCGCGACGCCGGCGTTGCTCTCCACCAGCCCCAGCGACACCGCGACGTCATGCGCCGCGCGCATGACGATCTCGTTGACCACCATCACCGTGACGGTGGCACCAGTGACCGCATCGATGGTGACCGCATTCTCGTCCCGCGAACGGCCGACAACCACGCGCTGGTCAACGTGGATACCCTGGTACTTGGCATTGAAGGCGTGCAGCTCTTCTTCGGGGATGCCGATCAGCAGGATCGGTTCATGGTGCTCGAGCACGTAGGCATCGACGATCACGCCCTGAGGGTCGAGCAGCACCTGCATGTTGATGGGTTTGCCGGAATAGGCGGGGATGTCCACCACGTTGATGGACTGGAAGGCATAGCCAAGGATCTCGTCGCCCTTGGTGATCGTGCGGACCTGGTAGTCGCCCTCGGCTGCAGAGACGCTTGCGCCGGGGAAGAACTTGTCGAGACGCTGCTGCTCGGCTTCGTATTCCCTGGCCTGTAGCGGCAACGCGCAGAGGCTCAGGATCAGCAGAATGAAAAAGCCCTTGACCCAGGTACTGAACGTACCGGCCAGCGACCAGATTTCACGGGAAGCCATCGAATTACCTGCTTGTACGGTTGGCGTAAGCGGATGGTAGGTGAGCGTCTACATCCCTCCCCTTGATTGCAATCAAGGACTCCCCCGGCGACTGTTTTCGTTGTCCCATGTCAAAGAACACCATGACCGTGAACAAAGACGTTGTTATGACTAGCCTAGGCCAGTAGGAGAGAGACGCAAGCTAGCGCGCCAGGACGGAGCATACACGAGAAGGGAGATAGGCCGCGCGCAGTGGCGTCGCGCGGCCAGCAGCAATCACGATCAGTGACGACCAGGCGGGGTGAGATAAGCCGCCGTGGCACCGCGGCTGGCTTCACTGGCCTTGATTTCCATCTTCGCAATGCTGCGCAGATGCACCTGATCCGGGCCGTCGGCAAAGCGCAGGGCGCGGCCACCGGTCCACATGTCGGCCAGCGGCGTGTCCGGCGTCAGGCCCATGGCGCCGTAGACCTGGATCGCGCGGTCGACCACGTTGATGTGCATGCGCGGCACCAGCGCCTTGATCATCGAGATTTCCTTGCGCGCCGCCTTGGCGCCGACCTCGTCGATCATCCAGGCAGTCTTGAGCACCAGCAGTCGCGCCTGCTCGATCTCGATACGCGACTCGGCGATCCAGTCGGCGACATTGGAATACTGCTGCAGGTACTTGCCGAACGCCTTGCGCTCCTGGCAGCGCTCGACCATCAGTTCCAGCGCCAGCTCGGCCATGCCGATCGAGCGCATGCAGTGGTGAATGCGCCCTGGCCCCAGGCGCGCCTGCGCCATCATGAAGCCGTCGCCCTCCCTACCCAACAGGTTGCTCGCCGGCACCCGCACATTGCGCAGCAGGAGTTCGCTGTGACCTTCCGGGGCGATGTGGTTCATCACCGGGATGTTACGCACCAGCTCGACACCGGGTGTGTCGAACGGCACCAGGATCATGCTCTGCTGCTGATGGGTCTCGGCGTTCGGGTCGGTCTTGCCCATCACGATCAGGAGCTTGCAGTTGGGATGCGAGGCATTGGTGATGAACCACTTGCGGCCGTTGATCACGTAGTCGTCGCCGTCGCGACGGATCAGCGTCTGGATGTTGGTAGCGTCGGAAGACGGCACGTCCGGTTCGGTCATGGCGAAGGCCGAGCGGATCTCGCCTTCGAGCAACGGCGTGAGCCAGCGCTGACGCTGCTCGGGCGTGGCGAACATGTGCAGCAGCTCCATGTTGCCGGTATCCGGCGCGTTGCAGTTGAACACCTCGGAGGCCCAGTGCACGCGCCCCATGATCTCCGCCAGCGGCGCGTACTCGAGATTGCTCAGGCCCATCCCCGGCTCATCCTCGCCGAGCGACGGCAGGAACAGGTTCCACAGCCCTTCCGTACGCGCCAGCGCCTTGAGATCGTCCATGAAGGAGACGGGATACTGTCCGGCCGCTACCTCGGCATGCCAGGCGCCTATTCGCGGCACGATGTACTGGTCCATGAAGGCGCGCAGTTGCTGACGCAGCGCCTCGACACGTGGGCTGTAGGCAAAATCCATGGGCAACCTCTGCTGATCGGGAAACGATGCAGCCACCTTAGTTCCCGCAGCCGCTAAAGCAACGAGGCTGCGATGACTGAATCAGGCCCGATAAACATGCAACGAAGCCTCAATAGAATTGACCGTGGTCATCACCGCAACCGACGAAACTGGGTATGCAGCGCAGCCTCACCAATGCACGTAGAACATGCCCTTGGCCAACAGCACGATGCCGATCATCTGCACAAAGATGGCCCAGTGGATCGCCCGATAGCGGGCCGGCGTCATGCGCCCCTTGCGCAGCAGGATGGCGACCAGGCCGAAGGTGAAGAACACGCCGATCGCCAGCACAATCTTCAGCATCAGCAAGGTGGCGAAGCTGCTGGCCAGCGGGTCGGCCAGCGCTTCGCGGTGATACCAGCCCAGGCCGATGCCCGCGCCGTAGACGAACAGCACGACCCAGTGCAGCACCACCCGCGAACGCGCACCGACGGCGCGCTCGACCAGCGGCATCGTCTGCTCGCCGATCTGCTCGCGGATACGGCCGAGAATCATCACTTCAAAGAACAGCGTACCGATGAAGAAGATCGCGGCCAGCAGGTGCACCACGTGCAGAACGGAATAACTCATCTGTGCCTCCTCTGGCGATGTCAGCCCCGATCATCCCGCAAACAGCGCGCCACGCACTACCCGCCGGCGATCATTCTGCCGAGGCGGTGATCCGACTGCCGTCGCGCTCGATATGCAGTCCGCGCAGGAAGCGGTCATCGGAGGTACGGATGCGGGCGACGCTGCCGTCCTCACGCCGGACCACATAGCGCGTTTGCTCCAGCCCCGCCGCCTGCTGTGCGCCCTGCCCCAGCAGGTAACCGACGCCGCCGCCAACCAGCGCACCGATCGGGCCGCCCGCCGCCGCCCCGAGCATGAAACCGCTGAGCCCACCGAAACCACCACCAACGGCACGGTCCTGATGCACTTCGAGAATCTCGTCCGCCCTGACCAGGCTGCTGCCCAGAACTACCACGGTCGCCACCACTACCATTACCTTTTTCATGTCACGCTCCTGTCGGATATAGGTTTTGCCACCCCATCTTCTCTACACGAAGCGTGCCGACATTTAATGCCTATAAAATCAAAGAGATAAAGCGTTTCGGGTATTTTTAACCCGAAAGATTTAGGTCCTAACAACCTACACAAGAGTTTTTTATACCCTGAGCAATCCGTATTTTTTACCTATGCTTGACGGATCAGGCTGCGGAGACCCTTCCCGATGATTCGCTGCAGACGCGTATATGAGCCAGCAAGCGAGACCGATGGCCAACGTGTGCTGGTCGACCGGCTTTGGCCCAGGGGCTGTCGCAAGGACAGCCTGGCGCTGGCGGCATGGCTGCCAGACGTCGCGCCTTCGACCGCGCTACGCCAGGCTTTCAAGGGCGGCACGCTCGACTATGCGGAGTTCCGTCGGCGTTACCAGAAGGAGCTGGCAGCCCGCCCCGAGCACTGGTGGCCGCTGCTGGAGATGGCCGAACGCGGCCCATTGACGCTGCTCTACGCCGCACGAGACGAACAGCAGAACAATGCCCAGGTGTTGGCCGAATGGCTGGAGGATGAAATGCAGCGGCTGGGGCGCCCCAGCTCGCCGGCCTGCCTGGCCGGGGAGCTGGGCGGAACGATCAACGACGACGGTTGACCGTCATGGCGGCGCGGATCAGGTCGGCACCGATATCCGCTTCGTAGGACTTCCACACCGGCAACATCTGCTCGCGCCAGGCCTGACGCTCGTCCGGCGTCAGGGTGATCAGCTGGCTGCTGCCGCTGGCAAGGATCCGGTCGCGATCACGGCGATTGACCGCAGCAGCCTCGCGGTTCACCGCCTGGGTCACCTCGAGAATGATCCCCTCCAGCTCCGAACGCACGGCGAACGGCATGCTCAGCCAGAACTCGTTGTTGGTGATCAGCATGTAGTCGAGCACGCCATGGTTGCTCTCGGTGATATAGGGCTGAACACTGTGCATGTTCTGGCTGAGGATGTTCGACCAGGGGTTCTCCGCGCCCTGCACGACACCGCCCTTGAGCGACTCATAGACTTTGGCGAAAGGCAGCACGACGGACTGGGCACCAACCGCGGCGAACTGCGCCTCCAGCACCGGCGACGGCTGAATACGAAACTTCAGCCCTGCGGCATCGCTCGGCTTGCGCAGAGGTACGGTAGCCGATAGCTGCTTCAAGCCGTTGTTCCAATAGGCAAGCCCGTACACCCCGTGCTCGGCCATCGAGTGCAGCAACTGGCGTGCGGCTTCACGCTTCTGGAAGCGCTGCAGTGCCTCGGCGTCATCGAACAGGAACGGCAGGTCGAACACCTGCAGTTTCTTGGTGTACGGCGCGAACTTGGACATCGACGGCGCCAGCAGCTGCACCTTGTTGTCGAACAGCGCTTGCATCTCTTCGGCGTCCCCGACCAGGGTCGAGTTCGGATAGACCTCGACCTTGATCTTGCCCGCCATGCGCTCCTCGACCAACTGCTTGAGCAGCAGCGCCCCTTTGCCCTTCGGCGTGTCGTCCGCTACCACGTGGGCGAACTTGATGACAATCGGACCCTCTTCGGCGGCCATCGCCGGCGCGGCCGTTAGGAACAACGCCGCACCCAGTGCAGCCAAGCAAGACCTGAACATGTAACCCCCAAATGCAAGTGCCCGGCCGGCGCCTCGTGAGCACCGCCGGGTCGTACCATGATGTGTTCGGGACACAAAGCGGTGCGCGTGCACCAGCCCCATCGAGCGGAGGGGCAGCTCATTCCGGGCGCTGTTCGCCGGCGGCTGCCTTTATTGGAATCGGCTGCATGGCAAACGCCCTCTGTCGCCTGCGGCAGCGATGCGAAGTGTTCGGCATCCGCCAGAGCGCTACAAGCACGACGCCATCATGCGAGGTCCTTTTGCCAACTGTTTCACGCTAGATCGCTACGGGAGGTCGTCGTTTCGCAGCCATATCGCACCGCACCACGCAAGCAACTGACACGATCGGCGCTGGTTTTGTCGGATCTGCCCTCACTGCATTTCAGCCGTTGCCGTGGCCGGCCATCGATTCCGGCGAACTTCACGACCTGGTTGCTCTTCATAACAGACATGTCCCAGACCTCGACGCCCTTTGCCATGACCAGCACACCCCCCGCGCCCACTGCCGTCGGCTACGACTGCCTGATCGTCGGCGGCGGCCCTGCCGGACTGACCGCCGCGCTGTACCTGGCGCGTTTTCGCCGCAGCTGCCTGGTGGTGGATGCCGGTTCGAGCCGGGCGTCCTGGATCCCACGCTCGCGCAACTATCCGGGCTTTCCGCCGGGTATCTCCGGCAACGACCTGCTGGCCAGACTGCGTGAACAGGCCAGCGGTTATGGTGCACGGCTCGAACATGGCCGCGTCGAACATATCGAACCCGGTGCCGAGGGTTTCAGTGTTCGCTTCGGCGCGACCACCTGCACGGCACGGCGCATCATTCTTGCCACCGGTATCGAAGACACCTTGCCGGACATGCCGGGCGCCGAAGACGCCATCGCCGATGGCAAGCTGAGGCTCTGTGCGATATGCGATGGCTACGAAGTGGATGGCGATAACGTCGCGGTCTACGGCGAAGCGGAGAATGCCATTTCCCATGCGGTCTTCCTGCGCACCTTCACCGACCGGGTCACCGTGGTCGTGCATGGCGAGCAGGATGCCTGTGACCAGGCCATCGCGCTCGCCGAGCACTACGCCATCCAGGTGATCGGCGACCGCGTCGAATCGCTGCATCCCTGCGAAACCGGTATCGAGCTGCTGACCTGCCGCGGCGAGCGACATCACTTCGACATCATCTATCCCAGCCTGGGCGCCCGCTTTCGCTCCGAGCTCGCCATCCAGCTCGGCATCGACTGCGACGAATGCGGCGCCCTGCAGGTAGACGCGCACCTGCAGACCTCGCTGCGCGGCCTCTACGCGATCGGCGACGTGACGCCGGGGCTGAAGCAGATCAGTGTCGCCATCGGCCAGGCTGCCCAGGCCGCGACCGCCGTGCACAACAGCCTGGAGGCCAACCCCTGGGGCGGCTCGCGGTGAGCGGCGCAACGGTCATCGCCAGCGGGCACAAACGCCTGCCGATGAGCAGCGAGCCAGACCGATCGCGATCAACCTTGTTGACCGCGGAACGGTCTAGGCTGATACAAGCCCTGCCTCGGAGCACCCCATGTCCCTCAGCGTCTTCGACCTGTTCAAGATCGGCATCGGCCCGTCCAGCTCGCACACCGTCGGCCCCATGCGCGCCGCATGGCGCTTCGCCGACGGGTTGCAGCGCGACGAACTGCTGGCCGCCACTGCCAGCCTCAGGGTCGAGCTGTACGGCTCGCTCGGCGCTACCGGCAAGGGCCACGGCAGTGACAGGGCCGTGCTGCTCGGACTGGAGGGCGAGCAGCCCGAATCGGTGGATACCGACAGCATCCCGGCCCGCCTCGCGACGATCCGCGAGCGTGGCGAACTGCAGCTGCTCGGCCGGCATCCTATTCCCTTCGACAGCAAGGCTCAGCTCGCCTTCATTCGCAGGCCGCTGCCGTTCCATCCCAACGGCATGGTGTTCCGCGCCTTCGACGCCGCCGGTCTGCAGCTGCGCAGCCGCGAGTACTACTCGGTGGGCGGCGGCTTCGTCGTCGACGAGCAGGCCGCCGGCAGCGACCGCATCGTCGAGGATGCCACCGCGCTGGCGTACCCCTTTCACAGCGCGGCTGAACTGCTCGATCACTGTGCCGCGCAAGACATGAGCATCAGCCAGCTGATGCTGGCCAACGAAGCCGCCTGGCGGCCGGAAGCAGAGACCCGCGACGGACTGCTGCGCATCTGGCAGGTCATGCAGGATTGCGTCGATGCCGGTTGCCGCACCGAAGGCGTGATGCCCGGCGGGCTCAAGGTGCGCCGCCGCGCTGCCGGGCTTTACCGCCAGCTCAGCGAGCATCCCGAGGCCAACCTGCGCGACGCGCTCAATGTCCTCGACTGGGTCGACCTCTATGCGCTGGCGGTCAACGAAGAGAATGCCAGCGGCGGCCGCGTGGTCACCGCGCCGACCAATGGCGCGGCAGGCATCATTCCGGCGCTGCTGCATTACTACATGCGCTTCGTCCCGGGCGCAGACGAGGACGGCGTGGTGCGCTTCCTGCTCACCGCCGCTGCGATCGGAATCCTCTACAAGGAGAACGCCTCGATTTCCGGGGCCGAAGTCGGCTGCCAGGGCGAGGTGGGCGTGGCCTGCTCCATGGGCGCCGGCGCGCTGTGCGAAGTGCTCGGCGGCACCCCGCAGCAGGTCGAGAACGCCGCCGAGATCGGCATGGAGCACAACCTCGGGCTGACCTGCGATCCGATCGGCGGGCTGGTCCAGGTGCCCTGCATCGAGCGCAACGCCATGGGCGCGGTGAAGGCGATCAACGCGGCGCGCATGGCCTTGCGTGGTGATGGTCGGCACTTCGTCTCGCTGGACAAGGTGATCCGCACCATGCGCCAGACCGGCGCCGATATGAAAAGCAAATACAAGGAAACCGCTCGCGGCGGATTGGCGGTAAACATCATCGAGTGCTGAACCGGAGCGCTCCTCCCGGCCTGCGCTCAGTTTTCCGTCTTGCCCACGCCATGCTCGCGCAGCTTGTTGGCGATGGTGGTATGCGACACGCCAAGGCGCTTGCCCAGCTGACGGCTGCTAGGAAACTGCTTGTACAGCCCTTCCAGCACGGCCTTCTCGAAGCGCCCGACGATGCTGGCCAGATCGCCCTCCAGCGAGAAATCACCCAATGGCTGCGCCGCACCGTAGCCCGGCAGACGGATGTGCTCGGACTTGATGATGCCGCCCTCGCACAGCGAAACCGCCTGGAACAGGGTGTTCTCCAGCTGTCGCACGTTGCCCGGCCAGTGATAACCGGCCAGGCGCTCCAGCGCCTGCGGCGAGAGCGCCGGCAGCGCACAGCCGATCTGCCGACTGGCCTGATCGATGAAGTGCAGCGCCAGCGGCTGCAGTCCGTCCAGACAATCGCGCAGCGGCGGAATGTGCAGCGACAACACGTTGAGCCGGTGATAGAGATCCTGGCGAAATTCACCCTTGGCGCAGAGTTCGGACAGATCGACCTGCGTCGCGCAGATCACCCGCACATCCAGATAGACCTCCTCATCGCTGCCGACCCGACGGAAGCCGCCGTCCTGCAGGAAGCGCAGCAGCTTGGCCTGCAGCCGCGGGCTCATCTCGCCGACGCCATCGAGAAACAGCGTGCCGCCGGCGGTCAGCTCCAGCAGGCCGAGCTTGCCTTCCGGCCGCGCGCCTTCGAAGGCGCCGGGGCCGTAACCGAACAGCTCGGTCTCGGCCATCGACTCCGGCAGGCCGGCGCAGTTGAGCGCCATGAAGGGTGACTGGCCACGCGGGCTCGACAGGTGACAGGCGCGCGCCAAGAGTTCCTTGCCGGTGCCGGTCTCGCCCTCGATCAGCAGCGGCGCATCCAGCGGTGCCATGCGCCGCGCCTCGCGCACCACCGCGGCCATCACTTTCGAGCTCTGGAAGATGCTGTCGAAGCCGCGCAGCTCCTGCTTGCGCACCTGGTAGATGCGCTCGCCGACCCGGTCGGCGCGGTGCAGGGTCAGCACCGCGCCGGCCAGTGCCTCGCTGTCGTCGTGTTCGGATTGCAGCGGGGCGATGTCGGCGAGGAACACATCGCCCTTGATCTTCACCCGCAGCCCGTTGATCCGCGCCTTGTTGGCGCGCACCAGTTCGGGCAGGTCGAAGTCCTCGGCGTAGCGCGACAGGCTCATGCCCGGGACCTCGTCGACGCGCACGCCGAGCAGCTGCGCAGCGGCACGATTGGCGGCAACGATGGCACCGCTCATGTCGATGGAGAGGACGGGGAATTCCAGCGCGCCGAGCAGTGCATTGAGTTCCAGGGAATGCCGCTCGCTGGGCATCAGGCTGACCTTGCGCAGCTCGAACACGCCGGGCAGCGCCTCGATCTTCGGCCGCAGCGCCTGCAACTGCAGGTTCATCAGGTTGGGGCAGTGCAGGTAGACGGCATTGCCCTGCTCGCCGCCCACCTCGCCGCGGGCCACGTTGATGCCGTAATCCACCAGCAGGTTGAGCATGTCGCGCAGAATGCCGACGCGGTTCTGGCAGAGAATCTTGATACGCATGGCGGAGCCCTGTTGTCTTGTTGTGGGGCCGGCGCTGCAGTGCAGCGCAAATTATCGTCAAGATTATTTGACAGTTTGCTCGATTGGCAACGCCGCCGATCCGGCTGCCGACCTACCTGTCATGGATTTCTTACAGCGCAACACCGTGCACATGCGACATTGCGCCACAGCGCCTCTCCCCCGCGGCACGCCTTCGCGTTCGAATGAGGGCAACAACAAGATGCCCAAGCGGCCCAGGAGAAGCGATGAAGACCACCCACTACGTAGCCCGCGAACCGGACGCGCAGGGGCATATTCATTACCCCGACGCCGAGCACGCGGTGTGGCAGACGCTGGTCGAGCGTCAGCTGAAACTGCTCGACGGGCGCGCCTGCGACGAGTACCTCGACGGCCTCGAGCAGCTCGCCCTGCCCCACGAGCGCATTCCGCAGCTCGGCGAGATCAACCGCGTGCTGGCCGCCACCACGGGATGGCAGGTGGAGCGCGTGCCGGCGCTGATCCCCTTCCAACGCTTTTTCGAACTGCTGGCGAGCAAGCGTTTTCCCGTCGCGACCTTTATCCGCACCCCGGAAGAGCTGGACTACCTGCAGGAGCCGGACATCTTCCACGAGATCTTCGGTCACTGCCCGCTGCTGACCAACCCCTGGTTCGCCGAATTCACCCACACCTACGGCCAGCTCGGCCTCGAGGCCAGCAAGGAGGAGCGGGTGTTCCTTGCCCGCCTGTACTGGATGACCGTCGAGTTCGGCCTGGTGGATACGCCCGCAGGCCGGCGCATCTATGGCGGCGGCATCCTTTCCTCGCCGAAGGAAACGCTCTACAGCCTGTCCGCCGAACCCGAGCACCAGCCGTTCGACCCGCTGGAGGCGATGCGCACGCCCTATCGCATCGACATCCTGCAGCCGCTGTACTTCGTCCTGCCGGACCTCAAGCAACTGTTCGACCTCGCCCAGCAGGACATCATGGCAATGGTGCGCGAGGCCATGCGCATGGGCCTGCACCAGCCGAAGTTTCCGCCGAAGGCGGCATGATTCGGCCCTGAGTGATGCTCGTGGTGGGCTAAAGCCCACCCTACGGGCGCCATCTGTTCTGTAGGGTGGGCTTCAGCCCACCACTTGCCTAAGCTTCAACCTTCGAACGACTTCAATCATCAAGAAAGGGACCTACACCATGACCGCCCTCGCCCAAGCCCAATGCGAAGCCTGCCGCGCCGATGCACCCAAGGTGTCCGATGAAGAACTGGCCGAGCTGATCCGCGAAATCCCCGACTGGAACATCGAAGTGCGCGGCGACCACATGGAGCTGGAACGTGTCTTCCTGTTCCGCAACTTCCGCCACGCCCTGGCCTTTACCAACGCAGTCGGCGCCATCGCCGAGGAAGTCGGCCACCATCCCGCCCTGCTCACCGAGTGGGGCAAGGTCACCGTCACCTGGTGGAGCCACGAGATGCGCGGCCTGCACCGCAACGACTTCATCATGGCCGCCCGCACCGACCAGCTCGCCGCCAGCGCGGAGGGCCGCAAGTAATGCGCTTCGGCCAGATTCCCCGCGTGCCCGGCGACCCGATCCTCGGCCTGATGGACCTGTATCGCGCCGACACCAACCCGGCCAAGCTCGACCTCGGCGTCGGCGTCTACAAGGACGCCCAGGGCCTGACGCCGATCCCGCGCGCGGTGAAGCTGGCCGAGCAGCGCCTGCTGGACAGTGAGCAGACCAAGAGCTACATCGGCGGCCACGGCGACGCCCAGTTCGGTGCCCTCTTGCTGCGTCAGGTGCTCGGCAGCCGCGCCATTGCCCTCGGCGAGCAACGTGCCGGCTGCACCCAGGCGCCGGGCGGCACCGGCGCGCTGCGTCTGGCCGGTGAGTTCATCGCCAAGTGCCTGCCAGGGCGCAGCATCTGGCTGAGCGATCCCACCTGGCCGATTCACGAAACCCTGTTCGCCGCCGCCGGCCTGCGCGTGCAGCACTACCCCTACGTCCGCGCCGACAACCACCTCGATGTCGACGGCATGCTCGCCACGCTGCAACAGGTGCCGCCTGGTGACGTGGTGCTGCTGCACGCCTGCTGCCACAACCCCACCGGCTTCGACCTGAATCACGACGACTGGCTGCGGGTGCTGGACGTGGTGCGTGCGCGCGAGCTGCTGCCACTGTTCGACTTCGCCTACCAGGGCTTCGGCGACGGACTGGAAGAGGACGCCTGGGCCGTACGGCTGTTCGCCGAGACGCTGCCGGAAATGCTCATCACTAGTTCCTGCTCGAAGAACTTCGGCCTCTACCGCGAGCGTACCGGCGCGCTGATCGCCGTCACCAGCGATGCCGAGCGCCTGCTCGACGTGCGCAGCCAGCTCGCGTCGCTGGCCCGCAACCTCTGGTCGACGCCACCGGCCCACGGCGCCGCGGTGGTGGCGACGATCCTGGCCGATGAGCCGCTGCGGCAGATCTGGCAGGACGAGGTGGAGAGCATGCGCAGACGCATCGCCAGCCTGCGGCAGGGGCTGGTCGAGGCGCTGACGCCCTATGGGCTGGCCGAGCGCTTCTCCCACATCGCTCATCAGCGGGGGATGTTCTCCTATACCGGCCTGACCGCCGAGCAAGTACGCCGGCTGCGCGCCGAAGATTCGGTGTATCTGGTGGAAAGTGGCCGCGCCAACGTCGCCGGGCTGGATGCCGAGCGCCTGGACGATCTGGCCAGGGCCATTGCACGGGTGGTGCAGGGCTGAACGATGTGAAGGTGCGCGCCGGTGACGCCGCTTCTGGCGACGCCGCCGGGTGCGCCGGAGCGAGAGAGCAGTGGCGCGGCTCGTGACCACGCGACTGGCTGCCGCAGCAGCGCCGGCACAGTATCGCCGCAAGCTTTCAACCGGCTTTCAACGGGCGTTCGCGCTGACTATGCTGAGCGAAAGTCATCCGCCAGCGCCGCTATGCCTGAATCCAGCGACCTTCAGCAACAGCTCGCCGCCCTGCATCAGCAGGGCTTCGTGCTGTTGCCTGCCGTACTCGATCCCGCGGGCATCGCGGCGCTGCGCGAAGCCATCGATGGCCTCGAACCCATCCACTGGGATTACCAGGGGCTGGTCGACGACCACTACAAGTGCGTCTTCAATCGCTCGCCGTTCTGGCTGCGCTTTCTCGATCTGCTCGGGGTGATCGAACTGGCCGAGGCGGTGCTCGGCACGGACTGCCACATCATCGGCCAGACCGCCTGGCGCAGCCGCCCGGGCTTTATCGGCGGCGAGCTGCATGCCGACTACCTGGCCATGGAGCTGCCGGAAAGCCTGCTCGCCGACCCCACCTTCGAGCTGCCGATGCAGGTCTGCACCGCACACCTGTATCTGGACGACATCGACGCCGACCTCTGCCCGACGCTGGTGATCCCCGGCAGCCACCGCGCCGGACGCAAACCGCAGCCGGGCGAAACCCAGTGGCACGGCCGCGCGGCCGTGCCGGTGCTGTGCAAGGCCGGCGACGTGCTGCTGTTTCGCAGCGACCTCTGGCACGCCGGCAGCCGCAACCGCAGCGCCGTGCGCAGCCGCTACCTGCTGCAGATCCACTATGGTCGGCGCATGGTGGCGCAGAAGTTCTCGCCCTACCTGCACTTCCGTTTCAATCCCGAGGTGCTGGCTGCCGCCACGCCGCGCCAGCGCCGCCTGCTCGGTGAGCACGAGGCGGCCGAATACGACTGAACCCCTGGCACCGAACCTGCATCGACCGAGGCCCGCCGCGCCCGCGCGGCCATTGACTCGCATTCGCCAGATGAGGATTCGCCATGATCAGCAGTCGTGAACAGGTCACCCAGATGATCGTCGCCGCCAAGGTACGCAAGGGCCTGAAATGGGTGCATGTCGCCGAAAGCATCGGCATGTCCAAGGAGTGGACCACTGCCGGTTGCCTCGGCCAGATGGCCTTCGACAAGGCTCAGGCCGAAACCCTGGGGCAGCTCTTCGAGCTCTCCGACGAAGCCGTCGCCTGGCTGCAGATCGCCCCCTACAAGGGCTCGCTGCCCACCGCGGTGCCGACCGACCCGCTGATCTACCGCTGGTACGAACTGGTCAACGTCTACGGCACCACCATCAAGGAGCTGATCCACGAGGAATTCGGTGACGGCATCATGAGCGCCATCGACTTCTCCATGGATATCCAGCGCCAGAGCGACCCCAAGGGCGACCGCGTCAATGTGGTGCTGTCCGGCAAGTTCCTGCCCTACAAGAGCTACTGAGGGATCAGCGGGTGCGGATCTCCCCGCGCGCCAGGCTTTCCACGCTGTTGCCCAGCGGGGCCGCCGCGTTCAGGTCCGCACCGCACGCGGTGGCCAGCAAGGGAGAGAATGTCGCCCCGCTTGTGCGAGCTTCGCGCCACGGCGCCATTCCGGTGCGCGCAGCCAGCTCGTTGCACCAGCAACGGCCAGCCTTGATGACAGCGTCATCGCGCCGCGCGCCGAGTTGGCCGATCGGTCAGCAATGGCATGGCATCTGCACCGCTGCCGCATCCACCTTGCGGAGCATCCAACATGAAACAGCCCGTCGATACCGACTACCCCCTCAGCGAAGTGCCCGCCGGCGCGCGCAAGGGGCTGTGGTCCACCTCCATCCTGCTGTTCGGCTTCACCTTCTTCACCGCCACCATGTTCGCCGGCGGCAAGATCGGCCTGGCCTTCGACTTCAAGACCATGCTCTGGGCCGCGGTCATCGGCAACCTGCTGCTCGGCGCCTACGCCGCCGCGCTCGGGCTGATCGCCTGCCGCAGCGGGCTGAACTCGGTGCTGATGGGGCGCTTCTGCTTCGGCGAGGTCGGCAGCCGGCTGTCCGATTTCCTGCTCGGCTTCACCCAGATCGGATGGTATGCCTGGGGCACGGCGACCATCGCCATCGTCCTGGTGCGCCTGCTGGCGTTGCCGGAAAGCTGGACGCTGCCGTTGATGGTGCTGTTCGGCTTCGGCTTCTGCCTGACCGCCTTCGTCGGCTACAAGGGCCTCGATCTGCTCTCGCGCATCGCGGTGCCGGCGATGCTGATCCTGTTGATCGCATCGCTTTGGACCGCCACCCGCGACATTGGCGGGCTGGACGGCCTGCTCGCGGTACAGCCGGGCGAAAGCCTGACCCTCGGCATGGCCATCACCATGATCTTTGGCACCTTCGTCAGCGGCGCGACCCAGGCCACCAACTGGACGCGCTTCGCCCGTAGCAGCAAGGTCGCGGTATGGGCCAGTCTGATCGGCTTCTTCCTCGGCAACGGCCTGATGATCGTCGCCGGCGCCTACGGAGCAATCGTCTACCAGCAGCCGGATATCGTCGAAGTCCTGGTGCTGCAGGGCCTGTCGATGGCCGCGGTGGTGATGCTTTTCCTCAACCTCTGGACCACGCAGGACAACACCATCTACAACTTCGCCGCTGCCGGCTGCAACCTGCTGCGCACCGAGCGCCGCCGCCTGGTGACGCTCGGCGGCGCCTTCGTCGGCACGCTGCTGGCGCTCGGCGGCATGTACGAGTTGCTGATCCCCTTTCTGATCCTGCTCGGCTCGATCATCCCGCCCATCGGCGGCGTGATCATGGCCGACTACTTCTACCGCCATCGCGGACAGTACCCGAAGCTGGCCGAAGCGCACCTGCCCAGGTACAACAGCCTGGGCCTGGCGGCGTATGTGCTGGGCGCCGCCTGCGCCTACTTCTCGCCGTGGGTGGCGCCCATCGTCGGCATACTGGTGGCCGCCGCAGCCTATATTGTGCTGTACGAGGGCCAGCGCCTGGCCCTGTCGCGCACGGTGCTGACGCAAACCGACGCACGCTGATCAAGGAGCCACCATGAACATCCTCAACGCCCGCCTGCGTGGCCGCAGCGGCCTGTACCGCATCGAACTGGACGGCGCGCGCATCGCCGCCATCAGCGCGCAGCAGGCGCCGGCCGAAGCCAGCGAGGGCGATATCGACGCCGCCAGCAACCTGGTGGTGCCGCCCTTCATCGAACCGCACATCCACCTGGACGCCACCCTTACCGCCGGCGAGCCGGCCTGGAACATGAGCGGCACGCTGTTCGAAGGCATCGAACGCTGGGGCGAGCGCAAGGCGCTGGTGACCCACGAAGACACCAAGGCGCGGGCGAAGAAAACCATCGACATGCTGGTCGACCACGGCATCCAGCATGTGCGCACCCATGTCGACGTTACCGATCCGACGCTGTCGGCGCTCAAATCCATGCTCGAAGTGCGCGAGGAAACCCGCCACCTGATCGACCTGCAGATCGTCGCCTTTCCGCAGGAGGGCATCGAGTCGTTCAAGGGCGGTCGCGAGCTGATGACCGAGGCGATCGCCATGGGCGCCGATGTGGTCGGCGGCATTCCGCACTTCGAAAACACCCGCGACCAGGGCGTCAGCTCGATCAAGTTCCTCATGGACCTGGCCGAGCGCAGTGGCTGCCTGGTGGACGTGCACTGCGACGAAACCGACGACCCGCAGTCGCGCTTTCTCGAAGTGCTCGCCGAAGAGGCGCGGGTGCGCGAGATGGGCGAACGCGTCACCGCCAGCCATACCACGGCGATGGGCTCCTACGACAACGCCTACTGCTCCAAGCTGTTCCGCCTGCTCAAGCTGTCGCAGATCAACTTCGTCTCCTGCCCGACCGAAAGCATCCACCTGCAGGGCCGCTTCGACACCTACCCCAAGCGCCGCGGCCTGACCCGCGTGGCCGAGATCGACCGCGCCGGGATGAACGTCTGCTTCGGCCAGGATTCCATCGTCGACCCCTGGTACCCGCTGGGCAACGGCAACATCCTGCGCATCCTCGAGGCGGGGCTGCATATCTGCCACATGCTCGGCTACGAGGACTTGCAGCGCGGCCTGGACCTGATCACCGACAACAGCGCACGCACCCTGAACCTGGGCGAGCGCTACGGACTGGAGGTGGGGCGACCGGCCAGCCTGCTGGTGCTGTCGGCGCCGGACGACTACGAGATGCTGCGCACCCAGGGCCATGCCCTGCTCTCGGTGCGCAACGGTGAGGTGCTGATGCGCCGCACGCCGGCGCAGATCCAGCGTTACTGAGCGGCGGCGGTGGTCTTGCGTAGACGGTTGATGTTGGCCATCTCCTCGGCCGGCGTCAGCTTCAGCTGCGACAGATAGGCCGCCAGCGCCTCCACGTCCGCCGCAGAAAGCTGCGCGGCGACGCCAATCATTACCGAGCCGGCGCGGCTCGGGTCGTTCTCGCGGAAACGCGTCAGCGCCTTGCGGATGTATTCGTCGGGCTGCCCGGCCAGGCGCGGCATGGTCTCCATGCCTTCGGCATGAGCACCGTGGCAACCGGTGCAGGTGGTCTGGAAGATCTTCTCACCGCTTCCGCGCAACGCAGCATTCACCGGGCCCTCGGGCGGATTGACCTTCTGCTGGCTGAAGAACACTGCGATGTTCACCCGCTCCTCCATGCTCAGGTTTTGCGCCAGCTTGGACATGACGAAGTCGGTCCGCTCGCCGCTGGCGAACTTCTCGAAGGCATAAAACAGGTACTGCGGATTCTGCCCAGCCAGATTGGGGATGTGCTTGCGCTTGCTGTTACCGGTTTCACCGTGGCAGTAGGCGCAGAATACCGCGCGCTCCTGGCCGGCCAGGCTGGCCTGCTCGCGCCGCTGCTCGTCGGCAATGATTTGGTTGAAGCGCTCGATGGCCTCCTCGCTGGCATGGGCGAGCGGAACGAAGCAGGCAAGCAGAGCGAGAACGAGCTTACGCATTGGGGGAGTATCCGTACTGAGCCGATGGGTATTTGCGGGCGCTTGACTATAGGCAACCCACCACCCGCCGACCCCGGCACAGGTCAACGAAAGCGGTCGTGACGACCGAGACCGTGAACTTTCGTGACACAAATCACAGCGCACCATAGGGCCATGATCCGATAGGACATGGACGCCGTAATGAGTGGTTTATCGGCCAAATGCGAGCAGTGCGCGCCTTTGCCGCATTGACGATAGAAAAAAACGATGAAGCGTTTTGCCAGATAGTCCAGACAGGAAGGAGGCATTCGACTAAAGTAGCAACCCTTCACCACCGAGGAGCCGTAACCCCCATGCTAGATGGACATGCAGAGCTGACCATGACCGTGCTGATGACGCCGGACAAAGCCAATTTTTCCGGCAACGTACATGGCGGCACGCTGCTCAAGTATCTCGACGAAGTCGCCTATGCCTGCGCCAGCCGCTATGCCGGGCAGTACGTCGTCACCCTCTCGGTGGACCAGGTGGTGTTCCGCCAGCCGGTGCATGTCGGGGAGCTGGTCACCTTCCTCGCCTCGGTCAACTACACCGGCACCACCTCGATGGAAATCGGCATCAAGGTCGTAACCGAAGACATCCGCTCGAAGACCGTGCGTCACACCAACAGCTGCTTCTTCACCATGGTCGCCCTCGGCGAGGACGGCAAGCCGGTGCCGGTGCCGCCGCTGAATCCGAAGACAGCGGAACAGCAACGCCGCTTCGCCCAGGCGTACCAGCGCCGCGAGATTCGTCGTGAGCTGGAACACCGCTACAGCGAACTGCGCGCAGGCAGCGAGCGCCTCGCCGCGGTGAATTAGACATCGCCCTCGACGGCACAGCGGGACTTCGGCGGCGCCGGAGTCCCGCTGCCCCCGATTTGTAACAAAACCTTATACAATGCACGGCTTTCCGCACCTCCACTGAAGGACCCGCCGTGAGCACGCTGCCTCCCTGCCCCAAATGCAATTCCGAATACACCTACGAAGACGGCCAGATGCTGGCCTGCCCTGAGTGCGGCCATGAGTGGTCCGCCACTGAAAGCGCAGCGGCCGCGGGCGAAGGCGACAAGGTGATCAAGGACTCGGTGGGCAACACCCTGCAGGACGGCGACACCGTCACGGTGATCAAGGACCTCAAGGTCAAGGGCTCGTCGCTGGTGGTCAAGGTCGGCACCAAGGTCAAGAACATCCGCCTGGTCGATGGCGACCACGACATCGACTGCAAGATCGATGGCATCGGCGCGATGAAGCTGAAGTCCGAGTTCGTCAGAAAAGTCTGAGCCGCGATGCTCGTCCGAAAGCCCGGCATTCCAGACCGTGTGAAAACGTAGCGAGCGATGGTCAGGCAAGGCTAAAACAGGCGAAAAAGCGCAGTTTACGAGTTGTAAATGAGCATTTTGACTGGGCTCGCAACCGAGCCTGTTTTTAACGCGGCCTGGCCGAGCGCAGTAGTTTTCACACAGTCTGATTCGTCGGGCTTTCGCGTTTCAGATCAAGCGCAACAACCAATCCAGCCGCTCGCGGGTAAAGCCGCTGCCGATGAACAGCAGATCGATCCAGAACGCCTGGTGCAGCACGACGATCAGCCAGAAGGTCAGCTGATAGCTCAGCTTGCGGGTCTTGTGGCGAAACACCTGCTGCGCCACGAGCGCACCCGGCCAGCCGCCGGCCAGCTCGAAGAAATGCAGCGTGGTTTCCGGCGTGCGCCAGCGATCCTTCAGCGCGCTGTGCTTGTCGCGCCAGTAGAGGAAGAAGGTCAGCAGGCTGGCGAGGGCGTAGATTGCCAACGGCAACATCGCCCCGAGGCGCAGGAGGCTGCCCGCCAGCGGCAGCAGGCAGAGCAGCGCGAACAGCACCAGCTTGAGCGGAAGCTGCTGGATATTGCCGGCAACCAGCTGCCGCGCAGGCTTGCCGGCGGCACGCGCCGTGGCGCGCGGGCGGTCCTGAGGATCGCTCTTCTGCCGCTGACTGCCCGGGCGCTGGCGAATCGCTGGCTGGTCCAGCGTCAGCGGCGCATCCAGCCGCAGATGCTCGGCACGTAGCCGGCCCTGGGGATCGCGCCCCAACACGTAGAGCACACGATCACCAACCAGCGGCCGACGCTCACCATGCACGGCCGAGATATGCGCGAAGACATCCTCACCGCCCTGCTCCGGGCGAATGAAGCCGAAGCCCTTCTGGTCGTTCCAGCTTTTCAGCGTGCCTCGCTGTTCCATGCACCGCAATCCATGTGATCAAAGCCGCGCATGCTAACCGAGTTCGGCAGGCGTTGGCAGCACGCCGCTATGGCCAGGGCACGGTGGTCGGCGTTATGGTCGGGCGATCTCCAGTCCAGGGAAGAAGCATGGCCAGCAAGCCCAACAGTTCGAACAAGCAGAAGCACCTCGCCGTGCTGATCGACGCCGACAACGCGCCCGCCGCCATCGTCGAAGGGCTGTTCGAGGAAATCGCCAAATACGGGGTCGCCAGCGTCAAGCGCATCTACGGCGACTGGACCAAACCCAACCTCGGCAGCTGGAAGAAGGTGCTGCTCGACTACTCGATCCAGCCGATCCAGCAGTTCGCCTACACCTCGGGCAAGAACGCCACCGACAGCTCGCTGATCATCGACGCCATGGACCTGCTCTACACCCGGCGCTTCGACGGCTTCTGCCTGGTCTCCAGCGACAGCGACTTCACCCGCCTGGCCGCGCGCATCCGCGAGGAAGGCCTGACGGTGTACGGCTTCGGCGAACAGAAGACGCCCTCGCCCTTCGTCTCCGCCTGCGACAAGTTCATCTACACCGAAATCCTGCGCGCCGACGCCGCCAAGGTCGCTGTCGAGCCGTCGCCGGAAAAGCTCGCCGCGGCCGCCGCACAGGTAGAAGAAAGCAGCAAGCCGCCGAAGACAGGCGACAAGGGCGACACCATCAAATGCCAGGCGGTGCCGGTGGACTTCATCGCCAAGATTCTCGACGACCTCACCGAGGAAGACGACTGGATCCAGCTCGGCACCCTCGGGCAGAACATCAGCAAGCTGCGCCCGGCCTTCGATCCGCGCCTGTACGGCTGCCGGAAGCTCAGTGACCTGATCGCCGGCCAGCCCAAACGCTTCGACCTGGAGTCACGCGGCAGCAGCGCCACCGGCGGCAAGGATCTCTACGTCCGCTTGCGCAAGGCCGGCAAGCACTGAACGGCGAAGCGGCCCGGCTACTCGTCCGACGCCAGCCAGCAGACGCGGTCACGACCGTCGTGCTTGGCGCGGTAGAGCGCAGCGTCCGCACGCCGTAGCAGGCTATCGGCAGTGTCCACCGGCCCTAGCTCGGCGACCCCGGCGCTGAGGGTCTGGCCGCGGCCGGTGCTGAACATGGATGCCCGTGACTGCTCACAGAGGCGCTCGGCGAACGCCAGCGCCTGCTGACCATTGGTTTCCGGACACAGCAGCAGGAACTCCTCGCCACCCCAGCGGCCCACGGCGTCACTGCCGCGCAGACCAGATACCAGCAGGTCGGCGAATTCCTTGAGAACGCGGTCCCCAGTCTGATGACCGAACTCGTCGTTGATGCTCTTGAAGTGATCGATATCCAGCATGACGATCGACAGCGGTCGGTTGTAACGCCGCGCCTGCTCCAGCGCCCTGGCGAAGCGTCGGTCGAGTTCGGCGCGGTTGGCCAAGCCGGTGAGAGCATCGGTCTGCGATTTGATCTGCAGCTGCTCGTTCAGCCTCCGTAGCCGCCCGATCCAGTACAGGCTGGTCAGCAGCATCACCGAGAAAACCACGACGATCTGCACGACCAGCCGGTAGTCGGTACCCGACTCGATGCGAATCGGCGCATGCCGGTTGGCGATCTGGTTCAGCTCCCACGGCGTAATGGTCGTGATCGCCTTGTCCAGAATGCCGCGCAGCAAAGGTTCGCTCTTCAGCACACCGATGCGAAACTGGTTATCGAGACTCGCCAGCTGTCCGGCGATTTTCAGATTGAACCAGCCCTCGCGGCGCATGGTGTAGGCAGCCACGGTCAGCGACCGTATGGTCAGATCGGCTTTGCGCTCGTTCACCAACGCCAGCGCCTCGGCGTCCGTGTCGGTGACGATGACGCGTAGCTGGGGGAAATCCCGCCGAACGCTTTCCTCGACGAACGTGCCCACCGGCAAAGCGACCGTCACATCTTCAAGGGCAGACAGGTCAGCCACATAGGGATGGTCTTCGCGTGCGATCACCACATTGGCGTCAGTGAACAACGGCTGGGTGAAGATCAGCCAGGCATCACGCGCAGGCGTCTGGTTGAGAAAGCTGAGCAGCTGACAGCGGCCGGCCTGGGAAAACGCCACCGATTGGCCCCAGTCGCTGGTCGCCACGATATCAAGTTGCAGACCCGCCCGTTGCGCCACGAGACGCAACAGGTCGGCGGCGATTCCTTCGTGCTCACCACGGGCGTTGAGCGTCTCGAACGGCAGCCAGTCCGGATCGACACAGATGCTGACCGAGCGGTTGTCGGCCAGCCAGTCGCGCTCGACAGCGCTCAGGTCGAGCGTCACATCGACCGAAGCCGACACCGTGCCTGACAGGGCGAACAACGCGATGCACAGAAACCTTGTCACTTGAGCCACCCTCGCAAGGACCGCACGCAACCTTGGCACGGCTGGAGTTCAACACGGCACAACCGGCGCGGCAATACAGATCATGGCTTTGAGCCATCATAAATCGTGCCAACCAATTTTTTGACGCCTTTAATCATTTGCAACCATTGCCTGACGCAGCGATCGAACCGACCCGTGGCACGCCCTTCTAAAGGGCTCCAGTCAGTGGAGGTTCCCATGAGCAAGCAGTCATTCCTCGCCGGCGGCCTGGCGCTCCTCGCCCCGCTGGTCTTCGCCCAAACGCCGCCGCCGGAAGTGGTCAGCCACCTCAACGGTCTCGATGTGGAGATCAGTCCGATGGGCGTGCCGGCCAAATCCGAAGGGGTCGAAGGTGAACTGCTCGGCGTACGCGCGGTGAAGGTCATGAACCGTACCGGCGGGCAGATTACCTGCGAGTTCCATGTACCGAATGACGCGCGCTCGGATACCTCGGCGTCGCCGGTTTTCACTGTCGCGCCAAATACCCAGCGCACCGAGCGGGTTCCAGGCGAATACTCACCGGATGAGCCCTATGCGGAAATCACCTGCCGCTCGAGCGAACTCGCCCCGACACAGTAACGCCAACCAGGTCAGCGATGCCCTGCGCGAGTTTTGCGAACCGTGTTTGACCGGCCACCGCTCGCCGTCGATCAGCACGCCACGAAAGCATCCCGCAGCACTTGGCGCGGTTGCTCGCGCCGTCCTGCCAGAACGCCGGGTTGCCCGCTCGGCCATTGGTGGTGAACTAACAGGCCAATGATGCGATCCCCTCTTAAGCACCGTCAGAGCGACCCGGGCAGCCAGACCATCGTGCTGGGCGGGTCCGATCCGAAGCGATGAGGAGAGCCTCGTGACCGTTATTACCCACCGCACCACCGAAACCACCCACAGCGTTTCCCGCCATGTGCCCGGCCCGCTGCATGCGACGCTGCTGGCCGGGACCGTCCCCCTGTTTCTTGGCGCGCTGCTGAGCGACATCGCCTACTTCCGCAGCTATGAGATCCAGTGGGCCAACTTCGCCTCGTGGCTGATCGCCGGCGCGCTGGTGTTCTGCGGGCTGTCGGTGCTGTTCGCCATCGCCAATCTGGTCAAGGCCAGGCATAGAACAGGCCGACCTTTGATTTATCTGTTGTTGCTCGCCGTGGCCTGGGTGCTTGGTTTCATCAACGCACTGCAGCACGCCAAGGATGCCTGGGCGGTCATGCCGACCGGCCTGGTGCTATCGGTGATCGTCACCCTGCTGGCCTGCGCCGCCGCATGGGTTGGCCTTTCCAATCTGCGCGACGGAGGTGAAGCATGAAGCACACCCATGCCCTCTCCGTACTGACCATCGCCGTGTTGCTGAGCGCCTGCGGTGGCAACGAACAGGACGCTGCCAGCCGCTACGGCGCCAACCCCAAACTGCCGGAGCCCGAGCGCGGGCTGCTGCCGAGCATGACAATCGCCGACCCGGCCCCCTGGGACGATGCGATGCCAACGGTACCGAACGGCTACAGCGTCAGCGCCATTGCCACTGACCTGCAGATTCCACGGCAGACGCTGGTGCTACCCAACGGTGACATCATCGTGGCGGAAGGCCGAGGCGGCAATGCGCCCAAGCTCAAGCCCAAGGACGTGATTGCCGGCTATATCAAGGCCAAAGGCGTCACCTCGGTGGAAAGCGGCAATCGCCTGACGCTCCTGCGCGACGCCGACCGCGACGGTACCTACGAGCTGCAAAAGGTGTTCGCCGAGGACCTCAACGCGCCTTACGGGCTGGCCTTCCACGACGGCAACCTGTACGTCGCCAACCAGGACGAACTGGTGCGCTTCGAATACGAAGAAGGCCAGACCGAAGCCAGCGGCCCGCCGACCAAGGTCGTCGACCTGCCCTCGGAGATCAATCACCACTGGACCAAGGCGATGACCATCAGCCCTGACGGCCAGTACCTCTATGTCGGCATCGGCTCGAACAGCAACATCACCGAGCGCGGCATGGAAGCGGAAGTCGACCGCGCCATGGTCTGGCAGATCAACACCGAAACCGGCGCCTACAAGCCCTACGCAACCGGCCTGCGCAACCCCACGGCACTGGCGATACTGCCCGGCACGGACCAGCTGTGGTCGGTGGTGAACGAGCGCGACGAACTGGGTGAAAACCTGGTGCCGGACTACCTGACCTCGGTGCAGGAAGGCGGCTTCTATGGCTGGCCCTACAGCTACTGGGGGCAGAACGTCGACGACCGCGTGCGTCCGCAGGACCCGGACAAGGTCAAGCAGGCGATCACGCCGGACTACGCACTGGGCGCCCACGTCGCCGCGCTGGGCCTGGATTTCTCCTCGGAAGTCATGGGTGAGCAATTCGCCGAAGGCGCGTTCGTCGGCGAGCACGGCAGCTGGAACCGGGAAGATCCGTCCGGCTACAAGGTGATCTTCGTGCCGTTCCGCGATGGCCGCCCGGCCGGCGAACCCATCGACTTCGTGACCGGCTTCCGCGAGGACGGCAAGACCCGCGGCCGCCCGGTCGGTGTGACCGTCGACCCCAGCGGTGCGCTGATCGTCGCGGATGATCTGGCCAACATCGTCTGGCGCGTGACACGCATCCAATGACCAGCAGCGCCCCAACCCTCCCGACAGCTTGACTACAGTCGCTGGGAGGGCTGTGGGCCGTTCTTCGCTCGACAGCCCCTAGAGGCGCGGAACAGGCGGGCGGCGGTGACTTCATGAAGAAAGGCCAGCGACGTCGCAGGCATAACGGGCGGGGCAAATGGCGCAGCAGCCGCCGCGACCCAACGTGAAACACCCATCAGGCAAGACGCAAAGCCTCGGGGGGCTATTCGTCGTACTCGCGGCATTGTGCTGGGGGCTGTCGGGCGGAATCGGCGGTGTTCTGACCGCCGAGGGCTGGAGCCCGATCGTGGTCTCGCTCTCCCGCGGCGCGATCGGGCTGCTAGTCGTGCTTCTCTGGCTTGCCTTGCGCCCGGCTGGCAGCGGTCTAATGAACGGGCGACTGTGGCTCTGGTCGGCAGTCGCCGGGGCGGCCGTGGCAGGCAATTTCTCGTTCTATTTTCTCAGCATCGCCGAGGGCAGCGTGGCCGTGGCGGCGACACTCATGTACTCCGCGCCGGTGTTCGTCTATCTCGTCTCGTTCGCGTTTCGGCTGGAGCGGCCCAGCGCATTCAAGTGGACGGCTATCGCGCTGGTGACGCTTGGCGTCATTCTGCTGACCGGCATCTACGACGTCGGAGCGGGCGACATCACACTGCTGGCGGTGGGTGCAGGACTGCTTTCCGGCGTGTCGTACGCCGTTTTCATCTTCGCCTTCAAGTATGCGGCCCCCCATGGCAGCCCTCAGGCGATTCTGGTGATCGCCTTCGCGGTGCTGGTGGTGATATTGCTCGGGCTGAGCGATGCGGAGCAGACTTTGGCCGTGCTGGGCACCTCGAGCTGGCCGCTGTTCGTCACATTAGGCGTACTCGGTGGCGGGCTGTCGTTCGTCTTGTACATCGTCGGGCTCAAGCATACCGCGCCCGCGGCAGCGTCCATCCTGGCCATGGTCGAACCGGTGACCGCCTCGCTCTTCAGCGTCGTGGTGCTAGATGAAAGCCTGGCCGCCATGCAGGTCCTGGGCATGGCGCTGATTCTGCTGACGGTCACGGCGCTGGGCGTCCATTCGAGAAATCCGAATTAACTTATCGCGCTTGCTCAAGCAGATTCTTGAGCCGCTGCAGGTCCGCCGCCACCGCCTGAGCGTCCATCGCAAATTGCTCATCGCTCATGTCCGGTTGGCGGAACAGCGTGAAAAACGAACTCAGACCCGCCGCTACACGGCATGACCCGCATGGGGTTGCGAACTATCGAACCCGACTCCAGTTCGACTTCGTGGTCCATCACCCCGAGCGCATTCGGCGGTGCGAAGCGAATCCTCACTTTTCCAAAAGGCGCGTCCCATGCATCGCCCTGCTGCGTGACCTCGGAACGCGCCAGCCCCGCCGCCCACTGCGGAAGATTGCGCGGGTCGGCGGCGAACGCATACACCTGTCCCGGATCACGGGCGATGAAGATGCTGATATGGCGGACGTGGTGCATGGATCAGGCCCCCGATGATAATGTCCCGTCAGCAGTTGTACCCGACACACAGCCCGACCACGAGCCCTGATCGAGCATGCTCAAGACCTTTCCTATCGCGTTCGTTCTGCTCCTGCTCGGCGCGAGCATTTACAACTTCGTGCGTGAACAGGCCTTCGTCGAAGGCTTCGTCGAGGCGCAGGGGAAGATCGTCGCCATTCGCAGCGAACGCATCAGTCGAGGCGATGGGCGCCAGTATTCAAGCAATATCCATGCAGTGGTCGAGTACTACTTGAACGGCGAGCACTTCCGATTCGAAAGCCAGTTCTTCGGCGTGCCGGCGTGGCGCGAGGGGCAGTCGGTGACAGCGCTGGTTTCGCAAACGTCGCCAAACATCGGCCGAATCAAGCGAGTCGACGATATCTATCCTCGCAGCGCCGGCTTAGGCGTCTTGGCCGCACTTGCTCTCTTGGCCATGGCGACGGGCCGTTTCCTGCGACAGCATAGACACCGCTCGGCAGTCGCCTGACCGTTTCAAAGAGGCAGACAAACCGCTGTCCTTTGCCTTCAAGCACCGCCGCAAAACCGACTTGCTATCCAACCATCTCACAGGTCCGCCGATGCTCCGCTCCATCCACCACGCCGCGATCATCTGCTCCGACTATGCCGTCTCGAAGCGCTTCTATACCGAGACGCTGGGCCTTGCGGTGATCGCCGAGCACTACCGGGAGTCGCGACAGTCCTACAAGCTCGACCTGGCCTTGCCGGACGGTGGGCAACTCGAGCTGTTCTCGTTTCCCGACGCCCCGCCGCGCCCCTCGCGCCCGGAAGCGCAAGGATTGCGGCATCTGGCCTTTGCGGTGGATGACGTCGCGCAGTGCAAGACGTGGTTGGAGCGTCAGGGCGTTGCGGTGGAGGCAATTCGGACAGACGAATACACCGGCCGCCGGTTCACCTTCTTCGCGGACCCGGACGGCTTGCCGCTGGAACTGTACGAGGCCGCCCCTTCCGACGATTGATGCGACGCGCTTCGTGCGCCTCGGAACGATCAGGCCCTGCGGTCACCGGGAGGACACCTGCGGAGCGGCAGGCCCGCTCCGCATTGCCGCTCAGCTCTCGCGGGCGCGCTTGATGCGATGATCCCAGCGGCGCTTGGCGAAGCGGCGCATGTTCGGGATATCGTCCGTTTCATCCATGATCGGCTGGCCGATGATGGTTTCCATGATGTCTTCCAGCGTCACCAGGCCGCGCCAGCTACCGAATTCGTCATAGACCAGGCACATGTGCTGGCGCTCATGCAGCAGCTGGGTCATGAGATTCTCGACACTGGTCATTTCCGGTGCGACTTTCATCGATTTCATGATCGTCGACACCGGCGCTTCGTCGTCGCTCGCTGCCAGGGCGTCATAGCGGAACACCACACCCAGCGGGCTCTCGTTCTCGCCGATCACCGGGTAGCGCGAGAACTGGCTGTCGGCGACCTGCGCCTTGAATGCACCGATGCTGGTCTCCGGCGACGTGTAGTCGCATACCGTGCGTGGTGTCATCACGTCACGGACCTTGATCTCGTGCAGGTCGAGGATGTTCCTGATAACGCGCTGCTCGTCCTCGTCGAGGCTCTTGTTCTCGCAGCCAAGCACCGTCAACGCCTTGATCTCCTGACGGATGTCGTGCTCCGGCTCCTTGCCGCCGACCGCCCGCATGATCAGGTCGGACAGGTAGATGAACGGTTTGAGCATCAGGATCATGCCGTTCAGCAACGGCGGCAGGTACGGCGCGAGCGTGCGCCAGTAACGGGCTCCGATGGTCTTGGGCAGGATTTCCGAGAGCACCAGGATCAGCACCGTCATCACCGCCGAGGCGATACCGACGTAGCCGTTGCCAAAGACCACGGTGACCTGGGCGCCGACTCCGGTGGCGCCGACAGTGTGGGCGACCGTGTTCAGCGTGAGGATCGCCGCAAGCGGCTGGTCGACCTTGTCTTTCAGTTCTTTCAGGCGCTCGTACAGCTTCGGACGGGTCGTCTTCTGGTGCGCGATGAAGCTCGGCGTCAGCGAGAGCAGTGCAGCTTCGAGGATCGAACAGATGAATGAAACGAGGATGGATAAGACAGCGAACGCTATCAGGAGGGTCATGTAAGGGTGGTTACGTTGCCAAAGGCAGGCCAATTTACCGCAAAGCCGCCCGACCAGTATGAAGGCGCATGCAACATTTCATTTCCCCGTGATCTGCCGATTACATCGATTTGACTGCTGCTACCGCCGGAGTTCAGGTCGCGCCCGGGGTGACTTTCGCCCATCGGCTTGTTCCGCAGTTTGACCTCGGCTAGGGTGCGGCGCTCGAATAAGCGGACCTCAGGAGTACTGCAAGTGATCAGAACAGGGATGTTGGCGCTGGGATTGTCGCTGGCGCTTCCGGCTCAGGCGGCCGAGCGGCAGGTCTACCTGGTGGCGACGATGCAACTGGACGGCTCCAGCCTGGCACAGAGCATCTTTCTCCACGAACCGGATATCACTGAGTTGCAGGGCTGCCTCGACGCGGTGCGCGACGGCCAGAGCAAGCGTGACTGGCAGCAATACCATCACATCTTCCGCCGCGACCGGATCAAGGGCTTCTCCGGGCATATGCGCTATCACTGCATCTACAGCGAGCAGCGCTTCAGCAGCTGGCACGACGGCCCACGCTACAACAAGCCGTACCTGATCCAGGTGAACGACGACGCCAAGCTCCGTGTGGTGCGCACGCCCAGCCAGGCGCAATGCATGTCCCAGCTGCGCGCGCTGCCGATGGCACGGCGGGCGCAGAGCTTCTGCGCCATGGGTAATCAGGAACTGCAACCCTGAAGCGGAACCACCCGGCCAACAGGCCAGGCGGTTACGCTTGGCTCAACCGGGCTGATAGCTGCCCGGCACCGGCGCGAAAGACACGCCAAAGCGGTTCCAGGCGTTGATGGTGGCGATGGCCAGGGTCAGGTTGGCGAGCTGGGCTTCGGAAAAATACTCGCGCACCTCCTCGAACAGCTGTTGCGAAACGCCCTGGGGCAACAGGGTATTGGCCTCGGCCCAGGCCAGCGCGGCGCGTTCGCGGTCGGTAAAGAATGGGGTTTCGCGCCAGGCACTCAGGGCATAGATGCGCTGCTCGGTTTCGCCCAGGGCGCGGGCGTCCTTGGTGTGCATGTCGAGGCAGTAGGCGCACTGGTTGATCTGCGAAACACGGATCTTGACCAGCTCCATCAGCGGTTTGTCGACGCCATCCTCGCGGCGGCTCTGCCGCGCCAGGTAGGTTTCCAGCCCGATCATCGCGGTCATCACATCGGGGGCGGCGGCCTGGTAGTTCATGCGCATGGGGGTCACTCCTCGGTTTGAATGTGCAACCAAGGCTACGCAGCCGCCATGCTGCGCTATTGTAGATTTTCGACATCTTGCAAGCGGCCCGTCATGACCGAGTCCCTCCACGCCCGCCTGCCCTGTCTTCAGGGTTTCGTCACCCACCCGCCGAGCCCGACGCTGGCCGCGTACGTGCAGCGTTTCTGGTGGATAGAAGGCGACGGCTCGCAAGCCTACGACGAGCAGCTGCTGCACCCGGACGGCGGCAGCGGCGTGATCTTCAACTTCGCCGATCCGCTGAACTTCGATGGCACTCAGCGTGGCCGGCGGGCCCTGATCGCCGGGCCGCAGCTGGCCACCACGCGCCTGCAGCTGGTCGGCCGGGTCAGGATGATGGGCGTGCGTTTTCGGCCCGGCATGGGCGCCGCCATGTTCGGTATCGGCCTCGACGAGCTGACGGGATTCCACGACGCGGACTGGCCCAGGCTCGGACTCGCGCACCTGGTCGATCAGCTGGCCGAGCTGGAACGCGGCGCGCAGCAGGCATTGATCGAACGCGAACTGCTCCGCCGTCTCGAGGAAACCCAGGCACGCCGCAACCCGGTACAGCAGCTGCTCAACCGAATCGCCGCCAGCGAAGGCCGGGGCCGCCTGGCCGATCTGCTGCAGAGCGTGCCGCTCGGCCAGCGTCAGCTGGAGCGCCTGTTCCGCCACCAGGTAGGAATGACGCCCAACCAGTTCAGTCGCATCCAGCGGGTGGCGCTGGTGCGCAACCAACTGCGCACCGGTCAGCCGCTACTGGATACCGCCCTGAGCTGTGGTTACAGCGACCAGGCGCACCTCATTCATGACTTCAAGACGGTCGTCGGCATGACGCCGGGGCAGTATCGGTCGCGGGTCAAGAGCGACGCCTGAAGCGCAGGTAGCTATTCGGAGGCCATCTGCAGCAGCGATGCGGGTCGCGGATGACCAAGCCGTGGCATGCATTAGCAAGATCCGTGGGAACCTTGTCATTGCGACACGCGCGTACCGGCAGCAGACTGCAGCCATCCACCCTGAGAGCTGCATCATGGACGCCACCCGCACCGTCGCCTGCCTGATCTACCCGGAAGTGATGAGCCTGGACGTCACTGGCCCGATGCAGGTGTTCGCCTCGGCCAACGTCGAGCGCCAGCGCCAGGGTCTGCCCCGTCATTACGAGCTGGTGCTGCTGGGCGCCGCAGCCGGTCCGGTCGCCACCTCGGCGGGGCTGAAGCTGGTGGCGGATGCCAGCTGGGCCGAATGCGCTCCCGTCACGCTGGATACCCTGCTGATCCCCGGTGGCGTCGGCGTGGACGCGCAGAGGCGCGACCAAGCGCTGCTCGACTGGCTGCGGGCCGCCGAACCCAGGGTGCGGCGCCTGGGCTCGGTCTGTTCCGGCGCGCTGATCCTGGCCGAGGCCGGACTGTTCGACGGGCGCAAGGCGACTACGCACTGGGCGGACCTCGCGGCGCTGGGCGAGTACGCATCCATCGAGGTGCAGGGCGACCGGTTGCACACCTACGACCCGACCGATCCGCAGGCGTCGCACTTGTTCAGCTCCGCGGGCGTCACCGCCGGCATCGATCTGGCGCTGGCCCTGGTGGAAGCCGATCTCGGCCGCGCACTGGCGCTGGCAGTCGCCCAGCGGCTGGTGATGTTCCTGCGCCGGCCCGGCGGGCAGACCCAGTTCAGCCCCATGCTGGCGGCGCCGAGCGGCAACGTGGCGCGCCTCGCCGCGCTGCTGGAATGGATTCCAGGGCATCTGGGCGACGACCTGTCCATCGAGGCGCTGGCCGCCCAGGCGCATATGACCCCACGCACCCTGTGCCGCCTGTTCAGCCAGGAAACCGGCATGGGCCCGGGCCAGTACATCGAACGGGTGCGCCTGGAAGCCGCGCGCAATCTGCTGCTCGACGCCCAGGCCTCGATCGCGACGGTGGCGCGGCTGACCGGCTTCGGCCATCCGGAAAATCTCCGGCGCAGCTTCCAGAAGCACCTGTCGGTCAGCCCGCGGGACTTCTACCAGCGCTTCGGCTGACGCAACCGACCTCACTCACCGTTCCCAGCCCGCTCGGCATCTGGCCAGGCAGCGCTGTGCCCGCTCGCCACCCTCAAGGAGCCGCTCATGCATCTTTTGCTCAGCAATCCCCAGGTCCTGCGCCTGTTCATCGCCCAGGCGCTGTTCTGGTCCTGTTCGATGACCGGGATCATCTTCACCGCCATCGTCGGCCTGCGCCTGGCGCCAGCGGCGGGCCTCGCCACCTTGCCGCTGGCCCTGCTGATGCTCGGCGGCCTGCTCGCCCTGCAGCCACTGGCGGGCCTGATGCAACGCCGCGGAAGCCGCGCCGGCTTCCTCATCGGAGCGTTGGCCGGCGTGCTGGGCGGGCTGATCAGCGCGCTGTCGCTCTGGCTCGACAGCTTCACCCTGCTCTGTATCGGCGCTCTGCCCATTGGCGCCTATCAGGCCTCGGCTATGTATTACCGCTTCGCCGCGCTGGAAGCGGTGAGCGATGCCTTCAAGGGGCGCGCCACGGCCTGCGTGATCGGCGGTGGCGTGCTGGCGGCGCTGATAGCGCCCACGCTCGGCCATATGGCGCGTGATCTCGCCGGCGTGCCTTTCGCCGGCACCTATCTGTTGATCGCCAGTCTGGCGGCACTGGGATTCGTGGTCTTGGCCGGGTTGCCGGCGAACTCGGGCATGCCGGCAGCCCGGGCCGATTCGGCGACGATCAGCTGGCAGGCGCTGCTAGCGCGGCCGACCATTCGCGCCGCGGTGCTGACCACCGCTGCCGGCCACGGCCTGATGATCCTGGTGATGAACGCCACGCCCCTGGCGATGCACGGCGAAGGTCTGGATCTGCAGGCCAGCGGCCAGGTCATTCAGTGGCACATGCTCGGCATGTTCCTCCCGGCGTTCGTCGCCGGGCCGCTGGTGGATCGTTTCGGCTGCCGGCTGGTCGCCTGTGGGGGTGGAGGATTGCTGATCGCCAGCGCAGTGGTCGCCCTGCTCGGCATCAGCCACTGGCACTTTCTGCTCAGCAGCTGCCTGCTCGGCATCGGCTGGAACCTCATGCTGGTCGCCGGCACCACCCAGCTGGGCCAGGGCCACGTAGCGAGCGAACGCGCCCGGGCTCAGGGCCTGATGGAGCTGAGCAACGGCAGCGTCGCCGCAGCCATGTCGTTCGCCTCCGGCGCCTTGATCGCGCAGGCCGGCTGGGCGGCGGTGAACATCGGGCTGCTGCCCATCGTGACGCTGGTGGTACTGGTGCAGGTTGCGCAGGGCTATCGGCAAAAGCAGGCGGCGTAATGCTGCGCAGCCGGAGGCGCGTTCAGGACAGCTTCTGCTCGGAAATCAAATGAATGATATTGGCCGGGCTGGAGATCCAGAACGCGCGGAAGCCATCGGGCAGGGGTTCGATTTCATCTCGACGGGCGCAATGGCGCTGTTGCAGAAGGGCCGATGCAGCGTCCAGATCGTCCGTCACCACCTCCAGCCAGATCTCTGCCTGGCTGATGCCCGCCACGCGATCGAGCCAGAGCACCTTGTCGCCGAACTCGAAGCGCGGTGTCTGTTCGCCGTCGGCATCGCTAGGCGTCAGCTCCTTGAGCCTCAGCGTCTCGCGGTAGAAGGCAACGGTGCTCGCGTACTCATGGGCGGGCACCTTCATCGCCATGTTTCGACCAGGCTGGAAAGTCGGGTTCATGGGTCGCTCCACTGGCACGCCGACAAACCGGGCCGGCGCCGGTAGCGAGCCAGTACAGACGTGATCGGCCATGCATGCAAGTGCCCTGGCGGTACTGCACCGCGCACATCAGCGCCCTTCCTTCGACTGTTGCTCAACCTCACTCGATAAGCTCTCGCAACAGTAGATGTTATGTTATAACTATGCGGACGATGTTGCCGGACACCCGCCCATGACCGAAGCCGAACTACTCGCCCAGCCCGCCGAGGCATACATGAACGCCGACCAACAGGTCTTCTTCCGCGACCTGCTGCTGCGCCAGCGTGCCGAGCTGCAGGCGCGTATCGAGGAAGAATTCCAGGCGCTGCGCGAACAGGAACCGAGCAGCGACCCCGCCGACATCGGCAGCGCCGAAGAACAGCGCCACTGGCAGCTGCGCGTTCTGGAGCGGGAGAAAAAGCTGCTCGACAAGATCGACGCCGCGCTGGATGCCATCGCCCGCGGCGAGTACGGCTGGTGCGCCGAAACCGGCGAACCCATCGGCCTGCAGCGCCTGCTGCTGCGCCCCACCACGATGCTGTCCATCGAGGCGAAACAACGCCAGGAACAGCGCGAAAAACACCAACGATCCGCCTGAGAGACCGCCATGAACCGCCTCCCCGTAACCGTCCTGTCCGGCTTCCTCGGCGCCGGCAAGAGCACCCTGCTCAATCACATCCTGAAGAACCGCGACGGCCGCCGCGTGGCGGTGATCGTCAACGACATGAGCGAGATCAACATCGACGGCAACGAGGTGCAGCGCGGCGTCAGCCTCAATCGCGCCGAAGAGAAGCTGGTGGAGATGAGCAACGGCTGCATCTGCTGCACCCTGCGCGAAGACCTGCTCGAGGAAGTCGGCAAGCTCGCCCGCGAGGGCCGCTTCGACTACCTGTTGATCGAGTCCACCGGCATTTCCGAACCACTGCCGGTGGCCGAAACCTTCACCTTCCGTGACGAGCAGGGCCAGAGTCTGGCCGATCTGGCACGGCTGGACACCATGGTCACGGTGGTCGACGGGGTGAACTTCCTGCGCGACTTCCACGAGGCCGAGAGCCTGGCCAGCCGCGGCGAAACCCTTGGCGAGGACGACGAGCGCTCGGTCACAGAGCTGCTGATCGAGCAGGTGGAGTTTGCCGACGTCATCCTGATCAGCAAGATCGACCTGATCTCCGCGGCCGACCGCGAAGAGCTGACCGCCATCCTCGGCCGGCTCAACACCCACGCCGAGATTCAGCCGATGAGCATGGGTCAGGTGCCGCTCGACCGAATCCTCGACACCGGCCGTTTCGATTTCGAACGCGCCGCCCAGGCGCCCGGCTGGCTCAAGGAAATGCGCGGTGAGCATCTGCCGGAAACCGAGGAGTACGGCATCGCCTCCACCGCCTATCTGGCGCGCCGGCCGTTCCACCCACAACGCTTCTACAACTTCCTTAACCGCGAGTGGAGCAACGGCCGCCTGCTGCGCTCCAAGGGTTTCTTCTGGCTCGCTACCCGCCCCGATGAAGCCGGCAGCTGGTCGCAGGCCGGTGGGTTGATGCGCTACGACTACGCCGGGCGCTGGTGGCACTTCACGCCGGAGTCGGCCTGGCCGAGCGACCGCGAAAGCCGCACGGCGATCCTTGGCAATTCCCGCGGCGAGTTCGGCGATTGCCGCCAGGAACTGGTCTTCATCGGGCAGAACATCGACTTCAACCGGCTGCGCCGCGAGCTGGACGCCTGCCTGCTGAACGACAGCGAGTGGGCCTTGGGCATCGACGGCTGGCTGCGCCTGCCGGACCCGTTCGGCCCCTGGCACGAGCAGGTCGCCTGATGCTGGCGCTTGCGGCGACTCGCCCGCAGCCGCGGCAGCTGTTCGGCGATACCCCGGCGGTGCTCGCCGAAGCCCTGCAAGATGGGGTCAACCTCGCGGTGTGGCAGCGCCGACTACCCCTGCACATCACCGGCTTCGCCGAGACGCTGCTGGCGCTGGGCGAACCGCTGGCCGAGTCCCTGACGCTGGAACCGGGCGCCGAAGGTGAATTGCAGCTGCCGACCCTGGCCGCGAGCCATCGGGACCTCGCCGGACATGCCGGCTTCGTCGCGGATGTCGCCTGGCTGGCCCGCGCCTTCGCCTGTCTGGTCGACGCGCGACGCATCGGCCTGCGCCTGCGGCTGCTGAACAAGGCCATGTGCCCGCGCTTCCACGTCGATCATGTGCCGCTGCGGCTGATCACCACCTATGCCGGCGCGGGTAGCGAATGGCTTCGCGAGGACGGCATGCCACGTTGGCGTCTCGGTGATCCGGCAGCCGAACCGACAGACCCGGCCGCCATCGAGCAGCTCGGGGCTGGCGACGTGGCGTTGTTCAAGGGGGAGAAATGGCTGGGTAACGAAGGCGCCGGGATCATTCACCGCTCGCCGCAGGCAACCAGCACCGAGCGCCGCCTGATCCTGACGCTGGACTGGCTGGCCTGAAGCAGAAGGGCCGACAGCCGCAGCTGCAGCCCTCCAGATCGACGACCGATCAGGCCGCCATCTTTTCGCACTCTTCAGCGCACTTGCGACAGGCTTCGGCGCAGGCCTGGCAATGGTCGTGCTGGTGCTTGCCGCACTCCTCGGCACAGTCGCGGCAGACCTGCGCACAGAGCTTGCAGAAGGCTTTGGCATAGGCGCTGTCGCGGGTCATCAGCACCGCCGCGATCGCACACATGTCGGCGCAGTCACGATCGAGTTCGATGCAGCGCGCCATCATCTTCACGTCGTCCTCGCGCAGGCAGGAGGCCGCGCAGGTCTCGCAGACCAGGGCGCAATTGGAACAGGCCTGGATGCATGACTGGTAACTGGAGTTGAGCATGGTGTTTCCTCCTTTTCTCTAGCCGGTAGGAAGTGGCTCTGGTAGGTGCCACTGGCGTCAGGCGCGAGCCACGCCTTACTAACTAGGGGTCCGAGGCGGCAACATAAGTTCAGCCCGTTGGCCGGATGGTCATGGCCGCCCGGCCTTTGCGACGACTCCGACGCGGCTACAATGCTCGCCCCGTTGCGCTATCCGGAAGCCACATTTCTCATGCCCTTCACCCTGTCCGTGCCCTGCGAACTGCTGGAAGTCATCAGCAAGAGCCGTTTCCTGGCCAAGGCCGCACCGGTGCAAAGTCCGGAAGAAGCGCAGGCATTCATCCAGGCGGTCAGCGATCCGACCGCTACGCATAACTGCTGGGCGTGGAAGATCGGCAATCAATACCGCTTCAGCGATGACGGCGAGCCCGGCGGTACGGCGGGAAGACCAATGCTCACGGCCATAGAAGGGCAGGATTTCGATCGGGTTGCGGTGGTGGTGATCCGCTGGTTCGGCGGCATCAAGCTAGGCACCGGCGGCCTCGCCCGTGCCTACGGCGGCACCACCGCCAAATGTCTGCAGGCCGGTGAGCGCAGCGAGCTGGTTTCGCGCTCGCGCTGCCGCTGTCATTGCCGCTTCGCCGAACTGGCGCTGCTCAAGGCGCGCCTAGGCGATTTCGAAGCGCTGCTGGAAGCCGAGCATTTCGATGCCGAAGGCGTGACGCTGGAGATTGCCCTTCCCGCCGCTCAGCTGCAGCCGCTGGGCAGATTGCTTGCTGATATCACCCGCGGTCGTAGCCAGTTGGAAACGTCGGACTAGAGCCTGCGTTGCCCACAAATACTGTGGAAGCAATTGTGGATAACATTTGTATGGCGTGCTGCGAAGCGCCTGCCACGGGGGCTGCAGAAATCTGTACATTTTTTAACCAGAGCGCCTTGCAGGCCCACCACTATCACGTTAAACGCTTGAATTGCAGTGTTTTTTGACTGAGCGGTCGCGCGATGACGCAATGCCATCAATCGCGTTCTGCCAGCTGCCAGTTATGCCCGATTCGCGTGGAGAAGTGTGTGGATAACATTGGGAACAACCTTGCCAGGCCGCGCCGTGCTTGGCTCGCAGACCGCTGGTCAAATATTCGCCAAATGAAACGGAGGCTTCATCGCACTGTCATCGACGCCTGCTAGGCACGGCAAACAGCCGATGGCCATATCCGGATGCGACAACCCGTCGCTAGAATGCGCCCACACCCGCAAGACGAGAATTTCGCGATGCACGACTGGCTCAACAATCTGCCCAAGGCCGAACTCCACTTGCACCTGGAGGGCTCGCTGGAGCCTGAACTGATGTTCCGCCTGGCCGAGCGCAACAAGATCGCCCTGCCCTGGAACGACGTCGAGGCGCTGCGCAGCGCCTACAACTTCGGCAACCTGCAGGAATTCCTCGACCTCTACTATGCCGGCGCCGACGTGCTGCGCACCGAGCAGGACTTCTACGACCTGACCTGGGCCTACCTGCAGAAGTGCGAAGAGCAGAACGTGGTACATACCGAGCCCTTCTTCGACCCGCAGACCCACACCGACCGCGGCGTGCCGTTCGAGGCAGCGCTCAACGGCATCAGCGCGGCGCTGGCCGATGGCCGTGAGCTGCTGGGCATCAGCAGCGGGCTGATTCTCAGCTTCCTGCGCCATCTGCCGGAAGAAGAAGCCTTCAAGACGCTGGAACAGGCGCTGCCCTATCGCAACGCGTTCTTTGCCGTGGGCCTCGACAGCTCCGAAGTCGGCCACCCGCCAAGCAAGTTCCAGCGCGTGTTCGACAAGGCGCGTGCCGAAGGCTTGCTGACCGTTGCCCATGCCGGCGAAGAGGGCCCGCCGGAATACATCTGGCAGGCGCTCGATCTGCTCAAGGTCAGCCGCATCGACCATGGCGTGCGCGCCGCGGAAGACCCGAAGCTGATCGCACGGCTGATCGAGGAGCAGATTCCGCTCACGGTCTGCCCGCTGTCCAACACCAAGCTCAAGGTGTTCGCCGACATGCGCCAGCACAACATCCTCGACCTGCTGGAGCAGGGCGTGAAAGTCACGGTGAATTCCGACGACCCGGCCTACTTCGGCGGCTACGTGACGGAGAACTTCATCGCGCTGCACGAGAGCCTGGGCATGACCGAAGCGCAGGCTCGCCGCCTGGCGCAGAACAGTCTGGACGCACGGCTGGCCTATTGAGCCATTCGTCGGCGCAAGGCCGACCTGCGACACCATGGCTCGCCACGCGAGCCATGGCTGCGCCTAGACTGAGCGGCGCCAACTTGCGAGGAGATCGCCATGAACATTCTCGTCCGCCGCCTGACGCCCTATCCCGACAGCGCCTGGCAGGTCTGCCTGGACCGCCAGCGCGTCACCTTCCGCAGCGAGGCTGAGGCACGCGCCTTCGTCGAAACCCTGCAGCGACGCCTGCAGGCGCCGCATCGCCTGCCACTGAGCGCCTGATACTTCACTCCGTGCTGGCGCGCGCCGTGCCATAGGCGACGAGCGTCGCCAGCAGCCCGCACAGGCTCATGATGGCCGCCAGCGGCACCGCTGTACCGTTGTGCAAAGCGCCTATCGCCGAAGCGGCAATCGCCGCGATGGCAAACTGCAAACTGCCAAGCAGAGCCGAAGCACTGCCGGCATTGGCACGATGGTCGGCCATGGCGCAGGCGGTGGCGTTCGGCAACAGACAGCCCAGGCAGGACACGCAGCAGAACAGCGGGATCAGCAACGGCCAGAGCGATTCGGGCTGCGCGGCGGCGACCGCCAGCAGCGCCAGCGCACTGCCGAAGAAGAACCACACCCAGCGCCGCACCCAGAATTCCGGCCCGCGCCAGCGCACCAGCCGCACGTTCACCTGCGCCATCAGAATGAAGCCCGCGGCATTGATGCCGAACAGCCAGCCGAAATGCTCGGGCTTGACGCCATACAGCTCGATGAAGACGAACGGCGAACCGGTGATGTAGGCGAACATCCCCGCCATGCACAGCGCGCCGGTCAGCACGTGGCCCATGAAGAAGCGATCGCGGAACAGCCGCAGGTACTGTCCCAGCGCACCGGACATCGGCTGGCGCGGCAGCCCGGCCGGATAGGTTTCCGGTAGCGAGAGCGTGACCGCCACCAGGCAGATTGCGCTGAACAGCGTCAGCAGGATGAAGATCGATGGCCAACCGAAGGTCGCCAGCAACGCGCCGCCCGCCACTGGCGCAAGGATCGGCGCCAGGCCCATCACCAACATCAGCTGCGAGAACACCTTGGCGCTGGTCATCGGATCGCACAGGTCGCGCACCACGGCGCGCGCAACCACCATACCGGCGCAGCCACCCAGCGCCTGCACGAAGCGCACGCCGATCAGCCAGTCCATGGACGGCGCGAAGGCGCTGGCCAGAGAGGCCAGGGTAAACAGCGTCACGCCGACCAGCAGCGGCCCACGCCGCCCGTAGCGATCGGCCAGCGGGCCATAGACCAGCTGACCGATAGCCAGACCGATGAAATAGGCAGCCAGCGAAAGCTGTACGTGATCTACGCTGGTGCCGAACGACTCCGCCAGCAAGGGAAAGGCCGGCAGGTACATGTCGATGGCCAGGGGGCCGAACGCACTGAGCGCGCCCAGGATGAGGAGAATCCGCAGAGACATCAGAAGCTCGCAAGCAGGAAAGAGAAGGAGGCGCGAGGGCCACTCGGTGGACCGTTACCTCGTTCGAGGGTTTGCACCGGCGTGCAAGATGCTGTTACATACACCGCCGATTGTAAACATGCATCGCGACGAGATGCGCCGTTACACTGGCCGCCTCCAACGCTGCTGGACGCCCGAAGCAGCCGCTATCTGCCGAACCTGCCCCATGCGCCGAACCAAAGAAGAAGCCGAGAAGACCCGCATCGCCATCCTCGCCTCCGCCGAGCGGCTGTTTCTGGACAAGGGCGTGGCCCACACCAGCCTCGACCAGATCGCCCGTGACGCCGGTGTGACGCGCGGCGCGGTGTACTGGCACTTCCAGAACAAGGCGCACCTGTTCCATGAAATGCTCAACCAGATTCGACTGCCACCGGAGCAGATGACCGAACGCCTGTGCAGCTGCAATCAGCAGCAACCGCTGCAGGCACTGATCGCCCTGCGCAACCTGACGGTCGAGGCCATCAGCACCCTGGCCAGCAACGAGCAGAAGCGCCGGATCTTCACCATCCTGCTGCACAAGTGCGAGTTCACCGATGAATTGCGCGAAGCTGAAGAGCGTCACCACGCCTTCATCAACCAGTTCATCGATCTGTGCGAGAACCTGCTGCGCAACGCCTCGGCCTGCCTGCGCCCAGGCGTCACGCCGCGACTCGCCGCATTGTCGCTGCATGCCATGGTGGTCGGGCTGTTCACCGACTGGACGCGCGACACCGAGCTGTTCGCGCCGCAGGTCGATACCAAGGCGCTGATCGACCCACTGTTCCGCGGGCTGGTCCGCGACTGGCCGGACGATCCCGACCAGCCTGCCGCGTGAGCGATCAGCTCACCTGATAACCCTCTTCGCTGATCGCCTCGCGAATCGCCTGCTCGCCAGCGCTGCTCTGGACCTGCACGGTTCCGGCCGCCAGATCCACCTGCACCTGTGCCTGCGGGTCCAGCGCCTGGATGGCCTGGGTTACCGCACGCTCGCAGTGGCTGCAGGTCATTCCGCTCACGTTGAATACTTGCATCGTCTCTCTCCTCGACTGGTAGATGCGTGGATTCTCGACCTTGCCACCTGGGCAAGGTCAAGGCACCTGCTGTCGCAGATCATGGTGTTGACCTTGCCACAGGGTTAAGGTCGATCCTGCAGCCATCGCAATCCGAGGAGTCACTGCCATGTCCAGCGCCACCCATACGCTGCCGGTCAGCGGTATGACCTGCGCCAGCTGCGCCGGTCGCGTCGAGCGCGCCCTGCTCAAGGTGCCGGGCGTCACCACGGCCAACGTCAACCTGGCCAACGAACAGGTGCGTATCGAAGGCGATGACCTGGGCGTGGCAACGCTGATCGAGGCCGTGGAAAAGGCCGGCTACGGCGTGCCTGTGCAGAACATCGAGCTGAACATCGAAGGCATGACCTGCGCCAGCTGCGTCGGCCGGGTCGAACGCGCCCTGCTCAAGGTGCCCGGCGTGCGCAGCGCCGCGGTGAACCTGGCCAGCGAGCGCGCGCATGTCGAGGTGATCGGCACGCCGGACCCCGCCGTGCTGATCCAGGCGATCGAGGCCACCGGCTACAAGGCGAGCGCCGGCGACCAGCAGCGCCCCGAACAGGATGCCGCGCGACGCCTGCAGCGTGAACGCTGGGCGGTGATCGCGGCCCTGCTGCTGGCCGCACCGCTGGTGCTGCCGATGTTCGCCGAGCTGTTCGGCGGCCACTGGATGCTGCCGGCATGGATTCAGTTCCTGCTCGCCACGCCGGTGCAGTTCATCCTCGGCGCACGCTTCTACGTCGCCGGCTGGAAGGCGGTGCGCGCCGGTGCCGGCAACATGGACCTGCTGGTCGCCATCGGCACCAGCGCCGGTTACGGCCTGAGCCTTTATCAATGGTGGGCGACGCCGGCCGGGCAGATGCCGCACCTGTATTTCGAGGCCTCGGCGGTGGTCATCGCCCTGGTACTGCTGGGCAAGTACCTGGAGAGCCGCGCCAAGCGCCAGACCAGCGCGGCGATCCGGGCGCTGGAAGCCTTGCGTCCGGACCGCGCGACACGGGTAGTCGAAGGCCGCGAGGAAGATGTTGCCATCGCCGCGCTGCGCCTCGGCGATCTGGTACTGGTCCGCCCCGGTGAGCGTTTCCCGGTGGATGGCGAAGTGGTCGAGGGCGAAAGCCAGGCCGACGAAGCGCTGATCAGCGGCGAGAGCCTGCCAGTGAACAAGGCGCCGGGCGACCGCATCACCGGTGGCGCGATCAATGGCGAGGGTCGGCTGCTGGTGCGCACCACCGCGCTCGGTGGCGAGACCGTGCTGGCGCGGATCATCCGCTTGGTGGAAGACGCCCAGGCGGCCAAGGCGCCGATCCAGAAGCTGGTGGACAAGGTCAGCCAGGTGTTCGTCCCGGCGGTGCTGGTGATCGCCGTGTTCACCCTGATCGGCTGGCTGCTCACTGGCGCGCCGGTCGAGGTCGCGCTGATCAACGCCGTGGCCGTGCTGGTCATCGCCTGCCCCTGCGCCCTCGGCCTGGCGACGCCGGCGGCGATCATGGCCGGCACTGGCGTGGCGGCACGCCACGGCATCCTGATCAAGGACGCCGAGGCGCTGGAAGTCGCCCATGCTGTGAATGCCGTGGCCTTCGACAAGACCGGCACGCTTACCTCGGGCAAGCCGCAGATCATCCACCTGCATGCCGTGGACGGCGACGAAGCGCGGATCCTGCGCCTGGCCGGCGCCCTGCAGCGCGGCAGTGAACACCCGCTGGCGCGTGCCGTGCTGGAGCGCTGCGAAGCCGACGGCATCACGGTGCCGGATGTGCAGAAGAGCCAGGCCCTGAGCGGCCGCGGCATCGCCGGCACGCTGGATGGCCAGCAGCTGGCGCTGGGCAACCGGCGCATGCTCGAAGAGTACGGCCTGCAGCCGGGCGAGCTGCTGGACACCGCCCAGTGCTGGGAAGCCGAGGGCCGCACCCTCTCCTGGCTGGTGGAACAAGCGCCCGAGCCGCGCATCCTCGGTCTGTTCGCTTTCGGTGACAGCCTCAAGGACGGCGCCGCCGCGGCGATTGCCGGGCTTGCGGCGCGGCATATCCGCAGCCACCTGATCACCGGCGACAACCGTGGCAGCGCGCGAGTGGTGGCCGAAGCGCTGCACATCGATGACGTGCATGCCGAGGTGCTGCCGGCGGACAAAGCGGCCACCGTGGCCGAGCTGAAGAAGGGCGGCGCCGTGGTGGCGATGGTCGGCGACGGCATCAACGATGCCCCGGCCCTGGCCGCGGCGGATGTCGGCATCGCCATGGGCGGCGGCACCGACGTGGCCATGCACGCCGCCGGCATCACCCTGATGCGCGGCGATCCGCGCCTGGTGCCGGCCGCGCTGGAGATCAGCCGGCGCACCTACCGCAAGATCCAGCAGAACCTGTTCTGGGCCTTCATCTACAACCTGGTGGGCATTCCGCTCGCCGCCTTCGGCTTTCTCAGCCCGGTGGTGGCCGGTGCGGCGATGGCCCTGTCGAGCGTCAGCGTGCTGAGCAACGCCCTGCTGCTGCGTTCTTGGAAACCGGAAGAATGATCGGGAGCACGCCATGAACATCGGTCAGGCCGCCAAGCACAGCGGCCTCACGGCGAAGATGATCCGCTACTACGAATCCATCGGCCTGCTCACGCCCGCCGGGCGCGGCGCCAATGGCTACCGACATTACAACGAGCGCGACCTGCACCAGCTGGCGTTCATCCGCCGCGCCCGTGACCTGGGCTTCTCGCTGGAAGAGGTCGGCAAGCTGTTGGCGCTGTGGCAGGACCGCCAGCGCGCCAGTGCCGACGTGAAGGCCCTGGCCGGCGCGCATATCGACGAGCTGAACCGCAAGATCGCCGAACTGGTCGGCCTGCGCGACACGCTGCAGGAGCTGGTCGACCACTGCCAGGGCGATGATCGCCCGGACTGCCCGATTCTGCAGGGCATCGAGAGCGGCTGCTGCGTCCGCCCTGAGCAGGCGCCGTCACCGCTCACGCGCAACAAGACCTGACCGATCGGACAGGTCTGGTTCGGCGTTGGGAAGCGTTCATCCGGCGCTACGACCGTTCCTCGCTTTACATTCAAGTTCGTATGCATCCGGCCGAAAGCGCTGCGGTATACGAGCCTCGCCCTGCGGCGTCGACTCGGACCGACTACTTCGCTTTCGCTTGGAGTGCCATGAACAACTGGTTTGCAAACATCGGGGTCAGCAGGAAGCTCACGCTGGGCTTCGCCACCGTCCTGATACTCACCATCGTCCTCGCCTGGAACGGCTGGGGCAGCCTGGACAGCGTCATCCAGCGCAGCGGACTGATGACCGAAATATCCCAGCTGAACAAGACCCTCACCGACCTGCGCATCGCCCGCCTGCAATTCATGCTGGCCAGTGGCGACAACGAGTCCACCAAGCGGCTGGACAACAACCTGGGCATCTACCTCTCCCAGCAGACCAAGCTGCTGGAGACCTTCGAGCACCCGGACGACGTCGCCCAGCTGAAGGAACAGGCCGGCTACAACGCCCAGTACCAGAACTCGCTGGACGACATGCGCAAGGGCTACGCCCAGGCCAACGCCGCGCGCACCACCATCGACGGCGCCGCCGCGCGCCTGGCTGAGCTGAACGCTGGGGTAACCCGCCAGGTGCTGCAGCTGGCGGAGTATGACGAAGGGCGCTTCGCGCAATACCAGGCTATCACCCGCATCGAAGATGACGTGCAGCGCGCCCAATACCTGCTGCGCGTCTACATGGCGACTCCCGGTGCCGAGGCGGCCAAGGCCGTCTACGCACAACTGGATGCTGCCCAGGCCACGCTGGATCGCCATGCCGCCGCGCTCGATGCCGACCACGCGGCGACGCTGCAGCAGATCCGTGCCGTGCTCGGCGAGTACCGCGACGCCATCGAATCGCTGGAGAAGGCCACCCTGGCAATCGCCAAGGCGCGCCAGGAGATGACCGATCAGCAGAAGGAAATCGTCCGCATCAGCGACTCGCTCTACCAGCTTCAGCTCGACCTGCTCGCCGTGGAAAGCGCCGCCGCGCGTACACGCCTGATCGTCAGCGCCTTGCTGGCGCTGGTGCTGGGCATACTGGCCGCCTGGCTGATCACCCGGCAGATCATCCTGCCGCTGCGTGCCACCCTGGCCGACGTCGAGCGCATCGCCTCCGGCGACCTCAGCGCCACCGCACAGATTCAGCGCCGCGACGAGCTGGGCGTGCTGCAGCGCGGCATCCAGCAGATGGGCGCGACCCTGCGCGAACTGATCGGCGGCATCCGCGATGGCGTCAGCCAGATCAGCGCTGCCGCCGAGGAGCTTTCGGCGGTCACCCAGCAGACCAGCGCCGGCGTGAACAGCCAGAAGGAAGAAACCGACCAGGTCGCTACCGCCATGCACGAGATGTCGGCCACCGTTCAGGAGGTGGCGCGCAATGCCGAGCAGGCCGCGCTGGCCGCCACCGAAGCGGATGGCGAAGCCCGCGAAGGCGATCGCGTGGTCACCGAGGTGGTCACGCAGATCGAACGCATGGCCAGCGCCGTGGTGCGCTCCAGCGAGGCGATGACGGCGCTACAGGAAGAAAGCGACAAGATCGGCAGTGTGATGAACGTGATCCGCGCCGTGGCCGAGCAGACCAACCTGCTGGCACTCAACGCCGCCATCGAGGCTGCCCGCGCCGGCGAGGCCGGTCGCGGCTTCGCCGTGGTCGCCGACGAGGTGCGCGGCCTGGCGCAGCGCACGCAGAAGTCCACCGAGGAAATCGAAGGGCTGGTCGCCGCGCTACAGAACGGCACCCAGCAGGTCGCCGCGATCATGCATACCAGCCGCGACCTGACCGACAGTGGCGTCGAGCTGGCGCGCCGTGCCGGTGCGTCGCTGGGCAGCATCACCCGCACCGTGTCGAACATCCAGGCGATGAACCAGCAGATCGCCGCGGCCGCCGAGGAGCAGAGCGCGGTGGCCGAGGAGATCAGCCGCAGCGTGGTGAACGTGCGCGATGTGTCGGAACACACCGCCGCCGCCAGCGAGGAAACCGCGGCGTCGAGCACCGAGCTGGCCCGTCTGGGTGGTCAGTTGCAGTCGATGGTGAGCCGCTTCCGGCTCTGACGGAACGCCGAAGCGCCCCGCGAGGCAGGCCCTGCCTCGCGGGGTGGAAGGCTCAGCTGGCCTGGGATTGCAGGTAGTTCTGCAGACCGATGCGGTCGATCAGGCCGAGCTGCTGCTCGAGCCAGTAGGCGTGGTCTTCCTCGGTGTCGTGCAGCTGCAGCGCCAGCATGTCACGGGTCGGGTAGTCACCGTGCTGTTCGGCCAGCGCGATGCCCTGGGCCAGCGCGGCGCGCACCTTGTACTCCAGCGCCAGGTCGTTGCGCAGCATGTCCGGCACGCTGTGCCCCGGGTTGATCGGTTCCGGCGTCATGTCCGGGGTGCCTTCGAGAAAGAGGATGCGCTTGAGCAGGGCATCGGCGTGCTGCGTCTCCTCCTCCATCTCGTGGTTGATGCGCTCGTAGAGCTTGCTGAAGCCCCAGTCGGCATACATCCGCGAATGCAGGAAATACTGATCGCGCGCCGCCAGTTCGCCGCGCAACAGCTCCTTCAGATAGTCGATTACCGGTGCCTGGCCTTGCATTGCGTATTCCCCATGAGTGATGCGCCTTCAACAGCGGGCAAGCATCCCCGCTGAGTTCACGACGGTCAAGCGCTGCAAAGACGCAGCCGCTCATGCGTCAGTGTGGCAGAGCATTGGCGAAAATCGACCACCCGGTCACCCCGTTGGCAACAATTTGCCGCCGAACTCCTGCGCCGACGCAGGGCTCTACTGTCAGTCCCAACGGGCGTCAGCGCGCCCGCAACGCGAGCAGCCAGGAGCCCCGATGACGTCAACACGAGCATTTCCAGTGACCCTGGCCTGGTTGACGATCTTCGCCTGCGCACTGCCACTGCTCGGCGGCTGTTCCTCGGAAGCCGAGCCAGCACCCCAGCCACCACGGGTGGCGCTGGTCGAGCCGCTGCAGGCAGCCGAGCCGCAAGCCGAGGCGCTGCGCTTCTCCGGCGTGGTGCAGAGCGTGACGTCCACGCAGCTGTCATTCGAGGTGGCCGGGCGTATCGAGCGCATCCTCGTCGACGAAGGTACCCGCGTGATCCGAGGACAGCCGCTGGCGCAGCTGGATCGCACCGACTACCGCCTGCAGCTGCGCGAAGCCGAGGCGCGCCTGCGTCAACTGGAAGCGGATCTGGCGCGCAAACGCACCCTGCTCGCCGAAGGCATCCTCGCGCCGGCCGCCATCGAAGCGCTGCAAGCCAACACGGTGGCGGCACGGGTGGCACGCGACAGCGCCCAGCGCGATCTCGATCAAAGCACGCTGAATGCACCGTTCGACGGCGTGGTGGCGCGCCGTCTGGCCGAGCCGGACATGGTGGTCGCGGTGGGCACGCCGGTCTTCGAGATGCAGGACAACGGTCACATCGAGGTCAGCGTCGACCTGCCGGAAACCGCCGCCTTGAGCATTCCGCTCGGCCCCGGTCTGCAGGCCGAAGGCGAGCTGGTGATCGCCGATGTACGCCTGCCGCTGCGCTACAAGGAACACAGCACGCAACCGCGTGAAGGCGCGCGGACCTACCGCCTGGTGCTGCAGGGCGAGCCGCCGGAGGAGTACAACCTGCTGCCGGGCATGGCCATGCGCGTCAGCATCGAACGTCCGCCGCAGCCGCAGAGGACCCGCGACGCCTTCCGCCTGCCGCTGTCGGCGCTGCAGACCGGCAGCGACGGCCAGCACTTCATCTGGCAGGCGGACGATGGCCGCGCGCGGCGGCAGCCGGTGCAGCTCGAGCGGGTCGATGGCGATCAGGCACTGATTCGCGGTGACGGCCTGCAGGCGCAGATGCCGATCATCGTCGCTGGCGGCAGCAAGCTGCACGAGGACCAGCCGATCGAAGCGCAGGAGCGGAACTGAGCCGATGGATTTCGCCCGCTACGCCATCACCCGGCCGGTCAACATCTGGATTCTGGTACTGATCTGCCTGCTCGGCGGCACCCTCGCCTTCTTCGAGATCGGCCGCCTGGAAGACCCGGAATTCACCATCAAGCAGGCCATCGTCAACGTGCAGTACCCCGGCGCCACAGCGCTGGAGGTCGAGCAACAGGTGACCGAACCGCTGGAGAGCGCGATCCAGCAGATGTCGCAGATCAAGGAGATCCGCTCGCGCTCGATGCCGGGCATCGCCGAGATTCGCGTGGAGATGCAGGACCGCTACGACGGCGATGCGCTGCCGCAGATCTGGGACGAGCTGCGCAACAAGATCAACGATGCCCAGGGCGACCTGCCGCCGGGGATCGAACCGCCGCAGGTCAACGATGATTTCGGCGACGTCTACGGCATCTTCTACGCGCTGACCGGCGACGGCCTGACGCTCAAGGAGCTGCACGAGACGGCCAAGGATCTGCGCCGCGCGCTGGTGGCCGCCGACGGCGTCGGCAAGGTCGAGATCGCCGGCGTGCAGGAAGAACGCATCCTCGTGGAAGTCGACCAGGCGCAGCTGGCCGCGATGGGCATCGCCCCCGAGGAGATCGCGGCGGCGCTGGCCGACACCGATGCCGCAGTGGATGCCGGCGGCGTGCATGCCGGCGAGTTTTTCGTGCGCCTGCGCCCGAGCGGCGCCTTCGATTCGCTCGACGAGCTGCGCGCATTGCCGGTCGGCCAGGGCCCGCAGCGGGTCGAGCTGGGCGCCATCGCCAAGCTGTCGCGCGACTACGCCGAGCGGCCGCGGCAGATCATCCGCCACAACGGCCAGGCGGCGCTGACTCTGGGTGTCAGCGGTGTCTCGGGCGCGAACATCGTCGAGGTCGGCCACAGCGTCGAGGCGGCGTTGCAGGCCATCGAACACCGCATGCCACTGGGCGCCGAACTGCATCCGCTGTACGAGCAGCACCGGATCGTCGATGAGTCGGTCAACAGCTTCGCGCTCAACGTGTTCCTCTCGGTGGCCATCGTGGTCGGCGTGCTGTGCATCGCCATGGGACTGCGCGCCGGCGTCATCATCGGCGCGGTGCTGTTTCTCACCGTGCTCGGCACGCTGCTGGTGATGTGGCTGGCGGGCATTGAGCTGGAGCGGATTTCCCTCGGCGCGCTGATCATCGCCATGGGCATGCTGGTCGACAATGCGGTGGTGGTCTGCGACGGCATGCTGGTACGCCAGCGCCAGGGCAAGAGCATCCTCGAAGCCTCGCAGGAAACGCTGCAACAGACGCAGTGGCCGCTGCTCGGCGCCACCATCATCGGCATCCTCGCCTTCGCCGGCATCGGTCTGTCCCAGGACACCACCGGCGAATTCCTCTTCTCGCTGTTTTTCGTCATCGCCGTGTCGCTGCTGCTCAGCTGGCTGCTGGCGCTGCTGCTGGTGCCGCTGTTCGGTCATTACCTGCTGCGCAATGCCAAGACCGACGAAGACCCCGACGCGGCGTACGACGGCCCCTGGTACAACCGCTACCGGCGACTGGCCGGCGGCGTGCTGCATCGGCCCTGGCTGACCATCGGCGTGCTGGTCGTGCTGACGGTGGTCAGCGCGGTGATCTTCACTCGCCTGCCGCAGAGTTTCTTCCCGCCTTCGAGCACGCCGCTGTTCTACGTCAACCTGTTCCTGCCGCAGGGCACGCACATTCGCGACACCGCAAAGACCGCCTCTGACGTGGAGGCGTATCTGGCGGAGCTGGAGGGCGTCAGCGAGGTGTCCAGCTTCATCGGCGCCGGCGCCTCGCGCTTCATGCTGACCTATATGCCGGAGCAGCCGAATTCGGCGCTGATGCACTTTCTCGTGCGCACCGAAGATGCCGAGCTGATCGCCGGGCTGGTGCGGCAGATCAACCAGCAGCTACCGCAACGCTATCCCTCGGCCGACGTCTCGGCCGCGCAGTTCATGTTTGGCCCCAATGCCGAAGCCAAGCTGGAAGCGCGCATCAGCGGCCCGGACATCGAGGTGCTGCGGGCCATTTCCGCCGAGGGACGCAAGCGGCTGCAGGCCGAAGGCAAGGTGTTCAACGTGCGCGATGACTGGCGCCAGCAGGTGCTGGTGCTGCGCCCGCAACTGGCACTGGATCGCCTCGCCGATGCCGGCCTGACCCGCCAGGCCGTGGCGCGTGCCCTGGCCGCCGGCAGCGAGGGCCAGCGGGTCAGCCTGCTGCGCGAGCGCGACGAGCTGATCCCGGTATTGCTGCGCGCCGCGCCGGAGGACCGCATCGATAGCGGCGAGCTGCTGCAACGGCTGATCTGGAGCCCCGCCGGCACCGGCTACGTGCCACTGGCGCAGGTCGCCGATGGCATCGAGCCGGTCAGCGAGGACAGCATCATCGTGCGCTACGACCGCGAGCGCACCATCTCCATCCGCGCCGAACCACGCGACGGCGAGAACACCAACGCAGCGCACGAGCGCATACGCCCGCTGATCGAGGGCATCGAACTGCCGGTCAACTACAGCCTGAAATGGGGCGGCGACTACGAACAGTCTTCCGAGGCCCAGCAGGCGCTGGCCAGCACGCTGGCGGTGCCCTACCTGGCAATGGTGCTGGTCACCGTGCTGCTGTTCGCCCGGGTGCGCCAACCGCTGATGATCTGGGCGGTGGTGCCCATGGCCATCTGCGGGGTGAGTTTCGGCCTACTGCTCACTGGCCAGGCGTTCGGCTTCATGGCACTGCTCGGCCTGCTCAGTCTCACCGGCATGCTGATCAAGAATGCCGTGGTGCTGGTGGACGAGATCGACCGGCAGATCGACGACGAGGTGCCACGCCTGACCGCCATCATCGAAGCCTCGGCGTCGCGCCTGCGCCCGGTGATGATGGCCGCCGGCACCACCGTGCTGGGCATGGTGCCGCTGCTGTTCGACCCGTTCTTCGCCAACATGGCAGTGACCATCATGGGCGGCCTGGGCTTCGCCACCCTGCTGACCCTGCTCGCCGTGCCCTGTCTGTATCTGCTGTTGATGAAAGTGCGCCAGGAGGAAACCGCATGAGCGCCAAGCCTCTGGCCGTCCCACTGCTGCTCGTTCTGGCCCTGGGCGCCTGCTCCAGCGCACCGCAGCACGCCGAACCTCAGCTGCCGGAGGCCTGGTTCAGTGCCGCCGGCAGCCACGCGGCGGATGCCGAGACATTGGCTGCCTGGTGGCGCCAGTTCGACGACCCGCAGCTCACCGCGCTGGTCCACCGCGCCATGCAGCAGAACCACGATGTTCGCCTGGCCATGGCGCGGGTCGACAGCGCCCGCGCGCAGCTGCGCCAGTCGCGCGCCGGCCTGCTGCCGAGCTTCGACCTGCCGGGCTCGGCCAGCCGCCAGTGGATCGAGAACGACCAGGACGCCGAACCCGGCAGCCCGCTGGCCGATTTCATCCCCGACGACGACGTGATCAGCTTCGATACCTGGGAGCTAGCGCTGCAGGCGACCTGGGAACTCGACCTGTTCGGCGCCACCCGCGCGCGGCGTGACAGTGCGGCCCAGCAGCTGCGCTCGGCCGAGGCACAGACGATCGCCGCGCGCTTGGCCGTGGCCTCGAATACCGCCCAGGGCTATCTGCAGCTGCGCGCGTTGCAGGGCCAGCGCGCGTTGCTGGTCGAAGGCATCGAAGTGGCGCGCGAGCTGGAGCGTATCGCCGGGCTGCTGTTCTACGCCGGCGAAGTGACCCGGCTGGACGTGGAGGCCACATCCGCCGAACGCGCATCGCTGGAAGCCGATCTGGACGAGCTGGACATCCACCTGGCCGAAGCGCAGCTGGCGCTGGATACCCTGCTCGCCGAGCCGCCGGGCAGCACCGCCACGCGGCTCGCCGCCAGCGCGCCGGTCCCGCTGGCGGAGCAGCGCATCGCTCCCGGCCAGCCCATCGACCTGCTGCGCCGCCGCCCGGACCTGATCGCCGAAGCCGCACGGCTGGACGCTGCCGAGCTGCAATCACTGGCCGCGCGCCGTGACCTGTTCCCCAAGCTGGCGGTGCAGGCCGCGGTGGGCCGCTCCGGCTTCGCTCTGGGAGACGCGATATCCGGCGCCTCCAACTTCGCCCGGGTCGGCGCGACCTTCGGCCTGCCGCTGTTGGACTATCCACGCCGCGGCGCCGCCATCGACCTGGCCGATGCCGAGGGCGAGACGGCTTACATCGCCTTCGAGCAGGCGCTGGCCCGCGCGCTGGAGGAAGTCGAACGGGGCCTGACGAGGATGGCCGGTCAGCAGCGCAGGCACGCATCCCTCAGCCGTACCCGCGAGCACCGTGAACGGGCGCATCGGCTGGCGCAGCGCAGCTACGAGCTGGGTGAGGCGAACCTGAGCGAGGTGCTGGACGCCCAGCGCGGTGCGCTACAGGCCCGCCAGCGCGCACTGGAAGGGCGGACCGCGCTGGCGACGGCGCAGGTGGCGTTGTATGTGGCGCTGGGAGGCGGCTGGCATGCTGAGTCCGCACATGCTGCGGACTCGTCTTCAGAGACAGCGACGCACTGAATACCTTTTTGGGTACGGGCGAGCCTCAAACGACGCGGTGAGTAAAACAGAGCCCACAGTCTCCGGCCCTCGCCGGAGACTGCCAATCAGCCCTTCATCCACGGCGGCACCGGCGGTTCATCCTGCGGCGCATCGTCCGCGCCCCGCATGGCCTCCCGCCGCGCCTGCTCGGCCAACGTCGCCTTGATCTCGCGCATCACCGCATCGATATCCGCGGCATCCTCCGGCTCGGCGAACTCCCCGGTCAGCTCCGTCTCGGGCGTCAGTTTGCCCTGCTCATATAGCGCCCACATTTCCTTGGCGTAACGGGTGAACTTGAGTTCCGGCGCGAAGCGGCCGAAATAGGCGGCCATGTTGCCGACGTCCCGCTCGAGCATTTCGAAGGCATGGTTGTTGCCCGCTGCATCCACCGCCTGCGGCAGATCGATGATCACCGGGCCATGCTCGTCGAGCAGCACGTTGAACTCGGACAGGTCGCCATGCACCAGCCCGGCGCAGAGCATCTTCACCACTTCATGGATCATGAACGCATGGAACTCGCGGGCATCGTCCGGATGCAGGTCGACGTCGTTCAGTCGCGGCGCGGCATCGCCATCCTCGCCGGCGATCATCTCCATCAGCAGCACGCCGTCGAGGAAATCGTAGGGCTTGGGCACCCGCACGCCGGCGTCGGCCAGGCGGAACAGGGCCGCGACCTCAGCGTTCTGCCAGTTCTCTTCCTTCTCCTTGCGCCCGTGCTTGGAGCCCTTGGCCATGGCGCGCGCATCGCGACTGCTGCGCACCTTGCGCCCCTCCTGGTATTTCACGGCCTGCCTGAAGCTGCGCTTGTTGGCTTCCTTGTAGACCTTGGCGCAGCGCAGCTCGTCGCCACAGCGCACCACATACACCGCTGCTTCCTTGCCGCTCATCAGCGGCCGCAGCACCTCGTCGATCAGGCCATCCTCGATCAGCGGTTCGAGTCGTTTAGGCGTTTTCATCAGCGGCTTGCAGGTCCTTCAGTGCGGGGCGGGGCTGCAGGTTACGGCAATCGCATAGCGGCTTCCATGCCTCCCATCGAGTTTGAAAGCACGCTTTGGCTTGGCGCACAGCACGCGCAAAGCCGACAATCGGACCATCATCTCTTGGAGCACCGCCATGCTCGATGAAGACCGTTACTGGCAGGCGCTGTGCGAGCGCGACGCCGCCTTCGATGGGCGTTTCGTTTTCGCCGTGCGCTCGACCGGTATTTTCTGCCGCCCCAGCTGCCCGGCACGGCGCCCGGCGCGTGAACGGGTGGCGTTCTACGCCGATGGCGAAGCAGCGCGAGTCGCCGGCTTTCGCCCGTGTCGACGCTGTTCGCCGCTGGGGCCGAGTCCGAGCCAGCAGCTGGACGCGCTGGTCGTCGCCGCCTGCCGCCTGCTCGATGACGCCGTAACGCCGCTGACGCTGCCGCAGCTGGCCGCACGCATCGGTCTGTCACCGGCGCACCTGTCACGCGCGTTCAAGGCGCGCACCGGCCTGACGCCGCATGCCTGGGCCGCCGCGCGCCGGCGTGAACGCCTCGACGCCCAGCTGCCGAAAGCCGATTCGGTACTCGATGCCGCCCTTGCCGTCGGCTACTCCGGCACCCGTGGGCCCTATGCCGAGGCGCAGGCGCTGAGCCCGGCGCAGCGGCGTCGAAAGGGCGCTGGCGAAACCCTGCGTTACGCTATGGCCTCCTGCCCGCTCGGCCTGCTGCTGATCGCCGCCAGCGACAAGGGTCTCTGCGCGCTGTTGTTCGGCGATGACGAGGCCGCGCTGGAACAGGAGCTGCGCTCACGCTTCGCCGCCGCCACGCTGCAGCGCGATCAGGCCGGGCTGGGCAATTGGTTGCAGGCGATCATCGGCCAGCTGGAGGAACCGCAGCGCGCCGCCCAGCTGCCCCTCGACCTGCGCGGCACGGCCTTCCAGCAGCGCGTCTGGCAGGCGTTGCAGCAGATTCCAGCAGGCCAGACACGCCGCTACGGCGAGCTGGCTGCAAGCCTCGGCAGCCACGCCCGAGCGGTGGCGCGCGCCTGCGCCAGCAACCCGGTCGGCCTGCTGGTGCCCTGTCACCGCGTGGTTGGTAGCCAGAACGCGCTGACCGGCTACCGCTGGGGGCTGGCGCGCAAGGCGGCATTGCTCGAGCGCGAAGGGCAAGGCGAATCGGGAGCCTGAGCGGATTTCGGCGGTCGGATACTGCAGTACCGACCGCAGGAAGCCTGCCATGACCGAACTGAAGCGTTACCGCATCCACTACCGCATCAACGGCGAGCCCGCTTCGCTGCTGATGAGCTCGTTCGAACTGCCCAGCCTGGAACAGGCCGAACTGGAGATTCTCCTGCACCATGTCCGCGAGCCGCGCGCCGCGGTCGATGCGCCCTGGGAGAACCCGGTGCACCCCAGCGAAGCCAGCCGACTGAGCGAACTGGGCGTCAGCGATGTTCAGATCGAAGAGGAAAACCGCTGACGAGGCTGTAGCATTGCCGCCCGTTCACCGCCGACCGTACGGAGTCTGCTCGTGCAGCTGATCGACACCCACACCCATCTCGATTTCGATCCGTTCGATGAGGACCGCGCCGCGGTGATCGCCCGCAGCCAGGCCGGCGGCGTCGAGCGCATCGTGGTACTCGGCGTACATGCCGCCAACTGGCAACGGGTTTGGCAGCTGGCCGGTGAGGAGCCATCGATATATGCGGCGCTGGGCCTGCACCCGGTGTTCCTCGACGAACATCAGGACGCCCATGTCGAACAGCTGCGCGACTGGCTGGAGCGCTTGCGCGGCGAGCCGAAGCTCTGCGCCATCGGTGAGATCGGCCTGGATTACTACATCGACAATCCGGACGTCGAGCGCCAACAGCAGCTGCTCGAAGCGCAGCTGGCGCTGGCCGCGGAGTTCTCGTTGCCGGTGTTGCTGCACGTGCGTCGTGCCCATGCGCCGATGATCGCCACGCTCAAGCGCTACAGGCTCGAACGTGCCGGCGTCGTGCACGCGTTCAGCGGCAGCTGGGAAGAGGCACAGGAGTATCTGCGGCTGGGCTTCAGACTCGGCCTCGGCGGCGCCGGCACCTGGCCACAGGCACAGCGGATGCATCGGGTCCTGCGACAGCTGCCGCTGGAGGCTATCGTACTGGAAACCGATGCGCCGGACATCCCGCCGGCCGGGCATGCCGGCGAGCGCAACAGCCCGGAATTGCTGCCGGAAATCTGCCAACGCCTGGCCGACCTCAAGGGCATCGCCCCCGAAGCGCTGGCCGCGGCCAGCTATCGCAACAGCTGCGAGCTGTTCGGCTGGCGCTGAACCGCCCCGTCAGACGCGGAAGGCGGCGATCAGCTGCTGCAGCTGGCCGACCAGCTGGCTCAGTTCGCGGCTCGCCTGCTCGGTATGCCCGGCGCCTTCGGCGGTTCGCTGCCCGGCCTCGTTGATGGCGACGATGTTGCGATCGATGTCATGCGCCACCGCCGTCTGCTGCTCGGCAGCCGCGGCGATCTGCTGGTTCTGATCGACGATCAGCCCCACCGCGCCAAGGATATTCTCCAGCGCCTGCTCCACCTGTGCCGACTGCCCGACCGTTTCCTCGGCCAGGGCATGACTGGCATGCATGGTCTTCACCGCCGCACCGACGCCGTTCTGCAGGCGCGAGATCATCTGCTCGATTTCTGCGGTGGACTTCTGCGTGCGTTGCGCCAGGCCACGCACCTCGTCGGCGACCACGGCGAACCCGCGGCCCTGCTCGCCGGCCCGCGCCGCTTCGATCGCGGCATTGAGGGCCAGCAGGTTGGTCTGTTCGGCGATCGCCTTGATCACGTCAAGGACCTGGCTGATCGCCTTGCTGTCGCCAGCCAGCTGGTTGATCACCTCTACCGATTGTTCGATCTCACTGGCCAACCGCTGGATGCCGCCGACCTGCGCGACCACCAGGGAACGGCCGCTGACGGTTTCCTCGTTAACGCTCTGCGCGCTGCCGACTGCGGCCTCGGCGCTGGTGGCGACCGCCTGGGCGGTGGCCGACATCTCGTTCATCGCGGTGGCCACCTGTTCGATCTGGCCACGCTGTTCGGATACCGTCTGGTTGCTCTCGCCGGATACGCTCTCCACCCGCCCGGCCTGGCGCTCCACCTCGGCAACGGTATGGCCGACGCGCTCGATCAGTTCACGGATCTGCGCCACTGTAGTGTTGAACACCTGGCCCAGCTCGCCGAGCTCATCGCGGCTCTGTACCTGATAGCGCGCGGTCATGTCGCCGGCGGCGACCTTGTCCATGATCCTGCCGAGACTGTGCAACGAGGCGCGCGTCGAAGCGTAGAAGCCGGCATACAGGTAGGCCACCAGACACAACACCACCGCCAGGGCCGAGAGCAGCAGCGTCATCAGCAGGCGCTTCTGTTCCAACCGTTCGGCGAGTTCCACATCGAGAAATGTCAGGATGGCGTCGTTCAGCTCGTAGGTCTTGGCCATCTCGGCGCTGATGCGCTCGTAGAACTGTTCCCATGGCTGGTCCAGCGCGTCGGCCATGATCACCTCGTCCTGCAGGATGTCGCTGCTCGCCTGCAGGGACTCGCGGCTGGCCGTAGCGAAAGCGTCGAGCCGGGCTCGCGCGGCCTGGCTCGCGCCGAGAGCGTCCTGCAACTGTGCGGCGTACTGCGCCTGCTGCTTTTCCAGTTCCAGCACGAGGTTGTCCAGCGTATTGCTGGCATCGGAGTTCAGGTAGCCCTGGCCGAAGGTGTAGGAGCCCACCGCACGTCCTTCGCCGAGCGATGCGCTGATGGCCGGGGTTACCGTGGTCAGCAGCTCGGCCAGCTGACGCACCTCACGCTCGAGATCCTGGCTGAGGCCGGACTGACCGGCGACGAGCTTGATCATCACCTGCGACTGACCCAGCAGCGTCTCGGCCATGGCCGCCTTGGACTGCAGCGATTGCTCGGCCTGGGCAGCCCGCAGACCAGCCACCAGTTCGTCGCGCCGGGCATTGAATTCGGCCACTTGCTCGGGCGCATCGCCAACAGGGGCCAGCGCCTGCAGCTGCGCCGTCAGCTCGCTTTCGACACGGTTCAGACGCGTCTGCAACGCCTCGACATTGCCGGTCTGGCCGATGATCGACTCGATGTGCACGAGGTCTTTCCAATCCTCCATGCTGCGCCGCACCTGCAGTGTCGAGCCGAGCAGCTCGAGACTCTGCAACTCGTTGCGGGTACCGACATACGCTCGGTACGAATCGCGCACCAGGTAGTAGTTGCTCAGCAGCATGGGAACGAAGAACAAGACGCTGACCAGGCTGAACTTCATGCCGAAGCTCAGGCGGTTCATGAACGCGATGGCGGGATACAACAGGCTATTCACACGACGTCTCCCAATTTTATTGGTATTGGCTTGCACGCAATTGCAACGCGCAGCAGGGCTCGTCAGAGAGTGGCATCTGCCCGGGTTATACGGGATATCGGTAGGGGCTTTTGTAACTTAAGGTAATGGCCAAATCATGGCCAGCAGTTCTGTATTGGATAGGCACCCGGCGAGGCGTCTGGCTCAAGGGTTCCAGCGATTCGACAGGCAAACCTCATACAGCGGCGTTATGGAGGTCCATCAGCGCCGCCGCTGGCGGATAAGGCTCAGACAAGGATCGTCCAGACCGCGATCACCGCGTACCAGAACACGCGTGTGCGCACCAGCAACGCCGCGATCCCGTCGAGCCGCGCGATGCCCGCCTCACCCTCGGTCGCAGGCGGCAGATCGGCGGCCAGCGGACCGGCATCGGCCAGCAGGCGCCGGGCCGACACATCCCAGCTCAACAGCTCATGCAGCAGCGCCCGGTTGACCGCAACGAAGTTGCCGACCAGGGCGAAACTGCCGAGCAATACGCGTACCGGCAACCAGTCGAAGGCATGCCGCAGCTGCTCGGCCCGCTCGCGCAGCCCTTCGAGTTCGGCGTGCTCGGCGCACAGCGCCAGCAGCCGATAGGCCAGTGCCGCCATCGGCCCGAGCAGCAGGTACCAGAAGATCACCGCAAAGAAACCCTCGTAGCTGCGCCACAGCAGCCAGGTTTGTACTGCCGATAACAGGCTCGGCGGGTCCTGCGCTTGCAGGCCGGCGTCACGCTCCGCCGCCAGCGCAGCGGCCTCCTCATCACCACGACGCCAGGCATCGCGGAACGCGCCGAGTTCAGCCTTGGCATGGCCGCGGCCGAGGCTGTAGAGCAGCACCAGCAAGTGCAGTGGCAGGCTCAACCAGCCGTAGGCCAATGGTTCCAGTGCGACCAACAGCAGGCCAAGCAGCAGCACGGGAATCAATACCAGCAAGGCCAGCGCCAGCCAGGGAGCGCCGCGCAAGCGCGGGCTGGCCTCGGCCTGGCGCAGGCGCGCCAGCCAGGGGCGGTCGTACTGCAGCCGTGGTCGCCAATCGGAGAATTTCTCCACCAGCAGCACGAGCAGAATCACCAGAAAGCTCATCGCCGTTTCCTTTCGTCAGCAGGTAATTGAGGCGGCACGCAAGCGCTGCCAGTCGAAGGCCGGTCCGGGATCGGTCTTGCGCCCCGGCGCGATGTCGCTGTGGCCGCAAACCCGCTCGGGGGTAATCGCTGGAAACGCGCTTTGCAGTGCCCGGCACAATCCGATCAGCGCCTGGTATTGCGCCTCGCTGAACGGCTGGTCGTCGGTCCCCTCCAGCTCGATGCCGATGGAGAAATCGTTGCAGCCCTCGCGACCGTCGAAGCAGGCCACCCCGGCATGCCAGGCCCGGTCCAGACAGGAGACGAACTGGGTAATCGAGCCATCACGCTCGATGAGAAAATGTGCCGAGACCTGCAGTTCGGCGATTTCCTCGAAGAAGGGGTGTTCGTCGCGCTGTAGGCAGTTCTGGAAGAACTTTTGGACCCTGCCGGTACCGAACTGGCCTGGCGGCAGGCTGATGTTGTGGATCACCAGCAGCGAAATCTCGCCGGCTGGCCGCTGGTTGAAGTTGGGTGACGGGCAATGGTGGACGCCATGGCACCAGCCGGTGGCGGTATCCAGATGCATCGTGAAGGTCCATGCTGACGGCAGGTCCGCAGGCTAGCGCTTGCGAGACAGGCGCTGCAAGCGCTGCCGCTGTCACCGGCATTCGCCGTTACAAACCATTCGTTACCCGGCCGTACCGCCCAGGCGCCGTGCCGCGGCTTTCTCTTCGCGACGGGAGGCAAGGCGGTCGGCCAGCCGTGTCGGTTCCGGCAGGCGGTAGCGGGTCACGTAGCGCATGACCAGCTCCGGTGCCGTGGCGATGCTGATCCGGTTGCCCGGCGAGACGATCAATGGGCGCACCTTGTCCTTGCTGCGCAGCACACAGCCAATCACCTCGCCGGTCTTCTTGTCGCGCAGCGCTACCCGGGCGCCGCGCTGCAGGTCGAGTTCGTGGTGTTCACCGGTGAGCAGCTTCTTCGCTACACCGATGGTCGGCAGCCCGGTTACCACGCCCAGGTGAGCAGCGATGCCCAGGCGCCGCGGATGGGCGATACCGTGCCCGTCGGAGAAGATCAGGTCGGGAACCGCCGGCAGCTCAGCCAACGCCTGCAGCACCGCCGGCAACTCGCGGAACGACAGCAGGCCGGGCACATAGGGCATGTTGGTCGGGATTCGCGCCAGGCTGCTGCCGACCAGCTCCAGTGTCTCGGCATCCAGCAGCACCGCCGCCGCCCGGGTGATGCTGCCGCCGTCCTCGAAGCCGACATCCACCCCGGCGATCAGGCGCAGCGCTGGGAAATCGTCCTGCAGCCGCACCTGCGCGGCCAGCGTCAGTTGCAGCGCTCGCGCCGCGGCCGGGCTGCCGTCCCAATCGCCAAAAGGATTCGCTGGAAAGTGGCTGGATTCGTTCATGCATGGCTCCATCGGTTTCTGCGTTTCGACGTGCTGTCGAACCCGGGGTTCAGCCGTCTCGACTCTTCGAGGGCTGGACAACACGGCACAAAACTAGGACGCTCCAGCCGCAAGACGGCAGTTTCGCCTTGTTCAGCCGCAACAATAATTAGAACGCTCATGCCCAACCTCGCCTCGATACAGCACATCAGCATACTGGCCACCGAAGGGGTTTTCGCCTCGACGCTCATGCAGGCCAAGGACTTCTTTCACATGGCCAGCCTGCGCTACGGCCGACAGCTCGGGATGGATCTGACGCCGGCGTTCGAAACTCGCCTGGTCAGCCCCGGCGGCCAGGCGGTGAGCACGTTCAGCGGAACCTCCATCGCGGTGGATGCCGCGCTGGACGCTGCCGACATGGTCATTCTGCCGGCGTTCTGGGGCGACTTCGACGCGCTCTGCGCACGGTACCCCGAAGTTGCGCCCTGGTTACGCGAACGGCACGCCGCCGGCGCAGTTATCTGCGGTGAAGCCACAGGGGCGTTCTGGATGGCTCAGGCGGGACTGCTGGATGGCCGGGAAGCGACCACCCATTGGCGCTTCGCAAACGAGTTCGTCGAGCGGTTTCCGGACGTACAGTTCAGCGCCGACAAGCATCTGACCGACAGCGACAACCTGTACTGCGCCGGTGGCACGACATCGGCCTGCGACCTCTACATGTATCTGGTGGAACGCTTCTGCGGTGCGCAGGTGGCGCAGGGCATGGCGCGTGATGTGCTGTTCGAGTTGCAGCGTAGCTACAGCCCCGGCCGGCTGGGCTTCGGCGGGCAGAAACTGCATCTGGATACCCGCATCCTGCAGATCCAGGAATGGCTGGAGACCAACTACGCGGAGAAATTTCGCTTCGAAGACGTGGCCCGCCAGCACGGCATGAGCATTCGCAACTTCATGCGGCGCTTTCAGGCCGCCACCGGCGACAAGCCGCTGCATTACCTGCAACGCCTGCGCATCGAGACGGCCAAGAGCCTGCTCGCCACAACCGGCAAGAGCATCAAGACGATCAGCTATGAAGTGGGCTACGACGATGCCAGCTTCTTCGCCCGGCTGTTCCGCCAGCACACGGAGCTATCGCCGAACCACTATCGGCAGAAGTACCGGCCGGCATCCTAGGGCAAACAGGGAAACAGCCATGGCGTGCTGAAGCGGGCAGCCGACTGCAGCGCGCGGCCTGGCAGGGAGACCGCTCCGACAACAGCGCAGTAATCGTGCGGGCGCCACCGGCCGCGAAGAACGGGTCTTCGCGACCGGTTCACGGTCAGGGCTTGTGCGGACGCGCCAGATACTCGTGGGACTGCATCTCCAGCAGCCGGCTCAGGGTGCGCTGGAATTCGAACTCCAGGCGGCCGCCGGTGTAGAGATCCTTCAGTTCCACTTCGGCGGAAATGATGAGCTTGACGTTGCGGTCGTAGAACTCGTCCACCAGGTTGATGAAGCGACGCGCCATGTCATCCTTGGCGACGTTCATCTGCTCGACGTTGGCCAGCAGGATGGCGCCGAAGATCTTGCCCAGCTCGATGTAGTCGTTCTGGCTGCGCGGTCCGTCGCAGAGCTCGCGGAACTCGAACCAGGCCACGTCGTTGCCGGTCTTCACCGCGCGGATTTCACGGTTTTCGATCATCAGTGCGTCGTTGTTCACGACCCGGCAGTTCTCCGGCAGCAGGCTCTTGAAGCTGCGTTCCAGGCTCTGTTCGGCCTCGGCATCGAGGGGGAAGTGGAACAGCTCGGCCTGCTCCAGCGCACGCAGGCGGTAGTCGATGCCGCTGTCGACGTTGACGATCTCGGTGTGCTTCTTCAGCAGGTCGATCGCCGGCAGGAAGCGCGCGCGCTGCAGACCGTCCTTGTACAGGCCGTCCGGCACGATGTTGGACGTCGCCACCAGGCTCACGCCGTTCTTGAACAGCTCGTCGAGCAGCGTGGCGAGGATCATCGCGTCGGTGATATCGGAGACGAAGAACTCGTCGAAGCAGATCACCCGGGCCTCGTCGGCGAAGCGCTTGCCGATGATGGTCAGCGGGTTCTTCTCGCCCTTGAGGGTCTTCATTTCCTCGTGCACGCGTTTCATGAAGCGGTGGAAGTGCGTGCGCATCTTCTGCTCGAAGGGCAGCGCGTCGAAGAAGGTATCCACCAGGTAGGTCTTGCCGCGGCCGACGCCGCCCCAGAAGTAGATGCCCTTGATGGGGCCCTGCTGCTTCTTGCCGAACAGCTTGCCGAGCAGGCCGCTCTTGTTGCGATCGTCGGCGACCAGGTCGTCGTACAGACGCTGCAGGTGACGCACCGCGTTTTCCTGGGCGGCATCGTGGAAGAAGTCAGGACGTTTCAGGTCGGCCTGATAGCGCTCAAGAGGAGTCATGGCGGAGTCTGGGTAGTGAAACGGGGCCGACACTTTAGCGGCGCCCTCGGTGGTTGGCAATTTACTCAGGTCGTTCAAGCGTCAGCCCTCCTGGGACAGCCGTACTTGGAAATCACCGCGTCGCCGAGCGCACCCATCGGCTGCGCCCGGCCTGCCAGCAGCGTTACTCGACAAGCGTGGCCAGCGCCTCGCGCACCCGCAACATGGCGGCGTCGAGCGCTTCGGCGCTCTCGTAGTGCGGGCTGTCGGCGATGCATTCGTCGTCCAGCCACAGGGTGAATTGATCGCCTTCGTCCTCGCGAAGTTCCAGGGCGTCGGGCCCGCCGGCGATCAGGCGCTGGGTCAGGCTGCCGATGGCCTTCGGATTGCTCAGCGGGCGGGACAGCAGCAGTTCCTCGCCGTCGGCGGCGAAGAAGCGGAAACGGAAGGCGCCATCGGCCTCGCGGAAGCTGGCAAAACGAGCGGTCTTGCTGGACTTCTTCTTGGTCGGCGCCGCGCTTTTCACTTCGCTGCTGAAGTTGCGCAGCCCCACCGCCTCGCGCAACTCGCCGAGGAATGGTGTGGCAATCCGGCGTGCCTTGGCCGCTCCCGCCTGCAGAATGTCTTCCAGCTCGGCCGGCTTGGCGATGAGCTGGTGATACAGCTCGCGCGCCTGGCCCAGTTCGTTGTCGAGCAGCTCGAACAGACGTTGCTTGGCATCGCCCCAGGCCAGGCCATCGAGCAGCTCCTGGCGGAAGTCAGCCTGCTGCTGCGCGGTGGCAAAGGCCTGGTAAAGCGTGAACAGGTGGGAGTTGTCCGGATCCTTCGGTTCGCCCGGCAGGCGCGAGTCGGTGACGATGCGTGCGATCGCTGCCTTCAGCTCCTTGGCACTGCCAAACAGCGGGATGGTGTTGTCGTAACTCTTGGACATCTTGCGCCCATCGAGCCCGGGCAGCGTGGCGACGCTCTCCTCGATCACCGCTTCGGGCAGGGTGAAGAACTCGCGGCCGTTGCCGAACAGATGATTGAAGCGCTGGGCAATGTCACGGGCCATTTCCACATGCTGGATCTGGTCGCGCCCCACCGGCACCTTGTGCGCGTTGAACATCAGGATGTCCGCCGCCATCAGCACCGGATAGCTGTACAGGCCCATGGTGACTCCGGCATCCGGGTCTTCGCCGTTCTCCACGTTCTTGTCCACCGACGCCTTGTAGGCATGGGCGCGGTTGAGCAGGCCCTTGGCGGTGACGCAGGTCAGCAGCCAGGTCAGTTCGGGAATCTCAGGCACATCCGACTGGCGGTAGAAGGTCACGCGCTCGGCATCAAGGCCGCAGGCCAGCCAGGTCGCGGCGATTTCCAGACGCGAGCGCTGGATGCGTAGCGGATCGTCGCACTTGATCAGCGCATGGTAGTCCGCGAGGAAGTAGAACGAATCGGCGGCCGCGTCGCGGCTGGCGAGGATGGCCGGGCGGATCGCTCCGGCGTAGTTGCCCAGATGCGGCGTACCGGTAGTGGTGATACCGGTCAGGATGCGGGTAGTCATGCAGTCATTCTCGAATCGTTGCAGCGCGACGGAGGGGATTGGCACGCAGCATCAAAGCCGCGGGACGACCAGTTCCTTCAGCTCCACCAGCTTGCCGTGAAAAAAGTGGCCGCATTCTGCCACTTTCAGCAGCTCGTGGGGGTGCTGCAGCTGCGCAGAAAAGGCATACACGGACTCGGCATCGATCACCTCGTCCTGCTCCGGCTGGATGATCGTCAGCTGGCAATCTTCAGCCAACGACAGCGCCGCAAGACGCGACACCGCCGGAGCCACCATCATCAACCGCTGCACCGTCACGCCCTCGGCGTTCAATCGGCCGGCGAGATTGCCGGCAACGAACCCACCGAAGGAGAACCCCAGCAGCATCAGCGGCAGCTCGGGGTTCTGCTGGCGCAGCCAGCGCAGCGCGGCCTCGGCATCATCCACCTCACCCTCGACCATGTCATGCGCGCCGGCACTGCCGCCGACGCCCCGGTAATTGAAGCGCAGCGTGCTATAGCCGGCATCCCGCGCGGTGCGCTGCAGAGTCGAGACCACCTTGTTCAGCATGGTGCCGCCCTTGACCGGGTTCGGATGGCAGATCAGCGCCAGGCCGCGGGCCTGCGGCTGATCGAAATACAGCGCTTCCAGCACCCCGCAGGGGCCGTCGATAGACAGGGGCTCTTCGCGTTTCAACAAAACAGGAACTCCGTGACCTTGGGACGAGTCGACTCGTCTTGCTAACTAGCTGCCGATAACCGCCGCCTCGCGTTGCGGTATACAGAGCAGGTACGAGACGTTAACGTAAGCACAGCCGTTTATATAGAGGAAGGACTCGTGGAACAGACCCTCGCGACCTGGTTGCTCCCGATCGTCGGCCTGATCGCCGGCATCGCCATCGGTTATCTGGTGGCGCGCAGCAGCGCACCCAACCGCACACAGCGTCAGGTCGACGACCTGCAAGAGCGCTTCGACACCTATCAGAGCGAAGTGGTCACCCACTTCAACACCACTGCCAGCCTGCTGCGCAAGCTCACCCAGAACTACCAGGACATCCAGGAACACCTGTCCGACGGCGCCAACCGCCTGGCCCTCGACGAGCCGACCCGCCAGCGCCTGATGGCCGCGCTGCACGAGGAGAACCATGGTTCGCGCGAGCGGCTGTCCTCACCGGCCTTCACCGAACCGCCGAAGGACTATGCCCCCAAAGGCGACGATACCCCTGGCACTCTGCACGAAAACTTCGGCCTTAAGAGCCGTCACTGATCCATCGCCTGGCGCAGCCGCTGCGCCAGGCTCTCCCCCTCTTACTGACGCAAGCGCATCGACAGGTCCACCGCCTGTATATGCTTGGTCAGCGCGCCGATCGAGATGTAGTCGACGCCCGTCTCCGCAACACTGCGCAACGTGTCGTCACTGATGCCGCCCGATGCCTCGAGCTTGGCCCGGCCCGCCGTGATCGCCACAGCCGTGCGCATGTCATCGAGCGTCAGCTCGTCGAGCATGACGATATCCGCGCCCGCATCCAGCGCCTGCTCGAGCTCTTCGAGGCTTTCCACTTCGATCTCCACCGGCTTGCCCGGCGCGATGCGATGCGCAGCGGCCACCGCTTCGGCGATCCCGCCACAGGCAGCAATGTGGTTTTCCTTGATCAGAAAGGCGTCGTACAGGCCGATCCGGTGGTTGTGGCAGCCGCCGCAGGTAACCGCGTACTTCTGCGCCAGGCGCAGCCCCGGAATGGTCTTGCGCGTATCCAGCAAGCGAACGCCGGTGCCCTCGACCATGTCGGCGTAGTGCCGGCAACGGCTGGCCACCCCAGAGAGCATCTGCAGAAAGTTCAGCGCGCTACGCTCGCCGGTCAGCAGCGCCCGTGCCGGCCCTTCGAGGTGGAAAAGGACCTTATCCGCCCCCACCCTGTCCCCGTCGGCAACCTGCCAGTGGACCGCGACACGCGGGTCCACCTGACGGAACACGGCATCGACCCAGGCGGTTCCGCTGATCACCGCATCCTCGCGGGTTATCACCGAGGCATGAGCCAGGCGCTCAGCAGGGATCAACTGGGCAGTAATGTCACCACTGCCGACATCTTCGGCGAGCGCGCGGCGTGCGTTGGCGTCGATTTCCGCCGACAGATCGGCAAGCGTGAGATTGGGCATGACGGGCTCCTCTGAATTGCCGGATTATAAAGACTCGGACCGCTGCACAGCGACAAGCGCACCCTCGATGACCGCCCCTCATCGAGCTTTCCTTACCTCCTGGCGGAAAAGCCGCGAGTATCTGTGAGCCAGATCATGTCCAACAAAATACCGGCCTTGGCATCGGCCTTAGATGCTTATAATGCCCCTGAAAATTGACGTCACGTAAATGGCGACATCCAGCTGACGGGACGTCGTTGTAAAACCGAAGCGCTCGGCTATGCTGCGGCTGGAATCCGGCTCGATACAAAAGTCTGCCCTAATGCGGGCTCACCGGTACCTTCGCCTTGCCCTGCCAACCTGGTTACCTTTATAAGACGCTGCTCAACATCTGGCGTGTGACCGCCTCAAACAGGCGACCGCAGGAGAGTCTCGATGCGAACCGATGCGAAAGTGGTGCACCTGAACAAGGCCGCCCCTGAGCACAAGCCTTCCTCGCCAGCCGGCCGCCTGCCGGTGGCGCTCATCAGCGTGCGCGACAAGGCCGCCCAGCAGCTGCGCCAGGCTCTGCAATCGCTGTTCGACAATGCCGACGACTCGCTCTTCGAAATTGCCGATCGCGCGACCAGCAACTCCGAACAGAACGCTTTCTTCGAGGCCATGCGCGACCTGCGCATGAAGCGCCGCAACATCGAGCGCGGCTTCCTGCAGCAGCTGTTCGAGGCTTTCTCCAAGCTGAACCAGTACGAGATCGGCAAGCCACCGGCGCCGGAAACCGTCTCCTTCGACAGCCTGTCGCTGGTACAGAATGACGAGCTGGAGGAGTCGGTCGCCGTCGACACCATGGTAGCGAAGGTCATGAGCCGGGCAGCGCAGCCGCTAGGCCATCTGACCACCCGCATGAATGCGCTGATCAGCAAGAAGCTCGACGACAAGAGCAACCCGCTCGGCCCGCACGCGCTTTGCGACTACTTCATCGAGGCGAGCAGCAGCCTGGGCGTCGAAATCAAGGTCAAGCTGATCATCTTCAAGCTATTCGAAAAATACGTACTCGGCGATCTCGACCAGCTCTACGCAGAAGCCAACCAGACACTGGTGGCAGCCGGTATCCTGCCCGAACTCCAATCGGCTCTGCCGCGACGCCAGCCGCGGCCAGGCGTCCCGGCCGGCAGCCATGCACCGGCCGCCCCGTCCGGACAGGCTGTCCAGGTCGACGAGGGCCTGCAGGAGGCCGCGTTCAGCGCCCTGCACAATCTACTTTCCGAGCTGCGTGGCAGCAGCATGCTGCCGGCTCGCAACGTTCCCAGCGATGCCATCCCGATCTCCAGCAGTGATCTGCTTCGCCTGCTGTCGCATATGCAGGCCCGCGCACCACAGACGGTCGATGATTTCGATCTGCAGGAGCAGCTCGGCAGCCTGCTGAGCCGGGTAAGCGCCAAGACCGGAAAATCGCGCGTGGTCGGCGAGATCGATGACGATGTCATCAACCTCGTCTCCATGCTCTTCGAGTTCATTCTCGACGATCGAACCCTGCCGGATTCGCTCAAGGCACTGATTGGCCGCCTGCAGATCCCGCTGCTGAAGGTCGCGGTACTGGACAAGACATTCTTCAGCCGCGGCAGCCACCCGGCACGCCGCCTGCTCAACGAGATCGCTTCGGCAGCGATGGGCTGGGGCGACCAGGACGAAGCCCAGCGCGACAGCCTGTATCAGAAGATCGAGCAGATCGTGGCTCGCCTGCTCAACGATTTCGTCGACGATCCAGCGATCTTCTCCGAGTTGCTGGCCGACTTCCTGGCATTCGTGGGCGACGAGCGCCGCCGCAGCGAGCTACTCGAGCAGCGCACCCGTGACGCTGAGGAAGGCCGCGCCAAGGCGGAGATTGCACGCCAGGAAGTGGAGTACGCGCTGAACCAGCGCCTGCTCGGCAAGACGCTTCCGGAAGTCGTGGTACGCCTGCTGCAAGAGGCCTGGAGCAAGGTGCTGCTGCTCACCTGCCTGAAGCATGGCACCCAGTCCGAGGAATGGCAGGCAGCGTTGGACACCATGGACGATCTGGTCTGGAGCGTGACCCCACACGAGGACGATGAGTCGCGGGCACGCCTGCTGGAACTGGTCCCCAGCCTTCTCAAGGCCTTGCGCGAGGGCCTGGTTAGCGCAGCATTCGACCCGTTCTCCACCGGAGACTTCTTCACCCAGCTCGAAGCGCTGCATGTCCAGACCCTACAGCGCATCCAGCAGCCGCAGCCTTCCCCGGACAACGCCGGGGCGGCGAGTGATGTTCCAGCGGAGCCTGCCGCGGCCGCGGTCGAAGACCGCGCACCGGCCATGGTCGAGGTGGTCGATGAGATCGTTCTGCTGGCACCTGGCGAAAGCCGCGAGCAGGAGCCCGAGGTCAGCCTTCCGGACAACGATGAAGCGCTGATCAAGGTCGACAATCTTCGGGTCGGCAGCTGGGTCGAGTTCCAGGAGGACGAAGAGCACAAGCTGCGCTGCAAGCTGGCCGCGGTGATCAAGCCCACCGGCAAGTACATCTTCGTCAACCGTACTGGCATGAAGGTCCTGGAAAAGACCCGCATGGGGCTGGCGAGCGAGTTTCAGCGCGGCGCCATTCGCCTGCTCAATGACACCCTGCTCTTCGACCGCGCCCTCGAATCGGTTATCGGCAACCTGCGCAAGCTGAAGAACACCTGATCGTTCCAACGGGCATGCCGCCCGGCATGCCTGCGATCCCTCCGCGCGGCAAAGCGCCGCACTTCGCGCTTGGCTTTTGACCCTGCACAGCTAGAATGCCTGCATTCTATTCGAGGTGCCCATGCCCAGCCGCCTTAACCCCGAAGACCAGCAGCGCGTCGATGACTACCTCCGCGCACCGCAGCATCAGGTCGAACGCCGGCCGTTTCGCCCCTGGCTCCTGTTGCTCGTCGTGCTGGCCATCGTAATAGGCCTTGGGCTGTTGAGCCGCCTCCTGAGTCGCCTGGTGCTTTGAGCACACACCGGCGCACCGCCCCGATTTCCTTGCAGCTATGAGTCATTCCCATGTCACATCGAATCGTAATCGTCGGCGGCGGTGCCGGCGGGCTAGAGCTTGCTACCCGCCTGGGCAGGACCCTGGGCAAGCGCGGCAAAGCCCGGGTCACCCTGGTCGACGCGAATCTCACCCACATCTGGAAGCCGCTGCTGCATGAAGTGGCAGCCGGCTCGCTGAACTCATCGGCCGACGAGCTCAACTATGTGGCGCAAGCCAAGTGGAATCACTTCGAATTCCAGATGGGTCGCATGGCCGGTCTGGATCGCGCAAACAAGTGCATTCGCCTGGAAGCCACGCGCGACGAATTCGGCGTGGAGTTGGTGCCCTCGCGCGCACTGAACTACGACACCCTGGTGATCGCGGTCGGCAGCACGACCAATGATTTCGGCACGCCGGGGGCCGCGGAGCACTGCATCTTCCTCGATACCCGCGAACAGGCCGAGCGCTTCCACCGTCAGTTGCTCAGCCACTACATGAAGGCGCATGCCGGCGAAAGCGGGCCGCGCGGCATCAACATGGCAATCGTCGGCGCCGGCGCCACCGGCGTCGAACTCGCCGCCGAGTTGCTGCATGCGGCCAAGGAACTGGCCGCCTACGGCCTCGATGGAATCAAGCCGGAAGACGTGAAGATCACCCTGATCGAGGCCGGACCGAAAGTTCTGCCGGCGCTGCCCGAGCGGATCAGCCAGCCCGTGCACCAGACGCTGCTGGACCTGGGCGTCACGGTGCTTACCGGCGCAGCGGTCAGCGAAGTCACCGCCGACGGCCTGCACACCAAGCAGGGCGAGTTCGTTCCAGCCAGCCTGAAGGTGTGGGCAGCCGGCATCAAGGCACCGGCCTTCCTGCACGAGCTCGATGGCCTGGAAACCAACCGCATCAATCAGCTGGTGGTCGACCCGACCCTGCAGAGCACCCGCGACGAGAACATCTTCGCCTTTGGCGACTGCGCCGCCTGCCCGCAGCCGGACAGCGACCGCAATGTGCCGCCTCGCGCGCAGGCGGCTCACCAGCAGGCTTCAATGCTGGCGCGATCGATCCGCAATCGACTGGAAGGCAAGCCGCTACCGAGCTACCGCTACAAGGATTACGGTTCGCTGATATCGCTCTCGACCTTCTCGGCCGTGGGCAATCTGATGGGCAATCTGACGGGCAACGTCATGCTCGAGGGCTGGCTGGCAAGGATGTTCTACATCTCGCTGTACCGCATGCACCAGATCGCGCTGTACGGTATGCCTCGTACGCTGCTGATGATGCTGGGCGACAAGCTCAGCCGCAGTACCGAACCTCGTCTGAAACTCCATTGACGCATTGATGGCGCACCCGCGTGGTGCGCCATCTGGCGAGCTTTAAACTGCAGGCAATAAAAAAGCCGGATGCCCGTGCGGACATCCAGCTTTTCATGCTTGCCAGGCAAGCTCGTATGGTGGGTCGTGTAGGATTCGAACCTACGACCAATTGGTTAAAAGCCAACTGCTCTACCAACTGAGCTAACGACCCAAAAATGGTCGGGGTAGGGGGATTCGAACTCCCGACATCCTGCTCCCAAAGCAGGCGCGCTACCGGACTGCGCTATACCCCGATTGGAATTTGGCTCCGCGACCTGGACTCGAACCAGGGACCCAATGATTAACAGTCATTTGCTCTACCGACTGAGCTATCGCGGAACAACTACATTCCAGCTCCTTGGCGTTACGTTCCCGCCTCAGAGGCGCGCCATTTTACGGTTCCATACCCAGCTGTCAACCCTAAAAATGCGATTCATGACAACAGTTTGCGTCCGGCTAGCGGGCGCGATCGGCTGAGTGGACAACCGCATGGCATTCGCGATGCCATGCGGATTGCCCTTGGCCTCAATCGAAGACGATCTGCTCGCCCTCTACCCGCGCCTTGACGCTGCTGCCCGGAGCGAACTGCCCGGCCAGGATCTGCTGCGCCAGCGGGTTCTCGATCCAGCGCTGAATGGCGCGCTTGAGCGGCCGCGCGCCGTAAACCGGGTCGTAGCCGACGGCGATCAGCTTGTCCATCGCCTCCTGGCTCAGTTCCAGGCTCAGCTCGCGCTCGGCCAGACGCTTGCGCAACCGGCCCAACTGGATCTCGGCAATGCCGGCGATCTGCTCGCGACCGAGCGGATCGAATACCACCACCTCGTCGATACGGTTGATGAACTCCGGACGGAAATGGTGCGCCACCGCATCCATCACCGCGGCCCGCTGCGCATCGGGATCGCCGACCAGCTCCTGGATCTGCGCCGAGCCCAGGTTCGAGGTCATCACGATCACGGTGTTCTTGAAGTCCACGGTCCGCCCATGGCTGTCGGTCAGACGACCATCCTCGAGTACCTGCAGCAGCACGTTGAACACGTCCGGATGGGCCTTCTCCACCTCGTCCATCAGCACCACGGAATAGGGCTTGCGACGCACCGCTTCGGTCAGGTAGCCGCCCTCCTCGTAGCCGACGTAGCCCGGCGGTGCTCCGATCAGGCGCGCGACCGAATGTTTCTCCATGAACTCGGACATGTCGATGCGGATCATCGCCTCCTCGGTATCGAAGAGGAATTCGGCCAGCGCCTTGCACAGCTCGGTCTTGCCTACCCCGGTCGGACCGAGGAAGAGGAAGGAGCCGCTCGGCCGGTTCGGGTCAGCCAATCCGGCGCGCGAGCGGCGCACGGCGTTGGCCACCGCCACAACCGCCTCGTGCTGGCCGATGACACGGGTGTGCAGCATGTCTTCCATGCGCAGCAGCTTGTCGCGCTCGCCTTCGAGCATCTTCGACACAGGAATGCCGGTCCACTTGGAGACCACCTCGGCGATCTCCTCGTCGGTCACCTTGTTGCGCAGCAGCTGGTTTTCCTTCTTGCCGTGCTGGTCGACCATTTCCAGGCTGCGCTCGAGGTCTGGGATGATGCCGTACTGCAGCTCGGCCATGCGCGCCAGGTCGCCCTTGCGCCGCGCCGCCTCGAGGTCGGCCTTGGCCTGCTCGATCTTCTGCTGGATCTGCGCGGAGCCCTGGACCTCAGCCTTTTCCGACTTCCAGATCTCCTCCAGATCCGAGTATTCCTTCTCCAGCTTGGCGATATCGTCCTCGAGCTTGGCCAGGCGCTTCTTGGTGGCCTCGTCGTCCTCCTTCTTCAGCGCCTCGCGCTCGATCTTCAGCTGGATCAGCCGGCGGTCGAGACGATCCAGCTCTTCCGGCTTGGAATCGATCTCCATGCGGATGCGGCTGGCGGCCTCGTCGATCAGGTCGATGGCCTTGTCCGGCAGCTGACGATCCGTGATGTAGCGATGGCTGAGCTTGGCCGCGGCGATGATGGCGCCATCGGTGATGGTCACGCCGTGGTGCACCTCGTAGCGCTCCTTGAGGCCGCGCAGGATGGCAATGGTGTCCTCCTCGCTCGGCTCGTCCACCAGAACCTTCTGGAAGCGGCGCTCCAGCGCGGCATCCTTCTCGATGTACTGACGATACTCGTCGAGGGTGGTGGCGCCGACACAGTGCAACTCACCCCGGGCAAGAGCGGGCTTGAGCATGTTGCCGGCATCCATGGCGCCCTCGGCCTTGCCGGCACCGACCATCGTGTGCAGCTCGTCGATGAACAGGATGACTCGGCCTTCCTGCTTGGACAGCTCGTTGAGCACGGCCTTGAGACGCTCCTCGAACTCGCCGCGGAACTTGGCACCGGCGATCAGCGAGCCCATGTCCAGCGCCAGCAGACGCTTGTCCTTCAGGCCATCCGGCACCTCGCCATTGACGATGCGCTGGGCCAGCCCTTCGACGATGGCGGTCTTGCCGACACCGGGCTCGCCGATCAGCACCGGGTTGTTCTTGGTGCGCCGTTGCAGGACCTGAATGGTGCGGCGGATCTCGTCGTCACGGCCGATCACCGGATCGAGCTTGCCCTCCTCGGCACGCTTGGTCATGTCGACGGTGTACTTGTCCAGCGCCTGACGCGACTCCTCGGCATTGGGGTCGTTGACCGCCGCGCCACCGCGCAGGTTGCTGATGGCGTTCTCCAGGGCCTTCTTGCTCACGCCCTGGGCCAGCAGCAGCTTGCCCAAACGGGTGTTGTTGTCCAGCGCGGCAAGCAGTACCAGTTCGCTGGAGATGTACTGGTCGCCCTTCTGCTGGGCGAGGCGATCGGCCTGGTTGAGCAGACGCGCCAGATCCTGCGACAGGTTCATGTCACCGGTGGGGTTCTGCAGCTTGGGCAGCTGGTCCAGCTCCTTGGTCAGGGCCTGGCGCAGCGCGTTGATGTCGAAGCCGACCTGCATCAACAAGGGCTTGATCGAACCGCCCTGCTGCTCCAGCAGGGCCTGCATCAGGTGCAACGGCTCGATGGAGGGGTGATCCAGGCCAACGGCAATGGATTGGGCATCGGAGAGCGCAAGCTGAAGCTTGCTGGTCAATCGATCGATACGCATGGATGTTCATCCTCAGGTAAAGCGGGCCGGCACCATGAATCGCGCCTTACAAATAGCCCGCGAGATGGAGCATAGATGAGGATGATTGTTGGAGATTCAAGGCGGATGACATTGATGCAGGTCATGCCGGGACCGCGGAGTCACGCCCCCTGTCGAACCACCAAGCGCAGGCTTAAGGCTCCAGCCAGATCAGGCTGGCGAAGCGCCCCGTGCGTGAGGCGCGACGATAGGAATAGAAACGCGGATCGCTGAAGGTGCACAAGCCACCGCCATAGACGGCTTCGACTCCGACCGCGGCCAGGCGAATGCGCGCGAGCTGATACAGATCGGCCATGAAGCGCCCCTCGTTGCGGCTCGGCAGGAATGCCACCGCAGCCGCGGGATGCTGCGCGATGAATGCCTCGCGCACCTCGACGCCCACTTCGAAGGCAGCGGGCCCGATCGCCGGCCCCAGCCAGACCAGTACCTCTTCAGGGCGAAGCGCCAGCGCCTCGAGTGTTGCTTCCAGCACGCCACCAGCCAGCCCGCGCCAGCCCGCGTGCGCCGCCGCGACACGACTGGCGGCGCGGTCGCAGAACAGCACCGGCAGACAGTCTGCGGTGAGCACCGCGCACGCCTCGCCAGGCGCCTCGCTCCAGCTGGCATCGGCGGTGGCGCAAGCACCAGGCGCAGCCCTGACCGCCACGCTGGAATGCACCTGCTCCAGCCAGAGCGGCTGACAGCCCAGCGCATCGCGCAGGTGCTGGCGATTCCAGGCCACCGCCGCCGGGTCATCGCCGACATGATCGCCGAGATTGAAACTGTCGAACGGCGCCGCGCTGACGCCACCCTGGCGCGTCGTCACGCAGGCGCGAACGCGGGCCGGTGCCGGCCAGTCAGGCAGCAGCCAATCCGCGTTCCAGCTGGTCACCCGACGAAGGCCTCGCGATCCTGCTGCAGCAGCGTCAGCAGCCAGACGAAGTCGTCCGGCAATGGCGACTCCCACTTCATGCGCTGCCCGGTTACCGGATGATCCAGCTCGAGGAAACGGGCATGCAGCGCCTGCCGCGGGAACTCGCGCAGCGTCTGCACCAGCGTCGGATTGGCCGCCGGCGGAATACGGAAACGCCCGGCGTACAGCGGATCGCCAACCAGCGGATAGCCGAGGTGGGTCATGTGCACACGAATCTGGTGGGTGCGTCCGGTTTCCAGCTTGACCCGCACATGAGTGTGCGAACGGAAGCGCTCAAGTACGCGATAGTGACTGATCGCCGGCTTGCCCCCCTCCACCACCGCCATGCGCTGGCGCTGCTGGCCGTGACGACCTATCGGCGCATCGACCGTGCCGCCGGTGATGATCACGCCGATGACGATGGCCTCGTAGATTCGACTCACACTGCGCGCCTGCAGCTGCTCAACCAGTCGGGTCTGTGCCTGCAGCGTCTTGGCCACCACCATCAGCCCGGTGGTGTCCTTGTCCAGACGATGCACGATGCCGGCGCGCGGCACGTTGATCAGATCTGGCACGTGATGCAGCAGCGCATTGAGCAGCGTGCCGTCGGCATGCCCGGCTGCGGGGTGCACCACCAGCCCGGCCGGCTTGTCGATCACCAGAATTTGGTCGTCTTCATAGACGATGTCGAGCGGAATGTCCTGCGCCACCCATTCGCCCTGCGCCTGCTGTTCGGCGCTCAGCTCGAGCACCGCACCGGCATGCACGGTGTCGCGGGGGCGCAGCACGGCGCCATCCACCGTCAGCAGGCCGTCCTTGATCCAGGCCGCAAGGCGTGAACGCGAATGTTCGGAAAAGAGCTGCGCCGCGACCTGATCGAGACGTTGTCCGCCCAGGTCGAACGGCACCTCGGCGCGGAGTTGGATGGCCTGTTTGGAGATCGTGGACATACGGCGAGATAGATTCGTCAGAGAGAGGCGAGCGGCATCCGCTGCTGATGGATGCCTGGGGACCGCCGATGGCGGCGCGGCCTTTGGTTTCGGCTACACGCTTGTGTTTAAATACGGCGTCTTTGTCCCGGCGCACCGGGGCGCCCATCATAACAGGACGGCTCCGCGCGAGACAGCCAGCCGTCACAGGGACGCAAGCCGCCATGCAAGTGAAACACCTGCTGCTGATCGCCATTTTCGCCCTTACCGCCGCCTGTTCATCCAACGAAACCGTCGACGAAAACCTGGGCGAGGTCGAGCTGTACCAGCAAGCACAGGCCGACCTGGACAACAAGAGCTATACCAGCGCAATCAGCAAGCTCAAGGCGTTGGAGTCGCGCTATCCCTTCGGCCGCTTCGCCGAGCAGGCACAGCTCGAGCTTATCTACGCCTACTACCGCAACGTCGAGCCGGAGGCCGCGCGCTCGGCAGCAGAGCGCTTCATCCGCCTGCACCCGCAGCATCCGAATGTGGATTACGCCTACTACCTCAAGGGCCTGGCCTCATTCGATCAGGATCGTGGCCTGCTAGCCCGCTTCCTGCCGCTGGACATGACCAAGCGCGACCCAGGTGCTGCGCGTGATTCGTTCAACGAGTTCGCCCAGCTCACCAGCCGCTACCCCAACAGTCGCTACTCCCCCGACGCTAAGGCGCGCATGGTCTATCTGCGCAACCTGCTGGCGGCCAATGAAATCCATGTCGCGCATTACTACCTCAAGCGTCAGGCTTATGTAGCGGCGGCCAACCGCGGCCGCTACGTAGTGGAGAACTTCCAGGGGACGCCCGCGGTGGCCGACGGCCTGGCAGTGATGACCGAGGCGTACCAGCGCCTGGGCCTGGATGACCTCGCCGAGTCCAGCCTGAAAACCCTGCAACTTAATTACCCCGATCACGCCACTCTGGAAGACGGCAAGTTCACTCCCGTCGAGCGCGAAGAAGACACTCGCAGCTGGCTGAGCAAGGCCACACTCGGCCTGATCGAAGGCGAAGCGCCGCGCCCCGACACTTCCCGCGCCAACCGCGACGTGTTGCGCCAGTACGAGAACGCCGCACGTGACCTGCCCGATGAGCTGCGTCCCGTGCTCAAGGAAGTGGAGCAGCAGGAGCCGAAGCGCTCCTGGCGGAGCCGCCTGACTTTCGGCCTGTTCGACTGACTGGACTGACCTGGCGCCGCCCCGACGAGCCCCGCGCACGTCACCGGCGGCGCAAAGGGCCTGGATCGGCCCTGGCTCGAACGATCGCCGGTCGTCACGCTTAAAGGGGAAGGAAACGATATGGGGCTGTTTCGACTGCTGTTCTGGATCGCACTGATCGCCGCCGCCTTCTGGCTCTGGCGGCGCCTGACCCAGAAGAAGGCATCCACCACACAGCAACAGGGCAGCCTGCCAATGGTCCGCTGCGCCCAGTGCGGCGTGCACGTACCGCAGGATCAGGCGCTGCAGTCCCAGGGACGCTGGTACTGCAGCCAGGCCCACCTGGAGCAGGACAGCACGCCTGGTGGGCACTGAGAACCTCGCTTTTCTCGGCGATCAGGGGCGACGCATCCTCCGCCTGTATCACCTCTATCGCCTGACAATCGGCCTGGCACTGGTGCTGCTGATAAGCAGTGACCTGCACAACGACCTGCTGCAGATGAGCAATCCGCAGCTGTTCCAGTACGGTGCCTGGCTTTATCTGATCCTGAACATCGTGGTCGCCGTGCTGGTGCAGAACCCTGCGCGTGACCTGCCTGTGCTCGGCCTGGCACTGATGGACGTGATCCTGCTGTCCGGCCTGTTCTATTTCGGTGGAGGCACGCCGAGTGGAATCGGCAATCTGCTGATCATTGCCGTCGCCATCGCCAACATCCTGCTGCGCGGGCGCATCGGGTTCTTCGTTGCCGCCGTGGCAGCGATTGGCCTGATCTACCTGACCTTCTATCTCAGCATCAGCCGGCCTGAAGCCAGCAGTCAGTATGTCCAGGCCGCCGCGCTCGGCACCCTCTGTTTCGCTGCCGCGTTTCTCGTGCAAGGCCTCACGCGGCGCCTGCAGGCGAGCGAAAATCTGGCACGCCAGCGCGCCGAGGACGTCGCCAACCTCGAAGCACTCAACGCGCTTATCCTGCAGCGCATGCGCACCGGCATCATGGTGCTGGGCCCCCAGGAACGCGTGCTGCTGGCCAACCAGGGCGCGCTGCAGCTACTCGGCCAGGACGAGTCGCTGACCGGCGAGCGTCTTGCCCCGCGCTGCCCGGAGTTGCTCAAAGCCCTGCAACAATGGCGCGGCAATCCCACCCTGCGCCCGCAGAATCTCAAGGCAACGCCGGGGGGCCCGACGCTCCAGCCGAGCTTCGCCGCCCTGCAACACGGCAACAAGCTCGACACCCTGGTCTTTCTCGAGGACATCTCGCAGATCGCGCAGAAAGCGCAGCAGCTCAAGCTCGCATCTCTCGGACGACTCACCGCCAGCATTGCCCACGAGATACGCAACCCGCTGGGCGCCATCAGCCATGCCGCACAGCTGCTTCAGGAGTCCGAGGAGCTGGACGGCCCGGACCGCCGCCTGGCGCAGATCATTCAGGACCACTCTCGGCGCATGAACCTGGTCATCGAGAACGTCCTGCAACTCTCGCGACGCCGACAGGCCGAGCCACAGTTGCTGGACCTCAAGTACTGGCTGCATCGCTTCGCGAGCGAGTTCCGCCAAGGCCTGACCCCACAACAGACGGTGCATGTGGAAACGATCGGCAGTTCGCTGCAGACCCGCATGGACCCCAATCAGCTGACCCAGGTGCTGACCAACCTGGTGCAGAACGGCCTGCGCTACAGTGGGCAGCAGCATTCGCAGGCGCAGGTCTGGCTGCGACTTTTCCGCGACGAGCAGAGCGATCTGCCGATCGTCGAGGTGCTCGATGACGGTCCCGGCATTGCTGCCGACCAACTGCACAACGTGTTCGAGCCGTTCTTCACCACCGAGAGCAAGGGCACCGGCCTGGGGCTTTACATCTCGCGAGAACTTTGCGAAAGCAATCAGGCTCGACTGGATTATCGCGAACGGCCCGAAGGCGGTAGCTGCTTCCGCATCGTCTTCGCCCACCCGCGTAAGCTGAGTTGAGCTCGCCGCTTGCCGGCAGCGCATCACACATCGACCAAAGCGACAGCCACGGCGACCCTCGCGGGGTTAACATGCTGCCCTGCCCCTTAGCCGGGGGATACCCGCTTCACGAATCAAGAGCAAGACCATGACCGCGCGCCAGAAAGCACTGATCATCGATGACGAGCCCGATATCCGCGAGTTGCTGGAGATCACCCTCGGGCGCATGAAGCTCGATACCCGCAGCGCCCGCAACCTCAAGGAAGCGCGCGAGTGCCTGGCACGCGAGCACTATGATCTGTGCCTGACCGACATGCGCCTGCCCGACGGCAGCGGCTTGGATCTGGTGCAGTACATCCAGCAGCAGCATCCACAACTGCCGGTCGCGATGATCACCGCCTATGGCAGTCTCGACACAGCCATTGGCGCCCTGAAGGCCGGCGCTTTCGATTTTCTGACCAAGCCTGTGGACCTCAACCGCCTTCGCGAACTCGTCAGCACCGCCTTACGGCTGCGCGCACCGGCGGCCGAATCGCCAGTGGACAATCGCCTGCTCGGCAGTTCGCCGCCGATGAAGGTCCTGCGCAAGCAGATCGGCAAGCTCGCCCGCAGCCAGGCACCGGTCTATATCAGCGGCGAATCGGGCAGCGGCAAGGAACTGGTGGCCCGCCTGATCCACGAACAGGGCCCACGCAGCGACAAGCCCTTCGTCCCGGTCAACTGCGGCGCGATCCCTTCGGAACTGATGGAAAGCGAATTCTTCGGCCACAAGAAGGGCAGCTTCAGTGGCGCCATCGAGGACAAACCCGGACTGTTCCAGGCGGCCAATGGCGGCACGCTGTTCCTCGACGAAGTGGCCGACCTGCCGCTGCCGATGCAGGTCAAGCTGCTGCGCGCCATCCAGGAAAAGGCCGTACGCGCGGTCGGCGGTGCGCAGGAAGTAATGGTAGACGTCCGCATCCTCTGTGCCACCCACAAGGATCTGGCCAGCGAAGTGGCCGCAGGCCGCTTCCGCCAGGACCTGTATTACCGACTGAACGTCATCGAACTGCGTGTGCCGCCACTACGCGAGCGCCGTGAAGACATCGGCCTGCTCGCCGATGCCATGCTGCGCCGGCTGGCACAGGAATGCGGCGACAGCAGTGCCCGGCTGCATCCTGATGCCCTGGCGAAGCTGGAAAACTATCGTTTCCCGGGCAACGTGCGCGAACTGGAGAACATGCTCGAGCGGGCTTACACGCTCTGTGAAGACGACGAGATCAAGGCCGGCGACCTGCGTCTAGCCGACAGCCCGGGTCTGTCGGAGAACGGCGAAGCCAGTCTGGCGCAGATCGCTAACCTGGAAGACCACCTGGAAGAGATCGAGCGCAAGCTGATCATGCAGGCCCTTGAGGAAACCCGCTGGAACCGCACCGCGGCAGCCCAGCGGCTTGGCCTGACCTTCCGCTCGATGCGCTACCGGCTGAAAAAGCTCGGCCTGGATTGAACCCAAGCCCAAGTCAGCGTCGAATCAGTCAGACACGACGCTCACCTGAAGCTTGCCGCTTACCGCTTACCGCTTGTAGCTCACCTTACCCCTGCGACAGCAGGTTGCGCAGATCGATGATCGCCGCGTTGGCGCGGGAGATGTAGTTGGCCATCACCAGCGAGTGATTGGCCAGCACGCCGTAGCCGCTGCCATTTAGCACCATCGGACTCCACAGCGGCTCCTGCGCCGCCTCCAGCTCGCGAATGATCTGCCGTACGCTGATCGTGGCGTTCTTCTTGGCCAGTACGTCGGCGAAATCCACCTCGATCGCCCGCAGCAGATGCGAAAGCGCCCAGGCCTGGCCGCGCGCCTCGAAGAAGACGTTATCGATCTGCATCCAGGGGGTCTCCACCACCTGTTCCTTGACCTGCGGCACGATGCCGGCCCGCTCCTGTTCCGGTGCGATATCGGTGTCCAGCCGCACGCGGCCGACGGAAGCCGAGAGACGTTGGGACAGCGAGCCCAGTCGCGTCGCCGCGTCGCCCAGCCAGTTGTTCAGATTATCGGCGCGGGTATAGAACAAGGCCTTTGGCGCCGGATCGCTCAGCCGTGCCAGATAGCGATCGAGCGCGCGAATGCCGTTGCGGTACTCGGATTCCGACGCCGGCAGCGTCCAGCTGCGGTTGTCGAAATTGAACAGCGGCTCGGCCTTGGCCAGGTCCGGATCCTCGGTCGACTGCGATTGCGAGCGAGCGAAGTCCTTGCGCAACGCACGCGCCAGGTCGCGAACCTGCACCAGCACGCCGTACTCCCAGCTCGGCATGTTGTCCAGCCACAGTCCAGGCGGCGCAATATCGTTGCTCAGATAACCGCCGGGCTTGTCCAGCAACGTGCTGGCCACCCGCTTGAGCGTTTCGACCGTGGTGTAGCCGCTGACCAGCTGCAGCTGTGCCGCCTCGGCGCTCTGGCGCGCATGCTGCTGTACAGGGAACAGGTCGGGCTCGCGGCTCCAGTACCAGCCCACGAGCAAGGTCACCAGCAAGTAGAGGCCCACCAGAGCGGCGAGGACCAGTAGAAGCGGGTTACCACCCTGACGGGCGGTCCCGGCCGAGCCGTTCGTGCGACCGATACGGGCGAAGCGATTCTTCCAGTCCAACATGTGTTATGTGTCCTTCTCGCGGATTCGGGAGTTCGACCGCAGGTAGCCGGGGGCGTTGCGGAGAGTTTTCTTACTATAACGCAGCGTCCCGCCGTGCTCAGTGTCAAATTGAGAACCACTACCGCGCGCCGCACTTCCAAAGCGCACGGGCGGTGATAGCATGCCGCCACTACAAAGCACCGAGGCAGCGCACCGGGTGCACAGGAATTTCGTCATGTCGGATCAGGAAGAACTCAAGCAGCACTTTGCCCAACGGGTCATTCATCAGGCTCGCGAGGTGCTCGAAGTCTGGCAGCAACTGCAGCGCAGCGAATGGAACGATGGCTACCATACGGCCCTTACCGAAGCGACCTCCCGCCTTCGGCGATTTGCCGACCGCTTCGAGCAGACCGAGCATGCCGAGCTGGCGCTGAACATCGAGGATTGCCTCGGCGACATCAGGGACAACCGCGGCCGCCTGTCCAGCAGCACCATTTCTACGCTCAGCCAGCTGATCTACCGCCTGGCGCGGACCGGCCTGCGCCATAACGACCCGCACAACCAGTCCTTCCTGCCACCCTTGAGCAAACCGGTGTACATCGCACTGCAGGATCAGGAGCGCGCTGAGCATCTGGTGCGTCAGCTGGACTTCTTCAGTATGTCTGCGCAGGCGTTCGGCAATGTCGCGGCGTTTCGCGCCGCCATGCATCGCCGCCACCCTTCCGCCATCGTCATGGAAGTCGATTTCAACGGCCCAGGCGAAGGCCTGCGGCTGGCCGAGCAAATCCAGCAGGGACTCGAGGCGAAGCTGCCGTTGCTGTTCTTCAGCCACTGCGAAACGGATACGCCGACCCGGCTCGCCGCCGTTCGTGCCGGCGGTCTGGAGTTCTTCACCGGCACCCTGGATGCCAGCAGTCTGCTGGAGAAGATCGAGATATTCACCCGCACGGCACATTACGAACCGATCCGCGTATTGATCGTCGACGATTCCCGAGCCCAGGCAACGCATACCGAGCGCGTACTGAACAACGCTGGCATCGTCACCCACACCCTGCTGGAGCCGATCCAGGCGATTGGCGCGTTGGCCGAGTTCCAGCCCGACCTGATCATTCTCGACATGTACATGCCCGAATGCCTGGGTACCGAACTGGCCAAGGTGATTCGCCAGCATGAGCGCTATGTCAGCGTCCCGATCATCTACCTGTCCGCCGAGGACGATCTGGACAAGCAGCTCGACGCCATGGGCGAAGGCGGCGACGACTTTCTCACCAAGCCGATCAAGCCAAGCCACTTGATCGCTACCGTGCGCACCCGCGCCACCCGCGCGCGAAGCCTGAAGGCACGCATCGTGCGCGACAGCCTGACCGGCCTGTACAACCACACCCACAGCTTGCAACTGCTCGAGGACGCGCGTTTCCGCGCCCGGCGCGACGACCGTCCGCTCAGTTTCGCGATGCTCGACATCGATCACTTCAAGCGCGTCAACGACACCTTCGGCCACCCCATGGGCGACCGTGTCATCAAGAGCCTCGCGCTGTTTCTCAAGCAACGCCTGCGCAAGACCGATCACATCGGTCGTTACGGTGGTGAGGAGTTCGCCGTTGTGCTGCCCGACACGCCCGCCAGCGCGGCCTGCAAGGTACTCGACGATATCCGCCAGCGCTTCGCCGAGATCCACTTCCCCGCGCAACCGGAGGACCTGAGCTGCACTTTCAGCTGCGGCGTGACCGAGCTGACCGCGGATGCCGAGGTCAAGACACTCACTCAGCAGGCGGACGAAGCGCTCTATCGAGCCAAGCACGGTGGTCGCAACCGCGTCGAACGCTACTGAGACAGGGCTCGCCGGCAACACCCGGGGGAGTGGCCCGGGTAACGCTGTCACAAGACTGACATTAAATTGCCATACCTTTCAGGCCTCTCGATCCAGTATGCGAGGCGAGGATGCGCCTGAAGTCGCTCACTACTCTCAATACCCTGTTGCTTGTAGCAGTCTGCCTGGCGCTCGGAGCCACGCTCTGGTGGTCGGAGCGAGCGCTGGAGCGTCCCTACCTGCTGATGGCGCGCTACCTGGGGCTGTCCCAGCAGTTCCAGCATCAGGTCGCGGAGAACATCCACGCCTACCTCGGCAGCGGCGACGCCCTGCGCCATGCCCAGGCGCAGCAGGCCCTCGTCGAGCTGGAGCAGGACATCGGCCAACTGCCCGGCGAACTGGCAGATCAGCTTCGCCCCGGCCTAGAGGAACTGAACCGCTTCAGTGCCGATGACCTGCTTGCAGCCGGCAAGCTGGCAGGCGACCCGCAAGGCCTGCTATTGCAGGCGGAACGGGAGCTGAGCGGTGTCCTTTCGCAGCTGGACGAATACCGGAGCCAGGCCAGCCATCCGAGCGCACAGGCGTATCAGGGCCCGCTGTTCGCAGCCGCCCAACAGCTGCAGCGCCTGGGGCACGCCCGGGGCAAGCTGGTGAGCAGCGGTCGCGATGATCTGGCTGGCGAGGTGGAGCAGGTGCTGCACAACCTGGAGCAGGAAGCCGCAAAGCTCGAGGCCCTGCCCTTGCTGGGCGTCGAGGCCGCTACGCAGTCGGCCGCCAGCAGTTTCGCCGCACTGCTGGAGCTGGGCGGGGCCGCGGACCAACACAGCGAAGACCGTGGCATCGCCCTCAAGCGCGAGCTCGCAAGCTTGATCAAGCGCTACCCTGCCGAGCTGCAACGCACCCGCGAGTTGATCCGCCAACGCCGCGCGTTGCTCGACAGCAGCACGCAGAAGATCGCCAGCGTCGAGCAGGCACTGGCCGAACTGGAGCCCGCCGTGCGCGCCGAGCACAGCCGCATCCAGGGCGAGGTGCGCCTGATACAGGTGGGCATCATCGCGCTGATACTGCTTATCGCCCTGGCGATCGACCGCCTGCAACGCCAGCTGACCCGCGCCCTTGGCCAACTGGTGCCGGCCCTCTCCAGCTGGGCGAAGGGCGACTTCGCCAGCGCGGTGCGCATCGAGACGAAAATAACTGAAATCACCGACATCGAGACCTCGCTCAACCGCCTGCGCAGCTACCTGCTGGAGCTGGTTGGAACGCTGCGCCAGCAGGCGACCCAGGTTGCAGCCAGCAGCCGCAACCTCGATGAGATGAGCAGCGATCTGCATGACGGAGCCCAGCGCCAGACCGGCGATACGGCGCAGATTCGCGATTCGCTGGGCGAGCTGGAAGCGACCATCCAACAGGTGGCCGATGGCGCTGGAGAAGCGGCTGAAGCGAGTCGCGCCGCCGCCCGGGCGGTGCAGCACGGCCAGCAGGTGATCGGCCAGAGCCTGACCGGCCTGCATGGTCTGGTCAGCGAAGTGCAGGACAATGCCGCTGCCATCGAGCGCCTCGCCGACGAGACCACCACCATCGGCAACGTGCTGACGGTGATCCGCGCCATCGCCGAGCAGACCAATCTGCTCGCGCTGAACGCTGCTATCGAGGCCGCCCGCGCCGGCGGGCATGGCCGCGGATTCGCAGTGGTGGCCGACGAGGTTCGCTCGCTGGCGCAGCGCACCAGCGGCGCCACCGAGGAGATCCAACAGCTGATCGGCCGCCTGCAGCAGGCCGCACGGCAATCGGTCGAGGCGATGCGCAGCCAGGTCGAGCATGCCGAAAGCACCGCGAGTCTCGCCCAGAGTGCCGATCAGGCGCTGGACGAGATCGTTTCGACCATCGCCACCATCAGTCGCATGGCCGAACAGATCGCCCAGGCGACCGCGCAACAGGGCGAGGCGGTGGGCGAGATTCGCGGGCACAGCGAACGCATCCACCAACTGGGCGACGCCAACCTGAACCACATCAGCCGGGGCCGTGAGCAGAGTGCGCAGATGCTACAGCTGGGCAGCGAACTGGATCGTGCGACCCAGGCGTTCAGGTTCTAAAAAAGAAAACGGAGCCTGGCGCTCCGTTTTCCTATGCCGAAGAACCGCTACCGCTAACGGGGTGCAACCGGGCGCTGCGGCTTGCCACCCTTGCCAGCCGGTTTGCCGCTCTTCTGCGCCTTGCGCCGGGCCTCGGCGGCGGCCTTGGCCTGCTCGCGCTTGTCCCAGGCGTTGCCGTCGTGGCTGCGCGGCGGCAAGCCGTTGTGCTGGGTGAGGATCTTGCCGCCCTGCCCGGCCTTCTTGCTGCCGACCGGCGTGGAGTTCTTGCGTCGCGCGCTCTGGTAACCCTCGGTGGCTGGCTGGTGTGCCGGGATCAGCTGGTGCTTGCCGCTGCCAATCAGGTCGGCGCGGCCCATGCGGATCAGCGCCTCGCGCAAGAGCGGCCAGCCCTTCGGATCGTGATAACGCAGGAAAGCCTTGTGCAGACGACGCTGCTCCTCGCTCTTGACCACGGTGACGCCTTCGCTCTTGTAGGTCACCTTGCGCAGCGGGTTCTTGCCGGTGTGGTACATGGCGGTGGCCGAGGCCATCGGCGACGGGTAGAACGCCTGTACCTGATCGGCGCGGAAGCCGTTGGCCTTGAGCCACAGGGCCAGGTTGAGCATGTCCTCGTCGGTGGTGCCCGGATGCGCGGCAATGAAGTACGGGATCAGGTACTGCTCCTTGCCCGCCTCTTTCGAGTACTTCTCGAACATGCGCTTGAAGCGGTCATAGGTGCCGATGCCCGGCTTCATCATCTTGTCCAGCGGACCACGCTCGGTGTGCTCCGGCGCAATCTTCAGGTAACCGCCGACATGGTGGGTGACCAGCTCCTTAACGTACTCCGGCGACTCCACGGCGAGGTCGTAGCGCAGGCCGGAGGCGATCAGGATCTTCTTCACGCCCGGCAGTGCACGTGCCTTGCGGTACAGCTCGATCAGCGAGCTGTGGTCGGTATCGAGGTTCTCGCAGATGCCGGGGAACACGCAGGATGGCTTGCGGCAGTGCTTCTCGATGTCGTGGCTCTTGCAGGCCAGGCGGTACATGTTGGCGGTCGGCCCGCCGAGATCGGAGACCACGCCGGTGAAGCCCGGCACGTTCTTCATCTCCTCGATCTCGTGCAGGATCGACTCGTGGGAACGGCTCTGGATGATGCGCCCCTCGTGCTCGGTGATCGAGCAGAAGGTGCAGCCACCGAAGCAGCCGCGCATGATGTTTACCGAGAAACGAATCATCTCGTAGGCGGGGATCTTCGCCCCGTTGTACGCCGGGTGCGGCACGCGCGCGTAGGGCGCGGCGAACACGTAGTCCATTTCCTCGGTGGTCAGCGGGATCGGCGGCGGGTTGAGCCACAGCTCGCGATCATCGTGGCGCTGCACCAGCGCGCGGGCGTTACCAGGATTGGTTTCCAGGTGCAGCACCCGGTTGGCGTGGGCATACAGCGCCGGATCGTTGCGGACCTTCTCGAAGGACGGCAGGCGGATGACGGTACGGTCGCGTTCCAGCTTCGGATGCGGCAGCAGCTCGACCGGCTTGGCCTCGTTCGGGTCGTCCTGCGGGCCCTTTTCCTTCTCGATGGCGCAGGCAGAAAGGTCCTGGGTATTGACGTAGGGGTTGATGATCTTGTCGATCTTGCCCGGCCGGTCAATGCGCGTGGAATCGATCTCGAACCAGCCTTCGGGCGTGTCCTTGCGGATAAACGCGGTGCCGCGCACATCGGTAATGGCCTCGATCGACTCGCCACGGGCCAGACGCTGCGCCACCTCGACGATGGCCCGCTCGGCGTTGCCGTAGAGCAGGATGTCGGCCGTGGCATCCATCAGAATCGAGCGGCGCACCTTGTCCGACCAGTAGTCGTAATGGGCGATACGGCGCAGCGAGGCCTCGATGCCGCCAAGCACCACCGGCACGTGCTTGTAGGCCTCCTTGCAGCGCTGGCTGTAGACCAGGCTGGCGCGATCCGGACGCTTACCGGCCAGGCCGCCCGCGGTATAGGCGTCGTCGGAACGCACCTTGCGATCGGCGGTGTAGCGATTGATCATCGAGTCCATATTGCCGGCAGCGACGCCAAAGAACAGATTCGGCTCGCCGAGCTTCATGAAGTCGTCTTTGCTCTGCCAGTCAGGCTGGCTGATGATGCCGACGCGAAAGCCCTGGGCCTCGAGCAAACGGCCGATGATCGCCATGCCGAAGGACGGGTGGTCGACATAGGCATCACCGGTGACGATGATGATGTCGCACGAGTCCCAGCCGAGCTGATCCATCTCCTCCCTGCTCATCGGCAGGAACGGCGCCGGACCGAAACACTCGGCCCAGTACTTGGGATAGTCGAACAGTGGCTTGACGGCGTGCATGGCGGAAAACCGGGGCAACGAAAACGGGCGCGGAATATAGCACAAAAAATAACCAAGCCCGACCACTGTGCAGGGTCTTTATCGGCCTTGCCGACAGGCGCGCGCTGCGCTTTCGTCTCCCGCTATACTCGCGCCACCCGATCCACGTATCGAGCCCGGGAGATCCTGGTGCACGTCCTCCTCGCCCTGCTGCTGTGCCTTGGCACGCTCTTGCCCGCCCATGCCGATACAGCCGTGATCGGCGCGCATGACAGCGGCCGAAGTCTGAATGCCCATGTGGAATTGCTGATGGACCCCGGCGCCGAGCTACAGGTGACCGATCTGCAGCGCGCCGAAGTACTGGCGCGCTTTCAGCCGGCGCAAGGCAAGGCCAGCGTCGGCCAGAGTCCGCACCCCTGGTGGGTCAAGGTCACGCTACAGCGGACCAGCGACGCGCCGGCGCATTGGTGGCTGGAGGTCGGCTCGGTAACGCTGAAGGACCTGCGCCTATATTTGCCGGACGGTGAGGGTGGCTGGCACGAGCGCCAGTCCGGCGAGCTGGTCGGCTTCCATGAAGGGCGCGACCATCCCTACCGGCGCATGCTGTTCCGCCTTCCCGACCTGAGCGACCAGCGCCCGCTGACCTTTTACCTGCGCAGCTACGACCCGGCCGGCAACTCCTTTCCGCTCAAGGTTTGGCAGCTCGACGCCTTGCAGGAGCAGGCAGTGGGCGAGAACCTGTTTCTCGGCCTGATCTATGGCCTGATCCTGGCCATGCTGCTATACAACCTGTTCATCTTCCTCAGCCTGCGCGATACCGCCTATTTCTGGTACGTGATGACCACCAGCGGCGCGCTGCTGATGATTCTGGGCATGACCGGACATGGCTTTCAGTACCTCTGGCCGAACGGACCGGTGCCCTTCTGGCTGGATCGCATCAGCATCCCGGCGCTCTGGGGTTTCAGCGCCTGCCGCTTCACCCAGACCCTGCTGCAGACCCGCCGTTTCGTGCCCTGGGCCCACCGCCTGCTGACCTTTGCCTTGTGCCTCTATATCACGGCCGTACTGCTCAACTTCTCCGGGTTGCGTGCGTTCGGCGCCTGGGTCTTCGTCGTGCTGGCTCTGACTGCGATCCCGGCGTCGCTGTGGGCCTCGTTCCGCCGCTGGCGCCAGGGCTACTTTCCCGCCCTGCTCTACCTCTGCGGCTTCGGCGTGATCCTGGGCAGCGTCAACCTGCTGTTGTTGCGCGCCACCGGCGTGATCCAACCGGCGGCCTGGAGCGGCTACGTCTTTCCGCTGGCGGTGGCGGCCGAGTCCATCCTGTTCTCTTTCGCCCTGGCCTCGCGCATCCAGATACTCAAGCAGGAGCGCGCGGCGGCACTGGAACACGCCGACCGGGAGAAGTCCGCCCGGCTGAAGCAGGTCCAGGCCAGCGCCGAACAACTCAGCCTGGCGGTGGAGGCGCGTACCGCCGAGCTGGCGCAGGCCAACCGCGACCTCAGCGAACGGGAAATCGAACTCAAACGGGCCGCCTTCCACGACCCGCTGACCGAGCTGCCCAACCGGCGCTACCTCATCGAGCGGGTCGAAGCGGCCATGGCCGAGGCAGCGCGGCGCGGTGAGTCGATCGCTCTGCTGCTGATCGATCTGGATCACTTCAAGCCGATCAACGACGGTCACGGCCATGATGCCGGTGATCTTCTGTTGCGCACGCTGGGCCAGCGACTGCGCGGCCTGGTGCGCAGCAGCGACATGGCGGCCCGGCTGGGTGGGGATGAGTTCGCAATACTGCTGACCGGGCCGAACGTCGAGCAGGACGCCGGCCAGGTCGCCGAACGGCTGCTGCACGAGCTGTCGCTACCGGTGCGCTACCGGGGCACCAGCCTGGCGGTGACCGTGAGCGTCGGTGCCGCGTTCTTTCCGCAGCATGCCGACGAATTCGCCCGACTCTACAAGGCCGCTGACGAGGCGCTCTATCGCGCCAAGCAGCAGGGCCGAGCGAGCTGGGTCCAGCAGGACGGGCGCACGCCGGCCGATCAGCCGATATAGCGGCGCGGCACGCGCCCGGTCACCTTGGTCAGCAGCTCGTAGCCGATGGTGCCGCAGGCCTGGGCGAGCTCGTCAATGGGCATCTGCGTCCCCCACAGCTCCACCGCGTCGCCAAGCTGCGCCTGCGGCAAGTCGGTCAGGTCCACGGCGAGCATGTCCATCGACACCCGCCCGGCCAGCGGCACGCGCTGCCCATGGATCACCACCGAGGTGCCGGAAGGCGCGGTACGCGGATAACCATCGGCATAGCCGCAGCTGACGGTGCCGATACGCGAAGGACGCTGCGCCACCCAGCTCGCACCGTAGCCAACGCTTTCACCCACCGGCACGTCGCGCACCGCGATCAGCGCGCCGGTCAGCGTCATCACAGGTTTCAGTCCAAGCTCCCGGGCGCTCAGCTCGGCGAACGGCGTCGCACCGTAGAGCATGATGCCAGGCCGGATCCAGGCCATATGCGCCTGCGGCAGGGTCAGTACGGCGGCGGAATTGGCCAGCGAGCAGTTGTCGAACGAGAGCTCCAGCAGCTCTGCGTAGCGCTCCAGCTGGGTGTCGGTCAGGGCGTGGCCACGCTCGTCGGCACAGGCGAAGTGACTGATCAGATTGAGTTCGCCGACCTGGGCCGCGCCCTTGAGCCGCGCGTGACACTCGCGCAGGCCGTCCACGCCGAAGCCCAGCCGGTGCATGCCCGAGTCCAGCTTGAGCCAGACGTTCAGCGGGCGCACCAGCTCGGCAGCCAGCAGCCAGTCGGCCTGGCGCTCGTCCTGAACAGCGATGTCCAGCCCCAGCTCAGCCGCTCGTTGGTACTCGGATGGCTCGAAGCAGCCCTCCAGCAGCAGGATGCGCGCGTCGGGTGCGCAGCCACGGATCACCTCTGCCTCTTCCAGGCAGGCCACGGCGAAACCATCGGCAATTTCGCGCAATGCCGCCACCGCCTCCGGTGCGCCATGCCCATAGGCGTTGGCCTTGACCACGGCGAAGGCCTTGCGCTGTGGTGCGCATTGCTTGGCGAGCAGATAGTTGTGGCGAAGCGCGGTCAGATCGACCGTGGCAACCAGCGGACGCATGGGGCTGTTCCTGTACAACGGCGGGTGAGGCAGGAATCTTACTCCGCTCGGCACGACCTTGCAGAGCGGAGCTTGGCGAGGGGCATGGACGACGCCCTCCGCCGCCGCTTGGCGAGACGGCCGACTACTCGTCGTCGAACTGATAGCTGCCCGGCGCGAGGTTCTCGAAGCGCGAGTACTTGCCGAGGAACGCCAGCCGGGTGGTGCCGATCGGACCGTTCCGTTGCTTGCCGATGATGATCTCGGCGACGCCCTTGTACTCGGTTTCCGGGTGATACACCTCGTCGCGGTAGACGAACATGATGATGTCCGCGTCCTGCTCGATTGCCCCCGATTCACGAAGGTCGGAGTTCACCGGGCGCTTGTTGGGTCGCTGCTCCAGCGAGCGGTTGAGCTGAGACAGGGCGATCACCGGGCAATTGAACTCCTTCGCCAGGCCTTTCAGCGAGCGCGAGATCTCGGAAATCTCGTTGACCCGGCTGTCACCGCTGGAGCCAGGAATCTGCATCAGCTGCAGGTAGTCGACCATGATCATGGCGATCTCACCGTGCTCGCGAGCCAGGCGCCGTGTGCGCGCACGCATCTCCGATGGGCTGATGCCGGCGGTATCGTCGATGAACAGCTTGCGGTCATTGAGCAGATTCACCGCCGAGGTCAGCCGCGGCCAGTCGTCATCATCGAGCTTACCGGCCCGCACCTTGGTCTGGTCGATGCGCCCGAGCGAAGCGAGCATACGAATGACGATGGAGTCGGCGGGCATCTCCAGCGAGAACACCAGCACCGCCTTGTCGGTACGCAGCACGGCATTCTCCACCAGGTTCATGGCGAAGGTGGTCTTGCCCATCGACGGACGGCCGGCAACGATGATCAGGTCGGCCGGCTGCAGGCCGCTGGTGGCTTCATCCAGATCGGTGAAGCCGGTGGACAGGCCTGTGATCGCCTCGCCGGCGTTGAACAGCGTGTCGATGCGATCGATGGCCTTGACCAGGATGTCGTTGATGCCGACCGGGCCGCCGGTCTTCGGACGCGCTTCGGCGATCTGGAAGATCAGCCGCTCGGCTTCATCGAGGATTTCCTCGCCGGTGCGGCCCTGCGGAGCATAGGCGCTGTCAGCGATTTCGTTGCTGATGCCGATCAGCTGGCGCAGCGTGGCGCGCTCGCGAATGATCTGCGCGTAGGCCTTGATGTTCGCCACCGACGGCGTGTTCTTCGCCAGCTCGCCAAGATAGGCCAGACCGCCGACCTGGGACAGGTGCCCCTCCTTGTCCAGCTGCTCGGACAGGGTGACCACGTCAAACGGCGAGTTGCGTTCGGCCAGGGCGAAGATGGCGCGGAAGATGAGGCGATGATCGTGACGATAGAAATCACCGTCGGAGACCTGGTCGAGCACGCGCTCCCAGGCATTGTTGTCCAGCATCAGACCGCCAAGCACCGCCTGCTCAGCCTCGATGGAGTGTGGCGGCACCTTGAGCGCGGCGGTTTCCAGATCGTATTGCTGGGGGACACTGATGTCGTTCATGGCACTCGAAATTCGAAACTACGGAAAAAACAAAGGGCACGTTCCACTCGCGCGGAAACGTGCCCGATGTTACTCGTCAGGCACCAGCGGTGCCAGACGACGGCTTAGCCGGCTACGACGATCAGCTTGACGGTCGCTTCGACGTCGGTGTGCAGGTGCACAGCCACGTCGTATTCGCCGGTCTGGCGAATGGTGCCGTTCGGCAGACGAACTTCGCTCTTGGCCACTTCGACGCCGGAGGCGGTCAGGGCATCGGCGATGTCGGCAGTGCCGATGGAACCGAACAGCTTGCCCTCATCGCCCGCGGTAGCGGTGATGGTGACTTCCAGTTCGGCCAGCTGAGCAGCGCGAGTTTCGGCAGAAGCCTTCTTCTCGGCAGCCGCTTTTTCCAGCTCGGCGCGGCGGGCTTCGAACTCGGCGATGTTGGCCGGGGTCGCAGCGGTAGCCTTGCCTTGCGGCAGCAGGTAGTTACGGCCGTAACCGGCCTTGACGTTTACCTTGTCGCCCAGGTTGCCCAGGTTGGCGATCTTTTCCAGCAGGATGACTTCCATTTGAGTCTTACCTCTTAACTTTTAACCTTCACCGTTCGCAGGTCCCGCGCCGTTCTTGCCGGCCGCGCGACCACGAAAATCAAACAGACTGTCGACAATGGCCAAAACGGCCAGTAGCGGATAAATCAACTGCATGAACAGCACCAGCGTGACGTACAGCCCCACCAGCCAGAACCGCGGCAAGCGCCCTTGAGCGACCAACCCGTGCATCAGTGCGAGACCGGCAAACACCAGCGGCACGCTGCACAGGGGCGTCAGTACGGCCAACTGCGCACCGAGATTCGGCCCCAGCAGCATGCCCAGCAACAGCAGTGTCGCCAGTAGCGGCGGAAACCGCAGCGCTCGAAACTCGCTGCCGAAACCGCCCGGGTTGTACAGCGCGGCTTGCCAGTAGCGCCCAAGCATCAGGCTCAGCAGGGTGACGATTTGCAGCAGCGCAGCCAGCAGGCCGGTCAGCACCGGTATCAGCAGCGCCTCAAACCGACCACGCTCTTCCACCGACAGCTGCTCGTAGGCACCCGACAACGCATCGGGCAATACCTTCTGCAGCTCACCAGCCAACGCCGCGATCGGCTCGCCGAATACCGCACCGAGCGCCCAGACATACAGCAGTCCCAGGCCCACGCTGCTTAACATCACCCGCACCCATGACGCCTGACCGCGCAGTACCAGGGCCAAGCCCAGCGTACCCAGCAATACCAGCAGGGTCCGCGGATCGCCGAAGTACCACCAGGCCAGGGCCGGTATCACGGCCCACACCAGCACACTCAATGCATCGTTCAGACCGCGCCGCAACAGCACGAGACTGCCCGCGGCAGCACTCAGCCAGAACAGCATGGGCAGTGCCGCTGCACCGGCCACCACGAAGATGGCCTGCATGCGGCCGCGCATGATGAACTCAGCCAGGGCGCGCATGCGATCTATCCTTTACTTCTGTCGACCAGCCGGATCAACGGCCGTGGCTGTCGGTGTAGGGCAGCAGGGCCAGGTAGCGGGCGCGCTTGATAGCGGTGGCCAGCTGACGCTGATAACGTGCCTTGGTTCCGGTGATACGGCTAGGAACGATCTTGCCGGTCTCGGAGATGTAGGCCTTCAGGGTGTTGAGATCCTTGTAATCGATCTCTTTCACGCCTTCGGCGGTGAAACGGCAGAACTTACGACGACGGAAAAAACGTGCCATGAAATAGGCTCCTCAATAGATCCGTGGATTACTCGTCAGCGTTGTTATCGCTGCTGTCACTGTCGCTCTCGTTGGAGCCGTCAGTGTTTTCAGGGCGATCACGACGCTCGCGGCGCTCGCTACGGTTTTCCTCGGCCTTGAGCATTTCGGACTGCTCGGTCACGGCCTCGTCGCGACGAATGATCAGGTTGCGGATGACAGCGTCGTTGTAGCGGAAGTTGTCTTCCAGCTCGGCCAGAGCCTTGCCGCTGCACTCGACGTTCAGCATCACGTAGTGAGCCTTGTGCACGTTGTTGATGGCATAAGCCAGCTGACGACGGCCCCAGTCTTCCAGGCGATGGATCTTGCCACCGTCTTCTTCGATCAGCTTGGTGTAACGCTCCACCATGCCGCCGACCTGCTCGCTCTGGTCCGGGTGAACCAGAAAGATGATTTCGTAATGACGCATAACTGCTCCTTACGGGTTGCAGCCTGCCGACGATGCGGTCAGGCAAGGAGTGAATGACTTGTTTTCTTGCCTGTAGAAAGGCGCGCAAACGCCTGCCATCCAGGCAAGGGGCGCCATTCTAGAGAAGGGCCGGCGGTGGCGCAAGGCAAGCTGGTGATTATTTGACCAGCCCGAGCAGGTTAGCGGCTTGCCGCAGCCCTTTCGCTACGAATCGCGTCGAGCAGCTCGCGAACCTGATGGATATCGTAGGGCTTGATCATCGTGCGCAGTCGATCGATCCCCACCTCGGCAGGACTGACGGCATACCCCGAGGCAATCACCAGCGCAAGCTCAGGATGACGGGCGCCAGCCTGGCGCGCGAGGTCGATTCCACTCATTCCTGCCAAACCGACATCGGTAAGCAGCACATCGAACGGCTGCCGATCCAGGAATCCCAGCGCCTCCTCAGCCGTCTCGCTGACCTCGACCCGATGGCCAAGCTCCGTCAAGACCTCCCCGGTCAGCATGCGCAACGTGGGATCGTCCTCGACGAACAGAATCCTCAGTCCTGCATCGTCGACGGTCAACGAGCCGTCCGACTCCGGCTGCGCGGGCTCGCGCTCGCGCTCGCTGACGGCGTCGGACTCTGCGTTCTCGCCCGCACTGCGCGGCAGATGAACATGCACCGCCGCACCACCGTTGTCACCGCTGCCCAGCGTCACGAAACCGCCACTCTGCTTGACGAATCCGTAGACCATGCTCAAGCCGAGACCCGACGCGTTGCTCTCCTGCTTGGTGGTAAAAAAGGGCTCGAACGCCCGGGCTCGAACCTCGTCACTCATACCACTGCCCTGGTCGATGACGCTGAGCAGTACATAATCCCCAGGCTGCTCCAACGCTTCGTCATTCAGCGAGCGATTCTCAAGACGCAGCACCAACCGGCCGCGCCCGGCCATCGCGTCACGCGCGTTGGCCGCCAGGTTCAGCACCACGCTCTGCAGGTTTCCGACATCGACAAAGACCGGCCAGGGCCGACCTACGACATCCAATTCAACCTGCACCGCAGACCCGAGAGCGCCATCGAGCAACTCATGCATCTGCTCCAGCAGATCGGGCAGATACACCTGCCGGGGCAGCAGCGGCTGGCGGCTGGCGAATGCCAGCAGCTGCGAGGCAAGGCGCGCGCCCTTCTCGACCCCACTGACCGCCGAGTTCAGACGTCTTGCAGCCGTTTCATCGTTGCCGAGGCTGCGACGCAAAAGCTGCAGGTTGCCTCCGATGATCTGCAGCATGTTGTTGAAGTCATGGGCGATACCGCCTGTCAGCTTGCCCACCGCCTCAAGGCGCTGAGCCTGTTGCAGGGCCTGTTCGGCGACCTGCCGCTCCGCCTCGCTCTGCTCGAGCGCCTGGGTCCGCTCGCGTACCAGCTCCTCGAGATGCTCACGATAGCGCTGCAATTCCGTTTCGTTGCGCTGCTGCTCGGTTACATCCTGCCCCTGCACGAAGATGCCGGTGACGTTGCCCTCGTTCTCGATGATCGGCTGCAGCACGAAGTCCAGGATCGTCTCTTCCGGCTCCCGGTCCGCTTGGCGCTTGAGAAACAGCGACACGCGCTTGCCGATGTAGGATCGACCCGTGCGGTAGACCTCGTCCAGCAGGTCGATCAGCCCCTGGTCGACAACTTCGGGCAGGCCCTCGCGAACCGCCTTACCCAGCAGCTGGCGATGCCCGGTCACATCTCGGTAAGCATCGTTGACCAGTTCGTAGACGTGATTCGGCCCGCGCAGGAAACAGACGAATCCAGGCGCCTGGGCGAAGAGCCGCCGCAACTGCTCGCCCTCGGATTGCAGCAGCCTGGCGCGGGACATGACGCCTTGTTCGAGCTGCTGCACAGGCTGATGCCCGGCAACCTGCTTCAGCGAATCCTTCATGGCCTGCAGCTCGGTGATGTCGGAGGTGTGCTGCAGTATGGCCACGACTTCACCCTGCTCATCGAGGATCGGAGTGTGCGTGGCACTCCAGTAGCGATCCTCGTAGACGGGGCCAAGCGGCGTATGGCGTGCAATGGAATAACGGATAACCGGCAGCGTATCGACCGCCTTGCGGCTGAGCACACGAGCAAAGGAGTCGAGCAGCTCCTGCACACGAGTCGTCTCGGGGCTGAGCGGGTCTGCTGCGAACGCTTCGTGAAGGCGCTGCCCCTGGATCTCCTCCAGCCTGCGGCCGGTCAGGGCCAGGTAAGCCGCGTTGGCATCGAGGATGACCAGATCGCGATCGAGCAGAACATAGGCGTTCGGCGACAGCCGGAACAGACTCTCGAAAGACGGGCGCTGCTGCATACAACCTCCATGGTACGAGCCTGACGCCGCGTAACGAACTCAGCGAGACCCCGGCAGCACTCCGGGGCTCTCAAGCGAAAAAATCGAACAGCCGCTATCCGGCGGGCCTGGGACAGCGATTGACCACAAAAAGACCGATCGGTTTCAGTACATGCGTCGCCTGGCGCTAACGAGCCGGTTGGCCAAGGCCGCGCTGACGCAGCGCCTCGAACAGGCAGACGCCGGTGGCAACCGAGACATTCAGACTGCTGACGCTACCCGCCATCGGCAGACGCACCAGATAGTCGCAGTGCTCGCGGGTCAACCGGCGCATGCCGCGACCTTCCGCCCCCATGACCAGGACGATTGGACCGGTGAGATCCTGCTCGTAGAGTGACTGCTCGGCTTCGCCGGCGGTGCCCACGATCCAAAGGCCCTTTTGCTGCAGCTTCTCCAGAGTCCGCGCCAGATTGGTCACCGCCACCAGCGGAATGACCTCGGCAGCACCGCAGGCGACCTTACGCACCGTGGCATTGAGAGTGGCGGACTTGTCCTTCGGCACGATCACCGCCAGCGCACCGGCCGCATCGGCCGTACGCAGGCAGGCGCCGAGGTTGTGCGGGTCGGTCACCCCATCGAGCACCAGCAACAGGGGCGGCCCCTCGGCGCGATCGAGCAGCTCGTCGAGCATCGCCTCACCCCACACCTGGCTGGGGCTGACCTCGGCCACCACACCCTGGTGCACGCCCTCGACCCAGGCATCCATCTCGCGACGCTCGCATTGGCCGACACTGACGCGCGCCTGCGCGGCCAGCTCGATCAGCACCTGAGCACGGGGATCGCCCCGGCCTTCAGCCAGCCAGACCTGCTTGACGCGCTTGGGATGATGCCGCAGCAACGCCTCCACGGCGTGCAGGCCATAGATCTTTTCCAGCTGACTCATGACTTGGCCTTGCGCTTTCGGGAACCACTGCTGGAGGCTGAAGGCTTGCTCGTCGACTTCGCAGCGGATTTTGCCTTGGATGTGCCGGACCGGGACTTGCTGCCGCCTGCCTTGTCGGACTTGCCCTTCCTGCCACCAACCTTGGCTTCGGCAATCAATGCCTTCTTCAGCTCGCGGCTCTTGCGAATGTCGGCGTTGCCCGGTTCGCGGCCACGCTCTGCGCCGTCACGCTGGCCGGAGGCCTTGGTGCCGCCAGCGGTCAGCTCGAAATCGATCTTGCGCTCGTCCAGATCGACGCGCATAACGCGAACCTCGACGCTATCGCCAAGGCGGAAACTGCGCCCGCTGCGCTCGCCGGAGAGGCGATGATGCAGCGGGTCGAAGTGGTAGTAGTCGCCCGGCATCGCCGTGACGTGCACCAGCCCTTCCACGTAGATGTCGGTCAGCTCGACGAACAGGCCGAAGCCGGTCACCGCGGTGATCACACCCGGGAAGGTCTCGCCGACGCGATCCTTCATGAACTCGCACTTGAGCCAGTTGACCACGTCGCGGGTGGCCTCGTCGGCGCGCCGCTCGGTCATCGAACACTGTTCGCCCAGTTGCTCCAGCGCCGCCTCGTCATACGGGTAGATGCGCGCCTTGGGCATGCTCGGGGCGCCTTCACGCCGCACGTGCGGTGTGTCGCGCCGGGACCGGATGACGCTGCGGATGGCGCGATGCACCAGCAGGTCCGGATAGCGCCGGATCGGCGAAGTGAAGTGTGCGTAGGCTTCGTAGTTCAGACCGAAGTGACCATGGTTCTCGGCACTGTAGACCGCCTGGCTCAGCGAACGCAGCATTACCGTCTGGATCACATGAAAATCCGGGCGCCCCTGGATCTTCTCCAGCAGCGCCTGGTAATCCTTGGGCGTCGGCCCCTCCTTGCCCTTGTGCAGGGAAAGCCCCAGCTCACCGAGGAAGGCGCGCAGCTTCTCCTGACGCTCCAGCGGCGGTGCGTCGTGCACGCGATACAGCGCCGGAATCTCATGCTTCTGCAGGAACGCCGCGGTGGCGACGTTGGCGCAGAGCATGCACTCCTCGATCAGCTTGTGCGCATCGTTGCGCTCGGTGGGCTTGATCTCGGCGATCTTGCGATCGGCACCGAAGACGATGCGGGTTTCCTGAGTCTCGAAATCGATCGCACCGCGGGTATGGCGCGCCTTGAGCAGCACCTTATAAAGCGAATAGAGCTGCTTGAGGTGCGGTAGCACTTCGGCGCACTCGGCGCTCAGCCGCTTGCCTTCGGCAGACTTGGGCTGCTCCAGCATCGCGCTGACCTTGTTGTAGGTCAGCCGTGCATGGGAGTGGATCACCGCTTCGTAGAACTGGTAGTCGGTCATCTTCCCCGACTTGCTCAGGGTGATCTCGCAGACCATGGCCAGACGATCGACATGGGGATTCAGCGAGCAGAGGCCGTTGGACAGCTCCTCGGGCAGCATCGGCACCACGCGCTCGGGGAAGTACACCGAGTTGCCGCGGACCACAGCTTCCTTGTCGAGCGCCGAGTCCACCTTCACATAGTGCGACACATCGGCAATGGCCACATACAGACGGAACCCGCCGGTCAGCAGCTTCCAGCCGCCCGGCTTCTCGCAGTAGACCGCATCGTCGAAGTCGCGAGCATCCTCGCCGTCGATGGTGACGAACGGCAGATGGCGCAGGTCGACGCGCTTGTGCTTGTCCTTTTCCTCCACCTCGGGCTTGAGCCGCGCAGCCTCCTTGAGCACCGCCTCGGGCCATACGTGCGGAATATCGAAGCTGCGCAGCGCGACGTCGATCTCCATGCCCGGCGCCATGTAGTTGCCGATCACCTCGACGATATCGCCCTGCGGCTGGAAGCGCTGCGTCGGCCAGTGAGTGATCTTCACCTCGACGAACTGACCCGGCTTGGCATCCAGTGCCCGCCCGGGCGTGACCAGCACTTCCTGCTGAATCTTGGGGTTGTCCGGAACGACGAAACCGACATCGCTCTCGATGTGATAACGGCCCACGATGCTCTCGTGCGCGCGGCTGATCACCTCGACGATGGCGCCTTCGCGGCGCCCACGGCGATCGAGGCCCGCGACACGCGCCAGGCAGCGGTCACCATCGAACACCAGGCGCATCTGCGCCGGGCTGAGGAACAGGTCGTCGCTGCCATCATCGGGGATGAGGAAACCAAAACCGTCACGATGGCCGCTGACGCGCCCGCAGACCAGGTCCAGCTTGTCCACCGGGGCATAGGTGCCGCGCCGGGTGTAGATCAGCTGGCCGTCTCGCTCCATCGCACGCAGGCGGCGACGCAGCGCTTCGATATCTTCGTCGGACTCCAGCCCGAACTCTTCCACCAGCTCTTCACGGGCAGCTGGCGAGCCACGTTCGCCGAGATGCTGAAGAATCAGCTCACGGCTGGGAATAGGGTTTTCGTACTTTTCCGCTTCACGAGCGGCCTCGGGATCGAGGGATTGCCAATCGGCCATTAAGAGATGTCACCTTTCATTCATTTATAGAGGCAGAACGCCCTTTTTCTATTGAAGCGCGAATCGCTGCCGGACGGCAGCTTTCATGCGAATTATTTTTCGCCATCAGGGGTTTACAAGGCTAGACCTCAGCCGTATAGTTCGCGCCCACAATGTCTGGCAGACGTTGTAACACGGAAACGGCCAAGTATCATCGTTTCTC
>NZ_JAMOHM010000005.1 GCF_024448335.1 Stutzerimonas frequens
GAAAAAACCGAGCCTATGGCTCGGTTTTTTCGTTTCAGCCCAATAGAAATCATCCCCGCCAGCCGATACTCGCGCTGCCGTCACCTCCAGACAGCAAAAGACCGCCCGGAGGCGGTCTTCTAGCATGCGCCCGATCAGGCGTACGGATGACGCAACACGATGGTTTCGTTGCGGTCCGGACCGGTGGAGATGATATCCACCGGCGCCTCGATCAGCTCTTCCAGACGCTTGATGTAGGCGCGGGCATTGACGGGCAGCTCGTCAAGACTCTTGGCGCCAACGGTCGACTCGCTCCAACCCGGCATTTCCTCGTACACCGGCTGCAGACCGTCGTAGCTATCGGCATCGGTCGGCGCATCGACCAACACTTCGCCGTTGCGATCCTTGTAGCCGACGCAGATGCGGATGGTCTCCAGCCCGTCGAGCACGTCGAGCTTGGTCAGGCAGATCCCGGAGATGCTATTGATCTCGATGGCACGACGCAGGATGACGGCATCGAACCAGCCGCAACGACGCGCACGCCCAGTGGTTGAGCCAAACTCGTGGCCACGCTCGGCCAGGCGCGCACCGACACCATCGAACAGCTCGGTGGGGAACGGACCGGAGCCCACGCGCGTGGTATAGGCCTTGGTAATGCCGAGGATGTAGTCCAGGTACAGCGGACCGAAGCCGGAACCAGTCGCCGTGCCGCCAGCCGTGGTGCTGGAGCTGGTCACGTACGGATAGGTGCCATGGTCGATGTCCAGCAGCGAGCCCTGCGCACCTTCGAACATGATGCAGGCACCCTGCTTGCGCAGCTCGTGCAGACGGGCGGTGACGTCGGTGATCAGCGGCTTGAGGATCTCGGCGTAGCCCAGGGCCTCGTCGAGGGTCTTCTGGAAATCTACCGGCTCGACCTTGTAGAAGTTCTGCAGCACGAAGTTGTGGTAGTCCAGCAACTCACGCAGCTTGACCGTGAAGCGCTCTGGATTGAACAGGTCGCCAATGCGCAGGCCGCGACGCGCCACCTTGTCCTCGTAGGCCGGACCGATGCCACGCCCGGTAGTACCGATCTTGCCTTCCGAACGCGCGGCCTCGCGGGCCTGATCCAGCGCCACGTGGTACGGCAGGATCAGGGTGCAGGACGGGCTGATGCGCAGGCGCTCGCGCACTGGCACACCCTTCTCTTCCAGCTTGGTGATTTCCCGTAGCAGCGCATCGGGCGCGACCACCACGCCATTGCCGATCAGGCATTGCACGTTGTCGCGCAGGATGCCGGACGGAATCAGATGCAGCACGGTCTTCTCGCCATCGATGACCAGGGTATGACCGGCATTGTGGCCGCCCTGATAACGCACGACCGCAGCCGCCTGATCGGTCAGCAGATCGACGATCTTGCCCTTGCCCTCATCACCCCATTGGGTGCCCAGGACCACGACATTCTTACCCATAACCCTTTGTCCTCTTCGGCGAAGCATACCGGTCGCAACCGGCGATAATCGAAACCTGGCCGGCACCGCGAGCGCGCGGCGCCATAGCCGTCAGGACGCCAGCGAAACCACCGTCCAGACACCATTACTCAACCGCAATTGCCGGTCGCAGCCCAGCTGCGCGGCATCGGCCCGCGACTGGCCATCCAGCGCCTGCACCACGCGCTCGCCCTGGCGCCGCAGCTCGCGAATCGCATTCCAGAGGCCCGACTCATCGCCGTGTGGAGCCCAGATCCCGGAAATTGGCGCGCTCAGATCGGCATTTCCGAGACTGACCAGCGTTTTCAAATCAGCGGAGAAGCCGGTCGCCGGACGGGCACGCCCGAAATCGGCACCGATATCGTCGTAACGCCCGCCCTGGGCAATCGACTGCCCCATGCCCGGCACGAACACGGCGAACACAACTCCAGTATGGTAGTGATAGCCACGCAATTCGCCCAAGTCGAAGTACAGCGGCACCTGTGGGTAGCGCAGCGCGAGCTGGTCGGCCACCGCCGAAAGGGTCTCCAGCGCCGCCTGCACATCCGCGGGCGCGCCAGCCAGAGCCTGCCGAGCATCATCGAGCGTCTCGCGCCCGCCACACAGGCGCGCCAGCGAGCGCAGCATCGCGGCGAGCGCCGGATCAAGCGCCGCGGTCAGCTGCTCGATCTCATCCATAGCCTTGCGCTGCAGCGCGTCGAACAGGCGCTGCTCGGCCTCACCGCTCAGCGCGGCGGCCTTTGCCAGGCCGCGGTAGATGCCGACATGACCGAGATCCATGTGCACGTCGGGCACATCGGCCAGCTCGAGCATTTCCAGCATCAGACTGATGACTTCGAGATCACTGGAAGCCGAGGCATCGCCATACAGTTCCGCGCCGAGCTGAATGGGGCTGCGCGAAGTGGAAAGCGCCTGCGGCTTGGCATGCAGCACGCTGCCGGCGTAGCAGAGCCGGCTCGGCCCTTCACGACGCAGGGTATGCGCATCGACGCGGGCCACCTGGGGCGTGATATCGGCACGCAGCCCCATCTGGCGACCGGAAAGCGGATCGATGACCTTGAAGGTGCGCAGATCCAAATCCTGCCCGGAACCGGTGAGCAATGACTCGAGGAATTCCACGTGCGGGGTGATGACCAGCTCGTAGCCCCAGCGCTGGAACAGATCCAGCACGCGCCGACGCGCCGTTTCGATACGCGCTGCCTCGGGCGGCAGCACTTCTTCGATGCCATCTGGCAAGAGCCAGCGGTCTACCGTTGCCATTCGCGAAATCACCTCTCGTTCCGGTAAGCCCAGACGAAAACCGCGGCTGCAGCCTCAGCTGGCCTCCGGTTGCGTGCAGTTGTGTTCGAACCATGGCATCCGAGCCATGCCCCTGAGGGGTCGGCATGACCACCGCATGCCTGGGATAGCCTGCGACCTCAAGGGCACAGACGCAAAAAAGCCGGGATTTCCCCGGCTGGCGGATCATAGCAACCTTTTCCCCATGGGTCACCCGGCGACACGCGCGTGCCGCCGGAGAACCTTAGCCAACTGGCAGTGAGATGCTATTTGTTGCTCTGCAGATAACGGAAGAAGTCGCTCTTCGGATCAAGTACCAGCACGTCTTCCTTACTGGAGAAGCTCTCACGGTAAGCCTGCAGGCTACGGTGGAAGGCGTAGAACTCCTGATCCTGGCCGTACGCGGCGGCATAGATTGCAGCAGCCTTGGCGTCACCGTCACCACGCAGCTCTTCGGCTTCGCGGAATGCTTCGGCCAGCAGGACACGGCGCTGGCGATCGGCGTCGGCGCGGATACCCTCGGCAAGCTCCTTACCTTTGGCGCGATGCTCGCGCGCCTCACGCTCCCGCTCGGAACTCATACGCTCGAAGACACTGCGATTGACTTCACGCGGCAGGTCGATGCCCTTGACGCGGACGTCGACGACTTCGATCCCCAGCTCTTGCTGAGCCGCACGATTCAAGCTTCGAGTGACCTGAGCCATCAGCTCATCACGCTGGCCGGAGACCGACTCATGCAGCGTGCGCTTGCCGAACTGATCGCGCAGCGCCGCCTCGAGACGACGCGCCAGACGCTCATCGGCGATCTGCTTCATGCCCGAGGTCGCGGTATAGAAGCGCTCGGCATCGTCCACACGCCATTTGGCGTAGGAGTCGACCATCAGCGCCTTCTTCTCCAGCGTCAGGAAACGCGAGGTGGTGGTATCCAGCGTCAGCAGACGCGCATCGAACTTGCGCACCGAGTTCACGTACGGAATCTTCATGTGCAGGCCCGGCTTCACGTCCGGCTCGACGATACGCCCGAACCGCAGCAGTACCGCGCGCTCGGTCTGCGAAACGATGTAAAAGCTGTTCCACAGAACGATTGCAGCCACCACACCCACGATCAGGGCAGTAAGGGATTTATTGCTCATCAGCGGCCCTCCCTCGTACGGACTTCACGCGGACCCAGCTCTGGCGGCATACGTGTGCCCTGAGCCGCCGCACCCGACGCAACCCCAGCCGGGGCTGGCGTGCTCGCACCACGACCGTTGATCATCTTGTCCAGCGGCAAATAGAGCAGGTTCTGCCCACTGTCGCCACTCACCATGACCTTACTGGTATTGCTCATGACTTCCTGCATGGTTTCCAGATACAGACGCTCGCGCGTGACGTCCGGCGCCTTGCGATACTCGGCGACCAGCTTGCTGAAGCGATCCGCCTCACCCTGGGCACGGGAGATCACCGCGTCGCGGTAACCACTGGCTTCTTCCAGCATGCGCTGGGCCTGACCACGCGCCTCGGGAATCACACCGTTGGCGTAGGACTCGGCCTGGTTCTTCTCGCGCTGCTCGTCCTCGCGCGCCCGAATGACGTCATCGAAGGCTTCCTGGACTTCACGCGGCGCGGCCGCACTCTGCAGGTTGACCTGGGTAACGACGATGCCGGTACCGTAGTTGTCGAGGAACCGCTGCAGACGCTCCTTGACCTCACCGGCCATGACCTCACGCCCCTCGGTGAGCACCTGATCCATGGCCGTCGAGCCCACGACATGCCGCACGGCGCTGTCGGTGGCGTGCTGCAGGCTCACTTCAGGCTGATCGACATTCAGCACGAAAGACTGCAGGTTGCTGATCTTGTACTGAACGGTCAGCGGCACCTCGATGATGTTCTCGTCCTCGGTGAGCATCTGTCCCTGCTTGCTGTACGAGCGCTCGCGAGTGACGTTCTCCTGGAACTTGCGATCGATCGGCGGGAAATAGATGTTCAGGCCCGGCCCGACAGTCTCGTGGTACTTGCCGAAGCGCAGCACCACAGCCTGCTCCTGCTCGTCAACGATGTAGATGGCATTGAACAGCCACACAGCCAGCAATACGACCAGGGCGACCCACACCAGGCCGAATCCGCCGCGCTTGCCACTGCCGCCAAAATTGCCGCTGCCACGCTTCTTGCCACCGAACATGCCGTTCAGGCTGTCCTGCAGCTTGCGGAAAGCCTCATCGAGATCCGGTGGCCCCTTCTGGTCGCCACCGCCGCCACGACGGCCGCCGCCACCACTGCCCCAGGGATCCTGGTTGTTCGAGTTGCCACCCGGCTCATTCCAAGCCATAGCGCTCTCCATTCAAATAAAGCTAAAGACGCGCCCACGGCGCGCCCGCCAATGCTACAGAAAGCCCCGAACGACCGGCAAAATTGCCGATCGAGGCTTTATTGCAAAGTGTGTTGCTCGATGAACTCGTCCACCCGCAACCCTTCGCGGCTGATCAAGCGATTCAGTTCGACCCGCGGCAAGCGAACTTCCAGCAGGCTGCCACCCTCCTCGTCGTGCGTCTCGCGCTGCACCGCACCCAGCTCGAAGAACTGCGCACGCAAGCGGCCCAGCCTCTGCGGCAGGCACAACGTGCCGACGAAGAGGTCGTCGCCGAGCAGCTCGGCGACGGCCTGACGCAGCAGGTCGAGCCCCAGACCGTCACGGGCGGACACCCAGACGCGCTGCGGCTTGCCATCGGCATCGCGCTGTATCTGCGGCTCGATGCCCTCGAGAAGGTCGAGCTTGTTGTACACCTCGAGCATCGGCAGCTCGTTGGCGCCGATCTCGCCAAGCACCGCGAGCACCTGCTCGATCTGCTGATCACGTTCGGGCTCGTGAGCATCGATCACGTGCAGCAGGAGGTCGGCGTTGCTGGACTCCTCCAGCGTCGCCCGAAAGGATTCCACCAGTTTGTGCGGCAGATGACGAATGAAGCCCACCGTGTCGGCCAGGATCACCGGACCGACATCCTCGAGCTCGAGGCGGCGCAGCGTGGGATCGAGCGTGGCGAACAGCTGATTGGCAGCGTAGACCTCGGATTCGGTGAGGGCATTGAACAGAGTGGACTTACCGGCGTTGGTGTAGCCCACCAGCGACACGGAAGGAATATCCGCGCGACGCCGCCCGCGACGGGCCTGCTCACGCTGGCCGCGCACTTTTTCCAGGCGCTGCTTGATCTGCCGAATACGGACACGCAACAGACGACGGTCGGTTTCCAGCTGGGTTTCACCCGGCCCTCGCAGGCCGATACCGCCCTTCTGCCGCTCGAGGTGAGTCCAGCCGCGAACCAGCCGCGTGCTCATGTGTTCCAGCTGTGCCAGTTCGACCTGCAGCTTGCCCTCATGGGTACGCGCACGCTGGGCGAAGATGTCCAGGATCAGACCGGTGCGATCGAGCACGCGACATTCGAGGGCACGCTCGAGGTTGCGCTCCTGGCTGGGGGTAAGCGTGTGATTGAAGATCACCAACTCGACCTCGCCATCCTTGACGAGGTCATGCAGCTCTTCGACCTTGCCACTGCCGATCAGAAACTTGGCGGACGGCTGGTGGCGGGACACATTGACGAAGCCAACCGTTTCTGCACCTGCCGAACGCGCCAGTTCCTGGAACTCCTGAGGATCCTCGCGCGCCGCGGGGTCCTGGCCGTCCAGGTGCACCAGGATAGCCCGCTCACCACCACCGGGACGTTCGAAGAACAAAGAAACCTACCTCAGTCGTTGCTCGACTCGGATTGCTCGGCATCGCCAGCGGTCGGCAGGCGCACAGGACGCCCGGGAACAACGGTGGAGATCGCATGCTTGTACACCATCTGGCTGACGGTGTTCTTCAGCAGAATGACGAACTGGTCGAAGGATTCGATCTGACCCTGCAGCTTGATGCCATTGACCAGATAGATGGAGACCGGGACGCGTTCCTTACGCAGTGTGTTGAGGTAAGGGTCTTGTAGCGAATGCCCTTTTGACATGTGCCGCACTCCTTAGAGGATCTGTTTCATTAGTGTTCTATAAAGTACAACCGACGATCCACTTGTCTGAGAATAGACGGTCAGCTTGCAGTGTCAGCTCAATATGGAGAGCGATTGCAGGTATTTCAATGCGCGCGGCAGATTGTCGCGGGACAAACTGTCCAACCAATAACTTTCCCCCCAACTCCGCAACCAGGTGAACTGTCGCTTGGCGAGTTGCCGGGTCGCGACGATGCCGCGCTCTACCATCTCGTCCCGGCTCGACCGACCGCCCAGGTACTCCCAGACTTGCCGATAACCAACCGAGCGAATTGATGGCATGCCGGGATGCAGATCACCGCGGCACCTCAGGGCTTCGACCTCTTCGATGAACCCCTGTTCAACCATCCCCAGGAAACGCCTTTCGATACGTTCATGAAGAATGCTGCGCTGCGCCGGAGCAATGCACAGATGCGCCACAGTATAAGGCAAGACACCGGAGCCTGGAGCGTCTGCAACGGCTTTTTGCGACCTTTGTCGGGCACGGTGCTCGCTCATGGTCGAACCGCTGACACGATAGACCTCAAGGGCGCGAACCAACCGCTGTGGATCGTTGGGATGTATGCGCGCCGCCGACTCGGGATCGATCCGCGCCAGCTCGTCGTGCAACGCCTGCAACCCCTCAGCCGCCGCCTGCGCTTCCAGTCCGGCACGCACCGACGGATCGGCACCCGGCATGTCGGCCAGACCATCGCGCAACGCCTTGAAATACAACATGGTTCCGCCGACCAGCAGCGGAATGCGGCCGGCGGCGCTGATCTCCGACATAGCCGCCAGGGCATCGCTGCTGAATTCGGCTGCCGAGTAACTCTCGGCCGGATCGAGAATATCCACTAGCCGATGCGGGAACTCTGCCAGCAGCTCTGGAGAAGGCTTCGCCGTGCCGATGTCCATGCCACGGTAGACCAGCGCCGAGTCGACGCTGATCAGCTCGCAGGGCAGCACACGCGCCAGCTCCAGCGCCAGATCGGTCTTGCCCGAGGCGGTGGGACCCATGAGAAAGATGGCGGGAGGCAGAAAAGACATCGGCGGGCTCGGCAGGCGTGGCCGCATAGTTTCCAGTGGCGGACGGTTGCCCGCAAGCGCGGCCTGCCGTCCGGAGCCGGTCAGCGACCGCGCAGGAACAGCTTATCCAGATCGTCCATGCCCAGTTGCGTCCAGGTCGGACGGCCGTGGTTACACTGTCCGCTACGCTCGGTGTGTTCCATGTCACGCAGCAAGGCATTCATCTCCGGCAGCGTCAGGCGGCGATTGGCGCGGACCGCGCCATGGCAAGCCATGGTCGCTAGCAATTCGTTGAGGTGGGCCTGGATACGGTCGCTGGTACCGTATTCCAGCAGGTCGGCGAGCACATCGCGCACCAGCTGGGTAGCTTCGGCCTGCTTGAGCAGCGAGGGAATCTGACGGATCGCCAGGGTTTCCGGGCCGAGGCGCTGCAGCTCGAAGCCGAGCATCTGGAACCACTGTGCATGCTCTTCCGCGCAGTCGGCCTCACGCTGGCTGAGGGCGATGGCTTCAGGCACCAGCAGCGGCTGGCCGCGCAGCCCTTCGCTGGCCATGGCGGTCTTCAGGCGCTCATAGGTAATTCGTTCGTGGGCGGCGTGCATGTCTACCAGCACCATGCCCTGGGCATTCTCGGCGAGGATGTAGACCCCCTTGAGCTGCGCCAGCGCGTAGCCCAGCGGGGGTACGTCATCCTGACTGGCAGGCAGTGGCGCCGGGGTGCTTTCGGGCAGCGGAGTAAAAAACTCGCGGTAGGCGCCCTGGGCTTCGGCGGTATAGCCGGCCGATGTCGGGCGTGGCGCCTGATAGCCCGCGCCGGCACCGCGCCAGACCGGCGTCTCCCCCTGTGGCCGCTCGAGCACGCTGGCCGACAGGCTCATCTCGTTCTGCCCGGCGAACTCGCCGGCAGCCAGTCCGGAAACCTGGGTCATCGGCGCCACGCTCGCCGGCGCGGCCAGCTGGTCCTCGGGACGCACATCGCCCAGCGCGCGGTGCAGCGTGCCGTAGAGGAAGTCGTGGACCATACGACTGTCGCGGAAACGCACCTCGTGCTTGGTGGGATGCACATTGACGTCCACCACTGCCGGATCGACGTCGAGGAAGAGCACGAAGGTCGGGTGTCGGCCATTGAACAGCACGTCGCGATAGGCCTGGCGCACCGCATGGGCGACCAGCTTGTCGCGCACCATGCGCCCGTTGACGTAGAAGTACTGCAGGTCCGCCTGGCTACGCGAGAAGGTCGGCAGCCCGACCCACCCCCACAGTCGCAAGCCGTTACGCTCGATCTCGATCGGCAGCGCCTGCTCGAGGAAGGCCGGCCCGCACACCGCAGCGACGCGCCGCGCACGGGCGCCATCGTCGTTGGCCTGATGCAACGCCAGCACGCCCTTGCCGTTGTGGCGCAGATGGAAGGCCACATCGAAGCGTGCCAGCGCCAGGCGCTTGATGACCTCTTGCAGGTGGTCGAACTCGGTCTTCTCGGTGCGCAAGAACTTGCGCCGCGCCGGCGTGTTGAAAAACAGGTCACGCACTTCCACCGAGGTACCCACCGGATGAGCCGCCGGCTGCACCCGCGCTTCCATTTCGCGCCCCTCGGTTTCCACCTGCCAGGCCTCGCTGGCATCGGCGGTACGCGAGGTCAGGGTCAGCCGCGAGACGGAGCTGATCGAGGCCAGCGCTTCGCCACGAAAGCCCAGGCTCATCACCCGCTCGAGATCTTCCAGATCGCGGATCTTGCTGGTGGCATGGCGGGCCAGGGCCAGCGGTAAGTCGTCCGGCGGGATGCCGCAGCCGTCGTCGCGCACACGCAGCAGTTTGACGCCACCCTGTTCGACGTCTACTTCGATGCGGCCGGCGCCGGAGTCCAGGCTGTTCTCCAGCAGCTCCTTGATCACCGAGGCCGGGCGTTCGACCACCTCGCCAGCGGCGATCTGGTTCGCCAGCCGCGGGCTGAGCAGCTGGATGCGTGGCGCTTGCGTCATGGCTGGGACGCCAGGGTGGTAGCGGGAATGTTCAGCGTCTGGCCGATCTTGATCACGTCGTTGCGCAGATTGTTGGCACTGCGCAGCGAGGTCAGGCTGACCTGATAGCGCTGGGCGAGCAAGGCCAGGCTTTCGCCCGAGCGCACGACATGCTCGCGAGGACCGGCGGCTATCTTGCCGGAATCGCGCAACCAGGCGACGTAGGTTCCCGGAGGCGGATTCTCGTGGAAGAACTGCCGCACGCCACTGTGAATGGAGCGAGCCAGCGCCTGTTGATGGCCGGACGTCTGCAGCTTTTTGGCTTCCGACGGATTGGAGATGAAGCCGGTCTCGACCAGGATCGACGGGATGTCCGGCGACTTCAGTACCATGAAGCCGGCCTGCTCCACCCGCCGTTTGTGCAGCGGCGTGATGCGGCCCATGTTGCTCAGCACCTTCTGCCCGACGTTCAGACTCGAGGACAGCGAGGCGGTCATCGACAGGTCCAGCAGCACGCCTGCGAGCATCTGGTCCTTGTCGCCGAGGCTGACGTTGCCGGCACCGCCGATGAGGTCGGAACGGTTTTCGCTGTCGGCCAGCCAACGCGCGGTTTCCGAGGTGGCGCCGCGATCCGACAGGGCAAATACGGAAGCACCATAGGCCGCTGAACGCGGCGCGGCATCGGCATGGATCGAGACGAACAGGTCGGCGCCCTTCTTGCGGGCGATCTCGGTGCGTTTGCGCAGCGGAATGAAGTAATCGCCGGTGCGCACCAGCTCGGCGCGGAAGCCTTTATCGGCATTGATCTGGCGCTGCAACTCCTTGGAAATCTGTAGTACGACGTGTTTTTCGTAGACCTTGCCGGGGCCAATGGCGCCTGGGTCTTCGCCACCATGACCGGCATCGATCGCGATCACGATGTCACGCTTGCCACCGACCGGAGCGGGCAGCTTGACCGCAGGCAGCGTCGGCGAGACCGGTGCGACAGGTTTGGACGGCGTTGCCGTGACCGGCGGTTGAGTAGCGGCGCGGGCGGCCGTTGCCTGATCGAACAGATCGACCACCAGCCGGTGGCCGTACTGCTGGTTCGGCGCCAGGCTGAAGCTCTTAGGCGTAACCGGCGCATGCAGATCAACGACTACACGCAGCGTATCGGCATCGTGTTGACCGGCGCGCAGGGAGGCAACAGGGGTATTGCTCAGCGGCAACTGATCGAGCTGCGCCTTGAGCGTGGCGTTGGTGACGTCGATGACCAGCCGATCGGGTGCGGTGAGGGTGAAGATCTTGTGCTCGACCGGCCCTGACAGGTCGAACACCAGGCGGGTGTTGTCCGGCGCACGCCACAGACGCACGCTCTGTACATCGCTGGCAGCAAACAGGTCCGTCGCCATCAGCGACAGCACCAGGCCAACAACCAGGGTGCGAATGCGCATCCCCAAACCCATGTTATTCATAGCTCTCCGTCGGTCAGGGCGACACACCAGGCTTCGCCCCGCGCGGTATGGGGCGACAGGCGCAGCGTTCGGCCGGCCTCATGCGGCGTAATGGTAATGTCCATGTCGGCCTTTGGCAAAATGCCGGCCCCGCGCTCCGGCCACTCGATCAGGCACAGCGCGTTGCCCTCGAAATAATCGCGGATGCCGAGAAACTCCAGCTCTTCGGGATCGACCAGACGATACAGATCGAAATGGAACACCTGGACCTCGCCCAGTTCGTAGGGCTCGACCAGCGTGAAGGTCGGGCTCTTGACCTTGCCCTCGTGGCCGAAACCACGGATCAGGCCGCGTGACAGCGTGGTCTTGCCGGCGCCGAGGTCACCATGCAGATAGATGACGCCCCGACCACCGGTCACCCGGGCAATGCGCGCGCCCAGTGCGAGCATAGCCGCCTCGTCACCGGCATACAGATTCATTTCAGGCATGGCGACTGCTCCTCGAACAACTGACGGATCACCGGAATCAGATCACTGGCAGCCAGGCCGCGCCCCAGCGTGCCAAGGCGCTCACCCGCGCTGGCGTGCAGCCAGGCGCCCAGGCAGGCCGCCTCGAACGGCGCCAGCTGCTGTGCCAGCAAGGCACCGAGCACACCGGCCAGCACGTCGCCGAGCCCGGCGCTGGCCATCGCCGGATGGCCGCGATCACACAGCGCCAGCCGGCCATCCGGCGCCGCGATCAGCGTGCCGGCCCCCTTGAGCAAAGCGACGCACCCATAACGCTGCGCCAGCGCCCGCGCCGCCGCCGGGCGATCGGCCTGAACCTCGCCGACCGAGCACTGCAGCAGTCGCGCGGCCTCCCCCGGATGCGGCGTAATCAGGCAGCCGGACGGCAATTCGACGGCGCCGCTCGCCAGCAGGTTCAACGCATCGGCATCCCAGACCTGCGGCTGCTCGCGCTGCGCAGCCGCGGAAATCAGGCTACGCCCCCACGGCGCCTGGCCGAGGCCGGGGCCAACCACCAGCACATCGGCACGTTCCAGCAGCGCCGTCAGGCTGTAGGTGGACTCGACGCCACTGCACATGACCTCCGGCCGGCGCACCAGCGAAGCGCCGACGTGTTCCGGTCGGGTCGCCAGGGTCACCATGCCGGCCCCACAACGCAGCGCCGCCTCGGCGCTGAGCAGCGCGGCGCCGCCGGTACCGAGGTCACCGCCGATCACCAGCACCTGGCCGAAACTGCCCTTGTGCGCTGTCGGCGAACGAGGTGCGACCCGCGCCAGCGAGCCGTGGTCGAGGCGCACGGCCTCGCTCGGCACCTGCGCGACGATTCCCGGATCAGCCTGCAGATCATCGAACACCAGCGCGCCAACACGATCAGGACCGTCGGCGGTGAACAGGCCGAGCTTGAGGCCAATGAAGGTCACGCTGAGATCGGCCCGCACTGCCTGCCCCAGCACCTGACCGGTGTTGGCGCACAGCCCGCTGGGCAGGTCAACTGCCAGCACCGGACGGCCGCTGGCGCTGATCGCCGCGATCGCGCTCGCATAGGGCTCGCGCACCGCACCGCTCAGGCCGGTGCCGAGCAGCGCATCCACCAGCACGCCCTGCAGCGGCGCCTCTGCTCGCCAGGGTTCGATGGCCACCCCGCAATCACGCGCTTCGGCGCAGGCCAGCGCCGCGTCGCCCTGCAGCGTTTGCGGATCGCCCACCGCCAGCACCCGCACCTGCCAGCCAGCGCGCTGCGCCAGCGCCGCCAGCAGGTAGCCATCGCCGGCATTGTTGCCGCGCCCCGCGAGCACGGTGACAGCCCCTGCATCGGGCCAACTCCGACGCAGCGCGCGCCAGGCGGCATGGGCGGCGCGTTGCATCAGGTCGAAGCCGGACGTGCCGGCGGCAATCAGGCGCGCATCGAGTTCGCGCACCTGGGCGGCGTTGTACAGGGCGACGGGCAGGGAATCGGTCATCGGTGCAGGGATCATCGCGGCGGAATGTCTGGCAGAATTATACGCACCCGCTCACTTCCCGCCGCAGTCTCCGATGTCCAGCTCCGCTCTCGACCCAATCGCCCTCGCCGACTCCATCAAGGAGTGGGGCCGCGAGCTCGGCTTCCAGCAGGTGGGGATCACTGGCGTCGATCTCGGCGAGCACGAAGCGCATCTCGAGGCCTGGCTGGCGGCGGGCTACCAAGGCGAGATGGACTACATGGCCGCCCACGGCAGCAAACGCTCGCGGCCGGACGAACTGGTGCCCGGTACGCTGCGGGTCATCTCGCTGCGCATGGACTACCTGCCCGGCGACACGCGCATGAGCCAGCAGCTGGCCGACCCGGAGAAGGCCTATGTGTCGCGCTATGCCCTGGGCCGCGATTATCACAAGCTGATCCGCAAGCGCATCCAGCAGCTGGCCGAGCGCATTCAGCAGGTGGTCGGCCCGTTCGGCTTTCGCGCCTTCGTCGACAGCGCGCCGGTGCTGGAAAAGGCCGCCGGCCAGCAGGCCGGGCTCGGCTGGATCGGCAAGAACACCCTGCTACTCAACCGCAAGGCCGGCAGCTGGTTCTTTCTCGGCGAGCTGTTCGTAGACATCGCGCTGCCGGTCGACGAGCCGGTGACCCGCGATCACTGCGGCAGCTGCCACGCCTGCCTGGACATCTGCCCCACCGAGGCGTTCGTCGGTGAACGGCTGCTGGACGCACGGCGCTGCATTTCCTACCTCACCATCGAGCTGAAGGGGCCGATCCCGGTCGAGCTGCGCGACAAGATCGGCAACCGCGTATTCGGTTGCGACGATTGCCAGATCGTCTGCCCCTGGAACCGCTTCGCACGCCCCACCGAGCAGAGCGACTTTCAACCGCGCCATAGCCTGGACAACGCTGAACTGGCGACCTTGTTCCGCTGGACGGAAGAGGAATTTCTCAGCCGCACCGAGGGCTCGCCGCTACGCCGCGCCGGCTACGAACGCTGGCTACGTAATCTCGCAGTGGGCCTGGGCAATGCGCCGTCGAGCATCCCGGTGCTGGAAGCGCTTCAGGCACGCCGCGACGATCCGTCGGAGCTGGTGCGCGAGCATGTGGAGTGGGCCCTGGCCCAGCACGCCAAGCGGGCAGGCTAGTCCGACGACGGCAACTGAGCGCCGAGCTCGGCGCTCAACGCACGCAGTTGTCCTGCATCCAGCGTCTCCTGTTGCAGCAGCTGCCGGGCGCAGCGCTCGAGCAGTGCACGACGCGCCTGCAGCAGATCGACGCTACGCTGGAAGGCCGACTGAACCAGCTCCTGCACTTCCTCGTCGATCGCCGTCGCCGTGCTCTCGGCATAGTCGTGTTGGGGCTTGAGGCCGAGCATCGCCTCGTTGCCGAGGAAGGAATTGGGCTCGCGCTCCAACGCCAGGTGACCGAGGCGCTTGGACATGCCGTAGCGCGTCACCATCGCCCGGGCGATGTCGGTGACCTTGGCCAGGTCGTCCGCCGCGCCGGTGGACAGATGCGCGAAGATCAGCCACTCCGCGGCACGCCCGCCGAGCAGCACGGCCATCTTGTTCTCCAACTCCTCACGGGTCATCAGGAAGCGATCCTCGATCGGCCGCTGTATGGTGTAACCCAGCGCCCCCATGCCGCGCGGAATGATCGACACCTTGTGCACCGGATCGACGCCCGGCAGCGCCATCGCCACCAGCGCATGGCCCATCTCGTGATAGGCGACGATCTCGCGCTCGCGCGGGTTGAGCAGGCGGTTGCGTTTCTCCAGCCCGGCGATGATGCGTTCGATGGCCGCGGTGAAGTCCTCCATCGCCACCGCGTCGGCATTGCGTCGGGTTGCCAGCAGCGTCGCTTCGTTGACCAGGTTGGCCAGGTCGGCACCGGTGAAGCCCGGGGTCAGCGCGGCGATGGCCTGCGGATCGACATCGGTGCCCAGTCGCGATTTTTTAAGGTGCACGTTGAGAATCTGCACCCGCCCGACCTTGTCCGGACGATCGACCAGCACCTGACGGTCGAAGCGGCCGGCGCGCAGCAGTGCCGGATCGAGGATTTCCGGGCGATTGGTGGCCGCCAAGAGGACCAGCCCACTGGAGGTGTCGAAGCCGTCCATCTCCACCAGTAGCTGGTTGAGCGTCTGCTCCTTCTCGTCATGCCCGCCGGACAGGGGGCCGGCACCGCGGGCGCGACCGAGGGCGTCCAGTTCGTCGATGAAGATGATCGCCGGTGCCTGCGCCCGCGCCTGCTCGAACAGATCGCGCACCCGCGCCGCACCGACACCGACGAACAGCTCGACGAACTCGGAACCGGAAATGGAGAAGAATGGCACCTTCGCCTCGCCCGCCACGGCGCGCGCCAGCAGCGTCTTGCCGGTGCCCGGCGGGCCGACCAACAGCACGCCCTTGGGCATGCGCCCGCCGAGGCGGCCGTAGGTTTGCGGGTCGCGCAGGAACTCGATGATTTCCTTGAGCTCGTCCTTGGCCTCGTCCACGCCGGCAACATCGGCGAAGCTCACCTTCATGTCGGTCTCGACGTAGACCCGCGCCTTGCTCTTGCCGATCTGCATCATGCCGCCGCCACCCAGGCCGCTGCCGATGCGCTTGAGCAGGAACAGCCAGATGCCGAAGAACATCGCCGCCGGGATGATCCACGACAGCAGGTCGCGCACCAGCGTGCTTTCCACCTTGCCGGTGTAGCGTACCGGGTACTGCTGCAGATGCTCGGCCAGCTGTGGCTCGACGCGGTTGGTGATGAAACGACGCTGGCCGCCGGCCAGGGGCTCCTTGAGCCGGCCTTCGATGCGCCGGTCCGTGATGGCCAGTTCATCGATGCGCCCGTCCTTGAGGTGCTGCTCGAACTCGCTGTAAGGGATGGTCGCCACTTGCTGCTGGGTCGACAGCAGGTACTGAAGGCCGAGAAACACCAGGATGGCGATCATCCAGTAGTTGAAGTGGAACTGAGCGCGGTCTTTCACACCGGTTCTCCTTGTGGCGCGGACCTGCCAACTATGCCTGTTCGGCGAAGACGTCGCCTGGACTCAGATCAGTTATGCCACGGTTGCTGCAATCAGAGCCCGCCGCGCACGCCGAGGCCGACGCCCAGCTCCGCCGCGACGGCGAAGGGCAGCAACAGCGTGTCCAGCAGGGCGCTGGCCGGCAGATCGAGCGCGGCATGCTTGGGCGCCACGGCACCGAAGCGTTCCAGCGGGCAGCAGCCACCGTTGAGGCTGTACCAGTCCAGACGCGTGCCGGAATAGATAATCGGCGCGCCGGGCTTGGCCGCGTCCAGCGTGCGCACCGTGGCGCAGCCACCCAGCACGCTCAGCGTCGTCAGTACCAGCAGCGCCCGACCGATCATCTCAGTCGTCGCTGACGATATGGTGCTCGCCCCAGCGCGGCAGCATGTCCTGGGGAATGTTGAGCAGGTTGAGGATGCGCGCGACGACGAAATCCACCAGGTCGTCGATGCTTTGCGGCTGGTGATAGAAGCCGGGCGAGGCCGGCAGGATCACCGCGCCCAGATTCGACAGCTTGAGCATGTTTTCCAGATGAATGCTCGAATAGGGCGCCTCGCGTGGCACCAGAATCAGCTGGCGGCGCTCCTTGAGGGTGACGTCGGCGGCGCGTTCGATCAGGTTGTTGCAGGCGCCGGTGGCGATTGCCGACAGCGTGCCGGTGGAACAGGGCACCACCACCATCGCCGTCGGTGCGCCGGAGCCGGACGCCGGCGGTGCCATCCAATCCTCCTTGGCGAACACACGGATCTGCCCGGCGGCGGCACCGGTGTACTCGGAGAGGAAGGCCTGCATGGCCTGCGGCTTGGCCGGCAGTACCACGTCGGTCTCGGTGGCCATCACCAGTTGCGCGGCCTTGGAAATCAGGAAGTGCACCTCGCGGTCTTCCTGGATCAGGCAATCGAGCAGGCGCAGACCGTACTGCGCGCCGGAGGCGCCGGTCATGGCCAGGGTGATGCGTTCCGGTCCGCTCATGAATTTGCTCCCAAAGCTGCTGCGCTTGCTTATGCCGCGTTGAAACCTTACTCGAAATGCTCACTTGCACCAGCAAGCTCCGCCTTCTCGCAAGGTTTCGCCTTGCCCAAGCTTCGCTCGCGACGCGTTGGAAGCAAATTCGCCCTATCCCAATCTCGTAGGGTGGAAAACCGCGAAGCGTTTTCCACCCTACGCCAGCGCGGCGGCCAATTGGCCGTGCAACCCACCGAAACCGCCATTGCTCATCACCACCACCTGGGTGCCCGGCACGGCATCGGCTTTCACTTTGGCAATGATCGCCTCAAGCGAATCGCAGACCGTGGTCGGCACCGGCGAGCCGGCGACGGTCGCGGCGAGATCCCAGCCGAGGTTGGCCGGTGCGTACCAGATCGCCTGATCGGCCAGCGCCACCGACTCGGCAAGGCCCTCGCGGTGCGCGCCGAGCTTCATCGAGTTCGAACGCGGCTCGACCACCGCGATGATCGGCGTATCGCCGACGCGCTTGCGCAGACCGTCGAGGGTGGTGGCGATGGCGGTCGGGTGATGCGCGAAGTCGTCATAGATGGTCACGCCATTGACCTCGGCGACCTTCTCCATGCGCCGCTTGACGCTACGGAACTCGCTCAGCGCCTCGGCGCCCTGCTTCGGCAGCACGCCGACATGCCGTGCCGCCGCCAACGTCGCCAGCGCATTGTTGACGTTATGCCGGCCGGTCAGCTCCCACTCCACCACGCCCTGCACCTCGCCGTCGAAGATCACCTCGAAGCGCGAGCCGTCCTCGCTGAGCAACCTGGCCTGCCACTGGCCACCCTCACCGGTGGTCTGCACCGGCGTCCAGCAGCCCATCTCGATGACGCGCTTGAGCGCCGTTTCCGACTCGGGATGGATGATCAGCCCTTCGCCCGGCACGGTACGCACCAAGTGATGAAACTGTCGCTCGATCGCGGCGAGATCCGGGAAGATATCAGCGTGATCGAACTCCAGATTGTTCAGGATCGCGGTGCGCGGGCGGTAGTGGACGAACTTGCTGCGCTTGTCGAAGAAGGCGCTGTCGTACTCGTCGGCCTCTACCACGAAGAACGGCGTACCGCCCAGGCGCGCGGAGATGCCGAAGTTCTGCGGCACGCCACCGATGAGAAAGCCCGGGCTCATGCCGGCATGTTCCAGCACCCAGGCCAGCATGCTGCTGGTGGTGGTCTTGCCATGGGTACCGGCCGCCGCCAGTACCCAGCGCCCCTGCAGCACATGATCGGCCAGCCACTGCGGGCCGGAGACATAGGGCAGCCCCTTGTTCAGCACGTATTCCACTGCCGGGTTGCCACGCGACATGGCGTTGCCCACCACCACCAGATCGGGTGCCGGTTCCAGATGCGCCGGCTCGTAGCCCTGCATCAGCTCGATACCCTGAGCCTCGAGCTGCGTGCTCATCGGCGGATAGACGTTGGCATCGGAGCCGGTGACGCGATGGCCGAGTTCCTTGGCCAGCACCGCGAGCGAACCCATGAAGGTGCCGCAGATGCCGAGAATATGGATATGCATTGATGACCTCTGAAAGACGCCGCACCAGACGGCATGGCCGCGCATTCGACGCTGGAAAACTGCGGCGCAGATTAGCACAGGGTCCGCTGCGGGGCGGTCGCACCGCACGTCGCCTCGCCTGCCGACGAACGGAGCCTGTTCTACGCTGAAAGACAGCAGTCATCACAATTACAAGACCGGAGACTCATCATGCGTTACGCCCATCCCGGCAGCGAAGGCGCTGTCGTTTCCTTCAAATCCCGCTACGGCAACTACATCAACGGCCAGTTCGTCGAGCCGGCCGGCGGGCAGTATTTCACCAACCTTTCCCCGGTCAACGGTCAGCCCATCGCCGAGTTTCCGCGCTCCGACGCCGCCGACATCGAGAAGGCCCTGGACGCCGCCCATGCCGCCGCCGATGCCTGGGGCAAGACCAGCGTGCAGGCGCGTTCGCTGATCCTGTTGCAGATCGCCGACCGCATCGAGCAGAACCTGGAAATGCTCGCCATCACCGAGACCTGGGACAACGGCAAGGCGGTGCGCGAGACGCTGAACGCCGATATCCCGCTGGCCGCCGACCACTTCCGCTACTTCGCCGGCTGCATCCGCGCCCAGGAAGGCACCGCCGCCGAGATCGACGAACACACCGCGGCCTATCACTTCCACGAGCCGCTGGGCGTGGTGGGGCAGATCATCCCGTGGAACTTCCCGATCCTGATGGCCGCCTGGAAGCTCGCCCCGGCGCTGGCGGCCGGCAACTGCGTGGTGCTCAAACCGGCCGAGCAGACCCCGCTGGGCATCAACGTGCTGCTCGAATGCATCGGCGACCTGCTGCCGCCGGGCGTGCTCAACGTGGTGCACGGCTTTGGCCGTGAGGCCGGCGAGGCACTGGCCTCGAGCAAGCGCATCGCCAAAATCGCCTTCACCGGCTCCACTCCGGTGGGCTCGCACATCATGAAGCGCGCCGCAGAGAGCATCATCCCGAGCACCGTAGAGCTGGGCGGCAAGAGCCCGAACATCTATTTCGAGGACATCATGCAGGCCGAACCGGCCTTCATCGAAAAGGCCGCCGAGGGGCTGGTGCTGGGTTTCTTCAACCAGGGCGAGGTGTGCACCTGCCCATCCCGCGCACTGGTGCAGGAGTCGATCTACGCGCCGTTCATGGAAGCGGTGATGAAGAAGGTCGGGCAGATCAAGCGTGGCGACCCGCTGGACACCGACACCATGGTCGGCGCCCAGGCCAGCCAGCAGCAGTTCGACAAGATCATGTCCTACCTCGATATCGCTCGCGAGGAAGGCGCCGAGGTGCTCACCGGCGGTGCCGCGGAGAAGCTCGAAGGCTCGCTCGCCACCGGCTATTACATCCAGCCGACCCTGCTCAAGGGCACCAACAAGATGCGCGTGTTCCAGGAGGAGATCTTCGGCCCGGTGATCGGCGTCACCACCTTCAAGGACGAGGCCGAAGCGCTGGCCATCGCCAACGACACCGAGTACGGCCTCGGCGCCGGCGTCTGGACCCGCGACATCAACCGCGCCTACCGCATGGGCCGGGCGATCAAGGCGGGCCGCGTGTGGACCAACTGCTACCACCTCTATCCGGCGCACGCGGCGTTCGGGGGTTACAAGAAGTCCGGCGTTGGTCGCGAGACGCACAAGATGATTCTCGACCACTACCAGCAGACCAAGAACCTCTTGGTGAGCTACGACATCAATCCGCTGGGCTTCTTCTGATGGGCCGGCGCGGGTGGCACCTGCCGCCCGCGCCTTGAACAAGACACCTGCCGGGCCCCGCCGTGGTGCTGAGGGCGCGCAAAAGGTGCGTTTCTGTCGACATCCGCTGACAAAACACCGGCAATCCTGCATTCCGGTGCCGGGGCATGACGCTTGCTAGGGAGAGACTGCCAACCTATCCAAGAGGATTTCCCCATGGCTCTCGAACACAGCCGCTCCGCGCCACCGCAGCATGCGATCGATTTCGAAACCGTTGGCAGTAGTTATTTCCAGGAACGCGAACTGAAGAAAGGCGCCGCCGGCTGGGTGCTGCTGGTCGGCCTTGGCGTCGCCTATGTGATTTCCGGCGACTACGCCGGCTGGAACTTCGGCCTCGCCCAGGGCGGTTGGGGCGGGCTGTTCATCGCCACGCTGCTGATGGCGACCATGTACCTGTGCATGTGCTTCTCGCTGGCCGAGCTGTCCTCGATGGTCCCGACCGCGGGCGGCGGCTACGGTTTTGCCCGCACCGCCTTCGGCCCATTGGGCGGCTTTCTCACCGGCACGGCGATCCTCATCGAATACGCCATCGCGCCGGCGGCGATCGCCGTGTTCATCGGCGCCTATTGCGAGTCACTGTTCGGCATCGGCGGCTGGATGATCTATCTGGCCTTCTACATCGTCTTCATCGGCATCCACATCTTCGGCGTCGGCGAGGCGCTGAAGCTGATGTTCATCATCACCGCCGTCGCCGCCCTTGCCCTGGCGGTGTTCATCGTCGCCATGGTGCCGCACTTCTCGGTGGACAAGCTGCTCGATATCGCGCCGACCACCGCTGCCGGTGCCAGCAACTTCCTGCCCTATGGCTATGTCGGCATCTGGGCGGCGATTCCCTACGCGATCTGGTTCTTCCTCGCCGTCGAAGGCGTGCCGCTGGCCGCCGAGGAAACCAAGAACCCGCAGCGCGACATGCCCCGCGGGCTGATCGGCGCCATGCTGATCCTGGTCGCCTTCGCCGGGCTGATCCTCCTGGTCGGCCCGGGCGGCGCCGGCTCCAGCACTCTGGTGGCATCCGGCAACCCGCTGGTGGAAGCGCTGACCACGGCCTACGGCTCGTCCACCTGGATGAGCGGCTTCGTCAACCTGGTCGGCCTGGCCGGGCTGATCGCCAGCTTCTTCTCGATCATCTTCGCCTACTCGCGGCAGATCTTTGCCCTGTCGCGGGCCGGCTACCTGCCGCGCAACCTCTCACTGACCAACAAGAACAAGGCGCCGGTGCTGGCCCTGGTGATCCCCGGCGTGATCGGCTTCGCCCTCTCGCTGACTGGCGAGGGTGACCTGCTGATCCTCGTCGCGGTGTTCGGCGCGACCATCTCCTACGTGTTGATGATGGCTTCGCACATCGTGCTGCGCCTGCGCCGGCCGGACCTGCATCGCCCGTACCGGACACCCGGCGGCATCGTCACCTCGGGCGTGGCGCTGGTACTGGCCTGCATCGCGGTCATCGCGGGCTTCCTGGTCGACCCGAGGGTGGTGATCGGCGCCGCGATCATCTACGGGATCTTCATTGCCTATTTCGCGCTCTACAGTCGACACCACCTGGTGGCCGGCACGCCGGAAGAGGAATTCGCGGCGATCGAGCAGGCCGAGGCGACACTCAAGTAGGGAGAGCAGCCATGACGTACTCGCACAGCGTGGGCGGCACCACCTGGCGCTTCGACGATCTGCGCGAGGTGATGGCCAAGGCCAGCCCGGCGCGCTCCGGCGACCTGCTCGCCGGGGTCGCGGCGGGCAGCGACGCCGAGCGAGTGGCGGCGCAGATGTGCCTGGCCGATGTGCCGCTCAGGCGTTTTCTCGAAGAAGCACTGATCCCCTACGAAAGCGATGAAGTCACTCGGCTGATCATCGACAGCCATGACGCCGCCGCCTTCGCTCCGATCAGCCACCTGACCGTGGGCGATTTCCGCAACTGGCTGCTCGGCGAGGAGGCGGACGAGTCGTCGCTGAAAGCCCTCGCACCGGGGCTGACGCCGGAGATGGTCGCCGCGGTGTCGAAGATCATGCGCGTGCAGGACCTGATCCTGGTCGCGCAGAAGGTCCGCGTCGTCACCCGCTTTCGCAATAGCATCGGCCTGGCCGGACGCATGTCCACCCGGCTGCAGCCGAACCATCCCACCGACGACGGCGCCGGCATCGCCGCGAGCATTCTCGACGGCCTGCTCTACGGCAACGGCGACGCGGTGATCGGCATCAACCCGGCCACCGACAGCACCGCCGGCATCTGCGAGCTGCTGAAAATGCTCGACGCGGTGATCAGCCGCTACGGGATCCCGACCCAGGGTTGCATCCTCACCCACGTCACCACCTCCATCGAGGCGATCAACCGCGGCGCGCCGCTGGACCTGGTGTTCCAGTCCATCGCCGGCACCGAGGCGGCCAACGCCAGCTTCGGCATCAACCTGGCAACGCTGCAGGAAGGCTACGAGGCCGGCCTGTCGCAAAAGCGCGGCACCCTCGGCGACAACCTGATGTATTTCGAGACCGGCCAGGGCAGCGCGCTCTCGGCCAACGCCCATCACGGCGTCGATCAGCAGACCTGCGAAGCCCGCGCCTACGCCGTCGCGCGCCGCTACAAGCCGCTGCTGGTGAATACCGTGGTCGGTTTCATCGGCCCGGAATACCTCTACAACGGCAAGCAGATCATCCGCGCCGGGCTGGAGGACCACTTCTGCGGCAAGCTGCTCGGCGTGCCCATGGGTTGCGACATCTGCTACACCAACCACGCCGAAGCCGACCAGGACGACATGGACATGCTGTTGACCCTGCTCGGCACGGCGGGCATCAACTTCATCATGGGCATCCCGGGCTCGGACGACGTGATGCTCAACTACCAGACCACCTCCTTCCACGACGCGCTCTACGTGCGTCAGGTGCTCGGCCTGCGGCCCGCCCCGGAATTCGAGGAATGGCTGGCGAAGATGCAGATCCTCCGACAGGACGGCAATCGCCTGCAGCTCGGCCGTGACCTGCCCGAAGCATTCCGCCGGGCGCTGGAGCAGCAGGCATGAGATGCCAGGGCAAATCCGGCAGCGGCCTCGACCGCACAGTGGCCGCGCACGGCTTCGCCGACGAGGCCGCCGCCATGAGCGTCCGACGCCTGGGCCAGCGTATCGACCATAGGGAGCCGCAATGAACCACATCCCCAATCCCTGGCAGCACCTGCGCCAGCTGACCCCGGCGCGCATCGCCCTTGGCCGTGCCGGCACCAGTCTGCCGACGGTGGCGCAACTGGATTTCCAGTTCGCCCACGCGCAGGCCCGTGATGCCGTGCACCTGCCGCTGGACTGCACCGCGCTGACCGCCGAGCTGGACAAGCACGGCCTCGCCTGCCTGCCGCTACACAGCGCCGCCAGCGACCGCCAGACCTATCTGCAACGCCCTGACCTCGGCCGACGCCTGGACGAATCCAGCGCCGCCACGCTCGACGCCGAGGCCGGCGACGGCTGCGACCTGGCGCTGGTGATCGCCGATGGCCTCTCGGCCCTGGCCGTGCAGCGTCATGCGGCACCCATGGCACTGAAGATCGCCGAACAATGCCAGGCCGAAGGCTGGTCCCTCGGCCCCGTCGCGCTGGTGGAACAGGGCCGCGTGGCGGTGGCCGACGAGATCGGTCAGCGCCTCAAGGCGCGCATGGTGGTGATCCTGCTCGGGGAGCGACCGGGCCTCAGCTCGCCGGACAGCCTGGGCCTTTACTTCACCTGGGCACCGCAGGTCGGTCGGCACGATGCGCAGCGCAACTGCATCTCCAACATCCGCCCCGAGGGGCTGAGCTACAACCTGGCCGCGCACCGCCTGCTCTACCTGATGCGCGAAGCCAGCCGCCGACAGCTCTCCGGCGTCCAGCTCAAGGACGAGGCCGACGTGCCGGCGCTGGACGGTCAGCCGCGCGCCGGCAACTTCCTGCTCGGCTAGCCGGCATCAGGCCGGCTGCCAGGGCTCCAGCGTCTGGCTGTACACCACCGCGCCGTCGATGTCGCGCAGGCTCACGCTCAGCGCACCGCTCTGGGCGTCGATCTCCACCTCGCCGAAGAACTGGAAGCCCGCCCGCGGCGAGCTGTTTGGCGTGGGCGGCGCCTTCTGGAACACCACCTCCGGACCGAAGGTGCCGTCCAGCGGATTAGGCCCGAAGCTGCCGGCGTTCAAGGGGCCTGCGACGAACTCCCAGAACGGCTCGAACTGCTGGAAAGCGGCGCGGTTGGGGTGGTAGTGGTGCGCGGCGCAATAGTGCACATCGGCGGTCAGCCAGACGGTGTTGCGCACCCGCGCACGCTGGATGAAGGCGAGAAGCTCGGCGATTTCCAGCTCGCGACCGAGCGCCTGACCATCGTCACCGTTGGCGATCGCCTCCCAGCGACGCATGCCCTGGGCGTCCACGCCGTCCGGCACATGCAGGCCGATGGGCATGTCGCCGGCGATCACTTTCCAGGTCGCCCGCGAGGCGCGCAGCTCGCGTTTGAGCCAGCGCAACTGCTCACGGCCGAGGAAAGCCGTCTGCGCGCCCTGCTCGCTCTGCAGATTATCGGTGTTCGGCCCGCGGTAGCTGCGCATATCCAGCACGTACACGTCCAGCAACGGGCCGTAGCTGACCTTGCGGTAGATGCGCCCGAGCTTGTCGCCACGGGCCACGCGCATCGGCGCGTATTCCAGGTAGGCCTGGCGCGCACGGCGGACCAGGGTGTCGATGTCGCGCACCTGCTGATAGCGATCGTCCAGCTCCTTGCTCGGCGACCAGTTGTTGGTCACCTCGTGATCGTCCCACTGCCAGATCTGCGGCACCTCCGCGTTGAAGGCCCGCAGGTTCTCATCCAGCAGGTTGTAGCGGTAGTTGCCGCGAAACTCATTGAGCGTCTCGGCGACCTTGCTCTTCTCTTCGGTGACCAGATTGCGCCAGATGCTGCCGTCCTCGGCAGTCAGCTCGGCTGGGATCGGCCCGTCGGCGTAGATCACGTCTCCGCTGTGCAGGAAGAAGTCCGGTCGGCGCATGCGCATGCTTTCGTAGATGCGCATGCCGCCGAAGTCCGGGTTGATGCCGTAGCCCTGGCCGCAGGTATCGCCACCCCAGACGAAACGGATATTGCGCGGGCGCGTCGGTGCGCTGCGCAGATAGCCGAACCAGGGCTCGCTGAGCACGCCACTGCGGGCATCCTCGAAGCGCGCGCGGTAGAAGATCGACTGATCTGCCGGCAGCCCACGCAGATCGACGCGAGCCGTGAAGTCCTGACCGGCATCGGTGATCGAAGACAGCATGCGCCGCGGATTGCCGAAACGGCTGCGCGTATCCCACTCGACGACCAGTCGCCCGGGCCTGTCGCAGCGGCTCCAGATCAATGCGCGGCCATCCGTCACGTCGCCGGACTGTACACCGTCGAGCATCTGCGGCCGCTCGCGCGGCGCGGCGATGATGGCGGGCGCAATGCCCAGGGCCGGCAGGGCGATGCCGGCGCCGATGCCCTGCAGCAGCTGACGGCGTTTCTGATCCGGTGCGGTCATCTCGAGGTCTCCTTGCGAGTGGGTGGTTCTCCTGATGTAGCCGGCCCGCTTGACAGTCCCATGACGCACCGACCGACGGTACTTCACTGCTTGTCGCATCCCGCAGCCACGCTTAATGTGGGCGCCCACTTCGCTGGAGCCTCCGTCCATGTGGTCCTTCCGCGCCTGGCAGCGCAAACGCGTCCTTGCCCGCAACCCGGTCGCGCCTGAGCTGTGGCAGCAGGTACTCGACAGCCTGCCGATACTCGATGGCCTGAGCGACGACCAGCTGGATCGTCTGCGTGAGCGCGCCGTGCTGTTCCTGCACGACAAGCGCCTGACACCGCTGGCGGGCGTCGAGCTGCAACCCCAGGACCGCCTGCGCCTGGCGCTACAGGCGCAGTTGCCGCTGCTGCACCTGGCCGATCTCGGCTGGTATCGCGGCTTTCACGAGATCGTGATCTACCCCGACGACTTCCTCAGCCCGCAGAAGCACCGCGACGCTGCTGGCGTCGAGCATGAATGGGACGCCGAGCACAGCGGCGAAGCCTGGTTGCAGGGCCCGGTGATCCTGGCCTGGCCTGGCGTGCAGCAGAGTGGTGGCTGGGAAGCCTACAACCTGGTGATCCACGAGCTGGCGCACAAGCTGGACATGCTCAACGGCGATGCCAACGGCCTGCCGCCGCTGCACCGGCAGATGCGCATCGAAGCCTGGGCCAGCGCCATGCAGCGCGCCTACGACCAGCTCGACCGCACGCTCGACGCCGACCCGGATGCCGAGACGCCGATCGACCCCTACGCCGCCGAGAACCCGGCAGAGTTCTTCGCCGTTACCAGCGAGTACTTCTTCAGCGCACCGGACGTGCTGCAGCAGGCCTTTCCCGAGGTCTATGCGCAGCTGGCAGCGTTCTACCGGCAGGACCCGCTAGCGCGCCTGCAGCGCCTGCAGGCCGAACACCCTGCCTACCGGGAACCTGCGTAGGCCGGGCGCGTCGAAGCCGGCGTGCATTGCACGCGACATTGCGCCTATAATCGCGCCCACTTTTTTCCGCCCCCAGGCCGCGCTGGCCGATCAGGAGCCCATCGTTCATGAGCTACAGCAAAGTCCCGGCTGGCAAAGACCTGCCGAACGACATCTACGTCGCCATCGAGATCCCGGCCAACCACGCGCCGATCAAGTACGAAATCGATCACGACACCGACTGTCTGTTCGTCGACCGCTTCATGGCCACCCCGATGTTCTACCCGGCCAACTACGGCTTCATCCCGCACACCCTGGCTGACGACGGCGACCCGCTGGACGTGCTGGTCGTGACCCCCTATCCGGTCGCACCGGGCTCGGTCATCCGCTGCCGTCCGGTCGGCGTGCTGAACATGACCGACGAAGCCGGCGGTGACGCCAAGCTGATCGCCGTCCCGCACGACAAGCTGACCCAGCTGTACAAGGACGTGAAGGAATACACCGACCTGCCACCGCTGCTGATCGAGCAGATCAAGCACTTCTTCGAGAACTACAAGGATCTCGAGAAGGGCAAGTGGGTCAAGGTCGAAGGCTGGGAAGGCGCCGACGCCGCCCGCGCCGCAATCACCAAGGCGGTTGCGGCTTACCAAAAATAAGCCAACGCCACCCCCTGAAAGCCGGCCACAAGCCGGCTTTTTAATGCCCGCAATTCGGCACGCTTTCCTCTGCTACGTCCTGGTCCCTCGGCGCTCGCCGCCGCAGTCTGTCGGCTCCCAAGTCGGGAACGACTTGATACAAATCAGCCTCTCAATCTGCATCGCTGCGAACAGCGTTATCGCTAAGATTCGCCGCCCCGTGCAGCTGCGCGCGGAGGCTGACTGCCACCAGCCCGAGATTTCCGATGGAATCGCTCATCCAGCTTTTTTCCGAACCCACCACCTGGGTGGCCCTGGCCACGCTGATCACCATGGAGGTGGTACTCGGCATCGATAACCTGATCTTCATTTCGATCCTGACCAACAAGCTGCCGGAGCAGCATCGCGAGCGGGCCAGACGCATCGGCATCGGCCTGGCCCTGATCATGCGCCTGGGCCTGCTGGGGACCGTGGCCTGGATCGTCCAGTTGACCGAGCCGGTCTTCGAGGCGTTCGGCCATGCCTTCTCCTGGAAGGACATGATCCTGATCGCCGGCGGCCTGTTCCTGCTGTGGAAGGCGACCAAGGAAATCCACCACAGCATGGACCCGACGCCGGGCGGCGACATGTTCGAGGGCAAGTCGGTCGGCAATGCGGTCACCATGGGCTTCGGCTCGGCAATCGCGCAGATCCTGCTGCTGGACCTGGTGTTTTCCATCGACAGCATCATCACCGCCGTCGGCATGACCGACCATGTGGCCATCATGGTGGTCGCGGTAATCGTTGCGGTGACCGTGATGCTGGTGGCGGCCAACCCGCTCGCCAAGTTCATCAACGACAACCCGACAGTGGTCATGCTGGCCCTGGGGTTCCTGCTGATGATCGGCATGACCCTGATCGCCGAAGGCTTCGGCGCCCACGTGCCGAAAGGCTACGTCTATGCCGCCATGGCGTTCTCGGCGGGCATCGAGGTGCTGAACATGCTGGCGCGACGGGCCAAGCGCAAGCAGCTCGAAGGGGCACGCTGACGGCTGTCTAGGTGCTGGTGAGCCGGGCACCGCTCGGCTCGCCTACCCGGCACAACCGTCTGGACGATTCTGCGGCGCCCGAGCGAGCGAGCACCTGCACGCCGGCCCCAGGACGAAGCCAGCTGCGTGGTTTTCGGCATGCCCAAGGAGGCGCTGCAGATCGGTGCCGCCCAGAGCACCGAGGCCCTGGAAAACCTGCCCAGGTTGATCACCGACTATGCCCGTGCCACTTGCCGGAGTTGAGCACGGCGCCGCTGCAGACGAGCGGCGCTGATGCGATTCAGCGCACCGCCGATACGGCGTGCCTATATCCCCTGCTTTCGAAGGGATTCCCGTGACCGTACGGTTTCGCTATGGTGGCTAACAGGTATCACGGAGTGATCGCATGGTTCGGGGCTCAATCCTCTTGCTGTTGTTTGTCGCCTTGCTCGGCTGCCAGCCCGAATCGGATTCGATCCGTATCGGCAGCAACCGCTGGCTTGGCTATGCACCGATCTATCTGGCGGACGATCTGGGCTGGACTGCCCCCAGCGGCATCCGTCTGGTGGAATACCCGAACACCACAGGTGTGCTGCGCGGCTTTCGCAACGGCATGCTGGACGCCGCCATGCTCACCCTCGACGAAACGCTGCTGCTGCAGGACAGCGCGGCGGAGCTCGACCTGGAGATCATTCTGGTCACCAACGTCTCAGCTGGCGCCGATGCGCTGTTCGCCCGCGCGCCGCTGACCAACCTCAAGGACTTGGCCGGCCAGCGCATTGGCGTGGAGAACACTGCGCTGGGCGCCTACTTCCTTTCCCGCGTGCTGGATCAGGCCGGGCTGCGGATCGACGATCTGCAGGTGGTCAGCCTGCCAGTGCATGAGCAGACCGCCGCCTTCGCCGCCGGCGATGTCGACGCTGTCATCACCTTTGCTTCGGAGGGCCCGGCGCTGGAAAGCAAGGGCGCCCGGCGCATCTTCGATAGCCGCCAGCTGCCGGGCGAGATCGTCGACGTACTGGTGGTCGACCGGCAACGCGTCACCCACGAGCAGCGCCGGCGCCTCCGGGCCCTCTGGTTCGATGCGCTGCGCACCTGGCAGGACAATCGCGGTGAAACCGATCCACGCCTGCATGCGCGCCTCGGCCTGACGCCGATGGCACTGCAGGTCACCCTTGACGGCTTGTTGATGGGTGATCGCGCCGTCAACCGTGAATGGTTCGACGAGGGCCAGTTGCAGCAGAGCATCGGCCAGCTCAGCCAGTATCTGCGCGAACGCCGGCTGCTCAACGGTTCGAACCCGGTCAATCTGATCGCTCGCTGCGAGGGCCCAACATGCTGACAAGTTTGTCGCTGCGTCGATCAATGCCCCTGCTGCTGGGCATCTTCGGTCTGCTGTTCACGGTCATGCTGACCGCCTGGCACCTGCCGACCCGTATCGAGGAAAACCTCGCCGGCTGGCGCAACCACACCTCGCAGCATCTTGCCCTGCTGCAGAGCAGCCTGAGCGATCATCGCCGCCTCGGCCGCAACGCCGAGCTGGAGACCGAGCTGGCCGATCTGGCCAGCCTGGAAGGCGTGCGCTGGGCGATGGTGATCGACCGTGGGCTACAGGTGATCGCCACGACCCAGCTGGGCCTGTCCCCCGAGCGCCTGACGCTGATCGATGCCGGTGAGCTCGCCAAGCAGGTGAACGGCGGCCGCGCGGGCTGGTTCGGCAAAGGCTCCAGGCAGCTGGCGATCTACCCGCTGGACCGCGTCGCCCAGGACGGCACGCCGCTGCGCGAAGCGCTGCTGGTGGCGTACGACTTCGCGCCGATGCTGGCGCAGACCAAGCGCGAGGCCTGGTTCTACCTCGTGCAAACGCTGGCCCTGCTGTTGTTGCTTGGCGTGATCCTCAACCGCCTCTACGGTCGCCTGCTGACACGCCGCCTGGCCCGCATCGACCAGGCCGCACGCCAGTTCGCCATCGATCAGCAACCGCAGAACCTGTCGGTCGGCGGCCGCGACGAGATCGCCCGGCTGGCCAGAACCCTCAATCGGATGATGAACCAGCTGCACGAGCGCCAACTGGCGCTCAGCGAAAGCGAGCAGCTGTTCCGCGACCTGGTGGACACCGCGCCGATCGGCATGCTGGTGGTCGACCGCGAGCTGCGCGTGCTGCAGGCCAACCCTGCGGCGGCAGCGCTGTTCGGCTGTACCCCGGCGGAGCTGCTGGGCAACCTGCCGAGTGATCGCCTGCTGGAAAGCGACGCCACCACCCGGCTGCTGAGCACCCCGGCGAACACGCCGCTGGAGCTGACCGGTCGCCGTCATGATCGGGAGGTGCCGCTGGAGATCAGCTGCACGCCATTCCAGCGCTACGGCGTTCGCCATTTCCTCGTGCTGCTGCGCGACATCAGCGACCGCCTGCGCGCCGAACAGCGCCTGCGTTTTCTCGCCCACTTCGATCCGCTGACGCAGCTGGCCAATCGCAACTACCTGGTGCAGCGCCTCGAACAGTTGCTCGCGGCGCGCCTGCCGCTGACACTGCTCTACCTCGACCTGGACCACTTCAAGCGCATCAACGACAGCCTCGGCCATGAGATCGGCGACAAGCTGCTGGTGCAGATCGGCGACCGCCTGGGCCGGCTGATGCCGGAGCATGCGCTGCTGTCACGCAGCGGCGGCGACGAATTCATGCTGCTGCTCGACGGCAGCGACCACGCCCGCGCCGAGCAGCTGGCCCAGTGCATCATCGAAGGCTTCCAGCCGCCGGTGCGCATCGGCCAGTACGAGTGCTACGTCAGCCCGAGCATCGGCGTTGCCATCAGCGACGGCCGGCACAGTGCCAGCGACCTGCTCAGGCAGGTGGACCTGGCGCTGTATTCGGCCAAGGACGCGGGGCGCAACTACACGGTCTTCTACAACGAATCCCTAAGCGAAGCCGCCGCGCAACGCCATGAACTGGAGCAGGCGCTACGCCGTGCACTGGATCACGACGAGTTCGTGCTCCACTACCAGCCGCAGGTCAACGCCCAGGGTGAACCGGAAGTCATGGAGGCCCTGCTGCGCTGGAACTCGCCGGAGCGAGGCCTGGTGCCGCCCGGGGTGTTCATCCCGGTGCTGGAAGACAGCGGCATGATCATCGAGGCGACCCGCTGGGTGTTTCGCGAAGCCTGCCGCCAGGCGTGTCGCTGGCACGCCATGGGGCATGCGCTGCGCATCGCGGTCAACCTCTCGCCACTGGACTTCCGCCAGGCGGATCTGGCCGGCAGCCTGCTGGCGATTCTCGAGGAAGAAGGCGCATCGGCAAGCATGCTGGAACTGGAGGTCACCGAGAGCGCGCTGCTCGAAGCCGACGAGCATGTCCAGCAGACCCTCGGCCGTCTGAAGGCCGCCGGGCTGCCGCTGCTGCTCGACGACTTCGGCACCGGCTATGCCTCGCTGACCTATCTGCAACGCTTCCGCTTCGATGGCATCAAGATCGATCGGGAATTCGTCAGCGGACTACCGGATAGCGAGCAGTCCGTCGCGCTGGTGCGAGGCATCCTCACCATGGCCAGTCACCTCGGCCTGCATGTGGTCGCCGAAGGCGTGGAGAACGAGCGCCAGGCGGCTTTCCTGCGCCTCAACGGCTGCCCCAGCCTGCAGGGTTTCCACTACGCATGGCCGCTACCCGCCGCCCAATGCCGCCTGCAGCATGGCAACCGGCCGATCAACCTGCAGCTGCCGCTGGACGGCTGATCGGCGGACGGCGTGCCAGCATTAAGCCTGCAATTGCGAAGCGTTCGCATCTGAGTTAGGTTCGTGCCCCCTCCCGGTGGCACGCACCCATGCGCGACAACAACAAGATTCCCGATGCCTGCCTGCAATGCTATGTCCATCACCGCCAACAGCTGGTGGCCCATCTCACGCGCCTCGGCGGCTGTCGCGCGCTGGCCGAGGACCTGGCTCAGGATGCCTGGCTGAAACTGGCGCAGGTCATGCCCGAGCAGAGCCTCGCCAACCCCAAGGCCTATCTCTTTCGCATCGCCACCAATCTCTTGCGCGATGCCCTGCGCCGCCGCGCGCTTGTCGGTGCCGGCGACGAGGCACCGCTGGAACTGATCGAGGCCGTGCAGGCCGACCCCTGCGGGCTGGTGGAACACCAGTGTGCGCTGCGATGCGTCCTACGCCAGCTCGACGACTTGCCGCCACGCTGTCGCCAGGTGTTCGAACTGGCGCGGCTGGAAGGGCTCAGCCAGGCGGAGATCGCCGAGCGTCTGGGCATTTCGGTGAACACCGTGATCGCTCAGCTGGCCAAGGCGCGCCAGCGCCTGGAGCGCCCGTAATTTTTTCTTCGACCCCGTAATGGTTTTTCCGCGCTGATTCGTCTTGCCTGTGCCCTTGCGCAATTGAGAGTAATTCTCGATTAAACGGCATCCTCGCAGATGCTTTCGTGCGGCCACGCCGCCAGACAAGAAACCACCGACGCCGCGAAAACGGCCCGCTCCGGGTCGCGGCCGCGCTCGGCCCGAGGAATGTGCATGCCCCCGTCCAGTACCGTAGTGCCCTTCGCCCCCGGCCCCGCCAGCAGCGGGTTGTTCACCCGCAGCAATCATGATGACTACCGCCGGCTCCTGCAGCAGGGTCTGAACCTGGTGCAGCAGTGCGTGCAGCGTCAGCAGCAGCCGTTCAGCGGCATCCTTCCGCAAGAGCTGGCCGCCGACTTCGAACGCGTCGATCTCGAGCGCCCGCTGGGCGACGCCGGCGCCGCGCTGCGCGAGCTGGATCAGCTCTATCTGCGCGACGCGGTGTATTTCCACCATCCGCGCTACGTCGCCCATCTCAACTGCCCGGTGGTGCTGCCGGCGCTGCTCGCCGAAGTGCTGGTGTCATCGCTCAATTCCTCGCTGGACACCTGGGACCAGAGCGCCGGCGGCACGCTGATCGAACAACGCCTGATCGACTGGACCTGCGCGCGCATCGGCCTCGGCAGTCAGGCCGACGGCGTCTTCACCAGCGGCGGCACCCAGTCCAATCTGATGGGGCTGCTGCTGGCCCGTGAGCACGTCTGCAACCGTTTGCCCGGCCACGGCGGCAACCTCCAGCACGGGCTACCGCCGGACGCGGGCCGACTGCGCATCTTCGCCTCCCGCGCCAGCCACTTCAGCGTGCAGAAATCCGCCGCGCTGCTGGGGTTGGGCTACGACGCCGTGCGCAGCATCGAAACCGATAGTGCCCAATGCATGAGCGTGCCGGCGCTGGCCCAGGCGTTGGCGGACTGTCAGCGCCTGGGCGAGCTGCCCATGGCCGTGGTCGCCACCGCCGGCACCACCGACTTCGGCAGCATCGACCCGCTGCCGGAAATCGCCGCGCTGTGCCAGCACTATGGCGTCTGGTTGCACGTCGATGCGGCCTATGGCGGCGGCCTGCTGGTCGCGCCGCGCTATCGCGGCTGGCTGACCGGCATCGAACACGCCGACTCGGTCACCGTGGACTACCATAAGTCGTTCTTCCAGCCGGTCAGCTGCAGCGGCTTCTTCGTTCGCCAGCGTCAGCACCTGAGCTACATCACCCACCACGCCGACTACCTCAACCCGCGCAGCCAGACCCGCGAGGGCACGCCGAACCTGGTCAACAAGAGCATCCAGACCACCCGCCGCTTCGACGCGCTGAAGCTCTGGCTGACCCTGCGCATCCTCGGTGCCGAGCATCTCGGCGCGATGTTCGAGGAAGTCATCGACCGCGCCGCCGACACCCATCGCCTGCTCGCCGACGACCCGGCCTTCGAGGTCTTCGCCCCGCGCCTGAGCACGCTGGTGTTCCGCTTCGTCGCCGCAGGCGTGGCGGACGAGCGCCTGGACGAGATCAACCGCGAGATCCGCAAAGCGATCTTCCGCTCCGGCGCGGCGGTCATTGCCGCCACCGTGGTCAAGGGTCGGCAGTACCTCAAGTTCACCCTGCTCAACCCGGAAACCACGCTGGACGACCTGCGCGCCATCGTCGAGCTGATTCGTGACCACGGCGCCCGCCTGCTCGACGACCGTCAACCAGTAGGAGATCGCTCATGAACAAGATCTACGACTTCATAGGCATCGGCATCGGCCCGTTCAACCTTGGCCTGGCCTGCCTGGCAGAGCCCATCGACGGACTCGACTGCCTGTTCCTCGACCGCGCCGAGGGCTTCAACTGGCATCCCGGCATGATGCTCGACAGCGCCACCCTTCAGACGCCGTTCATGGCCGATCTGGTGACCCTGGCCGACCCCACCAGCCGTTTCAGCTTTCTCAACTACGCCAAGCAGATCGGGCGGCTGTACGCCTTCTACATCAAGGAAGACTTCTTCCTGATGCGCCGCGAATACAACCAGTACTGCCAGTGGGTGGTGGAGCAGCTCGACAGCCTGCGCTTCGGGCATTTCGTCCAGCACGTCGACTACCTCGACGAGCGTCGCTGCTACCGCGTGCGCGGGGTACATGCGCGCAGCGGCGAGGGTTTCGAGTTCCTCACCCGCCGCCTGGTACTCGGCACCGGCACCACGCCCTATCTGCCGAGCTGCTGCGAAGGCGTGGCCGACCACGTCAGCCACAGCGGCAACTACCTGCAGGACAAGCCACGCCTGCAGGGCAAGCGCTCGATCACCGTGGTCGGCAGCGGCCAGAGCGCTGCGGAGATCTACTACGACCTGCTGCAGGAAATCGACCGCCACGACTATCAGCTGAACTGGATCACCCGCGCGCCGCGCTTCTTCCCGCTGGAATACACCAAGCTGACGCTGGAAATGACCAGCCCTGAGTACATCGACTACTTCCACAGCCTGCCGCGCAGCACCCGGGAAAAGCTCATCGACAGCCAGAAGGGCCTGTACAAGGGCATCAACGGTACGCTGATCAATGCCATCTACGACGAGCTGTACAACCAGAGCCTCAAGGGCGAGGTGCCGACCCAGCTGCTGACCAACGCCGAACTGCGCCGCTGCCAGCGCCTGGCCGACGGCACGCTGGAGCTGGAGTTCTTCCAGCACGAACTGCAGCAGAGCTACCGGCACCGCTGCGAGGCGCTGGTGATGGCCAGCGGGTATCAGTACCGCCTGCCACGCTTCATCCAGCCGATCGCCGAACGCATCGTCTGGCAGGCGCCGGAGCGCTTCGCCGTGGCGCGCAACTACAGCATCGACCGCAACGGCGGCGAGGTCTTCGTGCAGAACGCCGGGCTTGCCGATCACGGTCTGGTGACGCCGGATCTCGGCATGGGCTGCTACCGCAACGCCTGCATCCTGCGCGAGATCTGCGGGCGCGAGCACTACGCGGTGGAGACGAAGATCGCCTTCCAGCAGTTCAGCCTGCCGCAGCCGCTCACGCCCCAGGGCGCGGTGGCGGCGCGATGACGCTGCGACGCGCACTGATCGGCATGACGCTGCTGGCCGTGCTCGGCGACAGCCTGCTGATGCCGTTCTACCCGCAATACTTCGCCGAGCGTTTCGGCGAGCTGCGCAGCGAGCAGGTCGGGCTGTACCTGGCCGCGGTGTGCCTGGTGGCGATGCTCGCACTGCCCGTGTGGGTGCGCCTTGCACGCCATGCTCACCCGCTGCGGCTGCTGATCCTCGGTCAGCTGGTAGCCGGCGTGCTGGCACTGGCCTGCGCGGCCATCGACCGGCAGTGGCTGTTCTGGCCGGTGTCGCTGGCGATGATCGCCGTCAAGGCCAGCTATCTGCTGATGTATCCCTACGTCATGGGCTTGGTAGGCACCGACCAGCAGGTACGCACCATCGGCCTGCTCTCGGTGGTGGTGCACCTGGGCGCAATTGCCGGCGCGACGCTGGGCGGCGGCGTGCTGCACTACCTCAGTCCGGCGCGGATGTTCGTGCTGATGGGGCTGATGGACTTCGTGCAGATGGCCGTCAGCCTGCTGCTGTTGCGCCATGCGCCGCAGCCGGCACGGGCCGATGCGAGCACGCCGCCACGGGCTGCGCAGGAACACCTTGCGATCATCCGCCTGTGCCTGCTGATGCTGGCTTTCTACTTCTGCGTCTACCTGGCGCGGCCGTTCTTCACGCTGTACTGGGAACAGCTCGGCGGACCACAGGCCAGCTGGATCACCGGCCTGGTCTATGCCATTCCCGGCATGCTGGCACTGCTCGCCCTCGCCCTGCACTACCACGCCGGGCAGCACCTGACCGCCTGGCTGCTGCTCGGTGCCGCCGGGCTGGCGTTGCAGGGCGTCGAGCAGATGCCGCTGGTGCTGGCCGGGCGCGTGCTGTTCGGCTGGGCGCTGTACCAGCTCACCGTGGCGCTGGATGCGCGACTGTTCGCCCTCAGCCGGCCGGAGCACTACGGCCGCGACTACAGCCTGATCAACATCTTCCAGAACCTCGGCGTACTCACCGCCTCCTGGCTGGCCGGCGTGGTGGTACGTGATGCCGGCCTCGCCGCGCCGTTCCTGCTCTCGGCGCTGGGCCTCGTTCTCACCGCATGCACCCTGCGCTGGCTGCTGGTTTCGGCACCAGCCGGGGCGCCTCTCTGTGGAGCCAAACCATGAACACCGCTCTTTCCCGCGCGGACGGTCCGCGCTTCGTCCGCTACTGCGCCCTCGGCGCGATGCACTTCGAAACCCTGCAACCCGAGCACCTGCCGCTGCTGCAGGACTGGCTGCGCCGCGACTACGCGCGCTTCTGGGGCATGGGCCACATGAGTCTGACGCAGCTGGCCGACTACGTTGACGAGATCCAGCGCAGCAGTCACCGCGACATCGCCCTCGGCCTGTGGAACGGCGAGCCGGCCTTCCTGTTCGAGGGCTACCACCCTGCCCACGACCGGCTCGCCGACCACTATCAGGTGCGCCCCGGCGACCGCGGCATGCACCTGCTGCTCGCCCCCTGCGAGCGCCCGGTGCACGGCTTCAGCCTGGAGGTGATGCGCAGCATCCTCGCCTATCAGTTCGCCGACCCTTTCGCCCGCCGCATCGTCGTCGAGCCCGACGCGCGCAACGCCAAGGTACATGCGCTCAACCGCCGGGTCGGCTTCGTCTACCAGTGCCTGCTGCATCTGCCGGAGAAGGACGCCTGCCTGGCGTTCTGCACCCGTGCGCAGTTCCTCGCCACCCTTCAGGAGAACCCGCAATGAATCAGCTCGTACGCCTGCCGACCGCTACCAGCGACCTGGCCACCGACCATCTGCAAGCCGAACTCTGGGCCCGCGCCAATCGCCTGCTGCTGAAAAAGGCGCTGGCCGAGTTCAGCCACGAGAAGCTGCTCAGCCCCGAGCCGCTGGGCGACAGCCACTACCGCGTCGCCGTGCCGGACAGCTCGACCGAGTACCGCTTCAAGGCGCGGCGGCTGGCGCTGGATCACTGGTCGATCGCGACCGACTCCATCGAAAAGCTCAGCAACGGGGAACCACAGCCGCTGGATGCCCTTGCATTCATCATCGAGTTCAGCGACGTCCTCGGCCTTTCCGAAACCAACCTGCCGCTCTACCTGGACGAGATCAGCAGCACCCTGTTCGGCAGCGCCTACAAGCTCGCCAACAGCCCGCTGAGCGCGGCCCAGCTGGCCCTGTCGGACTTCCAGCAGATCGAGACCGGCATGCGCGAAGGTCATCCGGGATTCGTCGCCAACAACGGGCGGATGGGGTTCGACGCCCAGGATTACCGCGCCTACGCGCCGGAAGCCGCCAGCCCGGTGCGTCTGGTCTGGCTCGCCGTGCATCGCAGCCGCGCCAGCTACAGCGCCATCGACGGGCTCGACCAGGCGACCCTGCTGCGCGAGGAACTGGGTGGCCAGCTCGGCGTGTTCCACAACCAGCTGCAGGCGCTGCAGCTCGACCCGGACGACTATCTGCTGATGCCGGCGCATCCCTGGCAGTGGCACAACATCCTGGCCATCGGTTTCGCCGCGGAGATCGCCAACCGGCAGATCGTCTATCTCGGCCTGAGCAACGACCGTTACCTGGCGCAGCAGTCGATCCGCACCTTCTTCAACCAGAGCGAGCCGCAGCGGCGCTACGTGAAGACCGCCCTGTCGATCCTCAACATGGGCTTCATGCGCGGGCTGTCGCCCTATTACATGCAGGCGACCCCGGCGATCAACGCCTACCTCGCCGGCCGCGTGGCGCGCGACCCGCTGCTGCGCGGCTGCGGCTTCCAGCTGCTGCGCGAGGTGGCGGCGATCGGCTATCGCAACCCTTACTACGAGCAGGCGCTGCCGGCCAGCAGCCCCTACCGCAAGATGCTCTCGGCGCTCTGGCGCGAGAGCCCGCTGGGCCACATCGAACCTGGCCAGCGGCTGATGACTATGGCCGCGCTGCTGCACAGCGACGGCGACGAGCGCGCCCTGCTGCCGACGCTGATCAGCGCCTCGGGACTCACCGCCGACCGCTGGCTGCGGCAGTACCTCAATGCCTACCTGAAGCCGCTGCTGCACTGCTTCTATGCCCATGACCTGGTCTTCATGCCCCACGGCGAAAACCTGATCCTGGTGCTGGAAGACCATGTGCCGGTCCGCGTGCTGATGAAGGACATCGGTGAGGAAGCGGTGATCCTCGATGCCGAGGCGAAGATTCCCGAAGCGGTCGGCCGTCTCGCCGTCTCGGTGCCGGACGAGCTCAAGGTGCTGTCGATCTTCACCGACGTGTTCGACGGCTTCTTCCGCTACTTGGCGCAGATTCTCGACGAACAGGGCGGCCTGCCGGAGCAGCGCTTCTGGCAGCAGGTCGCCGACTGCATCGCCGACTACCAGGCCAGCCAGCCGCAGCTGCGCGACAAGTTCGCCCGTTACGACCTGTTCGCCGAGGAATTCGCCCGCTCCTGCCTGAACCGCCTGCAGCTGGGCAACAACCGACAGATGCTCGACCTCGCCGATCCGGCCGGAGCGCTGAAATTCGCGGGCACCCTGAAGAACCCCGTGGCGCGCTATGCACCGGAGCGCTGAAGCGCGCTGGCCGGCCACGGATTCGCTGGGCAGCCTGCTGCTGCGCCTGCGTCGCGTGCTGCCGGGCCTCGATGGCCGGGTCGGCGCACCCCGCGCCGACGAGCTGACGCTGGAGCATCCGCAGTCTGTGGCCAGGCTGCTGGCGCACTGGAGGGAGGCCTGGCCGGAAGCGGGCCGCCACTACTGGGCGGCGCGCTGCTGGACGCTGCTGGTCTGGCAGCCCATCTACCTGCAGGTGCTCGCGGTGCGCCTGGCCGGCCAGGCCCCGTGTCTGGACGGCCTGGCGCAGGGCGTCGAACAGGGCTTCGTCGCCGGGTTCTGCCTGCCCGATCACCAGCCACTGCAGGGCGAGTCCCAGCGCCTGCTGCGCCATGCCGGCGCCCAGATCCGTGGCTTCTGTGAACAGGCCCAGGCCGTCAGCGGGCCGCTGCTCGGGCTGCACCCCAAACTGGCGCAGAGGCTGGCGGCCGACAGCGTCATGGCCGCACTGCTGCATAGCCAGCGCCTCGACGGTTGCGGCAACCTGCAACTTTGCCGGGCGGCTGACGTCTGGCTGGCGGCTTGCGCCATGTCCGGCGCCAGCGGCCTGCTCGCGGTACCGCTGGCCGAAGGCGGTACGCGCCTGGGCCTGCAGCGCAAGGCGTGCTGCCAGCACTTTCGCCGCGCCGATGGCGAACTCTGCGACAGCTGCCCGAAGCTGCCGCTCGCCGAACGGGAAAGGCGACTGCGCGAGCAGGGCCACTGAGCGGCGGCGCGGGTTGCAGGGCACTCCGCCGACCTACGCAGGTCGATACACATCACGCGGGCAAACCTTGTGGCTGCCACTGGCGTTTCTTTGCTAATGTCGCGCCCGTTTCCGACTCGCCGCCGACGACAGGTTCCCGCCATGGCCCGCAAGAAAGCTGCACTCGATTTCGAACAATCCCTTGCCGAGCTGCAACAGCTGGTGGAGCGCCTGGAGAGCGGCGAGCTGTCGCTGGAAGACTCGCTGACCTGCTTCGAACAGGGCATCGGCCTGACCCGCGACTGCCAGGCGGCACTGAGCCAGGCCGAGCAGAAGGTGCAGATCCTGCTGGAACGCGACGGCAGCCTGCAGGAAGCCCCCTTCGAGTCGGACCCCGAAGCATGATGATCGGCGACTACCAGAAAGGCTGTCAGCAGCGCGTCGACGGCTGCCTCGAAGCCCTCTTCGTCTCGCCGCTGCCGCAGCTCGAGCGGCTCTACCAGGCCATGCGCTACAGCGTTATGAACGGCGGCAAGCGCGTCCGCCCGCTGCTGGTCTACGCCGCCTGCGAAGCACTGAACGGTGACAAGGCCAGCGCCGACGGCGCCGCCTGCGCGGTCGAGCTGATCCATGCCTATTCGCTGGTGCACGACGATCTGCCGGCCATGGACGACGACGACCTGCGTCGCGGCCAGCCCACCACCCACAAGGCCTTCGACGAAGCCTGCGCGATCCTCGCCGGCGATGGCCTGCAGAGTCTCGCTTTCGAGGCCATGGCCCAGGCCGAACACAATCCGCAGGACGCCACACTGCGCCTGCGCATGTTCGCCGTGCTGGCGCGCGCCGCCGGGCCGGCGGGCATGGTCGGCGGTCAGGCCATCGACCTCGGCTCGGTGGGCCTCAAGCTGGATCGCGATGCCCTCGAGCTGATGCACCGGCACAAGACCGGGGCGCTGATCGAGGCCAGCGTGCAACTCGGCGCGCTGGCCAGTGGCCGTGCCGATGCCGACAACCTCGCCTCGCTGAGCCAGTATGCACGCGCCATCGGCCTGGCCTTCCAGGTCCAGGACGACATCCTCGACGTGGAAAGCGACACCGCCACGCTCGGCAAGCATCAGGGCGCCGACATCGCGCGGGACAAACCGACCTACCCGGCCCTGCTCGGCATGGACGCGGCCAAGGCCTATGCACTGGAGTTGCGCGACCAGGCATTGCACGCCCTGCGGCCGTTCGATACCGCCGCCGAGCCGCTGCGCGAGCTGGCGCGCTACATTGTCGAACGGCGCAATTGACCTTTCGCCGAAATCGCAGTCAAACCCCTACCGGACCCGGGGCCGTTCTTATCGAGGGGCCCATCGGGTAAACTGCCGCTCTTTTTTCCAACGACAACGATCCGCCTGATGCCCAAGACGTTCCATGAGATTCCTCGGGTGCGCCCCGCGACGCCCGTTCTTGACCGAGCGGCGACCCCCGAGCAGCTGCGCCGACTGGGCGAGGCGGAACTCGAAGAGCTTGCCAACGAACTGCGCCAGGAGCTGCTGTACAGCGTCGGCCGCACCGGCGGGCACTTCGGCGCCGGCCTCGGCGTGATCGAACTGACCATCGCCCTGCACTACGTCTATGACACACCGGACGACCGGCTGGTCTGGGACGTGGGCCACCAGGCCTATCCGCACAAGATCCTCACCGGCCGCCGCGAGCGAATGGCGACCCTGCGCCAGAAGGACGGCCTGGCCGCCTTTCCGCGTCGGGCCGAGAGCGAGTACGACACCTTCGGTGTCGGCCATTCCAGCACCTCGATCAGCGCCGCCCTGGGCATGGCGGTCGCCGCCCGTCTGAAAGGCGAGCAGCGCAAGTCCATCGCAGTGATCGGTGACGGCGCACTGACCGCCGGCATGGCCTTCGAGGCGCTCAACCACGCCCCGGAAGTCGGCGCCAACATGCTGGTCGTGCTCAACGACAACGACATGTCGATCTCGCGCAACGTCGGCGGCCTGTCCAACTACCTGGCCAAGATCCTCTCCAGCCGCACCTATTCGAGCATGCGCGAAGGCAGCAAGAAGATCCTCTCGCGCCTGCCAGGCGCCTGGGAAATCGCCCGCCGCACCGAGGAATACGCCAAGGGCATGCTGGTGCCTGGCACCCTGTTCGAGGAACTGGGCTGGAACTACATCGGCCCCATCGACGGCCACGACCTGCCGACCCTGATCGCCACCCTGCGCAACATGCGCGACCTCGACGGCCCGCAGTTCCTCCATGTGGTGACGAAGAAGGGCAAGGGCTTCGCCCCGGCCGAGGCCGACCCCATCACCTGGCATGCGATCAGCAAATTGGAACCGGTGGGCGCGCCGCCAGCGCCGAAGAAGCCCGCGGGGCCGAAATACTCCAACGTCTTCGGCCAGTGGCTGTGCGACATGGCCGCCGCCGACCCGCGTTTGACCGGCATCACCCCGGCGATGAAGGAAGGCTCCGACCTGGTGGCGTTCAGCGAACGCTATCCGGACCGCTACTTCGACGTCGCGATCGCCGAGCAACACGCCGTGACGCTAGCGGCCGGCATGGCCTGCGAAGGCATGAAGCCGGTGGTGGCGATCTACTCGACGTTCCTCCAGCGCGCCTACGATCAGCTGATCCACGACGTCGCGGTGCAGAACCTCGATGTGCTGTTTGCCATCGACCGCGCCGGCCTGGTCGGCGAGGACGGCCCGACCCATGCCGGCAGTTTCGACCTCTCCTACCTGCGCTGCATCCCCGGCATGCTGGTGATGACGCCCAGCGACGAGAACGAGATGCGCCGCATGCTCACCACCGGCTACCACTTCGAAGGCCCGGCCGCGGTGCGCTACCCGCGAGGCAGCGGCCCCAATGCCGCCATCGAGCCGGGGCTGGAACCGCTGGAAATCGGCAAGGCCGTGGTACGCCGTCAGGGCAGCAAGGTGGCGCTGCTGGTGTTCGGCGTGCAGCTGCCAGAGGCGCTGCAGGTCGGCGAGGCGCTGGACGCCACGGTGGTCGACATGCGTTTCGTCAAACCGCTGGACGAAGCCCTGCTGCGCGAACTGGCGGGCAGCCACGAGCTGCTGGTGACGGTCGAGGAGAACAGCATCATGGGCGGTGCCGGCAGTGCGGTGGCCGAGTTCCTCGCTGCCGAAGGCGTGCTGCGACCGATCCTGCACCTGGGCCTGCCGGACTACTACGTCGAGCACGCCAAGCCCAGCGAAATGCTCGCCGAATGCGGCCTGGATGCAGCCGGCATCGAGGCAGCGGTGCGCAAGCGCCTGGCGGCGCTGGGCAAAGCCTGAGGTCGTTTTGGTGGATGGGTGAAGCGTCATCCACCCTACGATCACAGCGCCGCTGAGTGGGAGGCGTAGGGTGGAAAACTGCGCAGCTTTTTCCACGGCGTGGCTCCGCTGCGGTGGATGGGTGGAGCGTCATCCACCCTACACTGGCAACTCCGAGTCGCCCCGTTGGCAGACAATCGTCGTTCTCTCAAAGCGGCGGATCTCAGCCACGCAACAGCAAATCACCCTCGATCGGCACGTAACGCGTTGCCGCACGGATCAACGACTGCGCGGTGAGGCCCGGCACGCCGTAGGCTGTCGCTTCGGCGCCACCGGCCCGCACCCGCTCGAGCAGCAGATCGAAATCACCGTCACCGGACGCCAGCACCACCTCATCGACCCGCGCCGCCGCATCCAGCACATCGATGGTGATGCCCACATCCCAGTCGCCCTTGGCCGAGCCGTCGCTGCGCTGGATATAGGGCTTGAGCTTCACCGTGAAGCCAAGGTTGCGCAGGATCTGCTGGAACTGCTGCTGACGCGCGTCACCGCGCTCGATGGCGTAGGCATAGGCCTCGACGATGCTGCCGCGCCGGCTGACATCGGCCCACAGCGCCGAATAATTGAAATGACAGCCATGGGCCTGGCGCACGGTGTAGTAGAGGTTCTGCACATCGGCGAACAGGGCGATCTTCTTCACGCGGCAGCCTGAAATCTGAATGGACCGCCAGTATGGACGGCGAAATCGCGCATGTCCCGTCCTTGCCGCATCCGTTACAGTGGCGCCCCGAAACGACTACCTCACCTTCGGTCTGCAATGAACGTTCTTGCCATCCTGCGTGACGCCTGGTTTTTCTACTCCCGCCACTTCCTGACCATCGTCCGGCTCTGCCTGCCGCTGATCCTGCTGGAAAGTCTGACCCGTCTGGCGCTCGACCACTGGCTCGGCGATAACGCACCGCCCGCCCTGGACCTGCTGGTGGGCCTGATCTTCTACCCGCTGTACGTCGGCGCGCTGATCCTCTTTCTGGATGCGCGCAGCCGTGGCCATGATCCGGCTCTCGGCGCGGTCTATGCCCGGGCGCTGCCGTTGTGGCCGGCATTGGCGGTGCTCTCGGGGCTGGGCACGCTGTTGATCCTGCTCGGCGCCTCGCTGTTCGTGCTGCCGGGCATCTGGGTAATGGTCAAAATCGCCTTCGCCGAGTACCTGCTGGTCTTGCGCGGGCTGACACCGCTGGCAGCGCTGAAGCAGAGCTTCCTCCTCACCCGCGGGCATTTCCTGCTGATCCTGGGCTGTGTGATGACCGTGCTGTTGCCGGTCTGGATGCTCGAGGTCTGGATCGCCGCTCAGCTGTTCGCCGAGCAGACGCCGCCACTGCTGCCGGCAATGCTGCTGGATGGCGTGGTCGGCCTGCTGCAACTGCTGCCGACCATCATGCTGTTCCGCTGCTTCATGCTCTGCAGCGAACCGCCGGCAAGGCAGTCGGAGCCCGGCTGAGTCGCCGTTCGGCTGGTCCCGCGGCCAGGCGCCGATGGCCTGCTAGGCTTGCTTGGCCATTCAAGGAGAACGCACCATGGCCGAACAGAACCCCAGCATCCTTTCCCACATTTCCCTGGGCAGCAATCGCTTCGACGAGGCGGTTGCCTTCTATGACCAGGTCCTCGCCACCCTCGGCTGCAAACGCATCCTCGAACACCCGGGCGCGGTCGCCTGGGGCCGCGAATACCCGGAATTCTGGGTCCAGCGCCCGTTCGACGGCGGCACGGCCTCCGTCGGCAACGGTACCCATGTAGGCTTCTTCGCCGCCGATCAGGCTGCCGTGGATGCCTTCCACCGAGCCGCCATCGCCGCCGGCGCGGTCGATGAAGGCGCCCCGGGACCACGACCGGAGTATGGCGAGCCCTATTACGGGTGCTTCGTCCGTGATCTGGACGGCCACAAGATCGAGGCGGCCTACTGGGACGCCGCGCTGATGGAGCAGCTCTACGGCAGCGGCGAGTAACCGCGGGACATCAGGTTCGACTGCCGAGCAGCCGTGGCAGCAGCAGGTTCTGGTACAGGCGCGGACACCAGCGCGCCAGCAGTCGCGCCTTCCAGTCCAGATTGGAGTGCACCAGCAGCGGGCGCCGACGCAGCGCGCCCTGGTAGATCGCCTCGGCGACATCCTGTGGCGAGGCGACCCGGCCGATGTCCAGCACCGGCGACGGCGCGGTGGAGCCGTCGCCGACCAGCACGTTCTTGCGCAGGTCGGTGGCGGTGTAACCGGGGCAGACCAGCATCACATGCACCCCGGTATCGCTCAGCTCGCCGCGCAGCGTCTCGAACAGCCCGTGCAGCGCGTGTTTGCTGGCGTTGTAGGCGGCGCGGTTGGGCACCGGGGCATACTGCGAAAGCGAGCTGAGCACGATGATCTGCCCGTCCCGGGCGACCAGGCTGGGCAGTGCCGCCTGGGTGCAATGCAGCGCGCCGTAGAAATTCACCGCCATCACCCGCTGGAACACCGCCAGGCTGGTATTGGCCACCGGGCTGCGATGGGTGATGCCGGCGTTGTTGACCAGCACGTCGATGCCGCCATAACGCTCGATCACCAGCGTCACCGCGCGCTGCACCGCCTCGGCATCGCTGACGTCGCAGCACAGCCCCAGAGCCTCGGCGTTGTGGTGATCGGCCAGATGCTGCACCAGGCCATCCAGCGCATCCTGATGCAGATCGAAGATCACCAGCCGCGCGCCGGCCTGGGCCATACGCACCGCCAGGGCACGGCCGATTCCGGCGCAGCCACCGGTGATCAGCACCAGTTTGCGGTTGAACACCTTGCGATCGAACACCTTGCGCTGCATATCTTTACTCCTCGCCTGCGACATCGCGCCTAGCCTTGAGCATAGGTCGAGATAAGCAGACGTACCTCACGCCGCCGCAAGATGCCTCATGGACAACGACGCAACGCCTGCGCATGCTTGCCGGAACAGCGCAAGCCAGTGATCGATCCTTTGAAAGCATTCCTCCAACTGGGCGTGGCCCTGCTCTGCGGCCTGTCCGCCGTGGCGATGGCAGATTCCGTTTCGCCGCGAGTCCTCAATATCGGCTATTACGAATTCGCGCCTGCCATCTATACCGACGTCCACGGCACGGCACGCGGCGAGCTGGCCGAGCTGACCCGCCGCGTGGCGCGCCAGGCCGGCTATGAGGCACGCTTCCGTCCGCTGCCCAGTGCGCGCCTGTATGCGGCACTGGAAAACGGCAGTATCGACGTCTGGCCAGGTGCCCGGGGCAAGCCTGAGCTCACCGCGCATACCCTGGAGGGGCGGCATACCCTCAGTCAGATCAACCTCAACCTGTACCACCGTGCAGGCACACCGGCGCCGCGCATTCCCGAGGATCTGGCCGGCAAGTCGCTGATCCTGATCGGCGGCTACAGCTACTGGCCGAACGTCAACACGATGCTCGAGAACCCGGCGCTCGATCTGCGCCTGCTGCGCACCAGCAACCACCTTTCGGCGCTGGAAATGCTGCGGCGCAAGCGTGGCGACTATCTGCTGGACTATCAGATTCCCGTGGAGCAGGCCCGGCAGCGGCTGCAGATGGAAGAGCTGCCCTACCTGCGCCTGACCCAGGTGCCGATCCACTTCATCGTTTCGCGCCACGCGCACGACGCCGAAACCATCGTCGATGCACTGGACCAGGCCTACGAAACGCTGCGCCAGGCAGGCGAAGACCTCAGCCTGCCCTCCGACTGAGCCTCACTGCCCGCGTGGCTTGGCCCGGGCGGTGGGCTCGGCGACCAGCGGATCGTCCGGCCAGTAGTGCTTGGGATAGCGCCCCTTCAGATCCTTCTTCACCTCGGCATAGGTATTGGCCCAGAAGCTGGCCAGGTCCTGGGTGACCTGTACCGGCCGGCGCGCCGGCGACAGCAGGTGCAGCTTGACGACCTGCCGGCCGCCGGCGATACGCGGCGTGTCGGCCAGGCCGAACAGCTCCTGCAGGCGCACCGCCAGCACCGGCGGCTGCTCGCTGTAGTCCAGCCGAATGCGCGAGCCGGAGGGCACCGTCACGGCCACCGGTGCCAGCTCCTCCAGGCGCTGCGGCAGCGGCCAGGGCAGCAGGGTGGCGAGCATCGCGGCGAGATCGAGCTGGGCGAAGTGCGCCAGCCGGGTGACCTTGCCGAGATAGGGCAGCAGCCAGTCCTCCAGGCGTGCCAGCAGTGCGGTGTCGCTGACGTCCGGCCAGTCACTGACGCCACTCGCAGCCAGATCGAGCTGACGCAGCAGGCCGATGCGCGCCTGCCACTGGCGCAGCTCCGGCGTCCAGGCCAGCAGCTCCAGCCCCTTGCGCCGCACCAGCGCGAGCAGCGCCTTGCCGCGTTCCGCTTCATCCAGCGTCGGCAGCGATTCGCGACTGAGCACCAGCTCGCCGACCCGCCGCTGCCGCTCGGCACGCAGCACGCCCTCGCGCTCGTCCCATTCCAGCTCGTCGCGCACGGCGACCTGCTCGGCCAGCGCGCTCTCGAACAATGCCGCGTCCAGCGCCACGGCGCGATAGATGCGCTCCTCGCGCTGGCCCTGATGACTGCCCAGTTCGGCGATCACCAGCCACGGCTCCTTCATCAACTGGTCCGGCTCGCCGAACTGCGCCGCGCGGCCGTTGGCCAGCCGATAGCCACCGCCGCCCTCGCGGCGCTGCCGGGCCACCCGGTCCGGATAGGCGAAGGCCAGCAGCGCGGCCAGGGCGTGTTGCTCATCGAGTTGAGCAACACGCGCCGCCGCGGCAGCGCGCAGAAAGCTGCGAAACTGCCGGGCCAGTTGCCGGACGCGCTGCACCCCAGCACCACGACCATCCTGCAACTGATGCAGCCGCAGGGCGAGATCGGCTCCGCCGCCGCGCTGCCCGCCGGATTGAATATCACGCTCGACCAGCAGCGCCGCCACGTCGGCAGCCAAGGCAGCCACGCCCAACGCCTGCCCGCGCAGCAGCATGTGCGCCAGGCGCGGATGCACCGGCAGCTCGGCCATCGCCTGGCCGTGGCGGGTCAGCTGCCAGCCGCCATGCTCGCTGCGCTGCAGCGCACCGAGGCGCTCCAGCAGGGCCTGCGCCTGACCGTAGGCGGCGGTCGGCGGACGATCGAGCCAGGCCAGCTCGTCCGGCTCGACGCCCCAGCGCGCCAGCTGCAGCGCGACGCCGGCAAGGTCCGCCTGGAGAATTTCCGCCTCACCGTAGGCCGCCAGCTGCCCGTGCTGCTCCTCCGACCACAGCCGGTAGCAGGCGCCCGGCTCCAGCCGCCCGGCCCGCCCCGCCCGTTGCGTGGCCGAGGCACGGGAGATGCGCCGGGTTTCCAGGCGGGTCATGCCACTGCCGGGATCGAAGCGCGGCACCCGCGCCAGCCCGGCGTCCACCACCACCCGCACACCTTCGATGGTCAGACTGGTCTCGGCGATATTGGTCGCCAGCACGACCTTGCGCAGGCCTGCCGGTGCAGGCTCGATGGCCGCACGCTGCTGGGCCAGCTCCAGTTCGCCATGCAGCGGGCAGAGCAGGATGTCGCCGCGCCCCTCCAGCTGTTCGGTCAGCGCTTCGTTCACCCGACGGATCTCGGCCTGCCCCGGCAGGAACACCAGCACGCTGCCGCGCTCGTCCTGCAGCGCCTGCAGCACCGTCTGCACCACCCGCGGCTCGATGCGCTCGCCCGGCGCCAGCGGGCGGCCCCAGCGCTGCTCCACCGGGTGCATGCGTCCCTCGCTGCGCACCACCGGTGCCTCGTCGAGCAACGCCGACAGGCGCTGGCCCTCCAGCGTCGCCGACATCAGCAGCAGCTTGAGCGGCTCGTCGCGCAGCAGCTGACGCGCATTGAGGGTCAGCGCCAGGGCCAGATCGGCATCCAGGCTGCGCTCGTGGAATTCGTCGAAGATCACCAGCCCGACGCCTTCCAGTGCCGGGTCGTCCTGCAGGCGGCGCGCAAGGATGCCCTCGGTGACCACCTCGATGCGGGTGTTCGGCCCGACCCTGCTGTCCAGGCGGATGCGGTAGCCCACCGTCTCGCCGACCCGCTCGCCCAGCTCGCTGGCCAGGCGTTCGGCGGCGGCGCGGGCGGCCAGCCGGCGGGGTTCGAGCATGATGATGGTCTGCCCGGCCAGCCAGGCTTCGCCGAGCAGCGCCAGCGGCACGCGGGTGGTCTTGCCGGCGCCGGGCGGCGCCTCGAGCACGGCTTCGTCGCGCTGCTGCAGAGCCTGGCGCAACGCCGGCAGGACTTCGTCGATCGGTAGGGAATTCATGAGCACTCGCTTCGGGCAGACGATCCAACAACCGAAGCGCCCGCCCGAAGCTGGGCGCATCAGTTGACGCTGTAGCCGCGTCCGGTCAGGCAGGCACCGAGGGCACGCTTGTAGGTGTCGGCAACGCTGGCCGCCGGAGCCGTCCGGGCGCTGGCCGGGTCGAAACCGCTCTGGCTGACCGCCCAGCTATGGCACTCGTAGCGGTCGCGGCTCTGCTGCTCGGCACTCTGGCCCTTGGCCGGATAGGCGATCACATCATATCGCGTGGCCTCGCTGGCCGGCAGCGGCGGCTGGCTGACGGGTTCGTAGACGTTGCGCTCGGCATTCCACAGGTAATAGGTACCGGCGGCGATGAAGTAGAGCATGCTGCCGATCCAGATTTCCCGCGCACCGGCCGGAAGACCGTGGCCGTGACGCGGGCCCGGCACATGCTGCGGCCCCGGTCCCGCCGGCCCTCTATGCCCACCCGGCCCCGGACCGGGTGGTGCGGCGGTGACCGGCAAGGCGATGCAGAGGGAAAGAACGGCGCCAAGCGCGGCGCGCGGCAGTAACCTGGACATGATTGAACTCCGGGATGGGATGAAATCGCAGCGCGATTATCTGCCCGGCCGATGCAGCGGTCCGTCAGGCCTCGGTAAGGACTGGGTAAAGCCACCCCATGCGTCAGCGCACACGCCGAACACCCGAGCCCGCGGCATGGTCTGATATCGAGAAAACATCATCCAGCTGTCTTCCGGCCCTTGTATAGTTGCGCCACTTTTCCAGGAGGTCCTTATGCGTACTCGTAACCGATTCATCGGCGGCGTGTTGGCCGCTTCCCTGTTCACCCAGCTGACCGCCTGCGGCACGCTGTTCTACCCGGATCGCCGCGGGCAGATCGAAGGCCGCATCGACCCGGCGATTGCGGCTCTGAATGCAGTCGGCCTGATCTTTTACCTCCTCCCTGGCCTAATTGCTTTCGGCATCGACTTCGCAACTGGCGCGATCTACCTGCCCGACGACCAGTACTCCGTTGCGCCGGAGAAACTGCAGGAAGCCATTGGTGCCGACGGCGTGATCGATCAGGCTCGTCTGAAAGCCATCATCGAGGCGGAAACCGGCCGCAGCCTGCCGCTGGACGACCCGCGACTGATCCAGCACAACGGCAGCGTCGAGCAGCTGGCCGCCTTCGGCCTGCGCCCGGCCGCTTGATGCGCACGGGGGACAGCCGCCGCCGATGAGCATCAATCGCGACCACGCCCGGCTCATGCGCCGGGCCACCGCTGCGGCCCTGGCGACGGCCATCCTGCTGGCGCTGAGCAAGGCGGTGGCCTGGTGGCTGAGCGGCTCGGTGAGCCTGCTGGCGGGCCTCACCGACTCGCTGCTGGACGGCGCCGCCTCGCTGCTCAACCTGCTGGCGGTGCACTACTCGCTGCGCCCGGCGGACGACGATCACCGCTACGGCCATGGCAAGGCCGAGGCACTGGCCGGGCTGGGGCAGGCGGCATTCATCTGCGTCAGCGCGATCCTCGTCGGCGTGCAAGGCGTCGACCGCCTGCTGCATCCGCAACCCTTGGGCGCGCAGGGTGTAGGCATCGCGGTGATGATCTTCTCACTGGTGATGACCGCCGTGCTGCTGACCTACCAGCACCACGTGGTCAAGCTCACCGGCTCCACCGCCATCCGCGCCGATTCGCTGCACTACCGCTCCGACCTCCTGCTGAATACCAGCATCCTGCTCGCGCTGGTGCTGGCCAGCTTTGGTTGGGAGCGAGTGGACGCGCTGTTCGGCATCGCTATCGCGCTGTACATCTTCTGGAGCGCAATCAGCATCGTCCGCGAGGCCGGTGCCGTGCTGATGGATACCGAGCTGTCGCCGGAAATCAGCGAACAGATGCAGCAACTGGTCTGCGAAGTGCCGGGTGTGCATGGCTGCCACGACTTCCGCACGCGGGTTTCCGGCACGCGCTGGTTCGTGCAGTTGCACCTGGAGCTGCCTGGTGAACTGCCGCTGTCGCAGGCACATGATCTGTGTGTAGCAGTGGAGAACGCGATTCACGATCGCTATCCGAATGCGGAGGTGCTGGTGCATGCCGACCCGCTTGAGGTAGCGCCGCCTAAGCGGTAACAGTTTGACCACCACAACGCCCACAACGAAAAAGACCACGCCTGGGCGTGGTCTCTTCGATTCGTCTGGCCGATGGTAACGGCTGCTTCGCACGGTGCCTCGTGAGCGCCGGAGGCCCGGACCGTCGGTCTCGGTAAGACTTTCGGTGACCGCAGCGGGGATCGCGTGCCGTGGTCATTCTGCCGGGGGCTGAAGTTGAGATAAAGCTTACGCCGCCCCGACCGGCATCGGATTGCGAAGATTGCTGATCACGGCACCTCTTGCGCAATCGACAGCCCTAGATCCATCATCACGCGCAATCCGATCCCAAAGGCCTCCCTCCATGAGCAAACTCGACCGCTACGACCTGCGCATTCTCGCCGAATTGCAGCACGACGCCCGAATCTCCAATCAGGAGCTGGCCGAACGCATCGGTCTGTCGCCCTCGCCCTGCTCGCGCCGCGTCAAGCAGCTGGAAGACGACGGCTATATCGCGCGCCAGGTCGCTCTGCTCGACCGCAAGAAGCTCGGTCTGACGCTGACCGCCTACGTGCTGATCGGCATGGACCGGCACACTCCGGAGCGCTTCGAGCATTTCGAGGGGGTGATCGGACGCTGCCCGGAGGTGCTGGAATGCAGCCTGGTCACCGGCATGGATGCCGACTACCAGCTCAAGGTGGTCGTGCCCGACATGGACCACTACCAGCAGTTCCTGCTCGGCACGCTGACGCGTATCGAAGGCGTCTCCAGCGTGCGTTCCAGCTTCGTCCTGCGTCAGGTGGCGTCAAGCACCGAGCTGCCGCTGGAGCATTTGCGCAGCTGAGACGCAGCGCACAGCTTGCGCCCTACTTTTCGCAGGGTTACTGCCTATAATCCGCGCCCTTGTTTTCCGGCCCGCCTGGGCGAGCCGGACTACCGAATGCGACGCCCCATGCAGGCGCCGCTCCAGATCCTTCGTGCAAGGGACGCCCCATGAACGACACCAACCGCGTCATGCAGAGCTATGGCCGCTGCTGCGCGAGCCCCAGCTTCTTCGACGATTTCTACGTGACTTTCCTCGCCAGCTCGCCGGCGATACGGGAGAAGTTCGCCCGCACCGACATGACCGCGCAAAAGCAGCTGCTACGCGCCGGCATTCTCAACCTGGTGCTGTTCGCCCGCGGCATGCCGGACACCAAGCTTCGCGCGCTGGGCGAGAGCCATTCACGGGCACGCCTGGACATCCGCCCGGAGCTCTATGACCTATGGATCGACGCGCTGCTCAAGACCATCCGCCAGCACGATGGCGAACTGCAGCAACAGGACCTGAAGGCCTGGCACATGGTCTTGAACAAGGGCATCGACGTGATCAAGGCGGCCTACTGAATACCGGTGAGACATTTCGCCGCACCGGCGCCCGGCCGGCGCGATCCGAACGCTTTGCGAGCTCGACCGTCCAACCAGCGGTGGCACACCCGCCACTCGCTGGCGGCGTATACTGCGCCGCTTTCGCGCCCGGCCTGCCACGGGCGCATTCGTCGAAGTCACTCAGGAGATCCCTGTGGAGCCCGAAGTTTTCGAAAAGTGGATGATGATCGTGCTCGTCGGCGGGCTGATGGCCTTCATGGCGTTCATCATCTGGGACCTGGCCAAGAAGTCGAAGGCCGGTCGCCTCGGCACCGCCATTCTCTTCCTCGGTCTGGGGCTGTGCCTGTTCGCCTTTCTCGCCAAGCCGGTCATCGGTTACGTCATCGAAGTGACTCAGGGCATCCCGCACTGAGTTGAGGCACCGGCCGGCGCGCTACAGCTGCGCCGGCACCTCCCGCCACTCACCCGGCTGCAGGCCATCGAGCGCCCACGGCCCGATGCGCACCCGTACCAGACGCAGGGTCGGCAAGCCAACCGCCGCCGTCATGCGCCTGACCTGGCGATTGCGCCCTTCGCGAATCACCAGTTCCAGCCAGCAGGTCGGCACGCTCTTGCGAAAGCGTACCGGCGGGTTGCGTGGCCATAGCTCGGGCTCATCGAGCTGCCGCGCTTCGGCCGGCAGGGTCATGCCGTCGTTCAGCTCGACGCCCTGACGCAGCCGCTCCAGCTGTGTCTCGTCCACCTCGCCCTCCACCTGCACCCAGTAGGTCTTGGGCAGCTTGTGCTTGGGGTCGGCGATGCGCGCCTGCAACCGACCGTCGTTGGTCAAGAGCAACAGCCCCTCGCTGTCGCGATCCAGTCGGCCGGCCGGGTAGACGCCCGGCACCTGCACGTAATCCTTCAGCGTCGCGCGACCATCGGCATCGTTGAATTGCGTCAGCACGTCGAACGGCTTGTTCAGCAGCAACAGCCGCGGCTCGGCCAGCGGTGCCTTGGCGACGCGCCGCGGCGCAGGCGGTCTGGCAGGCGATCGCGAGGATGGAGAGCGCGGTGGACGGGGCATGGCGACGGGTCTCGGAGCGGGCCGGCCATGCTAGAAGCCAGGCCTGCAACGGGCAAGTGGCGGGCCGGCACCGAAATCGGGCAAAGCGGGCCCTGGCAGTGCACCAGGCGCCCTGCGATGCACCAGCATGGCTCACCACGCAAGCTGCCGGATCAACCCAGGATCGGCGCAAAGCGGCGTCGTAGAAGGCTTTGCGCCATTTGGCACGGATGCTGCCATTGCTCCAGGCGTTCCGATGTACCCAGCCCACAGTTGCGCACGGACAGCCAAGGAGCCCCAAATGAAACGCCGTCCTCTGATCAAGACCACCCTCGCCGCCAGTGCCCTGATGCTCAGCGGTCTGTTCCCCTTCACCCTGCAGGCCGCCGAAACCATCAAGGTCGGCATCCTGCATTCGCTGTCCGGCACCATGGCCATCTCCGAGACCTCGCTCAAGGACATGGCGCTGATGACGATCGACGAGATCAACGCCAAGGGCGGCGTGCTCGGCAAGCAGCTCGAGCCGGTGGTGGTCGATCCGGCTTCCAACTGGCCGCTGTTCGCCGAGAAAGGCCGTCAGCTGCTGACCCAGGACAAGGTCGCGGTGACCTTCGGTTGCTGGACTTCGGTTTCGCGCAAATCCGTGCTGCCGGTCTATGAAGAACTCAACGGCCTGCTGTTCTACCCGGTGCAGTACGAAGGCGAGGAACTGTCGCCGAACGTCTTCTACACCGGCGCCGCACCGAACCAGCAGGCCATCCCGGCCGTCGAGTACCTGATGAGCGAAGACGGCGGCAGCGCCGAGCGCTTCTTCCTGCTCGGTACCGACTACGTCTACCCGCGCACCACCAACAAGATCCTGCGCGCCTTCCTGATCAGCAAGGGCGTGCCCGAATCCAGCATCGAAGAGGTCTACACCCCCTTCGGTCACAGCGATTACCAGACCATCGTCGCCAACATCAAAAAGTTCTCCGCCGGCGGCAAGACCGCCGTGGTGTCGACCATCAATGGCGACTCCAACGTGCCCTTCTACAAGGAGCTGGCCAACCAGGGCCTGGACGCCACCGACGTTCCGGTCGTCGCCTTCTCGGTCGGCGAGGAAGAGCTGCGCGGCATCGACACCAAGCCGCTGGTCGGCCACCTGGCCGCCTGGAACTACTTCCAGTCGGTGGAGAACCCGGTCAACGAAGCCTTCGTCAGCAAGTGGAAGGCCTACGCCAAGGCCCAGAACCTGCCGGGCGCCGACAAGGCGGTGACCAACGACCCGATGGAAGCCACCTACGTCGGCATCCATATGTGGGCGCAGGCGGTCGAGAAGGCCGGCAGCACCGAGGTGGACAAGGTGCGCGATGCCCTCGCAGGGCAGACCTTCGAGGCGCCGAGCGGCTACACCCTGACCATGGACGAGAAGAACCATCACCTGCACAAGCCGGTAATGATCGGCGAGGTCCAGGAGGACGGACAGTTCTCGGTGGTCTGGGAAACCGAAAGCCCGGTCCGCGCCCAGCCGTGGAGCCCCTACATCCCGGGCAACGACAAGAAGCCGGATTACGCGGTGAAGTCCAACTAACCGCTGCGGTCGTCATGGTGGATGGGTGACGCACCGATTTCGCGTCCCGATCCACCCCACGATCGCTCGGCTTTCGTTGGGCGGATCGGGACGCGTAGTCGAGACGTTCTCATCCGCCCGCCCATCGCCGCCACCTCCATCAAGAGAGCCCGCGGCGCCCCCTGGGAAATTCACGCATGAACACTGCCCTGCACCGATTATTGCTGCTGCTCCTGCTGGTTCTGCCCTGGGCAGCCCAGGCCGGAGACGCGGCCGACTACGCCAAGGCCAGCCCGGCCAAACAGGCCAGGCTGCTGGAAAGCTGGGCCGCCGCGCCCGCGCCTGAGCGGCTGCCGCTGATCGAAGCGCTGCGCGCCAATCGCGTGGCCATCGACCAGAACAAGACGCCCTTCATCGAGGAAAACGGAGCCTACCGTGCCCTCGAAGGTGATGCCGAGCCGGTCGGCACGCCGAAGAAGCTGCGCCTGAACAACCGCCTGCGCGGCCTGCTCAACACCGCTCTGGCGAGCCACCAGCTGTTCGCCGAAGACCCCGCGCAGCGCCTCGCCGCGGCCAAGCGCCTGCAGCGCAGCGGCCAACCGGAACAGCTCGAGCTGCTCCAGCAGCGCCTGGACGCCGAGGACGATGCCGCCGTCAGCGAAGCGCTGACCCTGGCGCTGGCCAACCTGCAGCTGACCGCGAATGATCCGGCAGTACGCCTCGCCGCGGTGCGCCTGCTCGGCGAAACCGGCGCGCCCATGGCCCGGGTGCGCCTGGAGAACCTGCTGGCCGACGAGGCGGAAACCGACGCCAACGTGCGCAAGGCCGCCGAGACCAGCCTGGCCCAGGTCAAGCGCAAGCTCCTGATCGGCGAGCTGCTCGGCCAGGCTTTCAGCGGCCTGTCGCTGGGCTCGATCCTGCTGCTCGCCGCCCTCGGCCTGGCGATCACCTTCGGCCTGCTCGGGGTGATCAACATGGCCCACGGCGAGATGCTGATGCTTGGGGCCTACACCACTTACATGGTGCAGGTGCTGATGGCGCGGCTCGCCCCGGAAGCCCTCACCTTCTACCCGCTGGTGGCGTTGCCGGTGGCCTTCTTCGTCACCGCCGCGATCGGCATGGCACTGGAACGCACAGTGATCCGCCATCTCTACGGCCGCCCGCTGGAAACCCTGCTGGCGACCTGGGGCATCAGCCTGATCCTGATCCAGCTGGTGCGGGTGCTGTTCGGCGCGCAGAACGTCGAGGTCGCCAATCCGGCCTGGCTCTCCGGTGGCCTGCAGGTGCTGCCGAACCTGGTGCTGCCGTACAACCGCATGGTGATCATCGGCTTCGCGCTGTTCGTGGTGCTCCTGACCTGGCTCTTGCTGAACAAGACGCGCCTGGGCCTGAACGTGCGCGCGGTAACGCAGAACCGCAACATGGCCGCCTGCTGCGGCGTGCCCACCGGGCGCATCGACATGATGGCCTTCGGGCTGGGTTCCGGCATCGCCGGGCTCGGCGGCGTGGCCCTGAGCCAGATCGGCAATGTCGGCCCGGATCTCGGCCAGAGCTACATCATCGACTCCTTCCTGGTGGTGGTGCTCGGCGGTGTCGGCCAGCTGGCCGGCAGCATCTTCGCCGCCTTCGGCCTCGGCATCGCCAACAAGATCCTCGAACCGCAGATCGGCGCCGTGCTGGGCAAGATCCTCATCCTCGCGCTGATCATCCTCTTCATCCAGAAGCGTCCTCAGGGGCTCTTCGCTCTCAAGGGGAGGGTCATCGATTGAACCAGCCACTTACCCTCACCGCCGCGCAGAAAGCCGGGCCGAAAGCCACGGTCATCGCCCTCGGCCTGGCGCTGGCCGTCCTCGTCGCCATGCCGCTGCTGCACCTGCTGCCGGCCGAGCATGCCCTGCACGTTTCGGCCTACACCCTGACCCTGGTGGGCAAGATCCTCTGCTACGCCATCGTCGCCCTGGCGCTGGATCTGGTCTGGGGTTACGCGGGGCTCTTATCCCTCGGCCACGGCCTGTTCTTCGCCCTCGGCGGTTACGCCATGGGCATGTACCTGATGCGCCAGAGCGCCGGTGACGGCCTGCCGGCGTTCATGAGCTTTCTCGCCTGGAACGAGCTGCCCTGGTACTGGTATGGCACGTCGAGCTTTCTCTGGGCCATGTGCCTGGTGGTGCTGGTGCCCGGCGTGCTGGCCTTTGTCTTCGGCTTCTTCGCCTTCCGCTCGCGGATCAAGGGCGTGTACTTCTCGATCATGACCCAGGCGCTGACCTTCGCCGGCATGCTCCTGTTCTTCCGCAACGAGACCGGCTTCGGCGGCAACAACGGCTTCACCGATTTCAAGACCATCCTCGGCTTCTCGATCTCGGCCCCTGCCACCCGCGCCACGTTGTTCCTCGCCACCGTGGCGCTCCTGGCCGGCAGCCTGTACCTGGGCTTCCGCCTGGCGCGCAGCAAGTTCGGCCGGGTGCTCACCGCCCTGCGCGATGCCGAGAACCGGCTGATGTTCTGCGGCTACGATCCGCGCGGCTACAAGCTGTTCATCTGGACGCTGTCAGCGGTGCTCTGCGGACTGGCCGGTGCGCTCTACGTGCCGCAGGTGGGGATCATCAACCCCAGCGAGATGGCACCGACGCAATCCATCGAGGCGGCCGTCTGGGTCGCACTCGGCGGACGCGGCACGCTGATCGGCCCGCTGCTCGGCGCCGGCCTCGTCAACGGCATGAAGAGCTGGTTCACCGTGGCCTTCCCCGAATACTGGCTGTTCGCCCTCGGTGCGCTGTTCATCGTCGTTACCCTGTACCTGCCCAAGGGCGTCATCGGCCTCATCAAGCGGAGGGGCGAAGAATGAAAACCGTACCCTGCAGCGCCGTCATCGACGGCTTCGACCCCACCGGCGGTGGCCTGACCCGCGATGCCATCGGCCTCGGCCGGGTAGCCGAGAAGGGCCTGGACGTACGCCACGGCACCATCCTCAGCCTGGAAGACATCAACGTCAGCTTCGACGGCTTCAAGGCGCTGACAGACCTCAGCCTGTACATCGGCGTCGGCGAGCTGCGCTGCATCATCGGCCCCAACGGCGCCGGCAAGACCACCATGATGGACGTCATCACCGGCAAGACGCGCCCCACCAGCGGCAGCGCCTGGTTCGGCGAAACCCTGGACCTGACCCGCATGAGCGAGGTGGACATCGCCCAGGCCGGCATCGGCCGCAAGTTCCAAAAGCCCACGGTGTTCGAGGCGCTTTCGGTGTTCGAGAACCTGGAGCTGGCGCAGAAGACCGACAAGTCGGTGTGGGCGAGCCTCAGGGCCAGGCTTTCCGGCGAGCAGAAGGACCGCATCGACGAAGTGCTGGAGACCATCCGCCTTGGCCAGTCTCGCCATCGCCCCGCCGGGCTGCTGTCCCACGGGCAGAAGCAGTTCCTCGAGATCGGCATGCTGCTGATGCAGTCGCCGCAGCTCTTGCTGCTCGACGAGCCGGTGGCCGGCATGACCGATGCCGAGACCGAATTCACCGCCGAGCTGTTCAAGTCCTTGGCGCGCAAGCATTCGCTGATGGTGGTGGAGCACGACATGGGCTTCGTCGAGACCATCGCCGACCACGTCACCGTGCTGCACCAGGGCCAGGTGCTGGCCGAGGGTTCGCTGCAACAGGTGCAGGCGGACGAGCGGGTGATCGAGGTGTATCTGGGGCGGTGAGCAAAAAAGTGGATGGCTTCGGCCATTCACCCTACGCCCGCCAAACGCCCATGCCCGCATCAACGCAAACCTAATCGTAGGGTGGATAACGCCAGAGGCTTATCCACCAAGTGAAGGAGTCGCACATGCTGCAAGTCCAGCAACTGCACCAGTACTACGGCGGCAGCCATATCCTGCGCGGCCTCTCGTTCGAGGCGAAGGTCGGCGAAGTCACCTGCCTGCTCGGACGCAACGGCGTCGGCAAGACCACCCTGCTCAAGTGCCTGATGGGCCTGATCCCGGCCAAGGAAGGCGCGGTGAACTGGGAGGGCAAGCCGATCACCGGCTTCAAGCCGCACCAGCGCGTGCACGCCGGCATCGCCTATGTGCCGCAGGGGCGCGAGATCTTCGGCCGCCTGACCGTCGAGGAAAACCTGCTGATGGGCCTGTCCCGCTTCAGCGCCAGGGAAGCCAGGGAAGTCCCCGGGTTCATCTACGAGCTGTTCCCGGTGCTCAAGGAGATGAAGCATCGCCGCGGCGGCGACCTTTCCGGCGGGCAGCAGCAACAATTGGCCATCGGCCGCGCACTGGCGAGCAAGCCGCGCCTGTTGATCCTCGACGAACCCACCGAAGGCATCCAGCCCTCGGTGATCAAGGAGATCGGCGCGGTGATCAAGAAACTCGCGGCCCGCGGCGACATGGCGATCCTCCTGGTGGAGCAGTTCTACGACTTCGCCGCCGAACTGGCCGACCAGTACCTGGTGATGAGCCGCGGCGAGATCATTCAGCAGGGGCGCGGCGAAACCATGGAAGCCGAAGGCGTACGTGGACTGGTCGCGATCTGACCGGCCAGCGCACCACAACAGCGCATTTGTCGCTCGACGCACCAGCCCGATGCACAAAAAGAACAACCTGAGACGCTGCCCAAGATGCGAATCCACGTCGAAAAAACGCCATAGCGCCGATCTGTCAGGCCGCGCACCAATGCAGCGCATAACGGGCATGGCGATTGCTCTGCTTTCCTGACCGACAGATCGAAAAGCCTGCACCCATGAACGCCCCTGCACCGCTGTTCACCCCCCATTGGCATGCCGAGCTGGAGCTCGGTTATGCGCCGTGCGCCGGCGCAACACGGCCGGTGCTGCGTCGCCACACGGGGCCGTTGCGGGTGCAGAAGCATCTCTATCCCGAGGGGCCGGAGGTCTGTCAGCACATCATCGTGCACCCACCGGGCGGCATTGCCGGTGGCGATCGGCTGGATATCAGCGCCACGGTTGCAGCCAGTGCCTGGGCGCAGCTGACCAGCCCTGGTGCAGCCAAGTGGTATCGCGCCGCCAGCCCGGCCTTTCAGGACCTGCGCCTGCGCGTCCAAACCGGTGCCACGCTGGAATGGCTGCCGCAGGAGACCATCGTCTATTCCGCGGCTCAGGCCGAGCTGAACACTCGCATCGAGCTGCACGGCGACGCCCGGCTGTTCTACTGGGACATCGTCGCCCTCGGCCGGCCGGCGGCAGGCGAGCGCTTCGACGCCGGGCATTTCCAGGCGCGCCTGGATATCCGTCGCGACGACCGGCTGATCTGGCACGAGCGCCAGCGCATCGCCGGCGCCGATGCGTTGCTCGACTCACCGATCGGCCTCGACGGGCGTTCGGTGTTCGCCACCCTCATCGCCAGCGGAGAGCTCGACGCGGACCTGCTGGAGCGCTGCCGTGAATTGCCCAGCCGCGTGCGCGGTGACCTGACGCAACTGCCGGGGCTCATCGTGGCGCGCTGTCTGGCCGACGAGGCGCTGCACGCCCGCGCCTGGCTGATCGACCTGTGGCGGCTGTTGCGCCCCGAACTGCTGGGCCGCGAAGCGGTACCGCCGCGAATCTGGAGTACCTGAATGATGGGTGGGCACGGCTGCGCCGCTGCCCTCCCTACGCCGGCGCGCCTGCGTGCACGTCGCCCTGAACAACGCTGCGTGGTCTCGACCACCGGCCGGTGGATACGAAGAGCGACATCCACCCTACGACTGGAGCGGTTATGGATCTGTCACCAAGAGAGAAGGACAAGCTGCTGATCTTCACCGCCGGCCTGGTGGCCGAGCGCCGGCTGGCCCGCGGTGTGAAGCTCAACTACCCGGAGGCCATGGCCTACATCTCCGCCGCGCTGCTCGAAGGCGCGCGCGACGGCCAGACGGTCGCTGAGCTGATGCACTACGGCACCACCCTGCTCAGCCGCGAGCAGGTGATGGAAGGCGTGCCGGAGATGATTCCGGAGATCCAGGTCGAGGCCACCTTCCCGGATGGCACCAAGCTGGTCACCGTGCATCAACCAATCGCCTGAAATATCGGTCAATGTCTACTGCCCACGACCTTGAACCGTTCTTGAAGGAAACCAACGTGCAGATACGCGACGCCCTGGACACCGACCTTGAAGGCATCCTCCAGATCTACAACGATGCGGTGCAGAACAGCACGGCGATCTGGAACGACCACTGCGTCGACCTCGCCAACCGCCAGGCCTGGCTGGCCGAGCGTCACGCGCAGGGCTACCCCGTACTGGTCGCCATCGACGAGCTGGGCCGCGTGGCCGGCTATGCCTCCTTCGGCCCCTGGCGCCCCCACGACGGCTTTCGTCATACCGTGGAGAACTCGGTCTACGTCAGCCCCGACCACCGCGGCAGCGGCATCGGCCGCAGCCTGATGAAGGCGCTGATCGAGCGCGCCCGCCAGCTGGAAAAGCACGTGATGGTCGCCTTCATCGAAAGCGAGAACCGTGCCTCGGTGCACATGCACCAGCAACTGGGCTTCATCCATGTCGGCCAGATGCGCCAGGTCGGCTGCAAGTTCGGCCGCTGGCTGGACCTGACCATGATGCAACTGACCCTGAACAGGAGCTCCAATCCATGATTCCCGGCGAATACCAGATCCAGGACGGCGACATCGAGCTCAACGCCGGCCGCCGCACCGTCACGCTCAATGTGGCCAACAGCGGCGATCGGCCGATCCAGGTCGGCTCGCACTACCACTTCTTCGAAACCAACGACGCGCTCACCTTCGACCGCGCCGCCTCGCGCGGCATGCGCCTGAACATCCCGGCCGGCACCGCGGTGCGCTTCGAACCGGGCCAGAGCCGCGAGGTGGAATTGGTCGAGCTGGCCGGCGAGCGCCGGGTGTTCGGCTTCGCCGGGCGGGTGATGGGCGCGCTCTAGAGCGCAGCCGCAAGCGACAAGCAAGCTTCGTAGGGTGGAAAACGCCGAAGGCTTTTCCACCACCCAGATTGCCGGTGGACAAGCTTCGCGTTGTCCACCCTACGGACAGGATGAGATGCAATGAAGATTTCCCGCCAAGCCTACGCCGACATGTTCGGCCCCACCGTCGGCGACAAGGTGCGCCTGGCCGATACCGACCTGTGGATCGAAGTCGAAAAAGACTTCACCACCTATGGCGAAGAGGTGAAGTTCGGCGGCGGCAAGGTCATCCGCGACGGCATGGGCCAGAGCCAGCTGTGCGCCGCCGAGGTGGTCGATACCCTGATCACCAACGCGCTGATCCTCGACCACTGGGGCATCGTCAAGGCCGACGTAGGTCTCAAGGACGGTCGCATTGCCGCCATCGGCAAGGCCGGCAACCCGGACATTCAGCCCGATGTGACCATCGCCATCGGCGCCAGCACCGAGGTGATCGCCGGCGAAGGCATGATCCTCACCGCCGGCGGCATCGACTCGCACATTCACTTCATCTGCCCGCAGCAGATCGAAGAGGCGCTGATGAGCGGCGTGACCACCATGATCGGTGGCGGCACCGGGCCTGCTACCGGCACCAACGCCACCACGGTGACGCCCGGCCCCTGGCACATGGCGATGATGCTCAAGGCCGCCGACGCCTTCCCGATGAACATCGGCTTCACCGGCAAGGGCAACGCCTCGCTGCCCGAGCCATTGATCGAGCAGGTCAAGGCCGGAGCCATCGGCCTCAAGCTGCATGAGGACTGGGGCACTACGCCGGCGGCCATCGACAACTGCCTGTCGGTCGCCGACCAGTACGACGTGCAGGTGGCCATCCACACCGACACCCTTAACGAATCGGGCTTCGTCGAGACCACCCTCGGCGCGTTCAAGGGCCGCACCATCCACACCTACCACACCGAAGGTGCTGGTGGCGGCCACGCGCCCGACATCATCAAGGCCTGCGGCTTCGCCAACGTGCTGCCCAGCTCCACTAATCCGACCCGGCCGTTCACCCGCAACACCATCGACGAGCACCTGGACATGCTCATGGTCTGCCACCACCTCGATCCGAGCATTGCCGAGGACGTCGCCTTCGCCGAGAGCCGCATCCGCCGCGAGACCATCGCCGCCGAAGACATCCTGCATGATCTCGGCGCGTTCTCCATGATCAGCTCCGACAGCCAGGCCATGGGCCGCGTCGGCGAGGTAATCACCCGCACCTGGCAGACCGCCGACAAGATGAAAAAGCAGCGCGGCGCCCTGCCCGGCGACGGCGCGGGCAACGACAACTTCCGCGCCAAACGCTACATCGCCAAGTACACCATCAACCCGGCGATCACCCACGGCGTCAGCCACGAGGTGGGCTCGATCGAAGTGGGCAAATGGGCCGACCTGGTGCTCTGGCGCCCGGCCTTCTTCGGCGTGAAGCCGACACTGATCCTCAAGGGCGGCGCCATTGCCGCGAGCCTGATGGGCGACGCCAATGCGTCGATCCCGACACCGCAACCGGTGCACTACCGGCCGATGTTCGCCAGTTACGGCGGTTCGCTGCACGCGTCGAGCTTCACCTTCATCAGCCAGGCCGCCTTCGAGGCCGGCGTGCCCGAGCAGTTGGGGCTGAAGAAGAAGATTGGCGTGGTCCGGGGCTGTCGTCAGGTGCAGAAAAAGGACCTGATCCACAACGACTACACGCCGGACATCCAGGTCGACCCGCAGAGCTATCAGGTGCGCGCCGATGGCCAGCTGCTCTGGTGCGAGCCGGCCGAGGTGCTGCCGATGGCGCAGCGGTACTTCTTGTTCTGATCAGTCTGTTCTGTTCAGTCTGTTCTGATCGACCGCTTCTGATCGGCAGCGCACCAGGGCTGGAAGGCCGCTTGCCTTCGACCCGGCGCGCGTTTTGACCATCGCCGCAAGGTTGATGCGCGCGCTGCACTTCGTCGGTTCGCGAGTGAATCAACCGTTCGATGGATTGGGAAAGTCAGGCATGCATTTACCGTCTGATAACCCAAGCGCAACGCTCTACCCAGGGATGCATGGATGCGCAGCGACCACCGGCCACCGTGGCTGGCGGAGGCATTGCCGGCGTCGCGTTCGGGGAAAGCGGGCGATTTCGGGTAACCGCGTCAGCTGAAAAACCAGCGGCGCGATTGACTGAATCCTACGGAGAAACAATCGATGTTCAAAATCAACGCGCTTTTCGCTGCTGTCCTCGCCGTCTCTGCCACCCAGGCTTTTGCGGCCAGCAGTGAAGCGGTTATCGAACAAAACGGTGTTGACCAGATCGCCGATGTCTATCAGGAAGGCGTCGGCCAGGCTTCGTACATTTATCAGACCGGCGCTTCGCAGCAGAACAGCGCCACGACCACCCAACTCGGCCAGGACAACTTTTCCGAGGTGACTCAGCAGGGTGCCTTGCACCAGGCCGATGTGATTCAAACCGGCGTCGAGGGCGAGGTGTTCATCAGCCAGTACGACCTGGACAACAGCACGATCGTCGAGCAGGCGGGCTTCGCCAACAGCGCCGACGTGATCCAGGATGGCGTGAGCAACGATGTGGTGCTGATCCAGGACGGCGCGTACAACAGCACCATTGTCGATCAGTTCGGTGAAGGCAACGAAGCGCTGATCTCCCAGAGCGGCCAGGAAGGCATCGTCGATCTCATCCAGACTGGCAACATGAACGTGGCCGATATCGATCAGGCTGGAATCGGCAACTCCGTCGACCTGGAACAGCAGGGCGACGGCAACCTCGCGCTGGTCGATCAGTTCGGCGATTCCAGCCAGGCCATGCTGCTGCAGAGCGGCACCGACAACTTCGCGACCGTGACCCAGGCAGGCTTCGCCGACTACGCCAGCGTCAGCCAGACCGGCAGCAACAACACCGCGATCGTTACCCAGCAGTAATCGCGTCCATCGGCCGATTCGGTCGGAAAGCCAGGCCTCACGCAGGCCTGGCTTTTTTATGTGCCATCGGAAAGCACCCTGCTGGTGCACTGCACGCACCTCAGGCTCTCGAGCGGCGCATCCGCAGACAGGGCTTTGCAATCTACCCGTCTAAACTCGCCACCCTTTCTGTATACAAAAAATCCAGGCGAACTGTCTGAGAGCGCCTAGAATCCAGGGGTTGGCGACACAACGCGCTGCGCCACAGCCGATCAATTCGCGAGCTCTGCCTTACGCGGAACAAGAACTGCATACAAAAAAATGCACAGTCTTGCTCAGAGCGCCCCTCCCATGAACCATGACGATTTCCAGATCAAGCAAATCGATCCCAGCCTGTACAACGCCGATCTCGCGCCACTTGCCCCGGCTGAGCGCAAATGGGGCTGGTTCGAGATCTTCAATGTGTGGTCCAACGACATCCAGAGCCTGTTCGGCTACACCCTCGCAGCCACGCTGTTCATCAGCTACGGCCTCAATGGCTGGGCGGTCCTGGCGGGCATCGTGCTGGCCGGTTTCATCGTCATGGGCCTGGTGCAGCTCACCGGCAAGCCCAGCGTGAAGTACGGTATTCCGTTCCCGGTGATGGCGCGGGCGAGCATGGGGGTACGCGGCGCGAATTTCCCGGCGGTGGTACGCGGCATCGTCGCGATCTTCTGGTACGGCGTGCAGACCTATTTCGCCTCGACCGCGGTGGCCCTGTTGCTGCGGACACTGCTCGGCAGCGAGCCACAGGTCGCCACGCTGCTCGGCCTGACGGCCATCGACTGGGCCGCCTACGTGATCGTCTGCGTGTTCCAGGTGGCGCTGTTCGTGCGTGGCGTCGACTGGGTAACGCGCTTTCTCAACTGGGCCGGGCCTCTGGTGTACCTGGTGATGATCGTGCTGATGATCGCCATCTGGTATCAGGCCGGCCCGAGCCTGCTCGGCGCCCTCGGCGACATCTTCAGCGGCAGCGGAGAGCACGCCGGCGGACCGATCGCCGCGTTCGCCGCGGTGGTCGGCACAATGGTCGCCTACTTCGCCGCGGTGGTGATCAACTACGGTGACTTCGCCCGTTTCGTGAAGAGCGAACGGCAGATGCGCATCGGTAACTTCCTCGGTCTGCCGGTGAGCCTGGCGATCTTCTCGCTGATCGCGCTGGTGATCACCGCCGGGACCGTGGTGGTGTTCGGCGAAACGCGGACCAACCCCACCGACATCGTCGCGCGCATCGACAACGTGACCCTGACAGTGGTGGCCGCCATCACCTTCTTTGCCGCCACGGTCGGCATCAACCTGGTCGCCAACTTCATCCCGCCGGCCTACGACATCGCCAACCTGGCGCCAGCCAAGATCAGCGCCCGTACCGGCGGCTTCATCACCGCAGGCATTGCCTTCTTCATCGGCGCGCTATGGGTGGCCTTCATCAGCGAAGTGGGCATCGCCGCGTTCGTCGACACCCTGGGCGCGGTGCTGGCACCGCTGTATGGCATCATCGTCGCCGACTATTACCTGGTTCGCCGTCAACATCTGGACCTGCAGCAGCTGTTCTCCACCGAGCGCAGTGGGATCTACCACTTCAATGCCGGCTGGAACCGCAAGGCGATGATCGCTTTTGGCGTCAGCGCGGTGTTTTCGGTGGCCTCGGTGTGGGTGCCGGGCCTGGAGAGCCTGTCCGGCTTCGCCTGGCTATTGGGCGCGCTGTTCGGCGGGGTGCTGCACTACGCGCTGATGCGTAACCAGTCGCTGCTCGCCGGCGCGGCCCAACCCGCTCCGCTCGGCTGACCGCAGCCTGCAGAAGAGGTCGACCATGTTAAAGTGGCCGGCCTTTTTTTCGCCGCTCAGGGCCTGCAGATGGTGCGATCCATCCTCGACGACCTGCTCACCGTCCAGCGCATCAGCGCCGTCCCGGCCATCCTGCAGGTGGTCAGCGAAACCACCGGCCTGCGCTTCGCTGCGGTCGCCCGCGTCACCGAGTCGAACTGGACCGCCTGCGCCGTGCTCGATCGCATCGAGTTCGGCCTGAAGGTCGGCGGCGAGCTGGACATCACGACCACGCTGTGCAGCGAGATCCACGCCTCGCACCAGCCAATCATCATCAGCCAGGTCAGTGCCGACCCCGATTACTGCAACCACCACACACCGCAGATGTATGGCTTCGAAAGCTATATCTCGGTGCCGGTGCTGCGCGCCGACGGCAGCTTCTTCGGCACCCTCTGCGCACTAGATCCGGAGCCCCGCGACCTCTCCAGCCCGGCGACGCGGGCGATGTTCGAGTCTTTTGCCCGCCTGCTGACCCTGCAGATCGATGCCGAAGAGCAACAGCAGGCGACGCGTGCGGCGCTGGCTGACGAGCGCATCACAGGCTATCAGCGTGAGCAGTTCATCGCCCTGCTCGGCCACGACCTGCGCACCCCGCTCGCCTCCATCCAGGCGGCCAGCGACCTGTTGATCCGCCGTTCTACCGAACGCGGCACGCAACAGCTTGCAGAACACGTGCGTACCTCCAGCCAGCGCGCTTCGCGCTTGGTCGATGACCTGATGGATTTCGCCCGCGGCCAGCTGGGCAATGGCATACCGCTGAACTGGACCGCCACAGCCAACCTGCATCTCACGCTGATGCAGGTGGTCACCGAACTGCGCACCGCCCATCCACGCCGAGTCATTCTCGAACAGGTGCCGGAGCTGCCGGTGTTCGAATGCGACCCGGACCGGATCGCCCAGCTGCTGGCCAACCTGATCACCAACGCGCTGCACCATGGCGCCAGCACTGGTCCGGTGATCGTGAAGGCCGAGGTGATCGACGAGCACTTCCAGCTGGCGGTGCACAATCGCGGCACGCCAATCCCGGCGCAACGGCTGGGACGACTGTTCCATGCCTATTCCCAGGAAGACGACACCTCGCGCAACGGGCTTGGACTGGGGCTGTTCATCGTTGACCAGGTGGCCAAAGCCCATGGCGGCGGCATGCAGGTAACCTCCAGCGCCGAGGCCGGTACCACCTTCACCTTCCGCATGCCGCTGCAGCGCGCCTGATCAGCGCAGCTGGCTGTCCTTGCTGCCACGGCGGTTATAGCCGCTGAACCTGGCGTCTTCCTTGTCCTGCTCGGCCTGGCACTTGATGCACAGCCTGACGCCGGGTACCGCTAGACGCCGTGCTTCGGGAATGGCCGCGCCGCACTCTTCGCAATGCTTGAGGCTCTCGCCGCGGGCGAGCTTGCTTCGGGCACGCTGCACCGCGTCTTCGACCGTGCTGTCGATCTGCTCCTGGACGGCACCGTCACCTGCCCAACCTGTCGCCATGCTCCACCTCCCGCATCGGCTCGATGCTGTTCTGCGTTGGAGTCGCTGCGCCGCCGGATGCTCACCCCGGGTGGTACCGCCCATCGAATGACGCCGGGCAATCGACGGATGGCGCAACCCGAGCGGCACAGTCACCTATCCTGCCTCGGTTCACGCCGACGGCTTTAGTGCCTCGGGCATTTGCGAACCGGCAGGGCAGCCAGCATGAAGCGCATCTTACCGATCATAACCAGCCTGCTCTTGGCGGCGGGCTGCGCCAGCGAACCACAGGTGCTGGAACGCGACCTGGGCACCTTCGATCTCAAGCTGGGCACCGAGCCCGCCCGCAGCATGGCTCAGGGGCTGGTGCAACCGAGTACCGGCAATGCATTCCATGGCGGGCTCGATCTCACCCATGCCAGCGGGCTGTATGTCGGGCAGTGGTCCCCCAGCGTCGGCCTGGTCGAGGGAAGGCAACTCGAGGTGAACTCCTATCTCGGCTACGCCCAGCAGAACGATCATGACCAACTCGGCTACGAGATCGGCCTGATGCGCTACAGCTTTCCGGAACTGCCCGAATGGGATCGACACGAATACTACGGTGGCCTGACGCTGGGCGATCGCCGCCTCGGTGCGGCGCTTAACAGTGCCGCCGGGCGCACCGACAGCACGTTCTATCTGGACCTGGGCACGGTGACGCCATTCGCCGTCGGCGTCCGCGTGAAGTACTCGAGCCACGCGCTGGCCACACCGCATTATCTCGACGGTGGTGGCAGCGTGGACATGTTCAGCGACTGGTCACTCGACCTCTCGCGGCCCTGGCTGGGCCTGCAGCTGAACCTGTCCTACAGCGACTCCAGCCTGAGCGGCCAGGCCTGCAGCGCCTACTCGGGACAGAACCCGCGTTGCGACGGGCTACTGACCTTCCGCGCCGAGCGGCAGCTGTTCTGAGCGCGGCTATTCCTTGACCTGCATGTACTCCTCGGCCCAGACGACGTATTCATCGGCCGTGGAGTATTTGACCGACAGCTGCGAAGCGTTCAGGTCCAGCGCATCGACCTGGCGTTGTTCGCGCAGGCAGTCGTAGGTCGCCTTGATCGCCGCGAAGTAGGCTGCGTGACCGTTGACCACGATGCGCACGCCGAGCGCCGCCAGCCGCGCGTTGTCGCGCAGGTTGGGGTTGCCGTAGGTGACCAGCATCAGCGGCTTGCTCAGCTGGCTGGCGATGCTTTCCAGGTGATCGAAATCTTCGATGCCGACCAGGCAGATGGCATCGGCACCGGCCTTTTCGTAGGCCTGGGCGCGGGCGATGACTTCCTCGAAGCCGATCACGCCGGCATTGGTGCGACCGATGATGGCCATTTCCGGATCGACCCGCGCCTCCAACGCCGCGCGTATCTTGCCGACCGCCTCGAACATGCCGATGAGGTCGGTGGAGCGGCGGCCGAATTTGGGCGGCAGCAGGGTGTCCTCGATGGTCAACGCGGAAATCCCGGCGCGCTCCAGTTCGGAGACGGTGCGCATCACGTTCAGCGCGTTGCCGTAGCCATGGTCGGCGTCGGCCAGCACCGGCAACTGGGCGACACGGCAGATACGCGTGGCCTGCTCGACGAATTCGCTCAAGGTGATGAGGTTGAAGTCCGGCGCGGCGAGGACCTGCAGCGAGGCCACCGAGCCACCGAGGATGCCCACTTCGAAACCGAGGTCGGCGGCGATGCGCGCGGACATCGGATCGAACACCGAGGCGGTGTGGAAACAGCGGTCGGCGTTCAGCAGCTCGCGAAAGTTGCGGCGCAGGTCGTGATGAGAGAGTCGCGGCATATAGGCTCCGTGGGTGCACGCAAGGGTCGATTCGCCCTGTCTTTTCATTTCAGTGTTGTTGAGAAGCTGCCTGGTCGGCCGAATGACACATTCGCTGTTTTATCCCATGACTGGCCGCTGGCGGCGCTGCACATAAGCCATGCACAGGCCGCTGGCGATGATCACCGCCATGCCGATCAGCGCCCCGGCATCCGGCGCGTGATCGAAGGCGACATAGCCGACCACCCCGGCGAAGACGATCTGGCCGTAGGTGAACGGCGCCAGGGTCGCCGCGCTGGCGAAGCGGAAGGCATTGGTCAGCAGCAGGTGGCCGAGCATCGCCATGCCACCGAGCGCGCCCATCAGCAGCGCGTCGTGCAGCGTTGGCGTGCGCCAGTTGAAGACCACCAGCACGCTCAGGGTCACGCAACCGACCAGGCTGGTCAGGTAGTTGCTGGTCACCGGGTGATCGGTGCCGGCCAGACGCCGGGTCACCAGCTGGTATACGGTGAACGACAGCGCCGCGCCGAAGGGCAACAGCACCGCCGGGGTGAACAGCGCCGAACCGGGGCGCACGATGATCACCACCCCGAGCAGACCAAAGGCCACGGCCAGCCACTGGCTGCGACTGACCCGCTCGCCCAGCAGCGCCGAGGCGATGGTTACCAGCACCGGGGTCAGAAAGATCACCGCGGTGGCTTCGGCCAGCGGGATGAAATGCAGGCCGTTGATGAACAGCAGGCTGACGCTGACCAGGCTCAGGCCGCGCAGCAGTTGTGGCCACGGCCGCAGGGTGCGAAACACGCGCTGGCCCATGCGCGGCACGAACAGCGCGGTCATCAGCACCGTCTGCGCGACATAACGAGCCCAGATGACCAGAAACACCGGGTAGATTTCCGAGAGGTGTTTGGCCAGCCCGTCATGGCTGGCCAGCAACAGACCCGACAGCAATATCAGCAAGACGCCGTAGAGCGGGTGGTGGTGATCGTTCAACGCAGGCCTCAGCCACTTGTTAGCAGGCTAACCATTATGCCTGTCATCTTGTCGCACCGCTGCACCAATCAGCTGAAACCTTTCACTTGAGCCTGGACGCGGCGCGACTGTCCGGCTGTGGGTGGCAGCGGAGCTGCGGATGCGCCGCCCGGCGGCAAGCGGAGCGCCGGCATTTCGCGTATGATCGCCGGCTTTTTGCCGAGCCGCGCGGCGTCTCGCGGCGTCCGAGTGTAGTCGTGATGTACCAGTTGAGAGCGATGCAGGAGCGCGATATCCCTGCCGTCCTGGCGATCCAGGAAGAATCCTATGCCGCCGAGGTCCTCGAAGACGAGGCGGTGATCCGTTCACGTCTGGCGGCATTTCCACAGCTGGCGTGGGTGGCCGAGGATGACGAGGGCGTATGCGCCTACCTGTTCGCCTACCACTCGCGCCTGGGCAAAGTGACCCCGCTGGACGGGGAGTTCTGCACCGACGGCGAAGCCGATTGCCTCTACCTGCATGACCTCGCCGTGGCCGGACGAGCCGCAGGCCGCGGCATCGGCCCGGCACTGGTGCGGCACAACCTGCAACAGGCCGGCACCGCACAGCTGCGCTATTCGGCACTGGTGTCGGTGCAGGATTCCACCGGCTTCTGGTCGCGCCTGGGCTACGAAGCCCACGACGAACTCGACCCGCCGCAAGCCGGCAACCTGGCCAGTTACCAGATCCCGGCGGTGTACATGGTGCGCGATCTGCACCAGTAAGGCGCACGCACCAGACCCGCCCCCAACACGCGCACCGTGACGGTGCGTCCAAAGCCCCATTATCAGGCACGCAGGCCCGACAGCCGCCGTGATCGCGATACATGGGCTCGGTTGGCAAGCCACTTGCTCTTGTTCCGGAAACGATCCGACCGGAACTCTGCACATGCTGGTGATTCGCCAACGCATCGACGCCCGCCCCGAGTGGCAGGCCGAACTCGAACTGACCTACGACGCGCGCAGCAAGAGTCGCCTGCGCTGCTTCAGTACCAGCGGCGAAGACGTCGGCCTGTTTCTCGAACGCGGCCAGCCGCCGCTGCACGATGGCGAATGCCTGCTCGCCGGTGATGGCCGAGTCGTGCGCGTACGCGCACGCCCCGAACAACTGCTGCACGTCACCTGCACCAGCGCCTTCGAGCTGACCCGCGCGGCCTATCACCTGGGCAACCGTCATGTCGCCCTGCAAGTAGGCGATGGCTGGCTGCGCCTGCTCGACGACTACGTGCTCAAGGACATGCTGTTGCAGCTGGGCGCCGAGGTCGAACACATCGAGGCGCCCTTCCAGCCGGAACACGGCGCCTACGGTGGCGGCCATCACCATTCCCACGCCGGCGAAGCGGAGTTCAGCTACGCACCGCGACTGCACCAGTTCGGCGTGCGCCCGTGAACGCGACCGCTGCTCCCGGCTCGGCCTGGGCGCTGCTCCGCCTGGCCAGCCCGCAGCTGCCGATCGGCGGCTACAGCTATTCCCAAGGGCTGGAGATGGCGGTGGAGAACGGTCAGGTGAGCGACCCGCTCAGCGCCCGGCGTTGGCTGGAGGATCAATTGCTGCTCAACCTCGCCCGCTTCGAGGCTCCGCTGCTGCTGGCCCATTGCGAAGCCGCCGAGCGGGATGACTGGCCGCGCCTGTTGCAACTGGCTGCCGAACACCGCGCCAGCCGCGAAACCCGCGAGCTGCAGCTGGAAAGCCGGCAGATGGGCTATTCCCTCGCGCAGCTGCTCGACGGCCTGCCGGAACTCGACCAGCCGGCCCGCAACTGCCTCGCGGCCGCCGGCGAGCCCGGCCTGGCTCTCGCCTGGGCACTGGCCGCCCGCGCCTGGCAAATCATGCCCGCCGATGCCGTCGCCGCCTGGTTGTGGGGCTGGCTGGAAAACCAGCTGGCGGTGCTGATGAAGACGCTGCCGCTGGGGCAGCAGGCGGCGCAGCGGTTGACCTCGCAGTTGTTGCCGGTCCTGAACCAGGCGCAACGGGAAGCCAGTCAGCTGCCGGAAGCGGCCTGGGGCAGCGCGCCGTTCGGGCTGGTGCTGACCAGCATGGCGCATGAGCGGCAGTACAGTCGGTTGTTTAGGTCATGAGAGAACTGGCGCGAGCCCCGTGCTACGGGCGCAGCTGCACAGGAGCAGGCCGAGGCGGTGCACAGGTGGTGGCGGGAGCAGCTTCCCTCGACGGCGCGGCGTCGTTATGGGCACTGACCTTAGGTTTCGCCCTGTTGGGCGACTCACTTTTTTCAGTCGCGAAAAAAGTAAGCAAAAACGCTTGCCCCTGCATTCGGCCCTTCGCTTCGCGAAGGGTTCGTTCTCTCCGCCGCCGCTCCGAGGGTCGCCGTACAAGGGCCATCCATGGCCCTTTACGGCTCTTGCGGCATCCATGCCGCTCGCCCCTCTCCACAACGACTCCGTTCACCCTCCTGAAGGGGCAATTGATGTCGCCTGATCGTCCGTATAAGAAAAAACAAGCTGAGGGTAACGCCAGCGACCTACAGACAGCCCTGCCGCTATCTCTCGCCCGCGATGTAGGGTGGAAAACTGCGCAGCATTTTCCACCGCAGGCTACAAGCACGCTCTCGCCGAGCCATGGCGTATTACTTTTCAAACCGGTGGGTAAGCTTCGCGTTACCCACCCTACGGACCCGTTTAGAAACTTCCAACCGGCTCGGACCACATCCCCCGGAGTAATGCCGGAGGGAGGGGAGTTTTGCGCAGCAAACCGGGGACGCCCAGTCCGGATGTCGGGGTCGCCTTCTCTTTGGTTACTTTCTCTTGGCGAGACAAGAGAAAGTGACGCGCCGTGCAAGGCGCAACCAGTAGTCCCAGCCGAGGAAAGCGCGGCGCCTGACAACACTGCGTACGCCACCATCGATCACCCAACGATTTCTATTCCCCCCTGCCCCAATCGGCAGCGGCACGCCCTTCGCATCAACCCCGAGGCAGCCTCACTGCCTTCCAGAGGAGACCACCCATGAACACCCAACCCCTGCGCGTCGGCATTGGCGGGCCGGTCGGCTCCGGCAAGACCGCCCTGACCCTCGCCCTGTGCCAGGCCCTGCGCGACCGCTACAACCTCGCCGTGGTGACCAACGACATCTACACCCAGGAAGACGCACAGTTCCTCGTGCGTAACGAGGCCCTGGCGCCGGAGCGGATCATCGGTGTGGAGACTGGCGGCTGCCCCCACACGGCGATCCGCGAGGACGCCTCGATCAACCTCGAAGCGGTCGAGCAGCTCAACCGGCGCTTTCCCGGCCTGGACCTGATCATCGTCGAGTCCGGCGGCGACAACCTCTCGGCGACTTTCAGCCCGGAGCTGTCGGACCTGACCATCTACGTGATCGACGTCTCCGCTGGCGACAAGCTGCCGCGCAAGGGCGGCCCGGGCATCTGCAAGTCCGACCTGCTGGTGATCAACAAGATCGACCTGGCATCCATGGTCGGCGCCTCGCTGGAGGTGATGGATCGCGATGCCCGCAAGATGCGCGGCGAGCGGCCGTTCGTCTTCAGCAACCAGAAGGTCGGCCAGGGTCTCGAGGAAATCATCGCCTTCATCGAAAAACAGGGAATGCTCAGCGCCGCCTGACGTCCGTCCGCTCACCCAAGGAGTCTTTATGAACCTGCGCAAACCACTGCTCGCCACCCTCCTGCTGCTCAGCCCGGCACTGGCACTGGCACACCCCGGGCATGACCATGCCGGCGTGCTGTCCGGTATCGCCCACCCGATCTTCGGTTTCGACCACCTGTTGGCGATGGTTGCCGTCGGACTCTGGGCGGCCCAGCAGAACGGCAAGGCGCGCTGGGCGCTGCCGCTGACCTTCGTCGCCACCATGCTGCTCGGCGGCCTGGCCGGTTTCGCCGGAATCGAAATGCCGCTGATGGAAACCGGTATTGCCGGCTCGGTTCTGGCCCTCGGCCTGCTGGTAGCCCTGGCAATTCGCCCGCCGGTGGCCATCGCGGTGGGGCTGACCGCGCTGTTCGCCGCCAGCCACGGGGTCGCCCACGGACTGGAACTGCCGGAGCTGTCCAGCCCATGGGGGTATGCCGCCGGTTTCGTTGTTGCCACCGCCGCTCTGCATGCCGCCGGTTACGCACTGGTTCGCTTGCTGCCGCAGGCCGCCGCACCGCTGGTACGCATCGCTGGTGCCGCCTCGGCAGTCACCGGCGCCTGGCTGCTGGCCGGCTGAGAACCAGCCATGCCTCAGTGATAGCGCCGCCGCAGCGCGACATTGAGGCGATCGACCACCTCGGCCCAGTCGGCATCCTCGAGAATCTCCTCGCGCAGGAAAGCCGCCTGGGCCGGCGTCCAGAACGACGCGTCGGCCAGATAGACATCGTCTGCCAGCGGCGAATGGGTTTCGATGAATCGCCTGATCGAGACATCGTCGTTGGGCAGGCCCAACTGCTCGAACAGGTTGTGGAAGGCGTGGATCGACTGTTCCATGTTGACCTCCGGTGCTCGCGGGAATGAACGCTATGAGTATTGCTCATTCCCGCGAAAGCGCCGGCGTCAGCGGAACGGCGGCTCGTCGAAACTGCGCAGCTTGCGCGAGTGCAGCGAGTTGAGCTGGTTGCGCAGCAGTTCGAGTGCGGTGATGCCGATCTTCAGGTGCTGGGTAACGGCCCGCTCGTAGAACGCGTTGGCCGAGCCGGGCAGCTTGATCTCGCTGTGCAGCGGTTTGTCCGACACACAGAGCAGCGTGCCGTACGGCACCCGCAGACGATAGCCTTGAGCAGCGATCGTGCCGCTCTCCATGTCCACCGCAACGGCCCGCGACAGGTTGATCAGCGGTCGCTCCTGCGCCCAGCGCAGCTCCCAGTTGCGGTCGTCATAGGTCAGCACGGTGCCGGTCCGCAGGCGCTTCTTCAACGCTTCGCCCTGCTCGCCGGTTACCGTCGCGGCCGATTCCTGCAGCGCCTGCTGCACCTCGGCCAGGGCCGGCAGCGGGATGTGCGGCGGCAACACCCGATCGAGGATGCCGTCGCGGCGCATGTAGGCGTGAGCCAGCACGTAGTCGCCGATGGACTGCGACTGCCGCAACCCGCCGCAGTGGCCGATCATCAGCCAGCAATGCGGTCGCAGCACGGCCAGGTGATCGGTGATGTTCTTGGCGTTGGACGGGCCGACGCCGATGTTGACCAGGGTGATGCCATGGCCATCGTCGGCGATCAGGTGATAAGCCGGCATCTGGTAGCGATGCCAGAGCACGCCGCCGATGATCGCCTGCGCCTCGCCCTCCTCCATGCCACGCTCGATGATCACATTGCCCGGCAGCACCATGCGGGTGAAACGGGTGTCGTCACGCAGCATGTCCAGGCCGTGGCGAATGAATTGGTCGACGTAGCGGTGGTAGTTGGTCAGCAGGATCCAGGGCTGCACATGGCGCCAGTCGCTGCCGGTGTAGTGCACCAGCCGGCGCAGCGAGAAGTCCACCCGCGCGCCGTCGAACAGCGCCAGCGGATAAGGATCGGCGTTCTCCCAGTCGTAGAGCCCGTCGGCGATGTCGTCGGTCGCGGCGGACAGATCGGTACTGGGGAATACCCGCGCCAGCTCAGCAGCGGTCACGCCGCTGCCGGCCAGCTCGTCGCCCTGCTCGATGACATAGGGATAGGGAATGTTGCGGTCGCTCATGCCGACCTCAACGGTGACGTTGAAGTCCTGGATCAGCGGCTTCAACTGGTCGAGCAGGTAGGCGCGGAACGCTGCCGGATGGGTCACCGTGACGCTGTATACGCCAGGTGCCTGCACCTTGGCGTAGGCGCGGGTCGAGGCCGGCACTTCGCCGTGGCATTCATAGGTCAGGCGCAGCTGCGGATAGCGGAACAGGCTGCGCTCCTGCAGGCTCGGCTCGGTGCGGCTGGCCACGTAGCGCTTGAGCGCCTGGTTGAGCGCTGCGGTGGCCTGCGCGTGCAGCTCGGCCAGCTTGTCGACCGCCTCCTCAGCGCAGGTGGCGACGGTGAAGGATCTGGATTCGTTGGAAGTCATGGCTCATCCTGGCTTAACACATCGGCCTATCTTGGCCGTATTTGGTGACGGATGTATACGCAGCCGAGCGGATGGAGCCGCATCCGAGACGTCGGCGCGCTGCAAATGCGCGCCGTCATGGCCGAAAAAAAATCCGACGCCAGAGCCTGACGTCGGATTTGGGCACCGCTTCGAGCCCGCCGCCGATGCATTGCTGCATCAGCCGCACAGACTCCTACCGATTACTTGTCCAGCAGCATGGTGCCGTTCTTGGCGAAGTTGGCGTGCCAGGAGAAGGCTTTTTCCAGCACGTGCGGGGTGTGGCCGCCACGCTGCTTCGCCTCTTCGAGGTAGGCGAGCGCCTGGGCCCGGTAATCCGGGTGCATGCAGTTGTTGATGATTCGCGCCGCCGCCTCGACGGGCGCCAGCCCGCGCAGATCGGCATAGCCCTGCTCGGTGATGATCACGTCGACGTCGTGGTTGGTGTGATCCACATGGGTGACGAACGGCACGATGGAGGAGATCTTGCCGTCCTTCGCCGTCGAGGTCGTCACGAAGATGCTGATACGTGCGTTGCGGGCGAAGTCACCCGAGCCGCCGATACCATTCATCATGTGGGTGCCGTTGACGTGCGTGGAGTTCACGTTGCCGTAGATGTCGGCTTCCAGCGCAGTATTGAAGGAGATGATCCCCAGTCGGCGGATCACTTCCGGATGGTTGGAGATCTCCTGCGGACGGAACACCACCTTGCCGGCGTACTTGGCGAGGTCGGAGGCCAGGTTGTCCACGCGCTTCTTCGACAGGGAGAAGGCGGTGGCGGCGGCGAACTTCACCACGCCGGCGTCGATCAGGTCGAAAACGCCGTCCTGCAGCACTTCGGAAGCGACAGTCAGGTCCTTGAACTCCGAAGTCTTCATGCCCGCCAGCACCGCGTTGGCCACCGAGCCCACACCGGACTGCAATGGAGCCAGGCTGTTGGTCAGGCGCCCCAGCCGCACTTCTTCACGCAGGAAGTCCAGCAGGTTGTCAGCGATCTTCTGGGTTTCGGCGTTCGGCTCGAACAGCGGGGAAGGAATGTCCGGCTCGCTGGACAGCACGATGCCGCGCACCTTGGCCGGATCGACCGGGATACCGATCGATCCGATGCGCTTGCTGACGTTGTAGACCGGGATGTCCTTGCGCGAATCCTCGCCGGCCGGGCCGGGGATGTAGATGTCGTGCATGCCTTCGTACTCGCGCGGAGCAGAAGTGTTCAGCTCGATGATCACGTGCTTGGCGTTCTGCACGAAGATCGGCGAGTTACCGACCGAACCGGTCGGGATGATCTGGCCGTCCTCGGTGATGGCCGCCGCCTCGATGATGGCGTAGTCGACCTGCGGCAGCACGCCCTGACGCAGCAGCTCGGCGGTGTGCGACAGGTGCTGGTCGATGTAGAGCACCTCGCCGGCGTTGATCTTCTTGCGCTGTACCGGGTTGCCCTGATACGGGATGCGCTTGTTGATGATGCCGGCTTCGGCCATCGACTGGTCTGCCGCCGGTCCCATGGACGCGCCGGTGAACAGGTTGACCTTGAATTTCTCGCGCTGGCCGCGCTCGGACAGTGCCTTCGGGAACACCTTCGGCTCCCCGAACAGGGTGAAGCCGCTCATGCCCAGCGTCATGCCGTCCTCGATCCACGACGCGGCTTCTTCTGCCGAGACGACCTTGTCGAGAAACGCTGCGTTGCGGATGTACTTGTTTAGATCGGTTGCCATGAACTCACCTCAGAAACTCATCGAATGCTCGTCCGTGAAGGCTCTGCAAAGAAACTCACCAGGCCTGACGAGGCAGGGAGACGGCCACTTGATGTCCGGAGACCAAGCGCCCATGTCTTTTGCCGCTCAATATCGAACCTCAAAAATCATGCGGCACTTGCAACCCCGTAACGTAGTCGCTCGCCCCATTCTAGGAGCACCAGCTCTTTTGGCTGTTATACAAAGGTACTAGCAGGCCGCCGCACAGGAGAGGTCATAGCCGGTATCCGCGCCCAGCGCAACCACGAGCGGCCGACTGTGCAGCATTCGCCCGCCGCCGTACGCCGTGGAATCGGGGCGCCCGGCCTGTCACCGCGCTCAAAGCGCCGCCGGACCTCTGTCAAATCTGGAAACGAACCGGACACCGCCGTCACTTCCCGAGCAAGTCTTCGTCTCATGCTGCACCCGGTCGGGCGTTTACAACGGCAGAGTCCCACGTCCCGCATCACAGCTGCGGAGCGCTCCGGGCCAGCACTGCGTCGATGTCCAGCCCGCGCGGCAACGTCCCGTACACTCGCCCGTGCGCTTCAAGGCGGCTGGCGATGAAGGCATCGGATACGGCCGCGTTGCCGGCTTCGAGCAGCAGCTTGGCCTGCAGGCCAACGGCAACGTCCTCGGTGAGCTGACGGGCGCGGTACTGGATGTCCCCGGTGTCGCCGAAGGCCGCCTTCAAACGCTGGATATGCGCCTTCAGCCGTGCATCACCGTGGCCGTCGCCTAGTTCGGCGAACAGCACCTCCAGCACGCCCGGCTCCTTCGATAGCGCGCGCAAGACGTCGAGGCACTGCACGTTGCCGGAACCTTCCCAGATGGAATTCACCGGCGCCTCGCGGTACAGCCGCGGCAGGATGGTTTCCTCGACATAACCAGCGCCACCCAGGCATTCGCTGGCCTCGGCGATCATGGTCGGTGCGCGCTTGCAGATCCAGTATTTGCCGACGGCGGTGACCAGCCGGGCGAACTTGTCTTCGTGCTCGTCGTGGCGATTGTCCTGGGCGCGGCCCATGCGCAGGGTCAGCGCCAGCGCCGCCTCGCTTTCCAGGGCGAGATCGGCCAGCACGTTCTGCATCAGCGGCTGCTCGAGCAGGACCCGGCCGCCGACCTGGCGGTGCGCGCAGTGATGCAGGGCCTGGGTCAGTGCCTGACGCATCAGCGAGCTGGAACCGATCATGCAATCGAAACGGGTCGAGGAGACCATTTCGATGATGGTCGGCACGCCGCGGCCCTCTTCGCCTACCATCCAGGCCAGCGCGCCACGGTACTCGACCTCGCTGGAGGCGTTGGCCCAGTTACCTAGCTTGTTCTTCAGGCGCTGGATGTAGAACTGGTTGCGCGTTCCGTCCGGCCGATGCCGCGGCAGCAGGAAGCAGGACAGCCCCTTGTCGGTCTGCGCCAGGGTGAGGAAGGCATCGCACATCGGCGCCGAGCAGAACCACTTGTGCCCGGTCAGTTCGTAGGCCTGCCCCGGCCCGCCGGCACCGACCGGATAGGCGCGGGTCGTGTTGGCGCGCACATCGGTGCCGCCCTGTTTCTCGGTCATCGCCATGCCGATGGTGACGCCGGCCTTCTGCTCCATCGGCAGGTTGCGCGGGTCGTACTCGGTAGCGAGGATCTTCGGCAGCCAGCGCTCGGCAAGGTCTGGCTGCAGGCGCAGCGCCGGCACGCTGGCGTAGGTCATCGTCAGCGGGCAACTGCTGCCGGCTTCGGCCTGGTTGTGCAGGTACATCAGGGCGGCGCGCGCCACCTGCGCGCCGGGCTGCGGATCGGTCCAGGGCAGGGACGGAATACCGTGCTCGACGGCGCTGCGCATCAACTCATGGTAGGCCGGGTGAAACTCCACCAGATCGATGCGATGACCATAGCGGTCATGGCTCTTGAACACCGGCTTGTTCTCGTTGGCGAGAAAACCGGCCTGCATCAACGGGCCGCCGGCAAGCGCACCGTAGGCGTCCAGACGTTCCGCCGCCCAGCCGGCATGGTAGCGCTGCACCCATTGCTGCAGCGGCAGGTCGAGACGGTAGAGGTTGGCGCCGTCGAGGGGCGGCACCTGGTTGGTGACCTCGTGGGTTTCGGCGCAGCTTTGCGGATTCATCCAGGCGTCCTCCTTCTTGACCGATGCGGCGGTTGCCAGCAAGCGTAGCCGGCAACCGGCGACGCACAGGCAGTGAAGCATGTGCTGACGCGACGGTTGAAGCGAGGTATCGGCCAAAAGGTCCGCGCGTCAGGCAATCGCCTGGTGCGGATCGATGAGTGCCAGGCGAACGCTGATGCGGAAACGGCTGCCCAGGCCGGGGCGCGACTGCTGATCGAGCTGCCCGCCGATCACCTCCAGCAGACCGCGACTGATCGCCAGGCCGATGCCGAGGCCGCCATAACGCCGGGTCATGGAACCATCCACCTGGCGGAACTGGTGGTAGAGGAACGCCTCATCGGCGTCGCTGAAGCCGATGCCCGTGTCGATGATCTCGGCCCGCAGCAGCAGGTGATGCTCCCCTGGTTCGCCACCGAAGCGCAGCGTGATATGGCCGCGCGACGTGAACTTGAGCGCGTTGTCGAGCAGGTGGGTCAGGCTTTGTTCGAGCTTTTCGCCGTCGCCGAAGACGCGGTCCGGCAGGTTGGCGGCGACCTCCAGCTCGAACTCCAGGCCCTTTTCCTGCGCCGCGGGAGCGAATTGCTGGTGCAAGCGCTCGGCCATCTGGCGCAGGCGGAACTCTCCGATACGGGGCCGCAACTTGCCTGCACGCAGCTCGCTCAGCGCCAGGATGTTGTTGACCAGACGCATCATGTCGCGCGCCGAGCCGGTAGCAATGTGCTGGTACTGCTGCAGCTCGTCAGCCGACTCTGACGTAGGCAGCAGCTCGAGCGCGCCCATCACGCCCATCATCGGGGTACGCAGCTCGTGGCTGATGTTGGAGAGGAATTCGTCCTTGAGCCGGTTGCTCTCGGCCAGTTCCCGGTTCAGCTGCTCCAGCTCGGCCCGAGCGCTTTCCAGGATCATGGCCCGCTCGTCCTTCAACGCGTTGATGCGATCGGCCAGCGCCATCGAAAGCAGCACCACCTCCAGCGCGGCCCCCAGCTGGCTGGCGTACATCGTCAGGAAGTTGTGCGGCAGGTGCCCAAGCACCATCAGGGTGTTGATCTGTCCGCCAATGAGCAGCGCACTCCAGGCGATGATGAAGTAACGCGCCACCCGCATGCCACGCAGCCAGGCAAGGATGCCCGCGGCGAAAACCGCCAGGGTGAACAGCAGTGCCAAGGCAGTGGCCAGGCGCAGCGATACGCCGTAATCCATGGTCAGCGCCAGCGCCATCACGGCCAGCGAGAAGGCGATCATCAGCCGCAGCAGCCGGTCGATCCAGCGACTGTGCTCGGCCGTGCGCAGGAAGCTGCGGGTGAACAGCGAGCCGAACAAGCCGGTCGCACCGATCAGCAGCGGCGTCGCGGCGTTGGTCCACCAAAGGTGATCAGGCCAGAGAAACTGCACGCCCGCGCCGTTCACCGAGACCTGATAAAGGCCGAACGCGGCGATGTAGAGGATGTAATACAGATAGCTGGGGTCGCGGATGCTGACATAGATGAACAGGTTGTAAACCAGCATCGCCAGCAGCACACCGTAGATCATGCCAAGCACATAGAGTCGCCCGGGCTGCGCCTCGAGATAGGCGTGGTGCGACCAGAGACTCAGCGGGACCTGGACCGACCCCTCGCTCTGCACGCGCAAATACAGGCGCTGCGTCTGGTTGGCCGGCAACTCGAGTTCGAACAGGTAATTGCCCTGGCCGATCTCGCGGCTGGCCCAGGGCTGGATGTCGCCCGTGTCGCGAGCCAGGCGGTAAGAGCCGGAAGCGTCCGGCAGATACAACTGCAGGCTGTCGAGTGGTGGATAGGCCACCTCCAGCAACCAGCGCCGCGCGTCTGGCGATGACTGCGATCGATAGTGCAGATCGACGCGCACCCAGTGCACGGAGCGCGAATAGCCGGCGTTCAGCACATCGTTGCGATGCGCCTGGAAACGCTCCTCGAAAGCCGGCGCGGCGACATCCTCGATCCGCATCTGGCCGTGCGGATCCTCGAACACCTGCATGTGCCGCCCGAGCGGCAGATGGCGAGTGGTTTCGTCGAGTTCGACGGCAACGGCCAGGACGGGCAGGAAGGCCAGAATGAACAGGAAGACGTGCCGCATGATGCCTCGTGCTGGCCGAGTGTCGAAAACGAGCTCATGTCCCATGAACTCCGCCACCCAGACCGTAATCAAAGTGCCAGCAATCTACCACAGCAGTTGGGCCAGCCGGAAAAGCGGACGTGCAGCGTCGCGATCGTTCCGATGGCCGGCAGACACCGCCGGATGACCGTTCGACCTGCAACTGCCGCGTCCCGCCGCCCCTGTTTGGTGATAAGCTCGCACGCCATGAAAAACTTCACTTCCCGTCCCGTCGTCCTCTGTCTGTCCGGCCACGATCCCAGTGGCGGCGCCGGCCTGCAGGCTGACATCGAAGCCCTGCTGGCGCAGGCCTGCCACGCCGCGCCGACCGTCACCGCGCTCACCGTGCAGGACACCGTCAACGTCACCGACTTCCGCGTGCTCGACCGCGAATGGGTACTCGCCCAGGCCAACGCGGTGATCGCTGACCTGCCCATCGCCGCCGTCAAGCTGGGCATGCTCGGCTCGGTGGAGATGGTCGAGACGGTGCTCGAGATCATGACCAAGTTGCCCGGTGTGCCGCTGATCTGCGACCCGGTGCTGCGCGCTGGCGGCGGCGGTGCACTGGGCAAGGACGATGTCGGCTACGCCATGCGCGAGCGGCTGTTCCCAGCATCCACAATCGCCACGCCGAACCTGCCGGAAGCGCGCATCCTGGCCGAACTGCCGGAGGGCAGTGCCGACGAGTGCGCCGAACGCCTGCTGCCGCATATCCGTCACCTGCTGATCACCGGCGGTCACGGCGATGAAAGCGAAGTGCACAACCGTCTGTATTGCCGCGACGGCAGCCGTCACGACTTCACTTGCGCGCGCCTGCCGGGCAGCTATCACGGCTCCGGCTGCACCCTGGCCAGCGCCTTGGCCGGCCGTCTGGCACTGGGCGAGGAACTGACCAGCGCGGTCCGCTCGGCACTCGACTACACCTGGCGCACGCTGCGCGATGCCGAGGCCCCCGGGCACGGCCAGTACGTGCCGCGCCGCCTGCCCCTGGACCTGGCCTGACTGGAGAGCAGCGCATGAAGGAAGCGTCCCGCCTGCGCGGCCTGTACGCCATTACCGACAGCACATTGCTGGCCGATGGTCGCCTGCTGCCCTATGTCGAAGCCGCACTGAAGGGCGGCGCCCGTCTGCTGCAGTACCGCGACAAGACCGGCGACGAAGCGCGGCGGCTGCGCGAGGCCGATGCGCTGCAGGAACTCTGCGCCCGCCACGGCGCACAGCTGATCATCAACGACGATGCCGAACTGGCTGCGCGCCTGGGCGTCGGCCTGCACCTGGGCCAGGAAGATGGTTCGCTGGCCGCCGCGCGGGCCCTGCTCGGGCGTCAGGCGATCATCGGCGCCACCTGCCATGCGCAACTGCCGCTGGCCGAGCAGGCCGCTCGCGAGGGTGCCAGCTACGTTGCCTTCGGCCGTTTCTTCCAGTCCCACACCAAACCCGGCGCACCGGCAGCCAATCAAGACCTGCTGCGTGAAGCTCGCGCCCGTATCGGCCTGCCCATCGTCGCTATCGGTGGCATCACGCTGGAGACCGCGCCGTCACTGATCGCTGCCGGCGTGCACATGATCGCCGTGATCCACGCCCTGTTCGCCGCCGACAGTGCCGCCGAGGTCGAGCGCCGCGCCCAGGCCTTCAGCCAACAGTTCAACACGCCCTGATTCCGCCACGGCGGGCCGCTAACGCCGTCCGCCCCTGTTTTGCGAGGCCCGCATGTCCCGTTCCGAAATCCTCTTCGCCAGCGCCCAGACCCACATCCCCGGCGGCGTCAACTCGCCGGTTCGTGCGTTCCGCAGCGTAGGCGGCACCCCGCTGTTCCTCAAGCACGCCGAAGGCGCCTATGTCATCGATGAGGACGACAAGCGCTACGTCGACTACGTCGGCTCCTGGGGCCCGATGATCCTCGGCCACAGCCACCCGCAGGTGCTCAATGCCGTACGCCGCCAGCTCGAGCACGGGCTTTCCTACGGCGCGCCGACCGCCATGGAAACCGAGATGGCCGAACTGGTCTGCCGCCTGGTGCCGTCCATGGAGATGGTGCGCATGGTCAGCTCTGGCACCGAAGCGACCATGAGTGCGATCCGCCTGGCCCGCGGCTACACCGGGCGCGACGCCATCATCAAGTTCGAAGGCTGCTACCACGGCCACTCCGACAGCCTGCTGGTGAAAGCCGGTTCTGGCGCCCTGACCCAGGGCGTACCCAGCTCAGCGGGCGTGCCGGCGGACTTCGCCAAGCACACCCTGACGCTGGCCTACAACGACCTCGCCGAAGTCGAAGCCACGCTGAAGGAAAAGGGCGAGCAGGTCGCCTGCATCATCGTCGAGCCGGTGGCCGGCAACATGAACTGCGTGCCGCCGGCGCCGGGCTTCCTCGAAGGCCTGCGCCGCCTGTGCGACGCGCACGGCGTGGTGCTGATCTTCGACGAGGTGATGACCGGCTTCCGCGTCGCCCTCGGCGGCGCCCAGGCCTACTACGGCGTGACGCCGGACCTGTCGACCTTCGGCAAGATCATCGGCGGGGGCATGCCGGTCGGCTGCTTCGGCGGCAAGCGCGCCATCATGGAACGCATCGCCCCGCTCGGCCCGGTCTACCAGGCTGGCACGCTATCGGGCAACCCACTGGCCATGGCCGCCGGCCTGACCACCCTCGAGCTGATCAGCCGCCCCGGCTTCCATGATGCCCTGAGCGCCTATACCAGCCGCATGCTGCAGGGTCTGCAGGATCGCGCCGATGCCGCCGGCATCCCCTTCGTCACCACTCAGGTCGGCGGCATGTTCGGCTTGTATTTCAGCGGCGCCGACGACATCGTGACCTTTGCCGACGTCATGGCCAGCGACGCCGATCGCTTCAAGCGCTTCTTCCACCTGATGCTCGAGGGCGGTGTGTACCTGGCGCCGAGCGCGTTCGAGGCCGGTTTCACCTCCATCGCCCACGGCGATAAGGAGCTGGCCGTCACCCTCGACGCCGCCGAGCGCGCCTTCGCCAAGCTCAAGTGAATACGCCGATGGAACTGCTGCAGGCCCTGCTACTGACAGTTGCCGCGGCCACCAGCGCGATCCTTGTCGGTCGCGCCCGGCGCCGTTACGGCGAAGCGGATCAACCGGCGCTGTTCAGCGCGATGCTCGCCTTCATCCTTGCCGCGGCCAGCGGGGCGACCGGCCTCGCCGGCGGAATGGCCGAGGCCCAGCAGTGGCTGGAACGCGCCAGCCTGCTACTCGGTTTGCCCCTGCTCGCCCTGGCCGCACTGACCCTGGCGCGACGCTGGGCCTGGAGCCGTCCGAACTGGGGCCGCGTGGTGCTGGGCCTGTGCGTGTTCTTCGAACTGGCACGACAGCTCGGCTGGAGCGAGCCCTATGCGCTCGGCCTGCTGCTCGCCAGCGCGTTGCTGGTGATCTATGCCGCCGTGCTGCAATGGCCGGACCGTCTGCCGAGTGGCGCCGGTATCGCGGCAGGCGTGCTGTTGCTGCTCATGCTGCCGTTGCCTGGCAGCATGGCGATCGGCAACCCGTTCGCCGGGGCACAGCCGTTGCTGCTGGCGATCGCCAGTCCGCTGCTGGCAGTCCTGCTGCTGCGGTTGCCGGGCAGCGCGCGCGAGCAACAGCCAACGGCCGCATAAAAAGCCGATGGCAGGCCGTTAAAGGCTTTGTAAGCAGACAGCAGCTTATCCATAATGTGACGGCTGGCTCGTTCCAGCCTTTCATTATCGCCCTGCTCCTCGAGGCGCCAGATTTTCATGATCCGCACCGGCCGCATCCTGTCTTTGGGCTGTCTGCTGCTTCTCTCGCCTCTCACGGCTTTGGCTGGCGGGAACACCCTGCTGATCCCGGCGACCGCCCGTTGTGCCCTCGATACGCTGCCCGAGGAACTGCCTGAAGCGCTGCGCAGCTGCCAGCAGGCAGCCAGCGATGGCGACGTGCAGGCCGCCTACGAGCTGGGCGAATTCCACTACGACGGCAAACGTGCGCCACGCGATCTGGCCAAGGCGCTGTACTGGTTCGAACAGGCATCGCTGCGCGGCCATGCGGCGGCGCAGCACCGCCTCGGCGTGATGTTCTTCCGCGGCGAAGGCGTCAAGGCCAACAATGTGCAGGCCTATATTGTGCTGAAGATGGCCGCGGTCAACGGCGAAGACGAAGCGCTGGATACCGCCGACCGCGTCTCCGCGCAGATGCGCCGGGATGAGCTGGAGATTGCCAGCCAGGTGCTCGGCCAGATCTTCCGCGACTACCTGATGCAGTTGCAGGCCGCCGACGCCCCACAGATCCCCTGAGAAACCGGTGCACCCCTGCGGCATCCGTCCGCGCTTTCCCCTGCCCGGCCATGGGCATATAATCGCCGGTCATTTTTTGCACAACGCCGGCCCGTAACATGACCCGCAAGCTTTTCATCGAAACCCACGGCTGCCAGATGAACGAGTACGACAGCTCGCGCATGGTGGATCTGCTGGGCGAACACCAGGCCATGGAGATCACCGAGAATCCGGCAGAAGCCGACGTGATTCTTCTCAATACCTGCTCGATCCGCGAAAAGGCCCAGGAAAAGGTCTTTTCGCAGCTGGGCCGCTGGCGCGAACTGAAACAGGACAATCCGCAACTGGTTATCGGCGTCGGTGGCTGCGTCGCCAGCCAGGAAGGCGCGGCGATCCGCGACCGCGCGCCTTACGTCGATGTGGTCTTCGGCCCGCAGACGCTGCACCGCCTGCCGGAAATGATCGACGCCGCGCGCACAACCAAGACGCCGCAGGTGGACATTTCCTTCCCCGAGATCGAGAAATTCGACCGCCTGCCCGAACCCCGCGTCGACGGCCCCAGCGCCTTCGTCTCGGTCATGGAAGGCTGCAGCAAGTACTGCACCTTCTGCGTGGTGCCCTACACCCGCGGCGAGGAAGTCAGCCGGCCGCTGGCCGATGTGCTGGCGGAAATCGTGCACCTGGCCGAGAACGGCGTGAAGGAAGTCACCCTGCTGGGGCAGAACGTCAACGGCTATCGCCACGACGGCCACGACTTCGCCGACCTGCTGCACGCGGTAGCGGCGATCGAAGGTATCGGTCGCATCCGTTACACCACCAGCCACCCGCTGGAGTTCTCCGACGCTATCATTCAGGCCCATGCGGACATCCCGCAGCTGGTGAAATACCTGCACCTTCCGGTGCAGGCCGGCTCCGACCGAATCCTTGCGGCGATGAAGCGCAACCACACCGCGCTCGAGTACAAGTCGCGCATCCGTCGGCTCAAGGCCGCCGTGCCGGATATCCTGATCAGCTCGGATTTCATCGTTGGCTTCCCCGGCGAGACCGATAAGGACTTCGAGCAGACCATGAAGCTGATCGAGGACGTCGGCTTCGACTTCTCCTACTCCTTCGTCTACAGCGCACGCCCCGGCACCCCGGCAGCGGACCTCGCCGACGACACGCCGGAGGAGGTCAAGAAGCAGCGTCTGGCCATCCTGCAGCAGCGCATCAATCAGCAGGGTTTCGAGAACAGCCGACGAATGGTCGGCACCACCCAGCGCATCCTCGTCAGCGACTATTCGAAGAAGGACCCGGGCATGCTGCAGGGCCGTACCGAGCACAATCGCATCGTCAATTTCCGCTGCGACAACCCGCGACTGATCGGCCAGTTCGTCGACGTACATATCGATGACGCGCTGCCACACTCGCTGCGTGGCACCTTGCTAGCTTGAGAAGCCGGAATGCGGCCCCCATGTGAGTGCATCGGGGCCGCGACTGCGCTTTTCGCTTCGCGCCCGCAGCGCTATTCTTCTTTCATCATTTCGCCGATATCGGCCACATATAAAAGCCCTTGAACGCACCCATAGAACCGCATCGTTTCACCCTCGAACCCTTTGAAGCCCGTCGCTTCGCCAATCTCTGCGGCCAGTTCGACGAGCATCTGCGTCTGATCGAACAACGCCTGGAGCTGGAAATCCGCAACCGCGGCAATCAGTTCGAACTGGTCGGCCCGAGTAACGTGGCCAAATCCGCCGAGAATCTCCTGCGCCGCCTGTACCGCGAGACCAAGACCACCGAGCTGTCCCCGGACATGGTGCACCTGTACCTGCAGGAATCCGGCATGGAAGAACTGGCCAACCCGAACGCCCACCAGGGCGTGGCGCTGCGCACCAAGAAGGGCATGATCCGCCCGCGCGGTGCCAACCAGCAGCGCTATGTAAAGGCCATTCTCGACAACGACATCAACTTCGGTGTTGGCCCGGCCGGTACCGGCAAGACCTACCTGGCGGTGGCCTGCGCGGTGGACGCACTGGAACGCGAGCAGGTGCGCCGCATCCTCTTGGTGCGTCCGGCGGTGGAAGCCGGAGAGAAGCTCGGCTTCCTGCCCGGTGACCTGGCGCAGAAGATCGACCCCTATCTGCGCCCACTCTATGACGCGCTCTACGAAATGCTTGGCTTCGAGCACGTGGCGCGACTGATCGAGAAACAGGTGATCGAGATCGCCCCGCTGGCCTACATGCGCGGGCGCACGCTGAACAACAGCTTCATCATCCTCGATGAAAGCCAGAACACCACTCAGGAACAGATGAAGATGTTCCTGACCCGGATCGGCTTCGGCTCCACCGCCGTGATCACCGGCGACATCACCCAGGTCGACCTGCCGCGTGGCACCAAGAGCGGCCTGGCGCACGTCATCGAGGTGCTCAAGGACGTCAACGGCATCAGCTTCACCCACTTCAAGCCCAAGGACGTGGTGCGCCACCCGCTGGTGCAGCGCATCGTCGAGGCGTACGAGTCGTTCGAGGATCGTCAGTCGCCGGCCAGCAAGCGCGCCGCGCAGGACGCCGCCGATGATTGAGCTTGACCTGCAATGCGCCAGCGATGGCGCCACGCCCGCTGCGGCAGACCTGCAGCGCTGGTGCGAACTGGCGTTGCGCCAGCGCAGCGGCGATTCCGAACTGACCATTCGCCTGGTCGACGAAGCCGAAGGCCGCGAGCTGAACCGCACCTGGCGGCAGAAGGACTACGCCACCAACGTGCTGTCGTTCCCCGCCGACGTGCCGGACGAATTTCTCGACATTCCGCTGCTCGGCGACCTGGTGATCTGCGTGCCGGTGGTCGAGCGCGAGGCGGCGGAACAGGGCAAGGCCCTCGAGGCGCACTGGGCACACCTGGTCATCCACGGCTGCCTGCACCTGCTCGGCTACGATCACATCGAGGATGCCGAAGCCGAGGAAATGGAAGCGCTGGAGCGCCAGCTGCTGGCTGAACTGGGGCATCCCGACCCCTATGCTGAAGATTCGCCCGAAACGGGCATTTGCAAGGACTCTTGAGTCAAACGACATGAGCGAAGATCGATCGATCAGCGGGCAGAAGACCTGGCTGGAAAGAATCACCCAGGCTTTTGCCCATGAACCCAAGAATCGCCAGGAGCTGCTGGAGATCCTGCGCGAAGCCCACCAGAACAAGCTGCTCGACAACGAGGCGCTGGCCATCGTCGAAGGCGCCATCCAGGTCGCCGACCTGCAGGTACGCGACATCATGGTGCCGCGCTCGCAGGTGATCAGCATCAAGGCCGACCAGTCGCCACGCGAATTTCTGCCCGCCATCATCGCCGCCGCGCATTCGCGCTACCCGGTGGTCGGCGAGAGCCTCGACGAGGTGATCGGCGTGCTGCTGGCCAAGGATCTGCTGCCGCTGATTCTCAAGGATGAGCATCACAACTTCGACATCAAGGACCTGCTGCGCCCGGCCACCTTCGTGCCCGAATCCAAGCGTCTCAATGTGCTGCTGCGCGAGTTCCGCGCCAACCACAATCACATGGCCATCGTCATCGACGAGTACGGCGGCGTGGCCGGCCTGGTGACCATTGAGGACGTGCTCGAGCAGATCGTCGGCGACATCGAGGACGAGCACGACGTCGAGGAAGACAGCTATATTCGCCCGCTGCCCAGTGGCGACTTCCTGGTCAAGGCGCTGACACCGATCGACAGCTTCAATGAGTACTTCGGCAGCGCCTTCCCCGACGATGAGTTCGATACTGTCGCCGGCCTGGTGATGAGCACCTTCGGCCATCTGCCCAAGCGCAACGAGGTGACCGAGATCGACGGCTTCCGCGTTCGCGTATTGAACGCCGACAGCCGCCGCGTGCACATGCTGCGCCTGAGTCGCCTGGAAAGCGCATGACCTGCGACTTGCCGCCCGCCTACGGGCGGCGAGCCGCCGGCAGCTTGCCCGATCGCGACGTTGCCCGTAGCCTGCGCCGCAATCCCCGCGCAAGGAAACCCCATGCACTGGTTCACCCGCCCCGGCTGGCCGGGCAATCTGCTGGCCCTGCTGGCCGGCACGCTGACCACCCTCTCCCTGGCGCCCTTCGACATCTGGCCACTGGCCCTGTTGTCGGTCGCGCTGCTCTACCTCGGCCTGCGCGAAACCGGGCCAAAGCAGGCGGCGCAACGCGGCTGGTGCTACGGCTTTGGCCTGTTCGCCTCGGGCGTCAGCTGGGTCTATGTCAGCATCCATGATTTCGGTGCGGCCTCGCCGCCACTGGCCGGCCTGCTCACGCTCGGCTTCGTCGCCGGCCTGGCGCTGTTCTTCGCCCTGCTCGGCTGGCTTTGGGTGCGGCTGCTGCGCAATCGCCATTCCGCGCTCGGTGACGCGCTGGCCTTCGCCGCGCTCTGGCTGGCCTTCGACGCCCTGCGTGGCTGGCTGCTCACCGGCTTTCCCTGGCTCTATATCGGCTATAGCCAGCTCGACGGCCCGCTATCCGGGCTGGCGCCGGTGGGTGGCGTCTGGCTGCTGAGCTTCGCCATCGCCCTGAGCGCCACCCTACTGGTCGCGCTGCCGCGACTGCGTGCCGACAAGCCGCGCCTGCTGGCTGGCGTCCTGTTGCTGATCGCCCCCTGGCTGACCGGCCTGGCGCTCAAGGATCACGCCTGGACCCAAGACAAGGGCGAGCCCTTGAGCGTGGTTGCGGTACAAGGCAACGTCGAGCAGAGCATGAAGTGGGACCCGAAGAAGCTCGAGATGCAGCTGCTGCTGTATCGCGACATGACCTTTCGCAGCCGTCCGGCGGACCTGATCGTCTGGCCGGAAACCGCCGTGCCTATCCTCAAGGAACACGCCGAAGGCTACCTGACAATGATGGCGGGCTTCGCCAAGCAGCGCGGATCAGCGCTGATCACCGGTGTGCCGGTGCGGCAGCCCAACGCAGAGGGTGAGCTGCGCTACTACAACGGCCTGACCACCGCTGGCGAGGGTGCCGGTACCTACCTCAAGCAGAAGCTGGTGCCGTTCGGCGAGTATGTGCCGCTGCAGGAACTGTTGCGCGGGCTGATCGCCTTCTTCGACCTGCCGATGTCCGATTTCGCCCGCGGCGAACCCGGCCAGCCGCTGCTACAGGCCAGAGGCCTGCAGATCGCGCCCTACATCTGCTATGAGGTGGTCTATCCGGAGTTCGCCGCGGGCCTCGCGGCGCAAAGCGACCTGCTACTGACGGTGAGCAACGACGCCTGGTTCGGCCGCTCCATCGGCCCACTGCAGCACCTGCAGATGGCGCAGATGCGCGCCCTGGAGGCCGGACGCTGGATGATCCGCGCAACCAACAACGGCATCACCGTGCTGATCGACCCCTATGGGCGCATCACCGAGCAGGTTCCGCAGTTCGAACAGGCTGTGCTGTATGGCGAGGTCACGCCGATGCAGGGCCTGACGCCCTACCTGCGCTGGCGCTCCTGGCCGCTGATCGCGGCATGCGCGTTGCTGCTCGGCTGCGCGCTGGTCAGACGCAAGTCCGCATAGGGGCACCCTAAGCCCCTACGAATGAAAGCGTTCCGCTCAATCGTTCGCCGAGCGATAAACCAGCGGGTACACCGCCATGCCGACGATTTCATTGAGCAGCATGCCGTTCTGCCAGTAAGCCTTGGCCTCCGGCAGCCAGCCGTTCAAAGGGCGGCCGTTGGGCACGCCCATGAAGCCCACTGGCGCGGCAATCACTTCGATGCCGTTCTGCTCGAAGCACCAACGCGAACGAGGCATGTGCGCGGCCGAGGTGACCAGCACCACCCGCTCGATGCCAGCCGAGCGCAGCAGCTCGGCACTGAGCACGGCGTTCTCCCAGGTCGTACGGCTGCGCTCCTCCAGCCAGCGGGTGGCGACGCCTAGATCGCGCTGCAACACCTCGGCGCCAAGCATAGCTTCGCTGGGCGGCTGGCCATAGTGCAGGCCCCCGCTGGTGAGAATCGGCAGGCCAGATGCCTTGGCGACGCGCGCGGCATAGCGCAGGCGCTCCAGCGCTACGTAACCGGGCTGATCGCCGCCCCAGGCCGGATCGTTCTGCTCCCGGCCCGCGCCCAGCACCACAATGGCCCCGGCTTGCCCGCTCAGTTGCGACCAGCGTGCCTCCACCAGTGCCGGCTCGCGCTCCACCGCGCGCGCCGTCCATTCGACGACGATCGGCAGGCTCATCAGCCAGAGCCCACCGAAGCCGGTGACGAAACACAGCGCCGCCAGCCTCGGCGCGCGTCGGCGCAGCCACCAGCCCAGCAGCAACAGGAGCAGCAGCCCCCCCGGCGGCAACAGCAGTTGCTTGAAGAAATAACGAATGGGCATCCCAGCTCTCCGGCAAAGGTCGACACTCTAGCGGCTGTCGGCAGATTTGTCGGCGCAGGGGGCGCTCAGTGGCGCGGGTAAGTCTGCAGGCGTTGCCGTGCACGTAGCAGCTGCGAGCCGCAGGCCGGACATGTCGCAGGCCCGGCACCTTCCGGCCAGGTCACCTTGGTATTGCAAAGCGCGCAACTGAGGCTCTGCTGCAGGTGCAGCGGCGCATGCCTGAGGCGTGCGCCATGGCGCTGCCGCCCGCCACCACGCACGGCTGGCCGCATCGCCTGGCGCGTGAGATGAGCCTGTTCCTCGGCAGCCGCATGCCAGCCGGAAAGCCATTGGGAATCACGTTGCAGATAGGCGCGAATCAACTCGAATTCCGCCGGCGTCAACCCGCCGACCTCCAGTTCGCCAGCGGCACCTGATTCGCCACGCTCTGCCTCCTGCAGCGCCGAACTCAAGCGCTGCAGCACCCGCGCATACAGACTGCTGTCCTCTGATTGCGACTCTCTTTCCATTGGACATACCTCGCGTTTGTCCCGCCCCTGGATCAAGCGTAGCTCAGCCTGGCTCGCTCAAGCCGGACGCGACGGACGGAACCCTCGGCGCTGACGGCAAATCGGGTTTCCCTAGGCTGCGGGGGGTCATGTATGCTACGGCGCTTCCATGCCTCCGTCCGCCACCCGCCGGGTCGCGTTTGCACAAGGTCGTTCCGACCTGCCAGCCGAGCCTGCGCCAGCGCATTCGCGGAGAGCCAGCCCCTATCCAACGCCAGTAGCCATGCACGAACAGTATCAGCCCCGCGAGATCGAAGCCGCCGCGCAATCCCACTGGGATTCGCAGAAATCCTTTGAAGTGAGCGAACAGCCCGGCAAGGACACCTTCTATTGCCTGTCGATGTTCCCCTACCCCAGCGGCAAGCTGCACATGGGCCACGTGCGCAACTACACCATTGGCGACGTGATCGCCCGCTACCAGCGCATGCAGGGCAAGAACGTCCTGCAGCCCATGGGCTGGGACGCCTTCGGCATGCCGGCCGAGAACGCCGCGATGAAAAATCAGGTGGCGCCGGCGAAGTGGACTTACGAGAACATCGCCTACATGAAGGCCCAGCTGAAAAGCCTGGGCCTGGCGGTCGACTGGACCCGTGAAGTCACCACCTGCAAGCCCGACTATTACCGTTGGGAGCAGTGGCTGTTCACCCGCCTGTACGAAAAGGGCGTGATCTATCGCAAGAACGGCACCGTGAACTGGGACCCGGTGGACCAGACCGTGCTGGCCAACGAGCAGGTCATCGACGGCCGCGGCTGGCGTTCGGGCGCGCTGATCGAGAAGCGCGAAATCCCGATGTACTACTTCAAGATCACCGCCTACGCGGACGAGCTGCTGGAAAGCCTGGACGAACTGGACGGCTGGCCGGAGCAGGTCAAGACCATGCAGCGCAACTGGATCGGCAAGTCGCGCGGCATGGAGATCAGCTTCCCCTACGATGTCGCCAGCATCGGCAGCGAAGGCGTGATGAAGGTCTTCACCACCCGCCCCGATACGCTGATGGGTGCGACCTACGTGGCCGTTGCAGCGGAACATCCGCTGGCCACTCTCGCCGCGCAGAACAACCCCGAGCTGCAAGCCTTCATCGACGAGTGCAAGCGCGGGGGTGTCGCCGAGGCCGACATCGCCACCCAGGAGAAGAAAGGCCTGGCCACCTCCCTGCGCGTGCAGCATCCGCTGACCGGGGAGCTGCTGCCGGTATGGGTCGCCAACTACGTGCTGATGAACTACGGCGAGGGCGCAGTCATGGCCGTGCCGGCGCATGACGAGCGCGACTTCGAATTCGCCAGCAAGTACGGCCTGCCGATCAAGCCGGTGGTACGCACCAGTGCCGGCGACGAGACACCCGCCCCCTGGCAGGACGCCTACGGCGAGCACGGCCAGCTGATCAACTCCGGCATCTATGACGGCCTGGATTTCGAAGGCGCCTTCGACGCCATCGAAGTGGCGCTGCAGAAGAAAGGGCTCGGCCAGGCGCGCACCCAGTTCCGCCTGCGCGACTGGGGCATCAGCCGCCAGCGCTACTGGGGCTGCCCGATCCCGATCATCCATTGCGACAGCTGTGGCGACGTGCCGGTGCCGGAAGACCAGCTGCCGGTGGTGTTGCCCGAAGACGTGGTGCCGGATGGCGCCGGCTCGCCGCTGGCCAGGATGCCCGAGTTCTACGAATGCACCTGCCCGAAATGCGGCGCCCCGGCCAAGCGCGAAACCGACACCATGGACACCTTCGTCGAGTCGTCCTGGTACTTCGCCCGCTACGCCAGCCCGAACTACGACCAGGGCATGGTCGACCCGCAAGCGGCCAACCACTGGCTGCCGGTGGACCAGTATATCGGCGGCATCGAACACGCCATCCTGCACCTGCTGTACGCGCGCTTCTTCCACAAGCTGATGCGCGACGAAGGGCTGGTGTCATCGAATGAGCCGTTCAAGAATCTGCTGACCCAGGGCATGGTGGTCGCCGAGACCTACTACCGCACCCTGGAAAACGGCGGCAAAGACTGGTTCAACCCGGCCGACGTCGAGGTCGAGCGCGACGCCAAGGCCAAGGTCATCGGTGCCAGGCTGAAGACCGACGGGCAGCCGGTGGAAATCGGCGGCACCGAGAAGATGTCCAAGTCGAAGAACAACGGCGTCGACCCGCAGGCGATGATCGATGCCTACGGCGCCGACACCTGCCGCCTGTTCATGATGTTCGCCTCGCCGCCGGACATGAGCCTGGAATGGTCCGACTCCGGCGTCGAGGGCGCCAGCCGCTTCCTGCGCCGCGTCTGGCGTCTGGCCCATGCGCATGTCAGCGCCGGGCTGCCGGGTACGCTCGATCTGGCCGCGCTGAACGACGAGCAGAAGGCCGTGCGCCGCGCGATTCACCTGGCGATCAAGCAGGCCAGCACTGATGTCGGCCAGCACCACAAGTTCAACACCGCCATTGCCCAGGTGATGACGCTGATGAACGTGCTGGAGAAGGCGCCGACCGCCAGCGAGCAGGACCGTGCCCTGCTGCAGGAAGGCCTGGAAACGGTCGCCCTGCTGCTGGCCCCGATCACCCCGCACATCTCTCACGAACTCTGGCAGCAGCTGGGCAAGAGCGGCGCGATCATCGATGCGCAATGGCCGAAGGTCGACGAATCCGCCCTCGTGCAGGACAGCCTGACCCTGGTGGTTCAGGTCAACGGCAAGCTGCGTGGCCAGATCGAAGTACCGGCCAGCGCCAGCCGCGAAGAGGTGGAGACCGCCGCGCGCGGCAACGAGAACGTGCTGCGCTTCACCGAAGGCCTGACCATCCGCAAGGTCATCGTGGTGCCGGGCAAGCTGGTCAACATCGTCGCTAACTGATTCGGTCCCGGCGCCTGCGCCGGGCCTGCAAGGGGATAACAAGATGAACAAACGGAATCTGGTGGTGCTGGGTCTGACATTGCTGCTGAGCGCCTGCGGTTTCCAGCTGCGCGGCACCGGTGATGTGGAGTTCGGCCTCAAGGAGATCGATCTGCAGGCCCGCAACAGCTATGGCGAGACGGTCCAGCAGCTCGAAGCGCTGCTCGAAAGCAACGACGTGCGGGTTTACCCGGGCGCCAAGTACAGCCTCAACCTCGCCCGCGAGCAGACCCGCCAGCGCACCGCCAGCTACACCAGCTCGGCACGCAGCGCCGAGTACGAGCTGACCAGCACACTTGATTACGAATTCCGTGGCCCGCGGAACCTGCTGCTGCTCGAAGACAGCATCGAGGTGCAGAAGGTCTACGTGCACGACAGCAACAACCTGATCGGCTCGTCCCAGGAAGGCGACCAGCTGCGCCAGGAAATGCGTCGCGAGCTGCTTCAGCAGCTCGTTCTGCGCATCCAACGCATCACCCCGGCACAGCTCGACCGCCTGCAGCAGGAGGCCGAAGCCAAGGCCCGTGCCGAAGCGGAGGCCGTCGAAGCCGCCCGCCGCGCCCAGGATGCGCAACCGCAGCAGTCGCCCATCCAGCTACCCGTCCGCTGAGTCTGCACGGGGGCCTCGCGCCCCCGTTTCCGCACCCATGAAGCTCTCTCCCGCTCAACTCGGCAAGCATCTGCAAGGCACCCTTGCGCCCGTCTACGTGGTCTGCGGTGACGAGCACCTGTTGTGTCAGGAAGCCTGCGATGCGATTCGCGCGGCAACCCGCGCGCAGGGTTTCAGTGAGCGTCAGGTCTTCCACGTCGAGACCGGCTTCGACTGGGGCCAGCTCATCGAGGCCGGCGCCAGCCTGTCGCTGTTCGCGGAGAAACGTCTGATCGAACTGCGCATTCCCAATGGCAAGCCGGGGGACAAGGGCGCTGCGGCGTTGCTGGACTACCTGGCGCGCCCGGCCGAAGACACGGTGCTGTTGATCAGCCTGCCCAAGCTTGATGGCAGCACGCAGAAGACAAAGTGGGCCAAGGCGCTGATCGACGGCAAGGACGTGCAGTTTCTGCAGATCTGGCCGGTAGACGCCGCGCAGCTACCGCAATGGATCCGCCAGCGGCTGGCCCAGGCCGGCCTGTCCGCCGATCAGGAAGCCGTCGAGCTGATCGCGGCACGGGTCGAGGGTAATCTGCTCGCCGCCGCGCAGGAGATCGAAAAGCTGAAACTGCTGGCCGACGCCGGCCAGATCAGTGCCGACACTGTGCAAGCAGCCGTCGCCGACAGCGCCCGCTACGACGTCTTCGGTCTGATCGACGCGGCACTCCACGGCCAGGCCGCCCACGCGCTGCACATGCTCGAAGGCCTGCGTGGCGAGGGCGTGGAAGCGCCGGTGGTCCTCTGGGCCTTGGCGCGCGAGCTGCGCCTACTGGCCAACATCGCCCAGCAGTACGGCCAGGGCGTTCCGCTCGAGCGCGCCTTCAGCCAGGCACGTCCGCCGGTCTGGGACAAACGACGCCCGCTGGTCTCCAAGGCACTGCAACGGCACGACGCCGCCGGCTGGAGCCGCTTGCTGATGGCTGCACAGCGCATCGACGAGCAGATCAAAGGCCAGGCCGACGGCGACCCCTGGATCGGGTTGGCCAATATCTGCCTACAGCTGAGCGGCCGCCGGCTGGGCGCAAGCTGACAACGCCAGTTTGCTGGACATTTTTTGTACAACCCCTATGATGCCCCTGCCCGCTATCGGGCTACTGAGGGATACATCATGAGCACACGCAAGAAAAGAACGAACAAGGCCAAACGCCTGGTCGCGCAACCGCTGTTCCGCCAGCGCCAGGAAACGCCAAAGAAAGGCAAAGGCAGCTACCGCCGCGAAGCCTCCCAGTCCACCAACTGGGAGGCTTCGGTCCTTCTGGCGGCCTGAAAACCCAACACCCCGAAAGCGTGATAATGTCTGCGGCCGACGACACCTTTCGAGAGTGGTGCATGTTTTACACCTTCGTTCCCGTTCTGCTGCTGCGAACGCTGGTCGCCGCCTCGGCGATGAGCCTGGTGGTCGCCTGTGCCGCCGAACCCCTTGCGCAGTCCTCCCTTGTCAGCAACGCACCCGCGCCCTCTGTCCAGCGTAGCGACAAGCCCGTCGTCGACGCGCCAGCAGAAGCCACTCATCTCAGCTTCAGCCAGTGGCGCGAGCAATTCCGTGCCGAAGCCCTGGAAGCGGGCATCTCCGCCACGACCTTCGACCGCGCCTTCGCCGGCGTGCAGCCCGATCCTGCGGTGATCGAAGCTGATCGCAGCCAGCCGGAATTCACGCGCCCCGTCTGGCAATATCTGGAAAGCGCGATTTCAGCCCAGCGAGTCCGCAGCGGACAACGCCTGCTAAACCAGCACGCCGCGACCCTGGACCGCATCGAAGCCCGCTACGGCGTCGATCGCGAGACCTTGGTTGCCGTCTGGGGGCTGGAGAGCAGTTTCGGCCAGATCATGGGCGACAAGTCGGTGATCCGCTCGCTGGCCACCCTCGCCCATGAAGGACGCCGTCCGGCCTTTGCCAAGAGCCAGCTGATCGCCGCGTTGGAAATCCTCCAGCACGGCGACGTGTCGCCGCAGCAGATGCGCGGTTCCTGGGCTGGCGCCATGGGCCAGACGCAATTCATCCCGACCACCTACAACACCCATGCGGTGGACTTCGACGGTGACGGCAAGCGCGATATCTGGAACAGCTCGGCCGACGCCCTGGCATCCGCTGCGCACTACCTGCAGGCCTCCGGTTGGAAGCAAGGTCAGCCCTGGGGTTTCGAGGTGCAGCTGCCCAGTGGCTTCGACTATGCCCTGGCCGATAGCGAGATTCGCAAGCCGCTGGCCGAATGGCGTCGCCTCGCCCTGCGCGGACTACCCCAAGGAGTGGACGAGGCCAATGCCAGTCTGCTGCTGCCTGCCGGCCACCGCGGCCCCGCGTTCCTGATCATGGACAACTTCCGCGCGATCCTGCGCTACAACAATTCCTCGGCCTATGCGCTGGCCATCGGTCTGCTGTCTGAGAACTTTCAGGGCAAGGGCCAGGTTGCCGGCAGCTGGCCACGTGGTGAGCAACCGCTCAGCCGCTCGGAACGCCTGGAGCTGCAGGAGCGCCTGGTCGCCCAAGGCTTCGACCCGGGCACGCCGGACGGCATCATCGGCGCCAATACACGCAAGGCCATTCGCGGCTTCCAGCAGCAGCTGGGTTGGCCGGCCGACGGCCATCCCACTCAGGAGCTGCTCGGTCGCCTTCGCGCTCAGCCTTGAGCGCAGCCTGTGCTCCGAGCGGGGCGAAAACTCGGCAAACAAAAAAAGCCCGGCATGATGACCGGGCTTTTTGATTATGGCAGGTCGCGTCTCAGTGCTTGACCGCCACCTCGTAGAGGTAGTCTGGTAGCGGATCGATGACCACTTGCTGCCCCTGATAGTGCGCCTGGACAGCCTCGCGCGGAACGACGCCATGGGGCACACGCTGATCGCCACCCAGCCGCTGGCGCGCTCGGTAATCGATCACACAGCCATCAGCCTCGACCCAGAAGTGTGGCGACAGCACCTTACCGTCCAACTCCACCTGCCCCAACATTGCACGATATGGAATGTGCTGCTTGGCCAGACGCGTCACCACCAGACGGCTCATCGCGTCGCACTCGACCTTGGCGGCATCCAGATCATCAAGCAGGTTCTTCAACTGGGGTTCGTTCATCTGCTGTGGCCCTCGGTTGGCCTCGTGGTGTAAACCGGGCCACTATAGACCAAAGTCTAATGCGGTGAAATGCCGCAATTTTCCTGCCAACGCTTCGGCTGCAGCCTTCGCCGACTCCAGTGTGCGGGCAGAAAAAAAGCCGCGGAGGCAATCTCGATTACCTTCGCGGCTTCCTTTTCAACGGCAGAACGCCGGTACGGATCAGTCGCGCTTGGCGCCGTGGGCTTGCTGATCGGCATGGTACGAGGAACGCACCAGCGGGCCGGACGCGATGTTCTTGAAGCCCATCTTCATGCCTTCCTCGGCGAACCAGGCGAAAGTGTTCGGATGGACGAAACGCTGCACCGGCAGGTGATTGCGTGACGGCTGCAGGTACTGGCCGAGGGTCAGCATGTCGATGTCGTGCTCACGCATACGCTGCATGACCTCGATCACCTCTTCATCGGTCTCGCCAAGACCGAGCATCAGTCCCGACTTGGTCGGCACGCCCGGCACGCGCTGCTTGAACTTCTCTAACAGGTCCAGCGACCACTCGAAATCCGACCCCGGCCGCGAGGACTTGTACAGGCGCGGCACGGTTTCGAGATTGTGGTTGAACACATCCGGCGGCTCGCTGGCGGTGATATCCAGGGCGATCTCCATGCGTCCGCGATAGTCCGGCACTAAGGTCTCGAGCTGGATCGACGGCGACAGCTTGCGAATCTCGCGCAAGCAGTCGGCGAAATGCTGGGCACCGCCGTCGCGCAGGTCGTCGCGGTCCACCGAGGTGATCACCACGTACTTCAGGCGCATGTCGGCGATGGCCTGGGCCAGGTTCTTCGGTTCGTCCGGGTCCAGAGCGTTCGGCCGGCCATGGCCGACGTCGCAAAATGGGCAGCGACGGGTGCAGATGTCGCCCATGATCATGAAGGTCGCGGTGCCGCTGGAGAAGCACTCGCCCAGGTTCGGGCAGGACGCCTCCTCACAGACGCTGTGCAGCTTGTGCTTGCGCAAGGTCTGCTTGATCTGGTCGACCTCCGGCGATACCGGGATGCGCACGCGGATCCAATCGGGCTTCTTCGGCAGTTCATCGGTGGGGATGATCTTCACCGGAATCCGCGCGACCTTCTCGGCACCGCGCAGTTTGACGCCAGCCTCTACCTTGGCCGGGCGCTTGCCTGCCGTTTCTACACTACTCATAAGCTTCGATTCCGCCCGCGAGGGTCTTCTGTTGCGCGTATCCGAGCTGCCGGACCAGATGATCACGCAGTCGATCGGCCACTTCAGAGATATCGATCGGCCCGATCAGGTCACGCAACTGGGTCATGGGCAGCCCTGCATAACCGCAGGGGTTGATGCGCCGGAAAGGTTCGAGATCCATGTCCACGTTCAGCGCCAGGCCGTGGAAGGAACGGCCATTGCGAATGCGCAGGCCCAGAGACGCGATCTTTGCACCGTCGACATAAACGCCCGGTGCATCCGCTTTGGCAGCCGCCTCGACACCATAGCCGGCGAGCAGATCGATCAGACTCTGCTCGATGCGACTGACCAGCTCCCGTACACCGATACCGAGTCTGCGTACATCCAGCAGCAGGTAGCCGACCAGCTGGCCGGGCCCGTGATAGGTCACCTGACCGCCGCGATCCACCTGCACCACCGGAATATCGCCGGGGAACAGCAGATGTTCGGCCTTGCCGGCCTGGCCCTGAGTGAACACGGGCGGGTGCTGCAGCAGCCAGATTTCGTCGCCACTGGCGGCATCGCGCGTATTGGTGAAATGCTGCATGGCCTGCCAGGCAGCCCGATACTCGATCAGGCCGAGCTCACGCACACCCACTTCGTGGGTCATCACAGCACCATGTGGACACGACCAGTGGCCCGCAGGTCGACATGGATCGCCTGCAGCTGTTCGACGCCAGTGGCGGTGATCAGCACCTGCAGCGAAAGAAAGCGTCCGTTGCGGCTGTCACGGGTGACCACGGTGGTCTCGTCGAAGCCAGGCGCGTGGCGCTGGATGACTTCGATCACCACCTCACGGAAGCCTTCGCCCGCGTCGCCGATCACCTTGATCGGGTAGCGCTCGCAGGGAAAGTCGATCTTGGGTGCAGCGACATCTTGATTATCGGTCATGGCGTAACGGACTCGTGATCCGCACGTGCGCCGCGGCGGGATCAGCCGCGGCGCACGCGAGCGTGGTCAGTTGAACAGGCTGTAGAAGAACAGGCGAATGCTATCCCAAAAACGGCGGAACAGCCCACCCTCTTCAACCGTTTCCAGCGCCACCAGGTCGGTGCTACGCACAACCTTGTCATCCAACTTGACCTCGACCTTGCCAACGACATCGCCCTGCTGGATTGGCGCGGTCAGCGTACCGTTGAAGCTCATGACGGCTTGCAGCTTCTCCACTTGGCCGCGCGGCAGCGTCATGGTCAGGTCCTGGGCCAGGCCGGCCTTGAGCTTGCTCTGCTGCCCCTTCCAGACCTGGGCTTCGGCCAGCTCGGCGCCCTTCTGGTAGAAGGTGCGGGTCTCGAAGAAGCGGAAGCCGTACGTCAGCAGTTTTTGCGTTTCCGCGGCACGCGCCTGCTCGCTGTCGGTGCCGAACACCACCGAGATCAGACGCATGTTGTCACGCACCGCAGAGGCCACCAGGCAGTAGCCAGCCTCCTCGGTATGACCGGTCTTCAGACCGTCGACGGTCTTGTCGCGCCACAGCAGCAGGTTGCGGTTGGGCTGCTTGATGTTGTTCCAGAGGAACTCCTTCTGCGCATAGATGGCGTAGTGCGCCGGATCCTCGTAGATGATCGCGCGGGCCAGCTTGGCCATGTCGTTCGCCGAGGAGTAGTGCTCCGGATCCGGCAGACCGGTGGCGTTCATGAAATGACTATTGGTCATGCCCAGGCGCTGAGCCGTCGCGTTCATCAGGTCAGCGAAAGCCTCTTCGCTACCGGCGATATGCTCGGCCATTGCCACGCTGGCATCGTTGCCAGACTGAATGATGATGCCGTGCAACAGATCATCCACCGAAACCTGGGTATTGACCTGGATGAACATCCGGGAGCCACCGGTACGCCAGGCCTTCTCGCTGACAGTGACCATGTCGCTATCGCTGATCTGGCCCTTCTGTATTTCCAGGGTGGCGATGTAGGCGGTCATCAGCTTGGTCAGGCTGGCGGGAGGCAGGCGCTCGTCACCGTTGTGCTCGACCAGCACCTCACCACTGGCCGCATCCATCAGCATGTAGGACTTGGCCGCCAGCTGTGGCGGCGACGGCAGGATCTGCGCCGCCCAGACGGTCGGAGCGACCGCCAGCAGAATCAGGACTAGGGAGCGTTGCACAAGGCTGGTGATGTTCATCCGAATCTCAAGTTAGTCAGGTAAAACAAGGCAAGAATTGCAAAAGGCTCAGTCGACCGCGACGCGGCGCGGCTGTCCGAGATTGGCCAAGCGTACGCTCTGCTCGAGCTGCAAGGCCTCATCCGGCGTGTCGATGGGTCCCAGCCGCACCCGGTGCAAGGTCTGCTGGTTGTGTACCACCGAGCTGATGAACACCGGTGCAGACACCACGCCGCTCAGCTTGTCCTTGAGCAGCTGCGCCGCATCCGGATTGGCGAAGGCGCCAACCTGGAGAAACAGGCCAGAGGCTGCGGGCGAAGCGTTTTTTTTTGCTTCGATTTCCAGCGGCACCGTCGCCGCGGCGTGCTGCTGCGGCGGCGGGGTGTACTGCTCGATCGGTTGCGCCATGTTGCTGGCCGGCTTGGCCGCGGCAACCTGCGGTTGCGCCATCATGCTGGGCACCGGTCGGCCCTGCTCGGCCCACCACTGTTGCGGATCGATCCCCTCGACCTTGACCTTGGCGGTGCCACGTTCGGCGTAGCCGAGCTTTTTTGCAGCGGCAAACGACAGGTCGATGATTCTGTCCGAGTAGAACGGCCCCCGGTCGTTGACGCGCAGCGTCACGGTGCGTCCGTTTTCCAGGTTGGTGACCTTTACATAGGTCGGCAATGGCAGTGTCTTGTGCGCTGCGCTCATGCCGTACAGGTCATACTTCTCGCCATTGGCGGTGGGCTGCCCGTGAAACTTGGTGCCGTACCAGGACGCCGTCCCGGTCGCCGAATAACGGCGTCCGTCGCTGATGGGGAAATAGGTCTTGCCGAGCACCGTATACGGGTTGGCCTTGTATGGCCCGTAATGCGGCATCGGCACCGCGTCCGGAATCTGCGAGACGTCCACGTCCCACCAGGGCGCGCCATCCTTGTGCGGACGAGCGTAATCACCTGGACCGCTGATGCCGCTGCCCTTGCTCGGCGTAGTGCTCGGTGCAGGAGTCGACGAGCAGCTCGCCAGCAGTGCTGCCGTCATGCTCAGGGCAAACACTCTTGTCCAGAGAAGGCTCATTGATCGCCTCGCGCTTCAGCCAGCTGCTGGGACAGCTGATGCACGGCCATGGCGTACATCACGCTGCGGTTATAGCGGGTGATCACGTAGAAGTTCGGCAGGCCCAGCCAGTATTCATCGCCATCGGCACCTTCCAGACGGAACGCTGTGACGGCGGTCTCGTTGGCCACAGATTTGTCGAACTGCCAACCCAGGGCGCGCATCTCGCCGGCGTTCTTCTGTGATTCGAGGCCAACGGTCAGGCCTTCCTCGACACGCTCGCCGGAGACCTTGGCCCGCGCCACCACCGGTTCGCCGGCAGCCCAGCCATGCTGTTTGAAGTAGCTGGCGGCACTGCCGATGGCGTCGGTGGGGTTGTTCCAGATGTCGATATGACCGTCACTGTCGAAGTCCACCGCGTAGGCGCGGAAGCTGCTTGGCATGAACTGTGGCAGGCCCATGGCTCCGGCGTAAGATCCTTTGAGCGTCAGCGGGTCGACCTGCTCCTCGCGAGTCAGCAGCAGAAACTCCTTGAGCTGCTGGCGGAAGAAAGGCTGCCGCGGCGGATAGTCGAAACCCAGCGTCGACAGTGCATCGATCACGCGATGGCTGCCGGTGTTGCGCCCGTAGAAGGTTTCCACGCCGATGATCGCCACGATAATCTCGGCCGGCACGCCGTATTCGGCTTCGGCACGGGCCAGCGCCGCCTCGTTCTCGCGCCAGAAGTCGACGCCCTGGGCGACACGCGAGTCGGTGAGGAAGATCGGCCGGTATTCCTTCCACGGCTTGACTCGTTCGGCTGGCCGCGAAATCGCATCGAGAATGGCCTGCTTACGTTCGGCCTTTGCGAACAGCTCGTGCAGCTGCTCGCTGGCGAATCCGTAGTCGCGCGTCATTTCAGCGACAAACTCGTCCACGTGGGGACCGACGTAGTCAGCGGCCTGTAGCGGCAGGCTTCCCAGCACGGCACCAGCCAAGCCCACGCCCCCCAGCATTCGCACCACCCAACCACGCCGTAATGAAGTCAACAAATTCACTCTCGTCAAACCTGTGCGATCCACTTGCGATGGGTGTGGATCGACATCAAAACCCCGAACCCTGACAGCAGGGTCACCAATGAAGTTCCACCGTAACTGATGAAGGGCAACGGCACCCCCACCACGGGCAACAGCCCACTGACCATACCGATATTGACGAAAACGTAAACGAAGAATGTCATCGTCAAGGCGCCAGCCAGCAGCTTTCCGAACAATGTTTGCGCCTGCACCGTGATCACCAGCCCACGCGTGATCAATAGCAGATAGACCAGCAGGAGCAAGCAGACACCGACCAGGCCGAACTCTTCGGCAAGCACGGCGATGATAAAGTCAGTGTGGCTTTCCGGCAAAAAATCCAGGTGCGACTGCGTCCCGGCCAGCCAGCCCTTGCCGAACACACCGCCCGAGCCAATCGCGGCCTTCGACTGAATGATGTTCCACCCCGTGCCCAGCGGATCGCTTTCCGGATCGAGAAAGGTCAGTACGCGCTGCTTCTGATAGTTGTGCAGGACGAAGTACCACATCGCTACGGCGATGGGCACGACCGCCGCCACCGCACCGATGATCCAGCGCCAGCGCAGACCGGCGATGAACAGCACGAACGCGCCGGACGCCAGAATCAGTAGCGAGGTGCCCAAGTCAGGCTGCTTGAGGATCAGCACGAACGGCACGAAGATCAGCGACAGGCTGATTGCCGTATGCTTGAGACTTGGCGGCAGGCTGCGGGTCGAAAGGTACCAGGCGATCGTCATCGGCATGATGATCTTCATGAACTCCGACGGTTGGAAGCGAATCACCCCCGGAATGTTGATCCAGCGCGTGGCGCCCATCGCCGTGTGCCCGACCACCTCGACCGCGACCAGCAGCGCCACCACGCCCAGATAGCCCAGCGGTACCCAGCGCGCCATGAAACGCGGCTCGAACTGTGCAATCACCAGCATGGCACCGAGGCCGAGACCGAAGGACGTCGCCTGCTTGATCACCAGATCCCAGTTCTTGCCACTGGCCGAATAAAGGATGAACAGGCTACCGGCGGCCAGTATCAAGAGCAGCACCAGCAGTAGCCCGTCGATGTGCAGGCGCTGCAGCAGGCTGGCGCGGCGGCGCAATACATCCTCGCGGGACAGGGTGCGGTCGAAATTGCCGCTCATGGCTTCTTCCCTTCGGCAGTCAGCGGCGGTGCGAACTCGGGCTTGAGCTTGCCCTCTTCGTCCAGCAGCCAGGCATCCATGACCTGCTTGGCCACTGGCGCGGCAACACCGGAACCGGACTCTCCATTTTCCACCATCACCGCCACGGCAATCTGCGGGTCGTGCACCGGCGCGAACGCGACGAACAGCGCATGGTCGCGGTGGCGCTCGGCCAGTTTGGCGCTGTCGTACTTCTCGCCCTGGCGAATCGCCACGACCTGGGCGGTGCCGCTCTTGCCAGCGATGCGATAGATCGAATCGTCTCCGACCTTGCGCGCCGTACCGCGCGCGCCATGCAGCACCTGCTCCATGCCGTGGGTCGCATAATCCCAGAACCGCGGATCGCGCAGTTGGATGTCCGGAATCGGTTCCGGGTCCACCGGCGCCTTGCCACCGATGCTGCGCGCCAAATGCGGACGAATCCATTTACCGCGCGTGGCCACCAGCGCCGTGGCCTGGGCCAGCTGCAGTGGCGTGGCCTGCATGTAGCCCTGACCGATGCCGAGAATGACCGTCTCGCCGGGATACCAGGGCTGCCGGTAGCGCGCCCGCTTCCAGTCGCGCGAGGGCATCAGGCCTGCGGTCTCTTCGTACATGTCCAGCGATACCCGCTGACCCAGGCCGAATCGAGTCATGTAATCGTGCATGCGGTCGACGCCCAGCTTGTGCGCCATGTCGTAGAAGTAGGTGTCATTGGAACGGGCAATGGCCAGATCGAGATCGACCCAGCCGTCGCCACTGCGATTCCAGTTGCGGTACTTGTGCTTGACGTTGGGCAGCTGGAAGAAGCCCGGATCGAACACCCTGCTGGTCGGCGTGATCACCCCGGCATCGAGCCCGGCGACCGCCATCATCGGCTTGATCGTCGAGCCCGGCGGGTACAGGCCGCGCAGCACGCGGTTGTACAGTGGCCGGTCGATCGAGTCGCGCAGCTCGCCGTAGTCCTTGAAGCTGATTCCCGTGACGAACAGGTTGGGGTCGAAGCTCGGCTGACTGACCATGGCGACCACCTCGCCAGTGTCCGGCAGCAGCGCGACGATGGCGCCACGGCGCCCGCCCAGGGCCGCCTCGGCCGCCTCCTGCAGATCCAGGTCAAGCGACAGGGTGATGTCCTTGCCCGGGATCGGATCGGTTCGCTTGAGCACGCGCAGGACCCGCCCACGGGCGTTGGTCTCGACCTCCTCGTAACCGACCTGGCCGTGCAGCTCGTCCTCGTAGAACTTCTCGATTCCGGTCTTGCCGACGTGGTGCGTACCGCTGTAGTTGACCGGATCGAGCTGCTTGAGCTCCTGTTCATTGATCCGCCCGACGTAGCCGACCGAATGCGCGAAATGCGGCCCTTGCGGGTAATGACGCACCAGCTGCGCCGCGACCTCGACGCCGGGTAGACGGAACTGATTCACCGCGATACGGGCGATCTGTTCCTCGGACAGTTCATACATGATCGGCACCGGCTCGAACGGCCGCCGCCCCTGCAGCACGCGCTTCTCGAACAATCCGCGCTCTTCCTCGCCCAGTTCGAGAATCTCCACCACCGAGTCGAGCACGACCCGCCAGTCGCCGGCACGTTCGCGGGTCACGGTCAGGCTGAAACTCGGCCGGTTGTCGGCGATGACCCGTCCCTGGCGATCGAAGATCAGCCCGCGGTTGGGCGGGATCGGCTGAACGTGGACGCGGTTGTTCTCCGACAGCGTCGAGTGATGCTCGAACTGCACCACCTGCAGGTAGTACATGCGCGCCACCAGCACGCCGATCAGCAGCAGCACGACGGCAAGCCCCACGATCACGCGTCGGCGTACCAGCACGGCGTCCTTTTCGTGATCCTTGAGCTGAATCGGTTGCGGCATATCGGAAGTGTTCGCGTACTACTTGTGATAGGGATGACCGGACAGCAAGGTCCAGGCGCGATAGATCTGCTCGCCAATGAGAATACGCACCAGCGGATGCGGCAGGGTCAGCGGCGAAAGCGACCAGCGCTGCTCGCTGCGTGCACAGACCTCGGGTGCCAGTCCCTCCGGGCCGCCAACCATGAGATTGACGTTGCGCGCATCGAGCCGCCAGCGTTCCAGCTCGGCGGCCAGCTGCTCGGTGCTCCAGGGCTTGCCGTGCACCTCGAGCGTGACGATGCGCTCGCCCGGCTGCACCTTGCCCAGCATGGCCTCGCCTTCCTGGCGGATCAACCGCGCCACATCAGCGTTCTTGCCACGAGTGTTGAGCGGAATCTCGTGCAGCTCCAGCGGCAGCTCGGCGGGCAGGCGCTTGGCGTATTCCTGCCAACCGTCCTCGACCCAGCGCGGCATCTTCGAGCCGACCGCGACCAGCTTGATCCGCACAGCTTACTCCGCGTCGTGGGCGTGCTGCGCGCGGCTCTGCTCGGCGCCCTGCCACAGGCGCTCGAGGTCGTAGAACTGGCGGGTCGGCACCTGCATCACATGCACCACCACATCGCCCAGGTCGAGCAGCGCCCATTCGCCGCCATCCAGACCTTCGCTGCCGAGCGGGCGTACGCCCTGCTCCTTGGCCTTCTCCAGAACGTTCTCGGCCAGCGACTTGACGTGCCGGCTGGAGCTGCCGCTGGCGATGATCATGTAATCGGTGACACTGGTCTTGCCGCGAACATCGATAGTGGTGATGTCCTGGCCTTTCAGATCTTCCAGCGCGGCGACCGCCAGCTGGACCAAAGCTTCAGTTTGCATAACGTGAAAACAACCTCAGTTCGACGCCCGGTACAGTCCGTGCGCGTTGATATAAGCCAGTACGGCATCGGGAACCAGGAATCGGACCGACTTGCCGCTGGCCAACAATTGGCGAATCTGTGTGGCCGATACTTCCAGCGGCGTCTGCCAGACGAAAGCGATCTGCCCTGCCCCACCGCACAGCGCCTGCGGATCGGTCACGCTGCGCGCCGCGAGCAGATCACGCAGTGCCTGCGGCGCCTCGGTGCCGGCATCCGGCCGCTGCAGCACGAGGATATGGCTGTAATCGAGCAGCTCCTCCCAGCGATGCCAGGTGGGCAGACCACAGAAGGCGTCCCAGCCCACCACCAGCAGCAGCTGGTCGTCGGCACCGAGCTCGGCACGCAAGGAAATCAGCGTATCGATGGTGTAGGACGGTCTTTCGCGCTCCAGCTCCCGTGCATCCACACACAGCGGCGGCAGGTCCTGCACCGCCAGGCGGACCATCGCCAGGCGATCCTGTGCCGAGCAATTGGGCGTATCGCGGTGCGGCGGCCGCGCATTGGGTATCAACCGCAGCTCGTCGAGCCCGAACATCTCGGCCACTTCGAGCGCGCCGCGCAGGTGGCCGATGTGCACCGGATCGAAGGTGCCACCGAGAATGCCGATGCGCCGGGCGCCGCCTGCGTGATTCATCAGGTACGGACGTGACCGTCGCCGAAGACCACGTACTTCTCGCTGGTCAACCCTTCCAGGCCGACCGGACCGCGCGCGTGCAGCTTGTCGGTGGAGATACCGATCTCCGCCCCCAGCCCGTACTCGAAGCCATCGGCGAAGCGGGTCGAGGCGTTGATCATCACCGATGCCGAATCGACCTCGGTGAGGAAGCGACGGGCGTCGGTGAAGTTCTCCGTGACGATCGCATCGGTGTGCTGCGAGCCGTAACGATTGATGTGTTCGATCGCCTCGTCCAGCGAGTCGAGGATGCGGACCGACAGGATCGGCGCGTTGTACTCAGTGGACCAGTCTTCTTCGCTGGCCTGCAGCACATCACTGCCGAGTAGCGCTCGCGTGCGCGGGCAGCCACGCAGCTCAACGCCCTTGTCGCGATAAATGGCGGCCAGGGGCGGCAGCACTTGCTCGGCAATGCCCTGGTGCACCAGCAGCGTTTCCATGGTGTTGCACGGCGCGAAGCGCTGGGTCTTGGCGTTGTCGGCGATGCGGATGGCCTTGTCCACATCCGCCGCGACGTCGACATAGACGTGGCAGATGCCGTCCAGGTGCTTGATCACCGGCACCCGGGCGTCACGACTGATGCGTTCGATCAGACCTTTGCCACCACGCGGCACGATCACGTCGACATATTCCGGCATGCTGATCAGGGCGCCCACCGCGGCGCGGTCAGTGGTGTCCACCACCTGCACGGCAGCAGCCGGCAGGCCGGCTTCGGCGAGGCCGAGCTGGATGCAACGGGCAATCGCCTGATTGGAATGGATCGCCTCGGAGCCGCCACGCAGGATGGTCGCATTGCCCGACTTCAGGCACAGGCTGGCGGCGTCGATGGTCACGTTGGGCCGCGATTCGTAGATGATGCCCACCACGCCCAGCGGTACGCGCATCTTGCCGACCTGGATGCCGGACGGCATGTAGCGCATGTCACGGATCGCGCCGATCGGGTCCGGTAGCGTGGCGACCTGGCGCAGGCCCTCGATCATGCCGTCGATGACCTTGGGCGTCAGTGCCAGGCGATCGAGCATGGCTGCATCGAGGCCGTTGGCACGGCCGCCGGCCAGGTCCAGTTCATTGGCCCGCACCAGCTCGTCGCGGGCAGCGTCGAGCGCCGCGGCGGCGGCCTGCAGGGCACGATTCTTCTGCGCTGTGCTGGCACGCGCAAGCACTCGCGAGGCCTCGCGCGCGGCGCGGCCCAGGCGGGTCATGTAGTCGAGTACGGACTCGGTCATGGATCTAGCTGGCCTGACTGAAGGGAAAGCGGCTGATTATAGCCGTCCCGGCAGCCTACGCACAGCGACGACGGGGCGAAAGGGCTCCGATCGCGCCCGCTCTGCATGACACCAGCGGGGTATTATCGGCGCACAGGAAACCCGCCGCCCTTTCGTCAGGTCGAAAGGCGACCCCGATCCAAGGAAGCATGCATGGGCCAGTGGCTCGACCCCCTTACTCAATGGCTGGCAAGCCACCCGCACTGGCTGGGCCTGGCACTGCTGCTCGTTGCCTGCATGGAGAGCCTGGCAGTCGTCGGCTTGCTGATCCCGGGTACCGTACTGACCTTTTCCATCGCCCTGCTGGCTGGTAACGGCGTCCTCACGCTCGGCGAAACCCTGCTGCTGGGTTTCATTGGCGGCCTGATCGGCGACCTGCTCTCGTATGGCCTGGGCCGTCGATACCATCAGGGCATACGTCGCCTGCCCGGCCTGCGCAACCATCCCGAGTGGCTGCTGCGCGCCGAGCATTACTTCCAGCGCTACGGCGTTGCCAGCCTGCTGGTCGGCCGCTTCATCGGGCCGCTGCGACCGATGCTACCGATGACCGCTGGCATGCTCGACATGCCCTTCGGCCGCTTCTTGCTGGTCAGCCTGTGCGCCGCCGCTGGCTGGTCGATGGCCTATCTGCTGCCCGGCTGGAGCGCTGGCGCGGCCATGCGCCTGCCGTTGCAGGAAGGTTTCTGGAGCGAGGCGGCGATCGTCGCAGGCGGCCTGCTGGTTCTGGCCGCCAGTACCGCGTACGGCAGCCTGCGCCAGCTGCGCTGGGTCAGTGCCCTGTCGGCAGCAGTCAGCATAGCGATCCTGCTCGGGCTGTTTTTCGGCTGGCCACATTTCAAGGAGCTCGACGAAGGACTGCTCGCGGTAATCCAGAGCGAGCGCAGCAGCGTGCTCGATCGCATCATGGTGGTCATCACCCGCTTAGGCGACTTCCACACCCAGCTCGGGGCCGGCGTCTTGCTGTGCGTGCTGCTCCTGATGCTGCGCCAGTGGCGTGCAGCAATCTTTTCCATCCTCACGCTGCTGGGCACGGCCACGGCCAACGGTGCGCTCAAGGCCTCCTTCGCCCGCGTTCGACCAGAGGTCTTGATGGAGCCGCTGAGCAGCTACAGCTTTCCCAGTGGCCACAGCTCGGCCGCGTTTGCCTTCTTTCTCACCCTCGGCGTACTCGCCGGTCGCGACCAACCACCGCGCCTACGCCTGGCCTGGCTGGTGCTGGCCAGCCTGCCGGCCACGGCGATCGCGCTGTCACGGGTCTACCTGGGGGTGCACTGGATGACCGACGTCACCGCCGGTGCACTGCTCGCGGCGAGCATCTGCGCGCTCAGCCTGACCCTGGTGCAATGGCGCGCCCCGATGGCAGCACTACCAGCCAAGGTATGGTGGCTGATCCTGCCCGCCTGCCTGGGACTGATCGGCGCGTTCAGCGTGTGGGCGCTGCCGGCCGCGATGCAAATGTATCGGTATCAGTGAGCATCTAGCGAAGGTGTGATCCGCTATTTTCTGGGCACGAGCCAAGAATGTGTGACGTGTCGTTGCGCATATCACACCACCGGTGGTTAGGTGCGCATCTAGCGCGAGCAACCTTCCAACGTTGAGTTTCGGATAACTCAATAAGTGTCCAGGGAACTAGGATCAGACCGATGCGAGAGTCACACCTTCTAACATTCAGCAGCCACGATGCCGTAGCACTCTCCTACCGCCATTGGCCCGCGCTCTTGCCGGTAGAGACAACGAAAAGGCGGGCCGTCGTAATGTTCCATCGAGGACATGAGCATTCGGGTCGACTGGCCCACCTCGTTGATGAACTCGACCTTCCTGACTGTGATTTCTTTGCCTGGGATGCGCGCGGGCACGGTCTGTCGCCTGGCGCTCGCGGAGACAGCCCGAGCTTCGTGACGAGCGTGCGAGATGTGCAAACGTTCATTGAACACATCGGCTCGACCCACAACTTCGACGAGAAGGACTTAGCCATTGTTGCGCAAAGCGTAGGGGCGGTTGTCGTTGCGACATGGGCCCACGACTATGCGCCCAAAGTTCGCGCGCTGATACTGGCCTCACCGGCGTTCAGCGTGAAGCTGTACGTACCGTTCGCACGGGCGGCTTTGAGGCTGATACGAGCATTTCGCGGCAACTTCTTCGTTGACAGCTACGTCAAGGCACGCTTCCTGACTCACGATCCCGCGCGGATTCAGAGCTATCAGCAGGACCCGCTTATTACCAAGGCCATTTCCGTCAACATGCTCCTTGGACTGCATGAAGCGGCGCGACGCGTGGTTGCAGATGCGCAGGCGATCCAAATCCCGACGCAGCTCCTCATCTCAGGCGCAGACTTCGTCGTCGAGCGCAAACCGCAGGTGATGTTTTTCGAAAGACTCGGCTGCTTACGGAAAGAAAAACACCTTCTCCCCGGCTTCTTTCACGACACGCTTGGTGAGCGAGATCGTGAACGGGCAGTAAGCCAGGCCCGTCGCTTCATTCTTCACAACTTTGAAACGCCAACGGCACCTCCATCGCTCTTAGATGCGGACCGAATAGGCCCGATGCGAGCAGAAGCAGAAGCACTGGCCGCCCCTGTTGCCCCAAACTCAATACAAGAATGTTACTGGCGCGCCATGCGTGCAGGAATGCGCCTTGGTGCCCGGCTTTCCCATGGAATGAAGCTCGGCTTCGAGACCGGTTTCGATTCCGGCAGCACGCTCGATTATGCCTACAGAAACGAACCAGCAGGCCTGACCCTGCTAGGGCAAAAGATCGACCAGCTCTATTTGAATTCCATAGGCTGGCGAGCAATACGCCCGAGAAAAGCGCATGTAGAAGAGCTGTTACGCGGAGCGATAAGTCGGCTGCGAAGCACCGATCAGCCAGTACATATCGTAGACATCGCTGCCGGCCACGGTCGCTACATTCTTGAGGCAGTACAGAGTCTCGAAGAGCGCCCTGCTTCGATTGTTCTACGCGATTACAGCGACATCAACGTACGCGATGGTAGCGCCCTGATCCAGGCAAAGGGTTTCGAAGACGTCGCTCGGTTCATCAAGGCTGACGCATTCGATCAGGCCAGTCTGGCCTCACTCTCGCCGCGCCCAACGCTTGTAGTGGTATCGGGACTCTACGAGTTGTTCGGCGACAATCAGATGATCAGCCGCTCTTTGGCCGGCATCGCCGAAGCACTGCAACCGGGCGGTTACATCGTTTACACAGGACAACCCTGGCACCCACAGCTGAATCTCATCGCCCGAGTGCTGACCAGTCACCGAGGTGGACAGGCATGGGTGATGCGGCGGCGTACCCAAGCAGAGATGGACCAATTGGTAGCAGCGGCAGGCCTGGTTAAAATCACCCAGCGCATAGACGATTGGGGGATCTTTACGGTGTCGTTGGCACAAAAGCCGCACTGACAAAGCCGACCTTTTCTAGCGACACCAATTGGCCGGTGCGGCTCCAGGTCAAGTCGCCCAACACTCGGGGCGTCAGGCCTAAGCCCCGTCCTGCAATTGCTCGAGCAGGCTCTGAATCTGCTCCAGCTGGAGCTCCGGCTTGTCCAGTCCCAGCAACTCGATTTTCTGCGTGGCCTCGAATGGCAGCAGGTAAGCCAGCTGATTGGCCAGGGTGGCCTGATCGTCGACGGGGCCGCCGAGCCCCAGCGTCTTGACCATCGGATGCTGACCGAGCGCCTCGAGCAGTACCAGCAGGTCGGCGTGCCGCTCGTTCAGCGGTTGCAGGGCGGGCTCAGCGCGCCAGGCGATCTGGGCGACGGTCAGCTGGTCGTCCTGCACTTCGGACGACTGAACATCGAAGCGTCGCCCGCCTTCCACGCGTATGCCCAACAGGCCATTGGACAACTGCTGCCAGTCCCGAATATGCGCCTCGCAGCCGATGCTGGCGAAGGCCGTTGGCGCCGCGCCGACTTCACGACCATCCAGAATGTGCACCACGCCAAAGCCATGACCAGCCTTTAAGCACTGGCTGACCATGTCCAGATAGCGCGCCTCGAATATCTGTAATTCGAGCGCACAACCGGGAAACAGCACGGTATCCAGCGGGAACAGCGGCAATCTCATGCGGACTCCATCACAGCAGCAGGGCGACCACCAGCGGCAACAGCACCGCGGTCAGCACCCCCATCAGACTCATGGCCAGCGCCGCGAAAGCACCGCACTCGTCGCTTTCCTGCAGCGCCTGCGCCGTGCCCACGGCGTGAGCGGTCAGCCCCAGCGCGATGCCGCGGGCTGCAGGATGCTGAACGCCAAACCGGCGCAACAGTTCCGGACCGATAATCGCGCCGAGCACACCGGTGATCATCACGAACACCGCGGCCAGGGCCACCACGCCACCGATCTGTTCGGCAACCAGCATGGCGATCGGCGAGGTCACGGATTTCGGCGCAAGGGTCATGAGGATCATCTCGTCGGCGCCGAACGCCCAGGCCAGGGCCATGCCCAGCGCCGTGGCGAATATGCCGGCGACCAGCAGGGTGACCACGATCGGCCCGAACAGCTCGCGGATGCGCCGCAGGTTGAGGTAAAGCGGCACGGCCAGGGCCACGGTGGCCGGCCCCAGCAGGATGGTCAGCCACTGGGCGCTGATGCGGTACTCCTCGTAGGCGATACCGCATGCCAAGAGGATGCCGACCACCAGCGCCATCGACACCAGCACCGGCTGTAGAAACACCCAGCGAGTCTTCTCGTAGGCGGCAAATGCCAGCTGGAACGCCGCCAGGGTGATGCCCACGCCGAACAGCGGATGGTGGATCAGCGCCTGCCAGGCCGCATACCAATGCAACTCGATCATGCCCCCTCCTGACGGCGCTGCTTGCGCCGGATCAGCGCCTGCATCAGCCAACCGGTGAAGACCAGCGAGATCACCAGCGAAATCACCAGCACGCCGATGATGGCCCAGAAATCGTCCAGGATCGCCTCGGTATAGGCCATCACACCCACTGCCGGGGGCACCAGCAGAAGCGGCAGATAGCGCAGCAGGCTACTCGCCGCCAGCTGAAGCGATTCGCTTGCCCTGCCACGCGCCAGCAGACCAGCGAACAACAGCACCATCCCAATGATCGGGCCTGGCAGCATGGGCAGAAACAGCACGTTCAGCACGGTGCCAAGCAGCTGGAATGCGACCAGCCAGGTCAGGCCTCTGAGCAGCATGGGAGCCTCCTGCAAAATGCGGACAGTATAAGGGCCAATGCTGCCAGCTGCCTGCGCGGCGCTATGACGGGCCATTCGCGCTGCCGATGCTGGTTTGCAGTGGCTGGCGCACGTGCTGATCTAGCCCCGGTGCAGTCGCCCACTGCCCCTGGCCGCTCATCCTGCAATCACAAGAACAACCCGGAGGATTCATGCCACAGGTACCCGTCGCACAACTGAAGGACTTCATCGGCAAGGAACTCGGTCACTCCGACTGGCTGACCATCGACCAGCAGCGTGTCGATCAGTTTGCCGACTGCACCGGTGACCACCAGTTCATCCATGTCGACGCCGAGAAGGCCGCGCAGACCCCATTCGGCGGCACCATCGCCCACGGCTTCCTCTCACTGTCGCTGCTGCCGATGCTCTCCGGTGACCTGATGGTGGTTCCGGAGGGCACGCGGATGGGCGTCAACTATGGCCTGGACAGCCTGCGCTTCATCCAGCCGGTACGCGTCGGCTCGCGGGTGCGGCTGGGGCTGACGCTGATCGATGCCCACGAGAAGAATCCCGGTCAGTGGCTGCTCAAGGCGCGCGCGGTGATGGAGATCGAAGGCTCGGAGAAACCGGCCTACATCGCCGAAACCCTGGCTCTGTGCGTCCTCTGAGCGGCAACCCTGCGCGATTGTCGCAGCCCGCCCGGTTTGCGGCATACTGCGGACGTCCTGCCTGAGCGGATGTCCGCATGCTGCGTCTTCTTCCCTTCCTGTTACTCGGTCTGCTCACCGCCTGCGGCGAGGGCGAGCCTCTAACCCCTGCCGATGGAGTGCTGCCGGACGGCGGCCGCTACCGCGGCGAGATCGTCGACGGCCTGCTGCAGGGCAGCGGACGTATCGATTACCCGAACGGCAGCTACTACTTCGGCGAGTTCAAGGACGGCCAGTGGCATGGCTTCGGTACCTGGAACGGCGCCACCGGCGATCGCTACGAGGGCGAGTTCAAGCATGGCCTGTTCGACGGCCTCGGCCGCTTCAGCTACGCCGAGGGCGGCGTCTACGAAGGCGAATTCCAGGCCGGTCGCATGCACGGCCACGGCCGTTTCAGCCAGGACGGCACGGTCTACGAAGGCGAGTTCCGCAATAACCTCTACCACGGCCAGGGCAAGCTCGAGTATGCCGATGGCTACGTCCATCAGGGCCAGTTCAGCCAAGGCCAGCCGGATGGTCCTGGCACCCGCAGCGACGTCGATGGCCAGCTCAGCGGCGATTTCAGCGCCGGCAGCCTGAACGGCGAAGGCAGCTACGTAACCGGCCAGGGCGAACGCTACAGCGGCCAGTTCGAGAATGACCAGTTCCATGGCCAGGGCCGCTACGAGGACAGCGACGGCAACGTCTGGAGCGGTACCTTCGTCCATGGCGAACTGAGTGGCACCGGCAGCCACCTCGCCAGCGATGGCAGCCGTTACGTCGGCCAGTTCCGCGGCTGGCGCTACCACGGCCAGGGCCGGCTCGACCGTGCCGATGGCAGCTTCTACACCGGCGGCTTCCGCCAGGGACGCTTCGCCGGCGAGGGTGCGCTGACCGATGCCGTAGGCCGCGAACTTCGCGGCACCTGGCACAACGGCCGGCGCATCCGCGACGAACAGGGCCACGCCCTGCCCGATCCGTTGGAGATCGCCCTGCTGGAGCAGGGTGACCTGCTCGACAGCGCCATCGAGGCACTGCCGCCATCCACCCCGGCGACCGAACTCTATACGCTGACGTTCGCCGGCGACGGTCGCCAGAGCGTGTTCATGCGCGAAGCGGATTACGTGCAGCGGCTGCTCGCCGAGCGCTTCGAGGCCCGGGGCCAGCTCAGCCTGGTCAACCATCGCGACCACCTGGCCGACCGCCCGCTGGCGACCCGGGAGAACCTGGCGCGGGCCATCCGTGCCCTGGCCGAGCGCAGCGGCGAGGAAGACCTGATCTTCCTCTACTTCACCAGCCACGGCTCGGCCGAGCACGAACTGGTGTTGAGCCAGCCGCGTCTGAGCCTGGACGACTTGCCCGCCGACGACCTTGCCGGGCTGCTCACGCCGCTGGCCGGGCGCAAGGCGGTGGTGGTGATATCCGCCTGCTACTCCGGTGGTTTCATCGAGCCGCTGAAGAACCAGCAGACGCTGATCATGACTGCCGCGCGTGCCGACCGGGTGTCGTTCGGCTGCTCCGAGCAGAGCGACTTTACCTACTTCGGCCGCGCGCTGTTCGCCGAAGCATTGCAGGAAACCGACGATATCGTGCAGGCCTTCACGCTGGCGGCGGCAAAGGTTGCCGAACGCGAGCAGGCCGACGACTATCAGGCATCGGAACCGCAATTATGGGCACCGGAACCGGTCGTCCAGCGCTGGCAGGAACTGCAGCAACGACGTGCCGCCCAATGATCGCCACAGGAGCACAACCATGTATTTGACGCCACAGCGCATTCTGCTTGCCGGCGCCACCGGACTCACTGGCGAGCACCTGCTCGATCGACTGCTCAACGAACCCACCGTAGAACGCGTGCTGGCGCCGACGCGCAAGCCGCTGGCCGCGCACCCACGCCTGGAAAACCCGGTCGGCGAGCTGCTAACAGTGCTGCCAACTCTGAGCGGCGCAATCGACACGGCCTTCTGCTGCCTGGGCAGCACACTCAAGCAGGCCGGCACCCAGGAAGCCTTCCGTGCCATTGATCATGACCTGGTGCTGGCATTCGCCCGCCGCGCCAAGGAAATGGGCGCCCGCCATCTGCTGGTGATCAGCTCACTGGGCGCCAGCACGGACAGCTCGATCTTCTATCTCAAGGTAAAGGGCGAGACCGAGGCCGCACTACAGCAGCAGGACTGGCCGCAACTGACCATCGCGCGCCCTTCGCAACTCATCGGCCCACGCCTGGAGTCGCGCCTGAGCGAGCGCATCGCCGCGCCGCTGTCGCAGCTGCTTCCAGGCAAGTACCACGGAATCGAGGCCTGCACGCTGGCGCGAGCGCTCTGGCGCCTGGCGCTGGAAGAAGGCGACGGCCTGCGCATCGTCGAGTCGGACGAACTGCGCAAATTGGGCAAGTAACTTTCGGCCGGACTTCTGGCCGTGATCGTCGCGAGGGCCGGCTTGCTGCCGGCTCGCAGGCGTAGCGTGGATGTCGCTGTTTACTTCCGGCTCGCCCGGCCGGGCGGATCGGTGCCGCGCGATCCACCCTGCGAACCTGCGCGAGCCTTAGTGGCCGCTCAAACCTTGATGAAGTGCTCGCGGTAATGCCGCAGCTCGGCGATGGAATCGCGGATGTCGTCCAGCGCCAGGTGAGTACCACCCTTCTTGAAACCTTCCATGATTTGTGGCGCCCAGCGTGCCGCCAGCTCCTTGAGCGTCGAGACATCCAGGTTGCGGTAGTGGAAATAGGCTTCCAGCGTCGGCATCTGTCGGTAGAGGAAACGACGGTCCTGGCAGATGCTGTTGCCACAGATCGGCGACTTGCCCTTGGGCACCCACTGCTCGAGGAACTCCAGGGTCATGCGCTCGGCCTCCGCCGTGGAAATCCGGCTCTCGCGCACACGCTGGGTCAGCCCCGAACCGCCGTGCTGGCGGGTGTTCCACTCATCCATGCCGGCGAGGACTTCGTCGCTCTGGTGCACGGCGATGACCGGTCCCTCGGCCAGCACGTTGAGCTGGCTGTCGGTGACGATGGTGGCCATCTCGATGATGACGTCGTTGTCCGGATCCAGACCGGTCATTTCCAGGTCGATCCAGATCAGGTTCTGCGGGTTCTGCATGAGGGGCTCCTTGGCTGTGCGGCGCAGTTTAGCCGCTCGCGCCGGCGCCGTCAGGTGGGCCGGCCGGGTACCAGATCAGCAAGCGTGAGCCGCGCCAGTCGCCGATCGGCAGCACTTCAGCCGGCTCGACACCGGGAACCGCGAAACTGTTGCTGATCAGCATCGCGCCGGGGCGCATTTCCGCTTGCGCCTTTTCCCACAGCGCCGCCATGGGCGCGGGTGAAAGGAAGCAGTAGACAACATCGTACTCGCCGAGATCGACGCGCCACAGGCTGAGCGGCTGGACCTGGCAGTTGCGCCGTGACAGACAGCGCAGCCAGGACAGGACGAAGGTCAGCGGTGCGGTTTCCACTCCGACGAAGCGCGCCGCCGGATATGCCCGTGCCAGCCGCACCAGGGTACCGGCCAGCCCACTGCCCAGATCGATCAGACGAAAATCGTTCGGCAGCACCGCCAGCCGCGCCCGCAACCGGCGCTCGGTCTGCGAGCCGGTCAGGTAGAGCGGCACCCGCTCACCGAAGGCGTTCCAGTTGAGCAGCAAGAGCAGCGCGAGGCCGCTCAGCGGCGCCCATGCCGGCACATTCAGGTCGCCGGACAGCAGCAGACCAGGCACGAAGAGCAGGTTGATCGGCAGCCACCAGACCGACAGGCCGAGTCGCGCCCCGATCAGTGCGGCCAGAGCGCCCTGCGCGAGCGCGGTGGGGAGCAGCCCCGGGCGCACGGCAAAGCCCCAGGCCAAGCCGAACGCCAGTAGCCAGACGAGTAACAGCGCCAGCAACTGGGCCAGCAGCGCGCGCAGAACAGGCAAGCGGGTAAGCGTGGTGGCGGACATGATCAGCGATCGTCGAACCAGGGCCGGTCAGTCTAACCGTCTGCCGACGCGCCATACAGGCCGCAGCCAGCCGGCATGCTAGACTCGCCCACCAAAACTGCGAGACAACCCCCACCCATGGCCAAACGCCAACTCAACCGCCGGCAGAGCTGGCGCATCGAGAAGATCCAGGAAGAGCGCGCCGCCCGTGCCGCACGCCGTGAGAGCCGTGCCCTCGAGGAGCTGGAAGGCGGCGACCTCGGCCCGGAACAGACCGGGCTGGTCATCGCGCATTTCGGCGTACAGGTCGAGGTCGAGGCACTGGAGGGCGAACACAGCGGCCAGGTGTTCCGCTGTCACCTGCGGGCCAACCTGCCGGCACTGGTCACCGGCGACCGCGTGGTCTGGCGCCCGGGCAACCAGGGCATCGGCGTCATCGTCGCGCAGCTGCCGCGACATTCGGAGCTGTGCCGGCCGGACATGCGTGGCCAGCTCAAGCCGGTGGCGGCCAATGTCGACCTGATCGTCATCGTCTTCGCACCGCTCCCCGAGCCGCACGCCAATCTGATCGATCGCTATCTGATCGCAGCCGAGCACGCTGGCATCGCGCCGCTGCTGCTGCTAAACAAGGCCGACCTGATCGACGAGCAGAACGAGGCAGCACTGAACCGCCTGCTGGACGTGTATCGCCAGCTGGATTATCCGCTGCTGGAGGTCTCGGCCCATGGCGGCGCCGGCATGGACGAGCTGAAGGCGCGCCTCGACGGTCACGTCAGCGTGTTCGTCGGGCAGTCCGGAGTTGGCAAGTCGTCGCTGGTCAACAGCCTGCTGCCGGGCGTCGATACCCGTGTCGGCGCGCTGTCGGAAATGACCGGCAAGGGTACGCATACCACCACCACCGCGCGGCTGTTCCACTTCCCCGGCGGCGGCGAGCTGATCGACTCACCCGGCATTCGCGAATTCGGCCTCGGCCACGTCAGCCGCGCCGATGTGGAGGCAGGCTTCATCGAATTCCAGGATCTACTCGGGCACTGCCGTTTCCGCGACTGCAAGCACGATCGCGAACCGGACTGCGCGCTGCTCAAGGCACTGGAGGAGGGGCGTATCCAGCCGCAGCGCATGGCCAGCTATCGACATATTCTCAGCAGCCTGCCGGAATCGGACTACTGATAAACGGGCTGATCAGCGCGCACCGGGCTCGCTGAACTTCAGCACTCCGTCTTCGAAGATATTCAACCGCTCGCGCAGCTGTTCGGGCTGCAACGGCTCCTCGACGGGTGCCGTCGCGCCGGGCGAAGACTGGGCAGGCGCCGCACCGCCCTCATCGTCGGGCTGCGCGCCGGGCTGCTCGCCCTCGATCGAACGCTGCGCTTTCTTCGTCAGCACCAGGATGTCGATGCGACGGTTCACCGGGTTGAACGGATCCTTGCGATCGAACAGTGCCGATGAGGCATAGCCCACCACCCGCGCAATCTGCTCCTCGGGATACCCACCTGCTACGAGCGTGCGGCGCGCGGCATTGGCGCGGCTGGCCGATAGCTCCCAGTTGCCGAAATCGCCGCGCCCGGAAAACGGCTTGGCGTCGGTGTGTCCGCTGATGCTGATCTTGTTCGGCACGGCGGCGATGGTGTCCACCAGCGCCAGCAGGATGTCCTCGAAGTAAGGCTGCAGCTGGGCACTGCCGAGGGCGAACATCGGCCGGTTCTCGGCATCCATGATCTGGATGCGCAAACCGTCCTGGGTAATCTCGAAGAGGATCTGATCCTTGAACTTCTGCAGTTCGGGGTTCTCGTCAACCTTGTTCTGCAGTTCCTGAAGCAGCAGCTCCAGCCGCTCGCGCTCGATCTGCTCGGCGAAGGTCTCGGCCTGCTGCGCGTCGATCTGCGCCTCGCTCTGCGCCGGCTCCAGCTCGGGGTTGAGGGTGCGATCCGGTGACGGCGTCGGCGTGCCGCCCAGGTCGATCACATGCGGGCTGGCGCTTTCGGTGAACCCGATGGGGTCCTGAAAGTAGCCGGAGATGAGCTTCTTCTGTTCCGGCGTGGCTGAACTCATCAGCCACATCACCAGGAAGAACGCCATCATCGCCGTGGCGAAGTCGGCGAAAGCGATCTTCCAGGCGCCACCGTGATGACCGCCCGCGACCTTATTGACCCGCTTGACGATGATCGGTTGGGTATTGTCCATGGCGAACCTTTAGCTGCCACGCATGGCTTGCTCGAGCTCGGCGAAGCTCGGGCGGTGCGCCGGATAGAGAACCTTGCGGCCGAACTCGACGGCCAGCGTCGGCGGCATACCCGAGGCCGAGGCGACCAATGTCGCCTTGATTGCCTCGTAGACGTTGAGCTCTTCCTTGGCGTCGTGCTCCAACGCCGCGGCCAGCGGCCCAAAGAATCCGTAGGAAGCAAGAATGCCAAGGAAGGTACCGACCAGTGCCGAGCCGACCTTGTAGCCGATCATGGCGTTATCCGCCTCGGCGAGGATCGACATGGTGATCACGATACCCAGTACCGCCGCGACGATACCCATCGCCGGCAAACCATCAGCGACCTTGCTGACGGCGTGAGATGGGTGCTCGAGTTCTTCCTTCAGGCTGTTGAGCTCCATGTCGAACAAGCCTTCGAGTTCGTGCGGCGCCATGTTGCCGGAGGACATGATGCGCAGATAATCGCAGGTGAAGGCGGTCATCCGCTCGTCCTGCAGGAAGCCGGGGTACTTGCTGAACAATGGACTGGCAGCCGGATCCTCAAGATCGGCCTCGATGGCCATCATGCCCTCGCGGCGGCTCTTGTTCAGGATCGAATAGAGCAGGCTGAGCACTTCCAGATAATAGGTATGGGTGAAGCGCGTGCTGAACATCTTCAGCGACTTCTTGAAAACGATCTTGGTGGTACTGCCGGGGTTGGCCTGCAGGAAGCCGCCCAGGGCGGCGCCGCCAATGATCATCACCTCGAATGGATGGATCAGTGCGCCGATCTTGCCGCCCGAAAGCACGAATCCGCCCAGCACACTGGCGAACACCACGATGATGCCGATTATCTTGACCATAGGAGGTACGTCTGAAACCTGGTTACGAGCCGTCCGGATCAGGGCAAAACAGCGCCCCGAGTCGTTACCAGACGACCTTGCAAAAGGAATGTTGGAAGAATTGTTCTGGTTATCGGAACTTTTGCGCCAGACTAAAGGCCATCCCGATGAAAAGCTAGTTCGGCCATGACCACCACGCCCCCGCTACCACGCACCCTGCCCGCCTGGATCAAGGCACTCGACGATGCTCCCCTGCCTGCCTTTGCTGCCGTTCATGAACGGGTTCGCCTGGCGTTGCGCGACAGCAGCAAGTCGATGCGGCAGATCGCCGAGCTCATCCAGGACAGCCCGGTGCTGGCGCTGCGCTTCATTCAGGAGGCCAACCGCGGCATCGGCGATGGCCAGCCGGCCGAAAGCCTGGAGGTCGCACTCAGCCGCATCGGCGTGCAGCGCGCCGAAGCATTGCTGGCGCGCATTCCGGCGATGGAGGCGGCCGACATGCCGCGACCGCTGCGGCAACTGGTGCTGATCAGTCGCCATGCCAGCCAGCAGGCCAACGGGCTGTTCGCCGCCCGCCTGGCCCGGCTGTGGCAGGACATCCACTGGGGCAGCCTGCTGTTTCTGGCGCCGGCCTGGGCACTGATCGGCACCTATCCGCATCTGCTGGAAAGCTGGGAACAGCGGGTATTGGTCAAGGGCGAACCAGCCAGCCGCGTCGAGCGCGAACTGCTCGGCGTTTCCCTGCTGGAGCTGTGCCTCAGGCTTGCCGAGCATTGGCGTCTACCCGACTGGATCGCTCAGGGCTATCGCCTGCTCGGTGCCGATCGGCGCCGGCTGATCAGGGCCCTACATATCGCCCACGACAACGAACACCCGCTGCACCAGCAGCAGATGCTCGACGCCGACCCCGAGCTACGCCGCTGGCTTACATTGCCGAGCAACACCATCGTGCTGGCCAACGGCTTGGCGCTATCGGCACACCACAGCTGGAGCGGCGTGCACAGCCTGCGCTGGCAGCGGCTGGCCGGACTGTACCTGCAGGTGCCACTGGACGAGATGCAACAAATGGTGCACCAGCAAGCGGTCATCAGTGCCCGCGAGTTCGGCCCGACCGACCTCTGGCACCCGGCCCAGGGCCTGCTGTGGCCAACCGGCAGCCGCTTCCAGACCCTGCGCGAAGCACCGACCCCGAGCGCGGCCGACCTGGCAGAGTGGCGCGACCAATGTCGCCGCCTGCTGGGCGATCCCTCACCGTTCAGCAACATCCTGCAACTGACTGCCACAGCCAGCCGCGCACTGAACTGCGCCGGCCTTCAGCGCTCACTGGTGATGCTGGTCGACCGCAAGCAGAATCGCCTGCTCAGCCAGCAGGGCAACGGCCTGCCTGCCGATGCCGCGCGCCTGACGCTCGCTCCGGAGCAGAGCCAGATTGTTCGGCGCCTGCTGGAAAAACCTGCCCAGCTGCGACTGCAACCATCCAACATGGCGCAGTTCTCGGCCCTCCTGCCCGGCACGCTCAAGAAACTGTTCGCCGGCGAGCACCTGCTGTTGCGCTCGCTGGGAGTCGACGGGCGAGTGCTGATGCTCATCGTTGCCGATCAGAACGGCGCGCCCATGTCGGACGCGGTACTGCAAACATTCGTTAAAACATCCCAGTGCATCGAGCGCGCACTGAGCAACTTCAGCAGGCGCGGGGGCTGATCTTTTTCGCTAGACTTCGTCCCTTCCATGACTGAGTCGAGGCCCGCCGTGTCCGTCTTTTCCCACCTGCCGCTGGTGATCGAGCCTGCCGATCTGGCCGCTCGCCTCGATGCGCCGGAACTGATTTTGGTCGATCTGACGAGCGCCGCTCGCTATGCCGAAGGCCATCTGCTGGGTGCTCGCTTCGTCGACCCCAAGCAGACCCAGCTCGGCCAACCGCCAGCGCCCGGCCTGCTTCCCGACATCGCGCAGCTGCAGCAGCTGTTCGGCGCACTGGGACATCGCCCCGACGCGGTCTATGTGGTCTACGACGACGAGGGCGGCGGCTGGGCCGGGCGCTTCGTCTGGCTGCTGGATGTGATCGGCCATCACCACTACCACTACCTCAACGGCGGCCTGCACGCTTGGCTGGCCGAGGGTCGGTCACTCACCCAGCAGGTACCCGCGGCCGCCGCCGGCCACCCGAGCCTGACGCTCGACGAAGCACCCACCGCCACCCGCACCTACATCGAGAGCCGCCTCGGCGCGGACGATCTGGCTATATGGGACGCTCGCTCACCGGCTGAATACCGCGGCGAAAAGCTGTTCGCCGCCCGCGGTGGCCACATCCCCGGGGCGGTCAACTTCGAGTGGACCGCCGCCATGGACCCAGCACGTTCGCTGCGCATCCGCGAGGACATCGCCGAGCACCTGCGGGCACTCGGGATCGTGCCGGAGAAGGAAATCATCACCCATTGTCAAACCCACCATCGCTCAGGCCTCACCTACCTGATAGCCAAGGCGCTGGGCTATCCGCGCGTCAAAGGCTACGCCGGCTCCTGGGCCGAATGGGGCAACCTGCCTGACACCCCGGTGCAGCAATGAAAAGGACCAACATGAAAGAACGCCTGTTCGTCGCCAGCCAGTATCTGCTGCCGCATCACCTGATCTCACGACTGGCCGGCTGCCTGGCCGAATGCCGGCTGCCCTGGGTGAAGAACACCTTCATCAAGTGGTTCGTCCGCCATTTCCAGGTCGACATGCGCGAGGCCCAGACGGAAGAACCTACGGCCTACGAACATTTCAACGCCTTTTTCACCCGCGCGTTGAAAGACGACGCGCGCCCGCTGGACACCACGCCTGGCGCCATCCTCAACCCCTGCGACGGGGCCATCAGCCAGCTAGGCCGCATCGAGCAGGGGCGCATCTTCCAGGCCAAGGGGCACAGCTTCAGCGCCATGGAGTTGCTCGGCGGCGATCATGAGCGCGCGGCGCCGTTCATGGGCGGCGCATTCGCTACCGTGTACCTGTCGCCCAAGGATTATCACCGTGTGCATATGCCGGTCAGCGGCACGCTGCGCGAGATGGTCTATGTACCGGGACGGATTTTCTCCGTGAACACCGTTACCGCCCAGGGGGTACCGGAGCTGTTCGCGCGCAACGAGCGGGTGGTCTGCCTGTTCGATACCGAGCATGGGCCGATGGCGATGGTGCTGGTCGGCGCGATGATCGTTGCCAGCATCGAAACGGTCTGGGCCGGACTGGTCACGCCGCCCAAGCGCAGCCTCCGGACCTTCCGTTACGACGAAGCCGCGCGCGCGCCGATCCACCTGGAAAAGGGTACGGAAATGGGGCGCTTCAAGCTTGGTTCGACCGTCATCCTGCTGTTCGGTCCGGACCGTGTCCGCTGGGCCGAGCAGCTCGGCCCGCTAAGTCCCGTGTGCATGGGCCAGGCCCTGGGGCAGGCGGAATCGAGCGCAGTGGTCGCCGAGCCGCTCGACCAGCTCTAACGGCCTCAGCCGACGTTCGGCCGGCAGCTGCTACCGAATGTCGGCTAATATCACCAGGCCATTATTCAGTTCTGCCCGCTGCGGCAGATATTGATAGAGTTCTCATTACTCATGCCTTAAATCGCTGCGGAGCCATCGTTGGATAGACAGAGCCATCATCTGCTGTTGCGCGCACCCGCACCGACTCGGCAGAGCCTGTCCTTCTGCGATGCCAGCGTGCGCGGCGTATCCGCCTGGCTCGCCGGGCTGCCCAAAGCCAACATCGGTGAGACCGCACGTCAGCTGTATCAGGCCCTGATCGAGCTCAACCAGCTTCGCATTGGGTCCGAAACCAGGCTGCAGATACTCGAGCTGCTGCGCCCGGACGTGCACTTCGTTTGCCGGCAGCTGGAAAAGCACTACGTCAACCAGCCAATCGTGCTGGCCGAGCGCCCGCGCAAGGTCGCCGGCCTTTGCCAGGCACTGCAGAACCACCTGGCGGTCGGCTACAAGCTGATCGTCGTTCGCGTGGTCTCCCAACCCAACCGCGACCGCCACCAGCTGTTTTCCGTCGCACTGCAGCGTGCCGTTCACAGCCTGGGCGCGCTGCTCGTGCGCTCGACTCAACTCTACGGGCCGCCCGCACCCGGTCTCTGGCTGGAGATGCATCAGCTCTATCAATTGGCGGTCGAACACGGCGTCGAGCGTCTCCTGGTCCGCGATCCGCTGGCGCAGCACGGCCCCGGCCTGAGCACCGAGCAGAGCTATATCGCCGCGCTGCTGCTCGGCTGTGCGCGCTGCAACCAGATGCGTCAGCAAAACATCATCAAGCTGGCCGCGGCGCTCGAAGCCTGGAGCGCGCTGCCATTGATCCAGGCCGGCAGCCTGGCCAGCAGCCTGTTCCTGTTTTCCCCGACGGTAGACGGCCCACCACGCTATCGCTCGTTGTTGCCAGATGCACAACAGCTGCATCTGCTCGGTATCGATACCCGTCCACTGGTCGACCTGATCGAGGAACACCTGCGCCTGGCTGCGGAAAACCGCCAGCTGACCAACCTCCCGGCGGCCAACGGTCTCGATGACGATCTGCTGCGCCATCTGAGCTCGGCCTGGGGCGCGATTTCCGAACGCACCTTCCAGCGCACCCCGGCACAGGGTGTACTCAGCCTGTGCATCGGCATGACCGCGCTGCATTTTCAGCTAGCCGGCCAACGATCCTTCAATGAGGTGCTGGAGCAGCCCGACGCATCGAACCGCGCGGTATTCAAGCTGCACAATGGCGCAACAGATGTCTGGGCCAGCGCTTTCGACGCCCAGAGCACCGCTACCGAGCTGCCGCCGGACCAGGATCATATCGAGTTCATCAGCCCTACCCGCGTACGCGCCACTCCCACTCTAGCGGCTCGCGCAAACAACACCGATCCGGTCCCGACAAGCAGATCGACAACATGCGAAAGCCACCCGATTCATCAGGTCCAGCTGGTCGATCACAGCCCGGGCGGCTACTGCCTGGCCTGGGAAGGCGAAGTCCCCGGCCTGCTGCAGACTGGCGAGTTGCTGGGGCTGCGCGAAGGTGACGGGCAGAGCTGGAGCATCGCCGTGGTGCGCTGGATTCGCCAAGTCCGCGGGGGCGTCACGCAGATGGGGGTCCAGCTGATCGCACCGCAGGCCCAACCCTGCGGCCTGCGCCTGCTGCGCAAGGTCGATCAGGGCAGCGAGTACCTTCGTGCCCTGCTGTTGCCCGAGATCGGCGCCATCTCCCAGCCAGCGATGCTGATTGCGCCACGCCTGCCCTTCCAGGAGGGGCACAAGGTCCTGATCAATCACAACGGCGAGGAACAGCGCGCCATTCTGCACCGACGCCGTGGCAGCAGCGGAAACTACAACCAGTTCGAGTATCGCTCACTTGGCCAGCTGGCACCGGAGCGAGAGACCTCGTTCACAGGCTGGAAAGCCCACACGAGCGGCGGGGATGAAGATTTTGACTCACTCTGGAAGTCGCTGTAGATTGCCGATTCTCGCATTCTTGCCTGCCCGCGCCGCACCGGCGCGCACTTAAGCTGTTGCCATGGCCCTGCAAAAGAAAACCATCCGCCTGCTGATTCTTGAAGACTCGCAGAACGAAGCCGAGCGCCTGGTCAGCCTCTTCCGCAATGCCGGACAGGCGACCCGGGTGCATCGACTCACCTCCAGCGACGATCTGGCCGAAGCCCTGACACAAATCTGGGATCTGCTGATCAGTGCGCCGCAGAGCGAGAATCTCGACCCCAGCGAGGCGATCAGCGCTATTCGCCGGCAAGCCAAGGACATCCCGATCATCCAGCTGACCGCCGGCAACGACGCCGAAGCGATCACCGATGCGCTGATGCTCGGCGCCCAGGACGCGTTGCCACAGGGCGAGGATGAATGGCTGCTGCTGGTAGCCAACCGCGAACTGGCCAACCTCGAGGAGCGACGCGCCCGACGCTCGGCCGAAGTCGCGCTGCGCGAGGCGGAGAAACGTTGCCAGCTGCTGCTCGACAGCTCCGTCGACGCCATCGCCTACGTTCACGACGGCATGCATATCTATGCCAACCGTGCCTACCTCGAGCTGTTCGGCTACGACGACGTCGAGGATCTGGAAGGCATGCCGATGATCGACCTGATCGGCGGTGCCGACCAGAGCCGGTTCAAGACCTTCCTGAAAAACTACCAGACCCTCGAAGGCAGCGCCGAATTGGCCTGCGGCGGGGTTCGCGCCGACGGCGAAGCGCTGAAGATGCGCATGAGCTTCTCGCCAGCCGCCTATGACGGCGAGCCTTGCATCCAGGTGGTGATCCGCGCCGAGAGCGACAGCGCCGAACTGCAGAAGCTCCGCGAGATCAGCAGCCAGGATCCAGTGACCGGCCTGCTCAACCGCAACAGCTTTGTCGAAGTCATGGATACCGCGGTCGAGCGCGCGGTCAACGCAGGCCAGAGCGCGACCCTGGCATACATCCGCATCGACCGTTTCGCTGCATTGCAGGCCGATATCGGCCTGACCGACTCCGACCAGCTGCTCAGCCAGCTGGCCACCCTGCTGCGCGGGCACTTCCCGAGCGACACCCAGCTGGCGCGCTTCGCCGATGATGTGTTCACCGTGCTGCAACCCGGCGTCATACCGCAGCAGGCCGAAGCGGAACTGCGTGCGCTGCTTGGCAAGGTCGAAGGGCATCTGCTCGATGTAGGCGGGCGCACGGTGCAGGTCACCCTCAGCATCGGTGTCGCCGGCCTCGACGAAAAGACCGCCAAGGCCCAGGACGCCATCGAGCGCGCGCACCGCTGCGCCGATGAGCTGAGCGACGGCAATGCGCTGAAGATCTATAACCCCGCCGACGAGCTGGCCGCCGCGGCGAACCGCGGCGATATCGCCGCCATGCTCAAGCAGGCACTGGAGAACAACAGCTTCCGGCTGCTGTTCCAGCCGATCATCAGCCTGCGCGGCGACAACTTCGAGCATTACGAAGTCCTGCTGCGACTGCTCGACCCCCAAGGCGCGGAGGTACCGCCCAACGAGTTTCTCAGCGCCGCCAGCGAGGCCGGCCTGGCCAGCAAGATCGACCGCTGGGTCATTCTCAATTCCATCAAGCTGCTCGCCGAACATCGCGCCAAGGGCCATAGCACCCGCTTGTTCCTGCACCTGTCCGCGGCCAGCATCCAGGACGCCAGTCTGCTGCCCTGGCTCGGCGTCGTACTCAAGGCCTCGCGCCTGCCCGGCGACTCACTGGCCTTCGAGTTCGGCGAAGCCGATGCCGTCACCTATCTCAAACCAGCCAAGGCATTAGCACAGGGCCTGAGCGGCCTCGGTTGCCGAATTGCCCTGGCCCAGTTCGGCTGCGTGCTGAACCCCTTCAACACGCTCAAGCACCTGGATGCCGAGTTCATCAAGGTCGACGGCTCCTATACCCAGGATCTGAGCCGCCAGGAAAATCAGGAAGCGCTCAAGACGCTGCTGGCCGAGCTGCACGAGCAGCGCAAGCAGAGCATCGTGCCTTTCGTCGAAAGCGCCACGGTACTCGCCACGCTCTGGCAGGCCGGCGTCAGCTATATCCAGGGGCATTACCTGCAGGGCCCCAGCCAGTCGATGGACTACGACTTCTCCTCCGACGAGGAGTGAGCCCGGCTGGCCCAGCGGCCAAGACAGACTCCTCCTGCCAACTCGCCCTGAGTTGATCGTGGTCATCCGCTGGCCGCAACGTTGGGCTAGAGTGTCCGGACGTCTTCACTTTCAGGAGGAGTCGTGCCATGGCCATGATGAAAGCCGCCGTGTTCGTCGAACCCGGGCGCATCGAACTGCAGGACAAACCCATACCCGAGATCGGCCCGAACGATGCGCTGTTGCGGATCACCACGACAACCATCTGTGGCACCGATGTTCACATTCTCAAGGGCGAGTACCCGGTTGCCCCAGGACTGACCATTGGCCACGAGCCGGTGGGCGTCATCGAAAAGCTGGGCAGCAATGTCAGGGGCTACCAGGAGGGCCAGCGCGTGATCGCCGGCGCCATCTGCCCGAGCTTCACCTCCTACGCCTGCCAGGACGGCCTGCCGTCGCAGGATGGCGGCTGCTCGTGCCACGGTTACAAGCCCATGGGCGGCTGGCGTTTCGGCAACACCATCGACGGCACCCAGGCCGAATACGTGCTGGTGCCCGACGCCCAGGCCAACCTGGCGCCGGTGCCGGACGGCCTGACCGACGAGCAGGTGTTGATGTGTCCGGACATCATGTCCACCGGGTTCGCCGGCGCCGAGGCCGCCAACATCAAGATCGGCGACATCGTGGTGATCTTCGCCCAAGGCCCCATCGGCCTGTGTGCTACTGCCGGAGCCAGACTGCGTGGCGCTGGCACCATCATCGCAGTGGACGGCGTCGATGCGCGGCTGGATATCGCGCGCAAGATGGGTGCGGATGTGACGCTCAACTTCCGCAATGTCGACGTGGTGGACGAGGTGCTCAAGCTGACCGGCGGCCGCGGCGTCGACGCTTCCATCGAGGCGCTGGGCCTGCAATCGACATTCGAGAGCGCGTTGCGAGTACTCAAGCCGGGCGGCACGCTGTCCAGCCTCGGCGTCTATTCCAGTGACCTGACCATTCCGCTCGGCGCCTTCCACGCCGGCCTGGGCGACAACAAGATCGTCACCTCGCTCTGCCCCGGCGGCAAGGAGCGCATGCGCCGGCTGCTCAACGTGGTGGCTTCAGGGCGAGTCGATCTCGGCCCGCTGGTGACCCATCAGTATGCGCTGGCCGATATCAATGACGCCTACGATCTCTTCGCCAACCAGCGCGACGGGGTGCTGAAGGTAGCGATCAAGCCCTGAGGCCTGACGGCGACGGGCTGATGCCGCAGTATCAGCCCGTCGCCGTCACTCGGAGCCTTCGCGATCGCGGAAGCCCAGCAGATAGAGGATGCCGTCCAGCCCCAGCGTGGAGATCGCCTGCTTGGCCGACTGCTTGACCAGCGGCTTGGCGCGGAAGGCGACGCCGAGGCCGGCCAGACCGAGCATCGGCAGATCGTTGGCGCCATCGCCAACGGCAATGGTCTGCTCCAGACACAACCCTTCCTGCTCGGCCAGCTGACGCAACAGATCGGCCTTGCGCTGGGCATCGACGATGGGCTCGACCGCCACGCCGGTGACTTTGCCATTCTCGATCTGCAATTCGTTGGCGAATACGTAGTCGATGCCCAGCTTGGCCTGCAGCTGCTTGGCGAAGTAGCTGAAGCCGCCGGACAGAATCGCGGTCTTGTAGCCCAGACGCTTGAGCTCGGCGAACAGCACCTCGGCACCCTCGGTCAGCCGCAGGCTGGCGCCGATATCGGCGAGGACGTTCTCTGACAGCCCCTCGAGCAGCGCCAGGCGCTCCTTGAAGCTGGCGCGAAAGTCCAGTTCGCCGCGCATGGCGCGCTCGGTGATCTCGGACACCTGTTCACCGACGCCAGCGGCCTTGGCCAGCTCGTCGATGACCTCAGCCTCGATCAGCGTCGAATCCATGTCGAACACGGCCAGGCGGCGGTTGCGCCGGTAGACCGAGTCGCGCTGGAAGGCGATGTCGACGTTCAGCTCCTGAGCCACGCTGAGAAACTCGGCGCGCAATGCGGCGGTGTCGGCAGGCTCGCCACGCACCGAAAACTCGATGCAGCCCTTACCTTGTTCTTCGGGCATGTCCAGCGGCATGCGTCCGGACAGACGATCGATGTGATCGATGTTGAGGCCATACTTGGCGGTGATCGAACTGACCCGCTGCAGCTGCTCGGCGGTGACCTTGCGAGTCAGCAGCGTGACGATGTGCCGAGCCTTGCCCTGGCCGGCCACCCAGTGCTGATAATCGGCCTCGGAGACAGGCGTGAAGCGCACCTGCTGGTCGTGCTTGTAGCCCATGAACAGCACGTCCTTGAGCACTGACGAGGCACGCTCATTGTCGGGTATCTCGATCAGGATGCCGAACGACAGGGTGTCATGGATCACTGCCTGGCCGATGTCGAGAATGTTCACGCCTCCCTGGGCGAGCACGCCGGTGATGGCCGCGGTCAGGCCCGGACGGTCTTCACCGGTGATGTTGATCAGGACGATTTCGCGCAAGGCGCAGCTCCCATGACAGGCAATGAAGGCCGGCATTCTACATCAGCTCGCCGTGCGCCAGGACAGCGTCCTACGACTTCGCCTGCAAGCCCTGCGTGCCGCGTCCTCTTTAGCTAGACGCTCCCACGCAATTCGTCAGCTGATAGCTGCAGACCTTCAGCGCCCACCGTGCTTTCCGTATACTGCTCGGCAATTTCCCGACGAGAAGAGCCGCGCTCTGTGAACCGGCCCGCATCCGTAAAGCCCGACAACTTCTTTCTCATGCTCTACCGCGCAGTGCGCCAGCATCGCGTGCCACTGGTGCTGCGTATCGCCAGCCACACGCTGCTGCTGGTGGCGCTGGCGCTGATCATCTATGCCTGGGTGATCGGCATGCAGTTCAAGCACGCCATGGAACAGCAGGCCGATGCCCTCGGCCAGAGTCTGGTGACACAGACGGCGGCGTCGGCCACCGACCTGCTGGTGGCCAACGACATCCTCAGCCTCAACGTGCTGCTGAGCAATCTGGTGAAGAACCCGCTGGTCGCCCATGCGGCGATCTACAGCGTGGACAATCGCGTGCTGGCCGAGTCCGGCACGCGCCCACAGCAGGGCTTGCTAGGGGACGACAATGGCCTCTACTCGACGCCGATCAGCTTTCAGGAGGTGATCGCCGGGCACCTGCGTGTCAGCCTCGACATGCAGCAGTTCCAGCAGCCGATGACCATCAGCCTGCAAAGCATGGGCCTGCTCAGCCTGATTCTGCTGGCGCTGACCCTGACCCTGAGCATGCGCCTCGGCCGCCAGCTATCCACGCCGCTGATGCAGATGCGCCTCTGGCTGCGCGACCCGGACGATCCGGCACCGGGCGCCGGGCGGCAGGACGAAATCGGCGATCTCGCCCGGCAACTGCAGGCGCGTCTGGTACCGGAGAAGCCAGAGCCGGAGCTTGACCTCAGCGATGCACTGGACGAGGACTATTTCGAGCAGGACGCAGATCGCTCCGCCCAAGACAGCCCGAGCCTGTCTCGCCCCGAGCGCTTCGAGGCCGACCTGGACGAAGACCAGCCGCAGCGTCAGGTGCGGCTGTCGGCAAACAGCGACGACGATCTGGAGATAGCGGACGACGAACCGCCATTCGACAGCCCCGCTCCCGCCAGCCGGGCTCCGCAGCCGACGGCCGCGCCACGCTCGACGCGCAGCGCCGTGCTGGCCATCCAGCTCGGCAATCAGGATCAGCTGCGCCGCCTGCCGCGCGAGCGCCTGACCGAACTGCTGCAACGCTACCGTGATTGCCTCCAGCAGGCGGCGACGCTCTACCAGGCCGAGCTGCATACGCTCAACGACGGCAGCAGTCTGATGCTGTTCCATAGTCAGGACGACGAGCAGAATTACCTCACCCATGCCATCTGCTGCGGCGAGCTGATGCGCGCGCTTGGCCATGCCCTGCAGATCGACCTCGCCGACAGTGGTATCACCCTGCAGCTGCAACTGGGCCTGACCCAGGGCGACAACCTGTTCGATCTCGGCCAGGGTGACCTGCTGCTCAGCGAAGCGGCACAGGCTGCACTGGAGATGTCGCTGCACAGCCGTAATCTGCTGCTGGTCGAGCGCAGCATCAGCGACGACCGCCTGATCCAGCAACGTGCCCGCATCCGCCCCATCGCCAGCCCGGAAGGCGCCTGCTGCGTCGAGCGCCTGCTCGACCCGTACCCGTCATTGCTGGAGCGTCAGCTCACGCGCATGCACGAGCTACGCAGCCGCATTCACTGACGCAAGCCATACGATCGCTTTCAAGCGAGTCGCGCGGCGAGCATGCCCGCAGAGGCAACCAGCCCGAGAGAACGAAAAAGCCCGACCAGATCGCTGGCCGGGCTTTGTCATAGCACGGGCTGCAACAGCCGCCGCAACAGGGTCAGAAGCGAAACACTTCCATGTCGGTGCGGATAGGTTCGGCGGCCGGGATCCGCGGTGCCGGCGCTTCGGCAGATTTGACCGGCGGCTTGGCTGGCGCAGGCTTGGGCGCCATCTTCGCCACTAGGGTCGGCTCAACCGCCTGCGCCAACATCTCGCTCAGTCGCTGAAGCAACTGACTCTGCGCACGTACCTGGTCTGTTGCCGTGCCCTGATGCTCCTCCTGCAGCCGCACCAGGCGAGTGCCCAGATGCTTGCCCGCCTTGTCCCTGAGCCGCCACTGCGCCTCGAGCACCGCCGGGTACTGCGGACCGGAATCCAGACGCGAGATCGACAGCTCGATCTGTACCTCCGCCGCGAACCCCTCTTCAGCCGGGCCGAGCACGAGGCTCTGGGTGTCTAGGCGCCAGGCCAGCTGACGCAGCAACAGCTGCTCGATATCACCCTTCAGGCTGCCCGCCCAGCGTGCCTGCTGATCATCGGCAGCCAGGCTGCCATCGGCCAGGCGCTGCAGCAGAGCATCGCGCTGCAGGTAGTCGGCCAACGCCACCGGCGCCAGCAGCACGGACGCTCCATCGGTTCTTTCAGGCACCTCGGTCGTACCGCTGTCGAGCCGATACATCGGCGCCGGCTTGAGCCCGGTGCAGCCAGTCAAGCCAATGCTGGCCAGCAACAAAACAGTCGGAACACGCAGCAAGTTCTTCATTACCGTCATAACACCAAAATTCTTCTGGCCGCCTGCGGCCCTACGGCCAGCAATGCCTCGTGCATATGTAGCGCGCCGGAAAACGAATAAGCGACGCGGAAGAAAAGCACCGGCGACATGCCGCAGGCTGGAAAGGCCGCTATCTTCCGTGAAAGCGGCCGTCGATTCCAGCGCCAATGCGCTGGTCAGACCTCAACCTGCAGCCCTTCGACACGCTGGAAGCCGCGTGGCAGCTTGTTGCCGCGCCGCCCGCGCTCGCCCTTGTAATGCTCGAGGTCTTCGGCCTTGAGCGACAGCGTGCGCTTACCGGCCTGCAACAGCAACGTCGCGCCGGCGGGCAATACCGCCAGATCGACCAGATACTCCTCGCGACTGGCCACCCGCTCGCCAGGAATGCCAATGATCTTGTTGCCCTTGCCCTTGCCCAGCTGAGGCAGATCGCGCACCGGGAACACCAGCAGACGGCCTTCGGTCGTCACGGCAGCCAGCCAGTCCTCCTCGCGATTGGCCAGGGGGCGCGGGGCGACGACGCGGGCGCCGGTCGGCAGCGAGAGCAGTGCCTTGCCAGCCTTGTTCTTGGCCTGCAGGTCCTCGCCCTTGACGACAAAGCCATAGCCGGCATCCGAGGCGATCACATAGAGCGCCTCGTCGTCGGGCAACAGCACGCATTCGAAGCTGGCGCCTGGCGGCGGGGTCAGCCGGCCGGTGAGCGGCTCGCCCTGGCCACGTGCCGAAGGCAACGAGTGCGCCGCCAGCGAATAGCTGCGTCCAGTGGAGTCGATGAACACCGCATATTGATTCGAGCGCCCGGCCGCAGCCGCCTTGAAGCCATCCCCGGCCTTGTAGGACAGTCCGCCGGCATCGACATCGTGGCCCTTGGCGCAGCGCGCCCAGCCCTTGTCGGAGATCACCACGGTGACCGGCTCGGACGGCAGCAGCTCGTTTTCCGACAGCGCACGGGCCTCGGCACGCTCGACGATCGGCGAGCGACGGTCATCGCCGTAGGTTTCCGCGTCCTCGATCAGTTCCTTGCGCACCAGCTTCTTCAGCTTGCTTTCGCTGCCCAGCAGCGCCAGCAGTTTCTCGCGTTCCTTGGCCAGCTCGTCCTGCTCGCCGCGGATCTTCATCTCTTCCAGGCGCGCCAGCTGGCGCAGGCGGGTATCGAGGATGTAGTCGGCCTGCAGTTCGGACAATTCGAAACGCGCCATCAGCACCGGCTTGGGCTGATCCTCGGTCCGGATGATGTGGATCACCTCATCCAGATTGAGGAACGCCACCAAGAGGCCTTCCAACAGGTGCAGACGCTTCTCGACCTTGTCCAGGCGGAACTGCAGACGACGGCGCACGGTACCGATGCGGTAGGTCAGCCACTCGCTGAGCAGGGTGCGCAGGTTTTTCACCTGTGGACGCCCATCGAGGCCGATGACGTTGGTGTTGACCCGGTAACTGGACTCCAGATCGGTGGTGGCGAACAGGTGCTGCATCAGCGCCTCGACATCGACCCGATTGGAGCGCGGGATGATGACGATGCGGCAGGGGTTTTCGTGGTCCGATTCATCACGCAGGTCGGCCACCATCGGCAGCTTCTTGGCCTGCATCTGCCCGGCGATCTGCTCGAGCACCTTGGAGCCGGACACCTGGTGCGGCAGCGCGGTGACCACCACGTCGCCGTCTTCGACCCGGTAGACGGCACGCATGCGCACGGAGCCGCGGCCGGTTTCGTAGATTTTCAGCAGGTCCGCGCGCGGCGTGACGATCTCCGCCTCGGTCGGGAAATCCGGCCCCTGCACATGCTCGCAGAGCTGCTCGACGCTGGCATTCGGCTCGTCGAGCAGACGCACGCAGGCGGCGGCGACTTCACGCAGGTTGTGCGGCGGCACGTCGGTGGCCATGCCCACGGCGATGCCGGTGGTGCCGTTGAGCAGCAGGTTGGGCAGCCGCGCCGGCAGGGTCGCCGGTTCGTCGAGGGTGCCGTCGAAGTTCGGTACCCAGTCCACCGTGCCCTGCCCCAGCTCGGACAGCAGCACCTCGGAATAGCGTGACAGGCGCGCCTCGGTGTAGCGCATGGCGGCGAAGGACTTGGGATCGTCCGGCGCACCCCAGTTGCCCTGACCGTCGACCAGCGTGTAGCGATAGCTGAACGGCTGCGCCATCAGCACCATGGCCTCGTAGCAGGCGCTGTCGCCGTGCGGATGGAACTTGCCGAGCACGTCACCGACCGTGCGCGCCGACTTCTTGTGCTTGGCGTCGGCATTCAGGCCGAGCTCGCTCATGGCATAGACGATGCGCCGCTGCACCGGCTTCAAGCCATCGCCGATATGCGGCAGCGCGCGATCCATGATCACGTACATGGAGTAATTGAGGTACGCCTGCTCGGTGAAGTCGGCGAGGGAGCGCCGCTCCACGCCATCGAGGCTCAGGTCGAGGGATTCGCTCATGGTCGATCCGTTACATGCTGGCGCAGCACCAGGGTGCCGGCGCGCTGGGTGAATTCAAGTTGTTTCAGGGCGCTCATGCCGAGCAGAACCTGTTCGCTGCGAAAGCCGGGGGCGACGATGGCGCGCACATCGCGCAGCCTGATTTCGCCAAGTTCGAGACTTGGCAGCACGGTGCGATAGCCGGTGGTCTGGCCATTGGCGGTGTGCAGCATCACCGGTGCGCCACGCTCCAGCCCCAGCCGTTCGGCCAGCTCGGCCGGCACCGCGACATCGGTGGCGCCCGTGTCGAGCAGAAAGATGACCGCCTCGCCGTTGATCTTGCCGCTGGCAACGAAATGTCCCTGGACGTTGCCAGCCAGCTGCACCTCGACCTGCTCGCCCTCCAGCTGGGATACCGGTTGGCGGTTGGGGTTGACGCGATCTGCCTCCCAGGCGGCAAAGAAGCGTGTGGCCAGGAACAGCCCGATACCCCAGGCGAGCACCAGCATCACCCGCCCGGCACGACGCCCGGCCGTCTGGCTCAAGGCTTCGCACCCCAGCCGCCTTTCGGCGCGGAGAATCGCCAGACAATGGGACGCTTCTCGCCGTCACCGCGAGCCTTGCCGTTGTTGTCGACGCCAATCCAGGCGCCCTCTTCGTCGATCCACAGCGCTTCGGCATTACCGTAGGGCTCTGCGTAACGGCGCTCCTCGGTCAACGCCTCCTCGGCAAATGACCAGCAGCGCTCGACCGCACCAGTGGTGAGGCTGCGACGGCAGACGCGGTAGGCCGAGGGTTCCAGCACGAAGACCTTGTCGCCGAAGAACGCCACCGCCGAGAAGCTTTTCGGCAGTGGTGCATCGCCCAATGCAGGGGGCGGCGGCTGATCGCCACCCTCGGCCATCAGCACGCAGCCGCCCGTGCATTGCCAACTGCTCTGCTGGCGATGTAGTACCAGCAGCCCTCGGCGCTCACGCTCGGCGGCGAGCCAGAGGCGCTCTGCCTTCGGATCGACGGCGATGCCCTCGAACAATGCATTGAAATGCCAGAGCATGCCGCTGGCCCGCGCCTGGCGCACCAGCGATTCGGGCAGGCGCAGCCACTCCGCCGTGCCCGCCGGGCTCACCCGCAGCACGGCGGCATGCGCCTCGCTGACCAGATAGCGATTGCCCAGGCTGTCGCAGCTCAGCCCTTCGAAATCCAGGTGACCACCGCGTACGTGGCCACTGAGCCAGGTGCGCATGCGCATGCCCCAAGGCAAACCGCTATCCGGCGGAGGGCCGGCTTCGAAGCGCTCAGGCTCCGCCTGCCAGGGCGATACGCTGGTATCCAGACGATAGAGAACGTCATCCTCGCGGTCGGAAACGGCCCACAGCGCATCGCCACACCAGGCTATTCCGGACAGGTTGCCACCGCTCATACCCGCCACCGGATGCTCGCTCAACAGCTTCAGCTCGGGCGCCGGCTCGTTGGCCCAGAGCGGTGCCGACGCCAGACTCAGCAGCGCTAGCCAGCGACGGATCAAACCAGCACCTCCGCCAGGTTGCCCTTGGACTCGAGCCAGCTCTTGCGATCGCCGGCGCGCTTCTTCGCCAGCAGCATGTCCATGATTTCGCGGGTACCCTCGAAATCATCCAGGGTCAGCTGTACCAGGCGGCGAGTATTGGGGTCCATGGTGGTTTCCCGCAGCTGCGGCGGGTTCATTTCACCAAGGCCCTTGAAGCGCGTCACCTGAGGTTTGCCGCGGCGTTTCTCGGCCACCAGCCGCTCGAGAATGCCGTCGCGCTCGGCCTCGTCGAGCGCATAGAAGATGTCCTTGCCCAGGTCGATGCGGTACAGCGGCGGCATGGCGACATAGACATGGCCGGCCTCGACCAAAGGGCGGAAATGCTGAACGAACAGGGCGCAGAGCAACGTGGCGATATGCAGGCCGTCGGAGTCGGCATCGGCGAGGATGCAGATCTTGCCGTAGCGCAGCTGGGCCAGATCGGTGGCGCCCGGGTCGACGCCGATGGCCACGGCTATGTCGTGCACCTCCTGGCTGGCGAGCACCTCGCCGCCGTCGACTTCCCAGGTGTTCAGGATCTTGCCGCGCAGCGGCATGATCGCCTGGAACTCCTTGTCCCGTGCCTGCTTGGCGGAGCCGCCGGCCGAGTCGCCTTCGACTAGGAACAGCTCGGCGCGCATCGGGTCCTGCCCGGCGCAGTCGGCCAGCTTGCCGGGCAGCGCCGGGCCTTGGGTGATCTTCTTGCGCTCGACCTTCTTGCCGGCCTTGAGCCGGCGCCCGGCGTTGCTGATCGCCAGTTCCGCCAGCTGCATGCCCAGCTCCGGATGGGCGTTGAGCCAGAGGCTGAAGGCATCCTTGACCACGCCGGAGACGAAGGCGGCGGCCTCGCGGGACGACAGGCGTTCCTTGGTCTGCCCGGAGAACTGCGGCTCCTGCATTTTCATCGAGAGGACGAAGGCGATGCGCTCCCAGATGTCTTCCGGCGCCAGCTTCAGCCCACGCGGCAGCAGGTTGCGGAACTCGCAGAACTCGCGCATGGCGTCCAGCAGGCCTTGGCGCAGGCCATTGACATGGGTACCGCCCTGAGCCGTGGGAATCAGGTTGACGTAGCTCTCCTGAACGCTCTCGCCACCTTCCGGCAGCCACAGCAGCGCCCAGTCCACCGCCTCGGTATTGCCGGCCAGGGCGCCGACAAAGGGTTCGTCCGGCAGGCGCAGATACTCGCTGACCGAGTCCACCAAGTACGAACGAAGACCATCCTCGTAATGCCACTCCACCTTCTCACCGCTGGCCTTGTCCTCGAAGCTGACGCTCAGCCCCGGACAGAGGACAGCCTTGGCCTTGAGTACATGCTTGAGCCGGCTGATGGAGAATTTGGGGGAATCGAAGTATTTCGGATCGGCCCAGAAGCGCACGCTGGTACCGGTGTTGCGCTTGCCGACGCTGCCGATGACCTCCAGGTCGGTGGCCTTGAAGCCATCGGCGAAGCTCATGCGGTACTCGTTGCCGTCGCGCTTGACGGTCACTTCGACCCGCGTCGACAACGCGTTGACCACCGAGATGCCGACGCCGTGCAGACCACCGGAGAACTGATAGTTCTTGTTGGAGAACTTACCGCCCGCGTGCAGCTTGGTGAGGATCAGCTCGACGCCCGGCACGCCCTCTTCCGGGTGAATGTCCACCGGCATGCCACGGCCGTCGTCGATCACTTCCAGCGAATTGTCTTGATGCAGGATCACCTGGACCGAGCGGGCGTGGCCGGCGAGGGCTTCGTCGACGCTGTTGTCGATGACTTCCTGGGCCAGGTGGTTGGGCCGCGAGGTGTCGGTGTACATGCCGGGGCGCTTGCGCACCGGATCGAGGCCGGAAAGAACCTCGATGGCTTCTGCGGTATAAGACATCTGTCTGGCACTGTCCTTATGTTCTGAACAATCGGCCCATGCGAGCCACGAATAATCGGCGAGTCATGCGGTATCGCCAGTGCGCACTCGCGCTACCGTTGCCGCCGCGACACGCTGTCAGAGCCGCCCCAACCAAAGCTGCGGGTCGAAACCGGCGAAGGCCAGCAATGCCGGCAGGCGCTCCTCGAACCCCTGGAAACCGTGGTCGCCACCCGCCTGGATACGCAGCGCACAGCCACGGTAGAACTGCGCCGCGTCACGGTAATCCAGCGTCTCATCGCCCGTCTGCAGCCATACCTGATAGCGCTCGGCGTCCTCGGGAGACGAGGTCTCCAGCTCCGCCAGTGCGGCCACATGGTCCTCGGTCAGGTCCCAGACTTCCCCACTGTAGAGATTGGTCTGCGGCCCGAGATAACCGTCGAAGCGGCGATGCGGCATCACCGCCGGATTGATGAGCAGCGCCTTGAGGCCATGGCGCTCGGCGAGGTGGGTCGCATAGTAGCCGCCGAGCGAGCTGCCGACCAGCAACGGCCGGCCGAGCTCGGCGATGCAGGCTTCGAGCTGGGCGATGGCCTGGCGCGGGTGGTGATGCAGCGCCGGCACCCGCAGCCGATCGGCAAGGCCAAGCTGGTCCAACGCAGCGGACAGCTGGCTCGCCTTCTGCGAAAGCGGCGAACTGTTGAGGCCATGGAGATAGAGTATCGAGGGCGGGTAACTGGACATGAATACAGTTCGTTGAAAAACCGCAAGGCTACAAGGCGCATACCGCCGACTGCAAGCGAACCGCCCGGGACGAACGCCACTTACGCCTGCCCCGAACCGATCCGCCGACCAAACGTTATGCAGCGCGAGCTGCTGTACGCTCAATAGCCCTTGACGCTGTAATCCACTTCGAAGGCGATGCCGCTGACCCGCGACACAGCCGTTTCCAGTCTCCCGTCGGCATACAGACGGAGCCAGCGATAACCCGGTGCCGCGCTATCGACCTGGAAGTCCTCGCTCTGCGGCGTGAACTGCACGCCCGTCGACGGCGTGGCTAGCAGCCGAACCCCATTGCGCGACTGATCGAACGCCTGATGGATGTGGCCCCAAAGCAGCGCACGCACGTTGTCGTGGCGGTCCAGCACCTCGAACAGCGCCTCGGGATTGCGCAGCCCGATGCTGTCCATCCAGCGGCTGCCAATGGATACGGGATGGTGATGCAAACAAACCAGGTGATGCCGCTCGGGCGCCTCGCCCAGGGCGCGATGCAGCAGCTCGAGTTGATCGCCGCGCAGCATGCCATACACCGAGCCTGCAACCAGGGTGTCGAGCATCACGACGCGCCAGCCACCGATCTCAAGCACCGGCTCCATCAGCTCACTGCCACGGGTGGCCTCGCGCATGGCGCCGAGATCGTCATGGTTGCCGGGACACCAGCGCGCTGGCGCCTCGATGCGCCCGGCCAACTGGCGGAAGCGCTGGTAGGACGCCACCGAGCCGTCCTGGGACAGATCACCGGTAGCCAGGATCAGGTCGATGCGCGGCTGCTCTTCGATGGCCAGCTCGACCACCCGCTTCAGACTGTCACAGGTATTCATGCCCAGCAGCTTGCCGTCCGCTTCGGCAAACAGGTGGCTATCGGTGAGCTGCACCAGCAGAACCGAATCTTCAACAGCAGTCAGGGGCGCACCAGGCAAGGCCCTTCTCCTTGAGCGAAATCGCAACGGAATTATGGTAGGAGCCCATCCGGAGGGTAAACCTCGGGTTGTGGGCCTGGGTCACAGAACCGCGTTGCGATGCCCGTGTGCCTGCTTCGTCAATCGATCAACGGCTTCAGAGCACGGGCTCCAGCTCATGGCCACAGGCCAGGCAGTGCCCCAGCCACTCGCCGAGAAAGAGATTGAGCTGGTTCTTCTCATCAGGCTGGTGCATCTGCGCGTTGGGGTAGTGATAGATGCCGCGGAAGCGCCGGGCATTCTCGGCACGAACCACTTCGGCCATGCGTGCATCGTGATAGACGCGCACTTCCATCTTCGGCACAGGCAACCAGGTCAGGCAGTGCTCCTGGCTCACCCGCACGGTGGTGGTGTAAGGGCAGCTCTCCAGCACTTCGAGTACCAGTACGCCAAGCAGCAGGTCACCCTGGCTGATAGCGATGCGCCGCGCTTCGCAGCCGCTGCGCATGCCCGGCAACAGACGCATCAGACGCAGATAGTTGGCTTCGCAGGCCGCCTGCAGTTCGAGCAGATCGACTCGGTATCGCTCGCGCGTCTTTCTCATGTCCACGCCCCCCGCACCTGCTCTCGATTCAAGGCCAGCCACTGCAGTGCAATGATGCTGGCCGCGTTGTCGATTCGACCGTCGGAAATGGCGCGCAGTGCCTCTTGCAACGACCAGACATGCACACGGATGTCCTCGCCCTCTTCGGCCAGCCCGAACACACCATCGACCCCTTCGCTGTCGCAGCGGCCTATATAGAGGTGTACGCGCTCGTCGCTGCCGCCCGGCGATGGAAAGTAACGCGTAATCGGCCACAACTCGCCCAGCTCCAGCCCGGCCTCTTCCACCGCCTCGCGACGGGCGACTTGATCCGGCGCCTCGTCTTTGTCGATCAGCCCGGCGACCAGTTCGATCAGCCAGGGATTGTCGACCTTGCCCAGCGCCCCGACACGAAACTGCTCGATCAGCACCACACGGTCGCGCAGCGGATCGTAGGGCAGCACGCATACGGCATCGTGGCGCACGAACAGTTCGCGGCTCAACTCGGCGCCCATGGCACCACTGAACTGACGGTGGCGCAGGTGGACGCGCTCCAGCCGATAGAAACCGCTGAAGCATTGCTCTCGACGGAGGATCTGGACATCATCCGGACCGGGTTTGAAGGTCTCGCTCATGGGTACCACTCATATCGGTTTGATTCGCGCCTTGCCGGCGGCGAATGACTGCAACCGTCACGTCGTGAGCGGCTTTGTGGCCATCCTAACGCGGCATCGTCTCTGACGCAGCCCTTTGCAGACCGCCGTAACCGAAGAACGCTCCACTGCGCCAGCGCACGAACTTCGCGCAAGCGCGGCGATCGAAAGCGCACTGTCATCCCTGGACCAACCATGTATTCAATCGCATCCATCCGCCACCTCATCCTGCTGGGCAGCCTTTTCCTGCTGCTCGGCGGCTGCCAGCACCTGGTCGCCGAACGCCCCGTCGAAGTCCGTCAAATCGTCACCGAGCATCGCCCCCAAGGCTGCGAGGGCGACAGCTGCCCACTGGTGAACATCGATACCCTGACCTTTGCCGACGAACCTGTACTCGACCGCCTGATCGATGCACGGCTGCGGCGGATGACCATCAACGGCCCGGATGACCGTCTGCCCGCGTCGCTAGAGGATTACCAGCAGCGCTTTCTGAGCACCGCCGAGCCGGGCTGGAGCAGCTACCTGCAGGCCAAGCTGCGCGAGCAGCACGGCGACATCCTGGTGGTCGAGTTCTCCAGCTACCTGTATGTCGGCGGCGCCCACGGCATGCCCGGGCGTGGCTTCATCAACTACGATCGCGAGCAGAACCGCGAGCTGCGCCTGGAAGACCTGCTGATTCCGGGGCAGGAAGGTAACTTCTGGCGCGTCGCACGCCAGGCGCACCAGCGTTGGCTGGTGGAGAACGAACACGATCAGGACGCCGAGTTCGTCGACTTCTGGCCCTTCCAGCAGACGCCGAATATTGCGCTGCTGAAGGACAGCGTGTTGCTCAAGTACGACGTCTACAGCATCGCGCCCTACTCCAGCGGTCACCCGGAGCTGTTCATTCCCCACGAACAGCTCAAGGGCATTCTGAAAGCCGAATATCTCTGAGGATACGAAGCGGGCCGGCATCCGCCGGCCCGCTTCGACTCGCCTACAGGCAGTCGGTCACACCTCGCCGATCACACCCCGCCGGTCACACCTGCTTGTAGATCACCGAACCCTCGTCCTTGAAGCGCGAGGACTGCTCGGCGAAACCCGCCTCGATGGCCTTCTGCTCGTCGGTCAGGCCGTGCTCGGCAGCGTACTCGCGCACCTCCTGGGTGATCTTCATGGAGCAGAACTTCGGTCCGCACATGGAGCAGAAATGCGCCACCTTCGCCGATTCCTTCGGCAGCGTCTCGTCGTGGAAGGCACGCGAGGTGTCCGGGTCCAGGCCGAGGTTGAACTGGTCTTCCCAGCGGAACTCGAAGCGCGCCTTGGACAGGGCGTTGTCGCGAATCTGCGCACCCGGATGGCCCTTGGCCAGATCCGCCGCGTGCGCGGCGATCTTGTAAGTGATGATGCCGGTCTTCACGTCATCCTTGTTCGGCAGGCCGAGGTGCTCCTTCGGCGTCACGTAGCAGAGCATGGCGCAGCCGAACCATCCAATCATCGCCGCACCGATGCCGCTGGTGATGTGGTCGTAGCCCGGGGCGATGTCGGTGGTCAACGGGCCGAGGGTGTAGAACGGCGCCTCGTCGCAGCATTCGAGCTGCTTGTCCATGTTCTCCTTGATCATGTGCATCGGCACATGGCCGGGGCCTTCGATCATGCATTGCACGTCGTGCTTCCAGGCGATCTTGGTCAGTTCGCCGAGGGTCTCCAGCTCGCCGAACTGCGCGGCGTCGTTGGCGTCGGCAATCGAGCCCGGACGCAGGCCGTCGCCGAGGCTGAAGCTGACGTCGTAGGCCTTCATGATTTCGCAGATCTCCTCGAAGTGGGTATAGAGGAAATTCTCCTGGTGATGCGCCAGGCACCACTTGGCCATGATCGAGCCGCCGCGGCTGACGATGCCGGTCACGCGCTTGGCAGTCAGCGGCACGTAGCGCAGCAGCACGCCGGCGTGGATGGTGAAGTAGTCCACGCCCTGCTCGGCCTGCTCGATCAGCGTGTCGCGGAACAGCTCCCAGGTCAGATCCTCGGCGATGCCATTGACCTTCTCCAGCGCCTGGTAGATCGGCACGGTGCCGATCGGTACCGGCGAGTTGCGGATGATCCACTCGCGGGTCTCGTGGATGTGCTTGCCGGTGGACAGGTCCATCACGGTGTCCGAGCCCCAGCGAATGCCCCAGGTCAGCTTGGCCACTTCTTCCTCGATGGAGGAGCCCAGCGCCGAGTTGCCGATGTTGCCGTTGATCTTCACCAGGAAGTTGCGGCCGATGATCATCGGCTCCAGCTCGGTGTGGTTGATGTTGGCCGGGATGATGGCGCGGCCGCGCGCGACTTCCGAGCGGACGAATTCGGGGGTGATCTCCTTGGGAATCGCGGCGCCGAAGCTCTGCCCGGCATGCTGCTCGGCCAGCAGGCCGGCTTCGCGCGCCTCGGCGAGCTTCATGTTCTCGCGGATGGCGACGTACTCCATCTCCGGAGTGATGATGCCCTTCTTCGCATAGTGCATCTGGCTCACGTTGTGCCCGGCCTTGGCGCGGCGCGGGTTGCGCACATGGGCGAAGCGCATGGCGGATAGTTCGGCATCGTTGAGGCGGCGCTGGCCGAACTCGGAGGACAACCCCGGCAGCTTCTCGGTGTCGCCGCGGTCCTCGATCCAGGCACTGCGCACGTCGGCCAGGCCCTTGCGCACGTCGATGGTGACGTTCGGGTCGGTGTAAGGGCCGGAGGTGTCGTAGACGGTGACCGGCGCGTTGATCTCGCCGCCGAAGTCGGTGGGTGTCACGTCCAGGCTGATCTCGCGCATGGGTACGCGGATGTCCGGACGTGAACCCTGCACATAGATTTTCTGCGAACGCGGGAAGGGTTGAATGGACTGCTGGTCGACCTGGGCGGATTCACTCAGGTTCTTGTTGCTTTGCACGCTCATCGGCTTCTCCTGGGATGTGTCGGAGCGAACCTGAGCAACACGGCGGATCAAGGGCGTCGGGCACCGCAACTGCGGTGGAGAGACTCGTCACGTTCTAGACGAGGACATCTTGTTCCCTACGCAGGCCTTAACCTGATCAGGTTCAACGGGATCCGGAACTTTCCGATCTCAGCCTTCGCTTCAAGGCACCCCGACAAGAACGCCGTCGAGTCTAATCAAGACCTTGGGCGAACACCATGGCAATGGCGAAACTAGTCGACCGTTCGGTCATTTGACCGGGCCGCCACGGGCACCACACAGCAGGCGCACGCGCGCCTTGACCCTCTGACAGCTGCCGCTTAGCCTTGCCCATCAGCTCTATTCAGGATGGACCCAACATGCTGCGCAGACTCCCCCTGGCTCTCGCCGTGGCCACCCTCACTGCCGGAGGGGCCTGGGCGCAGGAGACCATCCCCCTCGCCAGCAAGACCGATCTGGTCAGCGTCTATCAGCAAGCCGTCAACAACAACGCCGACCTGGCTGCAGCGCGCGCGCAGTTTCGCGCGCGCCAGGAAGTCGTGCCGCAGGCCCGCGCCGGCCTGCTGCCCAATCTCAGCGCCGGTGCCGAGCTGAGTGACACCGAAACGGACGTCGATACCAGCATGGGCTCCACCTCGCTGTCGCGCAGCGGTACCGTCTATCAGGCGACGCTGAGCCAGCCGATCTTCCGTGCCGACCGCTGGTTCCAGCTCAAGGCCGCGGAAGCCGTGAGCGAGCAGGCCGCAATCGAATACTCCATCGCCGAGCAGGACCTGATCCTGCAGAGCGCCCAGGCCTACTTCGCCGTACTGCGCGCGCAGGACAACCTGGCGGCGGTCAAAGCCGAGGAAGCCGCGTTCAAGCGCCAGCTCGATCAGGCCAACGAACGCTTCGAGGTCGGCCTTTCCGACAAGACCGATGTACTCGAGGCCCAGGCCGGTTTCGATACCGCACGCGCCAATCGCTCCATCGCCCAGCGCCAGGTCGAGGATGCCTTCCAGGCACTGTACACCCTGACCAACCGCGAATTCCTGGCGCTGGAAGGCATCCGCCACACCTTGCCGGTCCTGGCGCCAGTGCCAAACGAGGCCAAGGCCTGGGTCGATACGGCGACGCGGCAGAACCTCAATCTGCTGGCGGTCAATTACGCCGTGACCGCCGCCGAGGAGACCCTGCGCCAGCGCCGCGCCGGCCATGCGCCGACGCTCGACGCCGTGGCCTCCTACCGCAAGGGCGACAACGACGCCTTGGGCTTCAGCAACAGCCAGAGCATCCCGGGCTTCGACATGCCGCGCTACACCGGCGACGTCGAGCAGCGCAGCATCGGCCTGCAGCTGAACATCCCGCTCTACAGCGGCGGGCTGACCACGTCGCAGAGCCGCGAGGCCTATTACCAGTTGAGTCAGAGTGAGCAGCAGCGCGAAAGCCTGCGCCGCCAGGTGGTGGAAGCCACGCGCAACCTGCACCGTGCGGTCAACACCGATATCGAACAGGTTCTGGCCCGCCGGCAGTCGATCATCTCCAACCAGAGTGCGCTGGAAGCCACCGAGATCGGCTATCAGGTCGGCACCCGCAACATCGTCGATGTGCTCGACACCCAGCGGCGCCTGTATGCCGCCGTGCGCGACTACAACAATGCCCGCTACGACTACATTCTCGACAACCTGCGCCTGAAGCAGGCGGCCGGCACGCTGAACCCGGACGACCTGCAGCAGCTGGCGGCCTACCTGAAACCCGATTACAACCCGGACACCGACTTCCTGCCGCCGGATCTGCCACAGACCATCGGTCAGCCGGTACGGGTGGATTATTGAGCAGGGGGCTCGCTTGAACCGTGGCTTGGTGGGCTAAAGCCCACCCTACGACCCGAACGCTTAGTCGGTAGGGTGGGTTTTAGCCCACCGGGTTCTTACACCTGGATGGCGGCTATCGCCCGCGCCGGCAATCGACCCGTTTTGTTCCACGCAAGGCCAGACGCACCTGCTAGCCGAGCAGCCTCGCCAGCCCCGTCAGCAGACGCTGCAAGGCCCCCTGATTGGCCTTGAGCACGCCCAGCCCGGCGTCACGCATCCGTTGCGCGGCAGCCGGATCACGCCAGATCTCACCGACAGCATCAGCCAGCTGACCGGCATCCTGTACTTCGCGCAGGGCGCCGGCATCGCGCAGTTGCGCGGAGATTTCGAGAAAGTTGAACAGATGCGGGCCACTGAGCACCGGCTTGCCCAACGCTGCAGGCTCCAGCAGGTTGTGCCCGCCGTTGGGCACCAGGCTGCCACCGACGAAGGCCACGTCGGCCAGGGCATAGAGAAACAGCAGCTCGCCCATGGTGTCGCCGACCAGCACCTGCGTGCCGGCGCCAACAGCCTCGCCCGTCGAGCGGCGCACCGCGGCAAAGCCTTCCTTGCACGCCAGTTCATACACCGAGATGAAGCGCTCCGGATGCCGTGGTACCAGCAGCAGCTGGGCCTGCGGGAACCGCTCCAGCAAGCGTCGGTGCGCGGCCAGGATGATTTCGTCCTCGCCGGCATGGGTGCTGGCGGCGATCCACAGCGGCCGATCCCGCGCCGCCCATTGATCGCGCAAATCGGTCGCCCGCGCCAGCAGTGCCGGGTCGATGGTCAGGTCGAACTTGATCGAGCCAGTCACTTCGACGCATTCGTGGCGTGCGCCGAGCTGGCGAAAACGCTCGGCTTCAGCCTCTGTCTGCACGGCGATCAGGCTCAGCTCGGCCAGCATTGGCGCGGTCAGCCGGGCGAAGCGCGCGTAGCCGCGGGCCGAACGTTCGGACAGCCGCGCGTTGGCCAGCGCCACGGGTATGCCGCGCCGGGCGCACTGATGGATATGGTTGGGCCAGAGCTCGGTCTCCATCACCACTGCCAGCTTCGGCTGCAGGCGATCAAGAAAGCGCGCCGCGGTCCAGGGCAGGTCATAGGGCAGGTAGCAATGCTGCACGCTGTCTCCGAACAGCGCCTGGATGCGCTCGGAGCCGGTCGGGGTCATGCAGGTGATGGTGATCGGCAGGTGCGGGTAGCGTGCCATCAGCTCACGGACCATCGGCGCCGCGGCGATGCTTTCGCCCACCGAGACCGCATGCACCCAGATGCCACCCGGACGCAACCGCGGCAAACCGAAGGCGAAACGCTCGCCGATACGACGGGAGTAGGCCGGGGCGCGCCAGGCGCGCCACAGCAGGCGCAGGAACACCAGCGGCAGGGCGAGGTGAAACAACAGGGTATAGAGGGTGCGATTCATGGGCGCGGAGCTTAGCAAGCTGCCTGCTCGCGAGCCATAACCGCCCTGCCGGCGAACTTGTTGGCGAGGTCGGAACCGAACGAAGTTGCCCGCCCATAATCAGGATCTCGCCATGTCCGGCTACGTTTACCTGGCCATCGCCATCTGCGCCGAGGTGGTCGCCACCACCTCGATGAAGGCGCTGGCCGGCTTCAGTCGCCCGCTGCCACTGCTCCTGGTGGTGACCGGCTACAGCCTGTCGTTCTGGATGCTCGCGCTGGTGGTGCGGACCATCCCGGTGGGCATCGCCTATGCCATCTGGGCCGGGCTCGGCATCGTGCTGGTCAGCGTCGCCGCGGCGCTGCTCTATCGTCAGTACCTGGACCTGCCGGCGGTACTGGGCATGGGGCTGATCATCGCCGGTGTGGTGGTCATCCAGTTGTTCTCCCGCAGCGCAGGCCACTAAGCTGCCGGCGGACTGCAGTTATACTGCGCGACCGTTTACCCAATGAGGTCTGCACATGCCCGAATCCCTCAGCACCGACGTCCTGATCGTTGGCGGCGGCGTCGCCGGCCTTTGGCTGAACGCGCGCCTGCGCCGACTGGGTTTTGCCACCCTGCTGGCCGACAAGGGAGCACTGGGCGGCGGGCAGAGCGTGAAGTCCCAGGGCATCATCCATGGCGGCACCAAGTACGCGCTGAGCGGTGCGCTCACCGGTGCCTCCGAGGCGATTGCGGACATGCCGCGGCGCTGGCGCGAAGCGCTCGAAGGCAAGGGCGAGCTGGACCTCAGCGGCGTGCGTCTGTTGTCCGATGCGCACTACCTGTGGTCGCCAGGCACCCTGGCCGGCAACCTCACCAGCTTCTTCGCCAGCAAGGCGGTGCGCTCGCGGGTCGGCCAGGTCAAGGGCGATGAGCTGCCGCCTGCGCTGCAGCATCCACGCTTCAAGGGCAAGGTCTATCGGCTCAGCGAGCTGGTGCTGGACGTGCCCAGCCTGATCGCCCGCCTGGCCGAGCTGGCTGGTGACAGCCTGCTGGCCTGCCAGCAGATCGAACCACTGCTCGACGACAACGAGCTGGTCGGGTTGCGCGTCGATGGTCGCGAGATCCGCGCCCAGCGCATCGTGTTCAGCGCTGGTGGCGGGACTGCCGAGCTGCTCGCGTCGCTCGGCCTGCAACAACCGGCCATGCAGCGCCGTCCGCTGCACATGGTCATCGTCAAGGCGCCCACGCTCAAGCCGCTCTATGCCCATTGCCTGGGCGGCGGCACCAAACCGCGGATCACGGTCACCAGCCATCCGACAGCGGACGGCGAGTGGGTCTGGTATCTCGGCGGCGACCTGGCCGAAGCCGATGGCGTGGCACGCGACGAAGCCGCTCAGATCGCGGTCGCGAAAAAGGAACTGGCCGAACTGGTGCCCTGGATCGACCTGTCCTCCGCGCAGTGGGCCACGCTGCGTATCGACCGCGCCGAGCCTGCGCAATCGGCGCTCGCCCGTCCGGACAACGCCTTCCTTGCCGAGCAGGGCCGGCTGCTGGTCGGTTGGCCGACCAAGCTGGCCCTGTCCCCCGACTTTTCCGACCGCGTCGAAGCCGCCCTCGCCCGTGACGGCATTCGCCCAGGCCAACATCCTGCGTTACCGGAACTGCCGCGACCACCGCTGACCGGCCCGTTCTGGGAGGGCCTGCTGCCATGAACGCAACGCTGCATGACCTGCACCGCCCGCTGGGCAGCACCGGCCTGCGCATTTCGCCGTTGGGTCTGGGCACGGTCAAGCTGGGTCGCGACCAGGGCGTGAAGTACCCCAGCGGCTTCGCCATCCCCGACGATGACCAGGCCCGCCAGCTGCTGACCTTGGCCCGCGAACTGGGTATCAACCTGATCGACACCGCGCCGGCCTACGGGGTCAGCGAAGAACGGCTCGGCCCGTTGCTGGCAGGCCAGCGCGAGGACTGGGTGATCGTCAGCAAGGTTGGCGAGGAGTTCGAGAACGGCCAGTCGCGCTTCGACTTTTCTGCCACCCACACGCGCTTCTCGGTGGAGCGCAGCCTCAAGCGCCTGCGTACCGACCGCATCGAGTTGGTGCTGGTGCACTCGGACGGCAACGACCTCGATATCCTGCAGCACACCGAGGTCTACCAGGCCCTGGCCGAACTCAAGCGCGAGGGCAAGATCCTCGCCTTCGGCCTGTCCGGCAAGACGGTCGATGGTGGGCTGCTTGCGCTGCAGCAGGGCGACTGCGCGATGGTGACCTACAACCTCAACGAGCAGGCCGAACTACCGGTCCTCGACTACGCTGCTGCACACGGCAAGGGCATCCTGATCAAGAAAGCCCTGGCCAGCGGTCATGCCTGCCTCAAGCCAGGCGACGACCCGGTCCGCCGCAGTTTCGAGCTGCTGTTCGGTCACCCAGGTGTCAGCGGCGCGATCATCGGCACTATCAATCCGCAGCATTTGACGGCTAACGTACGGACTGCTGCTGCCGTTCTGACCGGCAACTGAAACGGTCCTGGCGGCAACGTTCATCCGCTGCGCGGAAGCGCATTGCGCTGATGCCGCGCGGTTACTTTCTTCGCCGCAAGGAGAAACCGAATGCCAAGAGTTCTGGTGCGCAAGAGCCCTGCCGCATTCAAGACTCTGCCTCTCTACGTCGAGGCCAGCCAGGACAACCTGAGCTACCAGAGTCTGGGCCGGCCGTTGAACTTCAGCGAAGTGATCGAGCGCCGCCGCCCGGTGGAGGTGTCCGATCCGGGCCGTTTTGCCATTGAACTGGCCAATCTCGGCGTCTCGGTGCGTCTGACCATGAGCTGGCAGGGCCGCGAATACTGGGTACTGGTCCGTCAGCAGCGGCCGGACCGCGGCGACGTTGTACTCAAGCTGATCTCCGGCTACATCCCGGCCCATGAGCTGAACCTGCCGCTGCTTACCGCCATCCAGGAAATTGCCGAAGAATGCCTGCTGGAAACTCCTGAAGGCTGGCTCGCCGGGCGTTTCGGCGATACCTGGCTGCCCACGCCGTACCAGGCCAGCCTGCACTACCGCGATGCGGTGCACTTCAAGCTCGCCTCGCAATCCGGCGCCACGCGCCCGGTACAGTGCGGCAACATGGTGCTGATGGAGCGTCCTCGCGCCTATGTGCACCTGCCGACCGCATCGTTGCAGCTGGTCTATGACATGCGCATGGAACTACCGAAAGAGGCGCGTCAGCTGAGCCTGTTCCACGTCGACGAGCGCCTGGAAGACGGACAACTGGTTGCGCGCCTGGAGCGCAGCCGGCCCGACATCTACCTGATACCGCTGCAGCAGGGCCAGCCGCAGGATCAGCTGTTGCAACTGCGCAATGGCCAATTCAGCCCGGTGAACACTCGCGGCCTGTGGCTATCGGAAAGCTTTGCGCCGCAGGAAGGCTGGGTAGTGCGCGACGAGCGCGTTCGCTGGCGGGATTGGTGGGCGGCACGGCCGATGGCAGCCGCCCGTTAACGCGTAGTGGGTAGCCGCGCAAAGCGGCTATCCACCTACTGACGCGATACGCGATAGGCGTATCCAAAGGACTCAGCGGCTGCGAATCTTCTCGACGATGGCGGTGGTCGAGCTGTTTTCCACCAGCCCCAGCACCTTCACCACACCGCCGTAGGACTTGACCAGATCGGCACCGACGACCTGATCGACGCCATAGTCGCCGCCCTTGACCAGCACATCGGGACGGACCTGGGCCAGCAGGGTTTCCGGCGTGTCCTCGGCGAAGCACACCACCCAATCCACCGCTTCCAGACCGGCCAGCACCGCCATGCGTCGATCCACCGAGTTGATCGGCCGGCCCGGGCCTTTGAGGCGGCTCACCGAGCCATCATCGTTCACCGCCACCACCAGCCGGTCGCCCTGGGCGCGGGCCTGCTCGAGGTAGGTCACATGACCGGCGTGCAGGATGTCGAAACAGCCATTGGTGAAGACGATTTTCTCGCCCTCGGCGCGGGCATCCTCGACTGCGGTGAGCAGCTGTTCGACGGTCATCACGCCACGCTCGGAGCCTTCCTCGCGTTGCACCGCGCGGCGCAGCTCCGGCGCGCTGATGCAGGCGGTGCCCAGCTTGCCGACCACGATACCGGCGGCCAGGTTGGCCAGTGCCACGGCCTGTGGCAGTTCCTCGCCAGCCGCAATCGCAGCGGCCAGCGTCGAGATGACGGTATCGCCGGCACCGGTGACATCGAACACCTCGCGGGCACGGGCCGGCAGGTGCAGCGGTGCGTGATCAGGGCGCAGCAGGGTCATGCCGTGCTCGCCACGGGTGACCAGCAACGCATCCAGCTCGAGCCGGCTCATCAGCTCGGCCCCCTTGCTGACCAACTCGGCCTCGTCGGCACAATGCCCGACGATCGCCTCGAATTCGCCCAGGTTCGGCGTGATCAGCGTGGCACCGCGGTAGATGTCGAAATCCTTGCCCTTGGGATCGGCCAGCACCGGAATGCCACGCTGCCGCGCCGCCTGGATCAGCGCCTGATGGTTCTTCAGCGCGCCCTTGCCGTAGTCCGACAGTACCAGCACCTTGACCCCGGCCAGCAGCCCTTCCACTTCGGCCAGCAACGCGGCCGGATCGGTGTTGAACGGCTCCTCGAAATCCATGCGCAGCAGTTGCTGATGGCGACTCATCACCCGCAGCTTGACGATGGTGGGCTGGTCATCGATGCACTGGAAATGCGCCTGCACACCGGCAGCCGCGAGGCTGTCAGCCAGGCTCTGACGCGCCTCGTCCTCGCCGGTCACACCCACCAGCGCCGCGGCAGACCCCAACGCCGCGATGTTCAGCGCGACGTTGGCCGCACCGCCTGGGCGATCTTCGATCTGCTCGACCTTCACCACCGGCACCGGTGCCTCGGGCGAGATCCGCGACGTACCGCCATGCCAGTAACGATCGAGCATGACGTCACCGACCACCAGAACGGCGGCTTGGTCGAAACGGGGCATGGACAGCTTCATTGGGGCTCCGATGACTGACAGAAAACGGCGGCGATCATAACATGCGGGCCGTGCTGATCCGGCCAGTGTGTCAACGCTGCTAAAGCTTGCGCACCCAGAATAGCTCGTGTCTGCGCACTGCCTTGCGGAAAAACTCGTCATCGCCGGTGGACGGCCAGCGGCGACCGGCGAGGGCGGCCTGGATCAGGCGGCGCAGGCGCTTCTTGAGCGGCAAAGGACCCTGCAGATCGTGTTGCATCGCCAGCGCCATGGCCTTGTTCAGCCGAGCCTCGGAATCCAGCGTCGGGCTCCATAGGCGATCGGCCGGCAGCGGCTCGATGGCGGGCGGCAAAGCCACGCCGCCATCAGCCGGACCCATCGGCCAGCGGTCATTATCGTGCAGGTGGTTGGCGTACAACAGCAGTGTTTCCGGCAGCCAGTCGCCCTCCTCCATGGCCTGATACAAGGCCTGGGTGGCAGCCACATGGTCAGCGTGAGGATCCAGTTCGGGGTGCGGTGTGACCACCACCTCAGGGCGAAAATGGGTGAGCAGAACCCGCAGATCGGCCTGCAGATTGTCCCAACTGGGCACACCGTCCACGTCCGCGGGCAACAGCAGCGGATTGTGCCGGCGCACGCTGCGCACGTCCTGTTCACCGGATTCGCGCGAACCGAACGGCGTCTGCGGGTCGGCAGCCATGGCGGGCAGCTGCAGGCAGTAATAGCCCAGCTGGACGCACCGCGACTGCGGCACGCCGCCCCACAACGGCACCGCCAGGCTATCCCAGGTGCGCAACCGCCCCTTGAGCCTGGCGGCAGATGCATCGTCCAGACCCAGCCGACGGTATCTGTCGGCTTCGATCTCACCCTGGGTCAGGGTCACGATGGCCACATCGCGTGCCCGACTGTACAGACCGAAAGCGGCCAGCTCGGCATCGTCGGCGTGCGGGGCGACGATCAGCACGCGGCGCTCGGAATAATCCGGGTTGCGCATCGCAAAGAGCGTCGCCTCGCCGGACAGGCGACAGAAGCGCCCGCTGACACGCAGCACACCGCCACTCAGCGGCCCATGCTGGCCGGACAGGTTGAGATAGCGCCGGCCGGCAACGCCCCGCTCGAAATCCTGACGGTCGTCACCGACCCACACCTGCGGATCAAGCCACCGCCCCAGCCAGCTGGCCTTGAGCTCGATCTCGAGAATAAGCGTATCCGCGGCTTCGAAGCGCTCCGGCGCCGTGATTCGGCCGCCGTCGATCCGCACCGGATAACGCTGGGCATCATCCGGGAATACATAGTCGTAATCGTCCTGAGGGCTGTAGAACAGGTGGTCGGCAAACCAGGCCTCATGAGCGATCCAGCCCAACACCAGCAAGAGCGGAACCAACCACCAAGCAACCAGCGCGCCGAGCAGCAGCAGCGCGACCAGCGCGACCAGCAGGGCGATGCGTTTGTGCTTGCGGTGGCGTCTAAGCAACTGCTGCTTGCGTGCACTCATGGCTCACACCTGATAGACCGGAACTCGGTGGCACCAGCGATCCTTGTACTCGCGATCCGCCCGGCCAAAGGAGTAACGCAGCGGTTTGCCCAACGCCCGCGCCTCGGCCCAGGCCGTCTGGGTGTTGACGAAGCTGAGCACGCTGCCTGGGCTGAAGTCCCGCTGCACCGGGTCGACACCGCCATTGATGTACTCGACGGACACCCACTTCGGCGACTCGACCCGATAGAGAACCTGGATGGCGATCGGCTGCTCGTCGAGAAGCACCACCGAGCCGGTCATGAACTCGCGCAGCAGCTCGAACACCTCGTGCAGATGCGCCCTCCCCGGCGCCTCGAAATTCCAGCGCCGTTGAAACAACTCGGCGTACATCGTCGCCTGCTCCGCCGCAGAGAAATCGAGCACGGGGCGAAGCGCACCGCCCGCCTCTTCCAGCAAACGCTGTTCGCGGCGCTGGTTGTATCGAAACTTCTTCGAGTACGCCTCCGGTTCGCGCGCCAGCGCCAGACCCTCCGGTTGCTCGCGCAAGGTGCTGATCGCGCCTGCATTGAGCTCTGACACGTAGCGCATGCGCTGGCGGACCGGAATCGCCGCCTGCTCAGCGACGGGCAGAATGATCTCGGCATTGCCCAGATCGAACAGCCCGCGCTTGCCGGTCTTTTTCAATACGTCCTTGGACAGCGCCAGATGGCGCCCCCAGCAGGGAACCGCGGCGATCAACTCGCCCTGCCGCTCCCAGGCCAGATAGCGCACCGGAATACCCGCAAGACCGGCCAAGCGCTCGACGACGGCCGGGTGAGTGGCAACGCTGCCGCCGTAGCGCTGCCAGATCTGCGCATAGGTGTCGGCATCGATCTCGCACCAGCCGCGCTCACGCCAGGTTTTCAGAAACTGCAGCATCAGACGCCCTGCTCGTCCGATACGTCGTCCTGAAACTGCGTCGCATGAAGCCTCGCGTAGGCACCGTTCGCCGCCAGCAGCTCGGCATGGGTGCCACGCTCGACGATGCGGCCCTGCTCCATCACCAGGATCAGATCGGCCTTCTCGATTGTGCTCAGGCGGTGAGCGATGACCAGCGTGGTGCGGCCCTGCATCACATGGTCCAGAGCCCCCTGGATATGCCGCTCGGACTCGGTATCCAGTGCCGAAGTCGCTTCGTCAAGAATCAGCACGGGGGCATTCTTGAGTAGTGCACGAGCAATCGCCAGGCGCTGTCGCTGTCCACCGGACAGCAGCACGCCGTTTTCCCCGACCAGAGTCTGATAGCCCTCGGGCATTTGTTCGATGAATTCGTCGGCGTAGGCGTCGCGCGCTGCACGGCGGATATTGTCCAGCGGCGCGCCAGCCAGATCGCCGTAGGCGATGTTATTGGCCACGGTATCGTTGAACAGGGTAACCTGCTGCGTCACCAAGGCGATATGCCGGCGCAGGTTGCGCAACGTGTAGGACTCGACGTCCGCGCCGTCCAGCAGGATATGGCCGGTCTCATGGTGGTAGAAACGCGGGATCAGATTGGCCAGTGTCGACTTGCCGCTGCCGGACCGACCGACCAGCGCGACCATCTGCCCGGGCTCCACGGTGAAGCTGATGTCGTGCAGCACCGGCTTGTCGCTGCCCGGGTAGACGAAATTGAGGTTGCGCACTTCCAGACGTCCGCTGACCGAGTCGCGCTCCAGCGTGCCAGTGTCGATCTCGGGCTGCTCGTCGAGCTGCTCGAAGATGCTCTCAGCGCCAGCGACACCTTTCTGAATGGTCGAACTGACTTCCGACAGCTGGCGGATCGGTTTGGGCAGCAAACCGGCCAGTGTGATGTAAGCGACCAGATCGCCCGCCGACGCATCGCCTCGCAGCAGCAGCACAAGGAACATCAGCACCGCCATGGCGCTGTAGATCACCAACTGCAAGCTCGGGGTGTACACCGCATTGGTCTTGACCATTTTCAATTGCTTGAATTTGTTCTGCTCACTGGCATTGAGGAAACGCTGCTTCTCATAGTCCTCACCACCAAAGCTGCGCACTACCCGATAGCCCTGAATACTCTCGGAAGTAATGTGGGTCACATCACCCATGCTGGCCTGGATCTTCTTGCTTTGCTTACGAAACTTCTTGCTTGTGCTGGTTACCATCACGCCGATGACCGGTAGGATGGCCACCATAACTAGAGTCAGTTTCCAGTTCATCCACAGCAGCGTGGCAAACAGAAAAAGCACCGTCATGCCCTCACGCACCACCACCTTGATCGCATCGGTGGCGGCGCCGGTGACCATGGTCACGTTGTAAGTGATTCGCGAGATCAGGTGCCCGGAGTTGTGGTTGTCGAAATAGCGATTGGGAAGGGTCAACAGGTTGTTGAACAGCGCCACGCGCAGGTCCTGCACCAAGCCCATGGAGACCTTGGCCAAGTAGTAGTTGCCTAGGAAGGAACCGATGCCCTGCCACAGGGCAATCAGCACGATCAGCAACGGCACGGCCTGCAACAGCTTGAGATGTGCCACCCAGGACGCATGCTCTAGCAACCAGGGCACGCCTGCGAACAAGCTGGCGTCTGGGTTGGACAGGCCGTCTACGAAGTACTTGAGGATGTAACCCAGCATCGGCTGGGTGGAAGCGAAGATCAGGAAGCCGAGGATGCTGATGGTGAACAGCCCCCAGTAGGGGACCACGTAGCGCAGCAACCGCAGATACACCTTCATGCTGGATTGCTGGTTGGAATTGCCCATTCGGCTCGCCTCACGCACTGGCAGGATTAGCAAGGGGCGGATTGTACCAGCACGTGCCTATTACACACGTCAGCAACCTTACAAGTTTTCCTCGCCCCGCCCAATACGCTTGCGTTGGAGATGACGCGGCAAAATGTTCAGGGGCGTCTGGTCACACCATGTACATCTAATCGACCACGCTGAATGGCGAGCGCCATGGCAAGGCCTATCGGCAGCCAAGTCACGAACCACTCCGCTCTAGGGCTTCCCCAAAGGCTGGCAGCGTCGAACTGCTGTGCAACAAACGAAACCAGGAGACTGCTTAGCAGAATGCGCCCCTCTCGTGAATGACGCGCCCCCCATGCCACCTTGAACGCCGTTAGCCACAACGCAGCCCATAGCACCAGCCCCGGCATCCCGAGTTCAATCGCGGCGTGGGTGAACACATTATGGGAATGGTCGGCTCCCCTGGGAAAGTGGGCTGTCACTACACGGTAATCCGCCCCTATACCCAGACCCAGCCAGGGCTTCGCCGAGATCATATCCACGCTGGACCAGAAGATGTCCGGACGGTGGGAGAGGCCGCGCTCAAGGATGAAAGGAGCAAAAAAGAAAAAACCTCCAAGGGCTATCAAGCATGCAGAAAGGAATACCAGCCACCCCCCCCGACCGCCGCCCCAGAAAGGCATCGAAATGGCTGCCAGGCCCAGCGCCAGCATGGCCCCGCGGCTTTGCCCCAATGCGATAAACAACATGAGCATGGCGAGCAGAGCACCCCATACGATGCGCTGCCAGCCGATACGAGGTAGGCACTGCAGCCCCCACACTACCGCCAGCGCCATCACGTAGGCGCCCAGAATAGGATGACCTGCCTGCCCTATCCCCCGGAGCCTCGCATGAAGGGGGTGAGTGTCCAGCCCGTAAAACAGATAGATACTGATGGGGCAGGACAGCGCCAAGAGAACGAAGGCCAGCCCCAAGCCTTTCCACACGAAAGCAGGCCTCTCCAGTGCCAGCAAAACGAAGGAGCCCAGAAACAGGCCGACATAAAGAACGCGTTTAAGCTCTCTTAAGGGCTCTCCGGCTTCCGTCCAGGTCACGCTCAGCCCAGCCCAGACCAACAGCAGCAAGACCAACCAAAGGAGCAGCTTTTCAGATCGCCATGCTGCGGTCAGACGTTCCCGCCAAAGCACAGCAGCCGCGAGGGCTGGAAGCCAAAGCAAGACTACCAGCCCCTGCTGATACAGCTTGTTGGTGGGGATCCAAACGATGCCGATCAGGAACCATAAATAACCCAGACACAGAACACTGGTCACGCCTGCGACACGAACCCCTACCATCTTCGCTCCAATAAGATGGGCCACATTCTGACGGCCCGTAATGAGAGGCGAGTATTCTACAGTTCATTGGCAGGCTGTTCCGCTCCGGCATATGCGCGGTCGACCTGATATTCTATATCGATGCTCTTCAGGACGACTGGAATCACAAAGATCCAATTGCGCACCATGGTCAACCCTGGCCCGCCGCGCGACACCTCTCGGAACTCGGCTTAGCAGCCGCTCAAGCGGGGCTCGTCTGCAGTGGCCTAAGCAACACCAATGACCGATGCGAGCACGAAAACTCGACGAAGACGAAAACGCCGCTTGCTCGGCGGCATGCTCTTCGCCAACCCGACTCCACATGCACGCCTCAAGACCCATGCCCATCAAAACCAAACTCAACAATGACATGTTGGCCACCCTGACGGCCGGCGCGCAGGTACTGGAGGAGGACAGCCTCGGCCCCAAAGTTTACAGACTGGCCGATGGCAACTTTCTCAAGCTCTTCAGACGCAAGCGTCTGATCTCTTCGGCGCTGTTCGTTCCCTATTCGGATCGATTCTGGCTCAACGCCGTGCGACTGAAGGAACTGGGCATTGCCACTCTCACACCGCTGGAACTGTATCGGCTAGAAGACTCTTCCCTCAGCGCGGTGCTGTACAGTCCGCTGCAGGGAAAAACGCTTAAAGACATCTATCTGGATGAACCGGATGCGTTCGCCAAACACTTGGCAATCCTGACCGACTTCATTCGTACGCTGCATCGCCGTGGAATCTATTTCCGCTCGCTTCACCTGGGCAATATCGTGCTGACGCCGGAAGGCTCGCTGGGCCTGATCGACATCGCCGACCTGAGCTTTCAGCGCCGGCCGTTATCGAAAGCTAAAGCCCGGCGCAATCTCGCCCACTTTGCGCGCCTGCTGGAAAATCTCGGCCTCGCCGAACAGTTCCCGCTGGCCGCCCTGACATCGGCCGTCTTGGAGGACTAACGCAACAGCGCACCGTATCGCTCACGGAAGCGCAACCAGGCTCCTTCGGGATCCAGACCCGCGCGCTGCACTCGCGCCAATGCGTGGGGATCACTCTGCAGATGCTCATTCAAGGCTGCCACCCAGGCGGCCTTTTGATCCAAGGCGACCAAACCAGAGCTGCCCGCCAGCTGTTCGCGGAAAACCGGCAGGTCCGTCGCCAGCACCGGAACGCCGGCGATCACGGCTTCGGGCAACACCAGGCCCAAACCTTCCTGTCGCGAGGGGATACACAACAAATCGAAGGCCCGGTAAAGGCGAGGAGCCTCTGCCACGTGACCTGGCAAATGCACCTGATGAGCTATACCGAGTTTATGCGCCAACGCCAACAGCGCCTGCCGTTCCGAGCCCTCGCCGACTATGACCAACCGGTCAGCGGGATGCGCCTTCAACCACCCTGATGCCGCCTCGATCAGCAGGCCGAACCCCTTTTCTTTGACCAACCGGCCAACAGCCCCGATGACGCGCCCTTCCACAGGTACCGATAGGCCGAGAATACGCCTGGCCTCTTCCCTGCTCTTGAGGGCCGCGCCCAGAGCAACCGGCTCCAGGGCGATGCGAGCGCCCACGACCTTGCGCCCGATCTGGCGCTCAAGATCGCCCGCCAGCGTCTCGGAAACCGCCACCAGCTCCAGCCTCTCGGCAGGGAAGCGTTGCAGCAGCCTGATGTGCTCAGGTTTGAGGCGCTTGTGCCCATGAAACAGCACAATGATCCGCACCTCGCTCAGCGCAGCCAGCAGCGGAAGGATGTAGGCTGCCACGCCGATGCCATCAAGTAGCACCAACCGCGGCCGACGCGCTGCCAGCCACCTGGCCAGACTGCGGCGATCGAACCAGCGTCTCAACGCGGCAAGCCCGCGCCCCTTGATGCGTGTCGAAGACAATCCCAGACTGAAGACCTCGCCGGCCTCCGCCAGCGGCTCAGCCTCTCCACCTTGCAGCAAAAGGCTGTTAACAACCATGCCGGTCCCGACGAGTCGAAGGATGTCACGGTGCACCTTGTGCACGGAGGCGAAGGCCGAGCCGCCCCCCCACATGATGTTGAGGACATCCACCTGCGTCTGCATCAGTAGTAAACACCGATCTTGCGCAGTTGTCGCTGCAGCCAGGATGCCTGTCGTGCGGGACGTAACGGCGGACGCATGGTCTCGACAATCTGGCGCCCGATAGCGCCAAAGCCATAGCGCTGTTCGGCCAGCTGACGCCCCGCCTCTGCGATAGCGGCAGCCCTCTGCGGATCCTGCCGCAGCAGGTTAAGTTTTTCGCGCAGCTCCGGGACGTTTCGATACAGGACCAGATTGTGCATGTCGACGAAGCCCAGCGCCGAGTTCTCCACTTCACCATGGTCATAAGCCAGCAGCACACAACCACAGGCCATCGCCTCGAAGTTCTTGATCATGTACTCGCCCATGCCAACATCCGCGCTAACGAAGAAGCGGATGCGGTTCAGGGTATCGCAATACTCCGCCCCCGACTTGGTCTTGGTCACGAGCAGGTTCTCCAGCTGCCCCAGCTCCTCGAGCAACGCCTTGCGCCCACTGTAGGCCACGCTCTTGGTGCTGCCAACAAAGGCCAGTTCGATATCCCGCTCCCGGCCTTGGTAGGACAGCAGGGCCTGGTCATAACCCTTGGGCACGAAACAGGCGTCAAATCCTTCCTCGCGTAGGCGCTGACTGACCTGGGCGCCTGAACTGATGATGCGCGCCCAAGGCATCCGCCGGTAGTGCGCACTGAACTTTCCGGTGTACTTGCAGGGGATGTAGTTCTGGTAGGCGTCGTGCTCCAGAATCACCAGATTGGGCAGGGTGCGAATAAAACGCCACTGCCGCATTTCTTTCTTGAAACGTAGAAAGAACAGAATCCTGTCGTAACGCGATACGTCCACATGCTCATGGAAGTAACGCTGCAGATGGGCCTGCTCATCGCTGCTCAGCCAGCGGATGTCACAGCTATCGCACGCTTGCGCGATACCGTCATACAGTCGATCCAGTATTGCCCGCTGCTCGGCCTGGACCAGAAAAAGCACGTTCACCGGAACACCTCGAAAACACGACTAGGAAAGATCACGAGAGCTCCCTGAAACAGCTTCACCCAACAGCCTGGCCAGATGCTCCTTCTGGGGCCCGCTCAGCACCTTGCTCCAAGGCTGCCCATTGAGACTTTCGCCTTTAGGCATAGCTTTGCGCCGTAGTTCCTCTGCATACCCACGGCCACAGGCCTCAGCATAAGGATCGGTGCGCATCACCGCAGCGTAGTAAGCCAGCTTGGCATGAGAGCGGACTCGAGAGGGCAGGAACAGAGTTCGCAAACGAAAGTTCAAACGATGCCACCAGGCAGGCCTGGGCTTTGTAGTTGGCATCTCACGCACCGCCTGCACGGCAAGTGCTGAAAACGCCTCACCATGACGCTGGAAGAACGCCGCCACCAGGTGACGCCAATAATTCTTTCCCGAAAAATAATGCTTGATCACCCCGCGAGACTCCGCAGGTCGCCCCAGGTGCCTGGCCGCGACGCCAACGGCGAATTGCTCGATGATATGAATCTTGGGAACCATCGGATGCATGACATCGATGAGACTCAGCACCTCATCCATCAAACCAGAAGCATCATTCTGGAAGCCCAGAACTCCTGAATTGATCAACAACATCTGCTGATCGACACCATGCCGCTCTGCCAAATAGGGTGCCAAAGCATCATGCAGGGCGTCGCCCTTGTATTCTTTCCAGACACCCTCGATTTCATCGACGAGCCAGGGCGCTTTTGCCAGTCGCTCGAAGAGCCTCACTGGCGAGTCCAGAAAGAAGGTATCCGTATCGATGAAGATACTCTGCTCGGCATACTGCATTGCATCGCGGATGGCAGCAGCCTTGCGGCGATGCAGATAGCTCGCCGGACCTGTCCAGTCCTTCAAGGTATCGGCATCGAGCGCAATCAAATCGACCGGCCAACCTTGGAACTGCCCAGGCTCGTCGGTGTACAGCAGAATTCGAGGACAGGCTCCCTGCACATGATGCAGGGCCGAGAGGATGCTGTACTTGGCCTCCTGGTGATATTCCGGCTTACCTCCGTAAACCAGATAGACCAGTTGCCTGGATACGCGCTCAGGCATCATGACTTCCTCGATGGCATCAGGCCCAGCGACCAGAAACGAGCATGGGCACCCGCGTCCGTGAAACAGTCCTTCACCGCATGCTCGGCACCTTTGCGCTCGGTGGTCGGTAGAGCCGACAGGCGAGATGCCAACATTGCATCGTCACCCAGTGCAAACAGCGCTTGCGGCTCGCCCACCACCTCGGGAGCGCCGCCACAATCGGTCGCCAGCACCGGCACTCCGGCCGCCATCGCTTCCAGCAGCACCATGCCGAACGGCTCGTGGTCGGAGGTCAACACGAACACGTCGAACGCCTTGAAATAACGACGACCATTCGGCACCTGGCCGAGAAAACGCACCGCCTCGCTGACGCCCAGCTCAGCCGCCAGCGCCTTGAGCTGCGCCTCCAGGCGGCCGCTGCCCATGATCGCCAGCAGGCTGCCTGCCGGCAGTTGCGGCAAGGCCAGAGCGAAGCCGCGGATCAGGGTGGCCTGGTCCTTATCCGGATGCAGACGACCGACGTTGCCGACTACCCAGGCATCCTGGGGCAGACCCAGATAGTCACGCGCGACTTCGCGGGATACCTGCTCGGCCTGCACGGCCTCGACGTCGATGCGGTTATAGAGGGTTTCGATGCGTTCGGCCGGCCAATCGGGCAGGCAGGCGCGCATGTCGTCGCGTACGGCGTTGGACACACCGAGCAGCGCCAGGCGCTTGCGAAAGAAGTTGCCGAACAGCTGTCGGGAACGACGCTTGTAGTCACCGAAGGCGTGGTGCACGCCGATCACCGGCAGGCTGCTGCCGAGTAGTGCTACGTAGATCGGCTTGAAGCGGTGGGCGATGCACAGGGCGAAGTCGCGCGAAGCAGCGATCCGCCGGAAATCGCGGATCGCCCCCAGCTTGAGGCCGCGCACCTGAGCGCTGGAGTAGTCGAGGAAAATTACCTCGTCGGAGGCCGAGCCGCGCTCGACCTCGGCACTCGGTTTACCCGTCAGGTAAACCGTGCAGACCTTGTAGGGCGTGCCCTTGAACAGCACGGCGTATTGCCGTGCGCAATCCAGGAAGGGGCCGTCATAGCCGTGACAAAACTGCAGCACCCAACGCTCGGTCTCGCCATGTGCCTGGTCAGACGTGGTCATACCAATCCTTGCCATCCTTGACCACGAGAATGTCTTCCATGATCAGGTACTGCAGGTCGGAGCCGTAGAACATGTTCAGCGCATCGGTCGGCGAGCAGATCATCGGTTCACCGCGGCGGTTGAGCGAGGTGTTCAGCGACACGCCGTTGCCGGTGAGCTTCTCCAGCTCCAGCATCAGGTCGTACCAGCGCGGGTTGTACTGGCGCTCCAGCACCTGGGCGCGCGAGGTGCCGTCCTCGTGCACCACTTCGCCGACGCGCTCCTTCCACTCCTCGTTCACCTCGAAGGTGAAGGTCATGAACGGGCTCGGGTGATCCACCTTGAGCATCTTCGGCGCCACGGTGTCGAGCATCGACGGGCAGAAGGGTCTCCAGCGCTCGCGGAACTTGATCTGCTCGTTGATGCGGTCGGCCACGCCCGGCACGCTCGGGCAGCCGATGATGGAGCGGCCGCCGAGGGCGCGCGGGCCGAACTCCATGCGGCCCTGGAACCAGGCCACCGGGTTGCCGTCGACCATGATCTTGGCGATGCGCTCGGGGGTATTGTCGATGCGCTTGAACACCGGCTTGTTCGAGTGCTTGGCGCAGGCGGCGATGACCTCCTCGTTGCTGTATGAAGGACCGAGGTAGACGTGCTCCATCTTCTCCACCGGTACGCCACGCTGGTGCGAGACATAAGCGGCGGCGCCGACGGCGGTGCCGGCATCGCCGGAGGCCGGCTGTACGAACAGCTCCTTGACGTCATCGCGGGCGATGATCTTCTGGTTCAGCTTGACGTTCAGCGCGCAGCCACCGGCGAAGGCGATCTTGCCGGTTTCCTTGAGGATGTCGCCTAAGTAGTACTCCATCATCTGCAGCGCCAGCTTCTCGAATAGCGCCTGCATGCTGGCCGCGTAATGGATGTAGGGGTCGTCGGCGATGTCGCCCTGGCGCTTCGGACCGAGCCACTCGATCAGCTTGGGCGAGAAGTAGTAGCCCTTGCCGTTTTCCTTGTAGCGACGGAAACCAATGACGTTGGCGTACTCGGTATTGATGATCAGCTCGCCGTTCTCGAACTTGGCCAGGCGCGAGAAATCGTACTTGGCGGCATCACCATAGGGCGCCATGCCCATGACCTTGAACTCGCCATCGAGCATCTCGAAGCCCAGGTACTCGGTGATCGCGCCGTACAGGCCGCCGAGCGAATCCGGATCGTAGAACTCCTTGATCTTGTGGATCTTGCCGTTCTCGCCCCAGCCGAAGAAGGTGGTGGCGTACTCGCCCTTGCCATCGATGCCGAGAATCGCGGTTTTCTCGGTGAAGCCGGAGCAGTGATAGGCGCTGGAGGCATGAGCCAGGTGATGCTCGACCGGTTGGATCTTGACCTTCTTCAGGTCGAAGCCCAGCTGCTGGAGACACCATTCGATGCGTTTCTTGTAGCGGTAATAGCGGCGGTTGCCCATGAGAATGGCATCCAGCGCGCGATCCGGTGCGTACCAGTAACGCTTGGCATAGTGCCAGCGCGCCTTTTCGAAGATGCTGATGGGAGCGAACGGGATCGCCACCACATCGACGTCGGACGGTTTGATGCCGGCCTGCTCCAGGCAGAACTGGGCTGACTCGTAGGGCATGCGATTCTTGGCATGCTTGTCGCGCACGAAGCGCTCTTCTTCGACGGCGGCGATCAGCTTGCCGTCGATATACAGGGCGGCGGAAGGATCATGACTGAGGGCGCCGGAAAGGCCGAGAATCGTCAATGCCACGGGTATTGCCTCTTAATCTTCGATGCTGGTGCCGGGCACCGCGGGTAAACGTTGGTCAAGCAGTCGATGCAGTGCACTGTCGGCCGGCCAGTTGCGCAGAAAACGTGCGCGATCCTTGGCATAAGCCCGCGCGAAACTGGCGTCGCTGCCATGTTGCTGCACGGCATCCAGGTCGATTAACGACCAGCGATCGTGCTCCCAGAACAGGTTGTGCCCTTTGAGATCACCATGACTGATTCGCTCGCGGATCAGTGCCGCGAACAGCCGGTCCAGGGCAACCAATTCCTGCTCTGGAGGACAGCAATCCAGATACGGCTGAAAACGCGCAATTATATCTTCTCCGCGCAGCAATTCGGTAATCAGCCACGCCGGCCCGCGGATCCACAGCCAGCGGCGCTCGATCACGGCCAGCAAACGAGGAGTGGCGATCCCGAGAAAATCGAGCCGATTACCCTCGACCCAGCTGTGCCAGGCGCGGCTCGGCCGCCAGAAGCGCTTCAACCAATGCAGCGGATTCTTGATGTTGTAGCGCTTGATAAGCAGGGCCCGGCCGTCCAGTTCGCATTGCGCAACTGTAGCTGCACCACCGGTTTTGAAAAGCCGGCCCTGGGCGATGCAAGCGTCCGGATCAGCCAACAGCGAGTGCAGCGCGGCCGCCTCGTCACGCCGAACCACTTGCGCCCCAAACGGGCCGATACGCGCACTGAAGAGACTGCAGTCTCGGGCGACCTTCTTCAGAAAATCGTTTAGCCGCCAGTTACGAGTCTTGTGAACCTGCTTGAGCAACGCCTCCAGCGGCAGGGCGTGCTCGCTGTTGGTCAGCAGATAGGGCACCAGCAGTTCTTCGATGAAAGGTTCGATCTCTGCCGGTAGCTGCGCGAAGAAGACGCCCAGGTTCTCCAGTACCTGCTCACGCGACAACGGCTCTCCGGGCGTCTCGGCCTTTACACCGCCGCCGTCGACCACGTAGAGCTGACCGTCGACCGTGAGGAAGTTGTCAAGATGCAGATCCGCCTGCCAAAGGCCTTGCGCATGCATCCTGGCGATCAGCTCAAGCGCCTCACCGAGCACGCCACGCTGCCCGTCTGTCAGCACAGGCTCCGCCTCGACGGAGCGCCAGCTCTCCCACAGGCTTTTGGCGGAATCGAGCCAGTCGAATAGCAGCCAGCCACCCTCACCCTCGTGCCAGCCCTGCCCCACCAGCGCAGGTGTTGGCAAATGCTGGTCCGCCAGCAGCTTCGCACCAGCCAGCTCACGCCGGTAATGACGCTGCGCCTTGCCACCCACCATCAGCTTGGCCAGGACCTGGCGACCGCTCCAATGCGCGCGACCGACATAGCGCTGCCCGGGCAAGATGCGCAGCCACAGATCGACATGCAGACTTGCCTCACCCGACAACTCGACGAGCGCAGGGCAGGCTGGCTCGCGCCCCGCGACCGCCAGATCAGCCAGCCTCATCAGTGCGCCTCCTTAGCTTCGCGCCGGCGCTGCAACTGCAGCAGCCATGGCTCGACCAGGCGAGGATCGTCCAGATAGACACTCAGCAAGTGCCGCACGCCCTGCTCACCGATGCAGCTTGCACGCCGCACGAGCGGCTCCAGATCCTTGATCCGGTCGCGCCACTCCAACAACAGAGGACGGGTTTTCTCCAGGTCGATCAGGCAAGCCTGCCAATGTCCGTCCTGCTCACGGAGAAAGATGTGCTTGGGATAGAAGCAGCCGTGCATCTGACCGGCCTGATGCAGCGTGCGCGCCAGCGCACCGACCGCACCGATGATGGCCTGGCGTCCAGATTCATTCAGCTCGGGCCATCGTTTCAGCCAGCCGTCCAGATCCGTCCAGCCATCCAGCGCACGCGTCAGGAGAATCGCACGCCTTTCACCATCAACCTTGCGCTGCCCGAAGAAGCTGGCCTGAAGCGCCGGCACGCCAAGCCGCGCATAACGACGGATATTGCGAAACTCCCGGGCAAAGGTCGGCTCACCGAACGGGTGCGCCAGGGTGCGGGTCAGATGATTGCTCTGCCGCTTGAGGTAGAACGCCGAATCATCGAGCTCCAGCCTGAAAACACTGCTCCAGCCGCCGCGTTCGACATTGGGCTCATCCACCGCCGTCAACTGGACCGACCAGAGCGCATCGAAGCTCGCCAAGCCAAGGCGCTCGAGCGTTGGACGATCGGCCTGCGCAATGAAATCGTTCATTCCCGCCCCTGGAAATAATTCAGAATCTGCCGGATGCGCTGCTTGTCCTTGTCAACCAGTCGCTTTCGCTGGCAATACTGCAGATAGAACCGCAGGCGCTGGGTTCGGCTGAGCTGGTACTTGGCCACCTTGTCCAGACATGCCAGGTCCTTGACGATACGCCGCTGCAGAAACGGACCATGCCAGAACGCGCCGGTAGGGCAATCGATCAGATACAGACGACGTTGCGGATCGACGAGCAGGTTGCGCCACTTGAGGTCATTGTGGGCGAAGCCCCGGTCGTGCATCGCTCGTGTCGAGCGCGCCAGTTGCAGGCTGACCTCCTGCACCCAACGCGGATCGCGAAGACGGGCATCATGAGTAGTCGCCAGGAAAGCCAGATCATTGGTTTGCTCCAGCTCACGCGTAATCAGGGCACCGCGGAGAAAAGCACCGCCGCGCCGCTCCATGCCGTAAGCCACGATCGGCGCCGTGGGGATGCCCCAACGCCGAAAAAGCATCAGGTTCTGCCACTCCGCCTTGACCCGTGGACGGCCGAGGTAACGCCGCAGGCCTTTGCCCGCGCTCGTGTATCGCTTTACGTAGTAGCGTATGCCGCCCAGCTGAACCCGTATAACTTCAGACAAAGGATCTGAAGTCATACGTTCGCCCTCAAGATCAAACACAGCACTTAGACTACCGAACGCTTTGAATACCTCTGGATCGGCTTTATCACACCTCCACGCGGGCATGGCTATTGCCCCGCCACATTGGGAAATTCTCGAAGGATTCGTCCCAGCGGAATGAAAGGTCGCCATACAGTGTGCCCCATCCACTTGAATGTAAACGTGGGGCAGACCACTCGATTCATATCGTTAAACCCCGGCCTCCACGTGAAATCCGGGCGCCGCCGGGTGATTGTAAAAGTGCGCAGCCCCATAAGGGAGGCTAAATGCCCACCGCCCGAGTCGTTGCTGACGACAACTGAGCATGTCCGAAGAAAATCAACCAGCCCCTTCAGCTCTGCAAACGAATGAACCATGAACTCTGGGTAAAGCTCTTGCAGTTTATGCTGTTCCGATGGAATACCTACAAATTCCACCACCCATCCTTTTGCGACCAAATTGCGCCCTAGACGCTGAAAGCCTTTGCTTGAATAATTTTTATTCGGGTGGGGAGTAGTTGGGAAAATCGCAACACGACGACCAGCATCACTGGCTATGTCCGGAAGAAATTGAAAGGTTGGCAACGGGGCCTGAAGATCGAGTCCGAGAACTTCCTCGGCGTACTGATCAATCCACTGAACCATGCTTTTACCGGCCTTGGTATCACGGCATATAACGTTATGAGCACCTGAGACCGAGAAGCCTTTTATCAAGACCGGACGCTGATCCAGACCGAGCCGAGCTGGCAACTTCTTGCCAGCAAGGTAGGCGACATTTTCAACACTTGCAGAATTGACAGCCGCTAGCCCCCCCTCGTCCAGCCAGTCTATTGCGCTGATAACCAAATCGTTACTCTGCGCCAACTCAACGATTTCCGGCTTGGCATCATCAATCAGTTGTAGGCCCGGCAAATATTCCCGCATGGAAGAAAGTGACATTGATACCAACGTGACTTTTGCACCTGCAGCCTGTAAACGCCAGGCGAGCCTTAGAAACAAGGTGGTATCCCCCAAGGCGGGGCATGGAACCAGCGCTACCTTCATACCTTGGTTGATCAATACCTTCCTCCCCTTCATCTAAAGTCGATCCCCGTAGCGCCGCTTACGATCCAGTAGCTTTTCCGCCCTGCGCTGAAGCCACGCCAGTAAGGCAGCTTCGTCGCGCAGGACTTCACGCAGCGGCCGCTGGAAGTAATCGCGCAGAAAGCGCAGCTTGTCGCGGCCGGTCAGGCCGATCTCGAGGGCCGAGAAGTACAGCCCGGCCAGATCCTTGTTGCGCCAGCGAACAGGTGTGTGACTGCGAGTCTGGGCGCGGTGCAGGTCGATCAAGGACAGGCGCAGATCGCTGACCGTCACCGGCCGGTCGGTGTGCAGCAGGAAGTGGCAGATGTAGAAGTCGCGGTGATTGACCCCGGCGCGGTGCATGGTGCCGGCCATGCGGGCGACTTCGGCGATCAGGGCGCGCTTGAGCGCCGGCTGTGGCGGCTGGTCGCGCCAGTTAGCCGAGAAATCCTCGAGGCTGACGGTCGGGGCCAGCTCTTCCGTGATGATGAACGAGTGCTGGCCTGCCGGATTGCCCCCGCGCTCGCCATAGGCCACCGCGGTCATGGTCGGCACGCCGACTTCCTTGAGGCGCTGTATGGCTCGCCATTCCTGGCCGGCGCCAAGCACCGGCGCCTTGGCCGTGAGCAGGTTCTTGGCAATCTCGCCCCAGCCGATGCCGCGATGGATCTTGACGAAGTAACCGCGCCCGGCAACCTCGGTACGCAGCGTGCGGCGACCTTCCAGTTCCCGGTAGACCTGGCCCTGCAGACGCTCGACCTCTTCGAAGGGGTCCTTGCCCTGCCACAGGCGTTCGAACGGCTCGGTCAGCATCAGACGCATGGAGCCCCCAATGACGGCGCACGCACGAGACACACGACGTTCATGCACTTTCCCCGAGAATCACGTCGGCGGCTTTCTGCGGCATCGAGTAGAGATCGGCCGTCTCGGCGAAGGCCAGCGCGTTGCGACTCCAGGCCGAGCGCTGCGCATCATCGGCGAGCATCTGCGCCAGCATCTGGTCGAGTGCCTGCTGCTCGAAGGGGCTGGGCACCACGCGACCGCAGTTGGCATCGGTAATGTAGTGCGCATAGCCACATACGTCGGTGACCAGCACCGGCAGCCCGGCGACCAGCGCTTCCAGCAGGACGGTACCGGTGTTCTCGTTATAGGCCGGGTGGATCAGCAGATCGGCGCCCAGCAGGAAACGCGGAATATCGCTGCGCCCCTTGAGGAATTCCACCATGCCGGAAACGCCCAGCGTCTTGGCCTGCAGCTTGAACGGCTTGGGATCGTCCTGGCCGATCACCAGCAGCCGGGTGCGCTGGCTCAGTTCGCGCGGCAATGCGGCGAGTGCCTTGAGGCTGCGGTCCAGCCCCTTGGTCTTGAAGCCGGAGCCGATCTGCACCAGCAGCAGCTCGTCGGGTCGCACCTCGAACTCCTCGCGGAACTCGGCGCGGATCTGCGCGGCATTGGCCGGCGCGCGGCGATCCTGGGCAATGCCCGGCGGCAACAGGTGGAAGCGTTCGGCGGGCGTGCCGTAGTGTTGGACGAACAGCGGCTGCTGCACCTCGGAGATCATCAGGATTTCGGTCTTCGCTTCGGGCGCGAACACTGCGCGCTCGTACTCGGCGAAGTGCTTGTAACGGCCCCAGCGCCGATAGATCGGGTTGCGCAGCGTCTGCGCCTTGTCCTCGAAACATGGGTCGGCGGCGTAGTACACGTCCAGCCCCGGCATCTTGTTGAAGCCGATCACCCGGTCCACCGGCCGCTTGGCCAGATCGGCCTCGACCCAGGCGGTGAAGCGCTCGTTGCGGGTGTGGTTGAACAGCGCCTTGACCGGCGCGATCAGCACCTCGAAGCCGTCCGGCACCTCGCCTTCCCAGATCATCGCGTAGACGCGAATACTATGCCCACGACGCTGGCATTCCAGGGCGATACGCATGAAGTCGCGCTGCAGACCGCCGAACGGAAAATACTTGTAGAGAATGAAGGCCAGTTGCATCAGACGGACTCCGGGGCCCGCAGCAGGGCTTTCAATTCGGTAACGACGCGCTCGGGGCGCAGATCGTCGAAACAGGGCTTGTGCCGATCACCGCGACCGGCGTTCGGTCCGCTGGCACACAGGTGCACCTGGGAGCGGCCATAGGCGCCGACCCGCCCGGGCAGGGTCGGACCATAGAGCGAAATGCTCGGCACATCCAGCGCCGCGGCCAGGTGGCCGAGACCGGTATCCACCGCGACGCAGGCGCGCGCGCCGGCGATGACCCTGGCGACACCGGCAAGATTGAGCTTCGGCAGCACCGCGGCGTTGGCTATGCCACTGACGATGCGTTCGGCCCGCGCCTTCTCCTCGGCATTGCCCCACGGCAGGCGGATCGCCCAGCCGAAATCACTCATGCGCTCGGCCAGCTCGCGCCAGTATGCTTCCGGCCAGTGCTTGCTCGGCCAGGTGGTGCCGTGCAGAAACAGCAGGTAGGGCTGGTCGCTGGGCGCCGCCATCTGCTCGCGATCGAGACCGTAATCGGCGACATCCTGCGGCAGCGGATACGCGAGCGCCTGAGCGAACAGCTGACGCACCCGCTCCAGCGCATGCTGGTCACGCGGCACGGCGTAGCATCGGTCATAGAAGCGTGCGGCGATGGGCTCACGCGCGGACTCCCGGTCCAATCCGGCGACCGGAGCCTTGACGTAGCGGGTCAGCCAGGCGCTTTTCAGCAAGCCCTGGGCATCGATCACAAGGTCGTAACGGCCTTCCCGCAGGCGTGTCTTGAAGCGCTGCCATTCACCCTTGCGCAGGGTCTGCAGCGGGTGCTTGCGCCAGCGACGAATCGCCACCGGGATCACCTGCGCCACCGCCGGATGCCAGGCCGGAATCTCGGCGAAGCCCTCCTCCACCACCCAGTCGAACTGGATGCCGGGCAGCGCCCGCTGCGCATCGGTCAGGGCCGGCAGGGTATGCACGACATCGCCCAGCGACGAGGTCTTGACCAGCAGGACCTTCAATCAGCGCACCTCGACCGACTGCGGGACCAGACGATCCAGCGCCTCGATCACCGCGCGCGGCTTCAGCTCGCGCATGCAATTGTTGTGGCCGAAGCGGCAGGTGCGCTCGAAACAGGGACTGCAGTCGAGCCCCAGGCGCACCACTTCGACCTGCTCGGAAAGCGGCGGGGTGAAGGCTGGCGAGGTGGAGCCATAGACCGCCGCCAACGGCCGGCCGAGCGCGGCGGAGACATGCATCAGACCGGAGTCGTTGGACACCACGGCATCGGCACAGGACAGCAGATCGATTGCCTCGGCCAGGCTGGTATCTCCGGCCAGGTTCACCGCCTCTTCGCGCAGGCCCGGAATCAACCGCTCGAGGATCTGCTCGCCGACAGGGTGATCGTTCTTCGAGCCGAACAGCCAGACCTGCCAGCCGTCCCGGATCTTCAGCTCGGCCACCTTGGCGAAGTGTTCCGCCGGCCAGCGCTTGGATTCGCCGAACTCGGCACCGGGGCACAGCGCCAGCACCGGCCGGTCCAGACTCAGGCGGAAACGTGCCAGGGCGGCGTCGCGAGTCGCGGTGTCGATGCGCAGCGAGGGGTTCGGATACGGCTTGGGCAGCTCGGCGCCCGGCTCGAAGGCCAGCGCCATGAAGCGCTCGATCATCAGCGGGTAGCGCTGCTTGTCGAGCTTGCGCATGTCGTTGAGCAGGCCGAAACGCATCTCGCCGCGCCAGCCCGTGCGCTTGGGGATACCGGCGAAGAATGGCACCAGCGCCGACTTCAGGGAGTTGGGCAGCAGGATCGCCTGCTGGTACTGACCGCGCAGGCTCTGCGCAACCTTGCGCCGGGTCGCCATGTCGAGCACGCCGTGCCCGACCGGAAAGCTCAGCGCCTGGCGTACCTCGGGCATGCGCTCGAGAATCGGCCGGCTCCACTCGGGCGCCAGCACGTCGATCTGGCAGTCGGGATGGCGCTGCTTCAGGCAGACGAACAGCGTCTGCGCCATCACCATGTCGCCAACCCAGCTGGGTCCTACGATCAGTATGTTCATAAGCTCTAAGCCATAAGCTGAGGGGCTGGAAGCGTGGCCGCCAAGCGATTCATGCGCTGCCGGCTTCCAGCGCCAGGCTTACTTGACCAGGGTCCGCCATTCGGCGTGGGCATCGGTCTTGCCGGTGACCAGATCGAAGTAGGCTTTCTGCAGCTTCTCGGTGATCGGGCCGCGACGGCCGATACCGATGGCGCGGCCGTCCACTTCGCGGATCGGCGTGACTTCGGCAGCGGTACCGGTGAAGAAGGCTTCGTCGGCGATGTACACCTCGTCGCGGGTGATGCGCTTCTCGACCACCTTCAGGCCGTGCTCGGCGGCCAGGGTCAGCACGGTGCCGCGGGTGATGCCGTTCAGGCAGGCGGTGACTTCCGGGGTGTAGATCACGCCATCCTTGATGATGAAGATGTTTTCGCCCGAGCCCTCTGCCACGTAGCCTTCGGGGTCCAGCATCAGCGCTTCATCGGCGCCGCCGGAAATGGCTTCCTGCAGGGCCAGCATCGAGTTGATGTAGGCACCGTTGGACTTGGCGCGGGTCATGGTGATGTTGACGTGGTGACGGGTGAAGGAACTGGTGCGCACCTTGATTCCCAGCTCAAGCGCCTCGTCGCCCATGTAGGCACCCCAGTGCCAGGCCGCGACGATCACGTGCACCTTCAGACCGCTGGCGCGCAGGCCCATGCCTTCGCTTCCGTAGAACACCATCGGGCGGATGTAGGCGCTTTCCAGGTTGTTCTCGCGCACTGCGGCGCGGGTCGCCTCGTTGATCTCTTCCTTCGAGTACGGCATCGGCATGTTCATGATGTGCGCCGAATCGAACAGGCGGTCGGTGTGCGCCTGCAGGCGGAAGATCGCCGTGCCGTCCGGGGTGTTGTAGGCGCGAACACCTTCGAACACGCCCATGCCGTAGTGCAGGGTATGGGTCAGCACATGGGTGGTCGCATCGCGCCACTGCACCAGTTCGCCGTCATACCAGATGACGCCATCACGATCGGCCATCGACATCTTGCCAGCTCCTCAGAATTCGATATTGCTCGGTAGCCCGACGCGGGCTCAGCTGAGCCCCAGCTCGCGCCAGATCCGCATGACTGCGCGACGCTCGTCGTGGAATTGATCCCCACTCACCACTCCGGGCTGCTTCTGCAGTGATTGCCGGTGGGCCGCGGCACGGTACGCCTTGTAGGCGTCCTGCAGCAGCCGCACCTCATCGCCGGTCATCAACCCGGCCTGCTCCAACCCATCGAGAATGCGGATGTTATCGGTATAGCGCAGCAGTTCGGGATGCTGGTGCGACCACGCCAAAGCCGCGTATTGCACCATAAATTCGATATCCACGATACCACCGGCGTCCTGCTTGAGATTGAACTCGGCAGCGGCGTCGAAGGCCTGCTCGGCGGTTCCCGCATGCGTCGCGCGGGTGCCGAGGTTGTCGCGCATCTTCGCGCGCATCTCGCTGACCTCGCGGCGCAGCGCCTCGAGATCGCGTTCGCGGCCCAGCACACCGGCGCGCACCCGTTCGAAGTCGGCCGTCAGCTGCGGGCAGCCGACCAGCACCCGCGCGCGCACCAACGCCTGGTGCTCCCAGGTCCAGGCCTCCTGGCTCTGGTAGCGCTCGAAGGCGCCCAGCGAGCTGACCAGTAGCCCGGAAGCGCCGGACGGGCGCAGCCGCATGTCCACTTCATAGAGCTGGCCGGAGGTGGTCTGGGTGGTGAGCAGGTGGATAATGCGCTGGCCCAGGCGAGTGAAGAACTGCGCGGCATCGATGGGCTTGGCGCCATTGGTCTCGGCGGCGGGGTCGCCGTCGTGGATGAACACCAGATCCAGATCCGAACCATGCCCGAGTTCGATGCCACCGACCTTGCCGTAACCGACGATGACGAACGCCGGATCGCAGAGCGTGCCATCGCTGCGCTGTGGCTGACCATGACGCGCGACGGTGTGGCGCCAGGCGAGGGTCAACACTTCCTGCAGGATCGCCTCCGCCAACCAGGTCAGGTAGTCGCTGACCTTCATCAAGGGCAGCGTCCCGGCGATTTCCGAAGCGGCCACCCGCAGCCGGTGCGCCAGCTTGAAGTGCCGCAGCGCCTCCATCTGCTGCTCGAGGTCATCTTCGGGAATGCGCATCAGCCGTTCGCGCAGTTCAGCCGCCAGTTCCGGCGCCAGCGGCGGGCTGTACAGACGACCGGCGTTGAGCAGCTCGTCAAGCAACAGCGGGAAGCGTGCAATCTGCTCGGCGATCCACGGGCTGGCTGCGCAGAGCTCGAGCAAGCGCTGCAGCGCCCCGGGATTTTCAGTCAGCAGGACCAGGTAGGCCGAACGCCGGGCGACCGCTTCCACGAGCGGCAGTACGCGTTCGAGCACCAGATCCGGATCGTCCTGCTCGACGGCCTGCGCCAGCAGCCGTGGAATGAAGGCATCCAGACGCTCGCGGCCGAGACGCTGCATGGTGCGTACCTGGCTGGCGTTGCGCAGCGCGGCGAGCCGCTGACAGGCGCCCTGGCCATCACGGAAACCGGCCTCGGACAGCTGGCGGCAGGCGAACTCCTCGTCCCAGTCCTGCTCCCACAGCGGCAGCCATTCGCCGCCGACCAGCGCCTCGCCCTCGGCATTCTCGTCCTCATCCGGGTCGGCGATGACCTGGCGGAAATGCCAGTCGATGCGCCCGCGCCAGTACAGCAGTTGCTCATGGAAGGCCGCCCAACCGTCGAAGCCGAGCATGAACGCCACCCGCGCACAGTCCACCTCGTTGTCCGGCAGCATCTGCGTCTGACGGTCGGCGATCGCCTGCAGCGCATGCTCGGTATAGCGCAGGAATTCATAGCCTTCGCGCAGTTCGGCCACTGCCGCGGCCGGCAGATAACCCTGCCCCTCCAGGGTGGCCAGCACACCGAGCAACGGACGCTGCTGCAGGCTGAGATCGCGCCCTCCGTGGATCAGCTGAAAGGCCTGGGCGATGAATTCGACCTCGCGAATGCCACCGGCGCCCAGCTTGATGTTCGAAGCCATGCCCTTGCGCCGGACCTCCTGCTGGATCAGCTGCTTCATGGTGCGCAGCGCCTCGATGGCGGAGAAGTCCAGGTAACGCCGGTAGACGAAGGGTCGCAGCATCTCCAGCAGCTCCTTGCCGGCCTGCTGGTCGCCGCCGATGACCCGCGCTTTGATCATGGCGTAGCGCTCCCAGTCGCGCCCCTGGTCCTGGTAGTACTGCTCCAGCGCATTGAAGCTGTAGACCAGTGGCCCGGACGAGCCGTACGGACGCAGGCGCATGTCGACGCGGAAGGCGAAGCCGTCGACGGTGATGGCGTCCAGCGCCTTGATCAGCCGCTGGCCAAGGCGGACGAAGAATTCCTGATTGTCCAGCGAGCGCTTGGCGCCGACGGTCTCGCCGCCCTCCGGATAGCCGAAGATCAGGTCGATGTCGGAGGACAGGTTCAGTTCATGGGCACCCAGCTTGCCCATGCCGAGGATCACCATGTGCTGCGGCTGGCCGCTGCGCCGGCCGGTGGGCACGCCGAATTGCTCGCAATGGCGGGTGTAGAGCCAGTGGTAGGCCAGATCGACGCTGGCGTCGGCCAGATCGGAGAGATCGCGGCAGGTTTCGGCCAGGGCCGCCTGGCGGGTCAGATCGCGCCAGATGATGCGCACCTGCTGGCGGCTACGGAAACGCCGTAGCGTCAGCGCCAGGGTGTCCTCATTGTCACAGGCGGCAATCAGCTCGCTCAGCGCATCGCGCAGTTCGCCGGCTTCCAGCGACCGATCCAGCCAGCCCAGCTCGGCCAGCTGCAGCAGCATCTGTGGATCTCGGCTAACCTGTTCGCTGACGAAGTCGCTCGCCGCGCAGACCCGGGCGAACGCTTCGCCATGCTCGGTCAGCCAGGCGCGGCATCGTGCCGCAAGCGCTTCCGACAGGTTGCCGGCAGCCGCGAGGAACGACTCCTCGGCACGACTGACAAAAGGCAGGAGTGAGGGCGGCAATGCAACCAGCGACGGCAGACTCATTGGAAGGTTTCCTTCACAGCAGCGAATACGATGGACCGCGCGATTCAGAGCCTCGCAAGTACCTATTACAGGGAAATGCCAGTGCCGCTGATCTGTAGTTTTACTACTAAAGAGTATTTCAGGGGGCTGATCCCGGCGCATTTTTGTAGTAAAACTACAGACGCCCGGCCCTACCCCCGGCACTCGTCCAAGAACATTACACGCACCGGCCCACAAAGCCGGTAGCGAACAGGCGACCGATTCTGGAAGCCTTTCCGCCATGGAGCAAGCCATGCAAGATCTCGATCCCGTCGAAACCCAGGAATGGCTGGACGCCCTCGAGTCCGTCCTCGACCGCGAGGGTGAAGAACGCGCTCACTACCTGATGACCCGGATGGGCGAACTGGCCACACGCAGCGGCACCCAGCTGCCCTACGCCATCACCACGCCGTATCGCAACACTATTCCCGTCACCCACGAAGCACGCATGCCCGGCGACCTGTTCATGGAACGCCGCATTCGCTCGCTGGTACGCTGGAATGCGCTGGCCATGGTCATGCGCACCAACCTGGCTGACCCGGACCTCGGCGGTCACATCTCCACCTTCGCCTCCAGCGCGACGCTGTACGACATCGGCTTCAACTACTTCTTTCAGGCACCGACCGAAGAGCACGGTGGCGACCTGATCTACTTCCAGGGCCACGCCTCGCCCGGCGTCTACGCCCGCGCCTTCCTCGAAGGCCGCATCAGCGAAGAGCAGCTGAACAACTTCCGCCGCGAAGTGGACGGCAACGGCCTGTCCTCCTATCCGCACCCCTGGCTGATGCCGGACTTCTGGCAGTTCCCCACCGTCTCCATGGGCCTCGGCCCAATCCAGGCGATCTACCAGGCCCGCTTCATGAAGTACCTGGAAGACCGCGGTTTCATCCCGGCCGGCAAGCAGAAGGTCTGGTGCTTCCTCGGCGACGGCGAGTGCGACGAGCCGGAATCCCTCGGCGCCATCTCCCTGGCCGGCCGCGAAAAACTGGACAACCTGATCTTCGTCATCAACTGCAACCTGCAGCGCCTGGACGGCCCGGTGCGCGGCAACGGCAAGATCATCCAGGAGCTGGAGGGCAACTTCCGCGGCGCCAACTGGAACGTCAACAAGGTCATCTGGGGCCGTCTGTGGGACCCACTGTTCGCCAAGGATGATGCCGGCCTGCTGCAGGCGCGCATGGACGAGGTTGTCGACGGTGACTACCAGAACTACAAGGCCAACGACGGCGCCTTCGTGCGCAAGCACTTCTTCGGCGCACGCCCCGAGCTGCTGAAGATGGTCGAGGACCTCTCCGACGAGGAAATCTGGAAGCTCAACCGCGGCGGCCATGACCCGTACAAGGTTTATGCGGCCTATCACCAGGCGGTGAACCACAAGGGCCAGCCCACCGTGATCCTGGCCAAGACCATCAAGGGTTACGGCACCGGCTCCGGCCAGGCGCAGAACATCGCGCACAACGTCAAGAAGGTCGACGTCGAGAGCCTCAAGCGCTTCCGCGACAGCTTCAACATCCCGATCCGCGACGAGGACCTGGAGAAGCTGCCGTTCTACAAACCCGAGGAGGACAGCGCCGAGGCCAAGTACCTGCGCCAGAAGCGCGAGGCCCTCGGTGGCTTCGTGCCGCAGCGCCGCACCAAGAGCTTCAGCATCCCGACGCCGCCGCTGGACACCCTCAAGGCCATCCTCGACGGCTCCGGCGATCGCGAGATCTCCACCACCATGGCCTTCGTCCGAGTACTGGCACAGCTGGTCAAGGACAAGGATCTGGGCTCGCGCATCGTGCCGATCATTCCGGACGAGGCGCGTACCTTCGGTATGGAAGGCATGTTCCGCCAGCTCGGCATTTACTCCTCGGTCGGCCAGCTGTATCAGCCGGTAGACAAGGACCAGGTGATGTTCTACCGCGAGGACAAGAAGGGTCAGATCCTCGAGGAAGGCATCAACGAGGCCGGCGCCATGTCCAGCTGGATTGCCGCGGCGACTGCCTACAGCAATCACAACCAGCCGATGCTGCCGTTCTACGTGTTCTATTCGATGTTCGGCTTCCAGCGCATCGGCGACCTGGCCTGGGCGGCTGGTGACAGCCGTGCACGCGGTTTCCTCATCGGCGGCACCGCCGGACGTACCACGCTCAATGGCGAAGGCTTGCAGCACGAGGACGGCCACAGCCATATCCTCGCTGCAACCATCCCCAACTGCCGCACCTATGACCCCACCTACGGCTACGAGCTGGCGGTGATCATCCGTGAAGGCATCCGCCAGATGACCGAAGAGCAGCAGAACATCTTCTACTACATCACCGTGATGAACGAAGCCTACCAGCAGCCGGCGATGCCGGAGGGTGTGGAAGAAGGCATCATCAAGGGCATGTACCTGCTCGAAGAAGACAAGATGGACGCCGCGCATCACGTCCAGCTGCTTGGTTCCGGCACCATCCTGCGCGAAGTGCGCGAGGCGGCGAAGATCCTCCGCGAAGACTACGGCGTCGCCGCCGACGTCTGGAGCGTGCCAAGCTTCAACGAACTGCGCCGCGACGGCCTGGCGGTGGATCGTTGGAACCTCCTGCACCCGCACGAGAAGCCACAGCAGTCCTACGTCGAACAGTGCCTGGCCGGCCGCAAGGGCCCGGTAGTGGCCTCCACCGACTACATGAAGCTGTTCGCCGACCAGATCCGCCAGTGGGTACCGAGCCGCGAATACCGCGTGCTGGGCACCGATGGTTTCGGCCGCAGCGATAGCCGCAAGAAGCTGCGTCATCACTTCGAAGTGGATCGCAACTGGGTCGTGCTGGCCGCGCTGGAGCAGCTGGTCGCACGTGGGGAGATGGAAGCCAAGGTGCTGGCCGAGGCCATCGTCAAGTTCGGCATCGATACCGACAAACCCAACCCGCTGGACTGCTGAGGAGCGAAGCCATGAGTGAACTGATTCGCGTACCCGACATCGGCAGCGGCGAAGGTGAAGTGATCGAGCTGTTCGTCAAGGTCGGCGACCGCATCGAAGCCGAACAGAGCCTGCTGACGCTGGAGTCGGACAAGGCCAGCATGGAGATTCCGGCGCCCAAGGCCGGCGTCATCAAGGCCCTCAAGGTGAAGCTGGGCGACCGCCTGAAAGAAGGCGACGAACTGCTGGAGCTGGAAAGCGAAGGTGGCGAAGCCGCTGCCGAAGCACCCGCGGCGCCTGCCGCGGAGGCCGCGCAACCGAGCCAGGCGCCCGATGAAGCCGAAGCCACTGAAGCCCCTGCGGCCAGCGAAGCACCGGCCGCAGCAGGCGCCGAACAGAGCCAGGAGATCCGCGTGCCGGATATCGGCTCGGCCGGCAAGGCCAACGTCATCGAGATCATGGTCAAGGCGGGTGATTCGGTACAGGCCGAGCAGTCGCTGATCACCCTGGAATCGGACAAGGCCAGCATGGAGATTCCGTCTCCAGTGGCCGGCGTGGTAGAGAGCCTGGCGATCAAGCTGAACGACGAGGTCGGCACCGGTGATCTGATCCTGACCCTCAAGGTCCAGGGCGCGGCACCGGCCAAGCAGGCCGAGTCGACGCCGGCGCCGAGTCCCGCCGAGCCGGCCAAGGCCGCAAGCCCGGAACAAGCCGACCGCAAGCCGGCACCAACCGCGCAGAGCGAAGCTCCACAGGCGGTCGGCGCACCGAGCCGCGACGGCGCCAAGGTGCATGCCGGCCCGGCCGTGCGCCAGCTGGCCCGCGAGTTCGGCGTCGAGCTGAGCGCGGTCGCCGGCAGCGGTCCGAAGGGACGCATCCTCAAGGAAGACGTGCAGCAGTATGTGAAGACCATGCTGCAGCAGGGCAATGCTGAACCGACCGCGGCCGCGGCCGGTGGAGCCGGCATTCCGCCGATCCCGGCGGTGGACTTCAGCAAGTTCGGCGAGGTCGAGGAAGTCGCGATGTCGCGACTGATGCAGATCGGCGCCGCCAACCTGCATCGCAGCTGGCTGAACGTGCCGCACGTGACCCAGTTCGAGTCGGCCGACATCACCGAGCTGGAAGCCTTCCGCGTGGCGCAGAAGGCGGTGGCCGAGAAGGCCGGCGTCAAGCTCACCGTGCTGCCGCTGCTGCTCAAGGCCTGCGCGCACCTGCTCACGGAGCTGCCGGACTTCAACAGTTCGCTGGCGCCGAGCGGCAAGGCGCTGATCCGCAAGAAGTACGTGCACATCGGCTTCGCCGTGGACACGCCGGACGGCCTGATGGTCCCGGTCATCCGCGACGTGGACAAGAAGAGCCTGCTGCAACTGGCTGGCGAAGCTGCCGAACTGGCGGACAAGGCACGCAACAAGAAGCTCTCTCCGGACGCCATGCAGGGCGCCTGCTTCACCATCTCCAGCCTCGGCCACATCGGCGGCACCGGTTTCACGCCGATCGTCAATGCGCCTGAGGTGGCGATCCTCGGCGTCAGCAAGGCCACCATGCAGCCGGTGTGGGACGGCAAGGCGTTCCAGCCGCGCCTGATGCTGCCGCTGTCGCTGTCCTACGATCACCGAGTGATCAACGGCGCCGCGGCGGCGCGCTTCACCAAGCGCCTGTCCGAACTGCTGGCGGACATCCGCACGCTGCTGCTGTAACCGCTCGGGCTGAAGAAAAAACGCCGCATTCTCTTCGAGGATGCGGCGTTTTTCTTTACCGGAGCCGTCTACGACTCAGCCCGACGGACGAACAATCTGCAGCGTCGGGTTCACCCCTTCTGCAGGTTTCGGATCAGATAAGACAGCGCCTTGGCAAGCTCCTCAGCACCCGCCGGGTCACGCTGGATCACCACCAGCGGCAAACCATCGGCCGGACTGTTGATCGCGCAACTGAAGCCCTGCGCCGGACATTGGTACTGGAGATAGGGGTCGAGCCCGAATACCGAAAGGCTGCGGTTGCGTACCGCTACGCCGCCGTTACTGCCACGCACCTCTTCGCGGATGCGGAGCTCGCCGGGCGTCGCCACGCTCAGCTCGTAGAGCACATCCTGGGGGTTGGGCTGACCGATCTGGAAACCGGCACGCAAGGCGTAGGTGCCGAGCAGCCCGTTGCTGTGTGCCAGCAAGGCCTGACGGTCGCTGCCGGTCAGATACAGCCGGCGCAGTTCGGCCAGATAGTTGGCCGATTCATCAGATGCGAACTCCACCGGTTCAGCAGCCTGAAGGGGTATCCCGAAGGTACAGAAAAGCGAGACCATCACTAACTTCGCAAGCCGACTTGTCAGTCCCTGTCGCATGATGCACCCTTGCCCGGAATTAATATTATTTAGCCATCGTCCTTCGCTGGAACGGCACCTGGAGCCCAGGCCAGCCCAACTCCGTGGAGCATACTGGAAGCCAGCCGCTCGATGAAAATACATACCGATGCCGCCAGCCGACTGGCGACCGAGGTTGTGACGCAGTTGCCAGTGCCATCACGGCTCGGCATGCTGCGCTTCGAGCGTTTGAACGAGCCGAGCTGGACACTGCTGTTTCTCGATCCGACCTGCGAGCGTGCATTCGGAGTCAGCGCCGGCGATCTCTGCTCGCTGGTCGACTCGCCCTACGCCAGTCTCATGGAACCCAGCGCTCGCCACCAGCTGCACGAAGACATCCAGCAGCAGCTGGCCGGGCGCAATCACTATCAGGTCGGCTACCGGCTGCACACGCCTGACGGGGTCCTGGATATCACCGAACTCGGCGAAGTTTGCCAGCAATACGGTCGCGAGCTACTCAGGGGATACCTGTTGGCCGGCCGGCACCCCGAATCGGATCATGACCTGAGAACGCAGAACGCCCGCTTGCGCATGGCACTGCAGGAGCATGAGCAGGCCCAGGACGAGCATGTCGAGCACATGCTGCGCTCACGCACCCAGCAGAGCCTCATCGTCCGGCTGGCCAGGCACCGCTACGGCTCGGCCAACCCACAACTCGAAGCGGCGCAGCTGATCACCCAGGCGGCCTGCGAAGTCTACGAGGTCAACCGTGCCGCCATCTGGCACCTGAGCGGAACGCGCCTGGAGCCGATCGCCTGCTACGCACGCATCAGCGATAGCTATGAAACCCTCGCGCCGCTCGAGCTGGCGCCTTTTCCCCGCTACTTGCAGGCGCTGCAGAGCGGTCGAGCAGTGGATGCACGGGACGTGCTGCAGGATCATCGAACCAGCGAACTCGGCGGACAGCTCTACGCGCCCCTGGGTACCCAGTCGATACTCGACGCCAGCATCCGAGTCGGAGGCGAGGTGGTTGGCGTGCTGAGCCTGCAACACGATGGCAAACCGCGAATCTGGCAAGCCGACGAGATTGCGTTCGCCGGCGAGCTGGCCGATCAGTACGCTCAGGTACTGGCCAACCAGCAGCGCCTCAGTGCCACCCATATGCTCGGCCTGTTCCAGCGCGCCGTCGAGCAGAGTGCCAGCGCGTTCATCCTGGTCGACCGCGAAGGACGGGTGGAGTACGTCAATCCGGCCTTCACGACCATCAGCCAGTTCACCGAGTCCGAGGTTCGCGGTCAGCGTCTGGCAGACCTCAAAGCGCTGGAAAATCTCAGCGAGCTGCTGTTCGCCACGTCATCGGCACTGGCGCACAGCAACAGCTGGCAGGGCGAGTTCCGCTCGCGACGCAAGAACCTCGAGCCATACTGGGGCCAGCTGTCGATCTCCAAGGTCTTCAACGAGGACGGCATTCTCACCCACTACATCGGCATCTACGAAGACATCACCCGTAGCAAGCTGGCGCACCAGCACATCGAGCGCCTGGCCTACACCGACAATCTCACCAGCCTCGGCAATCGTCCCTATTTCATCCGCAGCCTCGAAGAACGCTTCGCAGCCGGCGCCGAGCCGCGGCTCTGCCTGCTGCTCGTCGATATCGACAACTTCAAGCGGATCAACGACAGCCTTGGCCACCAGACCGGCGACAAGTTGCTTGCCAGCCTCGCCCGCCGCCTGCGCAACGGATTGAGCCAGCAGAGCGTATTGGCGCGCTTCGCCAGCAACGAGTTCGCCCTGATGTTCGATGAAATGGAGCTCGAGGAGGGGATTCGCCTTGCCGACCAGGTCTTGCACATCCTCGACAAGCCACTGTTCGTCGATAAACACCTGATCAGCGTCAGTGGCTCGCTCGGTCTCGCCTGTTCGCCCGAGCATGGCCGCGATCCCGAGACGCTGATGAAGCATGCCGGGCAGGCACTGCACAAAGCCAAGGCCAACGGCAAGAATCAGGTACAGGTGTTTACCGAGGCGCTGCACGCCGAGGCCAACTACAAACTGTTCGTCGAGAACAGCCTGCGCCGCGCGCTCATACAGAACGAGCTGGAGGTGTTCTATCAACCCAAGCTCTGCCTGCGCAGCGGTCGACTGCAGGGCCTGGAGGCACTACTGCGCTGGAACCATCCGGAAAAGGGCATGATCAGCCCGGATCAGTTCATCAGCGTTGCGGAAGAAACCGGCCTGATTATCCCCATTGGCAAATGGGTGGCGCGCGAAGCGTGCCGCATGGGTGTCCGGCTGTCGGCACTAGGGTTTGGCGCCCCTCAAGTGGCGATCAATCTGTCACCCAAGCAGTTCTCCGATCCCGACCTGCTCGGTTCGATCGCGACAATACTGCTCGAAGAGCAACTGCCACCTGCTCAGCTGGAGCTGGAACTGACCGAGAGCCTGCTGCTCGACGCCACCGAGGAAACCCGCCAGCAGCTGCTCGGCCTGAAGGCGCTGGGGCTGACCCTGGCGATGGATGATTTCGGCACAGGGTATTCCTCGCTCAGCTACCTGAAGAAGTTTCCCATCGACGTCATCAAGATCGACCGAAGCTTCATCAAGGACATCCCGGGCAACCAGGATGACGTCGAGATCACTTCGGCAGTGATCGCCATGGCACGCAAGCTGAATCTGAAAGTCGTCGCCGAAGGCATCGAAACCGCCGAACAGCTAAGGTTCCTGCGCCAGCATCGCTGCGACATCGGCCAGGGCTACCTGTTCGACAGACCGATCTCCAGCAGCTCGCTGCACGAGGCGCTGCAGCGTTATCCCCACAATGCCTGAGCATGCCAGGCGACGCGCGACGCTTTCGCTGCCGCCCGGCCTTTTGTAGCCTACAAGTCCAGCTCACGCTCTGACCGAGGCCCGCATGTCCCTACGTTCGCAGATTCTGCTCAACAAACAGACATTGCCGACGGCCGAGCAGGCGTTGCCTGGCCGTTCGACACCGATGCCGGTTCCCGCTGCACACTATGTCAACGGGCACCCGCTGCAACCGCCCTTTCCCCAAGGCCTCGAGCAGGCCGTTTTCGCGATGGGCTGTTTCTGGGGGGCGGAGCGGAGATTCTGGGAACTGCCTGGCGTCTGGACGACGGCTGTCGGTTACGCTGGCGGCCCGACGCCCAATCCGACTTACGAAGAAGTCTGTTCCGGCCTGACCGGCCATACCGAAGCCGTGCTGGTAGTTTTCGATCCACAGATCATCGATTACGAAACACTGCTGCGGGTCTTCTGGGAATCGCACAACCCCACCCAGGGGATGCGTCAGGGCAACGATGTCGGCAGCCAGTACCGATCCGCGATCTTTTGCATGGACGAGCGTCAGCGGGGTGCAGCGGAGGCCAGTTGCGAGCGATTCCAGCGTGGCCTCAGCGCTGCCGGCTATCCCGCGATCACCACGGAAATTGCCGACGCTCCAGCTTTTTTCTATGCAGAGGCATACCACCAGCAATATCTGGCCAAGAATCCGGGGGGTTATTGCGGGCTGGGTGGAACAGGCGTGTGCCTGCCCGGCTGAAAGCGCCGAAGGGGCAGGTTAAGCCTCACCCCAAAAGAGGGCTCGCGCGCTTTGCCCATAGCACCATGGCTAAGCCACGGCGGCGCGGAAAAGAAAAACCCCGCCGAAGCGGGGCTCTGCAGACTGAATCCTGACATCCATGATCGCGTGCCGTCCTGGCACCGCTCCTTGTTGGTCCGTGTTGTTGATCCGCGCTTTCCTTGTGCAACGTCCCTATGCAGTAGAGTACCGCCGTGCCTCGTGAGCCAGTAGTAGCCATTTTGCATCACGCCCTGTAAGCCTTTTCCTACATCGCGTCATCCTTGACGCAATCCTGTAAGTCCAGGCTTACATGGCGCGAGTTTTATGACAGAAGGGGCGGCTTAATCGTTCCACGTCATGGCCAAATAATTTCAAATTGCCCTTAGATTAAGCCTCTCCACTCAGAATTGTGCCGCTTCGAGCAGGTACAGCGAATCGCTTCCTGCTTTGACCGAGGCAGTCAGCGAGTGGATGCGTGGCAACAGCCGGGCGAAGTAGAAGCGCGCCGTGCCCAGCTTGCTCTGATAGAAATCGCCCTCGCCCTGCTTGGCCAGTGCAACCGCCGCCATCCGCGCCCACATGTAGGCGTACGCGGTGTAGCCGAACACGTGCAGGTACTCGACCGAAGCGGCGCCGATCTCGTTCGGATTGGTCTTGGCCTGATCGATCACCCAGGCGGTCAGCTCGTCCAGATTGTCCAGCGCAGCCTTGAGGGGCTCGGTGAACTCGCGCAGATCCGCACCGGCACTGGCGACGAACGCGCGGATCTCATCGACGAACGCCTGATACATGGTGCCGCCGCTGCCGACAATCTTGCGTCCGACCAGGTCCAGCGCCTGGATGCCGTTGGTGCCTTCGTAGATCTGGGTAATACGGCAGTCGCGCACCAGTTGCTCCTGGCCCCATTCGCGAATGAAGCCGTGGCCGCCGAACACCTGCTGACCATGCACAGTGGTTTCCAATCCCATGTCGGTGAGGAAGGCCTTGGCCACCGGCGTCAGCAGCGCAACCTGCGCCTCGGCCCGCTGCCGTGCCGCTTCGTCGTCGCTGAACTTGGCGATATCGAGCTGCAGCGCGACGTAGCTGGAAAACGCACGCCCACCTTCGTTCAAGGCCTTCATGGTCAGCAGCATGCGCCGCACATCGGGATGCACGATGATGGGATCGGCGGCCTTGTCCTGCGCCACCGGGCCAGTCGGGGCACGGCTCTGGATGCGCTCGCGAGCGTACTCGATGGCGCTCTGGTAGGAACGCTCGCCAGTGGCCAAGCCCTGGATACCGACGCCCAGACGCTCGTAGTTCATCATGGTGAACATCGCCGCCAGACCCTTGTTGGGTTCGCCAACCATCCAGCCGGTGGCACCATCGAAGTTCATCACGCAGGTGGCGGACGCCTGGATGCCCATCTTGTGTTCGATCGAACCGCAGGACAGCGAGTTGCGCTCGCCGAGCGAGCCGTCGTCATTGACCAGAACCTTGGGCACCAGGAACAGGGAGATGCCGCGCGAACCGGCCGGCGCATCCGGCAGCTTGGCCAGCACCAGATGAATGATGTTGTCGGTCAGGTCGTGCTCGCCGCCCGTGATGAAGATCTTGGTACCACTGACCTTGTAGGAGCCATCGGCCTGCGGCTCGGCCTTGGTGCGGATGATGCCGAGGTCGGTACCGGCATGCGGCTCGGTCAAGCACATGGAACCGGACCAGACGCCGGCGTACATGTTCGGCAGGTACTTCTGCTTAAGCTCTTCGCTGGCATGGGCGTAGATCGACAAGCAGGCGCCGGATGTCAGCATCGGATACAGACCGAACGCCAGGCTGGCGGAGTTCATCATCTCCTCCACCTGCGCCGAGATGACCTTGGGCATGCCCATGCCACCGAATGCCGGGTCACCACCGACACCCACCCAGCCACCTTCGGCGTACAGCTGATAGGCCTCGCGATAGCCGGCCGGTGTCGACACCGCACCGCCGTCCCAGCGGCAACCCTCTTCGTCACCACTGCGATTGAGCGGGGCGATGCTGTTGGCGGTGATCTTGCCGGCCTCTTCGAGGATCGCGTCGGCGGTTTCCGCGTCGACCACCTCGGCCAGGGCTGGCAGCGCCTGCCAGAGCTTCGGCGCATCGAAGACTTCATTCAGGACAAAACGCATGTCGCGCAGCGGCGCTTGGTAGTCAGCCATGGCAAGGTTCCTCGCAAGACACTGGGTTGCAGCCACTGTGGGCCGTTTCCAGCGAGTCTAACCGAACAACCAGGACAGGATTAAGCGTCTTTTTATGACCAGATAGTTTTGTGCGGTCATAAGCGAACCGCTACAGCCCTAACGCGAATGGCCGGCCATACGCACTGCGCCGCGCCCGCTGCCATGCACCCGAACACAATTGCGGCCGGCCTTCTTGGCGCCATACAGCGCCTGATCGGCCGCCTTGATGACTTCCTCCGGGCTGCGCTGGTCGCTCTGCCGCTCGGCCACCCCGATACTGATGGTCACCGACACCTGCGCTGTCGATGAATGACCACGCGCCATACGTCCCTGGCGGTCATCCTTGGGCCGCTTGCTGGCGTCACGCAGTTGCAGGGCATACCCCTCAATCGCTTGGCGGACAGCCTCCAGGTGCGGCAGACACTGCTCGACGCTACGCCCCGGAAACACCAGAGTGAACTCCTCGCCACCGTAGCGATAGGCGCGCCCGCCACCACCGACCTTGCGTAGGCGGCTGGCCACCATTTTCAGCACCTGGTCGCCGACATCATGCCCATGGGTATCGTTGAAACTCTTGAAATGATCCACGTCCGCCATGGCCAGCACGTACTGCCGGCCGAGGCGCTGCAGCCGCTCGTTCAGCGCACGCCGCCCCGGCAGACCGGTCAGCTCGTCGCGAAAGGCCATGAGATAGGCTTCGTGAGCGATGGCCACGACCAGCATGAGCAACACGTGGCTGCTGAGGATGTTCAGTGCGGCGATGCGACTGAACGTCTGAGGCAGCATCAGCAGCAAGGCGATCAGCGCGACGATCTGCGCCGCATGTGAAGGCCTGGGCTGCCGCAGGTACTGCACCACCAGCAACGCCAGCGCAACGATGAAAGCGGGATAGGCCAGCTGGATGAGCGGCAGCCAATCGGCCTGCAGCGATGGCCAGCGGATCACCACCAGCCAGGCGTGCAGCGCCTCCGGAAATCGCTTCGCCAACGCGACCGCAACGACGCCCAGGGCAAACAGCACCGCCGCCCGGGCCAGACCATCCTGTGCCAGGTGGCTGCGCTCTCGCCACAGGCCATACAAGCCATATAAAAGCGGTAGCAACAGACTGCACAGATGGAACGTCAGCGCCGCGTCGTCCAGCAATCTGCCATGGGCCCGGTAATAGTCGGCGTGAGTGTCGAGCAGGAAATAGACGATATAGACGCAAAGCAGCAGGAATAGCTCGCGAATGCGGCCGTACATCGCGCACAGCGCCCCACCGAGCAGCAACAGTACCGTCGGCAGCACGTTGTACAGCGAAGTGAAGAACTCGTTCAGCACGACCTGGCGTGCGATCGCCTCGCCGCCAAGCAGCAATGCCAGCGGTGCAAGGAAGTGACTGAAGCGAGGCGAATAGGGGCGCGACACGAGAATACCGGCGCAGCGAGAAAAGCTGGCATTTTGCCTTAACGGCTACGGATGTGCAGCCAAAAGGTCGAAAAGCACAGTTGTCTTGCAGACCGGCCGAAAGCGGCGCAAAAAAAAGCCGCTGCAGATGCAGCGGCCTTCTTCAGCAACAACCGATCAGTAACCGAGGGCGAAATCTTCCTCGGCCATCTCCATCAGGTTGTCGGCGCCGGACAGCATGGCGTCCACATGGGTACGGGTACGCGGCAGGATGCGTGCGAAGTAGAAGCGAGCAGTCTGCAGCTTGGCCTTGTAGAAGCCCTCTTCCTCGGTGCCGGCCGCCAGCTTCTCGGCTGCGACGCGCGCCATGTCGGCCCAGAAGTAGGCCAGGCATGCATAGCCGGAGTACATCAGATAGTCGACCGATGCGGCACCGACTTCCTCGCGGTTCTTCATGGCGGCCATACCGACCTTCATGGTCAGCTCGCCCCATTCCTTGTTCAGCTTGGCCAGCGGCTCGACGAATTCCTTGACGGTATCGTTGCCTTCGTTGGCCTGGCAGAACTTGTGCACGATCTTGGTGAAGCCCTTGAGCGCCTCGCCCTGAGTCATCAGCACCTTGCGGCCGAGCAGGTCGAGCGCCTGGATGCCGGTGGTGCCTTCGTACAGGCAGGAGATGCGGCTGTCGCGCACGTTCTGCTCCATGCCCCACTCGGCGATGAAGCCGTGGCCACCGTAGATCTGCACGCCGTGGTTGGCCGCTTCGAAGCCGACTTCGGTCATGAACGCCTTGGCGATCGGGGTGAGGAAGGCCAGCATGGCGTCAGCCGCCTTGCGCTGCTCCTCGTCCTGGCTGCGCTGCATCACGTCGACCTGCTTGGCGGCGAAGTAGAGCATGGCGCGGTTGCCTTCGGCGAAGGCCTTCATGGTCAGCAGCATGCGGCGCACGTCCGGATGCACGATGATCGGGTCGGCGGCCTTTTCCGGAGCCTTGGGGCCGGTCAGCGAACGCATCTGCAGACGCTCGCGGGCGTACTTGATGCCGCCCTGGAAGGCCACTTCGGCGTGGGCCAGGCCCTGCAGCGCGGTACCCAGGCGCGCGGTGTTCATGAACGTGAACATGCAGTTCAGCCCCTTGTTCGGCGGGCCGATCAGGAAGCCAGTGGCGCCGTCGAAGTTCATCACGCAGGTGGCGTTGCCGTGGATACCCATCTTGTGCTCGATGGAGCCGCAGGACACGCCGTTGCGCTCGCCCGCCTCGCCTTCGGCGTTCGGCAGGAACTTCGGCACGATGAACAGGGAGATCCCCTTGGTACCGGCAGGGGCGTCGGGCAGGCGGGCCAGTACGATGTGGACGATGTTCTCGGCCATGTCGTGCTCGCCAGCGGAGATGAAGATCTTGGTGCCGGTGACCTTGTAGCTGCCGTCGGCCTGCGGCTCGGCCTTGGTGCGTAGCATGCCCAGGTCGGTACCGCAGTGCGGCTCGGTCAGGCACATGGTGCCGGTCCACTGGCCGGATACCAGCTTGGTCAGGTAGGTCTGCTGCTGCTCGGGAGTCCCGTGGGCATGCAGGGTGTTCATGGCGCCGTGGGACAGGCCGGGGTACATGCCCCAGGACCAGTTGGCTTCACCGATCATTTCACTCATGGCCATGCCGAGAGACTCCGGCAGGCCCTGGCCGCCGTGCTCGACGTCGTGGGCCAGGCTCGGCCAGCCGCCTTCGACGAACTGCTGATAGGCCTCCTTGAAGCCGGTCGGCGTCTTCACGCCGGACTCGCTCCAGGTACAGCCCTCGGTATCGCCGACGCGGTTCAGCGGTGCCAGCACCTGCTCACAGAACTTCGCGCCTTCATCGAGAATGGCATTGACCATGTCCGGGGTGGCGTCTTCACATCCCGGGAGGCTCTGATAGTGCGCCTCGTAGCCGAGCAGCTCGTCACGTACGAAGCGGATATCGCGCAAGGGGGCCTTGTAATCGGGCATAGCGTAAACCTCAGCGGTGAGTTCTTGTTGCAGCTGACCGGCAAGTCCGGCCATTCGAATTCGATTCCGACCGTCGGACGATACGCCCGACGGGTCAAACAGGCGTTTGAAACATACGTTTCGACCTGAGCGATGTCAAGCAGGGGAAGGGTCGCCATCGATCGGCTGAATCGGCCAGATTACGGGCACAGTCGCACCGGCCTCGACGCCAGGCAAGGCAGATGGGTCTACTGGAAATGCATTGTTGCAATCACTTGTCGGGGTGGCGTAAGCGATGGCGAGCCAGACAACGAGCGTGGAAACAGCCGAACAGGCGCCTGGCAGAGCGGCGCGCTCGCAGCAAGAGAATGGGGAGCGGGAAGCTCGATCAGGCCTGAGTGTCGATCAGCGTACCGAGCACTTCGTCGGCGCTCTGGATCATGCGGGCGCCGAGCTTGGCAGTGTGCTCGCCGACCTTCAGCTGGATCAGCTCTTCGGTGAGCTCGGCGACCGCCTGGGAATTGCCCAGCGCGGGCGCACTGGCGGAGGCGATGCTGGATGCGGCCTGCTCGACGCGCTGCTGACCGTTCTGGAAGGCGCTCAGCCCGGCGCCCATGAGGCTGTTGGTGATCTGCATGGTTCGCTCCACGCGCTATCAGGTTGCCAGCATTCAAGCAGATGCCGGTTGCGCCGGCAAGGCGCTAGTTCGTGGAACCTCGACCGCTCGGCAGTTGCAGGGCGCCGAGCGACAGATGGCGGGCGACCTCCTGAGCATCTGGCTGGTCCAGACGCGGCACACGGCCGAGACAGGGCGCTGGCAGCAGCTCGGCCAGCGTCGCCAGATTCTCCTCCATACGCGAGGTTGCCGGGTCGACGATGTTGGCCACCCAGCCGGCCAGTGCCAGCCCATCCCGGGCAATCGCCTCGGCACTGAGCACCGCGTGATTGATGCACCCCAGCCGCACGCCGACGACCAGGATCACCGGCAAGCCCAGCGCCTGTACGACCGCCGAAAGACTTTCCTGCGCGTTGAGCGGCACGCGCCAGCCGCCTGCACCTTCCACCAGGGTGAAATCGGCCTGCCGCGCCAAAACCGGCCGTATCACTTGAACCAGACGCTCGGCGCTCAGCTCGACACCGGCTTCGCGAGCGGCGATATGCGGCGCGATCGCCGGCGCGAAGGCAAACGGGTTGACCGTGGCGTAATCCAGCGCTGGACTGCACTCGGCTTGCAGCGCCAATGCGTCGCTGTTGCGCAGGCCGGCGTCGGTCAGTTCACAGCCGGAGGCGACCGGCTTGATCGCCGCGGTGGACATCCCCTGCGCGCGGGCGGCATGCAGCAGGCCGGCGGCGATGGTGGTCTTGCCGACATCGGTATCGGTACCGGCGACGAAGAAGGCCAGACTCATTTCACGATTCCTTGCGCAGCAGGCCATAGACGACCTGATAGGTGGCTGGCAGCCCCTCGGCCTGGCGGTAGCGCTCGTAGGCACTGACCAACGCGCGGATGCGTGCACGGCCGGTGAGGCCGCCCGGACGACCGGGATTGAGGTTGTGCGCGCCCAGCGCCTTGAGTTCGTGGGTCAGCTGACGCAGATCGGCAAAATGCAGCACCTCGGGGCGAACCTCGAGGCCGAGCAGTTGCAAACCGCTGTCCCGGCAGAGTCGTTGGTAGGTGTCCAGGGTGCGAAAACGGTTGACGTGGGTAAAACCGTCCACCGCCTGCCAGCTGTCGCGCAGCTCCTGCAGGGTACCCACACACAGGCTGCTGAAGGCAAAGGTGCCGCCTCGGCGAAGCACCCGTCGCGCCTCGCCGAGCACGCTGGCGAAATCTTCGCACCACTGCAGGGCCAGGCTGGAAAAGATCAGGTCCAGGCCAGCATCGCGCAGCGGCAGGCGCTCGGCATCGCCGGCCACGAAATGGCGCGCACCGCCCTGCGGCCGGGCATGACGCAGCATGCCCTCGGCGATATCCAGCGCGATGCCGTCGCCCTGGGGAAACGCTGCTGCCAGTGCGCGAGAGAAATAGCCGGTGCCGCTACCCAGATCGAGCCAGCTGGCGACCTGCAGATCGGCGGGCAGCCGCGCCAGCAGCTGGTTGCCGACCTGCCGCTGCAGGGCCGCGACGCTGTCGTAGCTGGCCGCCGCGCGGGAAAAGGACGCGGCGACCTGGCGCTTGTCCGGCAACAGGGTGGTGCTGTCAGTCATCCTCGCCCTCACCCATGAAGGCCAGCATCGCCGTCGCCACGTCTTCCGCGCGTTCCAGCGGCAAACCATGGCTGGCATTGGCCAGCACATCGACCTCTACATCCGGCAGGCAGGCCAGCAAGGCATCAGCCGCAGTGGCGGGGACCAGCGCATCGCTGCCGGCGAACAGGTGCAGCTGCGGCCCGACGTAACGCTGCAGCGCCGCGCGCCCATCCAGTTCGGCGAGCAGGCGCAGGCCCGCAGCCGCCACGGCCTGCGGCTGATCCAGCAGGCTCACCTGCAATTGCCGGGCAAGGGTGCGTGGATCGTAGGCGCCGCGACTGCAGAGCAAACTGAAGCGCTTGAGCGTGTCGTCCGGGCCGAGGCGGAAGGCCTCTTCGAAGGCATTGAACACTTCCGCTTGCATGGCCGTCGGCCAGTCGTCGCGACTGCGAAAGCAGGGGTTGCTGCAGATGGTGATCAGGCCGGGGCAGCTGTCGCCGCGGCGCGCCGCCAGTTGCGTGGCCAGCATCCCCCCCAGTGACCAACCGGCCAGCCAGCTGTCCGATGGCAGACGCGCATCCAGTTCGTCGAGCCAGGCGTCGGGCTGTTCCAGTGCAGGCAACGGGGCGATCTCGACCTGCAAACGCGGTTCACGTTCGCGCAGCAGTTCGGCCAGTGGTTCGAGGGCAGCGGGGCCAAAGGCCCAGCCCGGCAGCAGGGTCAGTCGATCACGCATCGTCGCACTCCTCGGGCATCAGAGCCCAACAGTCGGCCAGCGCCTCCAGCAGGCGCTCCAGCTGCGCGTCGGTATGGGCCGCGGTCAGGGTGATCCGCAATCGCGCGCTGCCGGCCGGAACGGTCGGCGGACGTATGGCGCCGACCAGAATGCCGCGCTCGCGCAGCAAGGCCGACAACCTCAGCGCCCGCGCACTGCTGCCCACCAGCACCGGCTGGATCGGCGTCGGGCTGGCCATCAGCGTCAGGCCGATCTGCGCCGCGCCGGCGCGAAAGCGCGCGACCAGTCGGTTCAGCTGGTCTCTGCGCCAGCCCTCGCTGCGCAGCAGCTCCAGGCTTTTCAGTGTGGCACAGGCCACCGCTGGCGGCTGGCTGGTGGTGTAGATGTAGGGACGGGCGAACTGGATCAGCGTTTCGATCAGCTCCTCGCTGCCGGCGACGAAGGCGCCCGCGGTACCGAAGGCCTTGCCGAGGGTGCCGACCAGCACCGGCACCTCGTCGATCCCGAGACCGAAATGCTCGGCGATGCCGCCGCCGGTGGCGCCCAGCGGGCCGAAGCCATGGGCATCGTCGACCATCACCCAGGCGCCATGTCGCTTCGCCTCGGCGCAGAGCGCCGGCAGGTCGGCGAGATCGCCGTCCATGCTGAACACGCCATCGGTGACCACCAGGGTGTTGCCGCTGGCCTTTTCCAGCCGCTTGGCGAGGCTGCTCGCGTCGTTATGCAGATAACGCGAGAAGCGCGCGCCGCTGAGCAGCCCGGCATCGAGCAGCGAGGCGTGGTTGAGCCGATCCTCCAGCACCGTGTCGCCCTGCCCGACCAGCGCGGTTACTGCGGCCAGGTTGGCCATGTAGCCGGTGGAGAACAATAGCGCACGCGGCCGGCCGGTGAACTCGGCAAGCGCCTCCTCCAACTGGTGATGCGGCGTGCTGTGACCGATCACCAGATGCGAAGCACCGCCGCCCACGCCCCACTTCGCAGCGCCCTGCTGCAGCGCCGCGATCACCTCGGGATGGTTGGCAAGGCCCAGGTAGTCGTTGGAGCTGAACGCCAGCAGGCGTTCACCGTCGACCGTCACCTCAGGCCCTTGCGGACTCTGCAGCAGCGGACGCCGGCGGTAGAGGTGCTCGGCACGACGGGCGGCGAGGCGGGAAGCGAGATCGAATGTCATGGCAGGAACCGGAGACGGTGAACAACCGCAAGCGGGCCGTCACTGCGAAGAAACCAGAGCAGGCACCGAGAGGACGAACGCGACGCTCATCCCCCCGGCGAGAAGATCAGACCGCGGCGTTGTAGAACAGCTTGCTGTCGCGCTGCTCGATCAGCGCCTGCTCGATGGCTGCCTGGTGCACCTCGTCGGCGTGCTCCTGACGTTCTTCCGGCTTGATGCCCAGACGCGCGAACAGCTGCATGTCCTTGTCCGCCTGCGGGTTGGCGGTGGTCAGCAGCTTCTCGCCGTAGAAGATCGAATTGGCACCCGCGAAGAAGGCCAGGGCCTGCATCTGCTCGTTCATCTGTTCACGCCCGGCCGACAGACGCACATGGGATTTCGGCATCATGATCCGCGCCACCGCGAGCATGCGGATGAAGTCGAACGGATCGACGTCCTGTTCCTCGGCCAGCGGCGTGCCCTTGACCTTGACCAGCATGTTGATCGGCACCGACTCTGGGTGCTCCGGCAGGTTCGCCAGCTGGATCAGCAGGCCAGCGCGATCGTCCAGCGACTCACCCATGCCGAGGATGCCGCCCGAGCAGATCTTCATCCCCGCCTCGCGCACGTAGCTCAGCGTCTCCAGACGCTCGGCGTAGGTGCGGGTGGTGATGATGTTGCCGTAGAACTCCGGCGAGGTATCCAGGTTGTGGTTGTAGTAGTCCAGGCCCGCAGCGGCCAGGGCGCGGGTCTGCTCCTGATCCAGCTTGCCAAGAGTCATGCAGGTTTCCAGGCCCATGGCCTTGACGCCCTCGACCATTTTCAGCACGTAGGGCATGTCCTTGGCTGACGGATGCTTCCAGGCCGCGCCCATGCAGAAGCGCGTCGAGCCGATGGCCTTGGCCTCGGCTGCGGCCTCCAGCACCTTCTGCACTTCCATCAGTTTCTCTTTATCGAGACCGGTGTTGTAGTGACCGGACTGCGGGCAGTACTTGCAGTCTTCCGGGCAGGCACCGGTCTTGATCGAGAGCAGCGTCGAAACCTGAACACGATTGGGGTCGAAGTGCTGGCGATGCACGGTCTGCGCCTGGAACAGCAGGTCGTTGAAGGGTTGCTCGAAGAGCGCCTTGACCTCGGCGAGGGACCAGTCGTGGCGGGTAACGGAAGCGGAGGTGGCGCTCATGGGCATTCCTTGTAATTAATAGCGGCGCGGCGGCCTGACACGGATGCGGAATGGTTAGCCAAGCCCGATACGCTGTCAACCAGGAACGGAATCATGGTTTACAACTGGTCAATTATTGAACACCACTGCCTGCTCTGCGACGAGCGCTGCGAGGGTCAGCCACTGTGCAGCCACTGCGAGGCGGATCTGCCTTGGCTCGACGGTCGGTGCACGGTCTGCGCGGTCCCGCTGCCCAGCCGCGGGCTGGTCTGTGGCGAATGCCTGAAGCGACCGCCCAGCTACGATCACGTCGAAGTGCCCTGGCGCTTCGCCTTCCCGGTGGATGCGCTGATCACCCGCTTCAAGCACCAGGCGCGCTGGCCCTATGGCCGGCTGCTCGGCGAACGCCTGGCCCATCATCTTGAGCATGCCTTCGCCGATGGGCTGCCGCGGCCGGACCTGCTGCTGCCGGTGCCATTGGCCCGTCGTCGCTTGCGCCAGCGCGGTTTCAACCAGGCGCAGATGCTCGCCGACTGGCTGAGCCGCCCACTGGGCATCGCCACCGACGCCCGCGTGCTCGAACGTGTGCTCGACACCCCGGCTCAGCAGCAGCTGGACGCCGCCACCCGCCGCCGCAACCTGCGTCAGGCCTTCGCCATCGCAACCGGTGCCGACATCAAGGGCCGGCATCTGGCGCTGGTCGACGATGTGCTGACCACCGGCGCCACCGCCGAAGCCCTTGCGCGCCTGCTCAAGCGCGCCGGCGCCGAACGGGTCGATGTCTACTGCCTGGCGCGCACCCCGAAGCCCGGCGAATGAAGCCGCCGACCGATGGAGGGCGTACACTGGACGACCTAGTCAGCGGAGCCGGTCATGTCCCATCCCTTCGACACACTCACGCCGGACCTGGTCCTCGACGCCGTGGAAAGCATCGGCTACCTCAGCGATGCCCGCGTGCTGGCGCTCTGCAGCTACGAGAACCGCGTCTATCAGGTGGGCGTCGAAGACGAAACGCCGCTGATCGCCAAGTTCTATCGCCCGGGCCGCTGGAGCGACGCGGCGATCCTCGAGGAGCACCAGTTCAGTCTGGAACTGGCCGAGCACGAGGTGCCGGTGGTGGCACCGCTCGAGCGCGACGGCAGCACGCTGTTCGAGCACGCAGGCTTTCGCTTCGCCCTCTTCCCGCGGCGCGGCGGCCGCGCACCGGAGCCCGGCAATCTCGACCAGCTCTATCGCCTCGGCCAGCTGCTGGGCCGCATGCATGCGGTAGGCGCCAACCGCCCGTTCGAGCATCGCGAAACGCTGGGCGTGCAGAACTTCGGCCATGATTCGCTGAGCACGTTGCTGGAAGGCGACTTCGTGCCGCGGAGCCTGCTGCCGGCGTACGAGTCGGTGGCGCGGGACCTGCTCAAGCGGGTCGAGGATGTCTTCGCCAGCACCAACTTCACCCCGATCCGCCTGCATGGCGATTGTCACCCGGGCAATATCCTCGCCCGCGACGACGCCTTCTATCTGGTCGACCTGGATGACTGCCGCATGGGCCCGGCGGTACAGGATCTGTGGATGATGCTCGCCGGCGAGCGACACGAGCGGCTCGGCCAGCTGGCCGAACTGGTGGACGGCTACAACGAATTCCACGATTTCGCCCCGCGCGAGCTGCCGCTGATCGAGGCCCTGCGCGCGCTGCGGCTGATGCACTACAGCGCCTGGCTGGCACGACGCTGGGACGACCCGGCCTTCCCCATGAGCTTTCCCTGGTTCGGCAGCGAGCGCTACTGGGGCGACCAGGTGCTGATCCTGCGCGAGCAGATGTCGGCGTTGCAGGAAGAGCCGCTCAGGCTGTTCTGAGGACGGCCAAGCGGTGCGACTTCAGCCCCGTGACGGTGGATGTGAAAAGCGACATCCACCCTACGAAACCAGGCGTCTGCGTAGGGTGGATAGCGCTTAATCGATCCACCGGGTGGTGATCTCAGCGGCTCAGGCCTCTTCGATCAGCCAGTCCAGCCGCCAGCTACCCTGACTCTGCGCCAGCTGCTCGGCCAGCCATGGCAGCAGCTCTCGCAGTTCATCCTCCAGCCCCCACGGCGGGTTGACGATGGCCAGGCCCGAGCCGGCCAGGCGGCTGGCGTCGTCGGCGGGGTGGACGAACAGTTCGGCGCGCAGCAGTTTCGGGGCGCCGCTGCGGGCGAGGTCCTGATAAAAGCGTTTGAGCTGGCGCTCGTCCTTGATCGGGTACCAGATCACGCCGATGGTCTGGCGCATGCGGCCGAGCGCTTCCTTGAGCGCCGTGACGCATCGGCTCAGTTCGTCGGCCTGTTCGAATGGCGGGTCGATCAGCAGCACCACACGCTTCTCGCGGGTCGGCATCAGCGCCCGCGGTACATGCCAGCCCTCGCCCCGGTGCACCGCCACGCGGCGGTCGCCGGACATGTTGTCCTTGAGCAGGGCGCCATCCTCGGGATGCTTCTCGTTGAGCTGCAGCCGATCCTGCTCGCGGGTCAGCTGCCGCGCCAGTTCCGGCGAGCCCGGGTAGTAGCGCAGCGCGCCGTCCGGGTTGAGCGAGCGGATCACGCCGAGGTAGTCGTCTAGTAGCGCCGGGCGGGTTTCGGCCTGCCAGATGCGGGCGATGCCCTGCAGCCACTCGCCGGTACGGCTGGCCTGGTCGCCGGCCAGGTCGTAAAGGCCGACGCCGGCGTGGCTGTCGAGGTAGGCGAACGGGGCCTCCTTGCGCGACAGCAGGGCGAAGATCCGGCTCAACACCAGGTGTTTGAGCACATCGGCGTGGTTGCCGGCATGGAAGGCGTGGCGGTAGTTCATCTGATCCTCCTCGAGAGCCGCGCAGTTTACCCGTCCGCCTTGCGCCGCGCAGGTCCGGCATGACCAGCGTCGTTTTCCCCGGCCACCGACTAGGGCTACAGTGCCCACCCACGACGACTGAACGGAGCTGACCTCATGGACCTGCGCGATTTTTTCGGCATCGAGCATCCCATCATCCAGGCACCCATGGCCGGTGCGCAGAATCATCTGCTGGCCGCGGCGGTCTGCGAGGCCGGCGGGCTGGGTTCGATCCCGGCCGGTATGCTCAACGCCGAGGCGCTGGACGCCGAGCTGACCGCCATCGAGGCGCTGACCGACCGGCCCTACAACGTCAACTTCTTCTGCCACCAGACGCCGGCTGCCGACCCGACGGCCTTCGACGCCTGGCACCGGATGCTCGCACCCATGTTCGCCGAGTTCGCCATCGACCCGGCGAGCATTCCCACCGGCGCCACCCGCCAGCCGTTCGACGCGGCAATGGCCGCGGTGCTGGAGCGGCACAGGCCCGCACTGGTCAGCTTCCACTTCGGCCTGCCTAGCCCCGACCTGTTGCAGCGCGCCCGCGCCACCGGGGCGAAGATCGCGTCCAGCGCGACAACGGTCGCCGAAGGCCTCTGGTTGCAGCAGCACGGCGTCGACCTGGTGATCGCCCAGGGCCTGGAGGCCGGCGGCCACCGCGGCATCTTCCTCGGCGAGGACCTGACCACCCAACTCGGCACCTTCGCCCTCCTGCCGCAACTGGTCGCCGCGCTGGACGTACCGGTGGTCGCCGCTGGCGGCATCGCCGATGCCAATGGCGTGACGGCAGCGCAGGCCCTGGGCGCCGCTGGTGTGCAACTGGGCACCGCCTACCTGCTGTGCCCGGAGAGCCGCACCAATGCGCTGCATCGCGCCGCGCTGAAGAGCCCGCAGGCGGCACATACGACGCTGACCACCCTGTTCAGCGGGCGCCCGGCGCGTGGCATCGTCAACCGCATCATGCGCGAACTGGGTCCGCTGCCCGAAGGCGTGCCGCCCTTCCCGCTGGCCGGCAACGCCATCGGCGCGCTGCGCGCCCAGACCGAGAAGCAGGGCCTGGATCACTGCACGCCGCTGTGGGCCGGGCAAAACGTCAGCGGCTGCCGGGAGATTCCGGCCGGTCAGCTGACGCGTGAACTTGCCGGCGGCTGGCGGGCCTGAGTCATTACGCATTCCGTCGCGGCGAGCCCTGAGCCGCCGCGACGGGGCGTAGAATCGACCGCACGTCACACGGAATCCCGCCATGAGTCCACTGACCAATACGCTCGTCTTCCTGGCCACCCTGGCCGGCATGGAAGTCTTCGCCTGGTGGGCGCACAAGTACGTGATGCACGGCTGGGGCTGGGGCTGGCACAAGTCACACCACGAGCCGCGCAACGGCTGGTTCGAGAAGAACGACCTCTATGCGGTGGTGTTCGCTGGCGTGGCGATCCTGCTGATCGCCCTCGGCACGGCCGGTTATCACCCGCTGGAATGGATCGGCGCCGGGATGACGGCCTACGGATTTCTCTACTTCGTCGCCCACGACGGGCTGGTCCATCACCGGTGGCCGCTGCGCTACGTGCCGCGCAACGGCTATCTCAAGCGGCTGTATCAGGCGCACCGTCTGCACCATGCGGTCGAAGGCAAGGAGCGCTGCGTATCCTTCGGTTTTCTCTACGCGCCGCCGCTGCCGGTGCTCAAGCGCCAGCTGCGCGAGCTGCACGACGGGCCGCTGCGCAAGAAGAATTAGGGTCTGTTGACGTTTCGGCGCGAGCCGCGTTGCCGTGTCAAATGGCGCCAACTTAGGCGCAGGACGCCGGTAATGGTTATTCCCTTGCCAAGTCCTGCAACGACAGCTGGCGCCATTTGCCGCGCAACCCGAAGGGCCGGGCCCATTTTTGCGCGGCGCGGCGTTATTCGTCGTTCATTTGGAATAACCAAACTTCTCTCCTCATGCCTTGCTCCGCGGAAAAATGAGCTCCGGCGCGGCCGCGAGCGAAACGTCAACAGACCCTACCTAGCGAGGACGTCTCCAGAGATCGTCAGGACGCGGCCTGACCTGCATCCGCCGCGAGGCCAGCGCCAGCACGCCGCCCCCCAGCAGGAACTGCAGCTTCTGCCCTTTGCTGGTCGACACCCGCGCATCCCAGGCCGCCGCGCCGCGCGCTTTCACCTCGACGCCGATCTGCCGGTAGACGCCATGCGCCGTGGCGATCGACCAGGCCGAGCGTAGCGGCAGGTCGCGCAAGCCCTGAGACGCAGAGCGATAGTAGGGCTCGGCCAGATCCACCAGTCGCGCCGCCAGCGTCGCCAACGCGGCACGATGCTGAGGCAGCGCGACCTCGTCCTCTGGAATACCCACCTCCGCCAGCCACTCGACCGGCAGATAGACACGGCCGACCTGCGCATCCTCGACGATATCGCGGGCAATGTTGGTCAGCTGAAAGGCCAAGCCCAGATCACAGGCGCGATCCAGCGTCGGCTCCGCTTCGGCGCCCATCACCCGCGCCATCATCAGGCCCACCACGCCGGCAACGCGGTAGCAGTACAGCAAGGTGTCGTCGAGGGTCTGGTAGCGGTAGCCCTGCACATCCATGCGAAAACCCGCCAGGTGCTCCAGCGGATGGGCCTTGGGAATCCGATGACGCTGGATCACCTGCTGGAAGGCGGCGAACGCCGGATCGACCATTGGCTCGCCAGCGTAGGCGCGCTCGGTGAGATCGACCAGCTCGGCCAGCCGCGCCTTACCGCTGTTGCGATCGCCCTCGACCTGGCCATGCCCCAGCGTCTGGCCGTCGATCACATCGTCGCAATGACGGCACCAGGCGTAGAGCATCACCGCGCTCTGTCGGGTGCGCTCGTCGAACAGCTTCGCCGCCGCGGCGAAGCTCTTGGAGCCGACATTGATCGCCTGAGTGGAGTGATCGATGACCTGATCGTTCATCCGGCCTGCCCCTTCAGCATGAAGTCCTCCAGCATCAGCCCGGCGGTGGCCTTGGCCGAACCGACGACCCCCGGCACGCCGGCACCCGGGTGAGTGCCGGCGCCGACGATATAGAGGTTGGGAATCACGTCATCGCGGTTGTGCGGGCGGAACCAGGCGCTCTGGGTGAGGATCGGCTCCAGCGAAAACGCCGAGCCTAGATGGGCGTTGAGCTCGTCGCGGAAATCCTGCGGCGTGAAGATCCGGTGAGTCACGAGATCGCCACGCAGCCCCGGCATGTAGTGCCGATCCAGGTACTCGAAGATGCGGTCGCGGTACTTCGGCCCCTCCTCCGCCCAGTCGATATCTGCCGTGCCCAGGTGCGGCACCGGCGCCAGCACGTAATGGCTGGCGCAGCCTTCCGGCGCAAGCGAAGGATCGGTGACGCAGGGCGCGTGCAGGTAGAGGGAAAAGTCGTCGGCCAGCGTCTCGCGCTTGAAGATCTCGTCGATCAGCTCGCGGTAACGCGGGCCGAAACACACCGTGTGGTGCTGCAAGTGCTCATGCCGGCGCTTGAGGCCGAAATGAATGACGAACAGCGACATCGAGAAACGCTTGCCGGAGAGCCGTTTGGCCTCGTCGCGACCACGCTCCTCATGCCCGAGCAGCTGCTTGTAGGTGTTGACCACATCCGCGTTGGACGCCACCGCATCGGTGTCGAAGCGGCGACCGTCACCGGTGATCACGGCCTTCGCGCGTCCAGCCTCCAGCTCGATCCGCGCGACCTCGGCGTTCAGCTCCAGCCTGCCGCCCAGATCTTCGAACAGCCGGACCATGCCCTGCACCAGCGCCCCGGTGCCGCCGCGGGGAAACCAGACGCCACCCTGGCGCTCCAGGGCATGGATCAGCGCGTAGATGGACGAGGTCTCGAACGGATTGCCGCCGACCAGCAGCGAGTGAAAGGACAGCGCCTGGCGCAGCCGGTCGTTCTCCACGAAGTTGGCCACCATGCTGTACACGTTGCGCCAGGCCTGCAGCTTGGCCAGCTGCGGTGCGACGCCGATCATGCTGCGAAACGACAGGAAGGGCACGGTGCCGAGCTTGACGTAGCCCTCCTCGTACACCGCCCGCGAATAGGCGAGAAAGCGCTGATAGCCGGCCACGTCACGAGGGTTGAGCGCGTGGATCTGCCGGTCCAGCTGGGCCTGGTCGTTGACGTAGTCGAAGCTGTAGCCGTCCTCCCAGCACAGCCGGTAGAAGGGGCTGACCGGCAGCAGCTCGACGTAGTCGGCCATGCGCTTGCCGGCGCCGCTGAAGAGTTCTTCCAGCGCCGGCGGATCAGTGATCACCGTCGGCCCGGCGTCGAAGGTGAAGCCCTGGTCGTGATAGACGTAGGCGCGGCCACCCGGCTTGTCGCGCTTCTCCAGCAGCGTCGTCTGGATGCCGGCACGCTGCAGGCGGATCGCCAACGCCAGCCCGCCGAAACCGGCACCGATCACCACCGCCCGCCTCACACCACCTGTTGCCTGGTTCATCGTCTGTCCTTGTGCAGATTGCTGGCGGCCAGCGCCCGCAGCGCCTCGCCCACCGGCACGGGAGGTTTGCCCGAGACGATGCGCAAGCGGTCCCAGGCAGTCAGCTCGGCCGCGTAGAAGCGCTGGATCAGCGGTTCGCGCAGCCGGTAGAAACGTTGCATCACCGCCCAGCGGCGATCCGCCGGGCCGGCCATGAACAGCATGCGATTGAGCAGGCGGAAGAAGCCGCGCCTGCGCCACTGCAGCGTGGAATAGTCGCGAATCGCGGCGAACAGGCTGCTTGCATCCCAGCGATCGAGGGCAACCAGGTGGTCGGCCAGGCGCACCGCATCGGGCAGCGAATAGCCCGTGGTGGGGTGGAACAACGCAGCCGACAGCCCGCTCTGCGGCACGCCACGCGCCTCGCCCCAGAAGGCGGCAATGTCGCCGGACAGCACGATAGGCAGCACGCCCTGCTCCTCGCGCAGCACCTGGCGGATCGCCCAGCCGCGGCCCTCGGCGTAGCGCTGGATATTGGCGCGCAGTGCCTCCGGCGCCACCGCATCGCCGTCGGCGTAGTAGGTGTCTTCGATCAGCAGGCTGTCGACGCTGAGCGGCAGCACGTAGACGAAGCGATAGCCGTCTTTCTGGGCGACGCTGGCGTCCATGATGATCGGCACCTGCAGGCCATGGGGCTGCTGCAGGCGCAACTCCTGGCCGAGAAACTTCTGGAAGCCCAGCGCCAGCTGAGCGCTGCGCCGCACGCCGCGCCCGTCGATCACCGCCCCGGCCTCCAGGCTCTGCCCGCCGACCAGCTGAACGCGTTGCGGCTCGACCGCGGACACCTCCACGCCCAGGCGGATCTGCCCGCCGAGCTCAGCCATCAGGTGCTGATGAAAGCGCGACGAGAAAATGCTCGCGTAGCCGCTGCCGAGCTGCCGTCGCAGGGCGGGAAAGATCACCTCGTAACCCAGCCAGCGCTGCTCCACCAGCGGCGCCAGCCAGGCCTGCTGCGCCGGGGTCAGGTCGTGCTGGTGGAACGACCAGGTGTGGTTGCCGCCGAGGGTTTCACCCTGCTCCAGGATCAGCACGCGCAGCTCCGGCCGCTGCTGGCGCAAGCGCAGGGCCAGCAGCCCGTTGGCCAGGCCACCGCCGACCAGGATCAGGTCTGCATCAGGCGTCATCGGCTACCTCCGACCGAGGCCGAACGCAGCCGAGCGCGCTTTCGATCAGCTCGGCGGCGCGGGCCGCGCCACCGGCCTGACGAACCTCTTCACCGAGCGCCGCGGCACGCTGGCGGAAGGCCGCTTCGGCGAGCAGCCGCCGCAGCGCATGGGCGATACGCGCCGGGCTGGCCAGCGCCGGAAGCAGGCGCAGCCCGACGCCGGCGTGCTCGATACGCGCGGCGACGCCGGGCTGGTCGAAGGCGATCGGCAGCGCCAGCATCGGCACACCCGCCTCCAAGGCATCGAGCACGGTGTTCAGCCCGGCATGAGTCACCACGGCCGACGCCTGCGCCAGCACGGCCCGCTGCGGCGCGAAATCGGTGACCCAGCATGCGCCTTCCTGCCGGAGCCTGGCGGCCGCTGCGGCATCCAGCCCACCGCAATGGGCGATCAACAGCTGCACATCGAGCCGCCGACAGGCGCGGGCGATACTGCGCAACAGGCCGTAGCGGTGGCCCTGCAGCGTGCCCAGCGAGGCGAAGACGAAGGGCCGCGCGCGGTCGATCGGCAGGTCCAGCTCCCCCTCCGCCTGAGGCCGACGCAACGGGCCGACGGCATGGAAATGTGGCGGCAGGGCCTGCCGCGGAAAGTCGAAACCTTCCACCGTCTGGCTGATCTGCAGCAGCGGCGACAGACAGTCGCTCAGGCTCGTGCGTCTGGCCAGGCCGAACGCCCGGCAATAGCGCTCGATCACTTCGCCGTGCGGCCGCATCAGCCGATCGTAGACGCCGCTACTGTGCCGGTTGAGCTGCTCGCCCCAGTCCGTGGCACGGTAACGCCAGGGCATCACCGGCAGCGGCACCCGCGGCTCGCGGTTGAACGGCAGGGCGCAGGCGATGGAAACGAATGGCAGCCCGAGGTGCTCGGCCAGCAGCGCACCGGCCGGCTCCATCTGGTCGGCCAGCACCGCCTCCACTTCCAGCGCCCGCAACACGGCAGGCGCCTCGCGGCCGAACAGCTCGGTGCTCGCCGCCATGTCGGCGATCACCCGGCGAATGCCGAACGGTCCGGGACTGGCGGCACGACGCACCACCGCGGCCAGCGAGCCCGGCGGATGGGTGTCGCTACCGATGGCGGCGAAGCCCGCCGCAGGCAGGTCCAGCAGCGCGCCGACATCGGCCTGCTGGATAAAGGTCAGACGGTGGCCACGTTGCTGCAGCTGCCAGGCGATCGCCTCGAACGCCCGCAGATGGCTGAGAAAGGGCGGCACAATTGCCGCAAAATGTGTCATCGGCGCGCCTGGCCGGGCATCAGCAGGCGGATAGCTGCAGCAGCCGGGCCTGTCGCAGCGCGGCGAGATCGGTCGAGCCGGTGCAGAAGCAGGCGATGCGCAACTGCTCGATTAGCATCTCGAAATGGCTGACCACCGCCTCGCTGCTGTGCATCGCCGCCTGCAACACGCCGGCCGCCTGCCCCACCAGATCGGCGCCCAGGCGGATCGCCTTGGCCGCCTCGACGCCATCGCGGATACCGCCGGAGGCGATCAGCGGCGTGTTCGGGCAGGCCTCTCGCACCGCCAGCAGTGCTTGCGCCGTGGGTATGCCCCAGTCGGCGAAGGCCTGGGCGACGGCCTGCTGGCTGGCGTCTGCCGCCCGCGCGGCCTCCACCGCAGCCCAACTGGTGCCGCCGGCACCAGCCACATCGATGGCGGCCACCCCGGCATCGATCAGTCGCCGGGCCACCGCTGCGGATATACCCGCGCCGACTTCCTTGATCACCACCGGCACCGGCAGGCGCGCGGCCAGTGCCTCGATCGCCTGCAGCACGCCGCGCCAGTCCCGATCGCCGCCGGCCTGCACGGCCTCCTGCAGCGGGTTGAGGTGCACGATCAGCGCATCGCCTTCGATCATCTCCACCGCCCGCCGCGCCTCGTCCACGCCATAGCCCCGAACCAGCTGGGCGGCGCCGAAGTTCGCCAGCAGCAGGATGTCCGGCGCCAGCTGGCGCAGCTGACCGGTGAGCCCCTGGTCGCCCGCAGTTTCCAGCGCCACCCGCTGCGAACCGACAGCCATGGCGATGCCCAGCTGCTGAGCGGCCTCGGCCAGATGCGCATTGATCGCCGCCGAGCGCGCCGCACCACCGGTCATGGAGCTGATCAGCAGCGGTGCCTGTAGCGGCCGCCCGAACAGCTGACTGCGCAGGTCGATCTGGTCGAGGTGCAACTCGGGCAGGGCGCAGTGCTCAAAGCGGAAGGCAGCGAAACCGTTCCCTGCTGCGCTCGCCGCGCGCCCGGGATCGAGGACGATGTCCAGATGATCGTTCTTGCGGCTCACCAGCGATTGCTTGCTCATGGAATCGGCTCCCCGGAATGACTTCATTGGACGTGATGACCTGAAAAAAGTGCTATGCGATGGCACGAGTTGTACAAGTTTCTGTCAAACCGTCCATCAGGTTGTACAACCTATCCGCCATCCTGGCTCGTGCCGGGACGCCAGCGAGGGCAGCGCCATGCAAACGCCGAATACCAGCCTCCCGCTCCCGTCATGCGACAGCCTGCTGCGCCTGCGCCGGCAAGTCGACGAGCGCCTGGCGCTGCGCCTGCCGTTTCCCGAATCGGAGCTGGACACGGTCACGCTCGCGCTTCGCGAGGGCACCCTGGCACCCGGCAAGCGCTTGCGCCCGCTCTTGCTCCTGCTGGCGCTCGGCGACCTGGGCAGCGACCCGACCATCGGCCTGGATCCGGCCTGTGCGCTGGAGATGATCCATGCCGCGTCGCTGTTTCTCGACGACATGCCCTGCATGGATAACGCCAGCCTGCGCCGCGGCCAGCCGACTCTGCACCTGCGTTTCGGCGAAGACGTCGCCGTACTCGCCTCGGTGGCCCTGCTCAGCCACGCCTACGGCATCACCGCCACCGCTCCAGGCCTGACGCCCAGACAGCGCAACGAAGCGGTCGCCATCCTGGCTCGCGCCGTCGGTGCGCAGGGCCTGGTGCGAGGGCAGTTCCGCGACCTGCACGGTGCGCAGCAACGGGCTCACCCACTCGATGCAGCCACCACCACCAACCAATTGAAGACCGGCTCCCTGTTTAGCGCTGCGCTGACCCTGGCCGGGCTGCTGGTCGGGGCCGATCGAACGCTGATGCGGCATCTTCACGGTTTCGCCGTCGAACTGGGCCTGGCCTTCCAGCTGCTCGACGACATCGCCGACGGCCTCAGCCCCGAGCAGACCGGCAAGGATTGCCAGCAGGATCGGGCCAAGGCCACGGTGGTCTCGCTGCTCGGTCCGCAGGCCGCGCGCCAGCAACTGGCGACGCACCGCGAAGCGGCACTGGCGCACTTGCAGGCCGCCGGGCTGGCCGAAGGCGAGCTCGCCTCGCTGATGCGCCAGCTGCTCGGCTAGCTGACGAGGGCGACCGTGTTGACGCTCCATCAGTGCAATGGATGGAGCTAGGCAATGGAAAACCGCGGTCCTTAGACTCGGGTCGATAAAAATGGAGGTTGACCATGACCGAGACCCTGCTCTGCCCGCGCAACCTGGCTTTCGAACTCTACGAAGTGCTCGACGCCGAAGCCCTGACCCGCCGCGAGCGCTTCGCCGAGCACAGCCGCGAAACCTTCGATGCCGCCCTCGGCACCGCACGTACCATCGCCGAGAAGTACTTCGCCCCACACAACCGCAAGTCCGACGAGCACGAACCGGTCTACCAGAACGGCGAGGCTGTGCTGATTCCCGAGGTGAAGCCGGCGGTCGATGCCTTTATCGAGGCGGGCTTCCACAACGCCGGACGCAACTTCGAAGACGGCGGCATGCAGATGCCCAACCTGCTGTCGCGCGCCTGCTTCGCTCACTTCCAGTCGGCCAACATCGCCACCAGCTCCTATCCGATGCTGACCATGGGCGCGGCCCACCTGATCGAGGCCTTCGGCTCCGACGAGCAGAAGCGCCTGTTCCTGCAGCCGATGATCGATGGCCGCTTCTTCGGCACCATGGCGCTCACAGAGCCGCACGCCGGCTCCTCGCTGTCGGACATCCGCACCCGCGCCGAACCGGCCGGTAACGGCAGCTATCGCCTGAAGGGCAACAAGATCTTCATCTCCGGCGGCGACCACCCGCTGTCGGAAAACATCGTGCACATGGTGCTGGCCAAGCTGCCGGACGCACCGCCCGGGGTGAAGGGCATCAGCCTGTTCATCGTGCCGAAGTTCCTGGTCAACGACGACGGCAGCCTCGGCGAGCGCAATGACGTGCTGCTCGCCGGTCTGTTCCACAAGATGGGCTGGCGCGGTACCACCAGCACCGCGCTGAACTTCGGCGACAACGGCAACTGCGTCGGCTACCTGGTAGGCGAGCCGCACAAGGGCCTGGCCTACATGTTCCAGATGATGAACGAGGCGCGCATCGGCGTCGGCATGGGCGCGATCATGCTCGGCTACGCCGGCTACCTCTACTCGTTGAACTACGCCCGCGAGCGTCCGCAGGGTCGCCTGCCGGACGGCAAGGACCCGGCGTCGACCCAGGTACCGATCATCGAGCACACCGACGTCAAGCGCATGCTGCTGATGCAGAAGGCCTATGTCGAAGGCGCCTTCGATCTCGGCCTGTACTCGGCACGCCTGGTGGACGACGAGCACACCGCCGAGAGCGACGAGGAGCGGCGCAACGCCGGCGAACTGCTCGACCTGCTGACGCCGATCGTCAAGTCCTGGCCATCGGAGTACTGCCTCAAGGCCAACGAGCTGGCGATCCAGATTCTCGGCGGGCATGGCTACACCCGCGAATACCCGGTGGAACAGTACTACCGCGACAACCGCCTCAATCCGATCCACGAAGGCACCCACGGCATCCAGTCGCTGGACCTGCTCGGCCGCAAGCTGATGCAGAACAAGGGCGCCGGCCTGCGCCAGCTACTCGGGTTGATCCAGGCCAGCTGCGCGCACGCCGCCGAGTACGACTCGCTGAGCGCACTGCGCCAGCCGTTGGAGCAGCACATCGCCCGCCTCACCAGCGTGACCCAGGCGCTGCTCGGCGACCTGATGGCCGGCAAGGTCAACCAGACCCTGGCCAACTCGGCGCTGTACCTGAAGGTATTCGGCCATGCCGTGGTTGGCTGGCGCTGGCTGGAACAGGCGCTGCACGCCGAGCGCGGGCTGGCCGAAGGCAATCCGGCCGATGCCGACTTCTATCGCGGCAAGCTACAGGCGGCGCGCTACTTCCTGACCTGGGAGGTACCGGGCTGCGCCCATGAGCTTGCCATTCTCGAAGCCCGCGACGACACCTGCCTGGGCATGCAGGACGCCTGGTTCTAAGCCGTTAGAAATCCTGTTACAGCGCCCCGCACAATGCGGGGCTTTTTTTTGACAGCCCGTCAAATCATCAGGTTAGAATCGCTGGCATGCCCCCTGCATGGGGCCGCAATGACCGGGGAGAGCGCATTTGGACGTCGGCAACATCAACCACCTGTTTTTTATCGGTGCCTTGTTGGTTGCTGCCAGCATCCTGATGAGTTCGCTGTCGAATCGCCTCGGCGTACCGATCCTGGTCATCTTCCTCGCCGTGGGCATGCTCGCCGGCGTCGACGGCATCGGCGGTATCGTCTTCGAGGACTACCAGCTCGCCTTCGTCATCAGCAACCTGGCGCTGGCGGTGATCCTGCTCGATGGCGGCATGCGCACGCGCACCGCGACCTTCCGCGTCGCGCTGAAACCGGCCTTTTCCCTGGCCACCCTGGGCGTCGCCATCACCTCCGGCCTGACCGGCCTCGCCGCCGCCTGGCTGTTCGATCTGCCGCTGCTGCAGGGCCTGCTGATCGGTGCGATCGTCGGCTCCACCGATGCCGCGGTGGTGTTCAATCTGCTCAACGGCAAGGGCCTCAACGAACGGGTCGGCTCGACCCTTGAGATCGAATCGGGCAGCAACGATCCGATGGCGATGTTCCTTACCGTCGCGCTGATCGACATGCTGCTCGCCGGGCAGACCACGTTCGGCTGGAATTTCCTGCTCAACCTGCTGCAGCAGTTCGGCATCGGCACCGTGCTCGGCCTGCTCGGTGGCTGGCTGCTGCTGCAACTGATCAACCGGCTGTCGGTGGCCGACGGGCTCTACCCGCTGCTGGCGGTGGCCGGCGGCCTGATGATCTTCGCCCTGTCCGGCGCGATTGGCGGCAGCGGCATCCTGGCGATCTACGTCTGCGGTCTGCTGCTGGGCAACCGGCCGATCCGCAACCGCCACGGCATCCTGCACATGTTCGACGGCCTGGCCTGGCTCAGCCAGATCGGCATGTTCCTCGTGCTCGGCCTGCTGCTCACGCCCAGCGAGCTGTTGCCCATCGCCCTGCCGGCGCTGCTGCTGTCGCTGTGGATGATCCTCTTCGCCCGGCCGCTGGCGGTATTCGTCAGCCTGCTGCCGTTTCGCAGCTTCCACCTGCGCGAGCGCCTGTTCATCTCCTGGATCGGCCTGCGCGGCGCGGTGCCGGTGATCCTCGCGGTGTTCCCGCTGATGGCCGGGCTGGAAAATGCCCAGCTGTTCTTCAACGTGGCGTTCTTCATCGTCCTCGTATCGCTGCTGCTGCAGGGCTCGACCCTGGCCTGGGCGGCGAAGAAAGCCAAGGTGGAAGTCCCGCCGGCGCCTATGCCGATCTCGCGCACCGGCCTGCAGGTGCACACCACCAGCCAGTGGGAGATGTTCGTCTACCGCCTGAGTGCCAGCAAATGGTGCGTCGGCGCCGCGCTGCGCGAGTTGAAAATGCCACCCGGTACTCGCATTGCTGCGCTGTTCCGCGGCAAGGAGCTGCTGCACCCGTCGGGCAGTACCCGTCTGCAGGTGAACGACATCCTCTGCGTGATCGGCCATGACGAAGACCTGCCGGCCCTCGGCAAGCTGTTCAGCCAGGCGCCCAAGCGCGGCCAGGACCTGCGCTTCTTCGGCGATTTCATCCTCGAAGCCGACGCCCAGCTCAGCGCCATTGCCGCGCTCTACGGGCTCAAGCTCGGCGAGGTCGACGGCAGCCTGAGCATCGGTGCCTTCATGGCCGAGCAGGTCGGCGGCCGCCCGGTGGTCGGCGACCAGCTCCAATGGAACGGTCTGACCTGGACCGTGGCGGCCATGGAAGCCGGCGAAGTGCGCAAGGTCGGCCTGAAATTTCCAGAAGGCGACAAGCCCGGCCCGCAGCTGATGTTCTGATGCCAGCACAGCCGCCGGCTGGCGCGGCCTCGCCGCTCATCCGCCGCTCGGTTGCCGGGTACTCGCGCTGGGCCGGCACAGTCCGTAGACTTCCGCTCTTCCCGGTCATCCGCTACGTCACTGCCCTCATGTCACTTCTGCGCACGCTGTTGCTCTCGACGCTCTGCCTGATCGTCGCCCCCTTGCATGCCCAATCGCTGGACAGCCTCACTGGAACGCCCCCCAGCGCCGAAGGCGAAGCGAAGCCCGCCGCGCAATCGCTGGGCGAGCAGACCCAGCGCATGGTCGAGCAGACCGAAACCAGCAAGACCCGCCTCGACGAGCTGAAGACGCAACTGGCGCAGGCGCCGAAGGAGATCGCCGAAGCCCAGCGCGAGCTGGCCAGACTCAAGGCCAGCCCCGAGCAGGACCCCGCCGAACGCCACGCCAAGCAATCGGTCGAGGCGCTGGAGCAGCGTCTGAGCGCGCGGGTCGAGGAACTGGCTGAATGGCAGAAGCAATACAGCTCGGCCAACAGCATGATCATCTCGGCGCAGACACGCCCCGAACGCGCTCAGGCGCAGATCGGTACGGCACAGACACGCATCCAGGAGATCAACAACCTGCTCAAGAGCGGCCGCGAAGCCGGCAAGCCGCTGAGCGACGAGCGACGAGCGCTGCTAGATGCCGAAATCCTCGCGCTCGGCGCGCAGATCGAGCTGCGCCGCCAGGAACTGGCCGGCAACAGCCTGCTGCAGGACCTCGGCAAGGCTCGCCGTGATCTGCTCGCCGAACGCATTCGGCGTGCGGAGGAAGAAACCCAGGCGCTGCAGAACCTGATCAACGAAAAGCGCCGGGCCGAATCGGAACAGACCGTGGCGGAGTTCTCGGCACGGGTGCAGCAGGCCGGCTCGGACAAACTGCTCGCCGCCGAAAGCGCCGAGAACCTCAAGCTCTCCGATTACCTGCTGCGCGCCACCGAACGCCTCAACCGTCTGAACCAGCAGAACCTGCAGACCCGTCAACAGCTCGACACGCTCAACCAGACCGACCAGGCACTGGAGGAGCAGATCGCCGTGCTCGAAGGCAGCCTGCTGCTGTCGCGCATTCTCTATCAGCAGAAGCAGGCGCTGCCGAGCCTGCAGCTGGACAAGAATCTCGCCGACGAGATCGCCGATATCCGCCTCTATCAGTTCGAGCTGAACCAGCGCCGTGAAGCCGCAGGCAACCCCTCTGCCTACGTCGAGCAGCTGTTGGCCCAGCAGAACGCAGAGGAGGTCACACCGGAACTGCGGCGCACCCTGCTGGAGCTGGCGACCACCCGCAGCGAGCTGCTCGATCGGCTCAATCGCGAACTGGATGCCCTGCTCAACGCATCCATCACCCTGCAGCTGAACCAGAAGCAGCTGCAGGACACCGCCAGCGCGCTCAGCGAAACCCTCGACGAGCAGATGTTCTGGATTCCCAGCAACAAACCGCTCGATTTCAGCTGGTTGAAGACCGCGCCCCTGCTGCTGGAGCGGCAAATCAGCACCCTGCCTTGGGCGTCGGCGCTACAGGGCCTGGCCGCCGGGCTGGGTGAGCGGCCGCTGCTGTTCCTGCCACTGTTCCTGATGATCGCAGCGCTGCTCTGGCGGCGACCGGCGATCAACGCCAAGCTGGACGCACTGAGCAAAGACATCGGCCACTTCCGCAACGACAGCCAGTTGCATACGCCTCTCGCCCTACTGCTCAATCTGCTGCTGGCGCTGCCCGGCGCGCTGCTGCTGGCGCTGTGCGGTTACCTGTTGCAGATCGATGCGCGCGGACAGAATCTCGGCATCGGCGCCGCGTTTTACCAGATGGCGCAGGGCTGGCTGGTGTTCTACACCGCCTATCGCATGCTCTCCCCTGGGCGGGTTGCGGAATTGCATTTCCGTTGGTCGCACCCGCAGGTGATCTTCCTGCGCAACGAGATTCGTCGCCTCGGGCTGATCGTGCTTGCGCTGGTGGTGGTGGTCAGCATTGCCGAGCAACGACCGGCCAACCTGGCGGACGACGTGCTGGGGCTCCTCGTCGTTCTTGCCTGTTATGCACTAATGAGCTGGCGGCTGACGCGCATGCTGCTCAAAGGCCCGTCACATGAAAACGCCCCACCGAGCCGCCTGTTGCTCGGGATGACTTTTACCATGCTTCCCCTGGCACTGATCGTCGCAGTCGGAGCGGGTTACTACTACACCGCACTGAAACTTACCGATCGACTTATCGACACGCTCTACCTGCTGATGATCTGGGTCGCGCTCGAGGCTACGCTGGTTCGATCGCTGACCATCGCCGCCCGACGGCTTGCCTATCAGCGAGCTATCGCCAGGCGCCAGGCGGCCGAAGAATCCGCCAACACGGAGCTTGACGAAACGGTCGACGAGCCGGGGCTGGATATCGAACAGGTCAACCAGCAGTCCTTGCGCTTGACCCGGCTCGCCACTTTCGCGCTACTGCTGGTGGCACTGTACTGGGTCTGGTCGGACCTTTTCTCGGTAATCTCATACCTGGATAACGTCGCCCTCTACGAATTTTCCAGCGGCAGTGGCGACACGCTGACCACTTCGACGATAAGCCTGAACGACCTGATCGGCGCACTGGCAATCATCGGCATCACGCTGGTGCTGGCGCGCAACCTGCCTGGCTTGCTGGAGGTTGCAGTGCTATCGCGCCTGCGCTTGGCGCCCGGTAGCGCTTATGCCACTGGCACGCTGCTTTCCTACACGCTGGTCGGCACTGGCATTGTCTCGAGCCTGTCGACCCTCGGTGTCAGCTGGGACAAGCTGCAGTGGCTGGTAGCGGCGCTCTCGGTGGGCCTGGGCTTCGGCCTGCAGGAAATCTTCGCCAACTTCGTTTCCGGCCTGATCATCCTGTTCGAGAAACCAGTGCGTATCGGCGACGTTGTGACCATCGGCAATCTGTCCGGCACGGTCAGCCGCATTCGCATCCGGGCCACGACGATCACTGATTTCGACAACAAGGAAATCATTGTCCCGAACAAGACATTCGTGACCGATCAGTTGGTGAACTGGTCGCTGAGCGATACCGTCACGCGCGTCACGATACGCATCGGGGTCGAATTCGGTTCTGATCTTGAAGCCGTCCGCGAAATGCTGTTCAAGGCCGCCCGGGAGAACGCGCGCGTGCTAAAGGAACCCGAGCCGCAGGTGTTCTTCCTCAACTTTGGCGAAAGTCGACTGGAACACGAGTTGCGCCTGCACGTCCGTGATCTGGGTGACCGCAACCCCGTGATCGACGAGATCAACAGGCGCCTGGACCGGGAGTTCCGTGAAGTTGGCATCGTCGTCGCCTTCCGCCAGCTGGATGTGCATCTGAAGAACCGCAATGGCCAGCAGCTGCAGCTCAGCGCTACCCCCAAGCCGTTAGAGGATGGCGACAAATCGGAGACCGACGATCGCGGCTGAGGAACGCCCAGACGGATCGCAGCCTCCAACCACCTGAACACGCCCGGCAATTGCCGGGCTATTCTTGCCTGCATGCCGCGCCGGAGGGATCTTGAAGACCCTGACCCAACTGACCTTCGACAACCGCTTCGCCCGCCTTGGCGATACGTTCTCCACCGAGGTGCCGCCGCAACCACTCGAGGCACCGCGCCTGGTGGTCGTCAGCGCGGCGGCCATGGCGCTGCTCGACCTGGACCCGGCCGAGGCCGAGCAGCCGCTGTTCGCCGAGCTGTTCTCCGGACACAAGATCTGGTCGACCGCCGAACCGCGGGCGATGGTTTACTCCGGTCATCAGTTCGGCAGCTACAACCCGCAGCTCGGCGACGGCCGCGGCCTGCTGCTCGGTGAGGTGGTCAACGAAGCGGGCGAGCACTGGGACCTGCACCTCAAGGGTGCCGGCAAGACGCCCTACTCGCGCATGGGCGATGGCCGTGCCGTGCTGCGCTCGTCGATCCGCGAGTTCCTCGCCAGCGAGCATCTGCACGCGCTGGGCATCCCCAGCTCCCGCGCGCTGTGCGTGACCGGCTCCGACACCACGGTCTACCGCGAACGACCGGAACGTGGCGCCATGCTGCTGCGCCTGGCGCCCAGCCACGTGCGCTTCGGCCATTTCGAATTCTTCTATTACACCCGCCAGCATGCCGAGCTGAAGCAGCTGCTCGAGCATGTCATCGAGGCCCATTTTCCCGACCTGCTGGAACACCCCGAACCATTCCACGCCTTCTTCCGCGAAGTGCTCGAACGCACCGCGGCGCTGATCGCCCGCTGGCAGGCCTACGGCTTCTGCCACGGGGTGATGAACACCGACAACATGTCGATCCTGGGTATCACCTTCGATTTCGGCCCCTATGCCTTCCTCGACGATTTCGACGCGCGGTTCATCTGCAACCACTCCGACGATACCGGCCGCTACTCCTTCGAGAACCAGGTGCCCATCGCCCACTGGAACCTGGCGGCGCTGGCCCAGGCGCTGACGCCCTTCGTCGAGGTCAAGCTGCTGCGTGAAGCCATGGAGCTGTTCCTGCCGCTGTACGAAGCCGAATGGCTCGACCTGATGCGCCGACGCCTGGGCTTCGCCGCGGCCGAAGCGGATGACGAGGCACTGGTGCGCCGCCTGCTGCAGCTGATGCAGGCCAGCGCCGTGGATTACACGAACTTCTTCCGCGAACTCAGCGAGAGTCCTGCCGAACAGGCGGTACGCCGCCTGCGCGAGGACTTCGTCGATCTGCCGGGCTTCGATGCCTGGGCCGCGGACTATTGCGCGCGCACCGCACGCGAGGGCAGCGTGCCGGCCGAGCGCCAGGCGCGCATGCAGGCGGTCAACCCGAAGTACATCCTGCGCAACTACCTGGCGCAGCAGGCCATCGAGGCGGCGGAGAAAGGCGACTACGGGCCGGTGCGCGAATTGCATCAGGTGCTCAGCCGACCGTTCGATGAGCAGCCCGGCATGCAGCGCTACGCCGAGCGCCCGCCGGAATGGGGCAAGCATCTGGAGATCAGCTGCTCGTCCTGAGGTGCGCGGCCCGTGACGGGCCGAGTCCATATCGCCCGCTGGAGTGCCGTCGCTGCGCTACTTGCCCAATGGCAGCAGCACGCGGAACCGCGAGCCCTGACCTTCCTCGCTGTGAACCTGGATGCGGCCGTTGTGCGCCCTGACGATCTGGTCGGCGATGAACAGGCCAAGCCCGAGTCCGGCGCTGCTTTCGCTACCCTCGGCACGCTCGAACTGGCAGAAGATGCGCTCCAGACTCTGCGGGCTGATGCCGATGCCGTGGTCGCGCACCTCGATGCACGCACCCTCCGCACAGGACGCAACACTGACATGTACCGGCTTGCCGGCACCGTAGCGCATCGCATTGGTCAGCAGGTTGGCCAGCACCTGTTCGATACGGAAGGCATCCCAGACGCCGATGATCGGCTCGTTTCGCTCCAGCCGCAGTTCGCAGCCGCAGGCTTCCATCTGCGCTGCGAAACTCTCCACGACGTTGCCCACCAGTTGCGCCAGATCGATCTGAGCCGGGCGGATCGACAGTTTGCCGGTACGGATTCGCGACACGTCGAGCATGTCGTCGATCAGCCGGATCAGGCTCTGAATCTGCCGCTCGTCCTTGTCCACCATGTTGCGCAGGCGCTCTTCGCTGAAGGCCTCAAGGTTGTTGCGACCGAGCTGCAGCTTGCGCAGCTGCACCTCGAGAATCAGGGTGTTGAGCGGGGTCTTCAGCTCGTGGGAGACGATCGACATGAAGTCATCGCGCATGCGCACCGCATTCTCCAGCTCAGCCTGGGTGCTGCGCAGTTCGTCGAGCAGCACTTCCTGCTCGCGGCGACTGCGCTCCAGCGCATCGAGCTGGCGAGCCAGACGCTTGCGCCCGCGATACAGGTCGACGAACACACTGACCTTGCTGCGCACCGCATGGGCGTCCAGCGGCTTGTGCATGAAATCCACCGCGCCGCTCTCGTAGCCCTTGAAGGCATAGTTGAGTTCGCGACCGGCGGCGCTGACGAAGACGATGGGGATCTGCTTGGTGCGCTCGGTGCCGCGCATCAGCTCGGCCAGCTGGAAGCCGTCCATGCCCGGCATTTGCACATCGAGAATGGCCAGGGCGAATTCGTGCCGCAGAAGCAGTTCGAGCGCCTGTTCGGCCGACTCGGCCTGGTACACCCTGACGCCCGGCGCCTGCAGCAGTGCATCAAGGGCCAGCAGGTTCTCCGGCAGGTCATCGACGATCAGCAGATTCACCTCGTCGGTATGGTCGGGCATGGTCACTCCAGTTCTCGCAACAATCGGTGGATGTCGCGCAGAGGCAAGATGAAATCCGGCGCGAAGCGCTGGAGCGCGGCACGCGGCATGGTCGGTACCGCCGCTTCGGCTGGGTCCTGGACAACGGTCAGGCCACCACAACGATGGATCGCCTCGAGTCCCGCGGCGCCGTCCTCATTGGCACCGGTGAGCAGCAGCCCGGCGAGTTGCGCGCCCCATGCATCGGCGGCGGACTCGAACAGTACGTCGATGGACGGCCGCGAGAAATGCACCGCATCGTCCTGGCTCAGCGACAGGCTGCGATCGCGCTCGACCAGCAGGTGATAGCCGGGCGCCGCGAAGTACAGGGTGGCGCCACTTACCGCGTCCTTGTCGTCGGCCTCCTTCACCCGCAACCGGGTCCGGCGGCCGAAGATTTCGGCCAGGTGGGTCGGGCCGTTGGCCGGAACGTGCTGCACCACCAGAATCGGCAGGCGGAAGTTGGCCGGCAGATCGTCGAGCAGCATGCCGAGCGCCTCCAGCCCGCCAGCCGAGGCACCGATCACCACGGCCTCGATGGGCGGCTGCCGTTTGCTGCGCAATATAGCCTGCTCGCTGCTCATAGCTTGCGGAAGATCCTTTCCGATTTGTCGAATGGCTCGTAGAGACCGGCAAAGGCCGAGAACTCGACGGTCTCCTTGCTGCCAAGGCCAAGGAAACCCCGGTGGCAGAGCGACTCGTGGAACAGGCCGAACGCCCGATCCTGCAGCGGCTTATTGAAGTAGATCAGCACATTTCGGCAAGAAATCAGCTGTGTCTCGGAAAATACGCTATCGGTCGCCAGGCTATGGTCGGCAAACGTAACCTTTTCTTTCAGCGACTTGTCCATGATCGCCGAGTCGTAGGCGGCGGTGTAGTAGTCGGAAAAGCTCTGCGTGCCACCGGCCTGCTGGTAATTGGCGGTGTACTGACGCAGGTGGTCGATGGAGAAGATGCCCTGGCGCGCCTGTTCCAGCGACCGCGGGTTGATGTCGGTGGCGTAGATGATCGAACGCTCCAGCAGGTCCTCTTCCTTGAGCAGGATGGCCATCGAATAGACTTCCTCGCCGGTGCTGCAGCCCGCGATCCAGATCTTCAGCGACGGGTAGGTACGCAGCACCGGCACCACGTGCTCGCGCAGCGACCGGTAGTAGCTCGGGTCGCGGAACATCTCGCTCACCGGAATGGTGAGGTACTGCAGCAGCTCCATGAACGCCTGCGGATCGTAGAGAATCTTGCGCTGTAGTTCGGAGATGCTCTGGCACTGCAGCTGCTTCAATGCCAGCAATACCCGGCGCTTGAGCGAGGCGCCGGAATAGTCGCGGAAGTCGTAGCTGTACTTGAGGTAGATCGCCTCGATCAGCAGCTTGAGTTCGATCTCGACGTTACGGTCGGGCATGTCACAGCAGCTCCACTTTCGGCAGCCAGACACGGATCAGCGAGAACAGCCGATCGAGGTCGATGGGCTTGGCCAGGTAGTCGTTGGCGCCAGCGCTCAGGCAGCGATCCTGGTCATCCTTCATCGCCTTGGCGGTCACCGCGATGATCGGCAGCTTGGCGAAACGGGAGTCCTTGCGAATTTCCTGCATGGCGGTGAAGCCATCCATCTCCGGCATCATGATGTCCATCAGCACCAGGTCGATGGTGCCGTCGTGCTGCAGCCTGTCGATGGCCTCCAGGCCATTGCGGGCGATTTCCACCAGTGCGCCCTTCTGCTCCAGCGCGCTGGTCAGGGCGAACACGTTGCGTACGTCGTCGTCCACCACCAGGATCTTGCGGCCCTCGAAGGCCTTCTCGCGGCTGCGCGCGCTTTTCAGCATCTTCTGCCGCTCGGGCGGCATGTCCGACTCGACCTTGTGCAGGAACAGGGTGACCTCGTCGAGCAGGCGCTCCGGCGAGCGCGCCCCCTTGATGATGATCGAGCGCGAGTATTTGAGCAGCGCCGCTTCCTCGTCGCGGGTCAGGTTGCGCCCGGTGTAGACGATCACCGGCGGGAAGGAGCAGATGTCCTCCTTGGCCATGCGTTCGAGCAGTTCGCTGCCATCCATGTCCGGCAGTTTGAGATCGATGATCATGCAGTCGAACACGGTGCTGCGCAGCAGTTCGAGGGCCTGCTCGCCGAACTCGACGGCGGTGATCTCAATGTCCACGTCCTCGATCAGCCGCGACATGCTCTCGCGTTGCAGGGCGTCGTCCTCGACCAGCAGGATGCGTTTGACCTTCTGCGCCAGCTTGGCCTCCAGCCGGCTGAAGACGTCCTTGAGTTCTTCGCGGGTGGTCGGCTTCATTGCGTAGCCCACCGCGCCCATCTGCAGCGCCGCTTCCTTGCGGTCCTCTACCGATACCACGTGCACCGGGATATGCCGAGTGGCGGGATTTTCCTTGAGGCGTTCGAGCACGGTCAGCCCGGAGTGATCCGGCAGGCGCATGTCGAGCAGGATCGCGTCGGGCTTGTACTGCACGGCGGTATCGAAGCCGTCGTCGGCGTTCTGCGCCAGCAGGCAGCTGTAGTTCAGCTCGTGGGCGAGGTCGTAGAGGATGCGCGCGAACTGCGGCTCGTCCTCGATCACCAGTACGCAGCGCGCCTCGAACGGCCGCTCGTCACGGTCGTCCGGCAGCCACTGGCGGGGAGCCGCGGCACGCTGCAGCAGGTCTCGCTCGACGGCGGCTGGAGGCGCCGGAGGCTCGAGCGCGACCACAGGCGCCGCCACCGGCACGCTGGCAGGCGTGGTGGGGCGCGGCTCACTGTAGTGTTCCGGCACCACCAGGGTGAAGGTGCTGCCCGCCCCCGGCCTGCTCTGCACCTCGATCTCGCCACCGAGCAGATTGGCCAGTTCGCGCGAGATCGACAGCCCCAGGCCGGTGCCGCCGTAGCGGCGATTGGTGGTGCCGTCGGCCTGACGGAACGCTTCGAAGATGGCGGCCTGCTGCTCCGGCGCAATCCCGATGCCAGTGTCGCGCACGGCGAATGCCAGCTGGTCTTCGCCACGCTTTTCCACCCGTAGCGTCACCGAGCCCTTCTCGGTGAACTTGAAGGCATTCGCCAGCAGATTCTTGAGAATCTGCTCCAGACGCTGCCGATCGCTGAACAGGCTGACCGGCAGATCATCGGCCAGCTCGACCTCGAATTGCAGCGATCGCTCCATGGCCTGTGGCAAGAACAGGTTCTTCACCCCATCGACCAGTCGCGCGAGCACGGTCAGCTCGGGGTGCACCTCGAGCTTGCCGGCCTCCACCTTGGAGATGTCGAGAATGTCGTTGATCAGCGTGAGCAGATCGTTGCCCGCCGAATAGATGGAGCGGGCGAACTGCACCTGATCGTCGCTGAGATTGCCCTCGGGGTTGTCGGCCAGCAGCTTGGCCAGGATCAGCGAGCTGTTCAGCGGCGTGCGCAACTCGTGGGACATGTTGGCGAGGAACTCGGACTTGTAGCGGCTGGCGCGCTGCAGTTCGTCGGCGCGCTGCTCGAGCATCAGCTGGGCCTCGTTCAGGCGCTGGTTCTTCTCGTCCATCTCGTCGCGCTGACGCGCGAGGGTTTCGGTCTGCTCGGCCAGCTGCTCGTTGGTCTGCTCCAGCTCGGCCTGCTGTTCTTCCAGGTGCGATTGCGACTCGCGCAGGGCGCTCGACTGTTCTTCCAGCTCTTCGTTGGCGGCACGCAGCTCTTCCTGCTGCACCTGCAGCTCCTCGTTGAGCTGCTGGGTTTCGGCCAGCACCTTCTGCAGGCGCTGGCGGTAGCGCGCTGCCTCGATCGCCGAGCCGATGCTGGGCACGATGCGCCGCAGCAGCTCGCTGTCCTGCTCGCGCAGCGGTCGCAGGAAGCCCAGTTCGATCACGCCATTGAGCAGGCCGCTGTCTTCCACCGGCACGATGAGCACCGAACGCGGCTGGGTGCAGCCCAGCGCCGAGGTCACCTTGAGATAGCCGGCCGGCAGGTCTTCGAGCGCCATCATCCGCCGCTCCAAGGCGGCCTGCCCTACCAGCCCCGTACCGACCTCGAGGCTACGCGCGCTCTGCAGATGCTCCGGGTCGTAGGCGTATTCGGCAACGCGCTGCAGCTTGCCGTCCTGCACCACGTACAGCGCGCCGACGGCGGCGTCGATGTAGCGCGAGAGGAAGTTCAGCACGCCCTGGCCCAGGGCCGGCAGCGCCAGTTCGCCGATGATGGAGTCGCTGAGCTGGGCCTGCCCGGTGCGATACCAGGCCTGTTGCTCCAGCGCCTCGGCATGGGACTGTTGGCGCTGAAGCGACTCCGAGTAGCTTTCCGACAGCGAGGTCAGGTCGCGGCGGCCAAGGTAGACCAGCAGGCCGCTGAAGATCAGGCTGAACAGCAGGAACCCCCCGATCAGCGCGGTGGTGATGACCTCCGAGACATCTGTACGCTCGCTGCGCAGCTGGCGTTCGCGGGCGATGAAATCGTTGAGCAGCCGGCGCTGATCCTCCTTCAACTCGAGCCCACGTTTGCTCTGCACGTCCTCGATGACCGAAAGCCCCTGACCGCGCTGGCCGATCAGGTCCTCGGCAAAGGCCAGCCACTGGCTGTGCAGCATCGCGACGCGTTCGACGCGTTCGAGCTGCTCGGCATCTTCCGCCGAGTACTTGCGCATCAGTTCCAACTGCTCCTCGAACAACGGCCGCTCGCGCTCGTAGGGCTCGAGGAACCGCTCCTGGCCGGCGATCAGATAGCCACGCATCGAGGATTCGATGTCGTTGAGCATCTTCTGCGCCTCGTGCGCATAGGCGACGCCTTGAACCGAGCGCTCGACCCATTGGCCCACACTCAGCAGGTAATAGACGATGGCGCTGAAGAAGAAGGCGCTGAGAAAACCGAACCCCAGGGGCACCGCCACGTTGCGGTTGAGGATCCGCCTGAAATTGTTCTGGTCGATGAAGGACTCGCTCATCTGGTTTCCTTTCCGTGTACCCGGGGCGGGCGAACGCAAGCAAGGATTGCCGGCGGCAGGCATGGCTACCGCCTGATCGCACTCGTTAACGGCGTTTTCTTGAGTGTTTCCCGCGCAATAGGTTCCATAGCGCCGGGACGGCGACTCTACACGGCCAGGAGAGGGAGTTCAAAATGGCCCGACCATCCGGGCCGGGGCTCGTCAGCGGCGGGCGATGACCCAGACCGCATGGATGATGCCCGGGATGTAGCCCAGCAGGGTGAGCAGGATGTTCAACCAGAACGCACCGGCAAAGCCCACCTGGAGAAATACGCCCAGCGGCGGCAGCAGAATCGCAAGGATGATGCGGATGAGGTCCATCATGGTCTCCGTCAGGTCAGAGGTCGCCAAACTTGGCTTACCTGAATCGACCTGATCGGTGTCGACCGGTTCCTTCGCGCTGCCGCCGGGCAAGTCCGCTGCCGGGGCAGCGGCGCCACGATCCGAAGGCGACCGGATAAGTCGCCGAGGGCATCTGATCGATGCACAGAGGAAAGGACGCAGCCCCACCTGCGGTGGCTGCCGCGTCGTGCCACTTCGCCTTTTGGACCAAGGGGCAGCGCCAGGCTTTCGCTTAGCCTGCTAACAATCTCAGACTAAAGACGTAATCGCTATTGGCCATTGGTCGATAGCCGAGCGGATCACTCGGAAAATGCGTCCGTCGTGAGCAGGAACTCGCCAGCGCTGCGGCAGGTCGCTTACAGAGCCGGCCAATGTACCGGCGGTTAACTGACGACAGGGGGATTCCATGGCCGAACCAACTGCGGTGATCTGCGGTGCGACCGCCGGTGTCGGCCGCGCGACCGCCTGGGCCTTCGCCAGGGCCGGTTACCGCGTGGCATTGATCGCCCGTGGCGAGCAGGGGCTGCACGAAACGAGGCTGCAGATCGAAGCGTCGGGCGCGCAGGTGCTGGCCCTGTCCGTCGATGTCGCCGACGCGGCTGCGCTGGACGCCGCGGCGACGCGCATCGAGGCGGAACTGGGGCCCATCGAGGTCTGGGTGAATGCTGCAATGGCCACCGTGTTCGGGCCGGTCGCCACGCTCAGCGCAGAGGAGATCGCCCGCGTCACCGAGGTCACCTATCTCGGCAGCGTGCACGGCATTCTCGCTGCGCTGCGCTGCATGCGCCCACGCAACCGCGGCACCATCGTCCAGGTCGGCTCGGCGCTGGCCTATCGTGCGATTCCGCTGCAGTCGGCCTATTGCGGCGCCAAGTTCGCCATCCGCGGCTTCATCGATTCACTGCGCTGCGAGCTGATTCACGACAAGAGCGCCATTCGCCTGACCATGGTGCAGTTGCCGGCGCACAACACGCCGCAGTTCGACTGGGCGCGCAACCGGATGAGCCGGCGCGCGCAGCCGGTGCCGCCGATCCACACGCCGGACGTCGCGGCCCGCGCCATCCTGCGTGCGGCCAGGCATGCGCCACGAGAACTCTGGCTGGGTGCCGCCAGTTTCAAGGCGATCCTGGGTACGCAGCTGATGCCCGGCCTGCTCGATCGAATGCTCGCCCGTCAGGCCTGGGATGGTCAGCTGACCGCCGAACCTGCCCCGTCCGAGCGACCCGACAACCTGTTCGAGCCGGTAGCGGGTCTGCACCGGACCGACGGGCGTTTCACCGAGCAGGCCGTACCCCGGGCCGTATCGCTCAGTGCGGCGACCGCCAGCGGACTGGCCGTTGGCGCCGGTGCGCTGTTGGCGCTCGGCGTTGGCCTGTTGCTCGGCCGTCGCCGGCGCTGAGCTGCAGTTACCGGCGCGGCTCGCGTTTGCGGCGGATATTGATCCAGGAGAGCACGGCCAGCGCCAGCATGGCGCCGGTCATGCTGTAGTTGCCGATCGCCGCATAGCCGAGCGCGGCCAGCGAACAGGCGCCGAAGCCGATCCAGCGCACGGCGGCCATCATCCGCTCCACCGCCCGGCTGCGTGGCGCCGCCATCAGTGCGCACCACGCTGCATGCGCGCCAGCTCCTGCGCGTCATGGCTGCAGAACAGCGTGACCTCGTCGCGGTGCTCCAGCGACAGCGTCCACAGCCGGTGCTGATTGGCCAGCCGCGCGGTGCGATCGACCTCCATCATGCGCTGGTAGAAGCGCAGCCCCGGCGTGCAATGGCGCTCGTTGCGGCCGACCTCCTCGCGGAAGAAATAGGCGTCGCCGGCATGCAGTAACCAGCCGCTGTCGGTCTGCACGGCGACCCCGGCGTGACCATGGGTATGCCCCGTCAGCGGGATCAGCTGGATTTCCGGCGGCAGCCCGCGCAACTCGCGAGCGGCCTGGAAGCCGAACCAGAGATCGCCGCCCGGCTCGTAGAACTGCCAGTTGCGCACTTCGTCCCACTGCCGGTGACGGTAGCGGTTGTGGCCGATGAAGCTGCGTGTCGCCCGGGCGGCATCCATCTCGCGCTGCAGCACGTGCACCTGTGCCTGCGGAAAATCCGACAGGCCGCCGGCGTGGTCGAAATCCAGATGGGTGAGCACGATATGACGCACGTCCCCGGCGTCAAACCCGAGCTGGCGCAGCTGCTCCAGCGCGGTGTAGCGCGGCTCCAGCTGGATGTTGTTGAGCACGCGGAAGAACCGGCTGAGGCGATCACCCGGGCGCCGCACGTCTTCGGTGCCGAAACCGGTATCCACCAGCACCAGCCCGTGCTGGTCGGTTTCCAGCAGCAGGCAATGGCAGACCAGCTGCGCCGTCAGCCCCTTGCTGAAGCCATCGAACAAGGCGCCGCCGAGCGGGCACATGCAACCGCAGTTCAGGTGATGGACGCGCATGGGCACTCCTCGCTCGACGAGCCGACAGGATCGCCGGCTCTATGTCGTCAGAGGCCGTGCCGCGCGCCGGAGTTCAGCCCGCCAGGATGCGAACTCTGTCCGCCGCAACCCGGTAACAGCCGGTGGTCTACGCTGAACAGGGGCACGCCGGGTGCCCGTTCGCACGAGAGGACGCCTGTCATGCCTCGCCATCCCGCCCACTGGCTGCTGGCCATGCTGCTCCTGCTGGCGGTCCAGAGTGCGAGCGCCGCCGCACCGGTGACGCTGCTGCGGGTCGATGGCGCCATCGGTCCGGCGAGTGCCGACTACATCCTGCGTGGCCTGCAACACGCCCGCGACGAGGGCGCGCAGCTGGTGGTGCTGGAACTGGACACTCCCGGCGGACTGGACACCTCGATGCGCGCCATCATCAAGGCGATCCTCGCCAGCCCCATCCCGGTCGCCACCTACGTCACCCCCAGCGGCGCCCGCGCGGCCAGTGCCGGCACCTACATGCTCTACGCCAGCCATGTCGCGGCGATGGCGCCGGGCACCAACCTGGGCGCGGCGACGCCGGTGCAGATCGGCGGCATGCCCGGCGCGCCGCCCGAGCAGCCGCAAGGCGAGCGGGACGAGCAAACCAAGGCACCCGGCGATGCCATGAGCCGCAAGCAGGTCAACGACGCGGCGGCCTATATCCGCGGCCTCGCCCAGCTGCGCGGGCGCAACGCCGAGTGGGCCGAGCAGGCGGTGCGCGAGGCGGTCAGCCTGTCGGCCAGCGAAGCGCTGGAGCACAAGGTGATCGACTACCTGGCGCGCGACGTCGCCGACCTGCTGCGCCAGCTCGACGGCAAGACGCTCGCCGTCCCGGATATCGAAGTCACGCTGCACACGGCTGACGCGCAGTTGATCGAGCACGCGCCGGACTGGCGGGTACGCCTGCTGGCGGTGATCACCAACCCGAGCGTGGCACTGATCCTGATGATGATCGGCATCTACGGGCTGATCCTTGAATTCTCCAACCCCGGCATCGGCGCCGGCGGCGTGCTCGGCGGCATCTGTCTGATCCTCGCGCTGTATTCGCTGCAGCTGCTGCCGGTGAACTACGCCGGCGTGGCGCTGATCCTGCTCGGCATCGCCTTCATGGTCGCCGAAGCGTTTCTACCGAGCTTCGGCGTGCTCGGCATCGGCGGCGTGGCCGCGTTCGTTGCCGGCGCGGTGATCCTGATCGACACCGAAGTGCCCGGCTTCGGCATTCCGCTGGCATTGATCATCACCCTTGCCCTCACCAGTGCGCTGCTGGTGTTCGCCATCGTTGCCATGGCGCTGAAGGCGCGACGCCAGCGCCTGGTTGGCGGCGACAGCGAGCTGATCGGCAGCGTCGCGCCGATCAGCTCGGTCTCGACACAGGATCCGCACAGCGCCTGGCTGCATCTGCAGGGCGAGAATTGGCAGGTGCACAGCGCCACGCCGCTGGCGGCCGGCCAGCAGGTACGCGTGATCGCGCGGCACGGACTGCAGCTGGAAGTCGCTGCACAGCCATCAAGCAATCGAGAGGAGCTGAACCATGGGCTATGAAACGAGTTTTCTGGTGTTGCTGGTGCTGCTGTTCGGCCTGCTGGCGTCGACGTTCCGCATCCTGCGCGAATACGAGCGTGGCGTGGTGTTCATGCTCGGACGTTTCTGGAAGGTCAAGGGGCCGGGCTTGATCCTGGTGATTCCCGGCATCCAGCAGATGGTGCGGGTCGATCTGCGCACGCTGGTGCTCGATGTGCCGACCCAGGACGTGATCTCCCGCGACAACGTTTCGGTGAAGGTCAATGCGGTGGTCTACTACCGCGTGCTGGACGCGCAGAAGGCGATCATCCAGGTCGAGGATTACCATTCGGCCACCAGCCAGCTGGCGCAGACCACGCTGCGTGCGGTGCTCGGCAAGCACGAACTGGACGACATACTGGCCGAACGCGAACAGCTCAACAGCGACATCCAGCAGGTGCTCGATGCGCAGACCGACGCCTGGGGGATCAAGGTGGCGAACGTCGAGATCAAGCACGTCGACCTCGACGAATCGATGATCCGGGCCATCGCGCGGCAGGCCGAAGCGGAACGCGAGCGGCGGGCGAAGGTCATTCATGCGGAGGGCGAACTGCAGGCGTCGGAGAAGCTGATGCAGGCCGCCGAGATGCTCGGCCGGCAATCGGGCGCCATGCAGCTGCGCTACATGCAGACGCTGAGCAGCATCGCCGGTGACAAGAGTTCGACCATCGTTTTCCCGCTGCCCATCGAGCTGCTGCAGGGCATCAAGAACCTCGACAGGAAACCCTGAGTGCACACATCTTCCGCGTTCCACCACCCGCTGCGCCTGCTGCTGATCATTCTGCTTGCATCGGCTCTGGGCGCCTGCGCTGCCTTTTCGCCGCGCGATCCGCTCAATGTCCAGGTCGCCGGTATTCAACCGCTGCAGGGCGAGGGACTGGAGGTGCGCTTCCTGGTCAAGCTGCGCCTGCAGAACCCCAACGAGGGCGCCATCGACTACAACGGCGTCGCCCTGGACCTGGAGATCAACGGCCGGCGGCTGGCCAGTGGTGTCAGCGACCAGCGCGGCACGGTGCCGCGCTTCGGCGAGAGCGTGCTCGAAGTGCCGGTGACGATCTCCGCCTTCTCCGCCGCGCGCCAAGCCCTGGGGCTGGCCGAGCACATCGGCCTCGACGAAGTGCCCTATGTCTTGCGCGGCAAACTCGCCGGCGGCCTGTTCGGTACCCAGCGCTTCGTTGAGAAGGGCACATTTGACCTGTCACCCGTGAAAGACTCGCCCTATCGACGCCCCTGAGCAGCTGCTCCACACGTATGGCTGCGCTTGCAAAAATGCACGTGAGGGGGCCGTGAAGCCGCCTCACCGGCATAATCGAGCACCGCAGCAGGTGGATCACAACTTCCATGCAGACGACCGCCACGCCATTTCCGCGCCATACCGCCGTGCTGATCCTCGCCGCACTGGCCAGCTCCTTTGCCGCCAATCATATTGCCGCACGCATCGCCTTCGACCATGACACTGGACTGCTACTGGCCGTGCTCTGCCGCGCCGGGGTGACGATGCTGGCGCTGGCCACACTGGTGTTATGGCGCCGCGAGTCGTTGCAGCTGAGCCCCGCCACCTGGCGCTGGCAAGTCCTACTAGGCCTGCTGATCGCAGTGCAGAGCATCTGTATCTATTCGGCTGTAGCACGCATTCCGGTGGGGCTTGCACTGCTGGTGGTCAACCTCTCGCCGATCCTGCTGGCACTGCTGACCTGGCTGCTCGGCGGCCCCCGGCCGACCCGCCAGACACTGGCGGTCATGGGCCTGATCCTGTTCGGCCTGGTGCTGGTGCTCGACGTGCCTGCACGTCTGGTCAGCAGCGAGGCGCCGGACGGCCAGTGGGTCGCCGGCATCCTGTTCAGCCTGACGGCTGCCGCGGTGTTCGCGGTGGCGCTGTGGGTGACCGAACACAAGCTGTCGAGCATGGCCGGTTCGGTGCGCAGCATGCTGACGCTGATCGTGGTGTTTCTCGCCTCGGCCCTGCTCGGCAGCAGCGGCCTGATTCCCGGCGGGCTCGGCCTGCCCAGCGCCACAGCCGGCTGGATCGCCCTCGCCTGCCTGGTGCTGCTCTATGGCGCGGCCTTCTCGACCTTGTTCATCTGCATGCCACGGCTGAACATTGCACGCAACGCTCCAGTGATGAACATGGAACCGGTCGCCGGCATGCTGCTGGGCTGGCTGGTGCTTGGCCAGCTACTCGGACCCTTGCAAGTGCTCGGTAGCCTGATCGTCGTAGGGGGTATCGTTCTGCTGGCGTACCGCCGCTAGGGCCGGCGCCCGCCGTTGCCGGAACCCAGCCGTTCGCGTCCGCTGCGGTCAATCTGCGAGCATTGCCCGGCACGACAGCGGTTGGCCTCGTGATTGGGATCTTCCTGCATCAGTTTGCGGGTGACGCCGTTGGTCCAGCCGAAGCCGTCCTGCAACGGGTATTCGCCGCCGCCGGCGTGCTCGGTACAGGGCCGCAGCACGTATTTTTCCACCAGCTTGTTCTCGCGCTCGAACAGGTGACTGACGATGGTCAGCCAGCGCTCCTCGATCTCGAGCGCCAGGGCGTTATGGCCATAGTGCTGCAGGCCACGAATGGCCATCCACTGCAGCGGTGCCCAGCCATTGGGGCGGTCCCACTGCTCGCCGCTGCCGCTGATCTCGGTAGTGGCCAGCCCGCCTGGCGCCAGCAGGCGCTCACGTACCGTCGCCGCCACCGCCGCGGCCTGCTCGACGCCGGCCATGCGCACGAACAATGGCGCGAGGGTCGCGGCGGTGAGGTTGTCGCGCGGCCGGCCACGCTGCCAGTCATAATCGAAATACGCACCGCAACGCGGGTTCCACAGGTATCGATCGATGGCCGCCCGGCGCGATTCGGCACGCTGGGCAAAGGTCTCGGCACAGCTGTGCTGGCCCTTGACCGCCGACAGCTCGGCGATCTGCCGCTCCAGCTTGTAGAGCAGCGCGTTGAGGTCGATCGGCAGGATGCCGGTGGTACGGATGGTCGCCAGCCGGTGGGCGTCGTCGAGCCAGCGCGAGCTGAAGTCCCAGCCCGACTCGGCGCCAGCGCGCAGATCGCGGTAGACCTCGTGCCGCGGCCGGCAGCTGGCCCGCGCAGTCTCGACATCCTCGCGATAGGACTCCTCGCGTGGCGTGTCGCGCTCGTCCCAGTAGCGGTTGAGCACCACCCCATCCGCCAGACAGACGCAGCGTCGATGCTGCTCGCCTGGGCGCAGCGAGTCGGCACCCTCCATCCAGAAGGCGTATTCCTTGCGCAGTTGCGGCAGGTAGTCGCTGGCGCGGTGGACGCCGGTTTCCTCGAACAGCTCGGTCATCAGGGCGAATACCGGCGGCTGCGAGCGCCCCAGGTAATAGGTGCGGTTGCCGTTGGGCACGTGGCCGTAGGTGTCGATGAGGTAGGCGAAGTTGTCTGCCATCGAGCGCAGCAGGTCGCAGTGTCCGCTTTCGTCCAGGCCGAGCATGGTGAAGTAGGAGTCCCAGTAGTACAGCTCGGTAAAGCGCCCGCCTGGTACCACGTAGTCGTACGGCAGCGGCAGCAGCGAGGAATGCGCCGGATGGTCCTGCGGCTGCCGGGTGAGCACCGGCCAGAGCCGGTCGATGTGTTCGGCCAGGCTGTCATCGGGGTTCGCGACGAATTCCCTGGCCGGCATCTCGTAAAGGCTGAAGTGCTCATGAACGAAGGCGCCGAGATCGAAGCCCGGCTCGTTGCAGCGGGCGCGGTAGGCCTCGAGGATGACTTCGGGATGGCGCCGCGGCGCGCAGTCGACGAAGGTCTTGCTATCGGCAAACACCCGCTGCATCTGCACGGCGACGAACAGCTCCTGATAGCGCTCGGCAGGCGTGAGCGTGTCGGCCCGCGAGATGGCGCTGGTGTCGTGGCTGAACGGCTGGCACGGCGGGATATCGGTCATTGCTCGCTGTAGTTCCATAGCAGGCCGCCATCGACCACCAGTGTAGACCCGGTGATGTACTCGGCGTCGGGTGAGGCCAGAAAGGCAACGACGCCGGCGACGTCGTGCGGGCGGCCGAGACGGCCGGCAGGGATGTTCTGCAGCAGGTTGGCGAGCTTGTCCGGCTGATTCATCAGCTCGCGGTTGATCGGCGTTTCCACCGCGCCGGGCGCCACGTTGTTCACCGTGATGCCCAGCGGCGCCAGCTCGATGGCGATGTTGCGCATGAGCATCTTCAGCCCGCCCTTGCTTGCACAGTAGGCGGTGAAGTTGGGGTGCGGCAATTCCTCGTGCACCGAACTGTTGTTGATGATCCGCCCACCACGGCCCTGCTCGCGCAGATAGCGGGCGAAGGCCTGGGCGAGGAAGAACGGCCCGCGCAGGTTGACGTCGAGTACCCGGTCGTAGTCGCCCTCTTCGGCGTCGAGAAATGCGGCGTGGGTCTGCACCCCGGCGTTGTTGACCAGGATGTCCAGCCTGCCCATCTGCGCGATGCTTTCGCGCACCAGCCGCTGGCATTGCCCGACCTGGCTGACGTCCGCGGCGATGAAGCAGACCTTCCTCCCAACGGCGCGTACCTGTTCGAGGCTGGCACGGGCCTCGTCATCCTCCTCGCGACCGTTGATGACCACGTCGGCCCCCTCCTCGGCCAGGCGCACGGCGATGCCGCGGCCGATGCCCTGAGTGCTGCCGGTGACCAGGGCGACCTGATTGTGCAAGCGCATTGCCGTCCTCCGCTCGCGCTGACCCGCGCGCTGCCGTCTCGATTAGCGATGCAGATGAGACGAGGGCAAGCGCCCGAGTGTTCCCCTTTGTTGATCGATCGGACAGTCCGTCGCGCGGGAACGCTCTGTTAGCTGACTAATCTTTCTCTCCCGCAGGCAAAGGCGCAGAATGGCCGGCTCTCCGCTGCCCGTAGAAGGAATTCATGCAAACCGCCGATTTGCGCAAGGGTTATCTGCTGGGGCTGGCCACCTTCAGCATCTGGGGCATGTTTCCGCTCTACTTCAAGGCGCTCGAGCAGTACGGCGCGCTGGAGATCGTCACCCAGCGGGTGATCTGGTCGGCCGTGTTCGGCTCGCTGGTACTACTGGTCTGGCGCCATCCAGGCTGGTGGCGCGAGCTGCTGGCGCACCCGCGGCGCCTGGGCGTGCTGGGTATCTCCAGCGTGCTGATCGCGGCCAACTGGCTGATCTACGTCTGGGCGGTGAACCACGACCGCATGGTCGAGGCGAGCCTGGGCTACTACATCAATCCACTGGTCAATGTGCTGCTCGGCATGATCGTGCTGCGCGAGCGGCTGCGCCCGCTGCAGTGGCTGGCGGTGGCGATGGCCACCGTCGGCGTCAGCCTGCAGTTGCTGATGCTCGGCGAATTCCCGTGGATTTCCATGGTGCTGGCGCTGAGCTTCGGCAGCTACGGCCTGCTGCGCAAGCTGGCACCGGTGGCCGCGCTACCCGGACTGGTGGTGGAAACCTGGATGTTGCTGCCGGTCGCGCTGGTCTGGCTGTTCTGGTTCAGCAGCGGCACGAGCACGGAACCCGCATTCTGGACCAGCACCGACGCGCTCTGGCTGATGGCGGCCGGCCCGGTGACGCTGATCCCGCTGCTCGGCTTCAACGCCGCCGCGCGCCACCTGCCGTATTCGACCCTGGGCTTCCTGCAGTACCTGACGCCGACGCTGCTGCTGATCCTCGCCGTGCAGCTGTTCGGCGAGCCGTTCCCGGTCGACCGGCAACTGGCCTTCTTCTGCATCTGGGCCGGACTTGCGGTGTACAGCCTGGATACCTGGCGCATCATGCGCAAAAGCGCCGGCTGAGCACTACACCTGCTCGGCAGGCTGCAGCTTGAGCTCGACCATCAGGTCGTCGGCAAGGGTTTCCAGGCGCTGCTGCAGCCGCTCCAGCGACAGCTCGCTGGGCACCGCCAGACGCACCTCGGCGCGGAAAAGCAGTTCGCTGCTCATCGGCGCCGGCAGCACCTCGGTATCCAGGCTTTCCAGATTGACGCCGTGCTCGGCGAGCAGGTGGGTGATGTCGCGGACGATGCCCGGCCGGTCGTTGCCGACCAGCTCCAGCTGAATCTCCTGCCAGCTTGTTGTCGGCTCCGCACCGCTGTGGGCCAGCAACACGCGAATGCCCTGGGTCTGCAGGCTTTCCAGCGCGGCAGTCAGCTCGGCATGGGCGTCTGCCGGCACGGCCACCCGCAGAATGCCGGCGAACTGCCCAGCCATGCGCGACATGCGGCTCTCCAGCCAGTTGCCGCCATGATCGGCAATGCACTTGGCCAGTCGTTCGACCAGACCGGGCTGATCTTTGGCAATGACGGTGAGAACGAGGTGATCCATGGACTGCTCCTGTGGCGGGATTCGCGCGCCCGATGGCGACGGCCCAATAGGTATAGCAGGCCCCACTCGCGATGACAGCACCGCCTGTACCGGCATGCTCGCAAGGCCGACGCAACCTGCGCTTTCAGCGGACTGATTTTCCCCGACGCTTCATGTAGTATCCGGCGACCTCGGACTACAAAAGCGAAACCGTCCGGCGAAATTAGAAGAACCAAGTGAGGCGAGTAATGACTGAGCGCGTTCAAGTCGGTGGCCTGCAGGTCGCCAAAGTCCTGTATGACTTCGTGAACAACGAGGCGATTCCCGGTACCGGCGTCGATGCCGCCGCCTTCTGGGCTGGCGCCGACAGCGTCATCCACGACCTGGCGCCGAAGAACCGCGCCCTGTTGGCCAAGCGCGACGAGCTGCAGGCCAAGATCGACGCCTGGCACCAGGCTCGCGCCGGTCAGGCCCATGACGCCGTGGCGTACAAGGCCTTCCTGCAGGAAATCGGCTACCTGTTGCCGGAAGCCGAAGACTTCCAGGCCACTACCGAGAACGTCGACGAAGAAATCGCCCGCATGGCCGGCCCGCAGCTGGTGGTGCCGATCATGAATGCGCGCTTCGCCCTGAACGCGGCCAACGCTCGCTGGGGCTCGCTGTACGACGCGCTGTATGGCACCGACGCCATCTCCGAAGAAGACGGCGCTACCAAGGGCCCGGGCTACAACGAGATCCGCGGCAACAAGGTCATCGCCTACGCGCGCAACTTCCTCAATGAAGCCGCTCCGCTGGAAACCGGCTCGCACGTCGACTCCACCGGCTACCGCATCGAAGGCGGCAAGCTGGTCGTCTCGCTGAAGGACGGCAGCACCACCGGCCTGAAGAACCCGGCTCAGCTGCAGGGCTTCCAGGGCGAAGCCAGCGCACCGATCGCCGTGCTGCTGAAGAACAACGGCATTCACTTCGAGATCCAGATCGACCCGGCCAGCCCGATCGGCCAGACCGACGCCGCCGGCGTGAAGGACATCCTGATGGAAGCGGCGCTGACCACCATCATGGACTGCGAAGACTCCATCGCCGCCGTCGACGCCGACGACAAGACCATCGTCTACCGCAACTGGCTCGGCCTGATGAAGGGCGACCTGGTCGAGGAGCTGGAAAAGGGCGGCAAGCGCATCACCCGCGCGATGAACCCGGACCGCGTCTACACCAAGGCCGACGGCAACGGCGAGCTGACCCTGCATGGCCGCTCGCTGCTGTTCATCCGTAACGTCGGTCACCTGATGACCAACGACGCCATCCTCGACAAGGAAGGCAACGAAGTGCCGGAAGGCATCATGGACGGCCTGTTCACCAGCCTGATCGCGGTGCACAACCTCAAAGGCAACACCAGCCGCAAGAACACCCGCACCGGCTCGATGTACATCGTCAAGCCGAAGATGCACGGCCCGGAAGAAGTGGCCTTCGCCACCGAACTGTTCGGCCGCGTCGAGGACGTCCTCGGCCTGCCGCGCAACACTCTCAAGGTCGGCATCATGGACGAGGAGCGTCGTACCACGATCAACCTCAAGGCCTGCATCAAGGAAGCGCGCGAGCGCGTGGTGTTCATCAACACCGGCTTCCTCGACCGCACCGGTGACGAGATCCACACCTCCATGGAAGCCGGCCCGATGGTGCGCAAGGCGGCCATGAAAGCCGAGAAGTGGATCAGTGCCTACGAGAACAACAACGTCGACGTCGGTCTGGCCTGCGGCCTGCAGGGCAAGGCGCAGATCGGCAAGGGCATGTGGGCCATGCCTGACCTGATGGCCGCGATGCTCGAGCAGAAGGTCGGCCACCCCATGGCCGGCGCCAACACCGCCTGGGTACCGTCGCCGACCGCTGCCACCCTGCACGCCATGCACTACCACAAGATCGACGTGCAGGCGCGTCAGGTCGAACTGGCCAAGCGCGAGAAGGCGTCCATCGACGACATCCTCACCATCCCGCTGGCGAAAGACACCAACTGGAGCGAGGAAGAAAAGCGCAACGAGCTGGACAACAACTCGCAGGGCATCCTCGGCTACATGGTCCGCTGGGTCGAACAGGGCGTTGGTTGCTCCAAGGTGCCGGACATCAACGACATCGCGCTGATGGAAGACCGCGCCACCCTGCGTATCTCCAGCCAGCACGTGGCCAACTGGATGCGCCATGGCGTGGTGACCAAGGATCAGGTGATCGAGAGCCTCAAGCGCATGGCCCCGGTAGTCGACCGTCAGAACCAGGGTGACCCGCTGTACCGCCCGATGGCGCCTGACTTCGACAACAGCGTGGCCTTCCAGGCCGCGCTGGAGCTGGTCCTCGAAGGCACCAAGCAGCCCAACGGCTACACCGAGCCGGTGCTGCACCGCCGCCGCCGCGAGTTCAAGGCCAAGAACGGCCTGTAACGCTCAGCCTGGCTGCAAACGAACCGCCCTACGGGGCGGTTTTTTTATCTTCCGAATCCGCTCAACGGCGCTCAAGTTCGGCATGCGACAACCGATACCGTGACCAAGCTAACAAATCAAGTCACACTGGTTTCCGATAGATGGCATGTCGCCACCATGTGTCATCTCGTAGTATTCGCCGCCCGCCGTGGAGTCGCTGCATGTTCAAGAATCTTTCGTTGACCGCCAAGCTTTCGTTGGTGCCTGCCGTCGCACTGCTCGGGCTGATCCTCTATGTCGGCTATACCTCGCTGCAGCTGTCGGCGACCGATTCTCGGCTGCAAATGCTTGAAAGCCAGAGTTACCCGACACTGGAAAAGGCCGATGCGGTGATCTTTCAGTTTTCACGCATTCCAGGGCTGCTGAACAACGCTGTTGCGGCGGGCGAAGCGGGCATTCTCGGCGAAGCGCGTGAAGTCCTGAGCGAGATAGATGCACAACAGCAGGCGCTGGCGACGCTTCTCAGCGGCCAACCTCAACGCCGACAGGCGCTCGATAGCTGGCGCAATGCGGTGAAGGGCTACGCCGACAATGCCCTCGGCGCGTCTGCAAAGCTGATCGATGGCAGCGCCTCGTTTGATGACCTGCGACCGAGCCTGGATCGCATGGCCAGTGATCTGGCTCAGGCGCAGAAACTGGCCAGCGACTTCCGTGCCGGTGCCTACGCCGACTTCCAGCAAACCCTCGCGGAAACCCGCGAAGCCAACGAAAACACCACGCGCCTGGGCATCATCCTCAGCCTGGTGCTCGTCGTCGTGGTAGGCCTCGGTGCCTGGCTTGTCATCCGTAGCGTAATGGTCAACGTGCGTGGCGTGATCGCGTCGCTGCAATCTATCGCCCGCGGCGACGGCGATCTGACGCAGCGCGTGAACGTCAAATCGAATGACGAGATTGGCGCAATGATCGAGCTGTTCAATGGTTTTCTCGACAAGCTGCAGGGCACCATTCGCCAGATTATCGAGGCCGCCAGCCCGCTCGGCCAGGTATCGAAGGAGCTCTACAACCTGACCCAAGGTTCAGAAGAGAACGCCAAGTCGCAACAGCACCACACTGACTCCATTACCCGCGACATCCTCACCATGACCGGTAGCATTCAAGAGGTGGCGCAGCGCTCGCAGCAGGCCTCCGACGAAGCCAACTCCGCCGCCCGCCAGGCCGCCACCGCGCGTGAGCACGTCGGCAGCCTGTCCAGCGGCATCAGCGATCTGGGCAACAGTGTGATGAGCGCTGTGCAGGCCATGGAGCAGCTGGAAGAGGAAACCCAGGAAGTGGGTTCAGTGCTGACGGTGATCCGCAGCATTGCCGAGCAGACCAATCTGCTGGCGCTCAACGCCGCCATCGAGGCCGCCCGCGCCGGTGAGCAAGGCCGCGGTTTCGCCGTGGTCGCCGATGAGGTGCGTAACCTCGCCCAGAAGACCGCCGCCTCCACCGCCGAGATCCAGCAGATCATCCAGCGCCTGCAGAACAGCGCCAACACCGTACTCAACGTAATGACCAGCAACGGCGAGAAATCCCGCGCCAGTATCGAGCGCTCGGTAGAAGCCACCCAATTGCTCGAAACCATTGCCCAGACCGTCAACCAGATCGACGAACTCAACGCCGGCATCGCCCAGTTCACTCAGGAGCAGATCGGCCTGTCGAGTTCCATCCAACAAGAAACCCAAGTGTTGCAGCAGGACGCACAAGCAACCGCAAACGGCGCCGAAGCCACCGCCCGCCTTGGCGAACAACTGGTGAGTACCGGAGACCACCTGCGCGCGGCTACGGGCCAATTCCGTGTTTAACGATTCCTGGAGCATCAAATGACTGCACTTCGTGTCGCCGGCCTGGCAGCTGTCTGCCTGGCCGCAACTCCTGCCTTCGCCCTGGAACAGGGCGAACACCGCTTCAACGGTTTCGGTACCGTCGGCTTCACCCACCTGGGTGGTGAAGATGACGGTCGCAGCTACGGCATTCAGGGCCAGACCAACGACTCCTGGCGCGGCGATCAGCTGTCCAAGTTCGGCGCCCAGCTGAGCTACGGCATCACCGATACCCTCGGCGTGACCGTGCAGGGCACAGCCAAAGCCCAGCAGGATGAGTGGAAAGCCAATCTGGAATGGGCCTATCTGTCGCTGCAGGCCAACGACCAGCTGATGCTCCGCGCCGGCCGCCTGCGCAGCCCGGTCTACATGTATTCCGAAAGCCTCGACGTGGGTTACAGCTACCCCTGGCTGCGCCTGCCCGACGAGGTCTACAGCCAGGTGCAGGTCACCAATTACGAAGGCATCGATGCGGTGTACACCGTACCGCTGTCGTACGGCTCGGTGACCTTCCAGATCGCTGGCGGGCAAGCGAAGAATCGCGATTACTACTCCTACGACGAGCAGTTCGATATCGACTACGGCAAGCTGTTCGGCGCCAGCGTCAGCCTGGCCACCAATGACTTCGGCACGCTGCGTATCGGTTATGTCGAAGCGGATATTAAGACCGATATCACCGGCAACGTGGTCAGCGTACTGCCGCAGCCCTATGGCCCGGGCGTTGGAGTCGCCGAGCAGCGCTCGCTGCTGCAGCTGAACAAGGAGAAAGGCAAGTTCACCTCGATCGGCTACCAGTACGACAACGGCACCTGGATCAGCAGCAACGAGTGGACTTCGCGCCTGATCGAGAACGACGGCATGGAAGCGATCGACTCCTTCTACCTGATGGGTGGCCGCCGCTTCGGTGATTTCCTGCCGCATGTCACCTATGCGCAGCTGGACGACAACGGTGGTCGCCAGAGCTCCTGGACCCTGGGACTTAACTACCAGGCCACGCCGACCGTGGTGGTGAAGGGCGAGTACAAGCGCGTCGACACCAAGAACGGCTACGATGGAGTGTTCACCCGCAACGCCCAAGAGCTTTACGAGAACGAGGCGTTCGCACGAACCGGCGTAGCCGGCACTCCGGCCCGCAACTACGACGGCGACATCGTTTCCGTCGGCGTCGATTTCGTATTCTGAGGAGCGCACCGATGAAAGCATCCATTCGCATCCTCTGCGGCGCCGCCGTGCTCGGTCTGGCCGCCATGGCCCAGGCCGAGGTCGCCGTGATCGTCAATCCCGCCGCAGCCAAGACGCCCTCTCAGTCGGATGTCGCCAACATCTTCCTGGGCAAGGACAAGTCCATGAAGGGTGTCGACCAGGCGGGCTGGAACCCGGCCAAGGAAGCGTTCTACGCCGGCGTGACCAGCAAGAACGAGTCGCAGCTCAAGTCCTACTGGTCGGGTCTGATCTTCACCGGCAAGGGCCAGCCCCTGCCCAGCGTCGCTGACGACGCGGCGGTGGTGGCCAAGGTAGCTGCCGAAGCCGACGCCATCGGCTACGTCGACGCCTCGGCAGTAAACGGCTCGGTCAAGGTGCTGTTCACCCTGCCCTGAGCTCGATGACGAAGCAAAGGAGCCGGCCCCAGTGGCCGGCTTTCTTATGCCTGAAATTCATCGCAACAGCTCGAAACACGAGGCTGATCCCGATCAGCTTTCCTAGCGTCCGCGCTGACTAGACTTACGTCCAATTGGGTCTGGCCGACCCGCAGCCCACCATTAATAAAAAGTGGAAGCCAAACATGAGCACACCCGACGCCTTCTCCCAGGCAGGGAAGACGGCTGTACTGCAGAACATCCATGGAACCATGGAGTTTCTGCGCAAGTACGCCCCGTTCAACCAGATGGAGCCGGCCCATCTGGCTTACCTGGTGGAGAACTGCGAGCTGCGCTTCTACGCCGAGGGCGACTGCATCATTTCGCCCGAGGACGGTGTGGTACAGCATTTCTATATCGTCAAGCAGGGCCGCGTTCACGGTCAGCGCCCGCACACCGCCAAACGCGGCACCGACACGACCTTCGAGGTCATCGTCGGCGAATGCTTCCCGATGGCCGCGCTGATGGGCGAGCGAGCGACCCGTACCGCGCATCTGGCGGCCGAGGACACTTTCTGTTTCCTGCTGAACAAGCCTGCCTTCGTCAAGCTGGTCTCCAGCTCCGACGTGTTTCGCGACTTCGCCATACGCGGCGTCAGCAGCCTGCTCGACCTGGTCAACCAGCAGGCGCAGATGCGTGCGGTGGAAAGCCTCGGTGAGAACTTCTCGCTGGAAACCAGCATTGGCGAGCTGGCCCTGCATCACCCGGTGTCCTGCCTGCCGAGCCGGCCGCTCAACGAAGCGGTGGCGATGATGCAGGAGGAGAACGTCGGCAGCATTGTCATCGTCGATGAAGCGCTGCACCCCCAGGGCATCTTCACTCTGCGCGACCTGCGTCGCGCCATCGGCACCGGCACCACCGATCTGAGCCAGCCGATCTCGCAGTTCATGACGCACGATCCATTCTATCTGCCACCCGACGCCACCGCCTTCGACGCGGCGATCGCCATGACCGAGCGGCATATCGCCCATGTCTGCGTCGTCGATAACGGGCTGCTGCGCGGCGTGATCTCCGAGCGCGACCTGTTCTCCCTGCAGCGGGTCGACCTGGTGCACCTGGCACAGACGATTCGGCATGCCGACCATGTCGATGCACTGGTGGTCATCCGCAGCCGCATTCGCCAGCTGGTCGACAACATGCTCGCCCATGGCGCGTCGTCGACGCAGATCACCCGCATCGTCACCCTGCTCAATGATCACACCGTCTGCCGCGTCATCGAGCTGGCGATCAAGCACATGGGCGATCCAGGCGTTCCGTTCACCTGGCTGTGCTTCGGCAGCGAGGGTCGACAGGAGCAGACGCTGCACACCGACCAGGACAACGGCATGCTTTTCGAGGCCGCCGATGCCGCCGAGGCTGCGCATATCCGCGGCCGGCTGCTGCCGCTGGCCGAGCGGATCAACCGCGACCTGGATACCTGCGGCTTTACCCTGTGCAAAGGCAACATAATGGCCAGCAACGCGCAGCTGTGCCTGTCGCGACAGGAATGGAGTCGGCGCTTCAGCTCGTTCGTTCGTGAGGCTACGCCGGAAAACCTGCTCGGTAGCTCCATCTATTTCGATCTGCGCAGCATCTGGGGCCCTTCCGAGGGCTGCGAGCAACTGCGCCAGGACCTGCTCGAGGAGATCGGCGACAACAGTCTGTTCCAGCGCATGATGGCCGAAAACGCCCTGCGCCATCGTCCACCGGTCGGCCGCTTCCGTGACTTCGTGGTGGCCCGCAAAGGCGACGGCAAGGACACCCTGGACCTCAAGGTGCAGGGCCTGACGCCGTTCGTCGATGGTGCACGGCTACTGGCGCTGAGCAATGGCATCGGCAACTGCAACACGCTCGAACGATTGCGCAAACTGGTCGAAAAGGGTGTGATCGAAAAGAAGGACGGCGCGGCCTACGAAGAGGCCTATCATTTCATTCAGCAGACCCGCATGCAGCACCACCAGCAGCAGGCACGCGACGGATTGCCCTATTCCAACCGCTTGGACCCGGATACGCTCAACGTGCTCGATCGCCGGATCCTACGGGAGTCGTTCCGTCAGGCCCAGCGTCTACAGGCCAGTCTCGCGGTGCGCTATCAGCTATGAGTATGTTCTGGTTCAACCCACGCGGGCCGAAACTATCCCTGGAGCAGCAACAGCGCGTTGCCGAGCTGCAGCGGCCGTCTCCTCCCAAAGCCGTGCCTCTGCGCGAGCAACGGCTGGTCGTCCTGGATCTGGAAACCACCGGCTTGCATCTCAAGCGCGACCTGGTGATCGCCATCGGCGCAGTGGTAATCGAGAACGGCGCCATCGCCTATTCCCAGCAGTTCGAATGCACGCTCTGTCGCCAGGTCAAGGTAAACGAAAGCGTACTGATCCATGGCATCGCGCCCAGCGAACTGGCCAGCGGCCTGCCGCCGGCAGAGGCTTTACTGAGCTTCATGGAGTTCGCCGCCGACAGCGTCATCCTGGCCTTTCACTCCCCGTTCGATCAGCGCATGCTGGCCCGCGCGTTGAAACAGGAGCTTGGCTATAACCTGGAACACAGCTTTCTCGATGTAGCCGACCTGGCGCCCATGCTGTTTCCGGAAGCGATGATTCATCGCGGCGGGCTGGACCACTGGCTCGGTTACTTCAACATCCACATTCCGCAACGCCACAATGCCGCAGCCGACGCCATGGCTACAGCTGAGATCGCCCTGATCCTGCTGAATCGTGCGCAGCGCACCGGACTCCAGCGTTTCGACGAACTGGCTCAGCGGCTCAGATGCTGGCAGCGCGCACGCAAGGCGGCGTTCAACTCGATCTGATGCCCCGACCGCGCCGCGACATGGCGGCAGGTGGCCTCGGTCACGCGGACTTCGGCCCGCTCCGATTTGCGCCACGCCGTGGTAGGCACCGAACACCAGTGGCCGGTGCGTGGTGCCTGGCTCTGCTGGTATATCCCGTCAACGGTCACGTTCGCAGATGGCCTGGTACAGCGGTGAATCGCTTTCCAGCTCGGTCAGCGTTTCGACCTTGGCCTCTCCGGCATCGTTGAGCCTGAACATGGCCCTCTCGCTGCAGATCAGCTGATAGCTGGCGCTCTTCACGACCGACGTCAGGTGTTGCTTCTCGAAACGGTACAGCACGAAGCGGCCGAGACGGCCTTGAGTGGTGTCCTGTACCTGGGCATTCGCACCGTCCAGCACGGTATAGGCCAACGGCATCGGATAGATCATCGTCCAGGGGCGCCAGAGCATTTCGCCCTCTTCGCTCCTGACCACCAGCGATCCTTCCGGCAGGCGCGCTTGCGTGGTTTCGAACCAGGTGTACTCGTAATGGATGGTGTAACTCAGCATTCCCAGTCCGGCGCAGACGGGAATGATCCATTTCGGCAGTCGCTTACGCGTCAGTGAGCGCAGCAGCAGGCCAATACCGGCTCCCGCCACACCTGCGACGATTGCCGCGATTAGATGCCAGAACATATACGACTCCCCTAAAAAAATCGGGCTTCCAACTGGAAGCCCGACTTCTACCTCAACCTTGTGTCAGAGCAGGTCTGACGTCCGGCTGCATTATCAGTTAGTGATCAAGTGCAACGCCAGCACCCTTCGGGGTACGAACGCTCTCGACCAGATCCTGAATCTCCTGCGGCGGAGCCTCGGTAGCCATCGAAACGGCGTAGGCAACAGCGAAGTTCAGAATCGCACCCACGGCACCGAAGGCCTGCGGGGAGATGCCCATCCACCACTGATCAGGAGTGTTCGGGATGCTTGCGGTGCCAGGGATGAAGAACCAGCCGAGGTACAGGAAGATGTACACGGCAGTGGAGATCACACCAACCAGCATACCGGCGACCGCACCCTTGCTATTCACGCGCTTGGAGAAGATACCCATCATCAGCGCCGGGAACAGGCTCGCTGCCGCCAGACCGAATGCCAGCGCCACCACTTGCGCGGCGAAGCCCGGTGGATTCAGACCCAGCCAGGTGGCCAGCAGAATCGCTGCCGTCATGGACAGACGGGCTGCCAGCATTTCGTTCTTCTCGCTGATCTTCGGATTGATGAGTGTCTTGATCAGGTCATGACTGATCGCAGACGAGATCGCCAGCAGCAGACCCGCAGCGGTCGAGAGCGCAGCAGCGATAGCACCCGCAGCGATCAGACCGATGACCCAGCCCGGCAGGTTGGCGATTTCCGGGTTGGCCAGAACGATGATGTCATTGTTCACGGTCAGCTCGTTGCCGTTCCAGCCACGCTCGGTAGCGGTCGGAGTGAAGGCGGCGTTGGCGTCGTTGTACATCTGCACACGACCGTCGGCGTTCTTGTCTTCCCACTTGATCAGACCAGTCTGTTCCCAGGTCTGCACCCACTGCGGACGATCTTCATAACGGATCGCTTCGGCCTGCGGGCCTTCCGGATAGATGGTGTTGACCAGGTTCAGGCGTGCCATGGAGGCAACGGCCGGAGCGGTGAGATACAGCAGGGCGATGAAGACCAGGGTCCAGCCAGCGGACCAGCGGGCATCAGCCACCTTCGGTACGGTGAAGAAGCGGATGATGACGTGCGGCAGACCAGCGGTACCGATCATCAGCGACAGGGTGAACAGGAACATGTTCAGCTTGTTGTCGACGTCAGCGGTGTAGGCAGCGAAGCCAAGGTCAGTAACGACCTGGTTCAGCTTGTCGAGCAGCGGCATACCGGACTCGGTATGAGTGCCGAACATCCCGAGCATCGGGATCGGGTTGCCAGTCAGCTGCATGGCGATGAACACGGCCGGGATGGTGTAGGCAATGATCAGAACCACGTACTGCGCCACCTGGGTATAGGTGATGCCCTTCATGCCGCCGAATACTGCGTAGGCGAACACGATGGCAGCAGCGATCCAGATACCGGCGGAGTTGCTCACTTCCAGGAAGCGGGAGAACGCCACACCAGCACCAGCCATCTGGCCGATTACGTAGGTAACGGAGATGAGGATGAGGCAGACGACAGCTACCAGGCGAGCGCCACGGCTGTAGAAACGGTCACCGATGAAGTCCGGCACGGTGAACTTGCCGAACTTGCGCAGGTACGGCGCCAGCAGCATCGCCAGCAGCACGTAACCACCGGTCCAGCCCATCAGGTACACGGAAGTGGCATAACCGCCGGAAGCGATCAGACCGGCCATGGAAATGAAGGAAGCCGCAGACATCCAGTCTGCCGCCGTTGCCATACCGTTGGTTACCGGGTGAACACCACCACCAGCGACATAGAACTCTTTAGTTGACCCGGCGCGAGCCCAGACCGCGATCCCGATATAGAGCAGGAACGAGGCGCCCACGAACAGCATGTTGATCCAATATTGGCTCATGGCTTATTCCTCAACCCCAAATTCCTTGTCCAGTTTGTTCAGCCGCCAAGCGTAGTGGAAGATGATCGCAATGAACGTGATGATGGAACCCTGTTGAGCAAACCAGAAGCCTAGATCCGTACCCCCGACGGGGATTCCGGAAAGCAGGGGACGCAAGAGAATGGCAAAGCCATAAGAGACCAGAGCCCAGACCACGAGGCTCCATGTTATGAGGCGAACATTCGCCTTCCAGTACGCAGCAGCATTTTCTTTATCGTTGTCGGCCATTGACGTTCTCCGCCTTATTGTTATTGCGAGTGAGAGAAAACCACATGCTGAATCTAACAAATGTGCCTTATAGAATGAAAGCCCCGACTTTAGTCTGACAATCAACCCCGAGCGGCGACCGGGCACTGCGCCAGAGCCTGCGAAGACGCCGCGTTCGCCACCAGCACTTTGCCATCAGGCGGGCGCTAACCTTCGATCCAGACCGCCGCCCATCTCCTTGCCAGCGGTCCGCCAGCAGCCGTACGGATGAGGTTGGCAGCCGGCAACGGCCGGTTTAAACGCGACTAACCGGTCACCAAACTACCAACCGTTATATATATTTGAAGGACAACGGCAGAGCAGAACAATACACGGGCAATGCAATACAAAAAGACACAACGAATTAATTAACTTATAGCGATTCCACTTAAATAAATTAATTAATTTCACGCCAGATTACGCCATTAATTAGCACTAATGTATTGCCGATTCATTGCACTTGCTCGAGTCGGGCCGAGACAATCAGCAGCGCACCATGGCACGACTGCTAGCTAGTCATGCGCACCGCCGGCCAGTGAACGGCAGACCAGCCGTGAATGGAGGGACGGACCCCGGCCCGGTACGGCCTGGGCCCGCCGTAGCACTGCGAGGCGAGGCGCAGGCCTAAGGCTGACGCACGGCGGCGCTCAGCAGGTCGGCTGGCCCGCCGTGTAACGTTCGGTCGGGTAGATCGCGGCGTTCAGGTCGCGAATGGTTTCCGCGCCGATGAGCAGCGGGTAGCTGAAATGGCTGCGGTCGGTGAGGTTGACCTCGACCTCGCGCAGCTGGTCGCCAATGCACAGCTGCATGCCAACGATGGGACGCTCGGCGCGCGGCGGCTCGCTTCCCGGATCGATGTCGCCGGCTTCCTCGGCACGGGTCTTGATCCGACTGATGCCCAGCATGCGCTGCTCATAGAGCGTGTCATCGGCGCCATCCACGGCCAGGCGGAACCGCACCCAGTCCTCGCCGTCGCGCTGGAACTGCTCGATATCACGGGCCGACAGCGAGGCCGTCATTGCGCCAGTGTCCATCTTGGCCGGAAGGATCTTGCCGATCTCTTCGATCTTGATTCGTTCGTAACGTCCATAGAGCGTGGGCTCGGCTGCAAAAGCGGGTAGTGCCAGCAACCCAGCGAGGAAAAGCACACGAGACAAAACAACCTCCTGCTTAGAGCGATTGGGTAGTTTTCGATCAGGCGTCACCTCCAGGGTTCCGTCTACCGAAGCGCCCATGCGCGCCGCGTGTTTTAGTGGCGCCTGTTAGACTGCCGGTCGATTCCTTGCCGAAGACTCTTTCCGTGACCAGTACCGCCTTTTCCTCGCTGCCCCTCTCCGCGGCCATGCTGGCCAATCTCGAAGCGCTCGGTTACACGGCGATGACCCCGATCCAGGCGCAGAGTCTGCCCATCATGCTCAAGCGCCAGGACCTGATCGCACAGGCCAAGACCGGCAGCGGCAAGACCGCCGCCTTCGGCATCGCCCTGCTCGACCCGATCAACCCGCGCTACTTCGGCTGTCAGGCGCTGGTCCTGTGCCCGACCCGCGAGCTGGCCGACCAGGTGGCCAAGGAACTGCGCCGGCTGGCACGGGCGGCGGACAACATCAAGATCCTCACCCTCTGCGGCGGGGTCTCCATCGGCCCGCAGATCGCATCGCTGGAGCATGGCGCCCACGTGATCGTCGGCACGCCGGGACGCGTGCAGGAGCACCTGAAGAAAGGCACCCTGAAGCTCGACGGCCTGAACACGCTGGTCCTCGACGAAGCCGACCGCATGCTGGACATGGGCTTCTACGACGCCATCGCCGAAATCATCGGACAGACGCCGGCCAGGCGGCAGACGCTGCTGTTCTCGGCCACCTACCCGGCCGGCATCAAGCAACTGTCGGCCACCTTCATGCGCGACCCGCAGCAGGTACGGGTCGAGGCGCTGCATGACGACACCCAGATCGAACAGCGCTTCTATGAAATCGATCCGCAGCAGCGCATGACTGCCGTGGTGCGCGTGCTGAGCGCCTTTCGACCGCAGAGCTGCGTAGCGTTCTGCTTTACCAAACAGCAATGCCAGGAGCTGGTCGAGCAGCTGACCAGCAAAGGCATTTCCGCGGCAGCGCTCAACGGCGATCTGGAACAGCGCGACCGCGACCAGGTGCTGGCGATGTTCGCCAACCGCAGCCTGTCGGTGCTGGTGGCAACCGATGTTGCCGCGCGCGGCCTGGATGTCGAGGCGCTGGACCTGGTGATCAACGTCGAGCTGGCGCGCGATCCGGAGATCCACGTGCATCGCATCGGCCGTACCGGACGGGCCGGCAAGCAGGGCCTGGCGGTCAGCCTCGTGGCGCCGGCCGAAGCCCATCGTGCACAGGCCGTTGAAAATCTGCAGCAAGCACCACTCAACTGGCAGCCACTGGATGCGCTCGAGTCGCAGTCCGGGGAACCGTTGCAGCCACCCATGGTGACCCTGTGCATCGCCGCGGGGCGCAAGGACAAGCTGCGCCCCGGCGACATCCTCGGCGCCCTGACCGGCGACGCCGGCATCCCGGGCAGCCAGGTGGGCAAGATCGCCATCTTCGATTTCCAGGCCTTTGTCGCAGTGGAACGAACTGTCGCCAGGCAGGCCCTCAAGCGGCTGAACGATGGCAAGATCAAGGGCCGCTCGCTGAAGGTGAGACAACTGTAGAACCGTAACGCAGTGCACGGCGAAGACGAGACACGCATACGGCCATCGAGGGAATGGGACTTGCAAAGCAAGATCGCTACCGTGACAGCCGCAAGAGCGCGACCGTCCAATCCGCTGCCACCTTGATGGACCGATAGATGCCGCAACCCTCGTTCCGCCAGTCACTGCGGCGCCTCTGGGCGCTGGAGAAGTTCGGCTACAGCCTGCGCGTGCTCATCGCCATGGCCGGCAGCATGGGCCTGAGCTGGTACCTCGGACAGCCGTCGCTGATCATCCCGCTGTTCCTCGGCATCATCGCCAGCGCCCTGGCGGAGACCGACGACAGCTGGCTGGGCCGGCTCAGCGCGCTGCTGGTGACCCTGCTGTGCTTCAGCATCGCCGCGATCGCCGTCGAGTTGCTGTTTCCCTATCCGTGGCTGTTCGTCGCCGGCCTGGCGTTGTCCACCTTCGCCCTGGTCATGCTCGGTGCGCTCGGCGAACGCTACGGCGCGATCGCCCAGGCCACGCTGATCCTCTCCATCTACAGCATGATCGCCGCCGATCAGCGCAACGGCGAACTGCAGCAGTTCTGGCGCGACCCGCTGCTGCTGGTGGCCGGCGCCGCCTGGTATGGCCTGCTGTCGGTTTGCTGGAACGCGCTGTTCGCGCACCAGCCGGTGCAGCAGAGCCTGGCGCGGTTGTATCGCGAGCTGGGCCTGTACTTTCGCTACAAGGCCGCGCTGTTCGAGCCGGTGCGCCAGCTGGACGTCGAACAGCGCCGGCTCGAGCTGGCGCAGCAGAACGGCCGGGTGGTCAGCGCCCTGAATGCGGCCAAGGAAACCCTGCTGCACCGCCTGGGCAGCGGCCGCCCCGGCAGCAAGATCAATCACTACCTGAAGCTTTACTTCCTCGCCCAGGACCTGCACGAGCGTGTCAGCTCTTCGCACTACCCTTACCAGGCCCTCGCCGAAGCCTTCTTCCACAGCGACGTGCTGTTTCGCTGCCAGCGCTTGCTGCGTCTGCAGGCCAGCGCCTGCAGCGAACTCGGCGAGGCCATCCAGCTGCGCCAGACGTTTCGCTACAGCGAGGCCAATGCCCAGGCGCTGGAGGACCTGCAGGCGTCGCTGGAGCACCTGCGCGAGCAGAACAACCCGGCCTGGCGCGGCCTGCTGCGCTCGCTGCGTGCGCTGTCGAGCAACCTCTCCACCCTGCAGCGCCAGCTCGCCAGTGCCAGCGACCCCGCCGCGCTGGAAGGCACGCAGGACAGCAGCCTTTTGGATCGCCAGCCGCAGACGCTGCGCGAGGCCTTCAACCGCATCCGCCTGCAGCTGACGCCGACGTCCCTGCTGTTCCGCCACGCCCTGCGCATGGCCATCGCCCTGGTCGCGGGTTACGCCGCGCTGCACGCCATCCATCCCGAGCAGGGCTACTGGGTGCTGCTGACCACCGTATTCGTCTGCCAACCCAACTATGGCGCCACCCGGATCAAGCTGGTGCAGCGGATCAGCGGCACCGTGCTCGGCCTGGTGGTCGGCTGGGCGCTGTTCGATCTGTTCCCCAGCCAGCCGGTGCAGGCACTGTTCGCCGTGGTCGCCGGAGTGGTGTTCTTCGCCACCCGCAGCACGCGCTACACCCTGGCCACGGCCGCGATCACGCTGATGGTGCTGTTCTGCTTCAACCAGGTCGGCGATGGCTACGGGCTGATCTGGCCGCGCCTGTTCGATACCCTGCTCGGCAGCCTGATCGCCGCCGCCGCGGTGTTCCTGATCCTGCCCGACTGGCAGGGCCGGCGTCTGAACCAGGTGGTCGCCAACACCCTCAGCTGCAACAGCGACTACCTGCGCCAGATCATGCGCCAGTACGACAGTGGCAAGCACGACGACCTGGCCTACCGCCTGGCCCGGCGCAACGCCCACAACGCCGATGCCGCGCTGTCGACCACCCTCTCCAACATGCTTCTGGAACCCGGGCACTTCCGCAAGGATGCCGAGACCGGCTTTCGCTTTCTGATCCTCTCGCACACCCTGCTGAACTACCTGTCCGGCCTCGGCGCCCATCGCGAAAGCCTGCCTGACGATGCCAGCGATGCGCTGCTCGAGCGCGCCGCGGAGCAGCTGGCGGCGAGCCTTGACGATCTGGCCACGGCGCTGGCACAGAACGAACCCGTGGCCATCTACAGCGAAGAGGAAGAAGCGCTGGCGCAGCAGCTCGAACAGATTCCAGAGGAGATGGACGATGCCCATCGCCTGGTGCAGACCCAGCTCGGGCTGATCTGCCGTCAGCTGGCGCCGCTGCGCAGCATGGCCGCGCACCTGATCAAGCAGCAGCCGGTTCAGCGTTAGTACCGGGGCAACGCCTCCGGGGCGGGCATGCCGTGGCGGCGAAAGATCGCCGCGTAGCTGCCGTCCTCGACCATCGCGGCGATCTCACGCTCGAAGGTCGCCACGATGTCGGCCGCCTGCGGGTGGTCGCTGCGCACCACCAAGGACAGCCCGGCCCGCCTGAACTCACCGGGGACGAAGGAGAGTTCATCCCGCTCATGGCCCAGCTCGCGCTCGAGATGGAACAGTACGGTGCGCTCATCCTCCAGCGTCAGGTCGACACGTCCGGCAAGCACCATCGCCGCCGCCTGGACGAAACTGGCAGCGTAGCCCTTTTGCAGCCGCGTGTTGTCGTCCAGTTCGTCGCTGTACATGTAGCCCCGGCTCAAGGCGATGGGATGGCCGATCAGGCTATCGAGGCCGTCATAGCGAAAGTCGCTTCCGCGTCGCTGGACCCAGCGCATCCGGTTGACCAGAAACGGGCGGGAGCTCAGCGTGTAGTCGACGCGCTTGAGCGTCGGCCAGCCATTGACCATGTCGTAGCTACCGCTGCGCAGGCCGACCAGTGCGCGCTCCCAGGGCACCTCGATGTACTCGACCCGGTAGCCCCCGCGTTCCAGCGCGGTGCGGATCAGCTCGACGGACAGCCCTTCGCCGGGCAGGCTCTTGTCCGTATAGGGCGGCCAGACGTTGCCGGCCAGACGAAGCACCTCGGCCGGCAGCGAAGCGCTTGCCAGCAGCAACATCAGTCCGATCAATCGTCGCATGGCCATCACGTCCACCCGCCCCTCTGGCAAAGCGCTATCAGCTCATCAGAACACAAGGCAGGTCGATTGACGTCGGCGCCTCGTCGGATGCCTGGCTGCAGCGAAACCGCGAGCGGAGTACCATCGCGCGTTTTCGAACGAGGTATGCATTGGTGCAGACTGACGTGGTGGTAATCGGCGCCGGTGCGGCCGGCCTGATGTGTGCATTCACCGCCGCCGCGCGCGGCCGCCAGGTGCTACTGCTGGACCACGCCAACAAGGCGGGCAAGAAGATCCTCATGTCCGGCGGCGGGCGCTGCAACTTCACCAACCTCTATACCGAGCCGGCCAACTTCCTTTCCAGCAACCCGCACTTCTGCAAGTCCGCGCTGGCGCGCTACACCCAGTGGGACTTCATCGAGATGGTCAGCCGCCACGGCGTGCCCTATCACGAGAAGAAGCTGGGCCAGCTGTTCTGCGATAACAAGTCCAGCGACATCCTCGAGATGCTGCTGGACGAATGCGCGCAGGCCGGAGTCGATCTGCGCCTGGACACCACCGTGACGGCGATCGAGCGGCTCGATCAGGGGTATGCGCTGCAGACCGGCATCGGCTCGGTGCGCTGCCAGTCGCTGGTGATCGCCACTGGCGGGCTGTCGATCCCGACCTTGGGCGCCAGCGGCTTCGGCTACCAGATCGCCCGCCAGTTCGGCCACAACGTGCTGCCGACCCGCGCAGGGCTGGTGCCATTCACCATCACCGACCCGCAACTCAAGACCATCTGTAGCGAACTGTCCGGCACCTCGGTGGAGGATTGCCTGGTCAGCTGCAACGGGCAGAGCTTTCGCGAAAACATCCTGTTCACCCATCGCGGCCTGTCCGGACCGGCGATCCTGCAGATATCGTCGTTCTGGCAGCCGGGCGACGTGGTGCACATCAACCTGCTACCGCATCTCGAGCTCGGCGAATGGCTGGTGACGCAGAAGCAGGAAAGGCCGAACGTCGAACTGAAAACGCTGCTCGGCGAAGTCTTCACGCGCAAGATGGCCGGGCTGCTGTGCGAGCACTGGTTTGACTCCCGACCGTTGAAGCAGTACGGGCCCAGAGAGCTGGAGGCGATCGCGAACAAACTGGCGGACTGGCAGGTGGTACCCGCGGGGACTGAGGGTTACCGGACGGCGGAAGTCACGCTGGGCGGGGTGGATACCCGCGAAGTTTCGTCCAAGACCATGGAATCGCAGAAGTCGCCGGGGCTGTACTTCGTCGGCGAGGTACTGGACGTTACCGGCCACTTGGGCGGGTTCAACTTTCAGTGGGCCTGGGCATCCGGCTACGCCGCCGGCCAGTTCGTCTAGCGGACGCTGCCGGAGCAGGCCGCCCGGATTACTCGTTGGTCCGGTTGGAGGGTGGCGAAATCTCCCGCGGCCCCGCCGGGTCGGTCGCGGTGTTCTGATATTCCTGCTGGTTGCGGGTGTTGTTGTCGTAGGCAGATCTTTCATCGTCCGGCGAGCAGCCCAGCAATGTGAGGGCAGCCAGCGCGCCGGCCAAAGCATGTATCGGCTTCATCTTCGTCTCCGGTTGAGGGCACCCCCGCATGTGCGGAGGCGCCTGGATCAGATGCGCGGCGGTTACTGGGAAGTGCCGGTGCCAGTGCTCGGTGCGGTGCCCGAACCGGACTCGGTGCCCAGCCCGCTGCCGTTGTCGGCCGGTGGGGTTGCCATGCCGCCGGAAGTGCCGGTGCCAGTTCCGGTGCTTGGTGCGGTGCCGGTACCAGTGCCGGTGTCTGCAGGCGGCGTGGTGGTGTTGGTGGAAGGCGCGGCAGGCTGCTCGGTAGTCGCCGGCGGCGGAGTCGGCTCGCGCTCGCGGTCTTCATCCGGACCGCAACCTACCAGCAGAAGTCCGAGCACGGGGGGCAGCAGATAGCTAAGACGCATGATTAACCTCCTTCAGAGTGAACCGGCGGGTGGCCGGCAATCGCTTGAATCGTCAGATTCACAGAAGGTTGACCCTGTCTTGGCACAAGAGTGCCCTGCCCGCCTGGTCGGTTATCAGCAGCGCAGCTCGATCAGCCCGGCAGGGGCTCAGTTGACAGGCGCTCAACTGCCGCCGGACGCCGCAGGCTCCACAGGCCGTCCAGACAACGCTCGCCGTCGAACAGCCGCTGCAACTCCGCCGCCGGGCGCGGCGGGCTGAGCCAGTAGCCCTGGATCGTCCGGCAACCCTCGGTGCCGAGAAAGACCACCTGCTCGCAACGCTCCACGCCCTCGGCGACCACCGCAAGGCCCAGGCTCTGGCCGAGCCCGATGATCGCCCGGCTGATCGCCACCGAATCGGTATCTGTCGGCGCCGCGGCAATGAAGCTGCGATCGACTTTCAGAACATGCAGCGGGTAGCGCTTCAGGTAGCCGAGCGAACAGTAGCCGGTGCCGAAATCGTCCAGCGCCAGGCGCACGCCCAGCGCCGCGATCTCGCGCAGGCAACTGAGCATCATCTCGCTGTCGTGCACCAGCAGCGTTTCGGTGATCTCCAGCAGCAGGCTCTGCGGCGGCAGTCCGGTTTCTTGCAGTACGCGCGCCAGCAGCGCGGCGAAATCAACCTGCTGCAGCTGACGTATCGACAGATTGACCGCGCAGTACAGCAGAGGCTGTCCCGCCTGCTGCCAGCGGCGGACCTGCCGGCAGGCTTCGCGCAGCACCCACTCTCCGACCCGGACGATCTCGCGCGACTCCTCCAGCACCGGAATGAATTCGTTGGGCGCCACCGCCTTGTCATTGAAGCGCCAGCGCAACAGTGCCTCGACGCCAAGCAGATAGGGTTGATCGCCCACCACCCGGCAGATCGGCTGAAAGTGCAAGGTGAATTCGCGGCGGATCAGCGCCTGCGCCAATGCGCTTTCGAGTTCCAGCTGGCGAGCCGCCTTGCTGTGCAGACCATCGCAGAACAGGGCGAACTGGTCCTTGCCGGCGCTCTTGGCCCGGTACAGCGCCAGATCCGCCGCCTGCAGGGCATTGAGCGCCTGTCCGTCGCGCTGCAACGGCGCGATGCCGATGCTGGCGCTGACCGACAGGGTGCGCTCGCCCAGCTGCAGCGGCTCGCGCAGGGCAACCAGCATGCGCTGGGCAACCCGCTCGGCGTCGGCTTCGCAGGCCAGATCGCCGAGCAGGGCGACGAATTCGTCACCGCCGAAACGCGCCAGGTGATCGCCCGGCCGCAGGCAGCGCAGCAACCGCTGCGCCACTTCGACCAGCACCTGGTCGCCGGCGCCATGTCCGAGGCTGTCGTTGATCAGCTTGAAACGGTCCAGATCGACGAAGAGCAACGCGGCGGCACGCCCATGCGGGCGTTGCTGAACCTCCTTGAGCAGCTCTTCAAGGTGCAGGCGGTTGGCCAGCCCGGTCAGCGAATCATGGCGCGCCGCATGCCGCAGGCATTCCTCGGCCGCCTTGCGTGCGCTGATGTCGGTCTGCGAACCGGCCAGGCGCAGCGTGCCCAGCTCGCAGCGCTCGGCGACGCCGCGCAGCAGCACCCAGAGGTACTCACCGCGTTCGGTGCGCACCCGGTACTCGTGGGTCAGCGAGGCGGTGTGTCCGTTGAGATGATCGGCGATGGCCTCGCGCAGGCCCGGCAAGTCGTCCGGATGCACCCGTCCGAACCAGTCGCGGCTGGTGTAGTCGGGCTGCGACGGCATTTCCAGCATGGCGGTCCAGCGCTCGGACAGGTGCAGCCGGTCATGCTCGATGTCCCATTCCCAGATGCCGTCTTCGGAGCCACGCAAGGCGCGGGTCAGACGCGCCTCGCTGTCTTCCACCGCGTGCCGCTGAGCGGCGCTGTAGGTGTCGATGGCCAGAATCATGTCGAAGAAGACGATCTTCAGCAGGCTGTCATAGGCCGCCTGCTGCTCACCTTCGCCCAGCAGCGCCCGCAGCATGTCCGACAGGTACAGCCGGTAAGCGCCGAGATACCATTCCAGATCGACACCGACGCGCTGGTGCACCAAGCCGACCAACAGGCGATCGCGAACGTAGTCACGCTCGTACGGGCCGTTCCAGAGTCGCCGGTAGTAATCCTGCTGACGCTGCTTGAGACGTGCCAGGCCGACCCCATCGTTCTGCATGACCGTTGGCTGGCCGAACGTGGCGAGATGCGTATAAAGCCGCTCGATGAAGGCGTGATGAGCCGGTTCAAAGTCCGCGGCGAGCCGATTCAGGCGCAGCGCATCAGCAGTCTGCCATTGTAGAAAACGCTTTCGCGTCAGGATCTGATCGAGTCCTAGACCAACCCGATGCAGCAGTGACCTCAGCTCGTCTTCCATGCCCGCCCCTGTCGATGCTGGCGCAACCACACTTCCACACCCGGCCTGCAGCCAACTGAGTGTGGTGAGCGCGCCAGCTGATGCTATAAAGCCATCAAGGGTCGCAGCGACGCTTCGTCGCATTATTGATACACGTCAGCAAAGACGATGGTCCGCTCGGAACCTAGGAGGTCGGGGATACCGGGCCGAGCGATCCCGGTATCCAGGCGAACGGATCAGGCGGCCTGCTTGCCAGCCATCTCCTTCTTCAAGCGGGTGCGCAACTGGCTCATCTGCTCACCCATTTCCTCAAGTCGCTTGGCATCGAACAGTTCTCGCGCCTGCGGGAACATCTCCGACTCTTCCTCCTCGATATGGTGCTCGAGCAGTTCCTTGCATACCTTGGCGCGCCCGGAGAATTCCACACTTCCGGGGTCGGTGGCCTTGAGATCCGGTAGCACCAGCGAATCGACGGCGCGATGCTCTTCCTTGGCCTCGTGGAACATCTTCAGTTCTTCCTTGCCGCCCGCTTCCTTGTAGGCCGGATAGAGGATCTGCTCTTCGAGCTGGGTGTGAATGGTCACTTCCATTTCCAGCTTGCTCAGCAGATCGGTGCGCGTCTTCACGGCGCGCTCGGTGGACTCGGTCAAGCGCGTCAGCAGGTCCTTCACGCGCTCATGGTCCTCAATCAGCAGGTCGATGGCGTTCATGTGTTGTCCTCTTCAGCTTCACGGCAAAGGAGCCGAACCGCGACGTTCGGCTCGAAGGGCTGCGGCGTGGGCGGCAGCCGGTAGGGGCTCAGGCGTACTCGTATGTCGGCAGTGCGGTACGGCTCTGGCTCTGCAGATGCGCAATGGATGGAGACATCCCGGCCTCCAGCGCCAGATCCCGGCGAACCGAGCTGACGACCCACTCCAGTTGAATCTTCGTCTGAGTCTGCCCCTTCGACAGCGCTCGCTTGACCAGGGTGCGGTCATCGTTGCGCAGGGTCAGCAGCAAGCCGCCATCCGGGCGTGGCTCGGTGAGTACTTCGAACTCAGGGAAAGCGGCAGTGAGGAATTGTTGTGCAGCGGTCATTGTTCTGTACTCCAGTAAAGTTCCAGCGAACATTACGGGAGCAGCGTTCGTGCCAATCGCGGATTATTATTTTTATTCTTATAAAACAATGAGTTAAGTAAAACTCACATTTCATCCGACCGTGCAAAACGCAACATGAAGTGTGACGCAGCTTGCATTCTGCGGCCTGCGCTACCGCTAAGCCTTGCGCCAGACGCTCGCCAGCCAGGGCTGCTGGGCACGCGGCAAGCCGGCCGGACGATAGTAGTGTTCCAGCTCGGTGAAACCGGCAGCCAGCACCCGCTGGCGCCAGGCAGGCCAGTCGTACCAGACGCCGTAGCGGTCGCCGCTCCATCCTTCCTCGTTGTGACCGCGCGGATTGGAACAGAACAACACCCCGTCCGGCCTCAGGGTTTCGTGCAGCTGCGCCAGCACCCGAGGCAGCTCACGGCTGGGCACATGAAACAGCACCGCGTTGGCGAATACACCGTCGAACGACGCTGACGGCAGCTGCAGCTGCAAGAGGTCTTGTTGCCAGACCTCACAGCCGCTCTCGGCGCGGGCCATGTCGACGAATGCCTCGGTGCCATCCAGTCCTACGGCTACATGCCCTCGCGCCTTGAAAGCCCTGAGATCGCGCCCAGGACCGCAGCCGAGATCAAGGATGCGCAGGGGAGGCTCGGCCCGAATGTGACGCAGAAGGGCATCAATGTTCTGGCTGACGTCATGCTCGCGCGTGCCCTCTCGAAAGGCCTGTGCATTGCTTCGGTAATGATCGAGCGTGCGCTGTGCCGCGCTCCACGGGTCGCTCATGGTCTCTCCTGCAAGAATGATCAAGGGCAACCCTAGCGCGGCTGGGCGCCCCCGGCTAGGCGCCCCCAGCTAGGCGCCCCCAGCTAGGCGCCCCCAGCTAAAGTCGACATTGAGCGCAGTGCTGAAAGCGTCGAGTATGATCGCAAGCGTGCACCAGCGCACAGCGGCAGCCGACACGACGACCGTTCAGCCGCAGGACTGAAACTTGCAGCGCGTAACCTGTCGAAACCCTGTCCGGCTCCTTGCTACGGGCGGGCATGCAGCACGTAAACGCAACATCGAGACCCACCATGAATCACGCCCTGCCAAAAATCGTACTGCTCGTCGAAGACGAGCCGCATATCCTCAGCCTGCTCTCGGATTATCTGGCCGGAGAGGGCTATCAGGTGCTGGAAGCGGACAGTGCGCCCAAGGCTTTCGAAATCCTGGCGACCAAGCCACATCTGGATCTGCTGGTCACCGACTTCCGCCTGCCGGGCAACGTCTCGGGGGTAATGATCGCCGATCCCGCGCTCAAGCTGCGACCAGAGCTCAAGGTGATCTTCATCAGCGGCTACCCCATCGAGATCTACGAATCCGGCAGCCCCATCGCCCGCTCGGCGCCGGTGCTGGCCAAGCCCTTCGCGCTGGATACCCTGCGCTGCCAGATCCAGGAGCTGCTCGCCAGCTGAGACTGCCGGCGCGCAGAAACGAAAAAGCCCGCATCAGCGGGCTTTTTCATGTCCGAGCGATCAGTTGATCTTCGGATCCAGCTCGCCATTGGCATAGCGCTGGAACATGCCTTCCAGCGAGATCGGCTTGATCTTGCTGGCATTGCCGGCAGTGCCGAAGGCTTCGTAGCGGGCGATGCAGATGTCGCGCATTGCGGCGACGGTCTTGGCCAGGTACTTGCGCGGGTCGAACTCGCTGGGGTTCTTCGCCAGGAATTCGCGGATCGCGCCGGTGGAGGCCAGACGCAGGTCGGTGTCGATGTTGACCTTGCGCACGCCGTACTTGATGCCCTCGACGATCTCCTCGACCGGCACGCCGTAGGTTTCGCCGATCTCGCCGCCGTACTCGTTGATGATCTTCAGCCACTCCTGCGGCACCGACGAGGAACCGTGCATCACCAGATGGGTATCCGGGATGCGCGCATGGATTTCCTTGATGCGCTGGATCGAAAGCGTGTCGCCGGTCGGCGGCTTGGTGAACTTGTAGGCGCCGTGGCTGGTGCCGATGGCGATCGCCAGGGCGTCGACCTTGGTCTTGGCGACGAAGTCGGCAGCCTCTTCCGGATCGGTCAGCAGCTGGCTGTGATCGAGCACGCCCTCGGCGCCGACGCCGTCTTCCTCGCCGGCCATGCCGGTTTCCAGGCTGCCCAGGCAACCCAGCTCGCCTTCCACGGAGACGCCGCAGGCATGGGCGAAGGCCACGGTCTGCTGGGTGACGCGCACGTTGTAGTCATAGTCGGCCGGGGTCTTGCCGTCCGCCTTCAACGAGCCATCCATCATCACCGAGCTGAAACCCAGCTGGATCGAGCGCTGGCAGACGTCCGGGCTGGTGCCGTGGTCCTGGTGCATGCACACCGGGATGTGCGGGAATTCTTCGATCGCCGCCAGGATCAGATGACGCAGGAACGGCGCACCGGCATATTTGCGCGCACCGGCGGAAGCCTGGACGATCACCGGGGAATCGGTCTTGTCGGCCGCTTCCATGATGGCGCGCATCTGCTCGAGGTTGTTGACGTTGAAGGCCGGCACGCCGTAGCCGAACTCGGCGGCGTGGTCGAGCATCTGGCGCATGCTGATGAGTGCCATGTTTTCCTTTCTCCCGGTCTGGGTCGTTTGATCGTGTAGAGCCTGCCGCAGTGGCCGACGCTGTTCAAGCGCCGCACGCTGGGCGCGGCATTGTAGAGGCGGGAGCGACAAATGCCAGCGTCCCGCCAGCTTTCAGTTCCTGCCCCGCAGCTGCGGGGCGTTCGCAACGTGTCGCCTAGAGGCTGATGAGCGATGCGCTGCAGCCGTGGGCCAGCACCTTGTCATCGGTGACGCGATACACCAGCGCCTGGTTGCCCCTGTCATGGAAAGCGATTACGCCATCGCTATAGAAAGTGCCATGCGTTGCCGGTTCCTTGCGCAACGTATGAATCCGCTCACTGTCGCCGATCTTCAGATCGATGACGTTGCGCTCGGCATTGGCATAGCGCCAGGCGATGTGCTGCTGGCTCTGGCACTTCCAGCGCACAAACGGTGCGTCCGGGCCGGACTGCCAGTGCCCGCACCCGCCGAGCAGTAGCGCAACGAGCAGCATGGGCAAGCCTTTGTTCATTCCATCTCCTCGAGGCGAAATCAGTCCGGACAGTCTTGCAGTCCGCCCTGGGTAACGACGGTCGGATCGCCAGTGGCCTGCATCTGCATGCGCTGATCATGCTCGGCGGTCGGGCTGAGCACCGGCGGCGGATCGAGCACCTGACAGGCGGTATCCGGTGAATTGCCGGCGCAACCAGCCAGGCCCAGGCAACAAACGGCAACAGCGATGTAGCGCATGGGGAATCCCCTTTCCTTGTTCCGATAAGAACAAAGACCACGGCGAGCCGCCGGGGTTGCCGCTTGCATCAGCGGGCAGCCAGTACCGAGGACGACACTGGCTGCCCGATCGGTCAGCTGGCGCGCTGTTCCAGCACCTCGACCGCCGGCAGCACCTTGCCCTCGACGAACTCGAGGAAAGCGCCGCCGCCGGTGGAAATGTAGGAGATCTGCTCGGCCACGCCGTACTTGTCGATCGCCGCCAGGGTGTCGCCACCGCCGGCAATGGAGAACGCCGGGCTCTGGGCGATGGCCTGGGCCAGCACCTTGGTGCCGTTGCCGAACTGGTCGAATTCGAACACGCCCACCGGACCGTTCCAGAGGATGGTCTGCGAAGCCTTGAGCATCTCGCCGAACATGGCTGCGGTCTTCGGCCCGATGTCCAGGATCATGTCGTCGTCGGCGACGTCGGCGATGGCCTTGACCGTGGCCTCGGCGCTCTCGGCGAACTCCTTGGCGACCACCACATCCACCGGCAGCGGCACGGCGACCTTGGCGGCGATGGCCTTGGCGGTGTCGATCAGATCGGCCTCGTGCAGCGACTTGCCGACCTTGTAGCCGGCCGCGGCGAGGAAGGTGTTGGCGATGCCGCCGCCGACGATCAGCTGGTCGCAGATGTCGGCCAGCGAGGTCAGCACGTCGAGCTTGGTCGATACCTTGGAGCCGGCGACGATGGCCACCATCGGCCGCTGCGGCTTGTCCAGCGCCTTGCCCAGCGCATCCAGCTCGGCGGCCAGCAGCGGGCCGGCGCAGGCGACCTTGGCGAACTTGGCCACCCCATGGGTCGAGCCCTGGGCGCGGTGGGCGGTGCCGAAGGCGTCCATGACGAAGACGTCGCAGAGGGCAGCGTACTGCTGCGCCAGCTCGTCGGTGTTCTTCTTCTCGCCCTTGTTGAAGCGCACGTTCTCCAGCAGCACCAGCTCACCCGGCTTGACCTCGACACCGTCCAGGTAATCCTTGACCAGCGGCACCTCACGGCCGAGGGCCTTGGACAGGTAGTCGGCGACCGGCTTGAGGCTGTCTTCCTCGCTGTAGACGCCCTCTTCCGGACGGCCCAGGTGCGAGCAGACCAGCACCGCGGCGCCTTTCTCCAGCGCCAGCTTGATGGTCGGCAACGAAGCCAGGATGCGCGCATCGCTCTTCACCGCGCCATCCTTCACCGGCACGTTGAGATCCTCGCGGATCAGCACGCGCTTACCCTGGAGGTCGAGATCGGTCATCTTCAAAACGGTCATGTTGGTCTTCCTTAAGGTCGAGAAGCAGCGATGTTGCAAGCGCGTGCCGCTACGGGCGATGGGCCACGCGCAGGTAATGGTCGGTGACGTCGAGCATGCGGTTGGCGAACCCCCATTCGTTGTCGAACCAAGCCAGCAGGTTCACCAGGCGCGGGCCGGAGGCACGGGTCAGGCTGCCGTCGACGATCGCCGAATGCGGGTCGTGGTTGAAGTCGCAACTGGCATGCGGCAACTCCGTGTAGGCCAGCAATCCCTGCAACGGGCCGCTTTCGGCGGCCTCGCGCAACACCTTGTTGATGGTCTGCGCATCGGTATCGCTCGCCGTCTGCAGCGTGATGTCCAGGCAGGAGACGTTCACCGTCGGCACCCGCACGGCTTTGGCCTGAATCCGCCCGGAGAGTTCCGGCAGCAGGCGTTCGATGCCTTTTGCCAGGCCGGTGGACACCGGAATCACCGACTGAAAGGCCGAGCGAGTGCGGCGCAGGTCATCGTGATGGTAGGCGTCGATCACCGGCTGGTCGTTCATCGCCGAGTGGATGGTGGTGATCGAGGCGAACTCGATGCCCACCGCATCGTTGAGCAGCTTGAGCAACGGCACACCGCAGTTGGTGGTGCAGGAGGCGTTGGACACCAGCCGCTCGGACCCCGTCAGCTGCCCCTGATTGATGCCCATCACCACCGTGGCGTCGACATCCGCCGCGCTGGCCATCGGCTGGGAAAACAGTACCCGCGGCACACCCGCCGCAAGGAAGCGCTCGCCATCGGCACGGCTGGTATACGCGCCGGAGCACTCCAGCACCAGATCGACGTCGAGCGCCCGCCAATCGATGGCTTCCGGGGTCGACTCGCGCAGCACCTTCACGCAGTGCCCGTTCAGATGCAGGCAATCGCCGTCCACGCCCACTTCGCCGGGGAAACGACCATGAGTGGAATCGAAGCGGGTGAGGTATTCCAGGCTGGCCATGTCGGCCAGGTCGTTGAGGGCAACGAACTGGAAATCGAAGGCAGCGCCGCGCTCATAGAAGGCACGCAGCACGCAGCGACCGATGCGGCCGTAACCGTTGAGGGCGACGCGATAGGGACGGGCGTTGGCCATGGGAGTCGTCGGTCCTGGCGGTGGGAAACCGCTGCGCGGGTTTTCCACCCTACGCAAGGGGGCGTGACGTAGGGTGGATGACCAGAGTCATCCACCGCCGCTCGATTCAGTCTTCCAGCAGCTCTTCGGCCACCGAGAGGATGTTGTCGACGGTGAAGCCGAATTCCTCGAACAGCTGACCGGCCGGAGCCGACTCGCCGTAGGTGGTCATGCCGATGATGCGGCCGTCGAGACCGACGTACTTGTACCAGTAGTCCGCATGGGCCGCCTCGATGGCGATGCGCGCACCGACTTCCACCGGCAGTACCTGCTGCTTGTAGGCCGCGTCCTGGGCGTCGAACACGCTGGTGCAGGGCATCGAGACGACGCGCACCTTGCGGCCCTGCTCGGTCAGCTTGTCGGCAGCCTGCACCGCCAGGCTGACTTCCGAACCGGTGGCGATCAGGATCAGCTCCGGCTCGCCGGCGCAGTTCTTCAGGATGTAGCCGCCGCGGGCGATGGCCGCTTCGGTTTCATTGTCGCGCACATGGAACGGCAGGTTCTGCCGCGAGAAGATCAGCGCGCTCGGGCCGTCCTTGCGCTCGACCGCGTGCTTCCAGGCCACCGCGGACTCGACGGTGTCGGCCGGGCGCCAGGTGTCCAGATTCGGCGTGGTGCGCAGGGCGACCAGCTGCTCGACCGGCTGGTGGGTCGGACCGTCTTCGCCGAGGCCGATGGAATCGTGGGTGAACACGTAGATCACCCGCTGTTTCATCAGCGCCGACATGCGCACGGCGTTGCGGGCGTATTCCATGAACATCAGGAAGGTCGCGCCGTAGGGGATCAGGCCGCCGTGCAGGGCGACGCCGTTCATGATCGCGGCCATGCCGAACTCGCGCACGCCGTAATACATGTAGTTGCCCGAAGCATCCTCGGCCACCACCGGCTTGCAGCCCTTCCACAGGGTCAGGTTGGAGCCGGCCAGGTCCGCCGAGCCGCCAAGCAGCTCCGGCAGCAGCGGGCCGAAGGCGTTCAGGCAGTTCTGGCTGGCCTTGCGGCTGGCGATGGTTTCGCCCTTGGTGGCGACTTCACGGATGAACTCGCTGGCCTTCTCGGCGAAGTCCGCCGGCAGCTCGCCGGCCATGCGCCGCTTGAACTCGGCAGCCAGCGCCGGGAACTCGGCCTCATAGGCGGCGAAGCGCTTGTTCCACTCGTTCTCGGCATCGGCGCCCTTCTGCTTGGCATCCCACTCGGCGTAGATCTCGGCGGGGATTTCGAACGGCGGGTGGTTCCAGCCCAGCGCTTCGCGGGTCAGGGCGATTTCAGCATCGCCCAGGGCAGCGCCGTGGGACTCTTCCTTGCCCTGCTTGTTCGGCGAGCCGAAGCCGATGATCGTCTTGCAGCAGATCAGTGTCGGGCGGTCGCTTTTGCGCGCGGTTTCCAGCGCCATCTGAATCTCGTCGGCGTCATGCCCGTCGACATTGCGGATCACCTGCCAGCCGTAGGCCTCGAAGCGACGCGGGGTGTCGTCGGTGAACCAGCCATGCACCTCGCCATCGATGGAGATGCCGTTGTCATCGTAGAAGGCGATCAGCTTGTTCAGCCCCAAGGTACCGGCCAGCGAGCAGACCTCGTGGCTGATGCCTTCCATCATGCAGCCGTCGCCGAGGAACACGTAGGTATTGTGGTCGACGATCTCGTGGCCGGGGCGGTTGAACTGCGCGGCCATGATCTTCTCCGCCAGGGCGAAGCCGACGGCGTTGGCCAGGCCCTGACCCAGCGGGCCGGTGGTGGTCTCGACGCCGGCGGTGTAGCCGAACTCCGGGTGGCCCGGGGTCTTGCTGTGCAGCTGGCGGAAGTTCTTCAGGTCATCGATGGACAGGTCGTAGCCGGTCAGGTGCAGCAGCGAGTAGATCAGCATCGAGCCATGGCCGTTGGACAGCACGAAGCGATCGCGGTCGGCCCACTGCGGGTTGGTCGGACTGTGCTTCAGGTGGTCGCGCCAGAGCACTTCGGCGATGTCCGCCATGCCCATGGGGGCACCGGGATGGCCGCTGTTGGCTTTCTGCACGGCATCCATGCTGAGTGCGCGGATGGCATTGGCTCGCTCACGACGGCTGGGCATCGCTGAATCTCCTGCGGGGGTGTACCTGGAAAAAGGCGGCCATTTTCCCCTACCGAGGGTGGCCGGGGCAATGACTGAATGCCCTGGCAAGTACCGTCAATCCAACAGCTCGATGCCCTGCCCGGTGACATCCGGCAGGTGCTCGAGCAGATAGTCGCGCATGCGCGTCAATGTGGAAGACTCGTTGTCGCCGGCTGGCCAGACCAGGTAGTAGCTGTCGCCGGATTTGACCGCCTGCCCGAACGGCAGCACCAGGCTGCCGCGTTGCAGCTCGGCACCGACCAGCGCCAGATCACCGATCGACACGCCATGCCCCTGAGCAGCGGCGGAGATGCCCAGCTCCAGTGTGTCGAACAGCTTGCCCTGCTGCCAGGCGACCTCGTCCGCCCGCCCGGTGCGCTGCAGCCAGCGCCGCCAGTCACGGCAGTCGCGCGACGGATGGATCAGCTCGGCCTGCGCCAGCTGCTGCGTGCTCCACGGCGCGGCCCCGAGCAGCTCGGGCGCACAGACTGGCACCAGCCATTCATCGAACAGCTTGACCCGGCGCCAGTCGGCGGGAAAGCCGCCATTGCCGAGCAGGATCGCGCAGTCGAACGGCTCGCTGTGGAAGTCCACGGCGTCCAGGTCCATCCAGGCGCTGGTCAGCTGCACGCGGTTCTGCGGGTTGGCCACCTGGAAGCCTTCCAGCGTGGCGAGCAGCCAGCGCATGGTCAGCGTCGAGGGCGCCTTGAGACGCAACGCGCCGCGCTGTCGGGTAACCGCGACGCAGGCATTCTCGATGGTCCGAAACCCGACCCTCAGCTCCTGCGCCAGCAAACGACCGGCATCGGTCAGGAGCAGCCGCGGACCGTGGCGTTCGAACAACTGGCAGCCGAGGTGCTCTTCCAACGTCTTCACATGCCGACTGATCGCGCTCTGCGTGATGAACAGGCTCTGCGCCGCCTGGGTGAAGGAGCCGAAACGCGCCGCCGCCTCGAAGGCCCGCAGGGCATAGAGCGGCGGCATGCGCAACGATTCAGCCGCTCCGTCATGCATGACTTTTACTCATGCTTTCTCCTCGTTTTTTCCGTTTTTCATCGCATCCGACGCCGCCAATACTGCGCCAGCACAAGGCTCAAGGCCAATACCGGGCCACCGCCTGTCATCGCCCAGCAACAATAAAACTCAGGGAACGATGCATGCAAAACGATCATTACGAACAGCTTCTGGCCAACGCGGTGGCACAGGGTGTACTGCGCCATGAGCAGATCGGTCAGATCATCAACTTCCGCCTGTTCGGCAATAAGCAAGGCTTCCTGCTGCTGGAAAACCTGCCGATCGGCGATATCCCGCCCACGCCCGTCAGCCGCGAGGACATTCGCAAACCGGATGACAGCAGCGAACGCCTGCTGCTGCAGGCGACCGCCCTGCTCGGCGAGCCGATCGGCTACACCCAGGAGTCCGATGGCTGCATCGTCAACAATTTCTTCCCGCAACAAGCGCTGTCACGGGCGGCCACTTCCGACAGTTTCGACACCGAACTGGACCTGCACACGGAAAACGCCTTCCATGCCGTCCTGCCCGATCATCTGGTTCTGCTCTGCCTGCGCCAGGACCCGGCAGCCGAAGCGGTGACCTACATCGCCTCGATCGAGCGCATCCTGCAGCGCCTGACCTTCGAGGAGCAGGCGTTCTTTCTCACCGAGCCGTACAACTTCCTCTCCGACTACGGACCGACTTCGAAGAACCAGCGCATCGACATCAATCGCCACCAGACGGTGCTCTACGGTGATCCGGATGCGCCGTTCTTCCGCTTCGACCCGCACTTCATGCAGGCCTTCAGCAACCGTGCCCAGCAGCTGCTGGACAAGCTGCGCAGCATCGCCTGGGACGTGGTCGAGCCGGTACGACTGAATCGTGGCGACCTGCTGATCATCGACAACCGCCGCACCGCCCATGCGCGCAGCCCGTTCAGCGCCCGCTTCGACGGCAGCGACCGCTGGATACAGCGGGCATTCGCCATTTCCAATCCCAACTTCTACACCGAGCGCCTGGGCAATCGCAGCCGGGTCTTCGGCCTGGTGACCGAACTATGACCGCCACCTACCTCGCCTTTGCCGCCGCCGTTGCCCTGCTGATCGCCTCGCCCGGCCCCGTCGTCGCCCTGGTGGTGGCCGACGCCCGCCGCCGCTGGCCGCTGTGGACGATTCTCGGTGGCGTGGTATCGGCCCAGGTACTGATGATCGCCGCGCTGGTGATGATCTACCTGGCGCTGGACCTGCAACCGATCGTGCTCGAGGCCGGCCAGATCCTTGGCGGGCTCTACCTTATCTGGCTCGGCTGCGACGGCCTGTGTGGCGGCCGCAGCGACACCGCCACGCCAACCCGCAGTGAAGCGCACTATTTCTGGCGGGCCATGGCGGTGGGCCTGTCCAACCCGAAGGACATCCTGTTCTTCCTCGCCTTTCTGCCCGGCTTCATCCTGCCCGCGCAGCCGTTCGCGCCGCAGGCAATGGTGCTCATCCTGATCTGGGCAATCATCGACCTGAGCATCCTGCTCACCTACAGCCTGCTGTCGCGTCGCCTGGCCGGCGAAGGGCTGATCCAGCGCCTGCTGGATATCCTGCCCAACTACTTCCTCATCGGCCTGGGTCTGGTCTCCTGCACCCTCGGACTGTCCCGCCTGCTGCATTGACCCTGCGCCAGCAAGGGCAATATCAAAACTTTTTGATATTGCCCTTGCTGGGTGAAAACGGTCCGACTAGACTTCGCGGCCTATGAGCCTGCGCTTTCCCCAGATCCGTTACGACGCCAGTGACCAGCTCGCCGCCCTGTGCAAGGCCGGCGGCGATGCGCTGCGGCTGAACGTGCTGCGCGCGTTGGCCAGCGACTCGTTCGGCGTGCTGGAGCTGGCGCAGATCTTCGCCACCGGCCAGTCGGGAATGAGCCATCACCTCAAGGTGCTGACCCAGGCCGGGCTGCTGGCGACCCGCCGCGAAGGCAATGCCGTGTTCTACCGGCGCAGCCTGCCGCAGCTCGACAGCCTCGGCGGCAGGCTGCATGCGGCGCTGCTGGAAGAAGCGGACCGCCTGGAACTGCCGCGCAAGATCGAGGCGCGCATCGCCGCCGTGCACGCCCAGCGCAGTGCCGCCAGCGAGGATTTCTTCGCGCGCATGGCCGACAGCTTCCAGGCCCGCCAGGATCTGATCGCCGGCCTGCCGCAGTACCGCGACAGCGTGGTGGCCCTGCTCGACGCGCTGAACTTCGCTGCCGACGCCACGGCGCTGGAAGTCGGCCCCGGCGACGGCAGCTTTTTACCGGAACTGGCTGGTCGCTTCGCCCGCGTCATGGCGCTGGACAACAGCCCGGCCATGCTCGACCTGGCGCGTGCCCGCTGCGAACAGGAGGGGCTCGACAACGTCGAGCTGAAGCTCGCCGACGCACTGCACGACGACTGCCGGCCAGCCGACTGTGTGGTGTTGAACATGGTGCTGCATCACCTGGCAGCGCCGGGCGAGGCAATGAAACAACTGGCACGGCTGGTGAACGCAGGCGGTAGTCTGCTGGTCACGGAGCTGTGCAGCCACAACCAGAGTTGGGCCAGGGAGGCCTGCGGCGATCTCTGGTTGGGCTTCGAACAGGACGATCTGGCCCGTTGGGCCGATGCCGCGGGGCTCACGCCCGGCGAGAGCCTCTACATTGGCTTGAAAAACGGTTTTCAGATCCAGGCCCGGTGCTTTTCCCGGTCCGCTCCTGACGACCGACTCACCCACCGGTAATAGGAAACCGATAGATGAGCGAATACTCGATTTTCACCTCCGAGTCCGTATCCGAAGGGCATCCGGACAAGATCGCCGACCAGATCTCCGATGCGGTGCTCGACGCCATCATCGCCGAGGACAAGCACGCCCGCGTGGCCTGCGAAACCCTGGTCAAGACCGGTGTGGCCATCGTCGCCGGTGAAGTAACCACCAGCGCCTGGGTCGATCTGGAGCAACTGGTGCGCGACGTCATCGTCGACATCGGCTACAACAGCTCGGAGGTCGGTTTCGACGGCGCCACCTGCGGCATCATCAACATCATCGGCAAGCAGTCGGTGGATATCGCCCAGGGCGTCGACCGCACCAAGCCGGAAGACCAGGGTGCCGGCGACCAGGGCCTGATGTTCGGCTACGCCAGCAACGAGACCGACGTGCTGATGCCGGCGCCGATCCGCTTCTCCCATGCCCTGGTCGAGCGCCAGGCCGAGGCACGCAAGAACGGCCTGCTGCCGTGGCTGCGTCCGGACGCCAAGAGCCAGGTCACCTGCCGCTACGAGAACGGCAAGGTCGCCGGTATCGATGCCGTGGTGCTGTCGACCCAGCACAACCCCGACGTCAAGCAGAGCGACCTGCGCGAAGCGGTGATGGAGCTGATCATCAAGCACAGCCTGCCGGCCGAGTTGCTACACAAGGACACCCAGTACCACATCAACCCGACCGGCCAATTCGTCATCGGCGGCCCGGTCGGCGACTGCGGCCTGACCGGTCGCAAGATCATCGTCGACACCTACGGCGGCATGGCCCGCCACGGCGGCGGCGCCTTCTCCGGCAAGGACCCGTCCAAGGTCGACCGCAGCGCCGCCTATGCCGGCCGCTACGTGGCGAAGAACATCGTCGCCGCCGGCCTCGCCGATCGCTGCGAGATCCAGGTGTCCTACGCCATCGGCGTGGCACAGCCGACCTCCATCTCGCTGAACACCTTCGGCACCGGCAAGCTCAGCGACGACAAGATCATCGCCCTGGTGCGCGAGCACTTCGACCTGCGCCCCTACGCGATCACTCGCATGCTCGACCTGCTGCACCCGATGTATCGTGCCACCGCGGCCTACGGCCACTTCGGCCGCAACCCCTACGAAATGACGGTGGGTGCCGACACCTTCACCACCTTCACCTGGGAACGCACCGACAAGGCCGACGCACTGCGTGCTGCAGCGGGCATGTAACTAGCCAACCCACGCAGCAGCCAAGCCCCGCCGGCCATGCCGTGCGGGGCTTTTCTTTGCCGAACTTCGACCGTCGGCGCCGACGTCTCAGTTCTTCAAGCGATAGCCGGTCTTGAAGATCCACCACACCGCCAGCAGGCAGGCGGCGAGGAAGCCGAGGATCATCGCCAGGCTGATGCCGACGCTGATGTCCGAGACACCGTAGAAGCTCCAGCGGAAGCCGCTGATCAGGTAGACCACCGGGTTGAACAGGGTGACCTTCTGCCACAGCGGCGGCAGCATCTCGATGGAGTAGAAGCTGCCGCCGAGAAAGGCCAAAGGCGTGACGATCAGCGCCGGGACGATCTGCAGCTTCTCCCAGCCGTCGGCCCAGATGCCGATGATGAAGCCGAACAGGCAGAAGGTAATCGCCGTCAGCACCAGAAACAGCGCCATCATCAGCGGATGCTGAATCTCGTAGTCGACGAACAGCCGCGCGGTGATGAGGATGATCACGCCGAGCACCAGCGACTTGGTCGCCGCCGCACCGACGTAGCCGATGACGATCTCGATGTAGGACACCGGCGCCGACAGCACCTCGTAGATCGTCCCCGAGTAGCGCGGCATGTAGATGCCGAACGAGGCATTGGAAATGCTCTCGGTGAGCAGCGCCATCATGATCAGGCCGGGAATGATGAACGCGCCGTAGGGGATGCCGTGCATCGCCTCCATGCGCGCGCCGATGGCCGAGCCGAATACCACGAAGTAAAGCGACGTCGAGATCACCGGGGTGGCGATGCTCTGCAGCAGGGTGCGCCAGGTGCGCGCCAGTTCGAACAGGTAGATCGCGCGGATCGCGTAGAAATTCATGCGGGCTTTTCCTCAGCGACCGTGAACAAGGTTGACGAAGATTTCTTCAAGCGAGCTCTGGCTCGACTGCAGGTCCTTGAAATCGATGCCGTGGGCGGCCAGCCGCCTGAGCAGCTCGGCGATACCGGTGTCCTCGTGTTGGGCATCGAAGGTGAACACCAGCTGATTGCCGGCATCAGTCAGCTCCAGCGGATAGTCGGCCAGCTCGCCCGGGATCGCCGCCAGCGGACGCTGCAAGTGCAAGGTCAGCTGTTTCTTGCCGAGCTTGTGCATCAGCACATGCTTGTCCTCGACGAGGATGATCTCACCCTTGCTGATCACCCCGATGCGGTCGGCCATTTCCTCAGCCTCCTCGATGTAGTGCGTGGTGAGGATGATGGTCACGCCGCGCTCGCGCAGGCCGCGGACCATCTCCCACATGTCGCGACGCAGCTCGACGTCGACGCCGGCGGTGGGCTCGTCGAGGAACAGGATCGATGGCTCGTGGGACAGCGCCTTGGCGATCATCACGCGGCGCTTCATGCCGCCGGAAAGCTCCAGAATTCGGGCATGGCGCTTGTCCCATAACGACAAATCGCGCAACAGTTTCTCCAGGAACGAATCGTCAGGCGCCTTGCCAAATAGCCCGCGCGAAAAACGCACCGTCGCCCAGACGCTTTCGAAGCCCTCGTTGAACAGCTCCTGCGGCACCAAGCCGATCTTCGAGCGGGCGGCGCGGTAGTCCTGAACGATGTCGTGGCCGTCGACCAGCACCCGCCCGCTGCCGGGGTTGACGATGCCGCAGATGATGCTGATCAGCGTGGTCTTGCCGGCGCCGTTCGGCCCGAGCAGGGCGAAGATCTCGCCCTTGCGGATCTCGAGGTCGATGCGCTTGAGCGCCGGGTGGCCGGAAGCGTAGGTCTTGGTGAGCTGCTCGATGGCGATCACTGGTTGCACGGGCTCGTCTCTTCGAGGAATCAGGGGCGGAATTGTAGATAAAAACGCAACGCAGAGCGCCGCCGTCTCCCAGTCACGCTTCGTAGTGACCGTGATCATGGCGGCGTCGCGGCGCTGCATAGATGCTTGGAAGCGCTGGCACACGGGTCGCCAGCAAGGAGGCTTTCCCGAGATGAGACAGATAAAACTCACCTACGTCGCGCTGTTCGTCGGACTGACGCTGCTCTGGTTGCTGGTGGACGACTTCATCATGGCGCGCTATCAGTTCTGGCCGCTGCGCAAGGTAATGGTGCACTACAGCGGGGTGCTCGGCATCGTCGCGATGAGCGTGGCGATGATACTGGCGGTGCGGCCGCGGCGCTTCGAACGTTTCTTCGACGGCCTGGACAAGACCTATCGGCTGCACAAGTGGCTGGGCATCAGCGCGCTGGTGATCGCCATCTTCCACTGGGGCTGGGGGCAGATTCCGAAATGGCTGGTCGGCTTCGGCTGGTTGGAAAAGCCGGCCCGGCGCGCCGGCGAGGGCCAGGGGCACGAAGGCATCTTCGCCCTGCTGCAGCGTTTCCGCGGCCTCGCCGAGGACATCGGTGAATGGGCCTTCTATGCCGCCGTCATCCTCATCGTGCTGGCATTGGTCAAGCGCTTCCCCTATCGCTGGTTCTTCAAGACGCACCGCTGGCTGGCGCTGGTCTACCTGGCCCTAGTGGCGCACTCGATCGTGCTGACCCCGCCCGACTACTGGACCTCGCCGCTGGGCCTGGTTCTCGCCGTGCTGATGGCGTCGGGCTCTGTCGCTGCCTGCATCTCGCTGCTGCGCCGCATCGGCCGCAAGCATCAGGTGGTCGGCCGCATCGAAAGCCTGACCCATCACCGCGACAACCGCGTGCTGCGCGTCGATATCAAGCTCGACGGTGCCTGGCCGGGACACAAGGCCGGGCAGTTCGCCTTCGTTACCTTCGACGACGAGGAAGGGCCGCACCCCTTCAGCCTCTCCTCGGCCTGGTGCAACGACGGCAAGCTGGCCTTCTCCATCAAGGGTCTCGGTGACTACACCCGTACCCTGCCGGACACCCTGAAGGTGGGCGACGCGGTGAAGGTCGAAGGGCCCTATGGCTGCTTCGATTTCCACAGCCGCAAGCCGCGTCAGGTCTGGGTGGCCGGCGGCATCGGCATCGCGCCGTTCATTGGCCGCCTGCAGGCGCTGGCCGACAGCGGCACGGGCGACAACGTCGATCTGTTCTACTGCACCAGCGCGCCGGATCAGGGCTTCATCGAGCGCATCCGCGAGCTGGCCGAACGCGCCCGGGTGCGCCTGCACGTGCTGGTCACCAGCGAGGGCGGCCGGCTGACACCCGAGCGCCTGCGCCAGCTGGCGCCGCAGTGGCAGAACAGTGACGTCTGGTTCTGCGGCCCGGCCGGCTTTGGTCAGGATCTGAGCAAGGACCTGCAGCGCCACGGCCTGCCGCCGCGAGATTTCCATCAGGAGCTGTTCAACATGCGCTGACGCACGGTCGGCACGCGCCAGGCAGGCGACAATCCGGCATCGGCCCGCCAGCGACGGCGGGCCACGCTCCTGTCACCAGAGCAAGGATGCTCGTCATGCCACGCCTGATCGCACTATCGCTGTGCCTGTTTACCCCTGTCTGCCTCGCCACCTGCCCGACCTGGGACGACGCGCGAGCACAGCGGGAGATCCACCAGCTGCAAACGCAGCTCGCCGAGTGGGACGACGCCTATCACCGCCGCGGCCAGTCGCTGGTGGATGACGAAATCTACGACCAGAGCCGTGCGCGCCTGCACGACTGGCAGCGTTGTTTCCCCAGTACCCTCGCGACTCCGGACCCGTTGGCCGGCGCCGGCGGCCCGCTGCGCCATCCGATCCGCCAGACCGGCCTGGCCAAGCTCGCCGATGAGCAGGCGGTCGCCGCCTGGATCGCGCGGCGCGAGGACCTGTGGATCCAGCCCAAGATAGACGGTGTCGCGGTCACCCTGGTCTATCGAGACGGCGTCCTGCAGCAGGCCATCAGCCGCGGCGACGGCCTCACCGGGCAGGACTGGACGGCCAATGCCCGCAAACTGGCGGCGATCCCGGCGCGCCTGGCGCTTGCCGGCGAGGTCATCCTGCAGGGGGAGCTGTATTGGCGAATGGACCAGCATGTCCAGGCCACCCACGGCAGCGCGGGGGCTCGCGGGCGCGTCGCTGGCGCCATGGCCGGCAACAGTCTGGGCGCCAGCACCGCCGCGCGGATCGGCCTGTTCGTCTGGGACTGGCCAAACGGCCCTGCGCCGATGCAAACCCGCCTCGCACGCTTGGCTGAGCTTGGTTTCGCCGACAGCCAGGCGCTTACGCAACCGGTTCAGGGCTTCAAACAAGCGCAACATTGGCGCGAGCACTGGTACCGCCAAGGGTTGCCGTTCGCCAGCGATGGCGTGGTGCTGCGCCAAGGTCAGCGTCCACCGGCCGAGCGCTGGCAGGCGGAACCCTACTGGGCCGCCGCCTGGAAGTACCCGCTGCGCAAGGCGTTGACCGAGGTGCGCGAGGTGGAGTTTCGCATCGGTCGCACCGGGCGCATCACGCCGCTGCTGCAGCTCGTCCCGGTCCAGCTGGACGGCCGACGCATCCGCACGCTGAGCCTCGGCTCGCTGGAGCGCTGGCGGGCGTTGGACGTGCGCCCCGGCGACCGGGTCGCGGTTGCGCTCGCCGGGCACAGCATTCCGCAGCTGGACTCAGTGGCCTGGCGCGCCACGGAGCGGGCCGCAGTGGCCGTGCCTGAACCGAACCGTTATCACCCGCACAGTTGCTGGCGGCCACTGCCCGGCTGCGAGCAGCAGTTTCTTTCCCGACTTGTCTGGCTCGGCGGCAAGCAGGGCCTCGCCCTCGACGGCATCGGAGCCGGCAGCTGGCAGGCGCTGCTCGACGCCGGATTGCTGCCCGACCTGCTCGCCTGGCTGACGCTGGATGCCGTCACGCTGCAGAAGGTGCCGGGCATCGGCGAAGCGCGCGCGAGCAAACTGGCGACCACCTTCGCCCAGGCCCGCAAACGACCGCTGGCGCAGTGGCTGAAGGCGCTGGGCATGCCCGGCAAAGCATTGCAGGCGACTCTGGACTGGGACGCACTGTCAGCGCGGGACCCGGCGCAATGGCAGGTCGAAGCCGGCGTGGGACCGGCGCGAGCGAAACAGCTTCAGGCATTCTTTCGCGAACCCGAACTGCAAGCGCTGCGTGAAAGGCTACGGGTCGTCGGCATTCCGGGTACCTGAGGGACTTTCGCCCCACCCAGCTGTCGATAGAGGCTGAATAACAATCATGGAGGCGAGGCATGTCTTTGCGACATTGGCCATTTGCCCTGCTGATCGGTACGGCCGTCATCAGCCCGCTGCTGGCAGCCCCTTCGACCGTCGAGAGCCGGTGCCAGACCGAGCGTCAGGCGCTGGGCGAGCAGCTGCAACAGGCACGCCTGCAGGGCGACAAGCTGCAACAGACGCAGCTCAACCACGAGCTGCAGACCCTGACCGAGCAATGCCAGGGCCTGGTCGCGCTGCATCCGCGGCAGGTCGAGTACGAGCGCGTCTATGGTGAGGTGGAGCGGCGCGAAACGCTGTTACGCCAGGCGCTGGGTACCGGCGATGCGCAGCTGATCGAGCTGCGCCGCAATCAGCTGGCCAAGTCCCGGGAAAAGCTCGAGGCGCTGCGCCAATGACTCACCTCAATAGGCACGAAATTCCTTGTGGCAGGTCTCGCAGGCATCCTCGACGCGCTGGAACGCCGGCGCCACACCCTCGGCCGTGACCGGCGCAGCCGTGGTCACTTCGACCAGCGCGGCCGTTTCGGCCTCCAGCGCACGTGCCAGCTCGTTGAAGCGTTCCTGACGCTGCCAAACGTCGTCGCGCGCATCGCTCTGTTCTTCCTTCACCTCGGGGTAATGGTGCCACGGCTGCCGCGAAAGCTCGTCCAGCTTGACCGCACCGGAGCGAAAGGCGTTGCCATCGAAGGGAATGCGCCCGCGCAACATTCCGCCCAGGTCTTCCTTGGTATCGAGCATTGCCTGATAGATCGCCTTGCGCTTGCCCAGCGGCGAATTGGGATCGACCCGATCGCAGCCCGTCAGCGCCAGGACAGCAAGCAGGGGCAGGCTCAGCAAACTCAGCTTCATGGTTCAACCACTCGTCGATGCAAAGCGCGGGATTATCCCCGTCCATGCGCGGCTGAACAAATCAGTCGGATTTCGACTTCGTCAGCAAAGATTGCTCGGCAGGCTATTGCGACCAGCTGCCGCCAGCGCTTTCGCAATCGATCTTGGCCTGGGCCCGATCACTGGCGTGATAGTGATAGGTGACGATCGTCGCATCACCGCCCACCTGGCTGGGCAAGGTACCGTTCTTCGCCTGGGATCCGGTGGCACGCTCGTTGGCCAGCGTTTCCGCCGTCATCGGCGCGGTGCAGACACCGAAGTGGCCGTCGGGACAGCTGTCGCGAAGCTCGCGGCGCGAATTTCTCACGGCCTCGTTGTCCTGGCAGACCCAGTCGATGGCGTCGTCCTTGTCCACGCCGTGGAATTCGAAACACTGCTCGGTCACCACTGGCGCAGGAACCGCACCGGAGGTTTCGCTGTGCACATAGCAGGATTTGGCAGCGGCAGGCAGGCTGAAAGCGCCGACAAGTAACACGGGCGCTAAGCGAAGCATAGGGTTCATGGCGGTCTCCTGAAACGGTTTCGCCCGGCAAGGTTCACCGAACCTTCTGGTTCGACGCCGCGCCCTGCGCTGAGTTCGTCACCCACCGCCTGGCCGGCAAAGCCGGGCGCAGCCGGCACCAATCGCGTACCTGGCGAGTCCACCCTTGCATCACCGACCTCATGCGAGGGTTTCATGCTCGAACTCGCCGCAATATTCATCAGCCTCACGGCGCTGCTCGCCTACGTCAATTACCGCTTCATCGGCCTGCCCCCGACCATCGGCGTGATGGCTACCGCGCTGCTGTTCTCCTTGTTGTTGCACGGTCTGGCCATGCTCGGCCTGCCACTGCTCGAGCAACGCATCGAGGCGCTGGTCGGGCGGATCGACTTCAATCACCTGCTGATGGACGGCATGCTGTCGTTTCTGCTGTTCGCCGGCGCACTGCACATCAATCTGGCCGATCTGCGCGCCCGGCGCTGGGCCATCGGCCTGCTGGCGACGGTCGGCGTGCTGTTCTCCACCGCTGTGATCGGCCTGGGCAGCTGGTGGATCTTCGGGCTGTTCGGGCTGCAGCCGCCGCTGATCTTCTGCCTGCTGTTCGGCGCACTGATCTCGCCGACCGACCCGATTGCCGTGCTCGGCATCATGCGCTCGGCGGGCGCACCCAAGGCGCTGGAGACCACCATTGTCGGGGAGTCGCTGTTCAATGACGGCGTCGCGGTGGTGGTGTTCACCGTGCTGCTCGGCGTGCTGGCGCGCGGAGAGGCGCCGGGGGCTGGCGAGGCGCTCTGGCTGTTCGTCGAGGAAGCCGGAGGCGGTATTCTGCTCGGCGCCCTGCTCGGGGCGCTGACCTTCGCCCTGCTCAAGAGCATCGACCAGTATCAGGTCGAGGTCCTGCTGACGCTCGCGTTGGTGCTGGGCGGTTACACGCTGGCGACACATCTGCACGTATCCGGCCCGATCGCCATGGTCGTAGCCGGGCTGATCATCGGCAATCAGGGCCGACGCCATGCAATGTCCAGGCATACGCGGGAAAACCTGGACAATTTCTGGGAGCTGCTGGACGAAATCCTCAATGCCGTGCTGTTCGTGCTGATCGGCATGGAACTGGTGCTGCTACCGTTCAGTGCCCAGTACCTGCTGATCGCCCTCTGCGTGACGCTGTTGATACTGACCACACGCCTCGCCGCAGTCGGCCCGGCAGCGCTGGCGTTGCGTGCTGCAGGCCGCGCTTTGCCTGCCGGCACCGTACGCATCCTGACCTGGGGCGGATTGCGCGGCGGCATCTCGGTCGCGCTGGTCCTGGCACTGCCGGCCAGCGAAGAGCGCAACCTGCTGCTCAACATCACCTACCTGGTCGTCCTGTTCTCGATCCTGGTGCAAGGGCTGAGCATCGGCCGGCTGGTCCGACGAATCTGCCGCGGCAGCTCGGCCAGCACTTACTGACGGACAGCTTGGGATTGCCGGCGGTCATCGCTATAATCGCCGGGCTTCACGCGATCGACTCCGCTTCGATCGTGCCCGCCACCCGTCCGAGGGGCGCTGCAGCAGGTTGCTCTGTCACAGAGCGGGCCTGTCAGGCTCGGATGGGGCGTTTCCTAGAACGCATCAACGGCGCCCATTCGCATCTATACGAATGGAGAACTCTTCGATGAGTGCTGTCATGACGCCTGCCGGTTTCACCGACTTCAAGGTCGCCGACATTTCCCTGGCCGCCTGGGGCCGCCGCGAGATCATCATCGCCGAATCGGAAATGCCCGCCCTGATGGGCCTGCGCAAGAAGTACGCCGCCGAGCAGCCGCTCAAGGGCGCGAAAATCCTCGGCTGCATCCACATGACCATCCAGACCGCGGTGCTGATCGAGACGCTGATCGCCCTCGGCGCCGAAGTGCGCTGGTCGTCCTGCAACATCTTCTCCACCCAGGATCAGGCCGCTGCCGCCATCGCCGCCGCTGGCATCCCGGTATTCGCCTGGAAGGGCGAGACCGAGGAGGAATACGAGTGGTGCATCGAGCAGACCATCCTCAAGGACGGTCTGCCGTGGGACGCCAACATGGTGCTCGATGATGGTGGCGACCTGACCCAGATCCTGCATGACAAGTACCCGCAGGTACTTGAGCACGTGCACGGCATCACCGAGGAAACCACCACCGGTGTGCACCGCCTGCTCGACATGCTCAAGGGCGGCACCCTGAAAGTGCCGGCGATCAACGTCAACGACTCGGTCACCAAGAGCAAGAACGACAACAAGTACGGCTGCCGCCACAGCCTCAACGACGCCATCAAGCGCGCCACCGATCACCTGCTCTCCGGCAAGCAGGCGCTGGTCATCGGCTACGGCGACGTGGGCAAGGGCTCGGCACAGTCGCTGCGCCAGGAAGGCATGATCGTCAAGGTCTCCGAGGTCGACCCGATCTGCGCCATGCAGGCCTGCATGGACGGCTTCGAGCTGGTTTCCCCCTACAAGAACGGCATCAACGACGGCACCGAAGCCAGCGTCGATGCCGCGCTGCTGGGCAAGATCGACCTGATCGTCACCACGACCGGTAACGTCAATGTGTGCGACGCCGGCATGCTCAAGGCGCTGAAGAAGCGCGCCGTGGTGTGCAACATCGGTCACTTCGACAACGAGATCGACACCGCCTTCATGCGCCAGAACTGGGGCTGGGAAGAGGTCAAGCCGCAGGTGCACAAGATCCACCGCACCGGCAAGAGCGTCGATCCGGCCAATGATGACTATCTGATCCTGCTCGCCGAAGGCCGTCTGGTGAACCTGGGCAACGCCACCGGTCACCCGAGCCGGATCATGGACGGCTCCTTCGCCAACCAGGTGCTCGCGCAGATCCACCTCTACAACGAGAAGTTCGCCGACCTGCCGGTGGCCGAGAAGACCCAGAACGTCACCGTCATGGTCTTGCCGAAGAAGCTCGACGAGGAAGTGGCGCTGGAGATGGTCAAGGGCTTCGGTGGTGTGGTCACCCAGCTGACCGCCAAGCAGGCCGAGTACATCGGCGTGACCGTCGAAGGTCCGTTCAAGCCGGACAGCTACCGCTACTAAGCAGGTCATGCCGCCGACCACTGAGCCCTGGCGCTCGGGGTCGGCGACGTGCAGCTCAAGGAATTTCTGTATGACCTCTTCGAACCGCCCGTCCATCAGCTTCGAGTTCTTCCCCACCAAGACCGAAGCCGGGCATGAAAAACTGCTGAACGTGGCCCGCCAGCTGGCAGGCTATCAGCCCGACTTCTTCTCCTGCACCTACGGTGCCGGTGGCTCGACGCGCGACCGCACCCTGAACACCGTGCTGCAACTCGACGGTGAGGTGAAGATCCCCACCGCGCCGCACCTTTCCTGTGTCGGCGACACCAAAGCCGAGCTGCGCGAGCTGCTGAACCTCTACAAGAGTGCCGGCATCAAGCGCATCGTCGCCCTGCGCGGCGATCTGCCGTCGGGTATGGGCATGGCCAGCGGCGAGCTGCGCTACGCCAATGAGCTGGTGGAGTTCATCCGCGCCGAAACCGGTGACCACTTCCATATCGAGATCGCCGCCTATCCGGAGATGCATCCCCAGGCGCGCAACTTCGAGGACGACCTGGCCAACTTCGTGCGCAAGGCCAAGGCCGGCGCCGACAGTGCAATCACCCAGTACTTCTTCAATGCCGACTGCTATTTCTACTTCGTCGAGCGCGTGCGCAAGCTCGGGGTGGAAACGCCAGTGGTGCCCGGCATCATGCCGATCACCAACTACAGCAAGCTGGCGCGTTTCTCCGATGCCTGCGGTGCGGAGATTCCGCGCTGGGTACGCAAGCAGCTCGAAGCCTACGGCGACGACATGCAGAGCATCCAGGCCTTCGGCGAGCAGGTGATCACCGAGATGTGCCAGAAGCTGCTGGCCGGCGGCGCCCCGGGCCTGCACTTCTACACGCTGAACCAGGCCGAACCGAGCCTGGCGATCTGGAACAACCTCGGGCTGTCGCGTTGAGTTCCGGCCAGCTCCGGGGAAATACGGAGCTGGCTAATGAACCCGTGACCTGCGACACTGTCAGAGCAATGCGGCGTTAACAGGCTCTGTTATACTCCGCGCTTCCGCCAGGCTTACGCCCGGATGTCGCCATCACCATGCGCGGCAGGACCGGACGGGATCGCACGCCAGTCGCGATTCGGGCCAGGCATGATCATCCCAGGGCATCGCCCCTTACAAGACAGGATTACTCATGTCCTTTGCTTCCCTCGGTCTCTCCGAGGCTTTGGCCGGTACCGTCGAGGCCGCCGGTTACACCCAGCCTACTCCCGTGCAACAGCGGGCCATTCCCGCCGTGTTGCAAGGCCGTGACCTGATGGTCGCCGCCCAGACCGGAACCGGCAAGACAGGCGGCTTCGCCCTGCCGGTACTCGAACTGCTGTTTCCGGGTGGTCACCCGGACCGTGAACATCGCTACGGCCCGAAGCAGCCGCGCGTGCTGGTGCTGACACCGACCCGCGAACTCGCCGCCCAGGTTCACGACAGCTTCAAGATCTACGCCCGCGACCTGCCGCTGAAAAGCGCGGTGATCTTCGGCGGCGTCGGCATGAACCCGCAGATCCAGGCCGTCGCCAAGGGCGTCGACGTGCTGGTGGCCTGCCCCGGTCGCCTGCTCGACCTGGCCAACCAGAAGGCCATCGACCTGTCGCACGTGGAAATCCTCGTCCTCGACGAAGCCGACCGCATGCTCGACATGGGCTTCATCCATGACGTCAAGAAGGTCCTGGCCAAGCTGCCGGCCAAGCGCCAGAACCTGCTGTTCTCGGCCACCTTCTCCAAGGACATCACCGACCTCGCCGGCAAGCTCTTGCACAATCCGGAGCGCATCGAGGTCACCCCGCCGAACACCACAGTCGAGCGCATCGAACAGCGCGTGTTCCGCGTCGCCGCCAGTCACAAGCGCGCCCTGCTCGCCCACCTGATCACCCAGGGCGCCTGGGAACAGGTGCTGGTCTTCACCCGTACCAAGCACGGCGCCAACCGCCTGGCCGAGTACCTGGAGAAGCACGGCCTGCCGGCTGCCGCGATTCACGGCAACAAGAGCCAGAACGCGCGCACCAAGGCCCTGGCCGACTTCAAGGCCAACCAGGTGCGCATTCTGGTGGCCACCGATATCGCTGCCCGCGGCCTGGACATCGATCAGCTGCCGCATGTGGTCAACTTCGAGCTGCCCAATGTCGAGGAAGACTATGTGCACCGCATCGGCCGCACCGGCCGTGCCGGGCGCAGCGGTGAAGCCATTTCGCTGGTGGCGCCGGACGAGGAAAAGCTGCTCAAGGGCATCGAGCGCATGACCAAGCAGCGCATTCCGGATGGCGATCTGCAGGGCTTCGATGCCAGCAGCATCGAAGCCGAGAAGCCGGAAGTACGCGAGCCCCGCCAACCGCGCCCGCAGCGTGGCGAGCGCAAGGCACGTGGCGAACGCGACAAGCCGGCAGAAAAGGGCGGCGAGCAGAAGGAGCGCAACCGCCGCAGCAAGAGCAAGGCGCGCAAGCCCGCCCGTGATGGCGCGGCCGCCCAGGGCCCGGTCGTCGCCGGGCCGCCCCAGCTGCCACCGGACCGGGCGCCGGACGAGTTCCTCGATGACGAGGTGGACAACTTCGGCAACCGGGTGGACTACGTGAGCCCCTATCAGAACAAGCAGAACCGCGGACGTCGCTCCGGCGGCCAGGCCCAGCCCGGCTCCGCACCGCGCGCAGCCGGAGGCGCGCGCAATGGCGGCGGCGCAGCGGGCGGCAAGGGCAAGCGTTCGGCTGCGGGCCAGGGCCAGACTGCGCGCAATGGCCAGCCACGCAACGGTCAGCCACGACGCAAGAACGAAGGCCGGCGCATCGATGAACCGGTCGTCACGCGCCAGGAAGCGGCCAAGCCGCGCGAGAAGCAGCCGGTGATCATCCACAAGGAATCGAAGATCGACCGCCTGCCGAGCCTGGAGCAGCTCGAGCAGCTGCCGTCTCGCCCGCGTGGCGAAAAGCCGGCGCTGCTGACGCGCAACCGCGAGGCCTGAGCCGCGCGCCCGGAACGAAAACGCCGCCCATCGGGCGGCGTTTTTTTATCCACTCGACGACCATTCCCCAGGACCGGGGACAGCCGTCGATGTCACTCAGCCCTCGGCGGGCGCCGCCTGCAGCGTTTCCTGCCAGCCACCGCCCAGGGCCTTGAACAGATTGACCTCGCTGGTCATCTGCGCGAGGCGATCGCTGATCAGCTGCTGCTGCACACTGAACAACTGGCGCTGCGCATCGAGCACGGTCAGATAGCTGTCCACGCCTGTGCGATAACGGCGCTCGGCAAGGTTGTAGTAGTCCTCGCTGGTCGCCAGCAGATCGCGCTGCGCCTGCACCTGGCGGGTGTAGGTGGCCTGCGCCGCGAGGCCATCGGCCACTTCGCGGAATGCGGTCTGGATCGCCTTCTCGTACTGCGCCACCTGAATGTTCTTGCTGATCTCTGCGTAGTCCAGATTCGCCCGCAACTGGCCGGCATTGAAGATCGGCACGCTGATGCTCGGCGAGAAACTCCAGTAACCGGAACCGCCGTCGAACAAGCCGGACAGCTCACGGCTGGCGGTACCTGCCGCACCGGTCAGGCTGATGCGCGGGAAGAAGGCCGCGCGCGCCGCGCCGATGCTGGCGTTGGCCGCGCGCAGCTGATACTCCGCCTGCAGGATGTCAGGGCGCTGCTGCAGCAGATCCGAGGGCAGTCCGACCGGCAACGGTGCCAGCTGGGTCCGCTCCAACCGATCGTCTGCCGGCAGACCGGTCGGCAATGCCTGCCCCAGCAACAACGTCAGTGCGTTGCGATCCTGCGCCACCAGACGCGTGTACTGCTCGATACTCACCCGCGCACTGTCCACTGCACTGCGCGCCTGGCGCAGCTCCAGCGCCGAGGCGACACCGACATCGAAGCTGCGCTGAGTCAGGCCCAGGCTTTCCTCGTAGGTCTTGAGCGTATCGCGGGTGACCTGCAGCAGCGCCTGATCGGCCTGCAACGTCAGCCAGGCATTGGCGACACTGGCGATCAGGCTGATCTGCGTGCTGCGCTGCGCGGCCTCGCTGGCGAAGAACTCTTCCAGGGCCTGGTCGCGCAGGCTGCGCAGGCGGCCGAACAGATCCAGCTCCCAGGACACGCCGAAGGTGGCGCTGTACTGACTGCTGATGGCCGGCTCGCCGCTCATGTTCAGATCGCCCGGTGTACGGCTGCGGGTGCCAGCGCCATCGGCGCTCACCGCCGGCAGCACATCGGCGCGCTGCACGCGGTAAAGCGCACGGTAGGCATCGACGTTCAGCGCGGCGACGCGCAGGTCGCGGTTGTTCTCCAGCGCGACCTCGATCAGCTGCTGCAGCGCCGGATCACGGAAGAACTCGCGCCAGCCGAGCGCCTGCGCCCGAGCCTCGGGGGATGCCTTCGAATAGGCTTCGCCCTGCGGCCAGTCGGCCGGGACCGGCGCATCCGGACGCTGATACTCGGGGATCAGCGAGCAGCCACTCAGCGCCGCCACGAGCGCGAGACTCAACAGAGACTTGTTCACAACGAATCCTCCTTCACACCTTCGCTGGCGGAATCCGTGCGATCGAAGAACGAGCAGATCATCACGTAGAACAACGGAATCCAGAAGATTGCCAGCACCGCCGCGGTGAGCATGCCGCCGATCACCCCGGTACCGATGGCGTGCTTGCTGCCGGCACCCGCGCCGGAGGCGATGGCGAGCGGCACCACGCCGAGAATGAACGCCAGGGAGGTCATGATGATCGGGCGCAGACGCATACGGCAGGCACGCAAGGCGGCGTCCGCATAGCTCATGCCCTGCTCGTGCAGCGCCTTGGCGAACTCGACGATGAGGATCGCGTTACGCGCCGACAGGCCGATAGTGGTGACCAGACCGACCTGGAAGAACACCTCGTTGGACAATCCACGCGCCAGCGTGAAGGCAAGCGCCCCAACAATACCCAGCGGCACCACCAGCATGACCGAGAACGGAATCGACCAGCTCTCGTACAAGGCCGCCAGGCAGAGGAACACCACCAGCAGCGACAGGGCATAGAGCGCCAGCGTCTGCGAGCCTGCCAGCCGCTCCTCATAGGATTGCCCGGTCCAGGAATAGCCCACCCCCGGCGGCAGCTGAGCGGCGATGCGCTCCACCTCGGCCATGGCATCGCCCGAGCTGTAGCCAGGTGCCGGCTCGCCGAGCATCTCGATCGCACTTACGCCGTTGAAACGCGACAGCTTCGGCGAGCCGTAGGTCCACTCGCCCGTGGCGAAGGCACTGAACGGCACCATCTCGCCAGCATCGTTGCGCACGTACCACTTCTCCAGGTCCTCGGGATTCATCCGCGCACTGGGGATGCCCTGCAGGTAGACCTTCTTCACCCGACCGCGGTCGATGAAGTCGTTGACGTAGCGACCACCCCAAGCGATCGACAGCGTGCTGTTGATATCTGCCAGGGAAATGCCCAACACACGCGCCTTCTCGTCGTCGATGAGGATCTGATACTGCGGCTCGTCGCGCAGGGTGTTGGGCCGCACGCGGGTCAGCACCGGGCTCTGGCTGGCCAGCTGCAGGAACTTGTCCCGCGCCTGCTGCAGCACCTGCTGGCCGACACCGGCGCGATCCTGCAGGTACAGGTTGAAGCCGGTGGCGTTACCCAGCTCCATCACCGCCGGCGGCGCGAAGGCGAACACCTGGGCGTCGCGGAAACTGGCGAAATGCTGCTGCGCCCGCTGCGCCAGGGCGAATACGCTGTCTTCTTTGTCGGTGCGCTCGCTCCACGGCTTGAGGCCGATGAAGGCGATACCCGAACTCTGGCCCCGGCCGGCAAAACTGAAGCCGGTCACGGTGAACACCGAACGGACGATGTCGCCTTCTTCTTCCAAGAGGTAGCGACGCATGGCGTCGATGCTCTGCTGGGTGCGTTCGGCAGTCGAGCCCGACGGTGTCATCACCTGGGCGAACAGTACACCCTGATCCTCTTCGGGCAGGAACGCGGTCGGGATGCGGCTGAACAGCACCACCATCACGCCGACGATCAGCACGTAGAGCAGCAGGAATGGCGCCTTGCGCTTGAGCACGCCCCGTACGCCCCGCTCGTAGCCGTTGACGCTACGATCGAAGGTGCGATTGAACCAGCCGAAGAAACCGCGCTTCTCGTGATGGTCATCCTTGTCGATCGGCTTGAGCAGCGTCGCGCAGAGGGCCGGAGTGAAGATCAGCGCCATCAGCACCGAGAGCACCATCGCCGATACGATGGTGATCGAGAACTGCCGGTAGATGACCCCGGTCGATCCGCCGAAGAAGGCCATCGGCAGCAGTACCGCCGACAGCACCACGCCGATGCCGATCAGCGCGCCCTGGATCTGGCCCATGGACTTGCGCGTGGCTTCCAGCGGCGAGAGGCCCTCCTCGCGCATCACCCGCTCGACGTTTTCCACCACCACGATGGCGTCGTCCACTAGCAGGCCGATCGCCAGGATCATGGCGAACATGGTCAACGTGTTGATGCTGAAGCCAAACACCGCCAGCACGCCGAAGGTACCCAGCAGCACCACCGGCACCGCCAGCGTCGGCACCAGCGTCGCGCGGAAGTTCTGCAGGAACAGGTACATCACCAGGAACACCAGCACGAACGCCTCGAGCAGCGTGTGCATGACCCCGGTGATGGATGCGGAAATGACCGGCGTGGTGTCGTACGGATAGACCACCTCGACGCCCGGCGGGAAGAACGGCTTGAGCTCGTCGATGGTCTTGCGCACGCCTTCGACGGTATCCAGCGCGTTGGCGCCGGTGGCCAGTTTCAACGCCAGGCCGGCAGCCGGCTTGCCGTTGAAATGCGCGCTGACCGAGTAGTTCTCACCGCCCAGCTCGACCTTGGCGACATCACCCAGGCGCACCTGCGAGCCGTCGGCGTTGACCTTGAGCAGGATGTTGCGGAACTGCTCAGGAGTCTGCAGACGAGTCTTGCCGATAACCGTGGCATTGAGCTGCTGGCCCGGCAGCGCCGGCAAACCACCGAGCTGGCCGGACGAGACCTGGACGTTCTGTGCCTGGATCGCCGCGCTGACATCCACCGGTGTCAGGCTGAAGTTGTTCAGCTTGGCCGGGTCGAGCCAGATGCGCATCGCGTACTGGGCACCGAACACCTGGAAGTCGCCCACACCCTTGGTCCGCGAGATCGGGTCCTGCATGTTGGCGACGATGTAATTCGCCAGGTCACGCTGGTCGAGGCTGCCGTCGGTGGAGACCAGGCCGATGACGATCAGGAAGTTGCGCACCGCCTTGGTCACACGGATGCCCTGCTGCTGGACTTCCTGCGGCAGCAACGGGGTCGCCAGCTGCAGCTTGTTCTGCACCTGGACTTGGGCGATATCGGGATTGGTGCCCTGATCGAAGGTCACGGTGATCGACATGCTGCCGTCGGAGTTGCTTTCCGAGGAGATGTAGCGCAGCCCGTCGATGCCGTTGAGCTGCTGCTCGATGACCTGCACCACGGTGTCCTGCACCGTCTGCGCCGAGGCGCCCGGATAGCTGACGGAGATGCCGACGGCAGGCGCGGCGATGCTCGGGTACTGGTTGACCGGCAGCTTGAGGATGGACAGGCCGCCGGCGAGCATGATCACCAGGGCGATTACCCAGGCGAAGATCGGCCGGTCGATGAAAAATCTGGACATGAACTAGTAACCCCTCAGCCTTCTTGGCCTTGGGGCTGTGCGCTCACCCCCCGATTATCGACGTTGGTCGCCGGCGCCACCTCGACCTCCACACCCGGCTGGATGAACTGCAACCCCTCGGTGATCACGCGATCACCGGGCTGCAAGCCATCGCCGACCAGCCAGCGGTTGCCGACCGCGCGCTCGGTCTTGATCGTGCGCAGCTCGACCTTGTTCTCCGCGTTGACCACCATCGCGGTCGGTTCACCCTTGGCGTTGCGTGTCACGCCTTGCTGCGGCACCAGCATCGCCTCGCTCTTGAGGCCTGCCACCAGCTGCGCATGGACGAACATGCCCGGCAACAGAATCTTGTCCGGATTGGGGAAGACGGCGCGCAGGGTCACCGAGCCGGTACCAGGGTCGACCGTCACTTCGCTGAATTCGAGCTTGCCCTCATGGCCGTAATCGCTGCCATCTTCCAGTTTCAGGCTGACCCGCGCGGCGTTCTCGCCGGACTTCTGCAGCCGGCCTTCGGCCAGATCGCGGCGCAGCGCCAAGAGATCACGGGCAGGCTGGGTGACATCGACATAAATCGGATCGAGCTGCTGAATGGTCGCCAGCTCCTGCGCCTGGCCATTGCTGACCAGCGCACCTTCGGTGACGGCGGAACGGCCAATGCGGCCGGAGATGGGCGCCAGCACCTTGGTGTAGCGCAGGTCGATGCGCGCGCGCTCCAGCTCCGCTTCGGCCTGCAGGCTGGCTGCGCGGGCCTCGTCATAGGCCTGCTTGCTGACAGCCTGATCCTTGACCAGCTCGGCATAGCGGTCAGCCAGCGACTTGCTGGAAGCCAGGCTGGCCTGAGCGCTTTTCAGGGTAGCTTCATAGACCGAGGCATCGATCTGGTACAGCTGCTGCCCGGCCTTGACGTCACTGCCTTCGGTGAACAGACGCTTCTGGATGATGCCATTGACCTGGGGCCGTACTTCGGCAATGCGGTAGGCGCGTGTGCGGCCAGGCAGATCAGTGGTCACCGCGAACGGTTCCGTCTGCACGGTCACGATGCCTACCTTGGGCTTCTGCTGCGCCGGTGGCGCGGTTTCCTCCTGGCAGCCGGCCAGGAAAACAGCCACGGCGAGAATGGACATCAGGGCAGCACTGGCTGACTTGATCGACATGGATAGACCTCTTGAAAACCGGCAGGCGGGAATGAGCAAAGCACGCCGCAGATGCGGATAGCAGAATGGACCGGAATATACTTACATCCATCACTGTCTGTAAACCGCCAAAACCTCCCACTGACCCGGTTAAATGTTGCGAAACGTGCATTCCAGACATTGCGGTGTGTCCTGTCCAGTCAGCGGTGAGCGACCTTCGCAAAGCAGAACGCCGGCGTGGTGCCGGCGTTCGTCAACCCGAAACAGGGCTTACTTGCGCACACCTTCGACGGAGATGATCAGGTCGACCGTCTGCGAGGCAGGGCCGAGATCCATCTTGATGTCGAAGTCCTTGAGGGTCAGCGTCGTGCTGCCTTCGAAGCCGGCACGATAGCCACCCCACGGGTCCTTGCCTTCGCCAATGAACCTGGCGGCGATCACCACCGGCTTGGTCACGCCGTTGAGGGTCAGGTTGCCGGTGATGTCGGCGGTGCCCTCGCCGGTGGACTTCACCGACGTCGACTCGAAGGTGGCCGTCGGGTGCTTGGCGACATTGAGGAAGTCATCGCTGCGCAGATGCTTGTCACGCTCGGCATGATTGGTGTCGACGCTGGCGGTCTTCAGCGTGACGTTGACCTTGCTCTCCTCCGGCTTGGCCGCATCGAAGCTGAAGTCGCCGTCGAAGTCGTTGAAGGTGCCCCACAGCCAGCTGTAACCAAGGTGGCTGATCTTGAAGTTGACGAAGGCATGCTGGCCTTCCTTGTCGATGGCGTAATCGGCCGCGAATGCCTGGCCGCCGACCAGTGCGGACCCAAGGATCAGTGCCGCGAGGGTTTTCTTGAGCATCAGTGATTCTCCTGTCTTTGATGATTAATCGGCATTGAAACCGAGCATGCGCCTGAGCGTCGCATCGCGGTCGATGAAATGGTGCTTGAGCGCGGCCAGGGCATGTACGACGGCAAAGATCACCAGCGCCCAGGCGACATACTCGTGAACCAGCCCGGCGCGATCGGCCTGGTCCGGAATGGAGGTGATGAGCGCCGGCACGTCGAACAGGCCGAACACACCGATTGGCCGGCCGTCGGCAGTGGAAATCAGGTAGCCGGAGATCATGACGACGAACAGGCCGAGGTAGAGCAGCCCATGCCCAAGCTTGGCAGCCCTCTGAGTTAGCCGGCCCTGGCTTGCCAACGGCCCCGGTGCCGGACTGATGAAGCGCCAGAGCATCCGCAGCAGCATGATCAGAAACAACACGATGCCAATGCTCTTGTGCAGGTCCGGCGCGGTGCGGTACCAGCTGCTGTAGTAGTTAAGCCCGACCATCCAGAAGCCCAGGGCGAATAATCCGAAGACCGCGACGGCCACCAGCCAGTGCAACGCGATACTGGTCAGCCCGTAGTGCGTGGAAGAGTTGCGCCAGCGCATCGAATCCATCCTTCAATTTCGAGGGTTAGAAGCCTAGCCGGTTACCTATCGGAATAGAGCGCATTTTTTCGCTTTGAAGCATCGAGTAAATCGATAACTGATCGCATCGAGTGTCACTTGCAAGTTCTGCTAGGCTTCGCGACTCACTGCGGAGGACCAACCATGAGCCTGAACGACAGCTGGATGCAACGCGACCTCGCCGTGCTCTGGCATCCCTGCACCCAGATGAAGGACCACGAGCAGTTACCGCTGATCCCCATCCGCCGCGGCGACGGCGTGTGGCTGGAGGATTTCGACGGCAAGCGTTACCTGGACGCGGTGAGTTCCTGGTGGGTCAACGTGTTCGGCCATGCCAACCCGCGCATCAACCAACGCATCAAGGACCAGGTCGACCAGCTCGAGCACGTGATGCTCGCCGGCTTCAGCCACCAGCCGGTGGTGGAACTGTCGGAGCGGCTGGTCGCCTTGACGCCGGCCGGCCTGGAGCGCGTGTTCTACACCGACAACGGCTCCACCGGCATCGAGGTGGCGCTGAAGATGAGCTTCCACTACTGGCGCAACAGTGGCCGCGAGCGCAAACAGCGCTTCGTCACGCTGACCAACAGCTATCACGGCGAAACCGTTGCCGCCATGTCGGTGGGCGACGTCGCGCTCTTCACCGACACCTACAAGCCTCTGCTGCTGGACACCTTCAAGGTGCCGAGCCCGGACTGCTACCTGCGCCCCGAGGGCATGAGCTGGGAAGAGCATTCGCGGCAGATGTTCGCGCACATGGAGCAGACCCTGGCCGAGCATCATCAGGACATCGCCGCGGTCATCGTCGAACCGCTGATCCAAGGCGCCGGCGGCATGCGCATGTATCACCCGGTCTACCTCAAGCTGCTGCGCGAAGCCTGCGACCGCTACGAGGTACACCTCATCCATGACGAGATCGCCGTCGGCTTCGGTCGCACCGGCACCATGTTCGCCTGCGAGCAGGCCGGCATCACACCGGATTTCCTCTGCCTGTCCAAGGCCCTTACCGGCGGCTACCTGCCGATGGCTGCGGTGCTCACCACAGACAAGCTGTACCAGGCGTTCTACGACGACTACTCGACCCTACGAGCCTTCCTCCATTCGCACACCTACACCGGCAACCCGCTGGCCTGTGCCGCCGCGCTGGCGACGCTGGACATTTTCGCCGAGGACAATGTCATCGAAGCGAACAGGGCCCTGGCCGCGCGCATGGCCAGCGCCACCGCGCACCTGGCCGATCACCCGCACGTGGCCGAGGTGCGCCAGACCGGCATGGCACTGGCCATTGAAATGGTGCAGGACAAGCCCACTCGCGCGGCCTATCCGTGGCAGGAGCGTCGCGGCCTCAAGGTCTATGAGCACGCACTGCAGCGCGGCGCCCTGCTGCGGCCGCTCGGTAGCGTGGTGTATTTCCTGCCGCCGTATTGCATTACTGAAGAACAGATCGATTTTCTCGCCACCGTGGCCAGCGAGGGTATCGACATCGCCACGCGCGACAGTGCACAGGTTTCGGTGCCGGCGGGGCCGTATCCGGATTTCCGCGATCCGGGCTGAAGTCACGTAAGTGTGCGGCGGTCTGCTGACCGGACCGCCGATGCTTTAGACTTGCAGCCTCATCCACCTCGCCCTGCCGTTGCCCTATGCGCCTATCCCGCTTCTTCGTCGACGCCCCCCTTTCCCTCGGCCAGCATGCACTCCCCGAGGCGGCGGCCCACTACATCGGGCGAGTCCTGCGCCTGTCGACCGGCAGCGTGGTGCAGCTTTTTGATGGCAGCGGCCAGGAGTATCGCGGCGAGCTGACGGAGGTCGGCAAGAAGCGCGTTAGCGTCGAGTTGCACGAACGCCTGGCCGGGATGCCGGAATCACCGCTGCAGATACACCTCGGGCAGGGCCTGTCGCGCGGCGAGCGCATGGACTGGGCGATCCAGAAGGCCACCGAGCTAGGCGTCAGCGAGATCACGCCGCTAATCAGCGAGCGGTGTGAAGTGCGCCTCAACGATGAGCGGGCCGACAAGCGTCTGGCCCACTGGCGGCAGATCGCCATCAGCGCCTGCGAGCAGTGTGGCCGTTCGGTCCTGCCGATCATCCATTCACCGGTTGCGCTTCGCGACTGGCTGGCCGTCGAGGCCGACCTCAAGCTCGTGCTGCACCCGGTGGCCGAGCCGCTGGCGAGCCATACCAAGCCGCAAAGCCTGGCGTTTTTGATCGGTCCGGAGGGTGGCCTGAGCCAGAGCGAAGTCGAACAGGCTGCTGGGCAGGGCTTTCTTCCGGCGCGGCTGGGGCCGCGGGTTCTGCGCACCGAAACGGCGCCGGTGGTGGCGCTGAGCGTGGCGCAGCAGCTATGGGGAGACTTCTAGCACCCAGGCGTGCTCAGATCAGCCCGGCATCCGCCAGCTGCTGCTCCAGGCCGACCAGATCGGGAATGCGCGCCTGCATATCGCCCAGGTCGACAGCGTCCAGCTCCAGCGGAGCAAGCGCCGCATCCGCTCGAGCCAGACTGGTATCCACCTTTATCGAATGCGGAATACCCTGCACCAGCAATGCGATGAACTTGACGTGTTCGCGCCCACCCACCGCGTTGAGCACAGCTACCCGGGCAGTCTGGCCAACCGATGGCGGCTGCCCGGTAGACGCTGCCTCGAACGACAGCAGCGGCAGGCTCAGGTCGCGCCACTGCACCTGACCGAGAAACCAGGCCGGCATGCCCTCGGCGGCCTGCGGCGCGCGGTACGGAATCAGCTCGGCCACCGCGACGTTGGGTACCAGCAACATGCGGTCGGCAAGCGGCATCAGCAGCCCGGTGAGGCTTTCCGCGTCCTGAGAAACGACCATCTGACTCATGAGTTATTCCGTAGTAAAGACGTGGTGGTCGTACCGACCTGATTCACCAAATGATTGACCAGCGCCTGGGCCAGTTCGCGAGGATCGCCACTGTAGGAGCTGTAGCCACCCTCGCGAAGATTGTCCGGCATGCTCGAGCAGGCGCAGGAGTCGGCCCGCTGCGTCCAGACCCTGGCGCCCTGGCGCAGGGCATAGGCGGCGGCCGCGCTGCCGTCGCTGCCCATGCCACTGAAGGCGATGATGCCGCAACGTTCGCCGAACTGCTGCGCCAGGTTCAGCATCATCTGATCGATCGACGGACTATACGGCTCCGGCCAGCAGCGACCGGTCAGCCGCGTGCGGCCGTCGGCCTCGAACCCCAGCTCCTCGCCGATCGGCGCGATGATCACTTCGCCGCAGCGAACCCGCTCACCCGGACGGACCTGGCGCACCTGCCATTGGCTGTGCCGGCCCACGGCCTGGGACAGCGCCGATTCGAAGCTGGCCTCGATGTGCTGGGCATAGATGAAACCCACCGGCAGCCCGCCCGGCAAAGCGTCGAGAAACGCCTTCACAGCCTCAGGCCCACCAAGCGAGGCAGCCAGCAACCAGACCTGAGCTGCTGGCTCGCCTACATGCAGCGCCGAATCGGCGAACACCGCCGGCAGCGTCAGTCGCTCGAGCCCCTGCCCGTCGCCCTGCAACACACCCAGGCGTGGTCCCACCGCACGCGACGGATCCCCCACCAGGCGCTTGAGCTTGCTGAACAGGCTGCGCTCCCAGCGCGGGTAGAATTCGGAGTGCCGTTCCGGTGCATGCCCTTCGCCGAACAGCACGCGCGTGGTATCTCGCTCCAGGAGCGCATCCACCAGCGGCGAATCCTCGGTCTGCGCTAGGTCCACCAGCCAAAGATCGGCCTCGGTACCGTCCAGGTCGGCCGGCTCCAGGCGCGCCGGGTCGTTGTTCAGCACGACCTGATAGCCACTGCCGGTCAGCGCCTGCTGCAGCACATGGCGCTGCAGCGAGGTGTCGGCTAGTACCGCTATGCGTGCAGAGAGAACGTCAGACATCGGCGTGAACCAGGCGCTGAATGGCTTCGAGCAGGACAGACTCCTGATACGGCTTACCCAGATACTCGTTGACACCGATGCCGAGCGCCCGATCGCGGTGTTTTTCGCCTGTACGCGAGGTGATCATGATGATCGGCAGGTCCTTCAGACGCTCGTCGTGACGCACCAGCGTGGCCACCTCGAAACCGTCCATGCGCGGCATTTCAATATCTAGCAGCATGATGTCCGGCTTGCGCTCCTGCAGCTGGGTGATAGCGTCCACTCCGTCCTTGGCGGTCAGCACGTTCATGCCGTTGCGCTCCAGCAGACGGCTGGTCACCTTGCGCACGGTGACCGAGTCGTCGACGACCATGACCAGGGTTGGCCGCTCGCTCTCCGTCTCGACGGGCTCCTGCGGTAGCTCGAGCAGGCGAGGCTGATGCAGTTGAGTGAGCTGGTGGGCATGCAGCACGCGAATGGTAGCCAGCAGGTCGAGAATCACCACCACGCGGCCGTCACCGAGGATGGTCGCGCCGGAGATGCCATGTACACCAGCAAACTGCGGGCCGAGGCTCTTCACCACGATTTCGCGGGAGCCGGCCAGGCTGTCGACCTGCACCGCGACGCTGTGCTCTTTCGAGCGCACCAGGATCACCGGCAGCGGCAGACTCTGTCCGACCAGCTTCGGCTTCTGCCCGTTGTTCAGCAGATCACCGAGGTAGCGCAGTTCGTACGCCTGCCCGGCGTACTCGAAACGCGGTGCATCCGGCTGGTAGTAGGCCTCCAGCTCGTACGGCGAGACCCGTACGATGCCCTCGATGGTATTCAGCGGAATCGCATAGAGATCCTCACCGGAATAGACCATCAGCGCCCGGTTGACCGACACCGTGAATGGCAGGCGAATCAGGAAGCGTGTGCCCTGACCGAGGGTCGATTCGATGCTCATGGAGCCGCCGAGCTGCTTGACCTCCGAGTGCACCACGTCCATGCCGACGCCGCGGCCGGAGATCTGCGTGACGCGCTCGGCGGTGGAGAAGCCGGCTTCGAGAATGAACTGGAGAATCTCGTGCTCGGACAGATCGCTACCAATGGACATCAGGCCGCGCTCGATCGCCTTGCGCCGCACCGCCTCCAGGTTGATACCGCCACCGTCATCCGCCAGGGTCAGCAGGATATCGCCACCTTCACGCGCCAGGTCCAGACGGATCGTGCCCTGCTCGGGCTTGCCGGCGGCCCGGCGCCGCTCGACCGACTCGATGCCGTGGTCGACGGCGTTGCGCAGCATGTGTTCGAGAGGCGCGACGATGCGCTCAAGAACGCTACGATCCATCTCCCCGGTTGCGTTGCCGACCATGAATTCGACCTGTTTTCCGAGCTCGCCAGCGACCTGCCGAACGATCCGGCGCAGACGCGGCACCAGGCGCTCGAAGGGCACCATGCGGGTGCGCATGAGGCCCTCCTGAAGCTCGGTATTGACCCGCGCCTGCTGCAGCAGCAACGTTTCAGCGTCTCGGTTGCGCGCCGCCAGGGTTTCCTTCAGGTCGAGCAAGTCGGAGGCCGACTCGAACAGCGCACGGGAAAGCTGCTGCAGCTGCGAATGGCGGTCCATCTCCAGCGGATCGAAATCGTCATAGCCAGCGCGCTCGGCTTCGGCCTGATAGCGGCTGAGAATCTGCGCCTGGGTTTCCGTGTCCAGACGGCGAAGCTGGTCGCGGACACGCTCGATGGTCGCTTCCATCTCGCCAAGCGTGAACCCGACGTCGCTGACCTGCTGCTCCACCCGGCCACGGAAGATCGAGGTTTCCCCGGCCAGGTTGACCAGCCCCTCCAGCAACTCCGCCGGTACCTTCACCAGTTCCTGTGGTGCGCGCCGTGCGGCAGCTTCCTGAGCCGCCTGCTGCGCGCGGCGAATGAACGGCAGCACCTTTGCCGGAGCGGGGCTTGCAGCCGGCTGGACGCTGGCAGCGACAATCGGCTGTAGCAATGCCGCCGGCTGGCCGAGCGGTTGATCAACCTCGACCGGCTCCTCCTGCGGTTGCTCGGCGCCATCGTCCGCTAGGCCGGCGCGCAGCTGCTCGACATCCCTCAGCAGTGCGTCATATCCCTGTTGTACATCGAGAAACAGGCTGTCCGGCCAGGGCGCCCCCGACTGCTGGGCCTCGCTCAGGCGCTGTTCCAGATCGTGCGCCAGGTTGCCCAGCGCACCCTGCCCGGCAAGGCGCGCACCGCCCTTGAGTGTATGCAGAACGCGAAGCATGTCAGCCAGCGGTGCAGCATCGTCGCGGCACGCATCCCAGCGACCAAGGGCTGCCTCCATGTCCTCAAGCAGATCATCGGCCTCCTCGACGAAAATATCGAGAATTTCGGCCTCAGCAGTCTGTGGAGCATCGTCTTGCGCGGCCTTCAGCGACACGCTGCTGGGCATACTCAGCTGTTCGGCGGGGCTGTCGCGAAAAGCCTTGATGGTTTCGATCAACCCATCGCCTTTCGGCAACGGTTGATGAGCACGCACGGCCTCGAGCATCTCGGCCAGTCGGTCCTGACAGGCTTGCAGCAGCCCGAACAGCTCGGGGCTGGCCCGATAGCGGCCGGCACAAAGCCCCTCGTACAGGTATTCAAGTTCGTGCGCCAGGTCGCCGACCTCACCGATATCGGCCATCCGCGCACCGCCCTTGAGGGTATGCAGGTCACGCTGTAGCGCTTCGAGCTCGAAACTGTTGTCGACATCGGTCATCCAGCGCTGCAGGCCGCCAGCAGCACTCTCCAGCAGGTCGAAGCCTTCCTCCAGGAAAATCTCGACCAGTTCCGGATCCCGCTCATTGGCCGGGGTGCTTGCCTCGGTCTCCGCCGGGTCGATAGGGGCAGAACGATCATCGGTTTCAGGCAGGTCCAGCTCGACCTCCTCGACGAACGTCAACGGATCCGGCATCGGTTCAGTGCTAGCTGCATCCTCATCGCTCTGCTCTACCGTAAGCTCATCGAGCTCCGGCAATGGCAGCTCGGCAGTATCGGAAAGCTCGCCCTGCTCCGGCAGGCCGGACAGCTCATCGGTTGCGCTCGGGCATATGTCGGGGCCGCGATCGAGATCGCCATTGTCAGGCCGAGCCTCGGGTGTCATTTCCTCGACTGGAAAGCTGCCTCCCTGGCGAAACCCCCGCATCGCATCGATCAGCGCCTCGGCACCGCTCATTGGCTGCTGGCGCTGCAGCTGCTCGAGCTGCAGCGCCAGATGGTCGTGACTGCGCTGGAGCAGCGCGGCCAGCTCGGCCGAATGGACGTAACGTCCATCGGAAAGCCCCTCGTAAAGCGACTCGAGTTCGTGCGCCAGATCACCAATCGGGCGAATGGCCGCCATCCGAGCGCCACCCTTGAGGGTATGCAAATCGCGCAACAGCGCCGACAGCGCCATCTGGTTGGACGGATCGGCGAGCCAGCGATCCAGCGCCTGCCCAGCGCTTTCCATCAGGTCCACAGCCTCGTCGAGGAAGATATCCACCATCTCCGGATCGAAATCTTCCTGCGCTTGTGGCTGCGTCAAATCATCTGCAGGCCAGGCTTCGGCTTCGGCTTCGGCTTCGGCTTCGGCTTCGGCTTCGGCTTCGGCTTCGGCTTCGGCTTCGGCTTCGGCTTCGGCTTCGGCTG